>DASXDX010000002.1:0-3278 GCA_036490385.1 Occallatibacter sp.
CCGGAGATGCGGGAGCGGGTGCTGGAGGGCGTGCGCGAGTACCGGGCCGGGGTGGCGCCCAGGATCATCGTGACCGGCGGAGCCGCGCATAACCAGTACGTGGAAGCGCACGTGATGGCGAAGCTGGCGGAGGCGCAGGGCGTTCCTGCGGATGCGGTCATTGAAGAGGGGCAGGCGCACGACACCATCCAGAATGCGTATTACTCGGTCCAGATCATGGAGGCGCATGGCTGGCACTCGGCCGAGGTGGTGAGTTCACCGAGCCATCTGCGGCGGGCGAGCCTGATCTTTGCGCATTTCCCGATTGCGTGGCGGATGCACGCTGCGCCGTGGCCGCCGGAGTATGGCTTCTTCAATCGCGCGTTTCATGAGTGGTACGAGGCGGTGGATACGGCACGCCTGAGGCTTACCAGCTTTCCCGAATCCCGCTTTCTACCGGCGCGTTAACCAGCCCGGGTACCCTCCGCACCCCCCTCCCCCCGGGTGCCGGGCGGTTCCGCTCTAAGCCCTTTCCTTGCCTGGGTTTAGGCGGTCTCCTGAGGGCTAAATTCGTCATTCCCAAAAATTTATCGGTAAATTCCTCAAAACAAACGAGTTAAGGACGAGCTTTTGCACCGTTTGTGGTGCAAATGAGTCGTCCGGACCGTAAGTCTCTCGATCTACGATGTTTGCGGCTAAATTCGTCTGAGTAAAAGAGTTAATGGCGCAGGCATTCGTGTCTCGGATCCTTCGTCTCGCCCAGGATGGGGCACTTGGATCGGTAGCCAGTTTCAACTCTCTATTTCCAGTGTAGCGAGTTGCATGGGGTGAATTGGCAGGTTTCTGCAGGATGCGGATTCGAAGGTAATGCGGCTTCCTTTTCGCAGATCGCAGAAGCGAGATGCGGGGCCCGGACACCCCACCCTACGCGTTGCGTAGGATGAGGCACCGGTTGGGCTATGCCGCCTCGGTTATTTTGCAGCGACTTCGACGGTTGTAGGCGCCGGATGGATCTGCGTGCGCAGTTCCTGGTTGTACCTGGGCCGCGAAGTCAGTTTGCTATAGCCGTTTGTGTTAGCAGACCAGACCTGCGTCAGATAGCTCTGGTTTCCCTCGCGATCGAAGACGAGGCGGCTATAGCTCTCAAAGGAGCGTCCCTGTTCCGGGCGAACCATCACGACTACGGTGCTTGCGGTCTTGACGTTCGAAATCGACAAGAAACGGTCCGATACCAGTTGAACCCGATACGGGCCTGCCGGCAAATGCTGGTTGTTCGCTGTGAAGGCAAATGGGACGTTGACGTCGAGGCTGGTCTGAGCGGAGGCGGGGATGGCCGAACCGAGCAGAAAGGCGGTGAGAGGAAGGCTGAAAAGCAGGTTGCTGAGGATTGCGGCGCGACGTGTCTTCGTTGAGAAAGCCATGGGAGTTCTCCAAATTGAATTGCGGCCGCCGGAATCACCGGTCCCGCTGTGATTGCTCCGTAACCTGCGCTGCTGCCGCGGTTCTCGCCATGCACTGGAGGTAATTCGCGGAGCAAACGCGTATCGTCACCGAAGTTGTTGATTCCTGAATGGGTTAGATAGGGGTATGCTTCAGGGCATATTGGATCGCTGTCTGCGCAGAGGTGCTTGGCGTGACACGCGAAGAGGAGTGACTCTGTGGAGAGGCCCGCGAATTCGACGCGTGTTTGGCGTTTCGGGGTCTTTGAAGTGGACGCGGCGGACGGGGAATTGCGCCGCGGCGGCAAGCCGGTCAAGATGCGAGAGCAGCCCTTCCGCATCCTGGTCTTTCTTCTCGAGCATTCCGGCGAGATCGTTACCCGCGAATCATTGCGCGGGGTCCTGTGGCCTTCGGATACCTTTGTCGACTTCGATCACAGCCTGAACACGGCGATGATGAAGCTGCGCGATGCGCTGGGCGACTCCGCCGATACGCCGCTTTATATCGAGACTCTTCCCAAGCGCGGCTATCGCTTCATTGCTCCGATGACGGTGGTTGAGAGGGAGGCGCGGTCGATCTCACCGGTGCCGTCTTCGGGACCAGCATCTGCGGCGCTTTCGACGGGAGAGGGCAATGCAGGAGCTCTGACTGAGGACGGGTTTCGGGTCACGGTGTTGGCGTTCGAGTATAGCGGAGCCGACGCTGAAGTTGCGGCCTTTGCGGAAGGCTTGTCCACGGGGATTATGGCCGGCCTGCAACGGTTCTGCTACCGGCGCGTGATCGCCTGCACATCCACGTCGCGATATGCCGCTGACGCAGTGGGCGTCCGACCGATCGGCAAGGAACCTGGCGCGCGCTACTTGCTGGAGGGCGAGATTCGCCAGGCCGGGCCCAGGTTGCGCATTGCGGCGCGACTCATCGATGCGGCTTCTGGCGCGACTCTCTGGGCCGAGAGCTACGAGCGCCTTTTGAAACCGGGAGAGATCTTCGAGCTGCAGGACGACGTGGTGCCGCGCATTGTCTCCACAGTCGGCGATGCGCGCGGTGTTCTAACGCGGACGATCAGCGAAGCTCTACGGGCCAGGGATATTGACCAGTTGAGCCCGTATGAGGCGGTACTGCGCAGCTTTGCGCACTTCCAGCGCGTTTCCGAGGAGGAGCACGCCGCGTCCACGGTGGCGCTGGAGCGGGCCGTGCAATCGGCGCCGGGAAACGCGGACTGCTGGGCGATGCTGTCGCTCCTCTACAAGGAGGAGTACGCGCATGGGTTCAACGTGCGCCCCGATCCGCTGGGGCGCGCCTTCGCGGCTGCTCATCATGCCATTGAGGTCGATCCGTCCAATCATCTCGGCTATCACGCGCTGGCTTCGGTGCTGTATTTCCAGCATGAGGTCGAGGCGTTCCGGGGTGCGGCCGAGCGGGCGATGGCGTGCAACCCCATGGACGGATTCACCATCGCGTATCTCGGCTTTCTGGTTGCGTATTCCGGCGAGTGGGAGCGCGGCTGCGCGCTGGTGGAGCGAGCCCGGAGCCTGAACCCACATCATCCGGGATGGTACTGGTT
Source organism: Occallatibacter sp. (assembly GCA_036490385.1). Classification (GTDB taxonomy): domain Bacteria; phylum Acidobacteriota; class Terriglobia; order Terriglobales; family Acidobacteriaceae; genus Telmatobacter. Next base: position 2,984 of record DASXDX010000002.1, read on the forward strand.
CGCGCATCTCTTCGATGCGTATCGCAAGCGAGATTATCGCGGTGCCGTGGAGATTGGCCTGAAGATCAACATGCCGCGTTTCTGGCGTACGAACGTGGCGCTTGCCGCTGCCTATGGCCAACTTGGCGAACGGGACGCAGCGCGCAATGCGGTGCAGGCCCTGGTGACCTCGCGGCCGGAGTTTGCGCTGGTCGCACGCGAGGAACTGGCGAAGTGGTGGGATCCGCACCTGGTGGAACACCTGATCGATGGACTCCGGAAGGCCGGATTGGAGATTCACGACGGGGAATCGGGC
>DASXDX010000030.1:0-1678 GCA_036490385.1 Occallatibacter sp.
CTAGAGCATCCGTCACTTAAGCTGATGCATATCCATCGTGGCAGAGGTAGTTTTGGCATTCCTGCGGAGAGAAGTCGTCGATGAGGATGCCGATTCTGCGCCAGAGGTCATCGACGGTCCGCTCTGCGGCTTTTCGTAATCCCGTCTTGAACTTGGCGAATGCGAGCTCGATGGGATTTAGATCAGGGGAGTACGGCGGCAGGTACAAGAGTTTCGCGCCCACCGCCTCGATCGCTTCGCGTATGCCGACGACTTTGTGGCTGGCGAGATTGTCAATGATGACGGTGTCGCCTGTCGACAGGGTCGGGGCGAGCACCTTCTCGATATAGACGCGGAATGCGTCACCGGTCATGGGGCCTTCCAGCACCCAGGGCGCGACCAGACCGTCGCAGCGCAGGCCGCAGGTGAAGGTTGTGGTCTTCCAATGACCCCACGGAGTCTTGCAGACCAGACGCTCACCCCTTCGGCATCGGCCGGAGACGCGGACCATCTTGGTGTTGGCACCCGTCTCATCGACGAACACCAACTTGGTGGGATCGAGGCTCGCCTGGCTTGCCTTCCAGCGCTCACGCGCCTCGGATACGTCGGCCCGATCCTGTTCGGCGGCGTGCAGCGTTTTTTTTGAAGGTGATCACGTGTCGTTTGAAGAAGCGGCGAACCGCAGCCTCTGAAGTTTTTAATCCAAGACCTGCCAAGAGGCGCTCCACGATCGTTTCCAGCGTCAGGTCCGGTTCCGCACTGGTCAGGTCCAGCAGCCAGGCCGCATGCGGCTCCAGCGGGGAGCGGCTTTTGCCGCCCCGCGGCCGAGGGTGAACGCCGCCGGTTTGACTGTGCAGTTGAGCCCAGCGAACGGCCGAGGCCGCGCTCACCTTGAATCGCTCCGCCGCCTGCCGTCGCGAGGCTCCCGCCAAAATCTCCTCGACAACCCGTGACCGAAGATCGTCCGAATGCGCAGCCGTTGCCATGTCAAGTCTCCGAATCAGAGACCACATGGACTCACGCCAAACGCCCCGCTGGAAGCCGTCCCTCGATCACGTTTGATTCAACTCAGTTGCCGCATGCTCTAAAGGCTGCGGTGGGCATATTGACATCGTCATAGAGGTTGGAACGGCGATCGGCGCTTTTGAAATAACGATAAAGATTCCGGCGGTTGTCTCGTACCCTGTTTAGCCGCCACCGCTTGTTCGCTCGATGATCTCGTTCGGTTAGTAGGCGATGCAACGGCGCTCGCGGGTTTCCACTCGACAAAGCGTCATGGCATGGTGCTGACAGCAAGCCGGTTAATTAAGTGCCTCGCCGGCTTTTCGATTAAATAAAAGCTGAGCAGGGCAAACAAAGTTGTGCATCCCAAAAGCACCGATGTATTGAAATGGTCCTGGCGAAGATAAAACGGCTGTTGCCATAGGTAGATCGAGAAAGACCAAATTCCCAATTGGGTCGCAGGAAATGTGCTTAGAGCCCAGATCACAATTGTAGACCCGCGCTCCATAGTCAGGAAGCCGGTCGTGACAAGCAGTGTTCCCAACGAATACTTGATAGGGTCTGCTATCGAATAAGGAATGCTGATTGCAAAGCCGGCAATGACCAGAATTCCGGGCAATGGTCCGAGGTCCGGCAGCTTAATTTCTCTCAGTTTAAGATAGATGGCCGCAGACATGAACAGGGAGGATAGTCTGAC
>DASXDX010000034.1:0-607884 GCA_036490385.1 Occallatibacter sp.
CATCTGGTGTTCGGGAAGGCGGTGCGAATCCGCCACTACCCCGTAACTGTGAACGCTGAGAGATCGGCACTCTGTTCGAAGCCACTGGGGCGTTAGGTCCTGGGAAGGCTGCCCGATCTCGATGAAGCGCAAGTCAGGAGACCGGCCAGATGCCAATCTGGGCTTATTCAACTTCGATGGGAGAGTTGAAGAGCATGACCACGGGACTCAGACTGAAGATCGCGTGGTAGCTGCCTCAGGTCCACTTCCCGCTTTGTCCTTGTGCGTTTGCCTCGCTGAACGCCGGAGAGCGACACATGCATCCAGGTTCGACTCGGGATGTCACTCTTGTTCTGGGCGGTGTCCGTAGCGGTAAGAGCCGTTATGCGCTCCAACTCGCCGCGCGTGCGCAGCGTGTCACGTTTCTCGCAACAGCTGAGCGGCGCGATGATGAGGAGATGCAGCGCAAAATCGAGAGGCACCGGGCAGAACGGCCGCAACATTGGACGACGATTGAGGAGCCGCTCGACCTGGCTGGTGCAATGGGATCGGTTAGCAACTGCGATCTGCTTCTGATCGATTGCCTGACGCTCTTTGCAGGGAAACTGCTCGATGCTCATGGCGAAGATCAGCGCGCCATCGACGGCCGGATCGATGCGGTCTGCCTTGCATTGAACACTTCGCCCTGCTCAGTCGTTCTGGTCTCCAACGAGGTTGGAAGCGGAGTTGTTCCAGCGTTCGAACTGGGACGGCGTTACCGTGATCTCCTGGGTGAAATCAATCAGCGCGTGGCCGCGATTGCCGATCACGTTGTTCTGATGGTCGCCGGGCTTCCACTCACACTGAAAAGGCCCGGCGGCACAGGAGGCCAAGCATGAATTTCTTTTCAATTTACGGCGCGCCGCCCTGACACATTCGAGGGTGTGCTACTACCCATCTATTTCAACAATTCACCAGCAGGGTGTCGGGAAGCGCGGTGCAATTCCGCCACTACCCCGTAACTGTAAGCGCAGAGAGACGTGCAGGGAGTTCAACGCCACTGGAGCATTGCTCTGGGAAGGCAGCACGGGCTTGATGACGCGCAAGTCAGGAGACCGGCCCAGCTGCAGCTTGAACCCGAGGGGGAAATATGTCTGTTGCTTCCGTACGTCGATTGTCAGCCTGCTTCTCGATCGCCTTTCTTCTCTTCTTGCCTTTACCAGCGAAGACACTGCACGCGCAACAGGCCGGAAGGCTTTATGGAACCGTGCACGATCCTCTGGGCGCCGTTGTGACGAATGCCACGGTAGAGCTCATCCGCAACGACCGCCTAGACGCAAGCACAAAAGCCGATGACCAGGGCGCATTCAATTTCGATATCGCGGCTTCCGGCCGGTACAGAATCCGGGCCTCGGCTCCTTCTTTTCAGTCGGCCGCTAGCCCGATCGTTTATGTCTCGGCAACGAGCGCGGTTGAATTGAATGTCACGCTCGGCACGCCGACGCTTACGCAACAGGTGATTGTGACCGCGACTGGAGCTCCGACGCCTGAAGCGCAGACGGGCGCCTCCGTAACTGTGATTCATGCAGAAGATTTCCGCTATTCAACGGCGATGCAGGATCCACTCCGCCTGGTGCCCGGTCTGCAGATCACACAGACCGGTCAGATAGGTGGAACCACTGGATTGAATATCCGTGGAGGCGCGACCGACGCAAATAAAGTGCTGATCGACGGCATTCCGGCCAATGCAATCGGAGGCGCAGTGGAATTCGCAAACCTCGCCGGCGTCGGGATACAGTCCATCGAGGTTCTGCGGGAACCAAACAGTGCGCTCTACGGCTCCGACGCTTTGGCTGGCGTGGTGAGCCTGACGACGCCGCGAGGCTCGACGGCTCTTCCTTTCATCACCTACGCCGGAGACGCCGGCAACTTCGGCACCTATAGAAATGAGGTGACCGCCGGTATGGGCTACCGGCACTTCGATCTATACTCTGCCTTTGCTCGCCTCGATACCGACAACAGTCTTCCGAACAGCGTGTTCCACAACGCCACGTATGCCGGTAATTTCGGTTGGGCTCTGAACCCGACAAACGATCTCCGGTTCACTGTGCGTCACGTCATTGTTTCGGGCGGCCAGCCTAACGCGATTGCCCTCTACGGCATTCCCGACGATGGCCAGCAAAAAGAGCAGGACAATTACTATGGAGCAGTCTGGAACAGTCAGACCACGGACAAGTGGCACAACGAGCTCCGCTATGGTGGCGTACGCCTGAACTCGGAGTTCAACGAATTTGGCGCGACTGGCATTTATGATCCGGCGGTTGGCTATTGGCTGGGCGCTCCCGTTTCCGTCTCCGGTGCGAATGGTTACTCAGTCACAGGTCAGGCGATCTTCCAGTACAGTGATCAGCCGTCGGAGTATCTGTCTCCTTCCAGCCGTAATTTTGTGTATGCCCAGAGCGATTACAGTGTTACTCCGCATTTTCTGGTGTTGGGGGCCTTCAAGTTTGAACACGAACATGGCTCTGCCGGAGACGCCGGCGGCACGCCCAACACCATCGATCGCGACAATTTGAGCTACACAGTGCAGCTCACCGGCGACATTCGGAACCGGCTCTTCTGGAACCTGGGCACGGGCCTCGAGGACAACGGCCTTTTCGGTTTCGCGGCCACACCCCGGGCTTCGCTGGCCTATTACCTGGTGCGGCCTTCGAACAGCGGCTTTTTCACTGGAACGAAGCTGCATGGGAGCTTCGGTAAAGGCATCAAGGAACCCGGTGTTTACCAGCAGGCAAACTCGCTCTATGGATTGCTGGCGCCTTTGTCTACCGGCTCCGCGTTGCTGGCACAATACAACGTCACGCCACTCGGAGCGGAAGATTCAAGGACATTTGACGGCGGCATCGATCAGCAAATACTCGCAGGGCGCGCGCTTCTTGGCCTCACCTACTTCCACAACAAATTTACGAACGGAGTCGAATATGTCCCGCAAGCCGGACTCATCGAGCTGGGCGTGCCGGCTGCCAGTCTGCCTCCATTTGCATACGGAGGGGCGTACCTCAATTCGCTCGCATTCCAATCGCAAGGAGCGGAAATAGAGATCCAGTACCAGCTTGGCAACCACCTGTTTGCACGCGGCGGTTACACCTATACCGACGCGGTCGTGCAGCGCTCCTTTTCGAGCGACAACCTCTATCCCAGCTTCAACACGTCGTTCAACTTCAGCACCGTCCCGATCGGCGCTGACTCTCCACTGGTGGGAGCGCGGCCGTTCCGAATTGCGCCGAACACCGGATACTTCGCGATCAACTACACGCGATCGAAGTCCTACACAACCTTTACGGGAACGCTTGTCGGCAGCCGTGATGACAGCGATTATCTCGTGGACCCGAACTTCGGCACGAGCCTGCTGCTTCCGAATCGCAATCTGCTGGGCGCATATCAGCGGCTTGAGCTGGGAGGCGGCTACCAGCTCACACAGCGGGTGAACGTCTATACCGATATTCAGAATCTGCTCAGCGAACACTACTTTGAAGCATTTGGATACCCCGCACTTCCGTTAACCTTCCGGTCGGGAATCAAGCTGAATTTTGGAGGGGAGTCATGGCGCCTAAAATGAGCTCAATCGATGAACTCATCCACGGCATCGAGCCACCGAGTGAAAAATGGCGCCAGAGGGCGCGTCACCGCCTCGACACCCTGACCAAGCCTCCCGGCAGCCTGGGACGTCTTGAGGACATCGCCGCCCAGGTTGCCGCAATTCGCGGGGAACGGCTCAGCGATTCCGTCAGCAAAGTTGTCTACGTTTTTGCTGCCGATCATGGGGTTACCGAGGAAGGGGTCAGCGCCTATCCCCGCGAAGTCACCCGGCAGATGGTTCTCAACTTTCTAGCGGAAGGAGCAGCCATCAACGTGCTGGCGCGGAAGCACCGCGCGGCACTGCATGTGGTCGACGTCGGAGTGGATGCGGATTTTGGCTCGATCTCCGGTTTGCTCGACCACAAGGTGAGAAGCGGCACGCGCAATATGCTGCGCGAGCCGGCAATGAGCGAGGAAGAGGTGATGAAGGCATTGAGTGTTGGCTATCAGCTTGGGTCTGAAGCTGCGGCAGCGGGGTATGCGATCATCGCCATTGGCGAAATGGGAATTGGCAACACTACAGCAGCGAGCGCCATAACCTGCGCGCTGACTGGCGCGGCGGCGACCCTTGCCACGGGACGAGGTACCGGAGTCGAGCCTGCGGCGTATTTGAATAAGGTCCGAGTGGTTGAGGCGGCGATTGATAAGCATTGCGGCTCGGCCGGTCATTCCGAGCCACTGGAGATTCTGCGGTGCGTTGGGGGCCTTGAAATCGCCGCAATGGCCGGAATGGCGCTGGCTGGCGCAAGACACCGTATCGTGGTCGTGTTAGACGGCTTCATCTCGACCGCGGCTGCGGCCCTTGCCGTCGGGATGGCGCCCAATGCGCTCGGCTATCTCATCGCAGGCCATCGCTCCGAGGAACCCGGACACAAGCTACTTCTCGACTACCTCCAATTGACGCCGGTACTTTCTCTCGGGATGCGTCTTGGCGAGGGAACGGGAGCCGTCCTTGCGATGCCCGTCATCGAATCGGCTATCGCTCTTTACCACCAGATGGCAACTTTCAGCTCGGCTGGAGTGAGCGAAGCCACACCATGAACCTGCTGATCCAAATCCGGCGATTATGGTTCGACCTGCTCACGGCCGTGCAGTTTCTTACCCGCCTGCGCGTCCCGTCCGGCCCGTACGAGCAGGATTCGCTGGCACGCGCTGTGAAGTTTTTCCCGATCGTGGGTATCCTGATCGGGTCGGGCAGTCTGCTCCTGTACGTCCTGCTTGCTCCGCATCTGCCGCTGACAATCGTCGCACTGCTGGTCGTGGTTTATCTCGTGGCGATCACCGGTTGCCTTCATGAAGACGGACTCGCGGATTCCGCCGACGGCTTCGGCGGCGGCGGGGAACGCGAAAAAGTGCTTGCCATCATGCGCGACAGTCACATCGGCGTCTATGGCGCGGCGGCCCTTGCGTTGAGCCTGCTCGCCCGCGTCTTGCTGATTGCTTCTCTTCCTCACACTCAGGTTGCCGCTTACCTGCTCGTTGCTCCCGTTCTGAGCCGCTGGACGACGTTGCCGCTCAGTTTCTTTCTCCCTCCGGCGCGAGAACGGAGCGAAGACCGGGTTGACGGCCAGGGAGCGAGAATTGCGCGTCTTACGAGCCCTGGCAGTCTGATCGTCGGAAGCTTGTTCACTTTCGTGATCGTATTTGCGTTACTACGCGTTCGCGCGCTCGTTCCCGCCCTGGCCAGTGTAGGCGTCGCGCTGACAACGGCGCTCTATTACAAACATCGAATCGGCGGCATCACCGGCGATTGCTTTGGAGCAACAAACCAACTGGCCGAAATTGCTGTGTACCTCTGCGGAGTGTGGGCGTAATGGATACTTTGCTCTTCATCCGGCACGCTGAGACCGATCTTGCAGGACGATTCTGTGGGCACTCGAACCCACCGGTCAACGAGCGAGGCGTTCGTCAGGTTGAGGAGTTGCTGAAGACGCTGAAGAGCGAATCAATCGATGCCGTCTATGCCAGCGACCTGTCACGCTCGCTCACTACGGCGGATGCAATCGGGAGAGCATTCGGACTGTCCCCGATCGCAATTCCGGGTCTACGCGAGATCGGCTTTGGAGAATGGGAGGGCCTGACTTGGCCAGAGATTGAGACGCGCGATCGAGATTATGCCCGGCGATGGTCGGATGCCTATCCGAATCTACCCGCGCCTGGCGGCGAATCTTTTGAAGCATTCCAATCAAGAGTTTTGATCGAAGTGAAGCGTCTTATCGCGATGACTTCGCAGAGGTGCGCGACGGTAATCACACACGCCGGCGTCATGCGGGTCGTGCTGCATTCGCTCTGCGGACTTGACGAGCAAGAAGCCTGGGAGCGGACCAATGCGTACTGCGGATTCTTTCGCTATCAGCCAGGGAGGCTCCTATGAGCGAAGCGAAGATGTGGATAAGAGAACTCGCCGGTTGGGGTTTGGATGAAGATGAGTATCGTCCCGCGGCCTATCGTGGTGATCCGAATCTTGCGCGTGCTCTCGTAACCGGAAAAACACCGTTTGAAGCCGTGTCGGCACTGGTGAAATCCGGCGACCTTGAATTACGAGAGCGATTGGCAGAACAGGAATCGCGAGCCGACCTTTGCGCGGAGATGGCCGGGCTTGATTGGTTCCTCGGCGTGGTCGATCTTCGCCTCCTCCTTGCTTTCCAACGCCGGATCGCTCTGGATCTGGAAGCTCAGGAGGATTCAGTGCCCGGTGTGGATGATTGGGTTGGCCTGATGAATCTGTGCTTTGGAAAACAGAGGCCCGTCGTATGTGACGCCGTTCGGAGCGATGCGTCCGTGGTGTTTCGCTCCGTGAATCCCAACCTGCATTTCCGCTTCACCGACGATGGTTCTCACCCGATTGCGATTCATTCGGGCAGCCCATTCTTTGAAGTGGCACAATATTGCGACCGCTGGTTTCTGCGGGACGGGTATCATCGGGCATTTCTTTGTTTGCAGGCCCGGGTCTTTCATCTTCCGGCGGTCATTGTAAGAGCTCGAACGCTTGAGGAGCTCGGCGCCGTCCATCCATGGTTCTTTCCGGAAGAAGTGCTTTTCTCAACCGCGCCGCCGCGGGTCATCGATTTCCTCGATGATGCGCTCGTCATTGAATATCACCGCTCTCCTCTCATCAAGGCGCTTCGCATTACTGTAGAGGAGACCTATACCCTTCGAGGAGAAAACCGATGAGCATTGCAACCAAGCGTGGGGATGGAGGACAGACGGGACTGGCCGGTGGCATCAGGGTTTCAAAAGCCGATCTTCGCGTCGAGTCCTACGGCTCAGTCGATGAACTGAATACCCATCTCGGCTTTGCCCGCAGCATCTGCCAGAACAAGGAAATCGCAACATGGACCGAGGAGATCCAGAGAACGTTGTTTCGCGTCGGGTCCGCGCTGGCCACGCCGCCGGAAAGCAAGAAGAATCCGCCAGTAATCTCCACAGAGGACGTAGACAAGCTAACCGATCTCGTCCACAAGATCGAAGCAACAGAAGGCATTCTCGCGGACTGGTCGCTTCCTGGAGGGCACACGGAGTCTGCGGCCTATGAGATCGCCCGTACCGTCTGCCGCCGAGCCGAACGCACCGCTGTTCGCTTTGTGGAGAGCGGCGGAGTGGTGCAGCCGGAGGCGCTGGCCTACCTGAATCGTCTTTCGGACGTGATCTGGCTCTTCGGCCGTCTTATCGAACACAACGCAGGCGTCAACAGCCGGCTCCGGGATGAAAGCCAGACCGGCCCTAAATTTTCGAGAGCATGGTGAGCCAGCCAATGAAGCCGCATCTTCCCTTCAACGAGGTCGAGCGTGAAGCGGTTTACAGGGTCATCGCGGAGCGGCGCGATGTGCGCCGGGGCTTTGTCAACGTGCCACTGCCACAGGACCTGCTTAGTCGTCTGCTTGCCGCCGCGCACAGCGCGCCTTCCGTGGGATTAATGCAGCCATCCCGGTTCATCGTGATCCGGGATTCCGGCATCCGCAAGGCTGTCCATCGGATCTTCGAGGCAGCGAACAGGCGGGCTGCTGATGGCTACAGTGGCGAGCAGGCCGAACGATATTCCGGGCTCAAACTGGAGGGAATTCTCGAGGCGCCGCAGAACCTGTGTGTCCTTTGCCATTCTGGAAGCGAGCGCGGGCATGGCCTCGGACGCAAGACCATGCCGCAGACGGCGATCTACTCGACGGTCTGCGCAATTCAAAATCTCTGGCTCGCGGCTCGTAGTGAAGGCGTCGGCGTCGGTTGGGTCAGCATTCTCGATCCGGTGGAGCTCTGCGAACTCCTCAACATTCCCGGTCATCTGATTTTGGTGGCTTACCTCTGCCTCGGTTACGTGGAGGGTTTTGCTTCAGAGCCCGATCTCGAGCGGTTCGGTTGGGAAAGACGGGTCGATCTCAAAACCGTCGTCTCATACGACCGCTATTCCGAGGAGTGTGCACCATGACAGCCCGCGCGGTCATGGTTCTCGGCACAAGCTCACATGCCGGGAAGTCTCTGCTCACCGCGGCCCTCTGCCGCATCTTTGCTCGGCAGGGCCATCGAGTCGCGCCATTCAAGTCTCAGAATATGTCTCTCAACTCGGCGGCTACCCCTGAGGGACTCGAGATTGGGCGCGCCCAGGCATTGCAGGCCGAGGCTGCGGGGATCGCGCCGTCGGTCCACATGAATCCCATTCTGCTGAAACCTGCGGGCAAGCTGACTTCACAGGTGATCGTCCACGGCAAGATCTGGGGCCGCCTTTCCGCTGCGGAGTACCACCAGCGCCGAGTGGAAGAGTTGATGCCGCTGGTTTGCGATAGCTATCGAAAGCTCGCCGCGGAGAATGATGTGATTGTTCTTGAGGGTGCAGGCTCACCGGCTGAGATCAACCTGAAGCAGCACGACATTGTGAATATGCGCATGGCAGAGATCGCGGACGCCTCGTGCCTGCTCGTCGGCGATATCGATCGCGGAGGCGTCTTTGCTTCGTTGCTGGGAACGGTCGAACTGCTGGAGCCCGAAGAACGGGCACGCATTCGCGGCTTTGTCATCAACAAATTTCGCGGCGATGTTTCGCTGCTCGCACCCGGCATCCGCACCATGGAAGACCGAATCGAAAAACCGTGCCTCGGCGTGGTGCCATATATTGAGCATCTTTCGCTTGACGAAGAGGACAGCCTCGGATTGCCTGCCCTCGATTCGGTTGATAAAGCCCGATGGTCCATTGCCGGTGCCGGCAGGCCGCTGCGTATCGGGGTAATTGCGTTTCCCTCGCTTTCAAACTTCACGGATTTTGATGCGCTGCGATCGGAACTGTCAGTCGTGATTCGGTTTTGCCGCACACCGGAACAATTGCGCGGTGCCGATCTCGTCATCCTGCCCGGCAGCAAGCAAACGGCTAACGATCTGCTCTGGATGCGGACCGAAGGACTGGAGTCGGCTGTGATCGAACATGCCAAGACTGGCCTGATAGCCGGTATTTGCGGAGGCATGCAGATGCTCGGACAGCTCATCCTCGATCCCGAAGGAATCGAGGGACCGGAATCGATTCGAGGCCTCTGTCTGTTGCCGATCAAGACGATCATGAGGCGATCAAAGATTACCTTGACTGGCGCTGGGCAGCTCGCCGCTAAATCTCTTTTCGGCCAGCCGGTTGGGAACATCTCCCTGCACGGATACGAGATCCATGTCGGCGAAACATCCTATATCGGAGAGGCGCAGCCTTTCGCTCAACTCGTGCGCCGAAGAGCAGAGCAATCAGAGCCGGCGGTCGATGGCTGTCTCAGCGGGGACTCGCGCATCGTCGCCACCTATCTTCACGGTCTCTTTGATGGAGATGACTTCCGCCACGCTTTCATCCGTGCCGCCCGTCAGTTCTGCCACCTCACGCCGGCTGCTGAGTTAAACGATTGGAGATCGAAGCGGCAGGAATCCCTTGACCGGCTTGCACGGGTTATCGGCCAATCGCTCGATATGCCAAAGATCTTCGAGTGGGTAGGACTCCGATATCGCACTCCTCCGGCACGAGAGACGAACGTGGCTGCGCTATGAACTCCCGTTTGTTACTTCCGGCTGTCTACCTTACAGACCAAATCGCGGGTGATCCCGAGTGGCTTCCGCACCCTGTCCGTCTCATGGGATGGGCGATCAAAAAAGGTGAGACACTTTTGAGAGTGCCGGACCAGACCAGCAAGAGCGAACTGGTTGCTGGTGCTGCACTCACTGCAGTAGTCGTATCGGCAAGCTATTTTCTAACCCGGCTGATAATCGCTGAAGCCTATCGCCGTTCACAGTTGCTGGGCTCGCTCACGGAGATTGCTCTTGGATGGACCTGCCTCGCAGCCCGCAATCTTCAGGATGAAGCTTCTCTTGTCCTTGCTGCGCTCGATGCGGACGATATTTTGATGGCGCGCCGGCGTCTTGCGCGCATCGTTGGGCGAGACACTAGGAATCTCGACGTTCACGAGATCAGCCGCGCGGTCATTGAGACCGTAGCCGAGAGCGCCTCCGATGGCGTGATTGCCCCGCTCTTTTACATGAGCCTCGGCGGCGTTCCGGTTGCGATGGCCTACAAAGCCGTCAACACTCTCGATTCCATGATCGGCCACGCCGATGATCGCTACTTCTATTTCGGCAAGGCCGCGGCTCGCCTGGATGACGTAGCAAATCTTGTTCCGGCGAGGCTGACAGCACTTGCGATTGTAGCTGCCTCCTGGTTATCGAGAGCCGATGCGCGCGGTGCATGGAGAGTCTGGCTCCGTGATGGAAACAGGCACAGGAGCCCCAATGCCGGCCAGCCCGAGAGCGCTATGGCGGGAGCGCTTCAAGTTCAGCTTGGGGGCGGAAATTATTATGAGGGCGAATTTCTTGACGCTGAGCGGATGGGCGAGGAGTTTCCGGCTCCGCAGCCCCAGGATACTCGCAACGCCATTCGCATCGCATCAGCGGTTGCGCTGCTGGGCCTCGGCGCCGGCGTACTGCTGGGCGCTCTGCTTCGGTCAAGGCGGAGCAGATGATGGAGTTCCGGCCGGTTCATGGAGGACAGCTACGCCAGATTGCTGATCGCTTTGGAATCCCTGTCTCTGAGCTTCTTGATTTCAGCGCGAACATCAATCCCGATGGTCCGCCCGCAGCCGTACCAACCGTCTTGCGCCAGGCTCTCAATGGGCCTTCGATCCTTACGAACTACCCGGATCTCGACGAGATGGAACTCAGGCAGGCTCTCGCGCGCTATGCATACATTCGGCCCGAGAATGTGAGTGTGGCAAACGGCTTCGTCCCGCTGCTTGACGCCGCGCTCCGAATCCTGCCGATTCGACGTTGTCTTGTGCCGGTGCCCGCATTTGTCGAATACCGCAGAACATTGGAGCGGTGCCGGGTCGAGATGATCCCTCACATCCTTACGGCCAATTCTGAGTTCAGTTTCAATACCGCTGACCTGTTCGGCAGGTCCTGCGATGCGATCCTGCTCGCGAACCCTCAAAACCCGTCAGGCGTTTTATCCTCCCGCGATCCATTGCTTCGAATTATCGAAGTAGCGGCGGAACGAAATATCTTTGTTCTTCTCGACGAAGCATTCATCGACTACTGCCCGGCGGTCTCGCTGGCGCAAGAGGTCGATCGCTTTTCGAACCTCATCGTATTTCGTTCCGTTACGAAGTTCTTCGGCATGGCTGGGCTCCGGATTGCCTATGCGGCTGCCGGCGCAGAGCTCCGCAGACAGTTACAGGAGTCGATCGCGCCGTGGCCTGTCACTTCGCTGGCTTCTCTCGCAGCCGGCATCGCGGTGCAGGATGAAGCGTATGCGCGACACACCATCGCGCTCAACAGCGAACGGCGAGACCAGATGCAAACGGCCATTGAGAACCTGGGTATCCGCGTTTACCCGTCTGCGGCCAATTTTATTCTTTTGTTCTTGCCCGGCTCTATCGATTGCCAGCAATGCTGGGAGCGCCTGATCTGCGAGCACCACATTGTCTTGCGTAACTGTTTCAACTATGAGGGCCTTGGTGACCGGTATTTGCGCGCTGCGGTTCGCACTGATACTGACAACGCCCGGCTAGTCGAAGCTCTGGCGTATGAGGTCGATAACGGGCAATGATGCGCTGGTGTTGCGAGCCAAGGCGAGTCAAGCCGATGGACTCCCTGGACCGTGCGGGATTCGGCTTTGTACCCGGTTCGTCTGGGTTCTCAAAGAGTGATCTGGTGAATCTTTATAATCGCGCTCAAAAGGACAAGCGGGTCGCGAGCTGAACCAGCCTTGGTGCCTGAGTGCTCTCGATATCGCCGAAGGCGGTGTCATTCTTTTGGCCGTCGACAGCAGCTGGGCCATAGAACTGCGCATGATTGAGCGTGTTGAAGGTCTCCAGGCGCAATTCCATACTTGTTCGATCCGTGATTCGGAGATCCTTTTTGAGCGTTGTATCGAAGTCTTCGATTCCAGGCCCATAGAACTCGCGCCGCCGTGCGCTGCCCAACTGTCCCAGGTTCTCCTCCGGAAAGAGGGCCGTATTGAACGCTGGCTTGCCGTTGCGTCCGTTCGTCTTGATATGGAGAGATCCGGGCAGGCGCTGCGGGGTATCCAGCAGATAGTTGTTGGCGCCATTGCCCAGTGTGCCTAACAAGGAATTGTCGGAGTTATCAAATAGCGTCACGGGAAGACCTGTCGTGAACCGGGCCGTTCCAGACAGGCTCCATCCTTCCGTCAGACGGCTATGACGACGCGCTGCCCACGCCACAGGCATGTGCCAGGTATAGTTAGCAACCACCGAATGCTTCATGTCCCATGCAGAGATCGCCCGAGAGTGTCTTGGATCAAGAGGGTCGAGCTGTTCACCGATGTTCGATCCCTGGTCGATCGACTTGGCGTAAGAATAACTCAGTGAAGCCTGTGATCCGCCTCGCTGGTAACGCAGAGTGGATTGCAGGGTGTTGTAATTGGAATTGCCGATGGAAGCATCTTCTGTATTCTCCTGATACAGCTCACAGCCATTGACATAGGAAGAACAAAGAGTGGGTGGATTGGTTACGTCAACGCCGCTTGTTGCATCATGAAATCAACTTTCAGCGCTGAGTCGGTGTCGATCGCTAAGCCGGTTTTCTTTTGCGAAGTGAAGCCGGTGGCAGTTACAGTCAGGTCATAATGGCCTACCGGGAGATTGGGAAAGGTGAAGAGACCGGCACCGTCTGCCTTAGCGTGGTACTTCGTCTGCTGTGCTAGGTTCACAAGCTCCAGCGTAGCGTTGGGAATGACAGCGCCCGACCGGTCAGCCACCGTGCCCGTGACGCTGCCACCGGTCGCCGCATACATCGGTGTCAACGCAAGCAGGAGGAAAACAAAGAGAAGAAGGAATAGGTGGCCGTCTTTGGGCGACGGAGAGAAGAGAGTCCAGCCTCGGATGGAGCACAAGCACCTCGCGGGGCGGGAAAAGGAAGGTGCGAGGCTCAAAATTCATGAGCGATCGTCCCCGTTTCCACGCGGAGAAGAGTCACAAACTCATCCCAGGTAGGTCTCCTGACTTACAGGCGAATCTGCTTTGATGCGGATTCAGATCTTCCGCCTTCCCCGTTATACCGAGTGGCTTTTGGAAGACCCATTGTCCTGAATACAGTGGCGGGACCGCGCCGGACTCACACCGGCTTCCCTGTTATGCCCTCGCGGGCACCTGGAATATCTGAAGAAGACAATACCACAGGAGGCCTGACCGCACCATGGCTTGCCGAGAGATTCGGATCGCGATCCTTCATGAGATGCCAGCCTCTTCATCTTGCGCCTGTCCTGTTGTCGATAAAGAACAGCCGGCACACCGCACAGTCCACACGTCACGATTGAAGCGCAGGTCGGTCAGGGTCAAAGGTGCAATGTCAAAGCGCCAGAAGTTCAACGGCGGCAGGTGCAAAGCGTAGACAAGCGCGGCCCTGATGACAGATGGATGGGTTACGGCGATCGTGTGCTTCACACCGGACCGCTCAGCCATCCAGCTTCCGACTCTGCCTATCAGGCGCTCAACCGATTCGCCTCCATGCGGAGCGGAATTTGGCTCGGCCAGCCACGCCAGAAATCCCTGCGGATCTTCGTGCTCCACTTCTTCCATCTTCCGGCCACGCCATCTTCCGTAGTCGCAATCGCGCAGTCCATCTGCGATCATGGCCGAGAATCCCAACATGCGGGATGTCTGTTGTGTTCGCAGTTCGGGCCCGGACCATATTTGCTCGGCTTTGGGTATATTCCGGCCCAGCGCGGCAATCCGCGCCTGCTCCCGCTCAGTGATGGGTTCATCAAGCGGGAATGCTGCCTGCCGCTGCGCTTCTGTCGCCGCGTGTGCGATGAAACTGAGTCGAGCCGTCATGTCCTTCCTCTGTCAGCCTCAGGATCTGAGCCCTTGACACCCATCATAGGGAGACATAGGGTTACATTAGTCTTTGAAATGAAGCGAAGAAGCCGGTGCAATTCCGGCGCGGTCGCGCCACTGTGATTCCAAGCCAGACCTTCCTTCATTTCTCAAACGAACTCTGCTGTGGGACGCACGATCCCGGGAGGTTCTTGAAATGGCTCATTCCGTAGCCGGTACGCTCGCTCCTCAACCTGTCTCCATCCCCGCTATTCCCCTCCGTGAAATTCTGCCATGGGCAGTCTTTGGGGGCCTGCTCATGCTGCTGGCAATTTACTTTGTCGGCGCCGAACAGGGAGCGACTTCGCTCACTCAAGGCCAGGCCGTCCATGAGTTCGTGCACGACGGCCGTCATCTTCTCGGATTTCCCTGCCATTAGAGAGGACTCAATGACTCGCATCCTGCTCGTGCGGGGGATGCTTGCGGGAGTCGTTGCGGGCCTTCTCGTCTTCGCGCTGGCCCGATGGATAGGCGAACCGCAGGTAGAACGCGCCATCGCATTTGAAACCAGCATGGACCAGGCGAAGGGCGAAGCGCCGGAGCCTGAGGTCGTCAGTCGCAAGGTCCAGAGCACCCTTGGACTCCTGACGGCGACCGTCGTGGACGGCACCGCCGTCGGCGGACTTTTCGCGCTTGTTTTTGCCATTGCCCACGGCAGAATGCCCGTGACTAGCCCGCGAGCACTTTCTGCGGTCCTGGCCGGTCTCGGATTCGTGACGGTTGCGATCGTTCCTGCGCTGAAGTATCCAGCTAGTCCGCCCTCGGTCGGCAATCCCGAGACCATCGGAGTGCGAACTGCCGCGTTCTTCCTGCTGATCGCTTTCTCTGTCGTCGCCATGGTCCTGGCGGTACAAATCGAACGCCGCTTTCATAGCCGTTTGGGAGGATGGAATGCGGGGCTCGTGGCAGTTGCTTTTTTTGTGGCTGCCATTGCCGCGACATCCCATTTCCTGCCTGACTTTGATGAAGTGCCGTCGGGATTTCCAGTCTCATTGATGTGGAAGTTCCGTGTCGCTGCTCTGGAAATGCAGTTTCTGCTCTGGGGCGTTCTTGGTTTTTTCTTTGGATGGCTCACGGACAGGGATATTGCGGCACGGCGGTTCCATGACTAGCTGGCTCCGGAGTATCGCAACGCGCGCGCCTTCGATGCTGCTGCGTCTTAATGGATTTGCAATTCTCTTGCTGATCTCGACGTTGGCGCTGCTGGCGCAGACAAAGCCGCAGCGTATTGTGTCGACCGCTCCCAGCATCACCGAGACACTCTTCGCACTGGGCCTCGGCGACAGAGTCGTCGGAGTCTCGCAGTTCTGCAACTATCCGCCTGAAGTCCAGAAGCTCCCCAAAGTCGGCAGCTACATCGCGCCCGATGCCGAAGCCATTGCACGGCTCGCGCCAGACCTCGTTGTTCTCGAGCGGAGTTCGACCGAGATGACCGGGCGCCTGAACGCTCTACACATACCCTTCATTGAAGTCCCGCACAGCACGCTCGAAGATGTCTTTGCCGAGATTCGGATCATCGGGAAAGCCGCGGGGGTTCCGGATCGAGGTGCCAATCTGATTGCGCAGATCAAAGGCGCTCTCGACGCGATTCAATCCAAGGCGAAGGCGATGCCTTCGCCGCGCGTGCTGGTGATTGTCGATCGCCAGCAAGGTACTCTCAACAACCTCATCGCGGTCGGCCCCGACAACTACGTGAATCAGATCCTCGCGATCGCGGGTGGAACCAATGTTCTGGCGAAACCCGGTCTGCCGCAGTACCCGCGAATTTCGCTTGAAACAGTTTTGCGCGAAAACCCCGGCGTCATCATCGACCTGAGCGGCACCCAGGAAACTGAGGCGGGTCGCAGGGTTTCGCGCGCTGCGACTCTGGCCCTCTGGAGTCAGTATCAAGACCTGGCGGCCGTGCGGAACGATCATGTCTACGCCGGGACGACCGACTCTCTCGTTGTGCCGGGCCCGCGAACTCCGCTCGCCACGCAGCGGCTCTTCGACTTCATCCACGGCATCGGAGGCTCTGATTGAGCGGCCTGCTCGCAGTCCACGGAGTGAGCTTCTCCTACGGGAGCCGATCGGTTCTCGATTCCGTCAGCTTTCACGCCAAAGAAGGCGAGTTCTTGGCGCTTCTGGGAATCAATGGCTCTGGAAAGAGCACCCTGCTCGACATTATTTCTGGATTTCGCAAGCCCGAGGCCGGCTCGGTCGCGATCAGCGGCCGCAGCCAGGGAGATTGGAAACGTCGGGAGATGGCACAGCAGGTAAGTCATCTGCCCCAGTCGATTCATGCAGACCTGCCCTTTACCGCAGAACAACTGGTCGGCATGGGACGATACCCACACACCGATCGCTGGTTTGAATCGGAAGAAGATCATCGGCATATTCGCGCTGCGATGGAGCGCACCTCCTGCTGGCCGCAGCGTCATCGCTCCTTTGGCTCACTGAGCGGCGGCGAGCGCCAGCGTGTACTCGTCGCCGCATGCCTTGCACAAAACGCCGCCGCGCTTCTTCTGGACGAGCCATCTACCTTCCTCGACATCGAACAACAGTTGCACTGTTTCAGCGTGCTCCGCGAAGAGGCGCGCGCGGGAAAGCTCTGCATCGCCGCCACGCATGATCTGAATCTGGCGCTGACCTACTGCACCCGCCTGCTGGTGCTCGCGAATGGAGTCATCGCGCATGACGTTCGAACGGTGGAAGCGCACGACAACAAGGAATGGCTGAGCCTGTTCTCGAATCGCCTTGAGATGGGCACGACTCCGTCTGGATCACCGTGGGTGTGGTACCAATGAATGCCACGCAGCAGTTCTCATTCGTGGCTCGATACAGCCTTGCGCTCTCGCTTGCGGTGTTTCTCGCCGCGGCTCTGCTACTGCCATGGGTCGGCGCGGGGCCTATCAGCCTTGCGCGGGTGTTGCGGCATCAGTCCCCGGATTACGACATCCTGCTGCAATTGCGGCTATCGCGCACGCTTCTGGCATTGGTTGCGGGAGGCGCATTGTCGCTGGCAGGAACGCTGTTTCAAGCGATGCTGCGCGATGCGCTGGCCACCCCATACACGCTCGGCATCTCTGCCGGCGCTTCGCTCGGCGCGGTCGCTGTCATCGCGATTGGATGGGAGACGTTCCTTGGCATTCCGATGACGTGGATCGGAGCTCTGGCCGGCGCCTTGGGCGTTCTCGTTCTGGTCGTCGGCGGCGCATTCCGGCAGCGGCAGATATCCGCCTTCAGCCTGCTTCTCACGGGAATCGCGATCAACAGTATCTGCGCCGCCTTCATCATCATCCTCAGCGGCTTTGCCGGTATGTCCCGATCCTTCTCCATCGCGCGATGGCTGATCGGCAGCATCGATGCGACCAGCTACGTCTCACTGGCTGTTCTGGCCGTCGTTGTGTTGCTGGTTTCGGCCACGATCCTTTCCCAGGCGCGCAGCTGGAACCTGCTCGCCGTCGGGGAGCGCTGGGCAGCTTCCCGAGGAGTGCGTGTGGGAGCATTGCTCGCGCAGGGGTACATCCTTGGCTCGATCCTCGTGGCCGGCGCCATTGCGCTTACCGGACCTATCGGGTTCGTCGGCTTGATTGTGCCGCACCTCGTGCGTTCGCGCATCAGTCCCGACCATCGGCTGCTGATGCCCTGCGCCTTTCTTCTTGGTGGAGCGCTGCTCGCTCTCTGCGACGCTATTGGGCGCATCGTGATGCCGCCCGCGGAGCTTCCTGCAGGCGCTGTGCTCGCTTTGATTGGGGGGCCTTATCTGGTCTGGATCATTCGCCAGAGAACACCTGAGGAGGAGATATGACCTCATATCGGCAGCGCGTTATTCGTGCGGATGGACGCACTCTGAATATCGTCCAGCATCGTGGACATCTCTCCTATTGCGTAACCGGCTGCTGCTGTGGCCGCACTGAGCGCGGCTATGCCGAGATCCCGGTTGCTCGATGCGGCATCAAGCGGAGTGAATGTTATCGAGCGTGAGGGATTCAGCGCGTCCCACTCTGCTGAATTCGTTCTGCTCGGCAGCATGAATCCGGAAGAAGGTCTCTTGCGCCCCCAACTGCTCGACCGGTTCGCCCTTGCAGTGGAGATAGCGGCGCCGCTTGACGTGGACGAGAGGCAGAAGATCGTCGAGCGCAGGATCGCGTTCGAACGGCACCCCGCGAAGTTTGCGAATGAATGGTCAGATGAGCAAGAGGCATTGCGACAGAGGATCGGTAAGGGCAGAGACCGCGTGAGCTCTATCCATTGTTCCAGCGAGATCATGGCACAGATCGGAACCGCCATCTGTGCGGCTGGCGTGCGCTCGCTGCGCGCAGACCTTGCCGCGGTTCGTGCCAGCATCGCTTGCGCAGCCTTGATGGGAGACGCGATTGCTAAGTCGGAGCACGTCGATGCCATCCTTCCATTAGTGCTCAACCATCGCGCGAAAGCTGGAAGCCGTCCAATTCCACCGCAGCAACCGTTTCCGCCCCCGTCCCCTTCGCGCCAGCAGCCAGACTCACCTGCTCGAAGTCAAAGTGCGAAGGAGGCAATCGACCGCGTCTTTATCCCACAGGAAATCCAAGCGCCGGCAATCCAAGCCCATTCGGATAATGCTGCGCAGCGTGGCAACAGTCAGGCAACCCTGGTTGGGCATCCCGGACCTATTGTACGCACGCGCCGAACCGAAAGCCCGCAAGAGATCGATCTACGTGCAACTTTGAATCATGCAGCCCTTGAAACCGGAGCTCTTCAACTACATCTCTCGGATCTGCACGAAAAAGTACGCGCGCCCCGGTCCGGCATCCGATACCTGTTTCTGATCGACTCGAGCGGCTCGCATGCGGCGCAGGAAAAGATGCGTCTGGTAAAGGGCGCCATACTTGGCATGCTCAATCGCACTTTTCGCAGAGATGATGAGGTGGTTTTCATCGCTTTTCGTGGCGCCAACGCCCAAGTCTTGCTTGAGCCTTCGCATCAAATTGAAGACGCAGCAACAGCACTCGAATACCTCCCTACCGGCGGACGGACACCGCTGGTGCACGCTCTGGAACTCGCAAAAACATATCTGACGCCCTCGACTCTTTTGATTCTGCTGAGTGACGGCCGGGCAAATGTGCCTCTGCGCAACGGGGATCCGTGGCAGGAGGCTTTGGAGAGCGCAGGGCAGTTGCATTGCCGCGGACTGGTTGTCGACACAGAGAATCCCAGCTATCCGGTCCGGCGCGTCTCCCAGTTAGCAGAGGCGTTGCATGCAAATTCGATCGACCTTGCCAGTCTCGAGCACCTTGATCTGGTGGAAATCCAGCGATCGATTATATAGAAGAGGCGATTCCTCGCCGCACTCAATGAGGTTTCCCGTAGTAGTGGTTGGGCGCGCCTGGCGTGGAAGCACTGCCCGCGACCTGCGCCTCGCTGGCATGCTCCCTGGTCAATGCGCTGGTAAGAGTGATGCCGGTGCCGGAAAGCTGTGCGCCGGCCGCGTGCGCGAAAGTAAGCGGCGTGGCAACGGTGATTGTGCCGGCGCCTCTGCGCGTGGTGGTTACAATCACCGCAGTCTCATAGCTCGCGCCACTGCCAATGGTGATAGCCTGGCCGACGCTGAAGCCCGTCACATTAGCAACCGGGATGATGGTTGCGCCCGCGCTGGTGGCGGCATTCATCGTGGTCGCGCCTGTCGTGCCAACCTTCGCGATAACGGCCGTCTCGAGGTTTGCGCCTGTATCAATCCTGATCGTCTGGCCTGCGTCAAAACCTTCTACGCTGGCGACTTTGATATTGGATGCATCGGTTGTTGAAGCAATTGATAGGACAGTGGCAGGGGAAGTAAAGAAATCGGTACAGTTGCTGTCAGTGTCGACACCATCCGGGAAGCGGCCCGCGCTCGTATTGGACGCGCTGGCGTGCGAAGCAAGCGGTCCGAAGCCGCTCACCAAGCCTGGCGCGATCACGCGGCAACCACTCTCCTCCAGTCCGGATGTCGCCTGATAACCCTCGGCTGCCCACGGATCGACGAGGAGGCCGTAGTTGAGGCTGTCGACAACCAGGCCGGCGGCATCGCGCAGCACCATGCTGCCGGCGTTTATGGAGATGGTGCGGTCAAAGAATGGGGCGTTGCTAGAGAGTGTGGGGCCACCGAACCACTGGTTCGGCGCTGGCGTCCCTTGATAGCCCGCGTTTGTGACCGCCGCATCATGCACAGCCGCTTCGATCGCGTGCTCGTTGACCAGAGGGCTGTCGAGCGTGATCCCGGTACCGAGAGCCTCAATGGGCTCATTGCTTGAGTGAGCAAAGGCCGTCGCCGGCTCGAAGCTGATCCCCGTTCCGCGATCACCGAAGGGCAGGTTGGAAGCATGGTTGAACTTGAGCGGAGCGGCGAGGTCAAGGCCGGTACCTGGGTCGATCACTGTCTCGTCGCTGATATGCGGTTGAGCGAGAGCAGGCGTAAAGTCGATGCCGGAGCCGGTTGAACCAGAAGTGCCAACGGAGGTGACGGTAACTGCTTCATTGTTCGCAGGCGTGCCAATGGCAATCTTGTCGCCCACCCCAAAACCATTCACGTTGCGGACCTTGATGCTGGTGTCGCCGGCGCTTGCATTGGTCGAGAGATTTGTACGATAGGCTTGCGTGCCGACACTTTTAATCGTAACCGTTTCGATCCCATGGCCGACGCTGTCGATATCCAGCCTGATCTTGTCACCGACAGAGATGTTGGCAACGGAGCTTACCTTGAGGTTGGTTGAGCCCGCAGGTGCATCCGCTTCAAGATAGGCCTGCGTGCCCTGCTTGCCGACCGCCGTAACTGTAGCCACTTCGTATCGCTCAGTATCCCGCGCGACAGCGGGATAGGTCGCGCCGTAGCCGAGTGCGATCTTTTCGCCGACCACGAAGCCGGACATGCTGGTGACAGGCACATTGGTTGAGCCTGCAGGGATGGTGATCACCGGACCCTCGGGCAGCGGTTGCCACAACGTCGTGCGGCTGCTGGCTGCCGTGCCAACACTTACGATCTTGCGCGTCTCCGCGTTGGAACCAGTGTCGATGCTGATCGTATCGCCGGCCGACATGCCCACCGTGCTCCTTGCGTGAATGGTGGCCTCACCTGGGCGCGCGGCGACCGCGAGGCCGGAATTCGAGAGGCCGAGCAGATAAAATCCACGCGCCGCGAGCTTCGTTCCCGCCGGAATCTTTATAGAGGAGAAGATGGCCTGTTGGGTTGGGCGCTCGGTCAGCGTCCAGTTGGAGATGTCAATGCTGCGCGTGCCGGCGTTGTAAAGCTCGATGAATGAATCCGTCTCGTTGGTTGGAGGACCAGAGCTGATACGAAACTCATTAATCTTGACCGGGCTGGCGTTCCGCACCTTCTCGGCCGTTGTTTCGGATTGCTTTGCGCCGTTGCTCTGGTTTGTCCACGAGACGTTGCCGACCAGATCGCCGTTGAAGGCCGCCGGCCCTGAAGTGACCTTAAAGGTCGCTCTCACGCTCGCGCCCGGTGCGACCGGGTCGGCGAAGGTCTTCGACGTCTCGGTGGTGCCCTGAAAGAAGGATGTCCATCGCTTACTCGGCACGGAGATGCTTAACTGAACGCCCATCGCGGGCGCGTCGGTAGTGTTCGTAAACATCACGGTGGCGTCCTGCGAAGAGCCCGGTGAGAACGTCTGGAGCCCTGGCGGATTAGCAGTTGCCGATGCCGGCGCAAGGCTCAGCGGCTGCACGCCATATTGAGCAGCCACAATGTTGGCCTGCACCAGTTGGTCGGTCGCGTCTGTCGGAAAGGTATTTGCTGCCGTCATCGCGCCTTCATAGAAGCTGCCCTGCGAGCTGTTGCTGTTGTCGCCGCCGTTGCCCAGAAGAATGGCTCCCTGCTTCCGCATTGGGTCATAGGTCGAGTTGACGCGTGGCCCATCGAACATCACTCTCAGTGAGCCCTGCTGCGCGTCACCGCCCATCGAGGTCCAGTGGTGCGGCTCGCCTTTGGCCATCGCGGTCACGAATCGCCAGGTGATCTTCGGCAGGTTGGCGCAGAGTTTCGCTCCACCCGGGTTGATGCAACCAACTAGGTTGTTCTCCTGGTCGGTCATGACCCACGGACCAGGCAGAGTCCCGTGAAACCAGGGAGTAGCATCACCATAGTAGGCGGTCTCCATTGTGCCGTTGTCGTCGTCGCGGCTGTCGATCTCGGCGTTGCCGTAGTCAAAGCAGCAGCCGTTGTTGAAGTGAAGACCGTTAATCACCCAGTACTGCCCCTCTGCCTGGTCGTCGACCGCAGTGCCCTTCGCGTCGTCTTTGCGGATACCCATACCCGGCTCGATAAAGACGCCATAGACCTTATGGCCCATGACCGTAACCGGCGCCATGTCGGCAATCGGGAGATTGTTAAACCCACCCATGGCCGGGCCGCTGAATCCGCCGCGTGGCGCCTGGGTCAGATCGTTATGCTGGGGCGATTGATCGTAGATGGTGGTGATCCAGCAATAGGTGTTGGCGCAGAACGCATCTTGGGCAGCCGCGTCGGCGTAGCCGCCCGCGTCCGGGACCGGCGATGCTACGGGCTGGACGACGCCGATGTCCAGGGTCTTGCCATCCGACTGACGCAGGACCTGATAGAGCGGTCCGTTATAGGAGGCGTACAGCGCGCGCGTGGTGCTATGCGCGGCCGCGCAGGGATCGCCCGCCGCGTTGTAGATGTCACATGGGCCTTTCGGCCTGAACGGAGCGACATTGGCTCCCGGTCCAGCCGGTTGCGCCATCGTCAACGCGGCGCCTGCCATGGCGAGCGCCAGCGCAAACATCATTGCAAGATTGATTCGCTTTTTCATGCCTATCCTGTTTGCGTTGCCGAATTGATTACGAATCGGCAGATCCTATTGCCCTGCAGCCGCCACCGGAAATTGGTAGATATTCACGCTGATGGGCGCTACTGAGATATTCGTGGGCACATTGCCAATCGAACTCTCTTTTACCTCAACCTGCGGTGGTTCCCCAACATGATTTGCAGCGGTGGGACTGCTCCCGGTCATCTGCCACAAGGTCGACTTCCCTTCGAGACGCGTGCCCGTAAAGTTCACATCGAAGCTCTGTTGCGATTCCGTCGCATTCACCACCGCGAGAATCAGATACTTGTGATCCGCCGACAATGCGGCCACCATGTCGAGCGGATACGTTGGGCTGCCGGGGTTCGTCTGCGGTTGATCGCCCGCGATAGGATACTTTGGCGCAGGCTGAGGCGCGTTGCCTGACACCTCCACAGGAATTGCGCCGAGAAAGTGATCGCCATACATTTTAAACAGAAGCCCGGTTGTGTTGAGAGTCGCGGCCGTGCTGTTGTAGTCGAGCGTTGAAACACCCATGGTGAATGCCGACATCTTCAGGAAATCGGTATGCCGCAGCATCTCATTGAAGACCATGCTGTAAGCAAGCGCAAGTTTCAGATTTACCGGCGTGCCCGAGTATGCGTATTCGTCGATCGACAGAAAGATTTTCTTGTCCCGCATTGCCGGAAATCTCCGCTCATACTCCTGCCACGCTTCTGCCTTCAAAAGCACGCGATTTGCCGGATAATGTGCCCATTCAAGCAGCGTTTGATCCACATTCACATATCCAGCTTCTCCCGGCGCATCGTTTGCCAGGTGTTCCGCATAGTTCAGATCGAATCGCTTGCCTGCCCTTGCATACCAATGCTCCGTCAACCCGTCGAAGCTGCCCCAACTCTGCGCGAGCAGACCTCCGGTAAAGTCTCCCGGCGAACCGAAGGCGGCTTGAATCTCTTTAAGATGCAACGCTCGCGTCTGGCCGGTGACGGTCATTTCATCCGGCATGGCTCCAGAGGCAAGCAATGTGATCGATGGATCGGCCTGACGCATCGCCTTGGCAAACTGATTGGTTTTAAGCGCGAAATACTTCAGCGTCGTATAGCCAAGCTGCCAAGTCCCGTAAGGCTCGTTGCCGATATCCCAAAACTTCACGTGATATGGCTCGGGATGGCCGTTCTTCGCGCGCATCGCTCCCAGGCGCGTGGTTACAGCGCCATTCATGTACTCAACTTCCTCCGCGGCGGAATGCGCATCGCCAAAGCCCGCGTTCACGGTAACATAGGGCTCGACACCAATGAGCTTGCAGAAAGTCATTAATTCATCCATGCCAACGTCGTTGGTTTGCATGGCATTCCAGGCATAGTCAAACACCGGCGGCCGCTTGTCGATATCACCCACTGAGTCGTACCAACTCCAGCCGGAGATGAAGTTGCCTCCTGGCAGCCGCCACATTCCGGAGTGCAGTTGCCGGAGCAGCGCAATTGTGTCCGGTCTGAATCCCTGAATGTTGTCGGCCGGCATCAATGAAACTGTCCCGACGTGGAAGTTGCCGGTCCCCGTGCCGGTAATTTCGACTGCGCCGTCCGTCGCGCTCGATTTCGCCATAAACCGCAGCGAATATCTCTTATATTCCCCTGTGAGTGCGCCAACAGTGATTACTTGACGGTCCTCTGCTCCCTCGCCCCACACAAGAGCAATCTTCACGTGGCTGCCCGGCGTACCGCGAAGATAGATGCGGCCGGCATATTGTTTACCCTGGATCAGAGCCAGCCCGGATTGCCGAATGCCACGCGCCTCAGTTGCGCTCATTTCGATGCGCGGGCTCTGCTCGCCGACAAATGGCTGCTCCTTATCCATGCTCACAATCCCATCGGACCCGACCGGACGCCAGTTCCGCAGTCGCATGTTGCGGAGCGAAGGATTCTCGCTATGGTTGGCGACGTCAGGCTCTTTCGATGAGATCGGGAAATAAAATTTCCGATCGTCCAGCATCTCAGACCAAAGGCTGCGATAAATCAGGGAGCGGAGGTGCTCAATGAACATTCCGAATTCATATTTCGACACCGGCCCTGCAGTCCGCTGCGTATCGATTGTCACTTTCAACTGATCCGGGACACCCGTTCCACCCAGCTGAGCAGCAACGATACCCGAACACCCAAGGCACAACGCAGTCGTAACAAGCGACACCATTCGCATATGGATTCGACTTCTCCTGCCTGCGCAGTCCTCGTTCGTCAGGATTCGGCTTCTTCGGGTCCAGATCGCAGCACACATTTCACGACAAATTGCAGACCTGGCGGCAGCGAGGTATGTTCACAATCACGGCGTAATTTGACATTGAACGGATTAGAAAACGTTTCCTTTGTACTCCTCATATAATTGAAATGTCAAGGAATAAGAGCACTGCATTCGAAGCGTGATCTTTTCGAATTTGGAGGTTCTATGGGCGTACAAGAAACATTGGGCGCGTTCTCTTTAAAAGGGCAACTTTTCGCAGTAAATGTTTTCTAGACGACTGACCTTGTAGATGGGGTGTTCACATCCCCGGTTTGGCTAGCTGATTTCAACTATGGATGGCCAGCCGGGCATTCTGGTGATAGTCCGTCCGTCAAGCATCCCCAGCGCGTTGAGGGCGCCGAGCTCACCCATACTTTGCGGTGAGTTCGACGCCCTCGATGGTACGCCAAATTTATAGGAGTTATTGTGGTGCCAAGCTTCGTTGGATCCTAGCCAGGAACACTGACCAGGACCCGTCCGCTTTACCACCGGGAGATCGTCAGGCTATCGAGATAAACCGTCGGCGAGCCGCTTGAGCCAAGGCCGTCGACCTGGAACTGGGTGTTGATCACCGGGCCCCAGCCCAGACTCGCAGCTCCGAAGACCGTCACATTCAGGTTGCTCTGCGCTCCATCGAGCCATACCGAGTGATAGGTGATGTTGCCCGAGCTATCGCGGGAATAATAAGCCTGGACGTGATGCCACGTGTTCTGAGACCAGTTCCGGGGGTTGCAGGTGGTTCCGCTCTTGCCCACCCACGCTGGTTTCGGGCTGGAGGCGCTTCCCTTGTTGACGGTGTAAGCCCAATTGCCCGAGTAGCCGTCGCACTGCACGCCGATCAACACAGTCTGTCCATTCGCCATCACCGGATTGACATCGAACTCCAGATTGGCGATCTTGCTGGCGGAGCTGGTGAGATAGACCCAGGTATCGTAAAAGTAGTTTTCGGAGTTGACATCGTCGGAGAAGGAGACCGAATAACGCTCATCTCCAGCACTAGAGAACTGAGTCAGGAACCTGCGCGTGCTGCCGTAGAGAGAGGGAGAGCTGACAATCGAACTTGATCCGCTTGAAGAGCCCGGTCCGCCTGTATCGTGCGCTGCCGCCCAACCGCTCAATGCTTGAATGCTGCTGACATTCACAGCGTCCGAGGGAATGACCGAGTCGCCGGTCGAAGTTGTCGCACCCGACTGGACATCGATGACCACGTCGGTAACACATGAAGCCCCTTTGTTGCCCCAGGCCTTTACGTGCAGCGTGTGGGTGCCGGTAGCCGATGCGATAGAGGCATCGATGGACTGACTGTCAACAACGGTCGTATTGGAGCTGCTGTCGAACGAATAGCCCATCGTATCCACATTCTGCGAGGAGCAGGTGCTGGCCGAAGCAGAAAGGTTGAAAGGAGTTGATACGGTGGCATTGTTCGAGGGGCTGTTGACCGTAACGCCGGCAAATGCCGGGATTGCCATGGTCGCGACGAGGGAACAGGCGACGGATAAAGTACGAGAGATGTTCATCAGATTCCTTTGCGATTGGTCAAATTGGGCTCAGACTCCCCTATCCGCTCTTTCAAATGAAAGGAGCCGCATACTTCACGGACATGGGTGGGCTGTTTCTGAGCGGCACAAGACGAACAGCGCCGGTATCGAACTACTCAGCAACCTCTAGTCACAATCGCGGCGGGTCGCAGCATCTGCTGGGACTGCCGAAACTGATTTGGTCAAAATCTAAAAAGCGGAAGTGAGATTCATGATGCGGGTAAACTTGATAGCCCGATTCAACTCGGCCCACCCACGCTCGCGATTCGACCGCAGGCAACTTTTAGAATGTCTGAGAAAATAGTTACATATTTCATTGATGAGGACAATGTTTTCTGAGGAAAAATCGCGAAAAAAATTAGCATACCAGGCATCCCCGCAATAATTACATGCATCGTGTAAAAAGTGCAGCGGCAATCATGTAAAAATTTACTGCCTCAGGCAACCGGCCACTGAAGGCGCTCATCGCGCATTGCCCGGCTGACGATGTAAAGGCCCGCCAGCTCATGTTGGGCCGAATGCCGGCTCGGCAGGGGTTCTGAAAAAGTGGGAGCGCTCAGAGCATTCGCATCAAAGAGCTTCAGCCAGACCACGAGAATCGCAATCTGGCCGAAAATCTTTGCATCGCGCGCCTCATCTTGCTATGCGAAGCATTGCTGCACAAGCGATCGAGCTCGAGGAGTTCTTACGCTGCGGTTCTGCTCACCAGCGATAGATGGTGAGGTTATCGAGGTAGAGAGTCGACGATCCGCTGGCGCCAGAGCCATCGACCTGGAAGTTCGCCATCAGATCGCCCGCCGCCCAACGCAGCGAGAAGGCACTGGGAACGGTTGCGTTGATCGGGGCTTCTACACCATCGAGCCAGACGCCGTTGTAAGTGACGTTGCCTACATCATCACGCGAGTAGCTGATCTGCACGTGATGCCAGGCGTTTGGGGTCCAGTTTTCCGGATTGCATGGCTGGTCGGACTCGATCCATTTGACGACCGGCGCCTGCCGCGTCCCGGCATTCTCGCTGTAGTCCCAGGTATTTGTGTCGCCGGCGCACTGGAAGGCGTAGATCACCGTGTCGCCGTTGGAAATGACCTGGTTGTTGTCCATTTCGAGGTTGCCAATCGTGCTTCCGGCTTCGATCCACACCTCTGCGTCATACAGGAAGTTGGTGGAATTCGGATCGGTCGCGTAATCGGTCGAATAGAGTTCGCCACCCCAATCGGTAAAGCTGGTAGTGAACTGGGCCGCCTCTCCGCTCAATGAAGGATCACTGACCGGAGTCATGGAGCCATCCGAGGTGCCGCCGGTGGCAGAATCATGATGCATCTGCCAGGTCGGGAGTGTCTGCACCTGGCTCACACGAACTGCATTGGCGGGAATGGAGGGAGGGTTGGATGTAATCACATAGTCCGCTCTCGCCAGTCCGCTGCTTTTGTAGCCTGGGGCAACAGCCATCGCTTGGATGGTCGCAGACTTCGTGATCGAGACCGGTCCGGTGTACTGGGGCGAGGCAGTAGTCGGCGCAGATCCGTTCGTGGTGTAGTAGATCGTTGTGCTGGGCGTCGCCGCAGACAGGGTTACGAACTGCGGGGCCGAATACTTTCCTGAAGCGGGCAAGAATGCGGGCGTGGCCGCCGTTGGCTGAAGCACCGTAATATTCAAAGGCTGTTCGGCGTTGGTCTTCTGCCCCCAGCATTTCACATGCAGAACATGCACTCCGGGGCTGGCCGCGGCCATGGCGCTGAATGAGGTCGGCTCAATGACCGCCGCCCCATGATCGATGGAGTAGCCCATCGAAACCGCCGGCGCGGAATTACAGCTCGTGGCGCTCGCAACTAGGTTGAAAGGGGAGGCCACGGTAGCTCCGTTCGCAGGAGCCGCGACCGTGATGTTCGTTCCCGAAGAAGCGGGAACAACCGTGATATTTAAGAGCACTTGAGCGTTCACCTGCTGGCCCCAGCACTTCACGTGCAAAACGTGCGTGCCCTCACTGGCAGCCACCATGGCGCTGAAGGATGTAGGAGCGATGATTGCCTGGCCGGCGTCGATGGAATAGCCCATGGAAACCGCCGGCTTTGAAGCGCAGGTTGAAGTGCTTGCAACCAAGTTGAAGGGGGAGGTCACTTGAGCTCCGTTTGCAGGAGACGTAACGGTGATGGCTGACGCGGGCACGGCGAGTGCCGCGAGCGCTAAAGCTGAAAAGAAAAACTCTTTCATCGGTATACCTCGGTGAATGCGTCCTAATGGATCGCCGGATTGGGCGCGTGCATAGAGGACCCCCCACCCGCGGGGCGCAAGAGCGCCCAAGGCAGCTGTGCTCGGTGTCAATAAGGGATTCTTTGGTAACCAGTATAGGGGTACTTTGCTTTTATTCAAGTGACACTTTTGAGTTATCTCTGGACTCGACCGAGGCAGTAAGTCCTCTGGAACTTCCGACCGGCTTGGACCGTGGGAGTAAGCGGGCGTCTTTAGAAGGTCAATAGGGGTGCGCCTTGCGCGGCGATCTCTGCCGGCGATTGCGGTAACAACGCATCGCAGCAAAAGAAAAACCCTGCCGCTGGCCGCTCATCGAGGAGAGTTCGATGAGCAGCCAGCGGCAGGGTGATTCGTTCTTCGTCCGAGAGGTGCGCTTGCGCTCTATTCCACTGTGACAGCGATTGTGGTGGTCGCGTTCGTTGAGCCGCTGGTACCCGTCACCGTGATGATATAGCTACCCGCGGTCGTTCCACCCGTGGTGGGAGGCGGAGTGGTTGATTTGGAACTCACGCATCCCGTGGCCGCGGTAGCGAGGACAGCAAGGATGAGCAAGCTAAACAACGCCTGCCATCTGCGCCGCCGGAACGGCAGACAGAGGAAGAGCACTGCGGCAAGACTTGCTCCGCCACTTAAGCCAAACATGGCCCGGAACGGGTTATGGAGAGCCGCTGCGGCGCCGGCCATCGTGTTCACTGTAAGAGTTGCTGTCGCGGCCGCGGCGCCGGAGATTGCCGGGGGTTGCGAAACGGAGCACGTCGGCGTATCGACAGCGCCGGCCGGGCTCGCCGTGACGGCGCACGCCAGGGCGACCGTTCCAGTAAAGCCGCCGCTCGGTGTAACCGTGATGGTGGAGGTCGCGTTGGATCCGGGAGAGGCAATACTGACGGGCGTTCCGCTCAGCGTGAAGGCGCCTGCCGGTGGGGGTGGAGACGATGCGTTGATGACGTAGGCTGCGGTCTCTGCGTTGCTCGTGCCCATCGTGGGACTGATGGCGACCGCATTGATTGTCTCCGATGCGGCAACTGCGATCGCGGCTGAATACGCCGTTGATGCGGCCGTCGGTGTTGATCCATCGGTGGCGTAATAGATCACCGCGTCGGGCGTCGCACTGCTCAACGCAACGTTCTGCGCGGCGCTATACGTACCTGCCGCCGGAGAGAAGGCCGGAGGCACGGCCTGGGTGGAGTATGTCCAGCTGGTAATTTTTTGGCTTGCCGACAGCCCCCCTGTGCCTCCCGTAAATCCGACGTACGCGGTGTTTCCTCCTACAACTTGCGGAATGTTGATCGCTTGCGACGTAGTAAAAGTATCGCCGGTCACTCCGTCGACAAGTTTCAACGTGAGCGTTGTACCGTCGTAGGTGAGCGTCGCCGTCATGCCGTCGTCACTGTTCAGTTCGATTCCGCTAGGAGTCAGGTCTATGGTAGGCAGCACCGGCGGCTCACCATCGGTATAGAAGCCGGTCGAGTCGCCTCCTTCATTTTCGTAATTGTAGAAGTTGAACTTGACTGCGACGCTGTTCTGGATATTCTGATAGCCGAGACCGGCAGAATCCCCGCCCAGCGCCGTCGGCGCATTGTTCTGAATGGTGAACGTAAAGCCGTTTCCTTGCGCATTGGATAACTGGAACGTGAAGGTCGTGGTGAATGCCTGGATATCGATCGGCGCATTCCAGAACACGCTTCCCGCTTCGTTCAGGCCGCCATCCGTCAACTGCAGGCGGGAGTCGTTGCTCGCCACGGCGCTGCCATTGAACGTCAGCCCTGCCGCGTTGGAGAACCCGTTCGCGAAGTTGATGGAGGATCCGCCATTTTGAATCACATAGGCCGCGGTTCCGACATCGCTGTTGGCCAGGCTGGGGTCGATGGCGATCGCGTTGATGGTCTCTGAAACACCGACGGAGATCGGGCCCGAATACAGAGTCGAAGAGGCTGACGGCGTTGATCCATCGGTGGTGTAGTAGATTTTCGCGTTCGCATCCGGGTCCGCGATCGTCACTTGCTGCGCATTCAGATACGTCCCGGCAGCCGGCGAGAAACTCAACAGCGGCGTCTGGTCAGAGAGCGTGAAGGTGGCGCTGCTGACTCCACTCTGCACGTATCCGGGCGCGCTCGCCATCGCATTGATAGTCGTGTCCGCGCTGATCGCGATCGGTCCTGCGTAGAGTGTGGACGCTGGCGTTGGTGTCGAGCCATCCAGCGTGTAGTAGATGTTCGCGGACGCAGTCGTGGTGGAAAGCGTGACGCTTTGGCTCGATCCGAATGTGCCGCCATCCGGGGTAATTACCGGCGCTGCGGCATTCGGCTCCCCATTGAACAGTCCGTATACGACGACTGCGTTGTGCGCCACGACGTACACTTTGCCATTGGTCACGACGGGAATGGAAAACTTGGTGGCAATGCCTGGGCTATCGCGCGTGGAATTGGTGTCGCTCTCGTAGATGGGAGCGGTCAGGTCGTTCGCATCCCACGCGTACAGGACCGCCTGTCCATAGGTAACGTATTGGTCTGCCCGCACCGCCCACGCAATACCATCCTGGGTGCCGTTCGACGAGATCGAAAAGGAAGGACCGGGAAAATTGGACGTGATGCTCCCCTGGCTCGATGGCGTGGTGTCCATCACGCCGTTGTTCAACTTGAACAGCATCGGCGAATTATCCTCGGCCCAGATGTAGACGTTGCCGTTCCAGTAAGCCGGAGTGCTCCACAGTCCCTGCGCCTGAGTAAGTTGACCAGGAACCGTGGTCGGACCGTTCGAGGGAGGAATATAGGGGGAAATATCTTGAAGCGCATTGGTGTTCGAGGAAGCGCCTGCGAGATAGCCGCCCAAGTTGTCGCGGTTCAGCACCGTAACGCGTCCCTCTTTGCCGCTCGTTAGCAGGATGTGAGGGTACGCCCCTTGCTGGTCCGGCACCATCAGGATGCCGCCTGAACCCTGATCCCAATCGTGGCTGTTCAAGATCTCGTAGTTGAATGAAGTAAACGCATCGGTCGGCGTGAGCCCACCGTTGGAGAGATTGATATCGAGGACGCTCTCGCCCAGTTCGCTCTGTGCACTGAAGGGCGGATAGGTTGTATTCGTGCCGTTGCCGGTGACCACGAACATCCGTCCGCCCGACGCGTCATCGTCGATGGGCAGACCTGCGCCCGAACCCCAAATTCCACCACCATCTCCGTTGGGCGAAAGACAAAGCGCCGTGCTCTGCGCCAGCGTCGTGGCATTGTAGGCAAACAGCCAGCCATGCCAGGGGCCGATGTCGCCGTGCGCAGCGTAGCCGATGTACACATAGCCGTTGTAGTAATCCAGCGCGGGGCGCTGATTTTCGATGAGCGGGTCAAAGGAAAGTTGCCCGCCGGAGCTGCCGGTGCCCGTGCCGGTTATCGTGGCGGTGATATTTACGGGACTGCTTGACTGCTCCGCGCCGGTAAGGATGTTGATGGCGTGCAATCGCGAGAAGTATGTGCCTTGCTCATAGGTATTGCCCACCACGTACATCGTATTCGTTGCGGCATTGATGGCCGGCGTGCCGGTGATGCCGATCGTCGGACCGATGTCGCCCTGCGGAGATATGCCTTCTGGATCCGCCGGGACCGCTGTCGCTCCGGAGCTCGCTCCGTGCGCGGCATCAAGCAGCGTGATGTGCCAGATGGGGTTCGAATTGGCGCCGCCGTTTGAATCCGCGTCGAAGGCGTAAATCGAGTCGTTCTCGGTGGCGACAAAGACCACATTGTGCACCTGGCCGTCGCTCATCGTCAGGCCGGGTACATAGAGCGGCTGCGCATAGACAGTGCTGTCGACCTGCATCGAGAACAGCTTCCCGAAGGAATTTACGTTTACGTTGGCAGGCGTCAGCGCAGTCTCATCAGTGTTTTGGCCGGCGTGCGTCAGGTCGTAGCGCCAGGTGAGCACAGGCACGGGCGTGGGCGTCTGGGCTAACAGACTCATCGCGGGCACGCAGGCGATTCCGAACGCAAGGGCGTGGAGCGTACGGGATCTCATTAGCGTCTTAAGGATAGTTGAGATGAAAGTTTGAGCGATGAACCGGGAATATCTGGGATTTTCAAACATGCACACGCACCTTTACCAAGGATAGGAACAGTGAGATGTTCGCCAGCCAAGTGAGAAGCAGACGAAGACGAAAACGCGATACGGCGCGTTGCGCCCATGCGAGACCCTAGCTATCTATGGTTCTCATAATGAACACGCGGGCAAACCGGTCCTCTTACTCGGAACAACACGGACCACGTCGTACCAACTAGTCATGCAACAATAGCGATGTAGTAACTGGAAACTCTTTGACACTTTCTAACCCAGCACAGGTGTCGGGCGATTAGTAGGATGGCATTTGCAGGCCGCACGGTTGCTTGCCATTGAACTCATCGACTTTCGCAGGCCGCTCCGGCAAAATATCCGATATGCGCGTAATCTCGAAAAGCATCTTCTCGTCTAAAGCCTTGAGTTGCGTACCCCTCTTCTCCGTTCGCCCTGTGAACACCCTTGCCCTTGTGAACAGCCTTGCGTTGTTGTTGAGTTTCATGCTCTCTGCGCTCTCGCTTCAGGCTCAACCAGCCGGAGAGACGGCCCTGGGAATGGCTTGGCAGGTGCGAGGCGCATGGCGCGTGGACGGCGCGAGCGCACCAGTTGTGACCGGCGATGCCATAGAGCCTGGATCGCTTCTGCTACCCAGCGCGGAGAACGCCAATCACTCGATCGTTGTATTGCTCCCCGACGGTCAGCTCGTTGTCTACGAATGTTTCACCGCGGAAGATTGCGCCCGCGGCTTTCGCGTGCCTTCGTTTTACCGCAGACCTGAGCCGTTTGCAGTCGATATGGTGGGGCGCATCCGCGCGGTGCTCGTCCGCGATGGCCCTGGCTCGTCGATGGGATCCGGCATCCGCCAGCAGTCCGGGTTGCAGGGACCTCGCTCGCAGGAGCCCGGCCTGCCGCGCGAGGAGGTGATGGCGGTGCTCGGTGCGGGCCATCGAGTCCAGGTCGCGGGCCTGGCCGCGCATCTCGCCAACGGCCGCTACACATACGACCTGCGGCCGCTCGACCGAGCCTATCCACGCCGCCCCCATCTCCCCCTCGAGAAGAGCGGAGCCTCCATTGCCGTTGCGCTTCCTGCTACCGGGCTTTACGACCTGACAATCGTCGACGATCTGAATACGCCGCGCATCGATCTTTTCATCGCCGCCGTCCAACCCGCACAGGCCGCGAGCCTCATGAAATCGTTTCACGATGCCGTTGAGCTGATGAGCGACTGGAACGAAGACTATGAGGGCTGGCCCATCCATGAATTTCAACGCGCCTATCTCGAGTCGCTGATGCTCGACCTAAAGGCTTCCAACGCGGGCGGGACTGGCCGCGCGTCGGCGGCGCGTGCCGGCGTGACCGCAGAGCCCGCGTTTTCTCCCAAACCCGGCCTGCTCAGCGGGGATACGGCGGTGAGCGTGCGATGCAGCACATCCGGCGCCACCATGCACTTCACGGTGGATGGCTCTCAGCCGGTGAACGGTTCGCCGGCATACCGCGCGCCGATCATGGTGAGGGGAACGGAGCTGACCATCAAAGCGTTTGCCAGTGCGCCGGGCAAAAAAGACAGTCCGGTCGTGACCGGAATCTTTCGCATTGAGCAGTAATTGAGCAGTAAGAGCGCCTGAGCGCGCGAACTAGCCTTTTTCAATCTGCCGCGTCCATGCCTTAGAATCTTGCGAGGAATAGAAAAGGCTTCTGGTCATGGAGAAATCAATGCGTCCGTTCGGGCTTGCGGCTCTTCTGCTTGGCCTTTCCGCCCTTTGCACCGCTCAGAACTCCGCCAACTGGAACTATCAAGGCAAAACCGGGCCGCTGGTCTGGGGTAAGCTCGATCCCGCTTACCAGGCCTGCTCCAAAGGGCATGAGCAATCGCCGGTGGATATTCGCAGGGCTCATCTTGACAAGGCCCTCCCGCCAATTGAATTTCACTACGTCGCCGGCCCGGTCACGCTTGAGAATACTGGCCGCGGCATTGTTGCCCATGTGAATCCAGGCAGCAATATCGTGATCGACGGCACTCGCTATGACCTGATCCGCTATGAGTTTCATCACCCGAGCGAACACGCTGTGAGGGGCAAGCTCGCTGACGTGGAAGTGGACCTCGTGCATAGGAGCAGTGACGGGAAAGAGGCCATCGTGGCCGTGCTGCTCAACGAGGACATCGGCAACCCGAACGCTACCATCGCCACGTTGTGGCAGCACTTGCCCGCAACAGCCGGAGCCACGGAAAAATTAACCGATATGATAAATGCCGGAGGCCTGTTGCCGACCGACCGCGGCTACTGGACGTACACCGGATCGGAGCTGACTCCGCCCTGCGCGGAGGGTGTGCGCTGGTTTGTCTTCGAGACGCCACTTACTCTCAGCCGCAGCCAATTGCGCGCGTTCATCGATCTCTTCCGCATGAACACGCGTCCCTTGCAGGACCTGCATGGCCGTCGGATTGAAGCGAACGAGTAGCCGTTCGAACCGTTCGAAAGCAGCCAGCCGTGAGACGCCCTCCGCCACGGCCAGCCGGGCGTGAAGAGCAGTCGCCAGTCAGCGGCCCACGGGCGCGCTCAGCTTCAAGATGATCTCCTCGCCTTCCTTTTCCACGGTGATGCCGGTGAGGTCGGTTACGAGATGATGCGCCGCTTCGAGGCTCTCGATCGGATGCGAGAACGTGGTGGCAATCACGGTGCAACCCGCCGCCCGGCCGGCCTTCGCGCCGGAAGATGAATCCTCGAAGACAACGCACTCTTCGGGCGCAAATCCGAGCAGCGCGGCGCCCGCCAGGAATGGCTCGGGATGTGGTTTGCCGCGCGTGACCTGGTTCGCCGTCACCAACCTTTCCGGCACGGGAAGGCCTGCCACGGCCAACCGTGCGCGGGCCAGCCGCTCTGTGGCGCTGGTGACCACAGTCCAGCGATCTTTGGGTAATGAGGCAAGCAGGTGCAGCACGCCGGGCAGCACCGTGAGCCCTTCGTTGTCCTCAATCTCGCGGTCCTCGATGATCTTCAGCTCCTCTTCGCTGTCCAGGTCCGGACGCAGTTGAGCCAGCGTGTCGATGGCTCTGCGTCCGTGGGCAATGCGGCAGGCGTATTCAGGATCGATGCCGCGTAACCGCGCCCACTGCGTCCAACTGCGCTCCACCGAACCGATCGAGGAGATCAGGATGCCATCCATGTCGAAGAGAACACCCTTACAACGGATCTGAATCGTGGAAGAGGTCACAGAGGAAACCATCTTTTCATTGTATTGGGGCCTGCTCGATGCTTAATTCGCCCCGCCTAATGCGCCCCGCCTAATGTGCCCCGCCTAACGTGCTTCGTTCGAAGCGCCGGCCACGCGCGCTTCCTTTGACGCGCCGAAGCTGATCTTGGGCGGATCGCCAAAGGTCAACGTGCCCGCCACGGACCGCGTGTGGCTTCCCTGCCGGACCGCGCTCCGGTCGACCGCAACTGCGTTATCGCCGATCGAGGCATCCGCCGTCCAGAGCTCGAAGTGAGCCAAGACCGCCGGAGGATTCGCGGCCGCGGAGGGATCCGCCGCGGAATTCGGCGTCACCACCCCGGTGACCGCTCCCGTGACCGCTCCGTGGCGCCATTCAAAATGCAGGGTGCCCTTTGCGGAGCCGGCAAGATCCTTGTCCGTATAGCCGGTGAGCTCGACCTTGCCGTTTGCATCGATATCCCCGCCGGACCACCGCTGCCCAATCACTTCGCCCACGGATTTCGGGTTCAGATTCTCGAAATGGCAGTCCAGCGTGTAAGCCGGTTTATCGGCGTCGCCCGCGGGTTTCGTAAATGTTCCGGAGGCAAGCACGCGACCGCCCAGAAGGCTTGCGCTGAGATCGGCAATCTCCGCGCCGGTAGAAACTGTGCGCAGCGTCACCGAGGGAGATTCGAGGGTCACCGGTCCGAGGACGAGCGAGTCAGCTTGCACGCTGCCTTCAAGCCGCGGCCAAGGGGGTGCGGAGGATGGATGCAGGCGGTCAATGAGCGCCGAGAAAAGCGTGCCTTTTTGTTGAACACCGAGAATGGCGGTCTGCAGCGTGGCGGCGTCCAGATCGCCGAAATGCATCTCGAAATGAGGCGGGCAAGGTTCCGGGCCATCGCAATGCAGCGGCACGGCAAGGCTCGCGGTCCCCTTCACCGGCCCATAGGAGAAGACCACTGGACCCCACCGGAGTTCACTCGCGTCCAGGTGCAGCGTGGCCTGTGAAATCTGCACATGGTTGGCCAGGAAATCGGCCCGCCAGTTCGCGTTCCGCATTGTCACCGTTCCGCTCAGAGTGTCCGCGCCATGGGTCTGGAGCGGTGGCGGCGCTGCCGCGTTCGGGTCCGCATCGGCGACAAGCGGGCCCGCGCCGGCGACAAGATTGCCCGGCGGAATCTCTTCAGCCTGGAGCCATGGGCCCTCTGCGCTGAGATCCACGGCCAAGGAATCGCCCGCCAGGGAATCCACGCCGGCCGGTCCGGCGAGGCCGGCAGCCCCGAACAGTTCCCTCGCCCGGGCGATACTTGCCGGGCCATGCACGGTAATCTGGTATCCCGACCGGGTCAGTTGCAGATTGAGCGAAAGTGGAACCGAACCGCCGGCGGGCAGGCTCATCGTCCCGGTGAGAGCCTGCTGCGAATTCCCAAGTCCGAGAGGCACAGACGCCGGCTGCAAGACGATCTTCGCGCTCTGAATGGGCTGGCTCATTCCGGCGCCGCTCAAAGCAAAATCTTGCACGTTGAGCGCGCCGGCGAGCGGACCCGGTGGCATTGGAGGAGCCTTGGCGGCCCGCCGGGACGGCTGGACGGCTGCTTCGGCCCGATCGGCTGTTTCGGATTGAGCGGCTCCGGCGACGGGAGCATAGGTGATGCTGCCGCTCACCGTCCCCCGGGCATCCAGATCCGAGGGCAGATCGCTGCGCAGAGTCCGCAGGGCGTCAAGACCCGCCGCAACCGGGACGTGATCAAGTTCCAGCGAGAGGTGCGGTGAACCGTTCAGCATCTCCCCGGTCACCCGCACGCGCCCGTCCCCAAGCGGTGAATCGCATTCCAGATTTTCGAGCGCGCGCCTCGCGTAGTGATACACGAGGCTGCAGTTGGCGTCGAAATCCATGGGCTCCGCAGGTGCAAACTCAGCTCGATGCACGCCGGTGGCCCGCAGCCGGGTAGTAATGTGCGCAGCATTGGCGGTGCCTTCGAGATGCAGCTCCCCGGTCACATCGCCGCGCCAGCCGGGATCGGAACCGGTGGTCAATCGCGCGAGCTGGCCGAGCTGGGCCTCGCGCCAGTCGAGATCAAGCTGCACCGGCATCTCGCGAAGGGCGGCGGCGCTGCGAACCGTCGCCTCCAGGCGCAACACGCCCGTATCTTCCTGATAGAGGCTTACATCGGTTCGGGCGGGCTGGCCGCGCAAGCGGACCCGCCACTCGCCGGGACTGTCCTGCCAGAACTCGATATCTGTGTTGATGAGTGAGAACGGCAGCTTCTCGGCGCCATTTTTGACGTTGATGCGGGAGTGGGTGGCCGAGAGGCTCGGAG
This sequence comes from Occallatibacter sp., assembly GCA_036490385.1. Classification (GTDB taxonomy): domain Bacteria; phylum Acidobacteriota; class Terriglobia; order Terriglobales; family Acidobacteriaceae; genus Telmatobacter. The sequence continues at coordinate 38,343 of DASXDX010000034.1, forward strand.
GTGGAACAGCGCGGCGCGAGCTATTGCCGCGTGCCCCTCCGGCCTGAGCCGCCGTGCGGAACAGCGGATCCAGGTTCCACCGCCCTGGCCCGCTGCGGACCAGATTCAGGCTGGCGTCATCCATGCTGATGCTGCCGATTTCCAGCCGGCCCCGCCACAGGGAGAGCAGGCGAATGGATGCGGTAACGGAGGTTGCGTGCAGCACCGGCTCAGCGCCGTACGCCGGATCCTCGGCCACGCTGAGGTCGCTCAGCACGAATCCAGGCCAAGGCAGCAGACGCAGCTCCACCGAGGAGAGGCGCACGGGCCGGCCCAGCGATGTGGCAATGAGCTGCGTGATGCTGTTCTTATACCGGCTGACGCTCACCATGGGCGGCACAACCAGCACCGCGATGAGGAGAAATGCAACCGCGACGACGGCCATGCGAAGCCGCCTGCGGGCCGCCCCTGCCGTTTGCCGGCGTTGGACGTCTTCGGTCATAGCGTGCAACGGTTTTCTCGGCTCAGTGAATCACGTGGAAGGTTCGCTTCCATCGCGTATCTGTGAAGAAGTGCAGGGCGACATGGCTCATCCACGCGATCCGATTGCCAATCCCGGTCTGTTCATATTGCGACTCCGGGGTGTCGAACGACCAGTAGTTGAATAAGGGACGTCCCACGATGTCGGCCCTGGGCACAAACCCCCAGAAACGCGAATCGAGGCTGTCGTGCCGGTTGTCGCCCATCATGAAGTATTGTCCGGGTGGAACGACCAGGTCCCCATCGGCGATATGGTTCGGAAAATCGACTGCCCAGCTTTCCGTGGCACCGCCCGGCTGCGGCCATGGCGGCACGGACGGAAACTCATCGAGAAAGTCCTGGTGGTTCTCTGGCGTGGTGGGCTCCGCGTGCGGCTGCGCTTGCGCCACTCCGTTGATAATGACGATGCCATTGCGCAGGTGGATGTGGTCACCCGGCACGCCAACCAGCCGTTTCACAAGGTACAGGTATTGCGGCTTGCCCTCCGCGTCGGGGTCAGGCTCCGCCACCGGCTTGATGAAAACAATGACGTCGCCTCGCCTCGGCTCGCGATAGTGCACCAGCGGCATCCATTTGGCCGGCGGAGCGAGCGTAACGCGGTCGACCACCAGGTGGTCACCGACCAGAAGCGTCTTCTCCATCGATCCGGAGGGGATCACGAAGTTCTGGGCCAGAAACGTAAGGATGAAAAGGCCCACCACCAGCACCCCGCAGATGCTGGCAACCGCCTCAAAGGGAGTCTCTTCCACCTTCTCTTCCGCGAGGCTCGATCTTTTTTCAACGGGACTTCGGCCGGGAGATGCTTCAAGCGGCTCTTTTGTGGCCAGCGTTTTCTTCGTTGTCATCCTCACGCTCTTTGCGGAAATTCCCGGTCGCGCCAAAGCGGTTGCCGGACGGAATCAATGCACCACCTGGAAGATACGCCTCCAACGCGCAAACCCCGCCAGCCATTCCGGGAGTTCCCTTTCGTGTCCGAGTCTATCACTCACCGCCTGTTGGACATCGGTAGACGAAGGCCGGCGCAGGGAAAAGTAGATCACGAGCGGCCGGGCTACAATCGCCCGGCGGGGCACGAACCCCCAATAGCGCGAGTCGCTGCTGTGGTTCCGGTTGTCGCCGAGAACAAAATACTCTCCGGGCGGCACCAGCAATTCTCCGTCACGCGTGAGGCTCTGCATCTGACGCCACCAGTCGGGATCGACCTGCGGATCGGTGTACAGCCTGGCAGGAAAATTATCGCGGTAGTCGTTGGGCGGCGCAGGTTCAAAGGCCGCATAGGGTTCGTCCAGCGGCGCACCGTTCACAAATACGCGGCCATCCTGGATGCGCAGCCGGTCACCGGGAAGGCCGATGACCCGCTTGACGAGCAAGGGCGGATTAGGATGATGAAAGACGATGATGTCGCCACGCTGAATCGGGCGATAGGGCAGAAGCCGGCGGGTCAGATCGCCGGCCGGCGCGTAGACCTGCTTGTTGAAAAGAAGAAAGTCTCCCACGAGCAGCGTCCGTTCCATGCTCTCTGAAGGGATGAGAAACGGCTGCAGCACAAAGGTGAGAACAAACAGCGCCACCGCCACGGTTCGCAGCAGAGAGGCGAGCGCCTCCGGCAGCGTGGGCAAGTGCAGGCGGAGCCATGCCCTCCGTGACAGGGGCGGAGCCGACACTGCGGCGGGGGAGCTCATTGCGCGGCGTGTTCCTCCTCGTTCGCGTCAGGATCGGCCGGTAAAGACGGAGGCAGTTCCGCCGCTTCGGCCGCCAGCCGCTCAAGAGCGCGCCGCGCCGCGTCCTGCTCGGCGTGCTTTTTCGTGTTGCCCAGGCCGCGCGCCAGCGGCTGGCCCGGTTCGCCGGTCTCCGTCTGGATGCGCACCTCGACGAGGAAGCGCTTGCGGTGATCCGGACCGCTCTCGCTTTGGACGCGATAGACCGGTGTTCCCGCGCGCGCAGCCTGCAAACGTTCCTGGAGCGCCGACTTATAATTGCCGAGCGCCGCGCCGGAACGCAGTTCCTCGGCCAATTGCTCGGCCGCGTGGCCCATCACACGAGTACGAACAAACGCTCGCACCGGATCCAGGCCGCCATCCAAAAACAACGCGCCCATCACGGCTTCCATCGTATTCGAAAGCACGGTGCTCTTGCCGCGCAGGCCGCTGCGCTCTTCGCCCCGGCTCAGAAGCAGGTGTTTGCCCAATCCAATTTCGGTGGCAACGATCGCCATATATTGCCGGCTCACCAGTTGCGCGCGGACGCGCGTCAACTCACCTTCATGCCATTCAGGATGAGATGCAAAAAGGGCTTCGGCGACAACGAGATTCAACACGGCGTCGCCCAGAAACTCCAGGCGCTCATTGTCACCCGGTCCGGCCGCTTCTTCGCCTCCGGCTTCATGCGCGAGTTGGTTGGCCAGGGAGCGATGCGTGAGGGCATGCACCAGCAGTTCCGGGCTGGCGAAGTCATGCCCCAGCGCTGCTTCGAGTTCTTGGAGAGCTGCTTCCATCTGCGCCCATCCTGGCTCCCGGCCCTTTACCGATAGAGGGGAAAATAGCGACGGCCGTTCCACTTAACGGCCGCCGCATGCCTCAGTGGCCGCGGCGCAGGTACGGGGTCCTTCATCGACTATTGCGCATCAACTATTGCGGCGGGCCCTGAGCTTGATTCTGCCCTGCGGCTTTTGCTCCGGCGTTGGCCTGCCCTCCGGCTGATGGACCGGTACCGCCGGGCGTGTCGTCGCCGGACTCGTCGTCGCAGTCATGTTCGTGACCCCGCGCCACATAGGCAGCCTTCACCCCACGCTCGGCAGCCAGCCGGGTGTCCTGTTGCCCGTCGCGCACAGCCAGGGCTCCCTTGTATTCGGTGAGAGCCTGGTCACGTTTGCATTCGAGATCCAGCATCCGGCCGAGATAGATGTGCGACCAGGCCAGCAGTCTCTGTTCCCTGCTCGTGGCAAGCGTCTTCTGAAATTCGTCGATCGCCTGGTCGGGCTTTTGGGTCATCAGATCCACCCGCGCCATGATGAAGTGCGCGCGCGCGGCGTCAGCCGCCGATTGCACTGTATCCGCCTGGCTGGCGAGCACTTTTTCCGCGATCGAGCTGGCGGTTGCCACATCGCCGGCTGCCAGCTTCGCCTCCGCCAGATCGAGCCCGGCAAGCTTGCGCGGCTGGCTGCGCTGCAAGACGTCTTCGTCCGCTTCCTTATCGAATACCGTATTGCGCGCGCGATGCACCTGCTGATCAACGTCCATGCTATAGACCATCTCGCCGATGGTGTCTTTCAGGCTGGCCGGATCTTTCTCGAACTGGAGCATCTGCTCATAGAAGTATTGCGTGAGCACAAATCCCTGGTTCATATCGTGCTGCACGGCCGCCACGCGCACCGCGTCCGACTTCTCGATCGTGAGCTGCCGCTGGTGCTCGTACCGAGGCAACTCCGAGCGGTCCACACTGACCGGAACCTTGTAGATCGGAACTCCGGTATCCATCGTGCGCGCTTCGATGGCCTTGATCAGGCACTCGATCGTCAGCGGGACGGTATCGGAGCGATAGCGGAACTCGAGAGGCGCGTCGCGTATCTCCTTGAGGATGGGCTGGGTGCGATCGACGGCGTTGGCCCGCGAAAGCAGCAGCGGATCGATCACGTAGTGCAGATAAGTGTGGCGCACATCCGGCATGCGAATCTTGCCGTCCACCGGTGACACCACCACCACATAATCTGTCCCGTAGATGCGGGCGTTCACAACGCTCGGCGAGAGCATCGGCTCGATGACGACGATGAATCGCCGGCCATCATACGTGGAGGCCGGCATCTTGAGGTATGTGTTGGTCGCGACGATCATCTGCGAAAGAGGATCGTGCACCTTGTCCGCCTCGTCGTCGTAGGTGTGGTGCACGGTGAGCCAGATGCCGTGCAGGTCTACTGCCGAAGCGAAGGCCTTGAGAATCGGCACGAACTCCGCCACCTGGGTCGCATCCGGGGGCAGTTCCGTCAGGTCCGCGGTAATCTCCATCTCCGGCGGGGGCGTGAGATAGAGCGCCAGCGAAAGGTACTGCGCAATGTCCTTCTCGGTTCCGGTCATGCGGTGCTGGGCGATATAGAGGCAGAGCGCATCGCGCTTTGCACGGGCATCTTCGCTCTTGGCGAGCGCCTGATCCATCTCATCGCGCACGTGTTTGCGCACCGGAGCGCTGTCTTGCAGACCCTCATCGTAGCCGCAGGTATTCAGCGCCGCCGCCATGGTAAACACGGGTTCCAAGCTGATCAAGGAGATGGTTGGGCCGGCAGGATCAATCAGGGAGGGCGCTTTTTCCTGCGCGTAGGCCGGCCCGGAGGACAAACTCTGGCTGCTGGACGAGCTGCCTTGCGCCTGGGCGCGGGCCAAAGCAGCGGTAGATCCGGCTAAAGCGCAGAAAAGAGCCGGAATAAGCGCGAAACGACGAAATGGAAGACCCATCATGGAAAGAGACCCTGCTGTAAGTCTATTTAGACGTGTCAGCAGGGTCAAACGGGTTGATCGAGGCCGTTTCAGGAAACATTCCGCAGCGCCCCGCAATCGCGAAGCAGCGGTGTGAGTCGGATCACACGCAAACCGCCTATCATGGAGTGAGAATTGCCTCGTCCCCGGATGCGAGAATCGTTGCAGGGGACATTTGAGTGCCTCTCCAGTGCGCGCCGGGTTTCTGGGCGTGCGGGGCAGTTTTCATTCAACTGGAGCGGCCTGGCTCGAACGGGACCGGGAGAACCGCAGTTATGGCAGCATTCGGCAGTTTCGCGCTTCTGATCGCCTTGGCTCTGGCCGCTTACAACCTGCTGGCCGGGACCATTGCTCTGCGGCTCATTGCCACCGGGCAGCCGGCGCGCATTTCACCGGAGCGGCTTGCGGATACGGCCCGGCGTGCGGGCATCGCCGGCTTTATCGCCGTCTCAGCCGCGGCCTTCGCGCTGGTCTGGTCAGTCTTTGCCAACGATTTCTCGATCACGTATATCGTGGATCACTCGAACCGCGCGTTGCCCGCGCCCTATAAGTTCGCGGCCCTGTGGAGCGGGCAGGAGGGCTCGCTGTTGCTGTGGGCCTGGCTGCTGGGCACCTATGGATTCGTGCTGCGGCTGCGTCACAAGACGGACGTGAAGCTCTACGCCTATGCGGGCACAATTCTCGCCGCGGTGCAGGTGTTTTTCCTGCTCATTTTGAACTTTGCCGCTCCGCCGTTCGCGCTGCTCCGGGGCGCCATTCCCCCCGACGGCAATGGCCTTAATCCCCTGCTCCAGTACCCGGAGATGGTGATTCATCCGCCGATGCTGTACCTGGGTTACGTCGGGTTCTCCGTTCCCTTCGCCTTCGCGCTGGGCGCGCTGATGATGCGCTATCCCGGCGAAAAATGGATCAGGATCACGCGCACCTGGACGATGGTGACCTGGCTGTTTTTGACCTGCGGCATCTTTCTGGGGATGCACTGGGCGTATGCGGTGCTGGGCTGGGGCGGTTACTGGGGCTGGGACCCGGTGGAGAACGCCAGCTTCATGCCCTGGCTGACCGGCACCGCGTTTCTGCACTCGGTGATGATGCAGGAGCGCAAGGGCATGATGAAGAGCTGGAATGTCTGGCTCATCTTTTCCACCTTCCTGCTCACCCTGCTGGGCACCCTGCTCACGCGGGCCGGACTGGTCAGTTCCGTCCATGCGTTCGCGCAATCGTCGATCGGCACCTGGTTCATCGTCTTCATGGGAATTGTGCTCGCGGTCTGCATCTTTACTTACATTTATCAGCGCGGCCATTTGAAGACCGAGCATCATCTCGAATCGCTCGTGAGCCGCGAATCGAGCTTCCTGTTCAACAATCTGGTCCTGCTCACGGCCTGCTTCGTCATCCTCTGGGGCACGCTGTTCCCGATCCTCTCTGAGTATGTGCAGGGGACCAAGGTCACGGTGGGCGCACCGTTTTATAACCGCGTCGCTGTGCCCATCGGACTGTTTCTGGTGTTCTTGACGGGCGTGGGTCCGCTGCTGCCCTGGCGCGCCACATCCTTCAAGAGCATCCGGCGGAACTTTGTGCTGCCGGTGATTGCGCTGTGGGCCACAGCGATCGTCTGCATGGCGGTCGGTGTTCATCCGTGGGTGAACGGAAGCTTTTCCTCCGGCAACTTCTATGCGTTGGTGGCGTTCTCGGTGGGTGTGGGCGTGCTTACCGCGGTGCTTTCGGAGTTTTTACGCGGAGCCCAGGTGATCTCGCGGCAGACGGGCCGCAATTTGCTCGAGGCAACCTGGCTGCTCACCCGGCGCAACACGCGCCGTTACGGCGGGTACCTCGTGCATATCGGCGTGGTGGTTGTCGTGGTAGGCCTGGCCGGGTCGGCCTTTAACCGCAACGTGGAAAGCGAAATGGGCCTCCATGACACCATGCACATCGGCCCTTACTCGCTCGAGTGCACCGGGTTCACGCAGGACTCGAACGCGAACTATGACTCAGAGTACGCAGTGCTGAACGTCATGAAGGACGGCAAGACGCTGTTCCAGATGACTCCCGAAAAGCGCGCCTACCACCTGGGCGGGGGCGATCAGCCGCAGACCATGGTGGCGATTCACTCGGTGCCGAGCTGGGATCTCTACATAGTCTACGAGGGCACGAATCCCGATACGGGCCGGCCAATCATCAAGGCATTTCTCAATCCTCTTGTCGGCTGGATCTGGGCGGGACTGGTGGTCATGGTGATAGGCACATTTATCGCGCTGGTCCCAAGCCTCAATCCAGCGACGGCGGCATTGCGCGTGCCGGCGGCGCGGGCTATCGCGCCCGAAGTGGCGCTCAAAGGCGGCGATTGATGCGCTCCCTCCGCCAGCGATCGTTTTGGATCCGATCCGCGCAAGCGTTTCTGTTGGCAATCGCCGTCTGCTTCAGCCTCGGCGCAACGGATGCTGGTGCGCGGTTCGACGATTTGGGGCACCGCATGATGTGCACGTGCGGCTGCAATCAGCTGCTGGGCGAGTGCAACCACGTGGGCTGCCCCGATTCTGGACGATTGCGCGACGAGCTGAGCGCGTCGATCGCTTCCGGCCTCACCGATCAGCAAATTCTCGACGCCTTCGCGGCTAAATATGGCGCGACCGTGCTGGCCGCGCCCACAACGCACGGATTCGACCTGGTGGCGTGGATCGCTCCCTTCGCCGTCTTCGCGGCGGCCTTGCTGGGGACGATTCTTCTGGTGCGGCGCTGGTCAGGAATATCAACTGTCACGGCCGCGGCACAAGCGGGCAACAATCCGGCCGCGCTCAATCCGGAAGACCGGGAGCGGCTGGAGCGGATTCGCCGCGAGACCGGCGCGGAGGAGGGTTTTAGTCGATGACCGAGACACAAGGGCTGATTGCCGGATTGTTTCTTCTATTTGCGCTGGTGGTCTATACCTTCTGGCCGGAGAATACCTTCGCCAGCCAAAAAGAAAAGACCCGCCTGGATTTTCTGCTGGAGCGCAAGGAGCAGCTTTACGAGAACCTGCGCGACCTGAACTTCGAGCATCGCGCCGGCAAGTATCCTGAAGAAGATTTTCAAGCCCAACGGGCGCTGCTGGAGAGCGAGGCGGCCGATCTGCTCGCGGAGATTGACCACCTGCAACAGGCGTAGCTCTAGAGCCTGTTATTAACTTTCGCGTGGGCGGCGCTGGGGGCCAATTTTTTCGAGTTCTAGGAGCGAGGAGGGACGCATACCGGGTGTCTGCTAGCGACGAGCGACAACGAAATCGGGAAAATTGGCCCCAGCCCTTTGGGTTGCGGCGAAAATCCGGGGTCCCCAGCGACGGGTCTTTGTCGCTGGGGTGGGAATCGGGCCATACTTCATTCTCGCCCTCGACGGTGGGCCCGCCACAGCCTTCGGGCTCGGCTTCGTCTGGCCCGATTTTCACTCGCAACGCCGCCCGCGGGAAAGTTAATAACAGGCTCTAGTATCCTGAGTCTGAAATTCGCATCACAGCCGCCGATGTCATCCTGAGCGGAGTTTGGCTGGTTTTTAGGCCAAACGAAGTCGAAGGATCTGCGGTTGCTTTGGACGAATTTCCGGCTACCACTTCAGACGGTGCGGGTAGAGCACTGCACTCTTCATTCCTGGCACAGAACCGGAGTCGGCCAGGATCTGCACCCAGAGGAAGACTTTTGGTTGGGAAATAAAGGAATCCGACACACACATGAGATCGACGCGATTTTTCTTTGTTTTGGCCCTGCTGTTTTCGGGCTCTCTTGCTTATGCCGCGCAGGTAACCGGCACGGTCACCGATAAGACGACGGGCAGGCCGGCAGCGGGCGATCCGATCGTCATGCTGGACGTGCAGGCCGGCATGAGCGAAGCAGCTCATGCGACCACGAACGCCAGCGGCCATTACACGCTGAATGCTCCCGGCAGCGGACCGTATCTGATTCGCGTGACGCACCAGGGCGCGGGCTATTTTATCGCTGCTCCGCAGGGCGGCGGACCGGGCGACATTCCGGTTTACGATGTGGCGGCCAAGGTACAAGGCGTGTTTATTGAAGCCGATGTGATCGAGGCGGAGACCGATCCCAGCGGCCAGCTCAAGGTCAACGAGCGCTACTTCGTCCACAACACCAGTTCGCCGCCGATGACGCAGTGGAGCCCCAAGTCATTTGAAGTTGCGCTGCCGCCGGACGCGATGGTCGTGGATACGGGCGCGCAACGGCCCAGCGGCTTGCCGACCTCCATGAAGATGGACCCCGACGGCCCCAAAGGGCGTTACTCCTTCAACTTCCCTATCGAGCCGGACGACGGCCAGAAGGATACGGTCTTCCAGATCAGCTATTCGCTGCCGTACTCGGACCAGAAGTACACCTTCAAGCCCGTGGTGGCATTGCCGGCGGATAATGTCGCCATCCTGCTGCCCAAAAGCATGACGTTTACTCCGGGACGAGGAACTGACTTCAAGCCAATCAATGAAGACCCGAGCGTGCAGACATTCCTGATGAAGAATGCTGTCCCCGGCAAAGCCATGGCCTTTACGATTTCCGGCCAGGGAGCCATTCCGCGCGAAGCGCAAGGCGGGCAGCAATCCGATAACGGCGGGCAACAGGCAGCAGCGCCGGGCAACCAGCCGGGCGGCGGCATAGGCGAGCCGATCAACACTCCCGACCCCTTGACCAAATACAAATGGTGGATTCTGGGCGGTCTCGCCTTGCTTCTGGCGACAGCCGCGGCCTTCCTGCTGCGCCGGCCCCCCGGCACGCCGATGCCGGCCAGCGAGAGCGGTCCGCAATCTCCGGTAACGTCCATGACTACGCCGGTCTATGCTCCACTTGCCTCCGTCGCTCCTGTTGCTTCCATCCCCAACCATGGAACGGCCCTGCTGAACGTACTCAAGGAAGAGTTATTCGCAGTGGAAAGCGAGAAGATCGCCGGCACGCTCTCGGCATCGGAATACGCCGAACAGAAGGCTGCGCTTGAAGTGGTGCTGAAGCGGGCGCTGAAAAAATAGTAAACAGCGGACAATTCACAGTTCCCAGCTCCGGAAGTAATTCCAGATTCACTGAAAACTGTGAACTCACCCCTGTGAAGTGCCAGCTGCCCGCTGTCAGCTGATAGCTGCTCCCTGATTTATCCTTCCCCCATGAAGACTTTGCTGCGGACGCTGCTGTATCTTGCGCTCGTTGTCTGGCTGGGCGCGGAGATTTTCTTTCCAGTTGTCGCCGCGATCACGTTTACCACGCTGCTGCCCGATACTCACACGGCAGGGATGATCGTGGGGCATCTGCTGGGCATTTTGCACAGGATGGGTATGGTTGCCGGGATTGTTATCCTGGCGCTGCTGGCGCTGGCTCCCGCATGGAACATCTACAAGCCCCGCGCCGTCCTGGCGCCGATGGTGCTGATCGTGCTCATGCTGGGGTGCACGGTCTACTCGCATTACAGCGTCATGCCGGCGATGGATCGCGATCGCGCAGCGGCCGGCGGCGCCATCGACACGACCGATCCGGGCAATCCCATTACGGCGCATTTCAATAAGCTGCACAACCGGAGCGAAGATGTGGAAATGGCGATTTTGCTCATGGGCATTGCAACCGTCGCGCTGGTGGCCCGGGCAGAAACAGCGCGCGTTTGAGTTTGAGTGCCTCGCATAAAACCGCGACCCAAAGAAATTCAGGCCAGGGGAAGACGCTCTATGGGACGGGAAGCCACTTGCATCTGTGAACGCGCCGGAACCGCTGTACAGGCGAATGCATTGCTGGAGTCCCGGGAGCTCCTCGTGCGCACAGGCTTGAGCAGGCGCATTCCGTTTTCGGAAATGAAGCACGTTGCCGCCATGGGAGATCGGCTTACGTTCGAGTTCAAGAACGAATCGTGGTCGCTCATTCTTGGCAGCGACACAGCGGAAAAATGGGCCGCGATCATTCTGGCGCCTCCACCATCGCTCGCGAAAAGGATGGGCATCACCGCGGAAATAACTGTGGAAGTCATCGGCGAGGTGGACGACAATGCCTTGCAGGACGCGCTCGCGCGGGCGAAGGCTAATGTCAAACGAAATGGCGAGTTGATCCTCGCGCGCGTCGATACTCCGGAGGCGCTGACCCGCGTGCTCAAAAACAAGGCGGACGCGCTGGCGAATCGGACGCCGATGTGGGTCGTCTACCGTAAAGGACGCGGCCAGGCGCTGGGCGAATCGGATGTGCGTGCGCTTTGTCTCGCGGCCGGTCTTGTCGATTCGAAGGTGACGGCGGTCTCTCCCGTTCTGACCGCTTTGCGCTTCGTCAAGCGCCGCGCCATGGCAAGAGACCGCGCCTGACCGCTCTTGTAGAATCGAAAAGGCCCCAAGAACCCAGACCCCTTTGATGGGGCCGCATTTGATAGGGTCGCAGCTGGAATCCTCATGAAAACTGGCATCATCGGCCTGCCGCAGGTGGGCAAGACGTCTCTGTTCAAAATACTCACCAAGGCCAAGCTCGAAGAGCGCAGCGGCTACTCCAATCCGCGCGAGGCGCACATCGGTGTGGCGCGGGTGCCGGACGAGCGCCTGGACAAGCTCTCTGCGCTCTACTCGCCGAAAAAAACAACCTACGCAACGGTCGATTACGTGGATGTTGCGGCCATCGGACAGGAGGCGCTCAAGGAGACGGCCTTCCTTACCAATCTGCGCAATGTGGACGCGCTGATCCACGTGCTGCGCGCCTTCGAGGACGATTCGATTCCGCACGTCGGCCCGATCGATCCGTTGCGGGATATCAAGAATGTCGAATTCGATCTGATGATCAGCGATCTGACGCAGGTGGAAAAACGCCTGGAGCGTCTGGAAAAAGACTTGAAGAAGGGCCGCACCAGCGAGCTGGAACGCGAACAGGCGCTGCTGTTGCGATCAAAGGAGGCGCTTGAAAAAGAGCAGCCGCTGCGCGAGCTGGAGATGACGGCAGACGAGAAAAAGCTTATCAAGGGCTTCATGTTTCTTTCGCAAATGCCCATTCTTTATGTGCTTAACATTGGCGAAAGCACCACGCTGGGCGACGATCTGGACGCGGCCGTGGCGAGGTTCAAGCTGGAAGATGTGGCGAAGCGGCCGAATGCCGGAGCCACCGCGATCTGCGGCAAGGTCGAAGCCGAGCTTGCGGAGATGGACGACGCCGAGGCCGCGGATTTCCTGGAAAGTTACGGCCTGCGTGAGAGCGGGCTGGTGCGCCTGATTCGTAAAAGCTATGAACTGCTCGGCCTGATCAGCTTCTTCACCGCCGGTGAAGACGAGTGCCGCGCGTGGACGATTGCGCTGGGGTCGAAGGCGCCGCAGGGTGCAGGAGCGATTCACTCCGATCTCGAGCATCATTTCATCCGCGCCGAAACCATCCGCTGGGACGCGCTGCTCGATGCAGGCTCCGAGGCGGCCGCGCGGTCGCGCGGGACGCTACGCCTGGAAGGCAAGGAGTACGTGGTGCAGGATGGCGACGTGATGCACATCCGGCACAGCGGCTGAGTTCATGGTCAAAATCTCGCTCATCCTGGGCACGATTGCCGCGCTGGCCGATATAGCCGGCGGCCTGGTTCTGGTGCGCGCACGCGGCGTGGAGCGCTACCTGCGCTACTTCGTGGCGCTCGGTGCCGGATTTCTAATGGCTACCGCGGTCATTGAAATGGCTCCCGAGAGCCTGCGGCTGAACCCGCGGCTCGGCCCGGTGCTCATCATGGCCGGCTACTGCGCCGTGCACCTGCTTGAACACACCATCAACGCGCATTTTCATTTTGGCGAGGAGACCCATCCCGGCGAGTTCGTCTCCAGCCGCACGGGTTACTCGGTGCTGGGCGGGCTGAGCGTTCATGCATTGTTTGACGGCGTGGCGATCGGTTCGGGATTCGTTGTGTCGAGTTGGCTCGGCTGGCTCATCTTCCTGGCAATTCTTTTGCATAAGGCGCCGGAGGGGTTCACGATGGCCTCCGTCATGCTGGCCAGCGGACGCAGCCGTACGACGGCGTTTTACTCGGCGGTGGGGCTGGCCGCGGCTACGCTGGCCGGCGTGCTGATCATTGAACTGGTGCCAAGCTGGCTCCCGTATGGGCTGCCGGTCTCGGCGGGCGTGGCCATCTATGTGGCCGCAACCGATCTCGTCCCGGAGGTAAACCGCGAGCCGGGCATCCACATGGCGCTGGTGTTTTTCGCGGGAGTAGCGGCATTTCTGCTGCTGCGGCTGGTTCTACCCGCGCTCTAATGTTCCAGCCCTACACCAAAGGCATTTGACCGGTTGAACCCGTACTTTCCGGCATAGAGCCGGGCGAGCAGCCAGCCGTAGTCCCAGGCAACCTTGAAGTTCGCTTTGCTGGCTCCGCGGAAGCGGCGGCCAAATGCAAAGGGCACCTCCTTCATAGACCCCAGGCGGGCGCGCACCAGGATTTCAAGCAGCAGCTTGAAACCGGTACGCTGAAAATCCAGGTGCTGCACACTGGCGCGGCGCACCATGAAGTATCCCGACATTGGATCTTTGGCGCGAACACGGCGGCGCTGCAAAGGCCATGTGGCCCAGACCGCGGCAGCCGAAAGCAGCTTGCGGAGAGGATTCCACTCGCCCAGTTCTCCACCGGGTGTGTAGCGGCTGCCGATGGCCAGATCACGGCCCTCGCCGATCGCCGCAAACAGTTGCGGCAGCAGCTCCGGAGGGTGCTGGAGATCGGCATCCATAACCCCGAGAACGTCGGCATCGGTATGGCGCCAGCCATCCAGGACAGCTCCCGAGAGACCTCTTTCCCCCTTGCGTACGATCAGGCGCACGCGCGGGTCATCTTGAGCGATAGCGGAAACCACGTCGCCGGTTCCATCGTTGCTGTCATCGTCGACAACGATGATTTCGTAATCTGTTTGAACGGGATCGAGCACCGCGCGAACCTGGTCCAGCAAGGGCCCGATATTGCCGGCCTCGCAGAGCGTGGGGATCACAAGCGCCAGCTTGAGCGGTACACGTTCGTCGGCGCCGACGATCCTTGAGTCTGGCAGCGTCTGCGGCAGCTCTGTTGTCGATATGGGCATGTGAATTACCATGATTCTAATGCCAAGACTGACCAGTTGAATATGGATAATTCAGGTTAGACATTTGAGTCGCCATTCTTTGCCACCCAGATTGATTCTGCTTCCGCTCTTTACCCTGCTCGGTTTCGCCGTGATGGGCTACCATCCGGGGCTGGAAGATGATGGAATTTACCTCGCGGCCGTAAAGGCCGACCTCAACCCCGCCCTCTTTCCGCACAACGCGAATTTTTTCCGCCTGCAAACGCAAGCTACTGCTTTTGACGGGGCAGTCGCGGCTTTCGTTTCATGGACGCACATACCTTTGCCCTGGGCGGAGCTGCTCTGGCAGTTGGCTTCCCTGTTCGGGATCCTTTGGGCGTGCCACAGCATTGCGCAGCGGCTATTCCCGGAGGCTCAGGCGCAATGGGCCGGGGTAGCGATGGTCGCTGCCATGTTTACGCTGCCGGTCTCGGGAACGGCCTTGTTTTTAGCCGATCAACACCTGCACCCGCGCAATGTGGCCACGGCTCTGATCCTGCTGGCAGTCTCACGTATTCTCGCGGGGCGGCGCGGGCAGGCGGTTCTCCTGCTGCTCGCGGCCTTTTTGATGCATCCGCTCATGGCCGCCATGGGTATCTCGTTTTGCGTTTTTCTCACGCTGGCCCTGCTTGACTCGGTGCATGCGCGGGTTCTTTCGTGGGGCGAGAGATCGGTCGCGGCGTGTAGCGGGGAGGCGGCCGCGTTGATTCCACTCGGCTGGGTTCTGGAACCGGCCAGCCCCACCTGGCTCCGGGCTCTGAATACGCGCACCTACTATTACCTCTACCGATGGACGTGGTATGAATGGCTCGGCGCGCTGGCTCCCCTGCTTCTTTTCTGGCTTCTGTGGCGTCTGGCCGTAAATCGCCGCCAAAAACTCCTGGCGCGATTTGCCCTGGCCGTCTTCGTCTATGGTCTTTTCCAGCAATCCCTGGCCATGATCCTGTTGGCGCCGCCGGCCTGGGTGCGGCTTACGCCTCTGCAGCCGATGCGCTACCTGCACCTGGTCTATCTGTGCATGGCGCTCATGGCGGGGTGCCTGCTGGGCCAGTTTTGGCTTAAGTCGAGCCCGTGGCGCTGGGCCGTCTATCTGCTGGCGATCAATGGCTGTATGTTTGGGTGGCAACTGGCGGCGTTCAGCGGCAGCGCGCATCTGGAGCTGCCCGGCCACCGCCCGTCCAACCCGTGGCTCCAGGCCTTCGGCTGGATTCGCGGCAACACGCCGGTGGACGCCTATTTTGCCCTGGACCCCTATTACCTCACCGCGCCCGGCGAAGACTACCACGGCTTTCGCGCCCTGGCTGAGCGCAGCCAGTTGGCGGACATGGTGAAGGACGCCTCGGTGGTGACGCAGATTCCCGAACTCGGTCCCGTATGGGCCCGCCAGGTGGCCGCCGAGCAGGGCTGGCCGCACTTCCAGCTCCCGGATTTTGAGCGCCTGAAAGCGCAGTTCGGCGTCAATTGGGTCCTGGTCTCCTATCCCCAACCCGCCGGACTGCCCTGCTCGTGGCACAACCAGTCGCTCGCGGCCTGCCGGATCCCGTAGTTCCGCAACCAGGAAATGCCCTTTATTCCACAGGCAAAAACCGCAGAACAATTTTGCAGGTTGAGCGTGAATCCGCGAGAATGAAAGAGATATCCCATACCGGCCTGGAGACCGGGTCATGCTCAATTTTTCCCAGCGACTGATTCTCGGCTGCTTGCTGGTGGCCTGCCTCGCCGCAGGACTCGTAGCCCTGACGCATCGCGCCCTGGCGGCGGCCGGACAGTCCCGGCTGGCTTACGGTTTTCTCGCGGCGGTTTTGCTGGTGGAGATCGGAATGGCATTTTTCATGCTCCGCCCCGTCCGCCTGCTGGCGCGGGACGCGCGCAGAATTGCGCAGGGAAATCTGGAACATCGCGTGGAGTGGAACAGCCGCGACGACTTCGGCGTGATCGCCGGTGAGCTGAACCGGATCGCGGTGCGTCTGCGCGAGCTGCGGGATACCGAAGCGGGCCGCAAGCAGATGGAGTTCCAACTCTCCGACGCCGTGCTGCAATCGATCTTCGAGCCCATTATCGTGACGGACGGCAAGGGCCACGTGCTCAAGGTCAACCAGGCCGCGGCCGAGTTGCTGGGCGAAAGCGCCACCGACCGCATGGCGCTTGCCAATGCGCCGGGAGGCGACAAGATTCTGAGCGCCATTCGCGACGCGGTCTCCATGCAGAAGGCGGTAGCGGCTGAAGATGAGGCTTCGATGCTGCCGACGCGGATCGGCAAGCAGGAGCGCAGCTACCGGTTGCGGACCACGCCCATGCGTGATTCGGAAGGTCGCCTTCTCGGCGCCGTCACAACCCTCGAGGACATCACCAGCCTGCAGGATACCGACCGCTTCAAGACGCAGTTCCTCGCGGTGGCCAGCCGCAAGCTGCGTGATCCGCTGCTGCAACTGCGCCGCGGGCTTTACGCGCTGGCTCAAGGCTACGGCGGCGAGCTGGTGCCGCTACAAGCCGAGCTGGTGGCAAAGGCGAACAACGAGGCGGAGCTGTTGAACGACCTGATGAGCGATCTGATTGAAGTAGCGGAGCTCGATACCGGCAAGCGCGAGATGAAGCTGGAGCGGCTGCGGCCGGCGCAGGCCCTCACCGAAGCGCGGAATCGTTTTTGCGAGGAGGCCGGAGAGAAACGCATCCGCTTGGACGTGGACGCGTATGTCGATCTGTCTCCCGTGAAGGCCGACCGGCGTGCGCTCCGGTCCATCCTGGATAACCTGCTTTCGAATGCGCTTCGTTACACGCCGGAGGCCGGCGAGATTCTTCTCTCTGCGGAAGAGATGAAGAATTTTGTGCAGTTCACCGTACGCGACACGGGCCGCGGCATTGAGGCCGAACGGCTGGGACGGATCTTCGACCGCTTCAACCCATATTCAGACAAGAGCTCCGGACTGGGACTCGCGCTGGTGCGGCGGCTGGTCGAGTCGCTGGGCGGCCAAATCGCCGTGGAAAGCCGGCTTGGGCACGGAACGACGTTTCGATTTACGCTTCCGGTGGCCGTAGTGGAGGATGTCCGCCATCCTGTCGAGGTGGGCTAGCCTATGGCCGAGATCGTCCTGGACCAAAAACAGGAACCTGCAAAACTCCGCGTCTACATCGGCGCAGCGCCGGGTGTGGGCAAAACCTTCCACATGCTCGACGACGCGTATCTGATGCGCCACCAGCAGAATGTAGACGCGGTGATCGGACTGGTCGAGTCGCACGGCCGCCAGGAGACCGAGGCGCGCATCCGCGATCTCGAAATCATTCCGCAGAAAGTGATTCCCTATCGCGGCGTGGAACTAAAAGAGATGGATGTGGATGCCATTCTCGCGCGGCATCCGGAGACCGTGGTAGTCGACGAACTGGCGCACACCAATGTGCCCGGAAGCAAAAACCGCAAGCGCTACGAAGATGTGCTGGAGTTGTTGGACGCCGGCATCAACGTGATGACCGCCGTCAACATTCAGCACCTCGAAACGCTGAATGACGCCGTGAGCCGCTCGGCCAACACCACCATCCGCGAGACCGTACCCGACAGCTTCTTGAAACGCGCGGATGAGGTGGTGAACGTAGACGTCACGGTCGATGAGCTGCGGACGCGCCTGCGCCAGGGCAAGATCTACGCGGCGGAGAAGGTAGAGCAGTCGCTCGCCAACTTCTTCCGCAAAGGCAACTTGAATATGCTGCGCGAGCTGGCGCTGCGCACGACCGCCGAGCAGGTAAGCAATCGCGCCTCAGAGTATCGGCGCACGCAGGGCCTGGAACAGGCGCCGATTCCCGAGAAGGTCATGGTCTGCCTGAGCACGCGTCCGGGCACCGAACGCCTGTTGCGCGTGGGCGCGCGCGTGGCCGGCCGCCTGGCCACCAACTGGTATGCGGTCCACGTCGCGCCACCCGAAGACAAAGGCCACGGCGACCCGGAGGCATTCGACCGGATCGAGGAGTATAAGCGCATGGCGCGCGACCTCGGCGCCAAGGTGATTACGCTGACTGACCGCAACGTCTCCGATGCGCTGATCCGTTTCGCGCAGCAGGAGAATATATCGCACGTCGTCTTCGGACAGCCGGTGCGCTCGCGCTGGGATATTCTGCTCCGCGGTTCGGTGCTAAATCGCTTTCTGGCCGAAGTTCGCGATGTAACGGTGCAGGTGGTGCCGATGCAGAAACCATTGCGCAAAGCGTGATAGCCTGTCTGCGTTCAGAGTTCCGCAAGCCGCCGTGCGGGAACGGGCTGCGAGCGGTACGATGCCGAACCGCCGGAGCGGTATCCACCTATGACAAAAAGAATCGCAGCCACCCTGCTCAGTCTTCTTTCTTTTGCCTGCGTGGCAGTTCGCGCGCAATCGCCAAAATATCCGTTTGACGATCCTGCACTGCCCATGGAAAAACGTATCGACAATCTTCTCTCGCTCATGACAGTCGAGGAAAAGATTGACTGCCTGGGCACGAATACCGGCGTGCCGCGCCTGGGCGTCCCGAATTACGGCTCCTCGGAGGGCATACACGGCGTGGTCCAGCGGGAGACGCGAGGCAGCCGTCTGCCGATTACGACCACGCAGTTTCCCCAGCCGCCCGGCATGGGCGAGTCGTGGGACCCGGAGATGGTGCGGCAGGCCGGCGATGTGGAGGGCTATGAAGCGCGCTTCATCACGCAGACGGCGAAATACGACCGGCAGATTCTCATGCTCTGGGGACCGCAGTCCGATCTGGCGCGCGATCCCCGCTGGGGGCGCAGCGAGGAAGTGTATGGCGAAGACCCTTTCTTCAACGGAACGATGGCCGTTGCGTTCATCAAGGGCCTGCAGGGCGACGATCCGAAATATTGGCAGGCAGCGGCGCTGCTCAAGCATTTTCTAGCCAACAGCAATGAAGATCATCGCGATAGCTCCTCCTCGGACTTCGACCAGCGGCTGTTCTGGGAGTACTATTCGGTGCCCTTCCGGATGGGTTTCGAGGAGGGCGGCGCGCGTGCCGTAATGGCCTCTTACAACGCATGGAATGGTACAACCATGGCGGTGAATCCGATCCTGCGCAGCATCGTTCGCGACAAGTGGGGTGTCGATGTCATTTCGAGCGATGGGGGCGCCGTGCGGCTGCTCGTCGATCCGCGCCATCTTTATCCCAACCAGAAAGAGGCGGTAGTCGCGTGCCTGAAGGCCGGCATCAACCAATTTCTCGATCGGTATCAGGACGAAACGAAGCAAGCTCTGAAGGAAGGCGAGATTACTGAAGCGGAGATCGACGCGCTGCTCAGGCCCAAGTTCCGCATTACAATTCGCCTCGGTTTGCTCGACCCGCCCGAGCTGGTGCCGTACTCCCAGATCAAGGATTCGCCGGAGCCCTGGAATACGGATCGCGATCGCGCTGTCTCGAAGAAGATGGCGCTTGAATCCGTGGTGCTGTTGAAGAACGACAATCATTTTCTGCCGCTCAAGAAAGACGCGATCAAGTCGATTGCCGTGATTGGCCCGCTCGCTGATTCGGTTCACTGGGACTGGTACGGCGGTACGCCTCCGTATGCGGTCACGCCTCTTAAGGGAATCACAGAGGAAGCGGGACCCGGCGTGAAGGTGAACTACGCTGCGGAGGAGTTGGGCAACGAAGCCATTAAGGCCGCGAAAGCATCGGATGTTGCAGTCGTCGTGATCGGCAACGATCCCACCTGTGGCCCGGACATGGCGCACGATTGGTATCACACCGTCGATGGCGGCGGAACGCTGGCCTGCACTGTGCCCAGCGACGGGCGCGAGGGACGCGACCGCGAGAGCATCGATCTTGCCCAGGAACAGCTTGTGAAGCAGGTCTTCGCCGTGAATCCGAAGACGGTGGTCATCCTGGTCTCGAGCGTTCCCTTCGCCATCAACTGGTCGCAGGAACACGTGCCCGCGATTTTGCACATGGCGCACGCGTCGCAGGATGAAGGCAGCGCGCTCGCCGCAGTTCTCTTCGGCGACTACAACCCCGGCGGCCATCTCGTCGTCACCTGGCCCAGGTCGCTCGCTCAGGAACCGCCGATGATGGACTACAACATCCGCGACGGGCGCACCTATATGTACTTCAAGGGCGAGCCGCTTTATCCTTTCGGATTCGGGTTGAGCTATACAACCTTTCAATATTCGAATCTGCGGACGAGCACTCCGCGGCTTGCTAAAGATGGCACGGTCACCGTCAGCGTAGATGTGACCAATACCGGCAGCCGCTCCGGAGACGCGGTGGTGCAGATGTATGTCAAGCACCTGGGCACAGAGGTGGAACAGCCGCGGGAGGCTCTCAAGGGATTCAAACGTGTCACTCTCGAACCGAATGAAACGAAGACAGTCGAGATCCCGTTGAAGGCTTCCACTCTCGCGTGGTGGGACGAGAAGCTGCCGGGCTTCCGCGTCGAGGCCGAGCCGATCAGCGTAATGATTGGCGATTCGTCCGCCGACATCAAGCTGAGCACCACGGTGCGGGTCGAGTAGCCGCAATGCAATCTCCCACAGCGTCCGTGCTGGGTGAGGTGGGCCTGCCCGCGCCTGTGCACGAGCTTGCCGGCCAGACCTGGGACGCAATCATCGTCGGCGCGGGACACAACGGGCTGGCCTGCGCAGCGTATCTCGGGCGCGCCGGGCTGCGCGTGCTGGTGATCGAGAGCCGCAGACGCGTCGGCGGAGCCTGCACCGTCGAGGAGCCGTTCCCCGGCGTGCGTATGTCGCCCTGCGCCTATCTCGCCGGCCTTCTGCATCCGCTGGTGGTGGAAGAGCTCCAACTGCCGCGGCGCGGATTCGAGTGGACACCCGCCGTGAACGGTCTCTTCGTGCCCTTCCTCGATGGATCGAGTGTTCAGTTGTGGGATGATGACGAGCGTTGCGAAGCGGAGATACGCAGGCTCGCGCCGCGCGACCTTGCGGGCTGGCGCGCGATGAACGACGTGCTGCGCCGGCTGCGCGATGCATTGCGGCCTGCCGGCGCAGACGATGTGTGGATTGGCGAGGCGCCGACCCGCGTGCAGATCGAAGAGCGCATCGGAGCCGACGAGGAGGCACGGGCTCTGCTCTTCGATTGGTCGATGGCCGAGTTTGTCGAGCGCTACCTTGCGGACGACCGGCTGCAGATCGCCTATCTCGGCCAAGGCGTGATCGGCACCAATGCGAGCCCCTTCGATCGCGGCACTGCTTCGATTCGCTTTCATCACGCCTCCGGCCGGCTGGGCGGGATGCCGGGCATGTGGGGCTACGTGCGCGGCGGCATGGGGATGGTCAGCTTCTATTTCTGCGATGCGGCGCGCGAGGCGGGAGCGACAGTCGCCGCGGGCGTACCGGTGAGCCGGATCATCCCGGGGGAAGGGGTGGAGCTCGAGAGCGGCGAACGCATTGCCGCCCGCATCGTCGTCTCCAATGCCGATCCGCGGCGGACGCTGCAACTGCTGGGCGCAGCAGCGGACGCAAAGTGGCGCGAGCAGGTAGAGCGCGTGCCTATCGAAGGCTGCACCGTGAAGCTTAATGTGCTGCTGCGCGAGCTGCCTGACTTCACTGCGCGCCCCGGCGTCAACGAGCCGCACCATTATGGCCAGATCAACACGCCGCTGACGAAAGAGGAGTGGAAGTCAGGCTTTGCTGCCGCGCGGCGCGGCGAATTGCCGGAGCACCTCTGGTGCGAGCTCTACTTCCAGAGCGTGCATGACCGCTCCGTAGCGCCTGCGGGCCAGCATACGATGAGCGTCTTCGCACAATATGTGCCCTATCGCTTCGCGCGCGGCGACTGGGCATCGCGGCGCGAAGAAGTACGCAGCCTTGCATTGCAATCGCTGGCGCGCTTCTCTTCGAACATCCATGCCGCGCTCATCGACGCCCAGGTCCTGGGCCCCCCGGACATTGAGGAAAAAGTTGGGCTCACCGGCGGGCACATCTTTCAGGGCGAATGCCTGCCGCCGTATATGTGGGCCGACCGGCTCTCCCCGCGCACGCCGATGCGGGGCGTGTACCTCTGCGGCGCGTGTACGCATCCCGGAGGCAGCGTCATCGGCATCAACGGGCGGAACGCGGCCATGGCCGTGCTTCGCGATCGAGCCCACGTCGTGTGATCCGTTGCCGGTGATGAGAATCAGATCCGATTGCGTCGAACTGGAGGTGCGGCTTTGATGGCGCGGCCGCCGTGCCCCTCGGTTGCAATTGAACCTATCCGATTTACGTAATTTTAAAATCGGTATCTCAACAACTGATACGGCAAAATCGCTGATCCGCGTTCCATAACCAGGGAAAGATGACATGCATTCCGCATTGCGCCGGCGACCGTACCGTCAACCGGGAATGACTCCGAACGCGCGAGCGCGAACCGATCCCCACACACAATTCAAAAACTTCAAGTGAGAACTGCTAAAGGCGCCGCAACTCGCTCTGCATGCTGACCTTGTCGAAGCGGGCCACGAACGGCTAAACTCGATCAGGCCAGGACATACACAGGCGGATTCCGATCAGCGGGGCCGGCGGGCTGACGCGCTTTGTCTTGCAACTATTTACGGTTCTGCTGCGTCAATCTGACTAACGTACGGGTCTGCGGCTGACTGGCTTGCGAGGCGATGCAAGTTTGTCGCTTGAGTGGTGTTGCGCCTGAATCCCAGACTGCGGCCTGGGTGCTTTTCCCGGCAGTGCGCCGCGAGGCGACCAAGTCACCGGAACGCACCGGCGATTCCCGACCACGATATGAGTTGCTTTTCCAACATTCCATAGGTCCGCAAACGGACACATAAGAGGAACATGGACCAGCCTTCGTCTGTTTCGCATCCAGCGGATTCTCATAACCAATCCGCACAGAGGCGCCGTCATTGGTGGATTTGGGCGATTATCCTCCTGCTCTTCGGCCTCCTGTTTTACTGGGTGATCCGGCAGCACAATGAAAGCCAGCAGGCGGTGAGCGGGCGCGGACGCCGGACGATCACCGGACCTGTGCCCGTGACTTACGCGACGGCAACCAAGGGCAGCATAGGCGTCTACCTCGATGCCATCGGCACGGTCACCCCCGTCTACACAGACTCGATCACCGCGCAGGTCACGGGCGTGATTACCTCGGTGCATTATCGCGAGGGCCAGACGGTCCGTAAGGGCGATCCGCTGGTCGATATCGACCCGCGGCCTTATGCGGCGCAACTGGCCGAGGCGCAAGGCGCTCTTGAACGGGACCAGAATTTGCTGGCGGAAGCACAGATGGACCTGGAGCGCTACAAGACTGCGTGGGCCAAGAATGCCATCCCGCGGCAAACGCTTGAGGACCAGGACAAACTGGTGCTCCAGGATCAGGGAACGGTCAAGAACGATGAGGGAACGGTGCAATATGACCAGGTTCAACTTGCTTATTGCCATATCACCTCACCCATTGAAGGCCGGGTCGGGTTACGCCTTGTGGACCCAGGGAATCTGGTTACGGCCAACTCCACCACAACCCTGGTCGTGGTGACGCAGACCACGCCCATCACAGTAATCTTTACGCTGGCTGAAGACAGCCTGCCCGAGGTGCTGCAGCAGATGCACGCCGGCAAAGCGCTCCAGGTGCAGGCCTACGACCGCAGCCAGCAGACGCTTCTCAGCACCGGCAAACTCATCACTGTGGACAACCAGATTGACACGACCACCGGCACCGTCAAGCTGCGCGCGGAGTTCAACAACGCCAAAAGCATGCTCTTCCCGAATCAATTTGTGAACACGCGCCTGCTGGTGAAGACGCTGGAGAATCAGACGCTGGTTCCCTCCTCCGCCATCCAGCACAACGGATCGACGGATTTCGTCTATGTGATCCAGAACATCGGAGCCGGGAACGGCCGGAACCGGAATCCGGCCGCGCAAAACAACCCTCAGAACAAGAGTCAGGGTAAGGCGCAGAACAATCCGCAAGACGGGCAGGGCCAGAACGCGGGCTCGCAAGGCTCCGAGGGCGCAACGGCGCGGGCGGTCATGCGCAAAGTCACCTCAGGGATTTCGGATAACGGGAATACCGCGGTCACGGGCATCAATCCCGGAACCGTCGTGGCCAACAGCAGCTTCCAAAAGCTGGTGAACAACTCGCCGGTCTACCAGTCGAAAGTTGCGCTGCCTACCACGGACGAGTCCGAGGACAACGCCCCATGAGTCCGTCCCGCCCATTTATTTTGCGGCCGGTTGCTACCTCGCTTTTGATGGCCGCGATTCTCCTGGTGGGTATCGTCGCATTCACGCAGTTGCCTATTTCGGCGCTGCCTGAGGTGGACTATCCGACGATCCAGGTGCTCACCTTTTATCCGGGGGCCAGCCCTGACGTAATGGCCACCACGGTCACCGCTCCGCTCGAGCGCCAGTTCGGCGAGATGCAGGGCCTGAGCCAGATGACCTCTACGAGCGCCGGCGGCGTTTCGGTGATCGTGCTGCAGTTCAATCTGGCGCTCGGCCTCGATGTCGCCGAGGAAGAGGTGCAGTCGGCTATCAACGCGGGCGGATCGTTCCTGCCCTCTGACCTGCCCGTCCCGCCGGTCTACAACAAGACCAACCCCGCGGATGCGCCGGTTCTCACCCTGGCCATCACCTCCGACACAATTCCGCTCTCGACGGTCGAGGACGATGTCGATACGCGCCTTGCTCCGCGGCTTTCCCAGTTGTCGGGCGTAGGCCTGGTGAGCATCAGCGGCGGCCAGAAGCCTGCAGTCCGCATCCAGGTCAATCCGGTCCAGCTCTCTTCTTACGGCCTCAACATGGAGGATGTGCGCGCCGCGCTCACGCAAGCCAGCGTTAACTCCGCCAAGGGCAACTTTGACGGGCCGCGCCAGGACTACCAGATCGACGCCAACGACCAGATTACCGAGGCCAGCCAGTACAAGAATCTGCTCATCGCCTATTCGAACGGCGCGCCGGTGTTTGTGAGAGACGTCGCCAACGTGATCAACGGCGTTGAAAACTCGAAGCAGGCCGCCTGGATGGGGATGACGAATGCAAATTCGCAGGCTTCGCTCACTCCGGCCGTCATTCTCAACATTCAGCGTCAGCCCGGCGCCAACACCATCACCGTGGTCAACAGCATCCAGAAGGTGCTGCCGCAACTGGAAGCGAACCTTCCCGCGGGCATTCAGGTGACCACGATGACCGACATGACCACCAGCATCCAGGCCTCCGTGCACGACGTGGAGTTCGAGCTGATGCTGACCATCGGCCTGGTGGTGCTGGTAATCTTTCTCTTCCTGCGCAGCCTGCGGGCCACCATCATCCCGTCCATCGCGGTGCCGCTCTCGCTCATCGGCACCTTCGCGGTGATGTACCTGCTCGGCTACTCGCTCGATAACCTTTCGCTGATGGCGTTGACGATTTCAACCGGCTTCGTGGTCGACGATGCGATCGTGATGATCGAGAATATCAGCCGCTACCTGGAGCAGGGCATGGCGCCGCTCGAGGCCGCGCTGACCGGCGCCGAACAGATCGGCTTCACCATCGTCTCGCTGACGATCTCGCTGATCGCGGTGCTCATCCCGCTGCTGTTCATGGGCGATGTCGTTGGCCGTCTGTTCCGCGAGTTCGCGGTCACCCTGGCCGTCACCATCATCATCTCGGCGGTGGTCTCGCTGACCCTTACGCCCATGATGTGCGCGCGCATTCTTCGCCACGATCCCGAGGAGAAGCAAACCCGTTTCTACCGCTGGTCTGAAGGCGTGTTCGAGCGCATGATCGCGTTTTACGGGCGCACGCTGAAGGTGGTCCTGCGGTATCAGACCTTTACGCTGCTGGTAGCCGCCGGCACTCTCGTGCTTACCGTCGTTTTGTACATCGTCATTCCCAAAGGCTTCTTCCCAGTGCAGGACACCGGTGTCATTCAGGGCATATCGCAGGCCAACCAGTCCATCTCCTATGCCGCGATGTCAGCCAAGCAGCAGCAGCTGGCGAAAATTATTCTTCAAGATCCCTCCGTCCAGAGCCTTTCCTCCTTTATCGGCGCCGATGGAATCAATACCACGCTCAACAGCGGGCGCTTCTCGATCAATCTCAAGCCGATCGAACAGCGTGACCTGAGCGCAGCCGACGTGATCCGGCGGCTGCAGAATAACCTGAAGCAGGTGCAGGGCGTTCATCTCTATATGCAGCCGGTGCAGGACATCACCGTGGACGACCGCGTGAGCCGCACCCAATACCAATACACGCTTGTTGATCCGGATACGGATGAGCTGAACGAATGGACCAGCAAGTTCGTAGCCCAGCTCAAGAAGCTGCCCGAACTCGAAGACGTGGCCACGGACCAGCAGACGGGCGCCCGCGCGGTGCAACTGGAGATCGACCGCGTCACAGCCTCACGGCTGGGCATCGCGCCAACCACCATCGACAACACGCTGTATGACGCGTACGGCCAGCGCGAGATCAACACTCTATACACGCAGCTCAACCAGTACCACGTGATTCTGGAAACCGCACCCGAGTGGCAGCAGAATCCCGCTAACCTGGGAGATCTTTACATCCAAACCAGCGCCTCCTCCAATGCGTCCGGAGCGAGTGCGGCCACATCGTTCTCCTCGTCGGCGTCAGCCTCTGCCGGCTCCAATGCGCTGACTTCTTCCACGCGCTACACACCCTCCTCACAGGTGGTGAGCACCCCGGCAACCGTGCTGGCCGGGACCACCAGCACCGCGGGTTCCTCGGTGAATGGGGGCACCGCTGCGGGAACCACGCCGAACACCAAGATCGCGGCGGTTAGCGCGAATGCGGTCCCGCTGGGCGCCTTCACGCACGCCTCGCAGATCACAGAAGCACTGTCGATCAACCATCAAGGCCAGTTCCCTGCTGTAACCGTCTCTTTCAACCTGGCTCCGCACGCGTCTCTCGGCACCGCCATCACCGACATTGAAAAGGTGGCGAACGATCTTCACTTCCCGCCCAGCCTGCAATCCGACTTCCAGGGAACCGCGGCGTCTTTCCATAATTCGCTGTCGAATGAGGCCCTCCTCATTCTCGCGGCTCTGGTGACGGTTTACATCGTGCTCGGCGTTTTGTACGAAAGCTTCATCCATCCCATCACGATCCTCTCCACGCTGCCTTCGGCCGGAGTGGGCGCTTTGCTGGCTCTCATGCTCTTCCGCCAGGACCTGAGCGTGGTGGCCATCATCGGCATCATCCTGCTGATCGGCATCGTGAAGAAAAACGGCATCATGATCGTCGACTTCGCGCTGGAGGCTGAGCGCGAACACGGCAAGAGCGCAACCGATGCAATCTACGAGGCCAGCCTGCTGCGCTTCCGGCCCATCATGATGACCACGATGGCCGCGCTTCTGGGCGGCATTCCCCTGGCGGCCGGCACCGGCCTCGGCTCGGAGCTGCGCCGTCCGCTGGGCATCGCCATGGTCGGCGGCCTTTTGCTCAGCCAGGTTCTTACGCTCTACACCACGCCGGTGATCTACATCTTTTTTGATCGGATTGCGCAACGGTTCGCCAAGCGCCGGCCGGAGCTGAATCCCGCCACCGAACCGCGAGAGCCGGGTATGGAGGGGGCATGAGCCTTTCGTCTCCCTTCATCAAGCGGCCGGTCGGCACCACGCTGCTGACGATTGCTGTCGCGATCGCCGGCGCCATCGCGTTTACGGTCCTGCCCGTGGCTCCGCTACCGCAGGTCGATTTCCCGACCATCAGCGTTTCGGCCAGCCTGCCCGGCGCCAGTGCGCAGATCATGGCCGCATCTATCGCCACGCCGCTCGAGCGCCAATTCAGTCATATCGCCGGCATCACTGAGATGACTTCGTCGAGTTCGCTGGGCAGCACGAACGTGACCTTGCAATTCGACTTGAGCCGCAACATCGACGGCGCGGCCCGCGACGTGGAAGCGGCCATCAATGCTGCGCGCACCTATCTGCCCACGAATCTCCCCTCCAATCCCTCGTATCGCAAGGTGAACCCCGCTGACGCGCCAATCATGATACTGGGGCTGACCTCGAATAAGTACGACGTAACGAAAATCTACGATCTGGCTTCGACGATCCTCGAGCAAAAGCTTTCGCAAATTCAAGGCGTAGGCCAGGTGGGAGTGGGTGGGGGCGCCACACCGTCAGTGCGCGTGGAAGTGAACCCCACCAAGCTCGAAAGCTTTGGACTCACCCTGGGCAGCGTGCAATCTGTGCTGCGCCTGCAGAACTCGCACGAGCCGCGCGGTCAGCTTTCGAACAACGGGATGACCGAAGACATCATTGCCAATGATCAGATCTCGCTGGCGGACGAATACAAGCCGCTGATCATCGGCTATCACAACGGCGCGGCGGTCCGCCTGGAAGACGTGGCCGATGTGGAGAACTCAACCCAGAACATCCGCACCGCCGGTTACATGGACGGAAAGCGCGCGGTCTTTATCATCATCTTCCGGCAGCCCGGCGCGAACATCATTCAAACCGTCGACCGTGTGCGCGCCCAGCTTCCCTTCCTTGAGGCGGTCCTTCCGCAAGGTATCGATACTACCATCGTCCTCGATCGCACCACGACGATTCGCGCCTCCGTCAACAATGTCGAGACCACGCTGATCGGCTCCATCATTCTGGTGGTGCTCGTGGTCTTCATGTTCCTGCGCAGTCCGCGCGCCACGCTCATTCCCAGCGTCGCCGTTCCTGTCTCGCTCATCGGCACGTGCGCCGTGATGTACCTCTTCGACTATTCCCTCGACAACCTCTCGCTGATGGCGCTCACCATCGCTACCGGATTTGTTGTCGATGACGCGATCGTCGTGATGGAGAACATTACACGGCATCTTGAAAAGGGGATGGAACCGAAGGCCGCCGCTCTCAAAGGCGCGCAGGAGATCGGTTTTACGGTTTTCTCCATCAGCATGTCGCTGATTGCGGTCTTCATTCCCATTCTCATGATGGGCGGCATCGTAGGACGCCTGTTCCGCGAGTTCGCGGTCACGCTTTCAACCGCCATTATCGTCTCCATGGTGATCTCCCTCACCACCACGCCCGCCATGTGCGCGCACCTGCTCAAGGCGCACAAACAAGACGAGAAGCACAACGCCTTTTATCGCACCAGCGAAAATGTCTTTAATGGCCTGCTGTGGGTCTACAAGAAGTCGCTGCTCTGGGTGCTCGACAACTCGCTGCTGATGCTCATCGTGCTGCTGCTCACGATAGCGCTCAATCTCATTGTCATCGTCAGAATTCCCAAAGGCTTCTTTCCGACGCAGGATACAGGCACCGTGGTGGGCATGGTGCAGGGCCCGCAGGATGCGTCCTTCCCCTTCATGAATTTCTCAGTACAGGAGCTCATGAAGCTGGTCAAGGCCGACCCTGCCGTGGCTCATGCCAACGCCTACACGGGCGGCAACGGCGCCAGCAACGGCGGGTTCATTTACACT
The DNA here is from genome assembly GCA_036490385.1 of Occallatibacter sp. Classification (GTDB taxonomy): domain Bacteria; phylum Acidobacteriota; class Terriglobia; order Terriglobales; family Acidobacteriaceae; genus Telmatobacter. The sequence continues at coordinate 67,686 of DASXDX010000034.1, forward strand.
GCGCTCAAACCGCTCGGGCACGGATGCAAAGAGTCTCTTTCTTGCGGCGTGCGGCAGACTTCGGCGATGGACGTGATCAACCGCCTTCGCCCCAAAATGAACCGGCTGCCGGTTGCTTCCGCGTTCCTTCAGCCTTCGCAGGACCTGCGCATCGGCGGCCGCTCCAGCGCCGCGCTCTATCAATACACTATCCAGTCGGACAATATTGAAGACCTCGCGCTCTGGGGTCCGATTCTGCTGACCCACATGAAAACCCTCCCCGGCCTGCAGGACGTGAACACCGACCAGCAAAACGGCGGGTTGGAGGAGTTTCTGACCTACGACCGCACCACCGCAGCGCGTCTGGGGCAGACGGCGACTTCGCTGGATTCGGCCCTCTACAGCGCCTTCGGCCAGTCAGAAACATCCGTCATCTACACGCAGCTCAACCAATACTATGTGGTCATGGAAGTTGCGCCGCAATATTGGCAGAGCCCCGCCGGGCTCAAAAACATCTACCTCGCCACCGGCAGCGCAACCGGCGCGGGAATCAATTCGATATCGCCCCTGCTCAGCACGATGAAGGCAAGCACCAGCACGACGCCGCTTCAGGTCAACCACACTGGACTCTTCCCCTCGGTTACAGTCTCCTTCAATCTCGCCAACGGCCTCTCGCTCTCCGACGCCACGCGCGAGGTGACGCAGATGGAACAGGAGCTCGGTGTTCCTGGAACCATCCGGGGATTCTTCGCCGGCACGGCGCAGGCCTATCAGGATTCGCTTGCCACGGAAAAATATCTCGTCATCACGGCGCTTCTCGCGGTCTTCATCGTACTCGGCATTCTCTATGAAAGCCTGGTGCATCCGCTCACCATCATCTCCACGCTGCCCTCGGCCAGCGTAGGCGCCATGTTGGCGCTCATGGTTTTCAAGATGGACCTCAACGTGATCTCGATCATCGGCATCATTCTGCTGATCGGCATCGTGAAAAAGAATGCCATCATGATGATCGACTTTGCGCTGCAGGCCGAACGCAATGAAGGCAAAAACACGCGTGATGCAATCTTTGAAGCCTGCATGCTGCGCTTCCGCCCTATCTTGATGACCACGATGGCGGCGATCTTTGGCGCCCTGCCGCTTGCCTTTGGCACCGGAACCGGTTCGGAGCTGCGCCGGCCCCTGGGCATCACCATTGTCGGCGGATTGCTGCTGAGCCAGTTGCTCACGCTTTATACCACCCCGGTCGTCTACCTGTTCATGGACCGGATGCGTATGCGTGCTCTCAACCGAACCCAGGCTGCGATGCCGGCTCCGGCAGAAGGAGCAGCCTCCTAGTTCGAGAAGGACTTTGACTATGCCTGATCTGAAGGATCGAACATCATCGTTGCGGCATTCCGTGCGGCCGACGCGAAACTGCGGGAGATTGCGAGCGTCGGCCGGCTGGTTCAGTGTAGCTATCCTCGGTTCGCTCACGCTCGTCACCGGCTGCCGCGTGGGGCCGCCGTATCATCCGCCCACACCGCCTACGGCCGCCGCGCCCAATTACAAGGAATCGACCGTCAACTTCCAGGACGCGGAGGGATGGAAGGTAGCCAGCCCGCAGGACGCGATGATTCGCGGCAACTGGTGGGAGGTTTTCCACGAGCCGGAATTGAACACTCTCGAGGGGCAACTCAACATCGACAACCAGAACATCAAGGTCTCCTTTGAGCAATATATGGCGGCACGCGCCGTGATTGCCGAGGCACGCGCGCAGTTCTGGCCGACGATCACTGCCAATCCATCGTGGAACCGCTCGAAGAGCTCCGGAAACCTGGTTAGCTCCTCCCAAGCAAACGTCGGCAAGCAATCCACGCTCTGGTCTGCTCCGCTCGATGTTTCATGGACGCCCGATCTCTGGGGCAAGATTCGGAACGAAGTGCGCGAAGCGCAGTACGCTGCTCAAGTGAGCGCAGCCGATCTGCAGTTGGAGAAACTGACCGAGCAGGCGAGTCTCGCCGAGTACTATTTTGAGATTCGCGGCCAGGACATGCTGCAGCAGATTCTCGATCAAACCGTAGCCGCCGATCAAAAGGCCTTGGATGCAGCCCAGGGCGCCTACGATGCCGGCACCGGCGACGCCATCGCCGTGGTTGAGGCCAAAGCTACATTCCAGGCCGCGCAATCCTCTGACGTCAGCGTGGGCCTGTTGCGCGCGCAATACCAGCACGCCATCGCCATGTTGCTCGGCAAGGTTGCTACGGATTTCACCATCCCCGTGAAGCCGATGGTCTACACGCCGCCTCCTATCCCCACCGGCGTGCCCTCGCAACTGGCCGAGCGCCGTCCCGACGTAGCCGCGGCCGAGCGGACACTGGCCGAGGCCAACGCCACCATCGGCATCGGCTATGGCGCATTCTTTCCCCAGGTGACCATCTCGGCCGGCGCCGGATTTGAGAGCTCCACATTGCAGCACCTGTTCGACTGGGCCAGCCGCACCTGGTCGATCGGCCCCTCGGCCTCGCAAGTCATCTTCGACGGCGGCCTTTACCGCGCCGAATTGCACCAGTACGAGGCCACCTACAACGCGGACCTGGCCGACTATCGCCAGACGGTGCTCACCGCATTTCAGCAGGTGGAAGACTCGCTCTCCGCGACCCGCATCTACTCGCAGCAGATTCTTCGCCAGCGGGAGGCGGTGGAATCGGCCCAGCAGTATCTCGATATGGAGATGGAGCGTTACACCAGCGGCGTCGATCCGTATGTCGATGTCACCATCGCGCAGACCACGCTGCTCGGAGATCAGCAGACGCTCAATTCTCTTGAGGTGGAGGAGATGATCTCGTCGGTCGAACTGGTGCAGGCGCTCGGCGGAGGATGGGATCGCAGCGAGCTTCCAACGCCCTCACAGGTGGGCGGAAAGACCGCCAAGACGGACTATACGATACAACGATAGGGTGCGAGCACGCGAATCACAATCTGCGCGAGCTCGCGCAGGCGCGTTACCGGTCGTGGAACCACGCAAGTTCCGGAACTCGGCCCTTCGCGCAATGCCCTAAATTTCGGCGTGCATGGGCTTCTACGGCTGGAGCAGGACTGGAGCAGGAGTGGATGAGCTCACCGCTGCTCTCCGGTCCGGCACACATGAAAAAACCGGGCACAGGTCAAAGATCCCGCGCACTTCAAACATCCTGCGCAGGCCAAAAATGGAATCACACAATTTATTGAAGCGATCGATAACAGATATTATCGCCCTCCAGCCGGTACTCGGCTGAACAGACGTCGCCTCCGCAGATCATCATTTCGCCGCTGTAAAGCTGGCGGCGCGTTATGAGCCCCAATGTGCCGCACCGCGGGCACGACATCACTGCCACATAAGGGTTCTGCGCCTGGCCAAGCTTCGCCTGGTTTTCCAGCAGGAAAACCGTTCCGGGGTCCATTCTCTCGGGGATCCATTCTTCCAGAAACTGCAAGTCGGCTGACATCGTTCCCTCCATGGGTATTGATGCAAACTCGCCGCACCGATCTTCCGATTGGCTCTCAACTGAACAACAGCAGTTACGAATGGCTATTAGTTTTTTTTGAGGCTAATTCGTTGCAACCCAGTGTTGCTGTCCATGCCCCTCCCCGTCAACCGGATTTCTCGCCGGGGACTATCGGGCGTTACACCCCCATACGGTACGAAGGGGCCCTCCTGTCCCCGGAAAGTGGTAACCTCCCTCACTTAGACGCCTCCATCCCCGCTCGGTTATGCGCGAGGGCAAACTCGTCGATCGCTTTGTAGGTCTCCTCATTGCGCACGATGGCCTCAACGTACTCGCGGGTCTGCGTAAACGGAATGGATTCGACAAATTCATCCATACCCTGGTAGGGGCCGGCAGACTGCCAGTCGGTGACGCGATTGTCGCCTGCGTTATACGCTGCCAACGCATACTCCTGCACGCCGCCGAAATGGTCGAGCATCTGGCGCAGATAGCGTGTTCCGAGCTTGATGTTCGTTTCAGGATCGAGGAGTTGGAAGGTCTGGAAGTGAGTCATGCCTTCTTCATGCGCCAGCGCCTTGCCCACCGAGGGCAATAGTTGCATCAGTCCGTAGGCATTCGCGTAGGAGACCGCTGAAGGATTGAACTCCGACTCCTGCCGGATGAGCGAAGCCACCAGATACGGGTTGAGATTGTTCCTGGCCGATTCGGCCTTGATGGTTTCCCAGTAGGGCTCGGGATAAAGAATCCGCCAGTAGGCCAGCGGAATGGCGTCGACGGAGGCCGTCGTGGCGTAAGGCAGCGCCCGCTTCAAAGCGCGCAAGGCGCGATAGGTCTCGCCGTAGTTGGCGTAGATCTGCGCCTCGGCCAGCGCGCTCCACGAGTCGGAGTCCGGATCGGCCTTGATCTCATCTGCGATGTACTCATTCAGGCCTGCATTGGCCAGCAGCTTTGCCTTGGCCAGATGAGGACTATCAACGGGAAAATTATCCACGAGCTTGGGCTCGGGAAGCGGCTGGAACTGGTCAAGCTGCGGCTCGGATACCGGCTCCATCTTGCCCAGCGCGGTCAACCGCGCGCGCGCCATCTGCGCGTAGAAGTAATGCTGATAGGCGCGGATGATGGCGCGGTAGCTGGCTGCAGCCAGCGCCGGATAATGATCCTGCGTCTCGTAAAGACGCCCCCGCCAGTAGAGCGCCGAGACCGTCTCCGCCGCCGCGGGATAGAGCTTGATCTGCTCGTCGAAAAGCCGCGCAGCCTGTGCATATTGCCCCTGCCGGTAGCTCAGCCATCCCGCCCGCCAGTGCGCCGCGGCAACGTTCTTGCTTTGCGGAAAGTGCACCGCCAGGTAGCCGTAATCTTCAACTGCCTGGGGATAGTCGCGCTTCAGCATGAACATATTCCCGGCAGAGAACAGCGCCTCTGCCAGCCAGGGACTGCGCGGGAAGCGCGTTTCCATCTCGCCCAGTATGCGTTGCAGATCGGCGACATCGTCGCGGTCGCGCGCCAGTTCCATCAGCAACTCGAGCCGCCGCGCCCCGTTCTCATCGTCGGTGTCGGGCAGGCCCTGCACCTCGGCTGGGCTGAGCCGCTTCAGCTTCAGCTCGCATGCAGCCTCGGCGACGGCAAAGCCACTGCGGTCCTGTGCGCTCAGTTCGGGAGCGCGGGCCAGCGTCCGATATTGATCCACGGCCTCGCTGTAGCGCCCGGCATCGTAATAGGCATCGCCAAGAGTGCGCAGTTCAGCCACCGTCAGCGAAGCTGCTCCTCCTGTTTGCGTGAGCCTGAGCAGCGCCGTTTGGGACTCCGGGGCCAACGGATGGCTCAGCAATAGTTTTTTGAACACCTGATCCGCGGTCGCAACCTGGCCCAGCGCAAGCTCTACCTGTCCTTCGGTGAGCTGATAACCGGGCCGGTCCGCGGCATCCGTATCTTCGGCGCCGGCCAGCACCTCGCGGGCGCCGGCAGCGTTACCCATCGCCACGAGCACGCTGGCTTCGAGCTCCGGGGCCTGATCGTCGAAGATGCTGTCTGGATACCGGTCCGTGAACCCCTTCAGCAGACTTTCCGCGGCGCCATTGTCCCCATCTTCGTGGCTCGCTTCCGCGGCCAGGAAATCCGCATAGTCGGCCAGCTCCACACCATCGTGCTTGGCCTGGATGAGGCTCGCCACGGCTTCGGCATAGTGCCTGTCGAGCAGATAGGCGTGTCCGAGCGCCAGATAGGCCGCAGCCGCAGCCTCGCCTGTATGACGGTGCGCATAGGCTGTCACGCCCGCATACGCTTCCGATGTGCGCAGCAGGGTGAGCTGCTGGGCCATCGGCCGCAGCTCCGTAGACGCGACAAACGCCTGCCGGATCCGCGCAGTGCGGGCCGTCCTGACTGCCCGGCTCGCCTTACGCCTGGTGCGATGATGGCTGCTGACCGGTGTCCGCTTCGCCGGCGTCCGTTTCCCCGTCGTCGGCCGCTTCGTCACCGTGGATTTCGCCGTGCGAGCCGCCGGATCATCGGTGCCTTTTGCGCTTTGACCCGCCACCGGCATCGCCGCTATCAGCAATAAAGACATCAACCATGCAAACATCAAGGAAAACATCAAGGCCCGGACGCGCGGGGGCCGGCCAAACACACCGTAGGGGGAGAACCGCACCTTCATACCTCCACTCTATTCCCGTTTTCACTCAATGGACGCGCACCTGAACCTCTCGTGTTACTCAAATCAGCTTTCGTGGTAGAGGAATAGGGCGTAGCCCCAGTTTGGTCCTCCGCCGGGCACTCCGGTACACTCTTCTAGAGGCCGCCGAGGAAGAGTCGGATTGAATCGTTTGGCGGGCTCATCAAAGTCGCCCCCGGCAAAGTTGTCCGCGGCGCTTCGCGAATCTTAGGAATTCCCGCATCCAACGCCCATGTCAACCATCCAATCGATTGCAGGAGAAAACGAGCAGCATCCCGACGTGGCCCTGGTTGAAAGGGTTCGCGCCGGTGATGTCTTGGCCTACGATACGCTGGTCCGCAAATACGAGCGGCAGATCTTCCGGATCGCGCAACACATTACGCAGAACCGCGAAGACGCCGAAGATGTGATGCAGGACGCGTTCCTCAAGGCGTACGAGAAGCTCGATCAGTTTCAAGGAAACGCGAAGTTTTACACATGGTTGGTGCGAATTGCAGTCAACGAAAGCCTGATGCGGCTGCGCAAGCGGCGCACCGGCAAAATGGTCTCGATCGACGAGGATCTGGAGACCGACGAGGGGACCGTTCCCCGCGATCTGGCCGACTGGGCGCCCAATCCGGAGCAGAACTACAACCAGTCCGAGCTGGGCGAGATTTTGCGCAAAACCATCCAGGGGCTGCCGCAGGGGTTTCGCGTGGTATTCGCCTTGCGCGATGTGGAAGGGCTTTCAACAGAAGAAACCGCGGAGACGCTTGGGTTGAGCGTTCCGGCCGTGAAGTCGCGCTTGTTGCGCGCCCGGCTGCAACTACGCGAGCGGCTAAGCCGTTATTTCAAGCGAAAGTCCGGGCTGGCCATCCCGCAAGAAGCTGGGTCAGCACTTGCGCCGAAAAAGGGAGATTGAGAAGTGACCTGCACTGAGTTTCTTGCCCTTCTCGATGAGCTCATCGACGACACCGTGACTACGGCCATGCGTGCCGATCTCCAGGAGCACCTGCGTGACTGCGAGCACTGCGAGGTGACCCTCAATACCACCCGCAAGACTATTCAAATCTATCGGTCACATGAGATTTACGACCTGCCGACCGACCTCCGCGAGCGCCTCCACGCCGCCATCATGGAGCGCTGCAAAAAGGGCTGCTGACACGAGTTTCTCTCCCGCGATCAATCTATAAGTGCTAAAGTAGTGACCGCCCGGCCACAACTTTCTCGGGAAAGGAGCGTTTGCTCCTTCAGTAGGCTCGCCGTGGCCATCCCGGCCACCTCTTTTTGTCCGGAGCGTCAGCGATGGAATCGCTTAAAAGCACCCTGGCCGTTCTTCTGTGCGGCATGCTCGGCACGCCGGCGCCCTTCGGGGCGGCGCAAGCGCCGCCCGCACAGGATGCGACCCCATCTACGCACCGGCCGGCCTATAAGTCCTCGCAGTTGCAGGGAGATGAGCGCATTCTCCAGGCGCTCAACCGCTTTACTTTCGGGCCGGCGCCTGGCGATGTGGAGGCCGTCCGTGCGATGGGACTGGACAAGTGGTTCGAGCAGCAGTTGCATCCCGCCGCCATCGATGAGACCGAACTCAACGCGCGCCTTGCGCAGTTCCCGGCGATGCAATGGAGCACGCAGAATCTCCTTTACCGCATTCCGAGCAACGCGATCATTCGCCAGGCGATGAACGGCCGGGGCACCATTCCCGAGGGCAATGTCCTGCACGCCGTTTATGAAGACCAGATCTACCGGATCCAGGAGAAGAAGGCGGATCAAGCCGAAAAAAAAGCGGATCAGGCCCCGAAACCGCAGGATACCGCGCCGAATCAAGCGCAAGTTTCCGCCGGTAACGGCGTGAGCGAGCCTGCGGCAGCCCCGGCCATGGGCGGAGATTCCGGAATGCAAAGCGGCTCTACGGCGGCCGCTCCCGTCTCTTCGGCGACCATCCTGAACCAGCTCGATCAGCTCAGCATGCCTGCCGAGGCAGGCGAGACGCAGCCTGCGAAGACCCGCTCCGCTGCTCAGGCGAGCGCTCCAGCCCCCGATGCGGCCGTTGCTTCATCTTCTGACCCGACTCTCGTGAGCGGTCTGCTGGCTCTTCTCCCGCGGCAACGCGTGGCGCGTTTGGCGGCGATGGACCCGGCGGACTTCGACAGCTTCATCAAGTCTCTGCGCGGGCCACAGCGCGCGAAACTCAACGCAGATCTGAGCCCCGAGCTGAGAGAGACGGTTGCCGATCTCGAGAACCCGCAGCGGCTGGTCAATGAGGAACTCGTTTCCCAGCGGCTCGCGCGCGACATCTACTCGAATGCGCAGCTTCAGGAGGTGATGACCGATTTCTGGCTCAATCACTTCAACGTCTTCCTGCACAAAAATGAGGAGACTCCGTATTACCTGGTCAGCTACGAGCGCGACGTGATTCGGCCGCTGGCTCTGGGCAAGTTTGAAGACCTGCTCGAAGCGGTGGCGCTCAGCCCGGCGATGCTGCTCTATCTCGATAACGCCGAGAGCATCGGGCCGGACTCGCCGGCAGCCGAGCGCACCAAAATGGCCGCGGCGCGCAACGGCAACAAGAAGGCCCCCGAAGGCATCAACGAGAACTACGCCCGCGAGCTGATGGAGTTGCATACGCTGGGCGTGAATGGCGGCTACACGCAGGCCGACATCATCCAGGCAGCCCGCGTCCTAACCGGCTGGACGGTCGATCAGCCCCAGCGTGGCGGAGGGTTCATCTTCAATCCCAACCGCCATGAGCCCGGCTCGAAGAAGGTTCTCGGCAAGAAGATCAAGGACAATGGCCAGAAAGAGGGCGAGCAACTCCTGCATCTGTTGGCTTCGCGTCCGGCCACAGCGCAGTTCCTCTCGCGCAAGCTGGCGATCCGATTTGTCGGCGACGATCCCCCCCAGAGCCTTGTCGACCGCATGGCGAAGACCTATCTCTCCAGCCACGGAGACGTCTCCGCGGTCATGCGTACGCTCTTCCGCTCACCCGAATTCTGGTCTGCAGGCGATTACCGCGCCAAGGTGAAGACGCCGCTGGAATTTATCGTCTCCGCGGCGCGCGCCAGCAACGCACAGATCGAGAACTATCAGCCGCTCGAGAATGCCCTGCGCCAGATGGGCATGCCGCTCTACGGCTGCATTCCCCCCACCGGCTATAAATGGGATGCCACCGACTGGGTCTCGACCGGCGCGCTGGTCGACCGGATGAACTTCGCGCTGAACCTCGCAGCCGGCCGCCTGCCCGGCATTACCGTGACATGGACGAACGCCGGGAACGCCAGCCCCGCGAACGATGCGGAAGTTCCGACCCCTGAGTCTGAAGAAACGCGCCTTGAACCCATTGTTGTTGCCGGTGGCGTGAGCGCCGCGACGCGTTCCGCCGCGCTGCAGCAGTTTGAAGCTCAGTCCGCGCAGCCGAACGGCCCGGTTCAACCCATTGCCGCCGTGGGCCGGCCCTTCAACCGTAATCGCGCTGTCACCGCGATCGAGAAACAAGATCAATTGCTGGCCGGACTGCTCATCGGCTCTCCGGAATTTCAACGCCGCTGAACGGGCCAAAGGAGACCTGACATGCAAATGAACCGGCGATTTTTTCTGCACCGGGGCGCGCTCGCCGTCGCAGGTACGGCAGCCATTCCCAGCTTTCTTGTCCGTTCCGTTCTGGCTGAAGCCGCAAGCTCTCCAGGCAAGCGGCTGGTCGTCATCTTCCAGCGCGGCGCGGCCGATGGCCTCAACGTAGTGGTTCCCTATCGCGAAAAAAACTACTACTCGATGCGCCCTACGATCGCGATTCCGCAGAACAAAATCGTCGATCTCGATGGCTTCTTTGGCCTCCATCCATCCCTTGCAGCCTTCAAGCCTCTCTACGATCAGGGGCATCTCGCGATTGTGCATGCGGCCGGATCGCCCGATATGAGCCGCTCGCACTTCGATGCGCAGGATTACATGGAGTCCGGCACGCCCGGCGTGAAGGGCACGGATGACGGCTGGCTCAACCGCGCCTTGCAGGCCGAAGATGCCAATCTCGCTCTGCGCCGCCGCTGCGAAGGAACCTGCGAACACTCTGCCTTCCGTGCGCTTGCCCTCGGCGCAGAAGTGCCGCTCACGCTGGCTGGCCGCGTTCCCGCCATCGCGCTCAACAATGTGAACGGATTCACGATTGCCGGCCGCGGCCCGGCGCCTTCACCGGCAGCCAGCGCCTTTGAAGCCATGTACGCCGACTCAGGCGACCACATCCTCCACACCGCCGGCGATGAGACCTTTGAAGCAGTGAAGATGCTGCGCGCCGCCAACCCCGCGCAATACCAGCCCGCGCCCGGAGCCGACTATCCCAACTCCGAGTTCGGCAACAGCATGAAGCAGATTGCGCAGCTGCTCAAAGCCGACCTCGGCGTCGAAGCGGCATTCACCGACGTGAGCGGTTGGGACACGCACCAGAACCAGGGCGGCATCAACGGCCAGCTCGCGAATCGCCTCGGCGATTTCTCATCGAGCATCGCGGCCTTCTGGCGCGACATGGGCGACAGCGCCGAGAATATTACGCTCGTGACGATGTCGGAGTTTGGCCGCACCGCGCACGAGAACGGCACCGGCGGCACCGATCACGGCCACGCCAACGCCATGTTTGTTCTGGGCGGGCAGGTAAAAGGCGGCAAGGTCTACGGACGCTGGCCCGGCCTCTCGAACGAGCAGCTCAATCAAGGCCGCGATCTGGCGCTGACCACTGATTACCGGCAGGTCCTCGGCGAAGTGGTGAGCCACACGCTCGGCGCGAATAATCTTGAGGTGGTCTTCCCCGGCGCGAGCTTATCGCCCAACCGTTTCCTGCGCCTGGTATAAACGAACGACGCCGCGCCAACCCGATTCGCAGCGCATTTTTTTGAGAGCGTTATAATCAGGCTAGGTTGGTGCTGTGTCGTGGTAACTTCCCGGGCTCTTCTCCTTTCCTTCTTCGCAGCTTTTCTACTCGTATCTGGCACGACCGTCGCACAGGCGCCGGCCACAAACCCTTCCTTTGATGTTGCGACCATTAAACCCTCGGCGCCGCTCGATTTTGCCAAGCTGCGCGCAGATGCGCAGGCGGGGAAGTTGCCGCGTCTCGGGCCGCATGTCGATGCATCGCGCGCCGAATACATTTACATGACGCCGAAGCAGCTCATCGCCATTGCCTATCACATGAAGGAATATCAGGTCAGCGGTCCAGACTGGCTGACCGATGAGCACTTCGACATCGAAGCCACGCTTCCTGAAGGCGCCAGCCGCGACGATGCGCCGGCCATGTTGCAATCGCTGCTCCAAGACCGTTTCAAGCTCACCGCGCACAAGTCGACTGAGGAGCACAAGGTGCTGGCGCTCGTTGTTGGCAAGCAGGGGCCAAAGCTCAAAGAAGCTCCCGCGCCGGCAGCGATCGACGTGAATGCTCCGCTCAAGCCGGGCGAGCAGCAGATGGATGGACCCGACGGCCCGGTCCGCCTCAAAAGGAACCCCGACGGCACAATGACCTTCAATCTCGGCAACAGAGGCACCGTGGTCAATCGCGTGAATACGCAGACGCAAAGCCTTGACATCGAGTCGGACGGCGTAACCATGTCCGGATTTGCCGACATCCTCACGCGCGTGCTGCAGCTCGGCAACTCCGGCGGGCCGCAGGTGGTGGACCAGACCGGCCTCAAAGGCTACTACGCAGTCACAACCGAGATATCGTTCGCGGATCTCATGTCGGGCGCGCGCGCCTTCAATCGCGGCGCTCCGCCGAGCAACAGCGACGCGAATGCCAACCCGGCCGCAGCGGCCTCAGATCCAGCCGGCGGAGAGACCGTCTTCGCCTCCGTTGAAAAGCTCGGGCTCAAGCTCGAAGAACGGAAAGCGCCAGTCGAGCAACTCGTCATCGACCACATCGAAAAGACGCCGACTGAAAATTGACGCTGGGCCGCCTAATTCCCGATTTGCTGTTGCTAATTCCCTGCCTCTCACTCCGCCCTGAGGGCTTCAGTGGGATTGACCGACGCTGCCCGCCGCGCCGGCAAGAAGCTGGCGATCATCGACGCAACGCCCAGCGCAATTACGACCGTGGTTAACGTGAGCGCATCCCACGCCTGCACACCGAAGAGCAGCTTACGCATCAACAGCGAAGCACCGACCGCGCTTACCAGGCCCACTGCGAGCCCGATCGCCGTGAGTCGCCCGGCCTGGCGCATCACCATACGGTAGACCGTGCTCCGCTGCGCCCCCAGCGCCATGCGCACGCCGATCTCGCGCGTGCGCCGGCTCACCGAATAGGCAATCACGCCATAGAGACCCACCACGCCCAGTACCAGCGCCATGGCCGCAAACCCGCCGACGAGCCACGTCGAAAAGCGGTGCAGCAACGACGTCTCCGACGATTCAATCTGCTGGGTCATGGTCATCTCGTCGAAAACGCCCATGTTGGGATCTATCTGGTGCAGCGTGCCGACGATCGACGGCAGCATCGCGTTCTCATCTTGCGACGTGCGCACCACAACCGAGAAGAGCGTATCGGTCTCGTGATACATAGAGAAATATTCTGTCGGCCACACCGCATCGTCGACGGCACCCTCGCGTACATTGGCGACCACGCCAACAATCTGCCGCATGAATTTCGGCGCTAGATCGCCCTCGCCAATCGACTTGCCGATGGGATCTTCGGCGGGAAAGTACTTCTGCGCCAATGCTTCGTTGATCACCGTAACCCGCGGATGGTTCTCGTCGTCCGCCGCCGTAAACATCCGCCCACGCAACAGCCGCGCCTTGAGTGCAGCGAAATACGTGGGAGTGATCTCGCGCTCGTTCACCTCGTTATGCTCGCCATGGAACGGCTTGCCCGGAATGCGAATCCAATCCGTGTCGCAGTTGCACTGTACCGGTAGATTGGATGTGAATCCCACGGACTCCACACCTGGCAGCGCGCCGAGTCTTCTTTCTATCTCGTGATAGAGCGCGATGATCTGCGGATCTTTCGTGTAGATGTTTCCCGGCGCCATTACCTGCACGGTCGCCAGATGCGCTGTGTCGAATCCGTTCTCGACGTGCAGCAATTCATAAAAACTCTTTCCCAACAATCCCGCGCCCACCAGCAGCACCACCGCCACGGCCAGTTCGACTACGACCAGATTCGCTCCCAGCCGTCGCCACAGCCTTCCCGCCGCCCCTCGGTCTCCGTCCGTCAATCCGTCGCGCAAGTCGTGAAACCCAAGCCGCAGTAACGGTGTCGCAGCCAGAAGCACCGCGGCCAGCAGCGCGACAGCCGATGCAAAGAGAGCCGTATGCGCGGTTAACCCAACGTCGCCCAGGAACGGCAGGTGGATGAGCATGTTCTGCGGAATGAGGCGCGACAGCAGCTTCATGAGCCAGCCTCCAAAGAGAACACCGCCCCCGCAACCGATCGCGGCCAGCAGCAGCCCCTCGGTCACAAACTGCCTCGCCAGCCGCACGCGGGTTGCGCCCAGCGCGCCACGCACGGCAATCTCCCGCCGCCTGCTCTCCGAACGCACCAGAATCAGGCTGGCCACATTCACGCAGGCGATCAGCAGCAGTAGGCCTGCTCCCGCGAGCAGCGTCAGCAGAATCGGGCGCACAGTGCCCACGATGATCTCTGCAAGAGGAATTACGCTGGCTCCCTGCCCCTGGTTCGAGCCTGGATATTGCTTCGCCAGTTGCGCCGCGATCGCCTTCATCTCCGCCCGTGCTGCTTCCATGGTCACGCCGTTACGCAGCCGGCCCACGCCGAAGAAATTGTGGCAGCTTCTGCGCTGCTCGCATCCGTTCTTGTCGAGCAGCGGTACCCAGAATTCGGAGTCCCGGCGCGGCGCAAACTCAAACTCGCGCGCCAGTACGCCGACAATCGTGTAGGCATCGCCGCTCAAGTTCACCGATTGGCCAACAACATCGCGCCGCCCACCGAAACGCTTGAGCCACGTGCCATAAGTCAGAATCACCACTTTGGGTTTGCCCGGCTGATCTTCCCCGGGAAGAAATCCGCGGCCCAGCATCGGCCTCACGCCCAGGGTCGAAAAGAAGCCGTCGCTTACGCGCGCGGCCGGCACTGGCACCGAGCCGGACGATGTGCGCAGCAGATAGCCCGTGCCGCTGTATACGTCGACTGAACTGAACGAGCGGTTCTGGCGCTTCCAGTCTTCGTAGTCAGCGCGCGAAAGATTGGAGCGCGGAAACATCGCGCTCATCTCGTCCACGGACATGAGCCGGTTCGGCGCGGCGTAGGGCAGCGGCTGCAACAGCGCTGCATCCACAAATCCGAAAATGGCAACGCTCACGCCCATGCCGAGCGCCAGGATGACGATCGCCGTCACCGCGAATCCGGGGCTCCTGCGAAACTGGCGCCACGCAAAGCGCAGATCCTGAATCACCGTCTCGGCGCGAAAGCTGATCGCCTCATGGCTCTTTTCTTTGAGACGCGTCGCATTGCCGAACTGCCGCATCGCCGCGAACCGCGCTGCCTCCGGCGTCATTCCCCCCGCCACAAAAGCCGCCTCGGCCTGAGCGCGATGGAAGGCCATCTCATCATCCAGCTCGCGCTGAAAGCGCCGGCGTCTGAATAAAAGAGACACCTTGTTGAGGAAACGGGTCAGGGAGTTCATCATGCCTCCTGCGCATCGCGAAGCACGCGGCCGATGGCCGTAATCATCTGCTCGAACTGCGAGAGCTCAATGCCGAGTTGCTTGCGTCCGGCTGCGGTAAGAGTATAGAACCGGGCGCGGCGGCCGGTCTCCGTCATCTTCCACTCGCCCTTCACCCATCCCTGCAGCAGCAACCGCTGCAAGGCCGGATAAAGCGAGCCTTCTTCCACTGTAAGCACATCGTCCGAAAGGCGCTTGATCGAGAGCGCAATTCCGTAGCCGTGCAGCGGCGCGCGGGTGAGCGTCTTCAGGATCAGCATGTCGAGGGTTCCGGGCAACAGATCGGGTTTCTTCGCCATGGAACACATATATAGATTATCTATGGATAGAATGTCAATGCGAATGTGACAAGCGCAGAAAAACCCGGAACGCCGTGTGCTCCGGGTCTTTTCGAGTGTGAGCGTGGAAGCTCACACCACAGCCGGTCTGGAGACCGGCGCCACTCAGTTGCTCAATGCTTGGCGAACATCTCCATCACATCCTTGCGCAGGGCAACGCGGCTCTCTTCGCGCGTATAGAACATGTGCCCACCGGAGAACTCGTGCACAGAGACGCGCGTGGGATCACCCATCACCGGCATCTGGTCCACGGTAAGCACCGAGCCCATGAACGGGCAAGAGAGATCGTTCCAGCCGTGCACGATCATCACGCGCAGCTTGGGATCGGCCGCGACCGCCTGTCGCAACTGCGGAACCGAACCCGAGCGCAAGTCTTCGCTTTCGGAATCCCAGTCCCGGTTCACTGCATAAGAAAGCGTGTTGTAGCGCGCGTCGATCTTCCAGCCCACGGTACGCGTCACGAAGTCCACCATGGCGGTGGTCATCGGCGCAATGATGCCGGCCAGGATTGGATCGTTCGCGCGTTGCTCGGGCGAAAACGGGAACGGATCGAAGGAGGTCACGTTGGAGTCATAGACGGAGCCGAGCTTGCCTTGCTCCCGATGCACTTCGCGCAGATACGCGCCGGTTTCGAGCCGTCCTCCGGAGTACTTCACAAACTCCGGATCGAGACCGGTCATCTCGGTCACGCGTGCAATCATCTTGTCGGTCGCGGCTTGATCGGCGCGGCCCTTGATCAGCGTGGTGGCGTACTCGCCCTCCGTGTACGCGATCACATCGGCCATCGCCTCGGGCGTCAACTTCTTCTCGCGTTCCAGGTTGGCTGCGATGATCGAGGGCAGGGTCATCATCCACGGGATCGGCGAAAGATCGCCATTGTCGTCAATGGCGGGATTCAGATAGGGCGATACCAGCACGACGCCATTCATCGCCACGCCGAGCTGCGACTGCAGATAATACGTGATGCGCGGTCCGCGGAAGCCGCCATAGCTCTCACCCACCAGATACTTCCGCGATGCCATGCGGTCGTTCTTCACCAGCCAGTCATAGATGACGCGCGACAGATACTCGATGTCGGGTGTCGTGCTATAGAAAAGTTTTTTGGCCTGGTCTTCCGGCACCTTCGCCCGGCTGAATCCCGTGCCAATGGGATCGATGAAGACGAGATCGGTGAAATCGAGCCAGGTGCCCTGGTTATCCGTCAGCACCGTCGGATCGGAGGGGCTGTCGCCCTCATTGCCCGCGCCCTGCAGATGCTTAGGCCCGATCGCGCCAAAGTTCAGAAAGACGCTCGAAGCGCCGGGGCCGCCATTCAACGCGAAGGTCACAGGGCGGTCGTTGCCGGGCATCGTGTACGCGGTGACCGCCACCTCGCCCGCCACTTTGCCATCTTTATCGCGCACCGGCAGCGCGCCAACGGTCACAGTGTATTGAAGCTTTTTGCCGTCCAGCTCTATCGATTGCTGCGCATGCGCCTCCGGCGGCAGCGGCGGCAGCTCAGTATTGTCGGCATCGGGTTTATTGGCCGGCGTCTTGTCCGTCACGGCTGTTTTGCTTGCGGCGGCAGCCGGTTGATCGGACTGCGCGGGAAGGTAGGCCGCTGAAATTCCAAAACAACACAGGGCGCACGCCAGAAGCGCAAGCCGCCCGCGCACGATAAAGGAGAAGAGAGTGCTCATGCAGATACGATACTAGAGCGGTTCTGGAGCGCCGGATGGCGCGATTATCGCCCTGGCGAGCCTCGGCGGATCGTGGCCGCTGGCAGCCGGGCCGCCGCATGATTTACCCTCGAAGTCGGCATGGAATTCAAGTGCAAGCTCTTCATCCTAGGCTTTACCGCGGCATTCGCCGGAACCGCTTTACCTGCGCTCGCACAGCAGACGCCCCCTGCTCAACAGACGCCGGCTGCACCCGATCAGGAGCTTCCCGACGCGCCTACCGCAACCCCGGCCGCGATGATCGCGCCCAATGGCCCCTTTGTCGTGATGGATACTTCAATGGGCCGCATCACCTGCCAGTTTTACCAGAAGCAGGCGCCCCAGGCCGTGGCGAACTTCATCGGCCTGGCGAAAGGCACGAAGGACTGGACGGATCCGACTACAAAAAAACTCATGCACCACAAGCCGCTCTATGATGGCACTACGTTTCACCGTGTAATCCCGGAATTCATGATTCAGGGCGGCGATCCCGCAGGAACCGGCATGGGCGATCCGGGCTATGTGTTTGACGACGAGCTTGATCCCGACCTCAACTTCGACCAGCCCGGCCGCCTGGCAATGGCCAACTCCGGTCCCAATACCAATGGAAGCCAGTTCTTCATCACCGAGCAGGGCTACGACACGCTCAACCAGCACTACACGCTCTTCGGCCAGTGCGACGATCCGAGCGTGCTGGTGGTAAAGACCATCGCGCGCGTTCCACGGGACGCGAACGACAAGCCGCTTGCGCCGGTGCTGCTGAACAAGGTCACCATCGTGCCCGAAGGCCAGCCGCTGCCGCCTTTACCTCCAGACGAGCAACCAGCCGCGCCAACGGCATCGCCAGCCGCGCCTCAACCGTAAACTGCAACCCCACCCGCAAGCTGGATGCCCCAGGTCTCGCTTTTGAGACCTGGGATACCACAGAATCTCAGGAGCTCACATGGCACTTGCAGCAGGAACCTACGCCGTCTTCAACACGACTGAAGGCAAAATCACTGTCCGCCTCTTCGAAGCCGAGGCGCCCATCACGGTAAAGAATTTTATCGAGCTGGCCGAGGGCTCGCGCGAATGGACGCACCCAACGACCCGCGCCAAGTCGAAGGACAAACTGTACGACGGCACCATCTTCCACCGCGTCATTCCCGACTTCATGATCCAGGGCGGCGATCCAGCGGGAACCGGGATGGGCGGACCTGGCTATCGTTTCGAGGATGAGACCAAGGGCTCGGCGCACAAGTTCGACAAGCCGGGCAAACTCGCCATGGCGAATGCAGGCCCCAACACCAACGGCAGCCAGTTCTTCATCACCGTCGCGCCCACCACCTGGCTTACCGGCAAACACACCATCTTCGGCGAAGTGGTCGAGGGCCATGACGTGGTCATGAACATCTCGAAGGTTCCGCGCAATGGCCAGGACAAGCCGAACAAGCCCGTTGTGGTCGAGTCCGTCACAATTGAGCGCGTCGCCTGATCGCGCACCTGGGTCCCAGAAGCCGTCTCATAAATACTCTGCACCGCGAAAAGCGTCCCTCAGGGGCTAAAGCCCAGCGATTTTTTGCGGCGTTTGCGGCACGACTAAAGTCGTGCCCTTTCACAAAGCTATTTATGGGACTGGTTCTAGACCCTGCCGAACCCCCAAGGTCAGCTTGGGGGGGGTCGCTGTTTTCCGAGCACTGGTTGTATGATTCCTCATCAGGTGCACCACCAGAGTTTGTTCTGACGTTCGGCCATCCGAGTGCAGCTTGCCGTCCCGTGCGAGAATTCAAGAATCTCGAAACACTGGAGCCCTGCGAATGCCCGCCCACAGCCTCCTGCGCCGTCTTGCGATTGTTTGCGCTCTTTGTCTCTTGATTTCACCCAGGCTCGCCGCCGGCCAAGAACCGCCCCTTCACCGCGGCTACTACACTGCTCCCGCGCTTCACGCCGACACTATCGTCTTCACCTCGGAAGGGGACCTGTGGTCGGTAGGTATTCATGGCGGCGCCGCGCACCGGCTCACCTCCGGCTCGGGTGCCGAGCGCAACGCCATCCTCTCGCCCGACGGCAAGACGGTGGCCTTTCTTGCCGACTATGAAGGCCCCTCGGAGGTCTACACCATGCCCATCGATGGCGGCCTTCCGCGGCGCCGCACCTGGGATGGCGACTCTCAACCCGAAGGCTGGGGACCCGGCAACCGCTTGCTCGTTTCCACCGGGCGCTACTCCACGCTGCCGGGATCGGAACTGGTTCTCATCGACGATCGGGGCGGGCGCGAGACCATTCCGCTTGCCCAGGCTGCCGAGGGCGTTTATTCCTCCGATGGCGGCACGCTGTTCTTTACGCGCTGGTTCAAGCAGTCCAGCATGACCAAGCGCTACAAGGGCGGACTGACGGAAAACATCTGGAGCTTCGATGGAAGCCATGAAGCAGTCCCTCTCACCGCGGATTTTCCCGGCACTTCCACCCAGCCGATGTTCTGGAACGGCCGCGTCTATTTCCTCTCTGACCGCGACGGCGTGATGAACGTTTACTCGATGGATGCGCAAGGCCACGGCGTGCGCCAGGAGAGCCACCAGCGCCTCTTCGACGTCCAGTCCGCCTCGCTCTTCGATGGCCGTCTCGTCTACGCTTCGGGCGCCGATCTCTGGCTGCTCGATCTCTCCACCGGCTATGAAGAACTCATCCCCATTACGCTGGTCTCCGACTTTGACCAGATGCGCGAGCACTGGGTGAAAATGCCGCTCGACTATCTAACCGGCGTGCATATTGCGCCGGACGGATCGAGCGCCGTCTTCACCGCGCGCGGCGAAATCTTCACGCTTCCCGCAAAAACCGGGCGCATCGTCAAAGTCGCTTCCGACTCTTCAGTCCGCTATCGCGCCGCCTATTACCTTCCGGATGGAAAGAACATCGTTGCCCTTTCCACCGCCAGCGGAGAAACCGAGTTCTGGAAGTTTTCCGCCGATGCGGAGTCCGCACCTCAACAATGGACGCACGACGCCAAGGTGCTGCGCTGGGAAGGCGTTCCATCGCCCGATGGCCATTGGCTTGCCCATCGGGACAAAGACCAGCAGCTCTGGATCTACGACATCAAGACCGGGCAGGAAAAGCGCATCGCTCAATCCATGGTCGATGATTTTCAGAACCTTGCCTGGTCGCCGGACAGCCAGTGGCTCGCCTACAACGAGACGGCCGATAACCAGTTTGTCCGGCTCAAGCTGTACAACGTGAATTCGGGCGCCATCCAAACACTCACCTCCGATCGCTATAACAGCGTGGATCCGGCGTGGAGCTCCGACGGCAAATGGCTCTACTTCTTGTCTGACCGCAATTTGAAAACCACCATCCCCTCGCCCTGGGGACCTCGTGAGCCTCAGCCGCACTTCGACCGCTCGGTGAAGATTTACGAGCTCGCGCTCACGCCCGGCTTGCGTTCACCCTTCCAGCCGGCCGACGAACTGCATCCCGACACTCCCGAAAAGAAGGACGACAAAAAGCCCGACGACGATAAAGATCAAAGAGCCGCGGTCACCGGCAAGCCCTCGCCGGAGAAAGACAAGAGCGCAGCCGGCGCGAAGGATGAAAAGAAGAGTGGGGACAAGGAAGAAGAGAAGCCGGTAGAAGTGAAGATCGACTTTACCGATCTCGCTTCCCGCCTCGACGAAGTGCCCGCGCCTCCCGGCAACTATGACTCTCTGCAAGTCACGGCCAAACGGCTCTGCTGGGTCAATTCGAGCGACGAAGAGAAGCCGAAACTGACTCTCCAATGCCTTGACATCGCCAATAAGGGCGACGAACTGGAGACCCTGCTCCCCGATGTGAAGGGTTATGAAATCTCACTGGATCGCAAGAAGATGCTCATCGCCAAGGCGGACGACTTCTTCATCGTCGACTCCGACGTGAAAAGCGCCGCGCTGGCCGATCCCAAAGCTCTTCCCAAGGCGGCCATCGATCTTTCGCACTGGGCCATCTCCACCACTCCCCGCGATGAATACCGCGGCATCTTTCTGGATGCATGGCGGCTGGAGCGCGACTACTTTTACGACCGCAGTATGCAGGGCGTGAATTGGGTCGCGATGCGTGACCGCTATCTGCCGCTCGTGGATCGCGTCGCCAACCGCGACGAGCTGAACAACGTGATCGCGCAGATGGTCAGCGAGCTCTCCGCGCTGCATACCTTCGTGAGCGGCGGCGACGACCGCAAGCCCTCCGACCAGATCGATACAGCCACATTGGGCGCGGTGCTGCGCCGGGATGAGAAGGCCGGCGGCTACGTGGTCGAGCATGTTTATCTGCACGATCCCGACCTGCCCTCGCTGGCTCCGCCGCTCGCGCGGCCCGAGTCCCTGGTCAACGACGGCGAAACCATTCTCACCATCGACGGCCAGAGCCTGCTCAATGTGCCCGATGAACGCGAGCTGCTGCGCGGCAAAGCCGGCCAGCAGGTCATGCTTCAGGTCAAATCCGCGAAAGGCGAAACCCGGGAGGTCCTGGTAAAGCCCATCGACGAAAAACAGGATGCCGCCATGCGCTATGCGGAGTGGGAATACACGCGCCGGCTCAAGGTGGATGCAGCCTCCAGCGGCGAGATCGGATATGTGCATCTGCAAGCGATGACCCGCGGCGACATCGACCAGTGGGCCCGCGAATACTATCCGGTCTTCAATCGCCAGGGATTGATCATTGATGTGCGGCACAACCATGGCGGCAATATCGATTCGTGGCTTCTGAGCGATCTGCTGCGCAAAGCCTGGTTCTATTGGCAGCCGCGCGTCGGCAATCCGCTCTGGAACATGCAATACGCCTTCCGCGGCCACATTGTGGTGCTATGCGATGAGGAGACGGCATCCGATGGCGAGGCGTTTACCGAAGGCTTCAAGCGCTTCCAGATGGGCAAGGTGATCGGCATCCGCACCTGGGGCGGAGAAATCTGGCTTTCGGGCAGCAACACCCAGGCCGATAACGGCGTTGCCACCGCTGCGGAGATGGGGGTCTACGGCCCCGAAGGAAAATGGCTCATCGAGGGTCATGGCGTGGATCCGGACATGGTGGTCGATAATCTTCCTCACGCCACATTCGCCGGCTCTGATGCGCAGCTCCAGGCCGCCATCGATCTGCTCCAGCAGGAGATCAAAGACGATCCCCGCCCGGTGCCGCCCCATCCGGCCTATCCTGACAAATCATTCAAGCATCAGCCGTGAGCTTTGAGGGCAAAATGGCCGTAGCCCGGCGTAGGATGACAGACATGAACGAAAACGGGATCGTCGACATTGCCAGCGATCATTCGGTGGACGAAACGGTCGCCCGGTTGAAGGGTATTCTCGAGGCGAAAGCCGTAGCTCTCTTCGCTTTGGTCGACCACAGCGGCGAGGCGGAAAAGGTGGGCATGAAGATGCGTCCCACCAAGCTGCTCATCTTCGGCAGCCCGAAGGCCGGCACGCCTGTGATGCTGGCCGCGCCGAGCATCGCGCTCGACCTGCCGCTCAAGATTCTCGTCTGGGAAGACGAACAGGGTAAAACCTGGGTCTCCTATAACTCGCCTGCTTATTTACAAAAACGGCATAACGTGCCGCCGGAGCTGCTTAAAAACCTTGCCGTAGTGGAAGCTTTGGCAGCCAAAGCCGCCGAATAAAAGACCTGCCTCAACGCGCCGCGGCGCAGAGCCCGAGAATTGCCTCGCCAAATTTTGCCACCTTGGCAGGGCCCATCCCGTCAAGCTCCAGCAACTGCCGCGCATTGCCGGGCCGCGCTGCGGCAACCGCAGTCAGCGTGCGGTCGTGCAACACCACATACGCCGGCACGCCGAGCCGCTTTGCCTCTGCGGCGCGCCACTCCTTCAGCCTCACCGCCAGGGCTTCCTGCTCCGCTGTCAGCTTTACGGGAGTGGCACTCCTGTCGCCGTTCTTTCCTGCCGCGCTGGGCGCGCGTCTCGCCCGCGCTTGCGATTCGCGACGCGCGCCGTACTCCTCCACTACTCCATCTGCGATCAGCAGCGGCAAAGGGGTAGTCAGACGCACATCCAGGCCGGCCGGGCTCAGGCGCACTTTGCGGAAACGAATTACTTCCCCGTCCTTCTCGAATTCCGCCTCCTCAATCTTGATCAGACCCGCGCGAACCATCGCGTCCAGCAGCGCATCGAACTCGTTCCGGCTGATCCGCCCGACCAGATCCAAATTTCGTTGCAGCGTCCCGGTTGCCTTGTAATCCACAGACCGCAAATCTTCGACAATCCTCTGTACCAGCTCCCGTTCCGCCGCCGTCGCCCTCCGGAACTGCTTCAGCACTGCGCCTGCGGGATCGCAGGCGTCGCAGTGACCGCACAGCCGATCGGCGTCGTCCACATCGCCAAAGTGCCGCACCAGCGCGGCCATGCGGCACTCGCTCGACTGGGTAAACCGCACCACTTTCTCAAACTGTTCGGCGCGATACTGCGCCTGAATCGCATAGGTTTTCTTCCAACCCGTACCGCCGCAGGTGACCTGGCCGCCAAAGTCAACGCGTGCGCCGCCGTGAATCTCCAGCTTCTCGAGCGCCTTGTCGAACTCCTCCTCGCTGAGCTTCGACTGCGCGCGCAGTTCCTCGACAGCGCAAGGTTCTTCCGCAAGAACCCCAAACACCTCGTTCAGGTGCTCCACCGGGGGATAATCGCGATTGAGAAAGAAATCGTGTGTCCGCTGGTCGGCGTAGCTGTGCATCAGGTAAGTCCGGCTCAATGCGCCATCGCGCCCTGCGCGGCCTATCTCCTGGTAGTAGCCTTCGAGAGTTCCCGGAAGCCCGGCGTGAATCACCGTGCGAATATCGGCTTTGTCGATGCCCATGCCGAATGCGATCGTAGCCACCACCACATCCAGCTCGCCCGCTTGAAATGCACGCTGTACGCGCTCGCGCGTCTCGGCATCGAGACCGGCGTGATACGCAGCCGCACGCGTCTTGCGGGAAATCTCCTCTGCTAGATGCTCCGCCTGCTTGCGCGAGGTGGCGTACACGATGGCCGGCCTGCGCTTCGAATCGGCCAGCAGATTGACGATCATGCCGGCGCGCTCCGGCACGGAAACCTCCACCACTTCAAGGGCCAGATTTTCGCGCCGAAACCCGTGGATGAACTTTGCCGGCCGCGCCATGCCCAGCTGCGCGATGATGTCTGCCTGCACACTGGGTGTGGCTGTTGCGGTCAACGCGAGCACGGGAGCGGGTTCGTCTGCGCCGCGCAGCGCGGGCAGATACTGGCCGAGCATCCGGTAGTCGGGCCTGAAATCGTGGCCCCATTGCGAGATGCAGTGCGCCTCGTCAATCGCAATCAGCGCAAGCCGCTTCTTCTGGAGCATCTCCGGAAATCCAGGGACGCGCAGCCGCTCCGGCGCAATGAACAGGAACTGCAAATCGCCCCGCAGGTAGTCCGCGCACGCCTGCCGGGCCTGCGCGCGCTCCAGGCCCGAGTGAATGCGCGCCACGCGCAGGCCAACCGCGGAGAGCTTCGCCGCCTGGTCTTCCATCAGCGCAATCAGCGGCGAGATCACCAGCGCCGTGCCGCCGCGCGCGATCGCAGGCAACTGGTAACACAGTGACTTCCCTGCACCGGTTGGCATCACCAGCAGCAGATCGCGGCCGTCGATTGCCGCCCGGCACACCTCTTCCTGGTTAGCGCGGAAGTGCGTGAAGCCGAACACGGAATGCAACAAGCCGGCCAATGTCTTCGAATTGAGAATGGAAGTCAAAGAAGCTGTCTTCAAAACGCGAGAGTCGCGCGTGCGTGCTCTGCTTCAACTGTACAAGAGCGGCGGAATTGTTCAGCCGGGGTGGCGCAGCTGGGAACCATAAGGGGAACGCTATAATTGCGACGGCAACAGTTGGAGACAGGCGAAACATGGCGCCACAAATGCGTGCGACCCGGCGAAGTTTTTTAAAAAGCGCTCTGCTCACTGCAGGGCCGATCCTGGCAGGGCCCGCGGCGAACCGGGCGCAAGCCACACTGGATGAAAAATCCACAGGCAAAGGCGACCGCGCGCGCTGGGTCGAGATCGTCGAGCGCGTCGCGCAGCCGGTTCTCGAGGCCGTCAGCCAGCAAAAGCTGCGCGCCACCATGCCGGTTGAAGCCGCAAAAGGGCTCGCCGAAGCGCGCAGCCAGTCCACTCATCTTGAAGCCGTTGGACGCCTTCTCTCCGGCCTTGCGCCTTGGCTCGACGCCGATCCCGGAAACGATCCCGAAGAAGAAAAGCTGCGCAGCCGCTACCAGGAGTGGGCGCGGCTGGCCATCCGCTATGGCACCGATCCCAAATCCCCGGATGCGCTCAACTTCGGCAGCAACCAGCAATCGGTCGTGGATGCGGCCTTTCTAGCTCTCGCAATCGTGCGCGCGCCCAACCAGCTCTGGGAGAAGCTGGACTCCGAAACAAAAGAGAATCTCATCCGCGCCCTCATGGAGACGCGGAAGATCCAGCCCGGCTTCAACAACTGGCTGCTCTTTTCCGCGATGATCGAGGCGTGCTTCTGCAAATATGGCCAGCCGTGGGACACGATGCGCGTCGACTACGCGCTGCGCCAGCACCAGGAGTGGTACAAGGGCGATGGCGTCTATGGCGACGGACCGGAGTTCCACTGGGACTACTACAACAGCTTCGTGATTCAGCCCATGATGCTCACCGTGCTTGACGCTGTCAGCACGGCTACCCAGCGTTGGTCGTTTTTGCGCAAGCCAGTGGAGGAGCGGGCGCGCCGCTACGCCGCCATTCAAGAACGGCTCATCAGCCCCGAGGGCACGTTTCCGCCGATTGGCCGATCGCTGGCTTACCGGTTCGGCGCGTTGCAGCACCTGGCCGAGATGGCCTGGCGCCGCGATCTTCCCGAAGGCATTGCGCCGGCGCAGGTGCGGGCCGCGATGACCGCCGTGATGACGCGCATGATTGCCGCTCCCGGCACCTTCGATGAGCACGGCTGGCTGACGATCGGCTTCGCCGGCCATCAGCCGTCGATCGGCGAAAATTACATCTCCACCGGGAGCCTCTACCTCTGCTCCGTTGCGTGGCTGCCCCTCGGCCTCGACGCAACCGACGAATTCTGGAGCGCCCCGCCGCAGCCATGGACCGCAAAGAAGGCCTGGAGCGGCGTTGATATTCCAACCGACCACGCCATCTCCGATTAACGTCCCAGTCACCGCAGCCACGGCGCCGAAATAGTAGAAAATTTCACCCTGCCCGCATCCAATCAACTGTACGCAAGAGATCAACTGTGAGCTCTCCTGAACGCACAGCACCCATGACGACGGCCGGCGAACCCCGCCCGCAAAAACCCGGCAAGCTTGCCGGCGCCTCGCATGCCTGGCGCGCGTTGAGGCACCGCAATTTCCGGCTTTTTTTCGGCGGCCAAAGCATCTCGCTCATCGGCACGTGGATGACCCGCATCGCCACGTCGTGGCTGGTTTACCGGCTCACGGGCTCCGCGCTGCTGCTCGGCACCGTCAGCTTCGCCGGGCAGATTCCCACATTTCTCATCGCGCCCTTCGCCGGCGTCTGGGTCGACCGGCTCGATCGCCGCCAGGTGCTCATCTGGACGCAGGCCTTATCGATGGTGCAGTCTCTTCTGCTGGCCCTGCTCACGTTTTCGGGCCGCATCACCGTCGGTTGGATCCTCGCGTTGAGCGTGATGCAGGGCCTCATCAACGCGTTCGATATGCCCGGCCGGCAGGCGTTCATGGTACAGATGGTCGGCGACCGCGCCGATCTCGGCAACGCCATCGCCATCAACTCGTCGATGGTCAACATGGCACGGCTCATTGGGCCGTCGCTGGCGGGCATGGTCATTGCCGCGAGCAGCGAAGCCTGGTGCTTTCTGATCGACGGCGTCAGCTATCTGGCCGTGATCGCTTCGCTGCTGGCCATGCGCGTTCATGCGCCCGCCATTCGGCGCAAAGCCGCCTCCACGCTGACTGAGCTCAAGGAAGGCTGGAGCTACGTCTCCGGATTTCTGCCCATCCGCACCATTCTGCTGTTGTTCGCCGTGGTCAGTCTCATGGGCATGCCCTTTGTGGTGTTGATGCCTATCTTCGCGGTCAAGGTATTGCACGGCGGCCCGCACACGCTGGGGTTTCTGATGGGCGCCATGGGCGTGGGCGCGCTCATCTCCGCGCTCTCGCTGGCCGTACGCAAAAGCGTCCGCGGGCTCATCCGCATGATACCCATCGCCACAGCCGTCTTCGGATTCGGCCTCATCGGTTTCGGCTTCTCGCGTTCCTTCTGGCTTTCGATGGTAACGGTACTCATCGCCGGCATGGGCATGATGCAGGGGATGGCGGCCAGCAATACGATCATTCAGACCTTGGTAAGCGAAGACAAGCGCGGCCGTGTGATGAGCTACTACACAATGGCCTTCGTCGGCATGGCGCCATTCGGCAGTCTGCTGGCAGGTTCGATGGCCAGCGCATTCGGCGCTCCGCTGACGGTGATCGTGAACGGCTCCGTGGTCCTTCTCGGCGCGGCGTGGTTCCTCACGCGTCTGCCCGCGCTGCGCCGCACTGTGCGGCCCATCTATCAGGAGATGGGAATCATTCCACCGCCGGAAGAGATGGCGCCGCCAGAAGAAGTCGAGTCGTGAGGCGGGACTTAGTACGCCTTCAAATCCACAATCGCTTTCAAGATATTCTGCGGCTGCGGCAGAATCGCATCTTCGAGAATCGGCTGATACGCGACGAACGTATCCATGGCGCCAATTCGCTTCACCGGCGCGTCCAGATCGTCGAAGAGCTCCTCGGCAATGCGCGCCGCGATCTCCGCCCCGTAACCCCAGCTGACCATATCCTCGTGGGCCACGATCACGCGGCTGGTCTTGCGCACCGAGGCTGCGATCGCCTCCCAGTCGTAAGGATTCAATGTGCGCAGGTCGATCACTTCCACATCGATTGAGTGTTGCCGCTCCGCCAGTTGCGCGGCCTGCAAGGCACGTGGCACGAGCGCGCCGTAAGTGACAAGCGTGATATGCGAGCCGGGGCGGACGATCTTTGCCTTGCCGAACGGAATGGCGAAATCAGGTCCCGGATAAGCCGCGCGGCCGTAGTGTTCGCGGTAGAGGCGCTTATGCTCGAGGAACAGCACCGGATCGTCGCAGCGGATCGCCGTGCGCAGCAGGCCATTGGCGTCGAGTGCGTTCGAGGGCATTACAACCCGCAGGCCGGGAATGTGCGTGAAGATGCTCTCGCCCGACTGCGAGTGGTAAATCGAGCCTCCCGTCAGATACCCGCCAATCGGCACGCGGATAACCGCCGGGGCGGCCCAGGCTCCATTCGAACGCCAGAGCATGAGCGAAAGCTCGTTGTGAATCTGATGCATCGCCGGCCAGATATAGTCGAAGAACTGTATCTCCACCACCGGCTTCATGCCACGGACCGCATACCCCACGGCGCGGCCCACGATATTGGCCTCGGCCAGTTGCGAATTGAAGACGCGCTCCGAGCCGAACTCCGTCTGCAGGCCGGCGGTCAGCTTGAAGACGCCACCCTTGCCTTTGACCTCAGCCAGCGCCTGCTCACGGCTCGCGTCAGCGATATCCTCACCGTAAACCACGATGCGCGGATCGCGGCGCATCTCGTCGCGAAGACAGGCATTGATGAGATCCGCCATGGTCCGCGGAGCGGGAGCCTTCTGGTCATTCTGTTTTGCGGGGGGCTGGACCTGCTCGGTGGCGAAGGGTGCTTGCGTGGGATCAAGATGGCTGGAGTAAACGAAGTTGGGAATGCTCTCAATCGCCGGAAGCGGAGCTTGAAGGGCGCGCTCGGCGGCTTCGCCGGCTTCCCGGTCGAGCGCTTGCTCCAGTTCATCGAGCTGCGCCGCCGTAAGAATGCTTTCCTGGATAAGTCGCACCCGCATGCGAGCGATTGGATCGCGCAGGACATCGGTTTCGCGCTCCGCGGCGCAACGGTACTGCGTGTCGTCGTCCGAGTAGGAGTGCGAGTATTGGCGCACGCAGTGCCCATGGACGAACGCCGGCCCATGACCGGCCCGGCAGTGCGCGGCCGCGGCCTGGAACACGTGCAAACAGGCGACCGGGTCCGTCCCATCCACTTCCGCAAAATGGAAGTTCGGGAAATTGGCCACGATGCGCGAGATGTTTCCACCCGGCGTGTTCACCTCGACCGGAACGCTGATGGCATAGCCGTTGTCTTCCACTAGAAAGATCACTGGAAGCTTCTGGTTGGAAGCGGCATTCATCGCCTCCCAGAACTCGCCCTGCGCCGCGGAACCCTCGCCGATACAGGTGAGGACGACCTCATCGCCGTGGAATTCGACATCGCGAAACGCGCGGTAATCCATGTCCGTCCCGGTGGCGGAAGGCCGAATCGCCGCTTCCGGATGCCGGCTGAAGTAGCGGCCAGCCTCAGCGCAACCCACGGCGTGAAGCAGTTGCGTGGCCGTCGAGGACGATGTGCTCACAATATGCAGCGCGCGGCTGCTCCAGTGGGTCGGCATCTGGCGTCCGCCGCTCGCCGGATCAGTCGCCGCTCCGACAGCCTGCAACAGCATGTCATACGGCGAAACACCCAGGGCGAGGCAGAGCGCGCGATCGCGATAGTAGGGAAAGAACCAGTCGTAGCCGGGCCGCAGAGCGAGCGCGGCCGCTACCTGGAGAGCCTCATGCCCGGCGGCCGAGATCTGAAAGAAGATCTTCTGTTGGCGCTTGAGGAGAATCTCCCGGTCATCGATGCGGCGGGAGAGATACATGAGCCGGTAGATCTCTACCAGCTTTGACACGTTCAGATCATCCGAACCCGATGGGTCCTGCATCCGAACGCTGGAAAGCGCCGCTTCCATCCCCGTCGTCCCCCCAGAAACCTTCCTACCAGATTGTAACAATTTGGCGCGCGGAATCACCCGCCGCTGTTAAGAAGTATCGAACAGCCGGCTCCGTTGCCCGGCGCGGATATAAATTCGTCGGGCCGTCAGTGGACGGGGGAAGGAAAATAGGGGGTGGGCCCATCGACATTGAACTGCGGTCCGTTGAATTGCGGTCCGCGCACGGACATCACCATCTTGTCGCGCACGTTATGCGCCAGCTTCTCAATCTCAGCCACTTTGCGGAGCTGCGCCGGAGAGAGCTCCCCGGAATTCGCTTTGGCGATCTCGTCGTTCAGTTCCTTCGCCAGCTTCAGCAGCTTATCGGTATCGGCGACCATCGATTTTTGCCGCTCGGTGTTGATCATGCGCAGGCGCTTCTCGGCTTCGGTGGGATTGTTGTACTGGTCGCTAAACGGAGAGTTCGAACTTGAGTCCTGCGGGATGCCGTGGGGTGTGCCGGGGAACTGGCTGCCGCCCATACCAGGAGTCTGCTGGGAAAAGCCGCCTCCCGCAGGAACCGCGAGAAAGATCGCCAGCACAAGGGCCCGCCAAGCCGCGCCATGCCCAGAGAAATGCGCGCGGCGCTGCCGGAGTGTGTCCGCTGAGCCGATTGTGGCGAAATCGCTGGTCCTGCTCATCTCGCTGTGCCCTCAATCCTTACCGGCGGTAAGTCGCGTATCGCCCCGCACCTTGCGGGCAAACTGCTCAAGCTCGCCGGCCTTCCGGACCACGGCGAGCGACAGTTCATCCTTGGTGGTCTTGTTCACTTCGGCCTTCAGATCGGTCGCCATTTTGAGCAGATTCGCGCACTCGTTGGCGACCTCCAGCTTCCGCTGCTGTCCGGGAGATTTGTCCACGGGCTTGGGCTGCTCCGCCGCAAGCGGCGCTGCAGCATCGGAAGCGGGATTCTTCGGAGAGGTGTCCGGATTGTCTGCTGCTGCCGCAGCGCCGGATTGCGGGTCTGCTGCCGCAGCGCCGGATTGCGGGTCTGCAGCCGTAGCGCCGGATTGCGGGTCTCCTGCCGCGGCGCCGGGTTGCGGCTCCGCAGCCGCTGCGCTGGATTGCGGGTCTGCAGGCTGTGGTGTCGATTGCGCGTGGACGTGATGCAGGCCAACCCCTGTCGCCGCAAGCAGGACCAGGACCGCGAGAATGCCCAGCCATGCCGCTCCGGGCCGGAAGCGGCGGGCGAGGATTCTTGCGCCGATACCCCTGATCATCATGGGGACCTCAGGTTTAAGTCGCGCGGGCCGGGAGATTGGGCCAGGGGAATTTCCGGCCGCTCATGGGCACAGTCTAGTCTAAAACGAGGAGATTTGGCATGTTTCCTTTTCGCTTGGCCGCAGATTTTTGCATGATGCTGCGATACGGCATCTTTGCCGAAGGCCGGTTCATGGGCAAAGTGCTGGATGAATGGATCACGGACAGCCAGGAATTCATTCATACTAAGCTGCCGCACCTGATCGTGATCTTCGCGATCGCGTTTTTTCTGAACAAGTTGCTGCGCATCGTCACAGGCCGGATGGTCCGCGTTGCCGAGCGCCACGCGGCCGGGCGGGGGCGCATCGCCGAAGTCAAGACGCTCGCGGGGGTCATCCGCGCCACCGGTTTGGCGGTCATTGGCGCGATCGCCGGCATGCAGTTCCTGGCCGCCATGGGCGTCAATCTCGCTCCGCTGCTGGCCTCGGCCGGCGTCGCGGGCGTGGCCATCGGCCTCGCAGCCCAGACCATCGTCAAGGATATGTTCA
Source organism: Occallatibacter sp. (assembly GCA_036490385.1). GTDB lineage: Bacteria > Acidobacteriota > Terriglobia > Terriglobales > Acidobacteriaceae > Telmatobacter. The sequence goes on from DASXDX010000034.1 coordinate 99,013, forward strand.
ACGGCATCCTGATTCTGGTGGAGGGCCAGTTCAACGTGGGCGACACAGTGAAGCTGGCCGGCGTCTCCGGGACCGTGGAAGCCATGACCCTGCGCAAAACCATCCTGCGCGATGGAGATGGCACCCTTTACGTGATCCCCAACTCGCAGATCACGACGGTGGCTAACCTCAGCGTGGACTATTCCGTGGCTACGATCAACGTAAGCGTGGATTTCTCCGCCAACCCCGACAAGGTGACGGAGCTGCTCAACAAGGTCGCGATGGAGGTGCGGAACAGCGAGCCATTCAAGAACCTGTTTGTCGCCGACCCGCAGGTTCTCGGCGTGGACTCCGTGAAGGGATCGCAGTTGATTTTCCCGGTAGTCTTCAAGACGCTGCCGTTACAGCAATACGGGCCGATGCGGGAGTTCCAGCGGCGCGTGCGGCTGGCGCTCGAAGAGCATCAGATGCTGCCCGGCGATCCGAACCGGGTCTTCGGCACATTCGGTGGGGGTGCAACGGACTCCGGGCCTCCGCGCAGCCAGTCCGAGCCGCAAGCGCCGGTCCACGACGCCACCGCACAGAAGCCGCAGGAGACAAACCCGTTTTCAGGCGAATAGAAGTTGTGTGCTTGCCAATTAACTGGGTGCCCCAGGGTCTCGATTCTCAGACCTGGGATTGCATGACTCTCACCCAGACAACGGGAAAAGAACGCCATGATTCTAGCTCGCGGGCTCAAGCGCAGCGAGCAACGTCTCGGGATTTGTGATCGGCGGAAGGCAGGTTCGTCCGCGGCAGACCAAGGCCCAGGCCTCCACACCCGCAGGCGCGGGCACTTGAAGCACCGTCTCAGCCAGCGCCTCGGGAACTGCGCATGAAATCGATCCTGGATTCAACTGTGAGGGCGCGATGCGGATCACGGTCTTGTTCACAGCGAATCCCGCCACGGCTGTGGCCTCAAGCCGGTCTGCGGCTGCGCCGGAACCCACGACCACTATCTGCACCGGATCGAGCAGAAGCCGCTCCAGCGCCAGACCATAGCTGCCCGCATAGAGGCCGAAGTGCTCCACGATTCCGGCAAAGGATGCAAGGGTATCCTCGGCAATCTGGCGATACTCGCTGCGTCCGCTCAAGGTCTCAAGGCGCAGCAGAGCCGAAGCAGCGGTGGGATTGCCGGCCGGCGTCGGTGAATCCTGCAGCGGCTTGCGGCGCGCGGCCAATGCGCCGAGAGGCGCCGACCCCGGCTGCGGAGCCGCCGCGTCGTAGAATGCATCGCCAATGCGATCGTAAAAGCGTGCGATCATGGCATCGGCCAGCTTCACGGCCGCGCGGTAATACTTCATCTCTCCCCCGGCAAGCCACGCGTCGATACAAGCGTGAACCGTGAATGCGTAGTCATCCAGCGTGCCAGGCGCTGTCTCGCTCGGCGCCGCACCTTCCGGGTATGCAATTACGTGATGGAGCGTCGCCTCGCTGTCCCAAGCCGTTTCGAGAAGGCGGTCGAGGGTTAGCAGCGCGAATTCACGCACTGAGTCCGAGCGCAACACGCGCGCAGTTTCGAGATAGGCGGTGACCGCCATCGCGTTCCAGCCGGTGTAGAGAGTGCGGTCGATAAACGGCGTCGGGCGGCGGGAGCGCGCATCCATCAGCTTGCGCCGCGCGGAATCGAGCACTGCCTGCAGCGCCTCGGCAGACCTGCCGCTCTTCGCGGCCAATTCGGCCGGCGATTGCTTCGCGTGCAGCACGTTCTTGGCCGGATTGTGGTGCATGTCGCCGAGTTCGCCGATGTCATAATACTCAGCGGCCAGTTCAAGCTCCGCGGGATCGAGAACGGCACGGGCTTCTTCGAGCGTCCAGGTGAAGTAATCGCCGTCGTCATCGAGGCCCACATCGGCATCCTGCGAGGCATAGAATCCCCCGTGCTCGCGATCCGTCATGGTGGAGTCGAGCCAGGCCACGATCTCGCGCGCGGTTTCAAGGAAATCTTCCCGGACAATCCCGTCAAGCGGACTCTGGAAGCCGTGCACATAGTTGCGCAGCAGCTCCGTGTTGTCATAGAGCATCTTCTCGAAGTGCGGCACCACCCACCGCTCGTCCACCGAGTAGCGATGGAAACCGCCCGCGAGCTGGTCATAGACTCCGCCATGCGCCATCTTTTCGAGCGTCGTCGTGAACGCAGTACGGGCCTCTTCGTTGCCGCGGTTCACGCCCACCGCGAGCAGCAGGTCAAGCGTGGCTGGATGGGGAAATTTGGGCTGCGAGCCGAAGCCGCCATTGCGGGGATCGAATTGCGCAACCGCGGCGGCCACGATTTTATCGACCAATGAGAGCGTGAGCGCCGTCTCGCCTGCGCCGCGGCCCGAGAAGCTCTCATTGTGTTCGATCGCCGCCATCACGCTTGAGGCCGTCTCCAGCGCTTCATCGCGGCGCTCGCGCCAGACCTGCGCCATGGTGAGCAGGACGCGGCCGAAGCCGGGCCGTCCGTAGCGGTCGTCGCGGGGAAAGTACGTGCCTCCGAAGTAGGGCCGTCCGTCCGGCGTCAGAAATGCGGTCAACGGCCATCCGCCCTGCCCGCTAATGGCCGAGACGGCGGCCTGGTAGCGCGTGTCCACGTCCGGCCGTTCATCGCGGTCCACTTTTACGGGAATGAAGTAGCGATTGATGAGCGTGGCAATCTCCCCATCCTCGTACGACTCGCGGTCCATGACATGGCACCAGTGGCACCAGACGGCGCCAATATCGAGCAGCACAGGCTTATCTTCCGCCTGGGCAGCCGCAAATGCGGCCTCGCCCCAGGGATGCCAGCGCACCGGTTGATGGCGCGCCGAGCGAAGATAGGAAGAGGCTGCGTGCTCAAGCTCGTTGGGAGGGGCGGAATGGGTGGAAACAGCCTCGTGCATGGGGTGAGGATAACCGGAATACGTGCTCTACGGCCAGCGCCGGAACCGCTCCGGCCCGAATTCCTTTGGAGATTTCAGCCGATCGACGATCCTGCATGGACGTGCGCCAAAATAGTTGAATACAATGGGGCAACGGCGAGCTATCTTCATTGCATCTCTTGGTGTGCCTTGGAATATCTCGATATACGCCAGAATTGAAGACCGGTAAGGGATCGCACTTGCCGAAGAGTTCGGGGCCCCTCATCTATCGGAGGCTCGACCCATGCGCGATGAGATTGCTCCTGATGAAATGGCTCTCGATCAGATTGCATCATTGACCGGCTCTGGTCACTCCACCTTGGCTACCCTGGCTCAGACCACCCAGGATGGACAGGATGGATCGGCGCCGGGTTCGAGCATGAGCGGACTCGTGGCCGCGTTCAATTGGCGATCCACGCCGCTCGGGCCCTTTGCCGTGTGGCCTGACAGCCTGAAGGCCGCCGTTCGTATCCTCCTCACATCGCGGTTCCCGATGTGGATGGCCTGGGGACCCGAACTCACCTTCCTCTACAACGACGCGTACGCCCGCACGACCTTGGGCAAAAAGCATCCCTGGGCTTTGGGCAGGCCGGCGGCCGAAGTCTGGTCAGAGATCTGGACAGACATCGCCCCGCGCATCAAGCGTGTGATGACCACCGGTGAGGCCTCCTGGGACGAGACTCTGCTGCTCATCCTGGAGCGCAGCGGGTATCCCGAAGAGACCTATCACACCTTCTCCTACAGCCCGCTCGCAGATTCCGGCGGCCGGATCGCGGGCATGCTGTGCGTGGTGATGGAGGACACGGCGCGGGTTATCGGGGAGCGGCAGTTGGCCGCGCTCAGCACACTCGCCGGCAGCCTTGCAGACGCCATCACCGAACGGGATGTTTTTACGGCAATCTCACTTGGCTTGACGGATCAGCCCGATATGCCGTTCGCCTTGGTTTATCTCTTCGAGGAAGACACAAGCCGGCTCAAGCTGGTCGCAAGCACCGGAATCAGCGCGGAGCATGCGGCCGCGGCCGGAGAGATCGAGCTCGATTCGCCATGGCCGATCGGCGAAGTTCTCGCCTCTCGGCGCGCGGTCACGATCGACAGCATGGGCGATCAGTTTCCCGCTCTCCCTGCCGGTTCATGGGATAAGCCGCCGGCGCAGGCGCGGCTGGTTCCCATTGCGCGCCAGGGCCAGGAGATGCTGGCCGGCGTTTTTGTTGCCGCGCTCAATCCCTATCGCCAGCCCGATATCGGCTACGCAGGGTTTCTCGATCTTGTAGCCGGACAGATTGCGGCCGCCATCACCAACGCGCAGGCCTTTGAGCTGGAGCGCAAGCGCGCCGAAAGCCTGGCCGAACTGGACCGCGCGAAAACAGCCTTCTTCAGCAACGTGAGCCACGAGCTGCGAACGCCGCTCACGCTCATCCTCGGCCCCATCGAGGACGCGCTCGCCGCCGAGACCCCGCCTTCGCGCGACTCGCTCGAGTTGCTGCACCGCAATGCGCAACGGCTGCTCAAGCTGGTGAACGGCTTGCTCGATTTCGTTCGCATCGAGGTGGGCCGGCTGCATGCCTCCTACGAACCTACCGATCTCTCTCTGCTGACCTCGCAATTGGGCAGCGTTTTTCGATCTGCGATCGAGCGCGCCGGATTGCAACTTACCGTCGAGTGCACGCCCTTGCCGGAGCCGGTCTACGTGGACCGCGAGATGTGGGAAAAGATCATCCTCAACCTGCTCTCGAACGCTCTGAAGTCGACATTTGACGGGGGAATTCGCATCTCAGTGCAACGCAGCGGAGATGAGGCGCACGTCACCGTCGCCGATACCGGCACTGGGATCTCCGAGGACGATCTGCCCAGGCTCTTCCAACGTTTCCAGCGCATCGAGGGAGCGCGGCGGCGCAGCCATGAAGGCAGCGGCATCGGCCTGGCGCTGGTGCGGGAACTGGTGGAGATGCACGGCGGCACAATCCGCGCCGAGAGCAAGCTCGGCGGAGGGACGGCTTTTCACATCACGCTGCGGTTCGGGCACGAGCACCTGTCGCATGGCCGCGTGCTGACCGATGCCGTCAATCTAGCCGCGGCACAGGATTCCGCCTCAGCTTACGTCGCTGAGGCGCTTGAATGGCTGCCGCGCAGAAAACAGGCAGGCGGGCTGAATTCGGCGAGCTCGGGATTGCCCCAGGCCCTGTCCAAGGCGAATGGCGATTTGCAAAAGCCGATCGTTCTGCTGGTGGATGACAACGCCGATATGCGGGAGTACGTGCAGGATCTGCTCACTCAGCGCTTTCATGTGATCACCGCTGAGAATGGCAGGCGCGCTCTCGAAGAAGCGGCACGGACAACGCCCAATCTGGTTCTCACCGACATCATGATGCCGGAGATGGACGGGTTCGCGCTTCTAAGCTCGCTGCGCCAGAATCCCGCCACGCGCACCATTCCGGTGATCATGCTCTCCGCTCGCGCCGGCGAGGAGGCGCGCGTGGAGGGGATTGACGCCGGCGCAGACGATTACCTCATCAAGCCGTTCTCAGCGCGCGAACTCATTGCGCACGTCGAGGCGCAGTTGAAGATGGCGCGCCTGCGCAGAGAGGCGGCCGAGCAGGAGACCGCGCTCACGCGTGAGATCAACAACGCCCGGCAATTTGCATGGGATGCGCTCGAGCATATTCCCGACCCCTTCTGCACCCTCGATTGGCAATTCCGGACCACCTACATGAATGCCGCGGCAACCACGCTGGTGGCCGCATGCTCCGCGAATGAGCCGACTGGAAAATCGATCTGGGATCTCTATCCGATGTTCAAGGAAACCGCGGTGGAAGTGAACCTTCGACAGGCAATGGAACAACGGGTTCCGGTGGAGTTTGAACAATATTTCCAGACCGGGGGGACCGAATCGTGGTTCCAGTTCCATATTCATCCGCAGGCCGGCGAGGGTCTTATTCTCTATCTCCGCAATGCGACAGAGGCGCGGAGAACCGAACAGGCCTTGCGGCGATCGGAGCAACTGGCCGCGGCGGGAAGATTGGCGGCAAGCGTTGCGCATGAAATCAACAACCCCCTCGAAGCGGTGACAAATCTCCTGTTCCTGGCCAAGCTGGATGCGACGGTAGCGCAAAATACAAAGGATCTGCTGGAAGTAGCGGACAAAGAATTGCAGCGGCTATCGCACATTGCCGCGCGCAGCCTCAAGTTCTATCGCCAGCGGACCGGGCCGACCCTGACCGGGCTCGAAGAATTGATCGATTCCGTGCTCTTTTTCAATGAGCCAGCGGTCAAGATGCGCAACATTCAACTGGAGCGGCGCTACCGGCCGGCGCCTCCGGTGCTGTGCCTGCCCGGCGAGATTCAACAGGTCATGACGAACCTCATCGGCAACGCGCTCGATGCGCTATCGGACCGCGGCCGGCTCATCGTCGCGGTCCGGCCGGGGCGCGACCGCGCAGGACGCGGGGGCGTGGCTGTGACCGTGGCCGATACCGGATGCGGCATGAATCGGCGGACGCTGAGTCAGCTCTTCCATCCCTTTATCACCACCAAAGGCGAAGCCGGAACGGGACTGGGTCTTTGGGTGTCCAAGGGAATTCTCGACAAGCATCAATCGACGATCGCCGTGCGCACCAAGCCCGGCCGTGGCACGGTCTTCCGGCTCTTCTTCCCTCTGGATGCGGCGACCGCCACTGTGGCCCAGGCGGACTGAAGAGCCGAACCGGCAATCACGCGCGTGGGTCCCAGCTAGCCTTTCGCGAGTTCCGCTTCGATTGCGGCGAGCAGTTCAGGGGCATCCGGATCCGTCTCCGGCGCAAATCTCTTCACCACCTCGCCTGCGCGGCTCACGAGAAACTTCTCGAAGTTCCAGGAAACCTCGGGCTCTTCAGTCGTCGGAACTCCCCACCCTTTGAGTTGCTGGCGGAAAGGATTTCCGCCGATGCTGATCGCCTCCGGTTGCGCGGCGATCAAGGCCGCGTAGAGCGGATGCTTCCCTGCTCCCACGACGGTGATCTTTCCGTACATCGGAAATTTCACGCCATAACTCAACGTGCAGAATGAATGGATCTCCTCGTTTGTTCCCGGTTCCTGTTCCTTGAAGTCGTTGGCCGGGAAGCCGACAACCGCGAATCCGCGCTCGCGGAATCGCTCGTACAGCTCTTCGAGCTTTTCGTATTGCGGCGTGAAGAGGCACTGCGAAGCTACGTTCACGACGAGCAGCACCGAACCTCGAAATTCAGCAAGCGAGCCAGGCTCGCCGGTGATCTTTTCGACAGCAATCGAGTAGATATTCGCATCCATGCGCAATTTCTCCGTAGAAAGAGTTGAAGAGCAGATTCATTGCACCAGCCGCTTTGCCACCTGGATGTAAAGTTCGATTGCCTCCAGCAGTTCCCTCTTCGCCAGCTTCTCATGCGGCGTGTGCGCCACGTGAATCGAACCAGGCCCCAGCAGCAGCGGCTCACCCCAATTCGAGAGCTGCGGAATGTCGGTGGTGAACTTTGCAATCATCGTCGGCAACCCTTCCACGGCACGCAGGCGCACGAAGGGAATCTCGAGCGTGAAGTCGACTTCGGCCAGATCGCCGCAGGCTTCCATGAGCGCCCCGCGCACCGGCGCCGAGTCGCCGACCAGCCGCACGAGCACCTGGGCCTCGGCCTTGTCGGCGATCACGTTCGGCGCGTGGCCTCCGTGAATCTGGCCGATATTGAGCGTGCTCGGGCCTACGCCTTCGAGCGTCGGCAGCGGAAGCTCAAGAACCCGGCCAAGCACTTCGACCAGCTTGTGGACCGCCGAATCACCCAACTCCGGATAAGCGGAGTGAGCCATCTTTCCCGTCGCCTTGAAGACCGCCCGCAATGCGCCTTTTGAGGCCAGAGCCAGCCGGTTGTCGGTTGGCTCGCCATTGACCAGGAACCGGCTTCCCTTGGACATAAGGTTGGCCACCTTTGCTCCCGCCGAGTCGCGCTCTTCACCGCTCACAAACAGCAGGCCAATCCGAAACCCCTCGTTGCGCAGCGCCTCTGCCGCGGTGATCTGCGCCGCGATGATGCCCTTCGCATCCGAGACCCCGCGGCCATGCATAAACTCCGCATCCTCGCTGAAAGCAATGTAGGGCGGAACGGTATCTATATGCGTGGAAAAAACCAGATCGGGCGTCTGGTCCGGAGCGCCCGCGTAAACATTCCAGCGCGGGCCTTCAGAGGCGCTCTCAGGCGGTTGGGGGACGGGAGTCTTCTCCACCGCCCAGCCACGACCGGAGAGATAGCTGGCGAGAAAATCGCCTGCCGCGCCCTCGTGATAAGTAGTGGATTCGATTTCGCATAACTGGCGCGTCAAGCCGATGGGGTCAATTGGTGCAAGGGAAGAAGAATCGATCATATGCTGCCAGAATAGCGCAACGAGTATCCCTGAATGGATTCAGCTCGAATCCCATGGCTGTGCGCACGGCTGGAGCGGAATCGCGAACTGGGCGTAGAATGGGCAGTGGAATGATCTCCACAACCGCATCCGCCCAGGCGCAAGCAAACTCGGCCGGATTCTCAGCCGAGACCGCGCCGCCAGTGCGCTCGAAGATGCGGGAGCCACAGTCGGAAGCCGGCGCGGTGCGAACTCTACACGCGATCGAGTTGCGCGGAACCGCGGGCCGGCTCGAAGCGCTCTTGAACCAGGGCGCTCCGGATGCAAGGTTCGCCGCGCTTGTTTGCCATCCGCACCCTCTCGGCGGCGGAAACCTGCACAACAAGGTGGTCTATCACGCCACAAAGGCGCTGAACGATCCCAGGCTGGGACTGGGATTTCCGGTGCTGCGCTTCAACTTTCGTGGTGCGGGCCGGAGTGAAGGAAAACACCACGGCGCGGCGGAAGCGGAAGATGTGCTCACGGCCCTCGACTGGCTTGAAAACGAATTCAATCTCCCAGTCGTCGCTGCCGGCTTCAGCTTTGGGGCGGCCATGGTGCTCCAAGCCTGTTGCCGCGCCGGCGCCCGCCCCAACGTCCGCGCGCTTGTTGCGCTGGGACTGCCGATTGAGGCGCAAGACCGAACGTATGAATATTCCTTCCTGAAAGACGCAATCATTCCCAAGTTATTCCTGAGCGGAGACCGCGACCGGTTTGCCCCGTCCGCGCAACTTCGGCAGGTGTTCGCATCGGCCGCAGAGCCGAAGCGCCTGATAGTCCTTCCGGGCGCCGATCATTTTTTTACCGGTCAACTCGAGGCTATGCAGCAAGCGCTAGCCGCTTGGCTGAAGGAGCAATTGTTATGACCCCGGTCAGCGACTCGATCCTGGATACTCTGCACGAAACGGCCACGGAGATATTTGCCGGCGCGCTGGAAGCCTGCAATATAGCGTCGGCCTTCGATCGCCGCCTTCGCTTTGAAGGCAACCTGCTGCACCGGCTGATGCCCGACGGCAGCGGGCCGGCAACGATCGATCTCTCCAGCTACAAGCGCATCTTCGTCATCGCGCTGGGCAAAGCGGCGGGACCGATGCTGGATGTGCTGCTGGCGCGGATGAAGCGGCGCCAGGGACTGCGCGGCGTCTGTTGCTGGAACCAGGTGCCCAGGGTGCGCAACTGGCGGTTCCGGTACTTCGAGGGCGGACATCCGTTGCCCAACGAAGATACATTCGCATCGGCGCGGGCCGCGCTGGCGATGCTGCGCAAGGCGAAGAAGGATACGCTCATCTTCTTTCTCATCTCCGGCGGCGGATCGGCCATGTTCGATCTGCCTCTCGATCCGCAGATTACGCTCGGCGACGCCGTCCGGTTTCACGAGTTGCTGTTGGCCTCCGGAGCTCCGATCAACGAGGTCAACACCCTCCGCAAGCATTTCTCCGCGGTAAAAGGCGGACGGCTGGCGATGGCTGCGCCAGAGGCTGCCAAGGTGAGCCTTCTGCTGCCGGACGTTCCGCTGCGCTCGCTCGACGCTTTGTCGTCGGGTCCCACTTCGCCCGATCATTCAACCGTGGGCGAGGTTCGTGAGTTGCTCGCCCGGTACGATCTTTCCGCCAAGCTTCCCGCCCCCGTCCGCGCCTTCTTCGAGCGCCAGGATTTGCCCGAGTCGCCGGGCATCAAGGGAAAGCGGCCGCAGTTCCTGCCCAAGCTGCCGTGGACCGAAGCCGTGCTGGCGCGGCGCGTGGCCGCGGCGGCCACCATGAACGGCGAAGACAAGGCCTTCCACGATTCAGTCTTTGAGATCCTGCTTTCGAGTCACGACCTGGTGGAAAATGCGCGCTCGCTGGCACAGAAAGCTGGGTTCTCGACGGTTGTGGATAACAGCTGTGATGATTGGGATTACAAAGACGCGGCCCGCTATCTGCTGGAGCGGTTCCATGCGCTGCGTGCCGCCAATCCAAGGGTATGCCTCATCTCGGTAGGCGAAGTGACAGTGACCCTGAATCGCACGCCGGGCGCGGGCGGACGCAATCAACAGTTTGCTTTGGTCTGTGCGGTGGAGATTCAAAAATATCCGGGTGCTCATCTCACGGTGCTGAGCGCCGGATCGGATGGCATCGATGGAAACACGCAGTCGGCGGGCGCCATTGCCGATCCGACCACCGTCGCTCGGGCGCGCGCATTTGGATTCGATCCTGAACAATCGCTTGCAGCCTTCAACGCATGTCCACTGTTTACGTCCATCGGTGATTCCGTCATGACCGGCCCTACAGGACATAATCTGCGTGATCTGCGCCTGCTCATTGCCGACCAGAGATAGCCGCCCGCAAGAGCTTCACAACGGATGCGTCAGGGCTGCGGATATTTCCTCGTCGCTTCCGCAAAAGCCTCTCCGGAAGTCCTCAATGCCCGCGGCCGCCTCTTCTCCTTGGTCTTGTGGCGTCCGCGATCTTCGCCGGGAAAATCCACCGCGCTGGCGCGGGAGCACACCATTTGGCCGCGGAAAATGGGTTAGGATTGGTTCGTGCCCCGTAAAGCATCCCGCAAGACTGCCAGCAAAATGCCCGATATCCGCACCGTTGCCGCACTGGCCAAGGTGTCGATCGCCACGGTTTCGCGCACCATCAACGGCTCTCCGCTGGTGAGCGACCGGCTCTCGAAACGCGTCTGGCAAGCGATCAAACAGCTCAATTATTTTCCCAATACCCACGCCCGGACGCTGGTCTCAGGGCGCAGCCGGCTCCTCGGCATCATCGTCGAGAACATCACCAATCCCTTCTTCCCGGAGCTCGTCCAAAGCTTCGAAGAGATTGCTGTGAAGCATGGATACGAGATCCTGGTGAGTTCCTCGAACGGCGATCCGGAGATCCTGACCTCCTGCGTGCGCCGCATGCTGGAACGCAAAGTCGATGGCGTGGCGGTGATGACCTTCGGCGAAGAAGAGCCGGTGCTGGATCAACTCGTACATCGCAATGTGCCGATTGTGCTGGCCGAATTCAAACTCGACGACCCCAAGGCGAGCACCATCCTGCTGGATTATTCAACAGGGATCCAGGCGGCGGTGAGCCATCTTGCGGACCTCGGGCACCGGCACATCGCGTTTCTCGCCGGACCGCACCATCTGCACTCCGCTGTGACCCGGGAGAACGATTTTCGCACGGCCATGCACGTAGCCGGATTGCCGGTCCAAAAGAAATGGGTGATCGAGTGCGGACACACGCTCAAAGGCGGCGTTGCCGGATTCTCGCAATTGCAGAAGCTCGCGGCGATGCCAACCGCGATCGTCTGCTCCAATGACATGATCGCGATCGGCGTGTTGCGCGCAGCTTACATGGAAAGCCTGCGCGTGCCCCAGGATCTGTCGGTGATTGGCCTGGATGACATCGACTTCGCGGAGTTTACGCTGCCACCGCTCACTTCTATTCGGCTATCCCGCACCGATCTGGCACGCGCCGCCTTCGATGCGCTGCGCGCACAGGCCGAGGACTCCGGCAATCCCAAGATGCCGCGCGAGTTTCTCGTTTCCACCAGCCTCGTCATTCGCGAGTCCACCGGCGCGCCGCCGGCCAGGGATTAAAGCGGCTCGGAGAATTCACGTGCCCTGTAAGCCGCTGTAGTTCATGCCCCCAAACGCACGGATGCCCGGACTCCCTCGCCCCCGCGAGAGAAATCCGGGCATTACTCCGTGCCGCCTGCTGTGTTAGCGCTTAGCCCCGCCCATATGCCCGCGCCCGTCCCTCATCTCGTTTCCATGGAAGTTAGGCATCCGGTCGATATGATTCTCCGGCCTGGGATGTTCTCCCCGGTTCGGAAAAGCGCCTCGATATCCATGGTGCGGATCGAAATGATTGTCTACGTGCCCGTAAAAGTGGGCCGGCCCGCGGTACCACGGACCCGCGCCGATGAAGGCGCCTCCGAGGAACCATTCCGATCCGTAGTAGCCGTAAGGAGCGCACGCATAAGGCGGGTAATCAAAATAGCCATAAGGACAGACTGGGGCCGGACCAACAGTCACGCTAACCTGCGCCTCAACCCGAGGCCCAGCCCAAGCCAGGAAAATGCCGGCTATCGCCGCCAGCACGAGATAGTTGAACCTCTTCAATGGACCCTCCAAATTGCGGAGATCAGGGACGCCTGTGTCAACTACTCGTCTTTTCTCTTCGCGTACTCGGCCTTTTCTCGTTCGTGCATCAATGCAGCGGATCGTCCGCCGCGCGTTGCTGAGCAGCCCATAGAACCGTTCAGACCACCCCCAATGAGATGAGCAAGAGTCCGGAAAGGATGCCGCCGGCCTGGTAGGTTACTTTCCTACCCGCGCGGCGGCCGCAAGTTACACATATCTCCCGAGTTCTTCTACTTACAACCCGCTCACTGCGGAGGCGGATTCGATGTGCCGGTGCTACCGGGAGCCGGCGCCGGCTGGGCAGCCGCGGGAGCCGCGGTTTGGGGTTGCGCAGATCCCGAAGACGGCGTTTGTGGCTCTGCCGCGGATGAGCCGGGCTGCAACTCCTGGATGCCGATCGCCGCTCCGGAAACAACTAACTGGACGCGGCGGTTTTGCGCGCGTCCGGCATTGGTCGAGTTATCAGCAATCGGGTCGCCTTTTCCATATCCTTCCGCCGCGATGTTACCCTGCGAAACGCTTTGCGCAACAAGATAGTCGCGCACGCCGTCGGCCCGCTCCTCCGATAACTTCTGGTTGTACTCGTCCGATCCGATGTTATCGGTATAACCTTCGACTTGAACCTTCAGATCAGGATACGCAAGAAGAATTCCTGACACTTTGGCTAACTTCTCGCGTGCCTCGGGCTTCAGCGTGTATCGATTGAAATCAAATAAGACGTCGGACAGGTTCATGATCAGTCCGCGGGCGGTCTCCTGCGTCTGCAGCACCTGGCTCAACTGTTGGCGAAGGCGCTCGCGCATCTGTTCGGCCTGTTGCCCCGCCTGCTGGGCAGCCTGTTGCGCGGCCTGCTGCGCCTGCTCCGCCTGGGCCTGGGCCTGGCGCGCCTCCTCGCTGCGCCGCTCCGCCTCTGCGCGCTCCTCCGCCTGCTGCTGGGCCAAGAGCTGCGCCTGCTGCTCGGCCTGTTGCGCCTGTTTGGCCTGCTCCTCGGCCTGGACGCGCGCCTGCTGCGCCGCTGCATCGTCTGCGGCCTTGAGCTTGCGGATCGTTATGATGCGCGCGTCCTCCGCCGCCTGCACGGCTTCGCGCGCATACGTGATCGCCTGCTTACGATCACTCTTTTTCATGTTGAGATCTTGAGCATTGGTTAGAGCAGTTTTGGCTGTGGCCATTGTGTCCGCGGCATACTGGTCCGCACCGCCGGCCTCGGCGATCCCGATCGCGTTCAGCGCCTCATAGATTTCGAGCGGCGTACGCTCATCGCGGGTAATCGGATGAAGCACCGTATGACGGCCCGCGGTCTCTTCGTAAGCTCCGCGCGGAAGCAACGTGTAATGCGCATTCACCTGCTCGAGCACCCCCTGCGTCTTGTCGTTCAGAACCATGTTCTGGACGACTACAAGATCGCTAGGCATGGTGACGGCGTAGTAAGGTTCCGCCGTCACGATCAGGCCAAAGGCCTGGAGATTGGTGGTGACGGAAATCTCATTCTTGTCGTTTTTCCCCGTGGGAAGCACCTCTCCGAGGTTGACCGGCCGGCCCTCCGGAGTGATTGCCCACAAAACATAGGTGAGATACTCAGGTCCGAACGTGTTCGCCGGAACCAGATGTTCAAAGCTCGCGTCGATCTGCGTGCGTCCCGCGCGCGCCTCCACCTTTGCGTCCCCGGTTGCTTGGGGCAATAAGCTCGTGCCCTGGAAACCAATCTTGGTCGCGCTGCTGCGATGAAAATAATTGATGGCGGGAATCTCCCGGCCCACCACCTCAATTTTGTAAAGCGGAACGCTTCCGTTTCCGGTCTCCGGCTGCTGGGCCGGCGGCGGAGTTTGCTGCTGTGCTGTGGGATTTGCCTCCTGCGCGCTGAGGAAACCTCCCGCAGCCAATGCCAAAATCAAAAAGCGATATCGGCCTCTCTCCATTTCAATGTCCCTCCCTGAGCGTGATTCCGCACGCGTTTTCCCTACACACCGCGCTCGGTGCGCACCATGGCAAGGATGCCGGGCGGGGAGACAATGTTGTCCTTTAGCGGGATTGGAGGGCCGGCTTGGGCTTTGCCCAACTGGAAAGCTTATTCACTGCGCGAGGAAACAATCGAGTAATCGGGATCTGGACCATTGCTTGCATCGCGTGAGATCCACCAGAGAACCTCGCCGAATATCTTCCACTTCGAGGCGTTGCTCACATCCACCGGGGCATACTTGTGATTTGCGGAGACCAGCAGATCTGACCCGCCAATTCTCTGGAAGCGAGCCACCTTAAAACCCAAATCACGATGAGTGACAACCGTGATCCGCTGATGCAACCGCTCGCGCTCTTTCGCTGCGGTATCCACAAACAGAATCGAACCCGGCGCAATCACCGGAAGCATAGAATCGCCATCGAGATGAATGCCGATCATATTCTCAGGGTGCGGGCACCAGGTGAGCGGCGCGAGCAGAACGCTCTGCACCTCCACTTCAGAGAGGCTCACATTTTCATGGGGTGGAATACGGTCGCCGTAAGCCGTTGCGTTGAGCAGTGGGATTGCGACAGCCACGGCATTTCCCATCTGGGAGAGGTCTTCAGAGGCATTCCCCCCGGCGATCAGCTTGAAATCCTTGAGGCTTGTACGCAACGAGGAGATCGCGCGTTGAAAGTTCGCATCGAGCAGGCCGGACACATCGAGGCCGGCGCGTTCCCAGAAATAGATTCCATCGGGTGGAGGAGCCAGATTGCCCAGCGCAATATAGCTCTCGGCAGTTGGTTCGTGCCGGCCTTGGATCCAGCGGGAGACGCTGGGCGGGGAGACGCCCAGGCGCTCCGCAAGACCGGCCTGGCTCAAGCTCAGGTCGCGCAGGAGCCGGCGAATTCGATCTCCCCACTCACTCGGGTTTACTTTTTGTGACACCATCGTGCTCACTCCGCGTGCCCATCGCCACCAAATTTCATTGATGCAATTACATCAATGAAATCAATGCTTTAGCAACCATCCCGGTATACTAGCAGGAACTCAGAGGCGCTGGACCGGGTGATCTGCGGAAAGCCTTACTTCCGGCAGCTTCGACACAAAGCCATAAAGAGAACGTGAAGAAAGTCTCCCGGAGCGAGAGATCAAGGCATACTGAAGAGCAGCGTTGTTTCGTACGAAGAAAGACCGGTTGGCCCGATGAACGCTGAGTTGTACAGAATTTGCGTTTGTGCTCAAACGAGTGCAGAATCGCATAAACCGCGGGAAGCGGGAGTTCGACCGGAATCCGAATTTGATGCGCTTACGGGCCCCTCCTGTCATCGTAAGGCCGGAAACGCGCTCCGGCACAGCGACAGGCATAGCTTTCTGATCTTCGGCCGAAATCTTTTCCGAAGATCTGAATCACTTAACGATTTCCCCGCATGATGCCCATTACGCCGGAAGGCCGCAGGATACTGATCATCGATGACGAAGCCAACGTTGCCGAGACGTTGGAGATGATCTTTCGCGGCTGCGGGTACGAGGTCCGCACGGCTTTCTCCGCGGAGCAGGCCATCGAAACCATCGCCGAGTGGCAGCCCAATGTCGCCATTGTGGACGTCATGCTTCCGCAGATGAACGGCATCCAGTTTGGAATGGTGCTTAAAGAAAATTATCCCGCGTGCCATATCTTGCTGGTCTCCGGCCATCCGGCCACTGCCGAGCTCTTGGAGATCGCCCGGCAGCAGGGCCATAACTTTGAAATTCTCGCCAAGCCCCTTCATCCGGCCCTGATTCTGGATATCGTCGCGCATTTGCTGCCGCGGATAAAACACAGCGCCGAAGCCTGAATCCTGATCTTCACCCGTAATCTTGAAGCTGCGCGTATCACGCAGCTTCCGCATTCGTTCGGCAGATTCTCCTTCAACTTGGTGGACATTCGCTGAAGAGCGTCGGCATAGGCTTCGGCGTTGTAGTGTGCGCCATCCTTCACAAAATCATGGCGCTCCGGACCCGACATGCCCGAGGCCGCTACGACGACGCGCCCCTGCGGCGGCGGGGACTCCTGCTCTGCGGGAGCGGCGACGCAAACCATCGTTGCGATCACTGGGGCAAAACGGACGGAGAAGAGCATCGATCGTCTCCTCGAACGGGGGGATTCGGGGGCCCGACAGCGACTATCTTACCCGCCAGCCACATGGTTGGCTATGAATTTGTTTCGAAGACACGCGGCAATTCGCGCGGTACGGCCTTTGCCTGACCCGCTCCTTACCGGCTCGCCGCAATCATCTGCGCCGCGTGCTGCAGGCTGGTGTCCGTCACCTTGGCGCCGGACAACATGCGGGCGACTTCGTGATTGCGGGCGCGGTCGTCCAATACGCGAATCTGCGTCTTGGTGCGGCCGTGATCTTCCCGCTTCTCGACGGCCAGGTGCTGATCGGCGAAGGCCGCGATCTGCGGCAGATGCGTCACACACAGCACCTGCTGGGCGCGCGCGAGGGATTTGAGCTTGCGGCCTACGGCTTCAGCCGCCCGGCCGCCGATGCCGATGTCGATCTCATCGAAGACCAGCGTACGCGGCGTCGTTTTTTTTCTCGTCTTTGAATGGGCCGGGGACTGGCTCTTGGCGCAGTTCTCTTCGACCGCTACCTTCAGCGCCAGCATCACCCGGCTCATCTCGCCTCCGGAGGCGATTTCGGTCAATGGTTTAACCGGTTCGCCGGGGTTTGTGGCGATGCGGTATTCGACCTCATCCCAGCCGGCCGAGGTCCACGCAGCCTCGCTCTCGCTGGCCGTAACCGCAACCTCAAAGCGCACCTTCATCGCCAGCGAGTTGATCTGCGCCTCTGCCAGCTTGGCAAGTTGGGCCGCCGCAGCCTGGCGCCGGCCTGAAAGCAGCGATGCGGCTTTGGCATACTCCCTTTCGGCTTCGTGGAGGCCCATACGCAGTGTTTTGAGCAGGTCGTCGCGATCTTCTACCTCCGCCAGTTTGCGGGCCACTTCCTCGCCGAAGGCGAGGACCTCCGCAATCGTCATGCCGTATTTGCGCTTGAGCCGGTCGAGCAGCGCAAGGCGGTCTTCTATCTCAGCAAGGCGCTCGGGTGAGGCATCGATGGATTCGGCGTAGTCGCGCAGCGTGGAACTGACGTCGCCCACGATCGCGCGCGCGGAGGCAAGCTGCTGCGCGGCATCGGCAAAGCGCCCATCATACCGCGCAAGCTCCTCCACATTGCGCAGCGCGGCCCGTAGCGCGGTCTCGGCCGATGCGCCTCCCTCGTAGAGCTGCTCGAATGCGCTCATCGCGGCGGCATAAAGCTTTTCTGCATTCGCGAGCACGCGCTTCTCGGTTTCGAGAGCCTCGTCTTCGCCGGCTTCAAGATGTGCAGACTCGATCTCTTTGCGCTGATAGCTCCAAAGATCAACCATGCGCAGCCGCTCCTGCTCGCCTTGGAGCAGGTCGTTGAGCTTGTCTGCCGCGCCGCGCCAGCGCGCATAGGCCTCGGCGATCGCATCCGTAGAAATGCCGCCGAAGCGGTCGAGAAGAATCCGCTGCTGCGCCTGGTCGAAGCTCGAGAGCGTCTCGCTCTGCGCGTGAACCAGCGCCAGCTCCGGCGCGAGCTGCTTCAGAACGGCCACCGTGGCGGGCTGGTTGTTGACGAAAACGCGGCCCTTGCCGGAAGCGAGAATTTCGCGCCGCAGGATGATCTCGCTGCCTTCGGCGTCGATACCGTTTTCTTCAAGGATGGCCTCGGCCCCCGCCGTCGACTCGAAGACGCAGGCGACCACCGCCTTTTCGGCGCCGTGGCGCACCACCTCCGCCGAGCTTTTTCCACCCATCAGCAGCGCCAGCGCATCCACCAGAATGGACTTGCCCGCGCCCGTTTCGCCGGTAAGCAGATTGAGCCCAGGACCGAACGAGGCGATGGCGTGATCGATCACAGCGTAATTTTCGGCGCGCAACTCAACGAGCATCGGCATTCGATCTTGAGGGTTAAGGCTCCCCAGGGCTCAAAATCGAGGCCTGAAAATCCGAAATCAAGATTTTCCCATCCTTTCGCCATGAAAGACAAAAAAGATGAAGCAGGGCAAGCAGTTATACAGCTCCCGCGCATCCAAAATCATGAAGAATAAATGCGCGCGATTCCGAGCGCAGCATAGCACGGAGAGCCGGTCGGACGGGCAAACGAAACGTTCCCAGCCTGTTGCGGGGCACCCAGTCGATAACTTGGGCTGGAACACAGCGTCTGATACCGTGGATATTGAGGTGAATGCCGATTCTTACCGTTGCATTGGCGTACATTTTACAGGCTGATAATGGCGCGGCCGCCCCGGTGCAGGCAGGAAGCATGCAGGGCTTGAGCGCGCTGACCGAAATGATGGGCAACATCGGGCCGATCGCCATCGGCGTGCTCGCGTTGCTGCTTCTCGCCAGCCTCTACTCCTGGACCATCATCCTGGGCAAGTGGGGAACCTTCCGGCGCGCCACGGCCCAGAGCCGGCGATTTATCAAGACTTTTCGCAAGGCAACGCGGCTGAATGAGATTTCAGCATTTACAAGCGACTGCCCCGCGAGCCCTCTGGCGCAGGTCTTCGAAGAGGTGTACGAGACCTACCGGCGGCAGACCGGCGGCTCGGGTCCGCCGCGCAACCTCACGCCCCTGGAGCGCTCAGCCCAGACAGCGGCCAGCGAAGCCATCACCAGCCTTGAACGGCGCCTGACCTGGCTCGCCACCATCGCGGCCACCAGCCCGTTTATCGGCCTCTTCGGCACCGTGATGGGCGTGGTGGATGCCTTTCATGGCCTGGGAACGGCGGGTTCGGCCACGCTGCGGGCGGTTGCGCCCGGCATCAGCGAGGCGCTGATCACCACGGCTGCCGGCCTGTTCGTGGCCGTGCCCGCCGTCGTGGCTTACAACCAGTTCTCTGCCCGCATCCGCGTCTTCGCCTCCGCTGTGGATGATTTCGCGCGCGAGCTGCTGAACTCGCTTGAAGAGATTCCGGTGCGGCCGTCCGCGCCCCAGGGTCCCGAGGATTTCCCGCGGGAGGCCGAACGTGGCGTTTACAAGTAGCGGCGGCGCAACGCGCTCTTCGCTCGCGGAGATCAACATCACGCCGCTCGTCGATGTGGTGCTGGTGCTGCTGGTGATCTTCATGATCACCGAACCGGTTTTGCAATCGGGCATTGAAGTCAATGTGCCGAAGACGCGGACCGTGAGGCAGATCACCGAGCAGCGGATGGTGGTGACGATCGATCGCGATCAACAGATCTTTTTGAACGATCAGCCAATCAACATTCACGAGCTGCCGACAAAACTGCGCCAGCCGGGCACCGATCCTTCGCATCAGTCCATCTATCTGCGCAGCGACGAGCGCGTGCCGTTCGGGGCCTTCGCCCACGTGATGGATGCGGTGAAGCAGGCGGGCATCACGAATGTATCGATCGTGACCGAGCCGCTCGACACCAAGGGAATCGCGGGGAACAGCGGGGATTAGCGCGGCGAAAGCATGAGCAGCGTTCTTGAGGGATCGGAGCAACTGGAGCGGGAACTGGCGCCGGAGCCCGTCGCGGGACCGGCGGCGGGCGCGTTTCTGCTGCATGGCCTGTTGCTGGCTGCGCTGGTGTCGTATGGCCTGGTGAGCGGGTTGTTCAAGCACAATCTCTGGGGCAATCAGGGATCGGGCGGGGCCATGCAGGTGAGCATCGTGAGCAATGCGATTCCGCTGCCCAATAACCAGCCGCTGAACAAAAACGTGTTGACCACTGAGACGCCCAGCCCCGCTCCGGCGCCACCGGCGCCGAAAGAACAGCATCAAATTGATGAGAAGGCGATTCCGATCCTGGGCAAGCAAGTAAAACCGAAACAACGGACCACACCCAAAACGCAGCAGCATCAGCCTCCGCCCAAGCAGCAGAATCTGGCCCAATATGGCGAACAGAACGGCACGAATATCCCGCGAACCACGCAGCCGCAGAATGCACCCAACGGGCCGGTCACTGTGGACGATGCGGACTTCGGAAGCCGGTTCGGATGGTACGTCGATCAGATCAACCGCAAGATCAGGGCCAATTGGTATAGCCAGCAAGTGGATTCCCGCACGCCGAAAGGAGCTCGCACCTATCTTATTTTCAACATCGCCCGCGACGGCAGCCCCAGCAACATTCAAGTCAATCGCCCGAGCGGCAGTCCTACGCTGGACTCCTCGTGCTTGCGCGCCGCGCAACGAGTGGATACATTCGGGGCGCTCCCGCCAGCTTATAATCGAAGTGAACTGCAAGTTTTGTACTACTGCGAGTACTGACATTTGAATTCGCTTAGCGTCATTCGATTTAGAAGCCCCCTTGGAGGGCGTGCGAACAACCGTCCATCACCCCAGAAGGAAGGATTGCTCAGCGCATGAAGGCAGTTTTCCGGTTTTTGTTTCTGCTTTTGGTTCCCCTGGCGTTCTATTCGGCGCCGCAGCTCGCAGCCCAGGACCAGGTGTTCACCGGGATCACCAACCTGAGCACCTCCGGTATCCGCCTCGCCGTCGCCGATTTCAAGCCGGTCGGCAACGATCCCCAGACGACGCCGCTGAAAGCGGTCTTCGATTCCACTCTCTACAGCGACCTGAACAACGCCGGCATCTTCCAGATGGTTTCGAAGAGCCTGGCCCCGCAGGCCACGCCCGGCTCGCCGCAGGAGATGCTGCTCTCGCAGTGGTCCGCCGCCCCGGCGAACGCGGCCATGGTGGCCTTTGGCGCGCTCTCGGTGACCAGCGGGCGCCTGGTCGTCTATGGATGGCTCTTCGACGCGAGCAATGCGGCCAGCCCGCAGGTGCTGGGCAAGCAATATAACGAAGCCGCCAGCCAGGACATGGCGCGCACCATCGCGCATCGCTTCGCCGACGAGATCATCTCCCGGCTCGGCGGAGGCATCAACGGCATCGCCGAGACCAAAATCTACTATGTGAGCACGGCGACGGGCACCAAAGAGATCTGGATGATGGACTACGACGGCCAGAACCCGCATCCGATCACCCACTTCGGCACCATTACGCTCTCGCCCCGCGTCTCCCCAGACAACTCGCGCATCGCCTTTTCGACATTGAGCAAGTACGGATGGGCGATCCGGATGTACTCGTTCGACCTGGGCCGCACGGTCAGCTTTCCGGCAGGCACTGAGGGGGGAAGCAATCTTACGCCGGCGTGGTCCTCGGATGGCGCGAAGCTGGCGTTTTCCTCGTCGCGTTCCGGAGACTCGGAGCTCTGGGCCGCAGACCAGAGCGGCGGCGGCGCGCATAGAGTCACCTCTCTCAAGGGGCCGAATGTATCGCCGAGCTGGAATCCCAAGACCAACGCGCAGATCGCCTTCACCGGCGGGCGCACCGGCGAGCCGCAGATTTACATCATGGATCAGGATGGCTCGAACATCCAGCGGATGACGGATGGCGGCTATGCCGTATCGCCGTCATGGTCCCCGAACGGCGGGCTGCTGACCTTCGCGTGGAATCGTAAATATGGGCCGGGCGATCCGGGCGGCCAGGACATCTACGTGATGGATATCGCGAGCAAGAACTGGCTGCAGGTCACACACGAGTCGGGCAACAACGATTGCCCATCCTGGTCGCCGGACGGGCGGCACATCGTCTTCCAGAGAACCGTTGGCGGACGCGCGCAGATCTGGTCGATGCTGGCCGATGGCACGCAGCAGCGGCAACTCACACACACGGGCAACAACTCCATGCCGAACTGGAGCTGGAAGTGACCCCTGATTGCAAATGGGGTTCACGGCGCGCATTGTGCGCGGCCATTCGGGACGGATGTTCTATCATTTTCATGTTGCCAAAATCCGGCGGATACTGGCGCTGGAGCATTGCGCAAATCGGTGCTCCGGTTGAGTGATTCGAACGTTCGATGGAACTCGGCTGGAGTTTGACAAACACATTTTCGGAGCGATGCGGGCCGGAAAGATTTCCGCTCAAAAACCGTCGCGAGGCAAGATTGGCTTTGCGGGAGGCGCAAAAAGCACGGCCACCAGCGGCGGCACTCGGTTACGCGCGGCTTTAAACGCCCGGAAGACTTTCTGATATCTGCGGAAGGAGTAATCCATTGAAATTACGTACGCGCATTTTTGTTCCCATTGCTCTGCTCATTGCCTTGACTGCTGTTTCCGGTTGCAAGAAGAAACAGCCAGCACCTGCGCCTGAGGCGACAGCTCCGCCAGCGACGGCGGCTGCGCCCACCGCACAGCTCACAGCCTCACCCACCGTCGTTGACGCGGGCCAGCAGGTACAACTGAGCTGGCACACCACCGACGCCAGCGCGGTGTCGATCGACGGTATCGGAGACGTTCCCAGCTCCGGCGTCAAGGCGGTGACCCCGACCGAGTCGACCACCTATCACCTGGTGGCGCACGGCGACGGCGGCTCGGCCGACGCATCGGCGCGCGTGACGGTGAATACGCCGCCGGCGGTCCAGGTGCCCACCAACACCATGAGCGCGGAAGAAGAGTTCAAGGCGAACGTGCAGGACATCTTCTT
This sequence comes from Occallatibacter sp., assembly GCA_036490385.1. Taxonomy (GTDB): domain Bacteria; phylum Acidobacteriota; class Terriglobia; order Terriglobales; family Acidobacteriaceae; genus Telmatobacter. The sequence goes on from DASXDX010000034.1 coordinate 121,859, forward strand.
CGATTACGACACCTACGATGTCCGCAGCGACGCGCAGTCGACGCTGGCGAAGGATGCAAGCTATCTCACCAGCCATCCGAACGTCAAGGTCGTGATCGGCGGCTACTGCGACGAGCGCGGATCGGATGAGTACAACCTGGCGCTCGGTCAGAATCGCGCTGAGGCGGCCAAGAATGCTCTGGTCACGGCCGGCGTCGCGGCCGACCGCATCCGCGTGGTGAGCTACGGCAAAGAGAAACCGTTCTGCACCGAGTCCAACGAGCAGTGTTGGCAGTTGAACCGGCGTGCCGGCTTCTCGCTCGATCAGTAAGCGCAGTGCTGCCCCAGGTCTCCAGCATTCTTGGCGGTCAAGACCGACGCCAGGCCCGGATGGAGACCTGGGGCGCTGTGCACGCTGGCACATGCAGTCAACGCGGCTTACGGTAATTGCTGAAATTGATGAAGCTAAAATTGGTGATGTATGTTGAGATCTCCCGCAATTCGCAATCGTCTTCTGGCAGCGGCCGCCTTCGTGCTGGTGCTGGCGCCGGCCGGAGTGCCCGCGCACGCGGTCTCGAAGGAGATCGTCGCGCTGCAAACGCAGGTGCAGCAGTTGCTGGACATGGTGCAGCGGCTGCAATCCACGGTGGACACGCGGTTCGGCGTGGTGCAGAATCTTGCCCAGCAAACGGCTGATGCAGCCAACCAGATGACCGCAGCCGTCGGCGACCTGCAGAAGAAACTCAACGCGCAGAACGACGCGCTGAACGGCAAGCTGGATGCCGCCTCCGGACAGGCGCAATCGCTGAATGATTCAGTCGATGAGCTGAAGACCCGCATCGACAAGCTGAACAAGGCTGTTCAGGATTTGCAGGCGCAATTGCAAAATATTCAGAGCCCGCCGCCCGGCGCCGTGACGCCGGGCGCAATGCCGGGTGCTTCAGGTCCTCCCGCGCCAGGGGGCGACACGGCGCAGCAGCTCGCAGGAAATCCGCAGCAGCCCAGCGGATTCCCAGGCGGCGCGCCAGGCGCGGCTCCCGCTTCGCAGGCTCCGCCGCTCCAGGAAACCTTCCAGGCCGGCGTGCGCGATTACAACGCGGCGCGCTACCAGGTGGCGAGCAGTGAATTCGGCGACGTAGTGCATTATTATCCGCTGGACGATCTCGCCGGCACGGCTCAGTTCTACCTCGGCGAGATCGCCTACCAGCAGCAGGACTACGCCAAGGCAATCAACTATTACAACGCCGTCCTGGACGGATTCGCCGGCAACGCGAAGGCGCCCGCGGCGCAACTCCACAAAGGCGAAGCCCTGCTGGCCCAAAACAAGCGGGATTCGGCCATTCATGAGCTGCGGTTGCTCATCCAGCGCCATCCGCAAACACCAGAGGCGGCGCGGGCGCGCAGCAAGCTGAACGGCATGGGCGTGCGCATTTCGAGTGCAGCGTCTCACTGAAAAAACCTCATCCCAAATAAAAAGCCCCGCACACCGCGGGGCTTTTTACGTTGGTGTCACCGGGGCCGTTGTAGTTAGCGGAGTGTCTGTACGTCGCCGGCCTTAAAAAGGCTCTTATGATGGCGCACATCCGCTCCCTGCACCCAGAAGATCACGTCTTCGGCGATGTTGGTGGCGTGGTCGGCCACGCGCTCCAGGCTCCGGCAGATCATGAGGGCATTGAGCGCCTGCGGAGCAAGATGGCTCTGCTCTTCCATCACCTTCGTCAACGCTTTGTATGCGGAACGATTCATGGTGTCGACCGCGTCATCCATCATGAGCACGCCGCGGGCGAGTTCCGCATCGGCCTCGATAAAGGATTGCAGGCTCTTGCGCACCATGTCCGTGGCCAGCGAAGCCATCCGCGGAACATCGACCGGAAGATCGGCCACGGCCATCTGCTCCATGTGCCGCACGCGGTCGCTGATGCTCTTGGCGGAATCGCCCACGCGCTCCAGGTCGGCGTTGATCTTGATGACCGAGAGAATGAAGCGCAGGTCGATGGCCATGGGCTGCTCCATCGCCAGCAGATCGAGCGCGGCCTGGTCGATATCGCGTTCCATGCGATTGATCGCGATCTCGCTGCGGCTCACCAGGTCGCAGATCGATAGATCGCGCACCCGATACGCCTCAATGGCGCGTTGAATGGCCTGTTCCGCCAGGCCGGCCATGATGAGAAGGTTCTCTTTCAAATCTTCCAGACTCTGTTGAAAGCGTATGCGTGTCATCCGAACCTGCCCGTAATGTAGTCTTCCGTGCGCTTGTCGGTTGGGTTGGTGAAGATCTTGTGGGTGGAATCGAATTCCACCATGCGGCCGTTCAGGAAGAAGCCCGTTTTTTCCGCCACCCGGGCCGCCTGTTGCATGTTGTGCGTGACGATGACGATAGTGTACTGCGATTTGAGCTGAAAGATGAGATCTTCGATCTTCGAAGTGGAGACCGGGTCGAGCGCCGAGGCCGGCTCGTCCATCAGCAGCACCTCCGGGTCAACCGCAAGCGCGCGGGCGATACAGAGGCGCTGTTGCTGGCCTCCCGAGAGGCTGGCGCCGGATTTCTTCCTGAGATCGTCCTTGACTTCATCCCACAGAGCCGAATTCCTGAGCGAGCGCTCCACAATCTCATTCAGGGCATGGCGGTTTGAGAAGCCGTTGAGCTTGAGGCCGGCGGCCACGTTGTCGTAGATGGACATGGTGGGAAAGGGGTTGGGGCGCTGGAAGACCATGCCCACGCGGCGACGAATCTCCACCGGCGTGGCGTCGGCATAGATATCGCGATCGCCAATGCGGACCACCCCCGTCACGCGGGCGATGGGATTGGTTTCGTGCATGCGGTTTAAACAACGCACAAAGGTGCTCTTGCCGCATCCTGAGGGGCCGATGAGCGCGGTGGCATGATTCGCCGGAATGTTCAAATTGATGTCCTGCAGCGTGTGATTCGCGCCATACCACGCATTCAGGTTCGAGACTTCAATGCCAACGCCCACGTACGCATTTCTCCTTCTGGACTGCCCTGAAACCAATCACTTCCACGGCGATTTCCTCAAGAAAATCGCCACTTCAACATTCTTCAAGACGGCAACTCACAAGACGGCAACTCAAAGGAGAAATGCCGTTTAGCTTGCGCCTTTCAAGACGCCCCGGCCGGTAACGTAGCGCACCAGCGAAACCGCAAGCACGATCAACACAATAAGAACCAGCGCTCCCGCCCAAGCCAGCCTGTGCTGGTCGTCGTATGGAGAGATGGCGAAGACCCAGATCTGCAGCGGAAGAGCCTCGATCGGCTCGTTCAGGTTCGAATTCATGAACGCATTGCCGAAGGCCGTGAAGATCAGCGGCGCCGTCTCTCCAGCCACGCGCGCGAAGGCCAACATGCAGCCCGTGATGATGCCGGGGGAGGCGGTTTTCACGGTGATCGACAAGACCGAGCGCCAATTGGGCAGGCCCAGCCCAAGCGCCGCCTCGCGCACCGCGTTCGGCACCATCAGCAGCATCTCCTCGGTGGTGCGGCAAACGGTAGGGATCATCATGATGCCCAGGGCCACGCCGCCTGAAAAAGCCGAGAAGTGTCCTGAGAACGGTATGAAGCGGCTGTGTGTGCTCACGACCAGCGAATAGACTGCCAGGCCCATCACAATGGAGGGTACGCCGTTCAACACGTCGGCGGTAAACCGGACGGCGTTCGCCAGCTTCGTTCCGCGTCCGAACTCAGCCAGAAAAATGCCGCCGCCGATGCCGATGGGAATCCCGATCGCGCTGGCCAGCGCCAACAGGACGCCGGAACCGACAATGGCATTGGCCATGCCTCCGCCGCTCTCGCCCTCAGGCTTGGGAATCTGCGTGAAGAAGGCCAGGTTAAGCGAGCTCGCTCCCTTGTAGATCAAGTATCCGAAGATGGCCGCCAACGGCGCGACGACGGTCAAGGTGGCCAGAATTGCCAGCACGGTCACACCGGCGTCCGTCCATGCCCGCCAACGCGCTCTTAAACTCTGCTTGCTTGCCACGTCCTACTCTCCTGCCCGCTCGCTCCCGATCCCCGGCTCAGCCACACCATCCCCGCCTCACCGTGCCTGCGCGGGCGCTCCTCGCGTCACCGCCCATACCAGCAATTGCGCACAGGCGTTCACCACAATCGTCACCAGAAAAAGCGCCAGACCGATCTCGATCAGTGCGCTCCGGTGCATATCGCTTACCGCTTCAGAGAACTCGCTCGCAATCACCGACGCCATCGAGTTGCCGTTGGCCAGCAGCGACTTGTGAATCTCCGGTGCATCGCCGATCACCATGGTCACGGCCATCGTTTCGCCCAGCGCGCGGCCCAGGCCGAGAATGATGCCGCCCACAATGCCGATGCGCGCATTGCGCAGCACGCCCACGCGAATCATCTCCCAGCGCGTGGCGCCCAGTGCCAGTACGGCTTCCCGCTGCGAGTGGGGCACTGCCATCATGACCTCGCGCGTCAGCGACGAGATGATGGGCAGAATCATGATGGCCAGAATCACGCCGCCGGCAAGAAAACCCAGGCCCGTCGGGTTGTCGTTCTCGAAGAAGCCCGTCCAGCCCAGCAGGCTTACGAGCAGTGGATTGACATGCTCCCGCAGCAGCGGCACCAGCACAAAGAACGCCCACAAGCCATACACGATGCTGGGGATCGCTGCAAGCAGTTCAGTAAGGAATGCGAGGGAGCCACGCAGCGCCCGCGGGCACATCTCGGTGAGGAAGATGGCCAGCCCCACGCCCAGCGGCACCGCGATCAGCAGCGCCAGAAAAGAAGAGACCAGCGTTCCGTAGATGAACGGGATGGCGCTGAAAAATCCGTTGACCGGGTCCCAATACAGCGGCCGATGGGTCTCGGGGTTGATGAACGACTTCCAGAAGAAGCCCACGCCGAACTCATGCCAGGTCAACTGCGAACTCACCATGAGCCGCCATGCGATCAACCCGACGATGGCAAAGATGCTATAGGCGCACAGCACCATCAACCAGCGAAAACACCGGTCCGCGAGAGCCGAATTGCCGCGGGAAAGCAGAAAGCGTCGAACCGGGGATTGCTCTTCCTGAATTGGGTCTCCCGGAGACTTCCCGGTACGGGAGGATGTCGGCTGCTCGCGGAGTGATCGGGGCACACGTATTTCAGGCACTTTGACTTCCACAGACATCAGGCTAGCGAGCGAATATGAACGGCAGGTTACAAGTGTGCAAAATCAAGCGCCTACAAGCGGAAATCAGGGCCACGCGGGCCTCGTTGAGACGAGCCAGGAAACACATGCCGAAAGTTCCCCGCGGGCTTACCACGTCCTTCGAATGTAAGATGAAATGGTTTTTCTATTGGTTTCTCGAAAATGCCGTAAAACTGGTAACCTGGGAACCCACAGCCATGCGCGTCTTTGCGACACTCTTGCTCAGCCTCTTGTCAGCCCCTGTTCTTAACGCTCAGGCCGGCCCGCATCCTGATCCGCAGCACCGCGACTGGCACGCCTCCTGGGTGACCCACCCTGCCGCACCGCTGCGGGAGCCGCTGGTGCTGCACTTCCGGCGGTCGCTTCTGCTGGCGGCCGCGCCCCAGACCTACATCGTGCGGGTGAGCGCCGATAACCGGTTCATTTTGTGGGTAAACGGCCGGCGCGTCGGCGATGGCCCGGCGCGGGGCGACCTGGCGCACTGGCGGTATGAGCGTTTCGACCTGGCTCCCTTTCTGCGCGCGGGCACGAATCTTGTGACGGCAACGGTCTGGAACTGGGGCGTTTACGCGCCGATCGCGCAGATCAGCGACCGCACGGCCTTTCTCCTGGAGAGTGAGGGCGCGGCAGCCGATTCAATCAGCACGCCGGAGGGTTGGGAGGTCGAGGTCGAGCGCGGACACCGCCCCCTGGACCGCAGCTCCGTCGATCTGCGCACGTACATGGCCGCGGGACCGGGCGAAGAGCTCGATGCGGCGCAGTACGACTGGAAATGGCAATCGCCGGACGATGCGAGCGAGGCATGGGCTCCGGCCGCCACGCCGATGCGCGACAGCATTCACCCCGGCGTAAACAAAGCCCACTCGGCTGACACGACCGGCGACAACAGCTGGGGCCTGGTTCCGGACACGCTGCCGCACATGGAGTACACGCCGGTCAGCGCGGGCGAAGTAGTGCGGATGGATTCGATTGCCAGCGAGCAGCCCGGCTTGCGCAAATTTCCAGAGTCTTCCGTCACATTGCCGCCGGGCATTCATGCGCATCTGCTGCTCGACCGCAAAACCCTTACCACCGCATATCCCATCCTCGCCGTCTCCGGCGGCAAGGGCTCAAAGATCTGGCTCACCTATTCTGAAGCGCTCTACGACAAGGGGATGCACAAGGGCGATCGCGACGAGGTGGGCAATCGCACGGCACACGGGTTGAAAGATTGCTTTTTGCCGGACGGCGGCGCCGATCGCGTCTTCGAGCCGCTCTGGTGGCGGACGTGGCGTTATCTCGATCTCGACATCACAACCAGCAGCGAGCCATTGCAGCTCGAATCGCTCACCGCCGCATTCACGGCGTATCCGTTTCAGGAAGACGCGCGTTTTGAATCGAGCGATCCTGACTTAGCGAAGATCTGGGAGATCAGTTGGCGCACGGCCCGGCTCGATGCGCATGAAACCTACATGGACACGCCCTACTACGAGCAGCTCCAATACGTCGGCGACACGCGGATTCAGGCGCTGATCTCGTATGCGGTTGCAGGCGACGACCGGCTCGCGCGGCAGGCCCTGGAGGCGTTTGACGAGTCGCGCATTCCGGACGGGCTGACGCGCAGCCGCTATCCGAGCTCGCTGGCGCAGACGATTCCGACCTTTTCGCTGCTGTGGCTCGGCATGGTGCACGACTGGTGGATGTATCGGCCCGATCCGGAGCCGGCGCGTGCTTCGCTTGAAGGAACCAGGGCGGTGCTGCACTGGTTTGCGCGCTACGAGCAGCCCGATGGCTTGCTGGCAAAGCTGCCATGGTGGAGCTTCATTGACTGGGTGTCTGCGGGCGAAATTCCGACTTACGACGCCAAGGGCGAGTCGTGCATGACCACTCTTGAATATCTGGGCGCGCTCGATGACGCCGCCGATCTCGAAAAGGCGCTGGGCGATCCGTTGTTCGCCGGGCGATATCAAGCCCGCGCGGCGCATGTGCGGAGCGGCCTCTTTCAACAGTGCTGGAATGCGCAGCGCGGATTGCTGGCGGATACGCCGGACCGCAGCAGCTTCAGCCAGCAGGCAAACATTCTGGGCGTGCTTTACGACGTGATTCCGAAAGACCGGCAGAAGGATGTGCTCCAAAAGATATCGGCCATCGAACCCGGAACCGCGCCGGATGGGGTCCTGAGTGCGTCGTATTACTTCCGCTTCTATCTCGCGCGGGCGCTGGACCATGCCGGCATGGCAGACCAGTATCTCAGCTCGATTGAGCCGTGGCGCAAGCTGCTGGCCTTGCACTTCAGCACCTGGCCTGAGGTTCCCGGCGACACGCGTTCGGACTCGCACGCCTGGAGCGCGCACCCGATCTACGACCTGCTGACGCTGGTGGCGGGCATCGAGCCGGCCAGCCCGGGATTTGCGACCGTGCGGATCGCTCCGCATTTGGGATCGCTGCCCGCGTTGACTGCTGATTTTCCGCATCCGCAGGGCACGATCCATGTGGAGTATCGCCGCGAGAATGGCAAATTGAATGGGCTCGTGACGCTGCCTGGAACACTCACCGGAACCTTTCTTTACGAAGGCAAGGCGTGGCCGCTGAAGCCCGGCAGGAATCAGATCGAAGCTCGGTAATCGAGACGGTTGCAGTATGCAGGAAAATCGATCCACTTGCCCCTTTCCGTGCTTTCGCGCTCAGGAGAAACGTGTTACAAATCCAGCATGGCAAAGGGAAAACTAGCTACTCCCCCAGGGCACGTCAACCTGCGGATGCTCGCCGAGCATCTGGAGCTTTCGCAGACAACCGTTTCCCTTGTGCTGAACGATTCGCCTTCCGCTAAGTCGATTCCCCAGGAGACGCGCAACCGGGTCACCGAAGCAGCCAAGCGGCTGAATTACCGGCCCAACTACTTTGCGCGCTCTCTGCGGCAGAGCCGCTCGATGAGCGTGGGCGTGCTTGCGCCTGACTTGAGCGAAGGGTACTTTACGCGCGTGATGAGCGGCGTGGTGGAAGAGCTGACCGCGGCTCATTACTTCTATTTCACGGCCTGCCATGACTGGAAGCGGGAGTTGATCGAGAAATACCCGCGCATGCTGGTAGAGCGCGCAGTGGACGGATTTTTGCTGCTGAATACACCGGCGGATCACATCGCCGTCCCGGTGCCGGTGGTGGCCATCTCGGCGCACACCGTAACCGAGAATGTGACGAACATTATTCTGGATCACCATCAGGCCGTGCAGCAGGCGCTCGGTCACTTGCATGAGCTGGGTCATCGGAGGGTTGCAGTCCTGCGCGGCCCGCGCGCGATTCCCGACTCCGAATTCCGCTGGGAAAGCTGCCTCGAGGTAGCGCGGGAGATCGATCTCAAGCTCGATCCGTCCCTGGTCGTCCGCATCGATGCTGCCGCGTGGTCGATTAAAACTGGATACCACCCCATGGCCCCGGAGATTGGTTACAAGCCGATGCAGGCGCTGCTCGAGAAGACCCGCGACTTCACCGCCGTCTTCTGCTTCAACGATATCGCGGCCATCGGCGCCATCCGGGCGCTGAAGGAAGCCGGGCTCAGGGTGCCGGAAGACGTATCGGTCGTGGGATTCGACGATATTCTGTCGGCGGCCTACGCGACCCCGTCGCTCACCACGGTGAGGCAGCCGCTAACCGAGATGGGCAAACGCGGAGCGCAGATTCTTCTGGAACGGATCGGCAACCGTGACAAGGAGTATCCAACGGAAGTGGTCATGAGCCCGGAACTGGTGGTACGCGAATCAACCTGCCCCGCCCCGGCAAGGCGCCGCGTGTGAGGGAGCGAAGCTGTGCCCCCAGTCTGCTAATGCCCTAACTGCAGTACGACTCCATCCAGCGGCTGATATAAACCTGGGCGTGGGCTTCGCCGCAGTAGTGGCGGGCGTGGGGCTCATCGGCCGCTTCCAGTGTCCACTTGTAGACGATCAGTCGCGCATCGTTGCAGTGGATCACAATCCAGCGCACCGGATTCTGGCTCTCCTCGCCGCAGATTTCACATCGATATATCCTGTTAATCACGGTGCGACCTCCGCATCAATGTTAGCTTGTTCATGAATCTCTCCCGCCGCTTCCTGATCCTCTTTGCGGTCGTTCTATTCCAGCATCTGCAAATCGAGCGGCTCGACCAGCATGCAATCCATCGCGCGGACCCGAGCGAGCGCACGCTGCAGCGCGGAAGACTTGCACGGCTCAACTGTCACGACAAAGGGCAGCGCGTCGGCCGGATAACCGGGCTTCTGCAGGATGGCGCGAATGTTGATTTGCTCGGCGGCGAGAGCTCCGGTGATGGCGGCGACAATGCCCGGCCGGTCGGCTACCAGGAAACGAATGTAATGCGGCACTTCAAATTCTCCGGCTATCTTCGCGGGAGCAGAGGGGATCTCGACGCGGCGCGATCCATGCGCCAACGCGAGAAGATCGCTAACCACCGCAACGGCCGTGGGATGACCTCCGGCGCCATGGCCGGAGAAGACCACATCGCCGCCATAACGGCCGCAGGCGATGACCATATTCTCCGTACCCTGCGACCAGGCGAGCGGTGAACGCGATGAGACGAGCATGGGACCGACGGTTGCGGCCAGGCGTCCCTCGGCCTGCTCGGCGCGCGCAACCTGGCGAATGGTGCAGCCAAGATCGCGCGCGTAGCTGAAGTCGACGGCCGTGACGGTAGTGATCGGCCTCGGTGAAATCTCTTCCGGATCGATCTGCACGCGCAAGGCAAGCCGCATCAAAATGGCCAGCTTGGCGCGGGCGTCAAAGCCGCACACATCTTCTGTGGGATCGGCCTCCGCATAGCCTTTGGCCTGCGCCACGCTCAACACGGTTGCATACTCCGCGCCTGCTTCCATCTGACTCAGGATGAAATTGCACGTGCCGTTGAGAATGCCTTCAATGCGGTCGATGCGGTCACCGGCGAGGCCCTGCTCCAACCCTGGAATTACCGGGATTCCGCCGGCGACCGCGGCGCCGTATTTGAGGTGCCCGCCTTTTTGCGCAGCCAGGCGTTCGAGATCGACGCCGTGAAAGGCGATGAGCTTCTTGTTCGCGGTAACTACGCTCTTCCCTGCCTCAAGCGCGCGGCGCACCCACGTTCCCGCTGGGTCGAGGCCGCCGGCGAGCTCCACAATCACATCGACATCCGAGGCCAGCACGGCGTCGGCATCTTCACTCCAGATCACGTGCGCGGGCGTCCAGTCGACCCGTTTGCGCGCAACACCGCGGTTGAAGATGTGCGTCAGTTCGAGTCCCTGCGGCTTTGATTCAGTGAGGATGCGCGCCACAGAGCTGCCCACGGTTCCGAAGCCGAAGATCGCAATGCGCAAGGGACGCTGCACGCGGAATTCGGAAACCTCCCTGGAAGACGGGGAACCTTGCACCTGAGACACTTGTATGTCCTTTTGCGGTAAAGATGACGGGCTGAACCCGGGCAATATGATGATACCTGACGATGCAGGCCAGAATGGGCATGAAGCGATCACTCGTGTAACATGATCTGCAGATGCGGCGCAGTTTCTCCATTTTGCTGATCCTGTTCTTCGGTCTGGGGCCGCTCTCGGCCACGATCGAAGGCAGCGATGATGCGGGCTTGCCGGCATGTTGCCGGCGCCACGGGGCGCATCACTGCGCGATATCGATGGAGATGGCGGCGGCGCAGGCGCAACCCGATTCCACGCCCGCAGTTTCTGCGCCTCTCACCTGCCCACACTATCCGGGAGCCGCGGCCGCCCTCACGGCTACAGTTTTCGCGCTGGTCTCCGCCACGGCTCATCTGCCCGCTCTTGCGCAGTCCGGCTACAGACCTGCCGCCACGCCCACAACGGCTCTCGCAACGCCTATCCGCACCCACGCCGGGCGCGGTCCTCCGCAACACTCCTGATCCGAAGCATCCCTGAAATTCCAGTTCCTTCAGCTAATCGGCAGTAGCGCTAGTCGGCAGTAGCGCGTGCTCTCTCGTATGAACGAGCACGGCGAGCAGGCGACCCGCTGCCGCGTTCTGTGATTGAGAGGAACGGGCTGTTTTCGGCGACTCCCTTCGCTGGCGGCGCTACACGCGCATGCCATCGCTTACATCGAGCGATCTAATCCCGAGGTCCTGCGTGATGCGGCGTTCTTCTATTCTTTGTCTATGGATGCTCCTGTGTGCCTGTAGCCCAGGGTTTGCAACCGTCTTCGCCACGGTGCACGGCATAGTGCACGATCCGCAGCACCGGCCCATCGGCGGGGCCGAGGTCACGCTGCACGCGGCCGATTCCGCATTTCAGCTCCACGCAACAACAGATGCGGAGGGCGCATTCGAGCTGGCGCAAGCGCCGATCGGTGTCTACACGCTTACCATCGCCGCGCCTGGTTTTGAAACCGTGACGGAGACGCTGGCTGTCACATCCGGCACCAACCCGCTCCTGCATATTCCGTTAGAGCTGGGCGCGGCCAAGGAGTCGGTTGAGGTGCATGGAACGGCCAGCTCCGCCGATACCGTGACACCCACCACGCTGATCACCCGCCAGATGATCGACCAAACGCCGGGCGCGGACCGCACCACCGGCATGGAGATGATTACCGATTACGTGCCGGGCGCGTACATGACCCACGACATGCTGCACATGCGCGGCGGCCACCAGACCAGTTGGCTGATCGACGGCGTGGCCATTCCAAATACCAAGATCGCCTCGAACGTGGGGCCGCAGATCGATCCCAAAGACATCGACTCCCTGGAAACGCAGCGCGGAAGCTATGCGGCGGATTTGGGCGACCGCACCTACGGCATGTTCGATGTGCTGCCGCGCAATGGCTTCGAGTTCAACCGCGATGGCGAGCTGATGCTCTACGGGGGCGACCTTTATACCGGTGAGGCGCAACTCGCGTTCGGCGATCATTCCGAGAAGACCGCATGGTACACGAGCGTTACCGGCTCCCGCTCCAACTACGGCCTGGCGACGCCGGTTTCAACCATCTACCGTGACGCCACGAATTCGCAGAGCGTGTTTGCTTCGCTCATCCGCAACCAGACGCCCAGGGATCAGCTGCGCGTGGACGCGCAATATCGCCAGGACTACTTTCAGGTTCCCTACGACCCCAGCCAAACCGACTATGAATGCACCTCCGGCTACTACTGTTCCGCCGGGCTGCGCGACGGGCAGACCGAGCGTGATTCGTTTGTGATTGCCAACTGGGTTCACACGCTCTCTGCGAAGGCGACGTTTTCCGTTGCGCCGTTTTATCACTTCAATCAGGCTGACTACGATTCGAAGGCAAATGATTTTCCGGTAGCCACCACCTGGCATCAGAACTCGAATTATGGGGGCGCGCAGGCCGACGCGCGCGTCGATCGGGGATGGAACAGCTTCTCCGGTGGGCTCTACGCGTTTTACCAGAAGGAGAACGATCTCTTCGGCGTACAGGCGAACGACAGCAGCGGATCCTATCCGAATACGCCAGCCAACGCCAATGCCGGGCTGGTCGAGTTCTATCTCTCCGATCACCTGCGCCTGGGCCGGTACATCACCCTCCTCGGAGGAGAACGATTCTCCATCTATCGAGCTGAACCGGACGAGTCGGCAGTATATCCGCACCTCGGCGCCAGCATCGAGATTCCTCGCCTGCACTGGGTTCTGCGCGGTTTCTACGGCCACTTCTTCCAGCCCGCTCCGCTGCTCACCGTCTCCAGCTCGGTGTTGAACTACGCGAGCAGTCTGCCGGGTGGAGAGAATGCCTTCTCGCCGCTGCCCTCCGAGCGGGACGAGGAACACCAGTTCGGCATCGAAATTCCCTACCGGGGATGGATGCTCGATGTGGACACCTTCAAGAACCGCGTCAACAACTTTCTCGATCACTCGAACCTGGGTGAATCGAATATGTACTTCCCGATCGCCGTGGACGGGGCTCTGATCCGTGCCTGGGAGATGACGCTGCGCTCGCCTGCCCTATGGCGTCTTGGAGCGTTCCATATGAGCTACTCGAATCAGATTGCCGAACAGCGCGGCAATATCATCGGCGGATTCACGTGCAGCATTCCTACCGATCCCGCGTGCGACCTGGGTCCTGACTACACGCCGCTCGATCATGACCAGCGCAACACGTTGAATACCGGCTTCACCGCCAACCTGCCGGCGCACGTCTGGTTCGCCACGAACGTATATTACGGCTCCGGATTTTCGAACGGGCTGGCCGATTCAGGCGAAGGCCCCTATCAAGGCCAATACCTGCCGGTGCATACCACCTTCGATTCGTCCATTGGCCACGCCTTCGGAGAAAACTGGAGGGTTTCGGCCAATGCGATCAATGTCACAAATCACCGCGTGCTGCTTGACAATTCCGTCACCATCGGAGGCTTCCACTGGAACGATCCGCGCATGATCTCGGCGGAGCTCCGGTATCGGTTTCATTTCTAGAACTGATTGCATAAATCCGGCTTTGAAAGGGCTCGGCTTTAGCCGTGCCGTGAAAGCCGCAAGACATTGGGCTTTAGCCCCTGAGGGACGTTCCGTGCTTGCCTCACGGCATTAATGCGTGATTTGCAGATTATTTCCGCAGAATGGCTACGATGAATTCCAGTAAGAGAGATTCGAGAAATTCAGGAAGCGGAGGAAGAACATGCAGACAACGCCAAGAGCCCTGCGGCCGGCACAGAATGAGGTGCAACGCACCGCGCATGATCAGGATCTGATCGAGGTTCCGATGCGGGCCACGCTGGATCGGGAGGCTGAAGGCCTTGAGCTTCCCTTGGTGAAGGAGCAAGCTCTCGGCGATGCCGCTTATTGAATCCGGCTTATCGCGGGGTATGTCTCCAAAACGCTCGAAGCTCGATGCAAGGCTCTTGCCCGGTTCACTTCTCGACCTGAAATAAATTCGGCAGCACTTCGCCGGCTTTGCCTTCCACAACGTGCGTGAACGCTGAGGCATTGAGTGGAGCTTCAGGGCCGACGTACACCGTGCGTGCGCCCGCGTGGCGCGCCCGGTGAACAAAGTTGGCTGCTGGATACACAGACCCCGATGTGCCCACGACCAGCATCAGCGTGGATTTCGCGATCTCGCGCTGGATGCGGTCCATTTCGAGGGGAATCTCGCCGAAGAAGACGATGTGCGGACGCAGACGGCCTCCACAGGCGCAGCGGCCAACCTCGTTGAGGCTCGCGTAGACTGCGCGATCTTCCACGGGCAGCGCGCCGCACTCGCACTCGCAGCGCGATTTAGCCAGTTCGCCATGCATATGAATCAGGTGCACGGAACCGGCGCGCTCATGCAGGTCGTCCACATTTTGCGTGCACAGAAAGAACCGGCCGGGCAGTACCGCTTCGAGTTCTGCAAGCGCGAAATGCGCGGGATTGGGATTGGCTTTTTGCGCCGCTGCCCGCCGCGCGGAATAGAAGGCCCACACGCCGGCTGGATTGCCCTCCCAAGCCTCAGGCGTGCAGACATCCTCGATGCGATAGCCCTCCCACAGACCATCCGAAGCGCGAAACGTAGGCAGTCCGCTCTCCGCGCTGATGCCCGCGCCGGTGAGAACGAAGACACGATCTGTGGGAGCGATGGATATGAGTGGCATGGGTTTCTGCACGGCTGTCAGCTCTCAACTATCAGCTCTCAGTTTATTCCGAGACGGGACCACCGGATCCGGAGTTGAAACGCTGATCGCTGAGAGCTGACGGCTGATAGCTGAGAGCTGAGAGCCGCTTTCACGGCACCAGCAAAATCTTCCCCGTGGTCTTGCGGCCCTCCAGGTCAACCTGCGCCTGCGCGGCGCCGGCCAGTGGATAAATATACTCAGTGCGCAGTTTGAGCTCTCCCTTTGCGGCCCAGCCTAGAACGTCGCCCGCCCGCCATTCCAGTTCAGAGCGCGTGGCAATGTGGTGCCACAGTGTGGGCCTCGTCACGAACAGCGAGCCCTTGCCGCTGAGCTGGATGAGATCAAAGGGAGGAACAGGACCGCTGGATGCTCCGAAGAGCGCCAGCAGGCCGCGGGGACGAAGACAGTTCAAGCTCTTCTCGAAGGTCGTCTTGCCCACCGAATCGTAAACCACGTCCACGCCCTTGCCGCCCGTGAGCCGCTTGATCTCGGCTTCGAAGTCCTGCTCCGTGTAAAGAATCACTTCGCAGGCGCCGGCCTCGCGCGAGAGCTCGGCTTTGGCGGGCGTCGAAACCGTGGTGAACACGCGCGCGCCCAGCCGCACCGCGATCTGCGTAAGCAGCAGGCCCACGCCGCCGGCGCCGGCATGGACGAGCGCGGTATCGCCGGCTTTGAGCGGATAGGTCGAACAGGCAAGATAGTGCGCCGTCATGCCCTGCAGCATCGCCGCGGCTGCCTGTTCCGGAGCCAGCGTGGCGGGAATCTTGACCAACTGTGCCGCGGGCACCAGAGCGTACTCGGCATAGCTGCCCAGCACGCTGGTGGATGCGACCGTTTCGCCGGCAGAAAATCCGGTGACGCCTGGGCCCAGTTCTTCCACGGTGCCCGCCGCCTCGCTGCCCGGCGTAAACGGCAGCGCCGCCTTGTACACGCCCTTGCGAAAATAAATTTCGATGAAGTTAACGCCGGTAGCCTCGACGCGGATCAGCAACTGTCCCGGTCCCGGTTGCGGAATGGGCAATTCGGCGAGCTGAAGAACCTCAGGGCCGCCCGTCTCCTGAATCTGAATCGCTTTCATGACAAGGTCAAGGATGAACCATCTTCAATATTGAAAGCAAGTAAGTTATTGTACTTTTCAAGTACGGCTCTAGCCCTGGATCAGCATAGTGACTGCACGCTGAGCACAAATTAGCGCAGAATTTTGAGCGCCCGTTCTGTCCCTTCTCACTCACTCTGTACTCCCGGGAAAAGTCCCAGCAGCTTACTCGCGATTGCCACGAATCCTTCTGCCCTTTGATCCCCTTAACCGTCTTCTTCACCGAATCGAAGTCATCTGCCCGCGTACGGACAACCAATTGGGATTTTGTGGGAAAATGAAAACATCCCAAGCCATTTCCCCACCCTGGAGTACCTCGGAGTGTCAGCAGCTAAACCCCTCTTCGTCCACCGCATCAACGCGGACGGAACGATCGATTCCTTTTGCCGCAAGTGCTTCATTACTGTCGCTTCGTCCCACTGGGAAGCAGAACTGGAACGTGCCGAGCACAAGCACGAGTGCGATAAATTACAGTTGGCCTATGTGCAGAGCGTTCTCAGTCCGTTGCAATAAAAACCCGTAAATTACCGATCAGAACACACTGGTTAGTCTAATCGAAGCCGAATACTTCTTTGGCGTTAAGCCCCTTATTTTGCTCGATTTGAAAACGGACAACCCTCAGGATACGGGGGCTGCAGGGGTCGATGGCAACGGGTCATGCAGTGAAGGATAAGAGGCTGGAAGACTGAAGCTCAGAGCCCGCCTGCCAGCAGGAAAAACCCCGAGCCCTACGTCCCTGGTTGCTGCTTAGAAGTTGCCGTCCTGCCGCTCGGACATCAGGTTCTGCTCGTCGGCCATCGCCAGGCGCACCAGGCGGTCGACGGCATACGACGCGGGATGCTGGCCGGTGTAGTGGTGGCGCACTTGCAACTCGCCCAGCAGGCCGATGGCGAGCAACTGGATACCCGCCAGAATCAGCACGGAACCGATCACAAACATCGGGCCATGATGATGCATCACGTCCATGTGCGGCTGGAAGATTTTCAAGCCGAGCAAAATGACCGCCATGCTGCTTCCGCCGAACATGCTGATTGCTCCGAGCCCGCCGAAGAAATGCAGCGGACGGCTCATGTAATTGAGCAGAAAACGAATGGTCAGCAGGTCAAAGAAGACGCGGAATGTGCGCCCGAGACCGTAATGGCTCTTGCCGCGCTCGCGGTTCACATTGTGAATGGGAATCTCGCAGATCGACGCCCCGTACCAGCTTGCCAGTGCGGGAATGAACCGGTGCATTTCGCCGTAGAGCGGTATGTTGTGGATCACTTCGCGGCGGTATGCCTTGAACGTCGTGCCGAAGTCGTGAATATCGACGCCCGAGAGTTTGGCCATCAGCCAGTTGGCGCAGCGCGAAGGAAATCTGCGGAAGACAAAGTTGTCAATGCGCTCTTTGCGCCAGCCGGAGACCACATCGTATCCCTCGTCGAGCTTCTCGAGAAACGCGGGAATATCGTTGGGATCGTGTTGCAGATCGCCATCCATCGCCAGGATAAACTCGCCCGAGGCGTGATCGAAGCCGGCGGCGAGCGCGGAGGTCTGGCCGAAGTTGCGGCGGAGCTTGACGACAAGCACGCGGCTGTCCACGGCGGCGATCTCTTCGAGAAGCTTGTACGTGCGGTCGCCCGATCCGTCATCGACCAGCACCAGCTCGAAGCTCTCCCCCACCTGCTCCATCACCTGCTTCAGGCGAGCATAGAGAACGGTTACGTTCTCTTCTTCGTTATGAAATGGCACAACAATCGAGTACTTAGCCATAAACACTTAGACGCTCATGAGATGGCCAAAGACTACTATGAGATTCGTAAATTCTTCCTAAGGATCGCCAGTGGCGCTACTGGAAGCACAGCTACGGCTAATCCCGCCGGCTGGGCGAGCGGTCGAGCTCATCCAGCATGGCCTGCATCTCGCTGAGCGCGTGACTATTACCGCTGCGCGCGGCGCACCCGATTCCAGCCTTCAGGCGCTCGATTGCCTCGGCCGAACGGCCCGCAGCGGAGAGGGTTTGTGCACCCATGAAATAGCCGGCCGTGTAATCCGGATCGTTGTTGAGCAGGACGTCGAATTCAGCCAAAGCCGCTGCCGTCTCGCCCCGGTTTACGAGCTCCATGGCAATGCCGTAGCGGGCAAAGCTGTTTCTGGGGTCCAGTGCGAGAATCTCTTTGAGTCCTGCGATCTTATCGGTGGTGCTCATAATCCGGTCCGTCCTGTTCCACGCGGGCCACAAGGGAAATTTGCGTATTTGGCGAGGATTGCCGAAACTAAACAGAATATCTGGCCTGGCTTGGGTAGCCGGTTCGCCTGCCGCCAATTCCATTGTAGCTGGAGTTCGGATAATTGCGCGCGCCGGGTCAGGAATACCGCGAACGGAGCCAAGGCAAGATGAACGAACCGGAGAAGCAGCCGCTTGTGCGCACGGTGGCCAGCACGCAGTCGGAGATGACTGAGATCATCCTGCCCAACGATACCAATACGCTCGGCAACCTGCTGGGCGGGCGGCTAATGCACTTCATCGACCTCAACGGCGCCATGGCGGCTTACCGGCACTCGCGCACTCATGTGGTCACCGCGGCGATGGATCACATTGATTTCATCCGGCCGGTGCACCTGGGGGACTTGCTCACGCTCAAGTCGAGCGTGAACCGCGCCTTCACCAGTTCAATCGAAGTGGGCGTGAAGGTGTGGGCGGAAAATACGCGCACAGGCACCGTGGCGCATGTGGCCAGCGCCTACCTGGTCTTCGTGGCCATCGACGAGCATGGACGGCTCACGAAGGTGCCGGAGTTGAAGCCTGAGACACCGGACGAGATTCGCCGGTACGCGGATGCGATGCGCAGGCGCAGGCACCGCGAGGCGGAGCATGCGCGCCGCAAAGAGGTGAAGCTCGCGACCGCGGCGCTGGAAGAGGCCAACTCCTGACAAGTCTGCTCCGGCCGCGCGTGGAAGAAACCGCCTGCGCGATGCACCGGAACGCCTGAATCTGAATCCATGCCCATTCTAATTCCATCTCCGGCAGACTGTGCCGCGTACCCGCGCCGCATCGTTTGCCTGACCGACGAAACAACTGAAACGCTCTATCTGCTGGGCGAGCAGGACCGGATCGTGGGCATCTCGGCTTACGCGAGCAGGCCGCCCGAGGCGCGAAGCAAGCCGCGGGTCTCCGCATTTCGCGACGCGAATTTCGACAAGATCCTGAACCTCGCTCCAGATCTTGTTCTGGCTTTTTCCGACGTGCAGGCCGAGATTACGCGCGAGCTGGTCCGGCGCGGCGTGACGGTGCTGCACTTCAACCAGCGCAGCATCGCTGAAATTCTGGAGATGATCGCCGTGCTCTCGCGGCTCGTGGGAAAACAAGCTGAAGGCGAGAAGCTGATTGCTGATCTGGTGCGCGGCCTCGATGAGATTGCGGAGTCCGCAAGACGATTTCCACGCCGGCCGCGCATCTTTTTTGAAGAATGGCCTGATCCGCTCATCAGCGGAATCCAGTGGGTTGAGGAGCTGATCGAGATCGCCGGCGGTGAAGTTCTCTTTCCTGAACTGCGGCTCTGCGGCAAAGCCGAGGGCCGTGTCGTAGATCCGGCGGCCGTGATTGCGCGCGATCCCGAGGTGATTCTCGCCTCGTGGTGCGGCATGAAGGTGAAGAAGAACGACATCGTTGCGCGTCCGGGATGGGAATCGATAACTGCGGTGCGCAATGGAAGTGTCTATGAAGTGGAGTCCGAGGGTATTCTGCAGCCTGGCCCCGCCTCACTCACTGAAGGCGTGCGGCAGGTGCATGCAATTCTCGCCCAGGTTTTGGGCGTCGATGTGCCGCCCGCGCTCATGCCCGCTGAAACAATCGGTGACGGCCTCCTGTAAAATTTGATGAGGAAGCGGGGTAACTCTTATGGCGCACTCTCACGCCGTGCCTTCGCCGGTAGCATTGCCCGGCGTTTCGAAGATCGTCGCAGTCGGTTCCGGCAAAGGCGGAGTGGGCAAAACCACGGTGGCCGTCAATCTGGCGATCGCGCTCTCCAAACTCGGCCAGCGTGTGGGCCTGATCGACGCCGACATCTACGGACCGAATGTGCCGCTGATGATGGGCTCGACGAAGCAGCCCACCGTCGGCGCAGGCAACATCATCGAGCCGAACCTGACGCACGGGATCAAGACCATCTCCATCGGCTACATCTCGCCCGGCGACAAGCCGCTGGTGATGCGCGGCCCGATGCTGCATCAGATCATCCGCCAGTTCCTGCAGCAAGTGAACTGGGGCGAGCTCGATTACCTCGTTGTGGATCTGCCTCCGGGCACTGGCGATGTGGTGATCTCGCTGGTGCAGACCGTGCCTCTCACCGGCGCGGTGGTGGTTTCAACTCCCAGCGATGTGAGCCTCGAAGATGCGCGCAAGGCGCTGGCGATGTTTGCGCAGGTGAACGTCGAGGTCTTGGGCATTGTGGAAAACATGAGCCACTTCACCTGCCCGCATTGCCACCATGAGATCGACATCTTCTCGCGCGGCGGGGCGGAACGCACGGCGAAGCAGTTCAACGTGCCGTTTCTCGGTTCCATCGAACTGATCCCCGCGATTCGCGAAGGCGGAGACCGCGGATTGCCGGTGGCGCTGGCCGGGCCGAAGAGCCCGCAGGCAGCGGAGTTCTATGCGGCCGCGCAAAAACTGATGGAGCGCGCTGAAGCCGCCGCGGCAAACGCGAAAGACGTGATCGAGATTCAGTGAAGCTCTTGCGGCGCAACAAAAAAAGCGGGGCGCAAGCCCCGCTTTTTTGTTGCGGTTGCCGATTACCGCCAGTGGCCTTCGATCAGGACCCAGCCGCCGTGGCGATGAACCCAGTGATGGGGAACCCATACCGCGCCGGGATGGGGCGGATTTTCATAGTGGCCGGGATGCCACCTATAGTGCGCGCCGTCCCACTCGTGATAGCCGCCTTGCCAAACCCACCCGGGATGCGGCGGCGGACCGTAATGCTCGTGAACCGGCGGGGGCGGACCGATGCGCACAGTAACCTGTGCCATCGACGCCGCAGGAGCCATGCAGAGTGCGAGCAGCAGTGTAAGAGCAATTTTCTTCACAGAAACCTTGTCCTCCATTCGTGTGTACTCTTCCGGAATCATGCATCCGTTCCGGATACATCTTATGAACTCGCTAACGCGCGGATAGTTGCTTTTTGAAACGCGCAAAGGCATTCTATGTCACGCGGCGCCTTCGAGGTAATTCAATTTTTTCTTGCAGATGAAGACCTTATCTCACGCGGGCTTACGTCAGGCAGCGGGCATTTCGGTCTCCCTGGGTTCAAACAGATTCCCCAGGCGTTGGATTTGCGCGCCCACGCCGCGCAGCTTTTCTTCAATGCGCTCGTAGCCGCGGTCCATGTGATACACGCGGTCGAGAATCGACTCGCCGTCGGCCACCAGAGCAGCCAGCACAAGCGAAGCGGAGGCGCGCAGATCAGAGCACATCACCGCGGCTGCAGAAAGCGGCGCGGGACCGCGCACCGTGGCGGCGCTTCCATCCACCTTGATGTTGGCGCCCATGCGCACCAGTTCCTGCACGTGCATAAAGCGGTTTTCGAAGATATTCTCGCGCACCATGCTCACGCCCTCAGCCTGTGTGGCCAGCGCCATATATTGCGCCTGCATGTCGGTTGGAAATCCCGGATATTCTTCGGTGGAAATATCGGCCGCGCGCAGCTTCTCGCCGGCGCGCACGCGCACTCTATCGGGCCCAACTAGATCAACGCGCGCGCCCGCCTCTTCCAGCTTGGCAATCACGGCGCCCAGATGTTCGGGATTGCAATGCGTGACCAAAAGATCGCCGCCCGTGATGGCGCCGGCCACAAGAAAGGTTGCGGCTTCGATACGATCTGGATTGATGCGGTAGTGCGCGCCGCACAAACCGGTCACACCCTTGACGCGGATGGTCGATGTGCCTGCGCCTTGAATCTGCGCGCCCATGGCGGTAAGCAGGCCGGCAAGATCGGATACTTCCGGCTCGCGCGCGCAATTTTCCATCAAAGTTTCGCCTTCGGCCAAAACGGCAGCCATCAGCAGATCCTCAGTGCCGGTGACGGTAATCTTGTCGAAGACCAGGTGCGTGCCGCGCAGGCGGTCGGCGCGGGCTTCAAGGTAGCCGTGCTCCTGCGTAATGACTGCGCCCATTTTTTCGAGGCCTTTGATGTGCAGGTCAATGGGCCTGCCGCCGATGGCGCAGCCGCCCGGCATGGCGACTCGCGCCATCCC
Organism: Occallatibacter sp.; assembly: GCA_036490385.1. Lineage (GTDB taxonomy): Bacteria > Acidobacteriota > Terriglobia > Terriglobales > Acidobacteriaceae > Telmatobacter. The sequence goes on from DASXDX010000034.1 coordinate 143,889, forward strand.
ACAGCGAGCCACCAGCGGACCCAGAACCAGCGAGCTGGCGCGCATGGTCTTGACGATCTCGTACTTGGCCACCGGGTCAGAGAGCGTGCGGCAACTGATCGTGGTGCGGTCCTGCGCCTCGCCTTCGCGCAGATCCACTTCAGCGCCCATCGAGGCGAGCAGCTTCCGCTCGGTTTCGATATCACGCACCTGCGGCATGTTCTCGAGCGTGATCGCCTCGTCGGTAAGAATCGCGGCAGCCATGCATGGCAGTGCCGAGTTCTTTGCGCCCGAAACACGGATAGCGCCGGTCAATGGATTGCCGCCGCGAATAACAAATTTATCCATAGATGAAAGACGAATCGGAAAGGCAACGCTCTCCTGACGATCTGATTTTCCAAGTGTACATGCGCAGCGCTAGGGACCCTTGCGCCAGGAACCGGGCACGGCACGCCTGCGCGAGAGTATGCGGCGCGTCACGGATATCGGGCAGGGATCGAATACAGATCTAAGAAAGGTCGAGCGCCGCACTGAAGATGTCGCAGCGCTCGATAGGCTCCGTGATCGCAGGTCTCAATTCTGGGAAACTGCACCGGACGCCGTGGGAGCGTCGCTTGAATCCGGCTGCGCATCCTGCGCGGGCTGAGTTGCGGCTCCCGGCTGCGCGCTTGCTGCCGCGGGCGCCTGTTGTGCCAATACCGCCAGGCTGAGCGGTTCCGTCAGCGAAAATTGCAGCGCCGTGCCGGATGCGAGCGTTGCCTGCGGATGATCGATAAGCAAGTGTGCCGTGACCGCGCCCGCGCCAATCAAAGTGCCGGCGAGCGCACCTGCGGGTCCAGCAAGAATTGCGCCGGTGACCGCTCCCGCCCCCACCGCACCGCCATACTCGATGCCGTCTTTCTTGAGACGCGAATCGGGAGTGACACTTCCCTCGGCTCCCACGCGGGTATTCGAACCCGGAGCTCCGGTCAGCTGGGCATAGAGGCGATAGCGCGAGCCATCGGGCAGAATCACGGTCTCGGGGCGCAGCAGCATGGAACCATGGCCGCCCGTGTGGCCCGTCGAAACCTGAACGATGGTGCCGTCGATCTCGGCTCCGGCAGGAATCAGAATGTCATTGCCGCGGAAGACATCCGAGGCCACGCGTGTGCGGAAGGTGTCGCCGGGCCGGCTCTGAGAGGTGGAAAGCCGGTCGAGCAAGCGAACGCGAATCTGAGTGCCCTCGCCCAATTCACCGGGCGGAAGTGGACCGGGGTGCACAATATCGCCGTCGGGATCGCTGCTCTCCGCACGCTCATTCAGCGCCGGCTCCGTTGAGGAGTCGGGCACAACCTGCACGACGCCATCGGCGCCGCCCTGAGCCGGAGCGGTGGAAAACGATTGGGCCGGAGCGGACTGCGGCTGAACCGGCGCTGCGGGCTGCGCGTAGCGCGCTGCCGGAGGCTTGACTGCCGGCGCCGGCGACGTGTTGTCGATGATGGTGTCGTCCGGGGGCGGACTCGAAGTCCCGGCGTAGGGGTTCGACTGCGAGGTCTGGGCCGCCACAGCGGTTGCGGCAGCAACTAACGAGACGCATAACAAGGCGCACACGAGAGGGGCGCGGTTCATCTTGGACTCCTTCGAGACGCTTATTCGCGGGCAGAAACTCCCCATGCAATTTAGACCCGGAACCGCGTCAATAGTTGCGCAAACGGCGAGCGGGTAAGAGCACGAGGGCGCTACGCGCAGAATGCACCTATGAGCAGGCTAGCGCGTTCGCGATCCGCAAGAAGCACGGGGCAGGCTGCGGGTGCCTTCTACGGTACGAATCGAGATGGTTAATCCCGCGTGCGCCATAAGAAGACCCGCGCCGGTGTGACCCCTCATACACAGCGGTGGAAGTCCGGTTTGTTAGAATCCAAACGGAATACGGCTGCTTTTTTTCTTACCTGACTCAGAGGTGACTCCACACATGCAGGGGCTTTTGAACACCATTCAAAGCGCTGCCGGCAAAGCACTTGCCGTGGATCGCCGTCCCCAATTGAACGACCGGCTGCTGCATCGCATTATGAGGAGCGATATGACTGAGATTGTTGCCATCCGCGCCCGCGAGGTCCTGGACTCGCGCGGTAACCCGACCGTGGAAGCGGACGTGATTCTGGAAAGCGGCGCATTGGGCCGCGCGATTGTGCCTTCCGGCGCTTCGACAGGCGAGCATGAAGCCGTGGAACTGCGCGACGGAGACAAGAGCCACTACCTGGGTAAAGGCGTTCTGCAGGCGGTGGCCAACGTGGAAACAGTAATTGCGCCGGAGCTCGAAGGCATGGACGCGGCGAACCAGCGGCTGATCGATCAGACCATGATCGCGCTGGATGGTTCGGCGAACAAGAGCAAGCTGGGCGCGAATGCGATCCTCGCGGTTTCAATGGCGGCGGCGCGGGCCGTGGCGCAGACGCTCGAGATTCCGCTCTATCGCTATCTCGGCGGCATCAACGCCAGCGTGCTGCCCACGCCGATGCTGAACGTGCTCAACGGCGGCGCGCATGCTGACTCCAATGTCGATTTTCAGGAGTTCATGATCATGCCGGTGGGGGCGGAGCGCTTCAGCGATGCGCTGCGCTGGGCTGCTGAAACCTTCCACACTCTCAAAGGCGTTCTGAAAAAGAAGGGCTACAACACGGCCGTGGGTGACGAAGGCGGATTCGCGCCCTCGCTCAAGGCGAACACCGAGGCTGTCGAGCTGATTCTCGAAGCGATCCACCAGGCCGGCTACAAACCCGGCGAGCAGATCGCCATCGCGCTCGATCCGGCTACCAGCGAGTTCTACGACAAGGATAAGAACCGCTATGTCTTCAAGAAGAGCGACAAGCGCGAGCTGACCAGCGACGAGATGGTGAACTTCTGGGATAGCTGGAGCAGCCAGTATCCGATCGTTTCTCTCGAAGACGGCCTGGCCGAAGATGATTGGGAAGGTTGGCGGACGCTTACCGACAAGCTGGGCAGCCGCATTCAACTTGTCGGCGACGATCTTTTTGTCACCAACACGCAACGGCTGCAGCGCGGAATCGAAGAGGGCGTAGGCAACTCGATCCTCATCAAGGTGAACCAGATCGGCACCATCACCGAGACGCTGGAGGCGATCGATCTCGGTCGCCGCTACGGTTACACCTCGGTTATTTCGCACCGCTCCGGCGAAAGCGAAGACACCTTTATTGCCGATCTTGCGGTGGCGACAGGCGTGGGCCAGATCAAGACCGGCTCCGTCAGCCGCACGGACCGCGTCGCCAAGTACAACCAGTTGCTTCGGATTGAAGAAGAGCTGGGCTCTGGCGCCGTCTATCTGGGCCTCGAAAGCCTGAACTACAACGATTGAATTCGTGGCACGAAGAGACTGAGTTCGTGGCGTGAAGAACAGAAAGGGGAGGGATCTATTTCCTCCCCTTTTCTGGGCTCCGAGTTGGTTGCCGCTGGACAACTGAGAACTGTGAACTGAAAGCTGTGAACTGTTTCTCTACCAGTAGGTCAAGCTCAGATTATCGAGATACGTCGTGTTCGACGACTCAAAGCGATCCCCATCCATCTGGTAGTTCACGGTAACGCCATACCAGCTTGCCGGCACGGCATACGGAGAAAGCGTCTTGTTGATATTCGCCGTAATGCCGTTCAGTGTGATGGTCTGGAACAAGAGAGTGTTGTCGTCCTCGCGCTGCACTTGAATGGTCACGTGATTCCATGCGTTATCGATCAGCTGGCACGGCGCTCCAGTCGACTTCCAGCCGGAGTTGGCGCTGATGTCCCAATCGCCATCGCCGAGATGGTTGCACTGATTGCCCCACGTCCACGCCATTGAATTCATGTACAGGTTGATGTCGAACTCCAGCACCTGCGTCACCGAGGCGTCGGTCACGTAAAAATCGGCGTCGTAGACGAAGTTATGGATGGTCGGCAGCAGCGTGTGATTGTTATCCGGCAGCCCCTGCGAGGAGAACTGGCCCAACACCGGATTCGTCCACAGCACGTCGGCATAAGGGGTCGTCCCGCTGATTTGGAATTGGGCCGCGTTGCCGCTTAACGAAGGCGACGCAACGCCCTGTGTCAGGTTCCAGGTCACGCCGGAGCACGGCGCATCGCAATCCGAATAAACCGGAGCCAGCTGGCCCCAGCTTTCCCACCCCGGGCTATTTTGAATGTTTGAGAGCGTCGTTGCCCCCGCTGGAACTGTCGAGGGAGGTGTCGACGGGGTCGATGGGGGCGTCGTCGGCGTCGAGGGAGGCGTCGTCGGGGTCGAGGGCGGAGTCGACGGGGTCGAGGGCGGAGTCGACGGGGTCGATGGGGGAGTCGACGGAGGCGTAGAGGGGGACGTCGACGAAGGAGTCGACGGTGAAGACGAGGCAGGTGTCGAGGGCGTCGAGGTCGAGGCGTTTGAAGTGACTGGCAATGCACCGCCGCATCCCGTGAGCGCCAGGGCGCAAGCCGCCACCATAAACCAGAAAAATGTTTTCATTGGATAGAAACTGCTCCAACTCCGGAGCAGGCAAATCGGGGCCAGTGGTTCAGGCGGACTCCGGGCACGGAGTCTCTCCCTTACCCCCTGGTGGGTTTTTCCCCTGATCTGCGGGATCTGCTTCCTGAAGATGAGTTAAATCTAATCCAGGGTAACCATAGAAAGCGGTGACGAAAATCACTCAATTGGGTTACTAACAAGGCGCGGCTGAGAGACAATGGGTGCGAAATTGCTAAAAACGCGATTAGAATCCCCGGCCGGTTCTCCAACTAGCTGTGCGAGAGCCGCACAACCGCCGCATCCACTGAGTCTTTCATCCGTCCATCGGAGCTCTTCAACTCCTGCTGCAAGGTTCTGAAAAGCGTGAGCGATCCGGCTCGATCGCCGCTCACTTCGAGCAGGTTGGCATGGATAAATGCATGGGCGAGATCGTGATTTTCCTGGTCGGGATTCTCATCGAGCCATAGGTAGGTCTTCCACTCTTCGTCCGGGGGCACGGCCGAAAGCGACTCCGCAAGCTCGCCGGGCTCGGTGACGACCGGATCGAAGCAGAAGCTCAAAATCCGGCTCTTGTACTCACTGTCGAGCGATTCGCTCCCCTTGCGCATATCATTGGCGACTCTGATTTGGGCGGCTCTCGCTCCCTTCCGGTCGAGATACGTGAGCGCTCCCATTTCGAGCCGTCTCACGAACGGGCGCGCTTTGCCGGTCGCCGCGGCCACGGCGAAGTAACTCATCGCCTGGGCGAGATCGCCGTTATTTTGCAGAATCCAGTTGCCCAGCATCGAGTTCGCATACACGTTCTGAGGATCGAGCTTCAACGCGGCGCGCAGATTCTGCTCCGCGGCCGGCCCGAATTCTCTCTCCGCCATGCTTTGGTTCAGCCAGTGCGCCCAGCCGACATGAGCCAGAATGTCCGGCATCTGCGCCCGGCCGGCGCGCGAGAGGCCTCCGTCGAGGATGGGCAGGATCTGGTCCAACATCGCCGCTGCCGTTGCGGCTGTACTCTGCCCTTCCGGCGCTGCCGCGTGAAAATCCTCCGCCCACTGCTCCGCCGTGCTCAGCTCGAGGTCGAGAGCGGGGCGGTAGGCCGGCTCTTCCTTCAGGATCTCTTGGTACGTCGCTATCGATCCCTGGTAGTCTCCCTGTTCGGCCTGCGCCTTCGCCAGAGCCATCCGGGCCGTGCGCTCAGACGCGGCCGCGTGGTGGCGCACAAGCCATGTCACCCCACCGGCGAGACTGGCGCCCAGACCGATCAGCGCAGTAATGCGGCCCACCCAGCTCATCGCTGCGGGCCATCCCCTGGAGTCCGGTTCCGAATTCGGCGCTTTGTCTTTCATACGATGTACAAACCGGGAGACTGGCTGTGTCGATTCGCGGAGAGCGTTCGAACTCAATCCCGCACAATATCTGGCACGCTGCCGGCGCTCGATTTGGAGCGTGATCAACGGCCAGAACCCGGAGCCCTTGGGAAATGAGATTTCATGCTATTACGAGGCGCATGGCAGCGGCAATCGAATTTGTGCTGGCTATGGAGATCATCCTCCTCACGTCGGAAGGCAATCTCAAAGAAGAGGCCCCATCCTCCAAACGCAAAATGCGCGGACGATGGGGCCTCTTCTGTTTCGCAATGATTTCCAGCACCCGATTACAGGACCGGATTACTTGTGGCCTCCGCCCCCGCCACCGCCGCCGCCTCCACCGCCATGCGAGCCGCCACCACCGCCGCCGGATGAACCGCCGCCACCATGCGACGCGCCACCACCACCGCTATACGATGGATGACTGGCCGGCGCAGGGGCGCTGCGACTGGGCGGCGTATAGCTTCGAATGCCGGGTGACGGGCGGTACTGCCCATTGCCGGGCATTGCCGAATAGGCTCCGCGGTTGGGAGTATTGCCCGGCCCGTTTGCGTTCAGGCTGCGCGTCGGGCTGCCATAGGTATGCGCTTCCTGCTCGGCGAAACTCGCCGCCGGCCGCCCAGATTCAGGGCGCATACCGAGCGGCCGCAGAGGCTGGACGGTATTGCCGCCAATGGTTACCGGCGTGTTCCTGTCCCGCAGCGGCAGGCTGGCTACCGTGGTGCCCACGCGGCGGTTAACCGCGATCATGGGGATGGGCCGGCCGCGGCCCGGCGGGTACGGCGGCAAAGGCCGGTGAGGAGGACGGTAACCGCCGGGCAACGACCCGCCGAACCTCAATCCGGGGTAATAGCCCCCGCCCCACCAGGGATGGCAGCCGCCGAAGCCTGGCGCCCAACCCCAGCCGAAATTGTCGTAAAAATTCCAGGCTCCGCACTGGTAGGGCAAATAACCCCATGGATAGCCGGATGCCCAGACGTACCCGTATCCGGATGTGTACATCCAGTTTCCATTGCCGTATGGATCCCATCCGGTATTGGCCGCCTCATACGGCGACCAGACGTAGCCCTGGCCCGGCACGTCATACCAGTTGCCGTTGGCGTCCAGGTCATTCCAGGCCGGGTTCTGGCTCTCATCGGGAGAGATATTGTTCGCCGCTCCGGTGGGCGTGCTGGCCTCCGCGTTAAGGGCCTGATCGCGGTCGGAGTTCCACGCGTCCCATGAGTCCGGCTCGATATTTTCCGCCACGACCGAATGGCTCGGGTCGCCCGGAATTAGCTTCACGCTCTCGCCGCCATGAAGATCGAGAGCCAGTGCGCCATTACTCCCCTCGATATGCGCATTACCTGAAAAGACCGCAAGCTCGCCGGGGGCAGCATCCATGTTCAGGCGGAAGACCGTGAACCCGCTGGCGGTCACCGTGCTATCGCCGAAATGAACGGTCATCTGGCCGGATTGGCCGGTCCCCTGCAGCTCAAAGTAGGCAAGTCCGCTGTTCAGGGTCATCTCCGCGTCGCCGGACGCCCCTTCGCCGCGCAGAGCGGTCAGCGTCAGCACGCTGTCGGGCGAAAGCCGGGCCACGCTTCCATCCTCAAACTGGATTTCCGCGCGTCCATCATCGGCCGTTGTTACCTGCATGCCCTCGAACAAAGGCGAATTGATCGTGGCCTGCTCGGCGACCACCTGGCCGCCCTGGGCCACCTTGACTGTCCCATCCACGGAACTGAGGCGCACCGCGCGCGTCCCGGGACCCAGTGCGCCCGGCGCGGCATCGTCCGCCCGCAGGACGACCGGCGCCAGGCAGATCACTCCCAGAAGCAGGCCCACCCAGCCCATAGCCAATGCGCCGCTCCGGCGCCTGCTGATTCTCTTGTGGTTCCCCATGCGATCCATGCTGACCCGCCTTCCCCCGCCGATGCCGGCGACCCGGTACATTTTAACGGCAGCCCAACATTAGATTGGACAAGCGCCAGCGGGAAAAGTCGCGTAAAACCGCCGCTGGGTGGCGATTTATAAGGTTAACTGTCGCCCTGCGCGAGAAGCAGCCTGGCCCGTTTTCTCACCCGCTCCAAGACTTCGTCATCCTGGGCCAGCCGGACCAGAATTTCCCGGATGGCGCAGATCTGCTGCGCGCGGCCATTGCCCGCGGCATCCACCAGGAATTCCATCTCCTTGTCGAGGCCGAGGCGATCGTGCTGCAGAAGAATCTCTAGACGCGCTCCCTCGAGAATGGTCTCAGCGACTGCGCCCAGTGAATCGCCGAGGGCCTGGATCTCCTTATCCTTGGAGTAATTGAAGGTGCACGATCCGCTGCCCTCGGGTCCCGTGTAGCTGAGCTTCTTCCAGCCCTGAAAGGCGACCTTGAGGTGACTGTCACAATCTTCGTTGAAGAACTTGTGGTGATGCGCGGCCTCAAAGACCTTCGACGTAAAACTGACGCCCAGTTGAACGTCCCGGTCAATGTCGGGCGCATCGATCTCCTGCGTATCAACCTGGGGCGTCTTGCCCATCTCGGAGTGAAAGTGCCCGCTCCCGTCGGGATGCAGCGTGAGCGTCCAGTGCGACGGGCTGAGGCTGGGGTCGGAGAAGTCGACCAACACTACGGGCGAGCTCGCAGGACGGCTCGCGAGCCGATCCACCGCGTAATCCTGGGCCCGTCCGCACCGGCTGCCCGCGCCCAGCGCAAGCGCGAAGACCGCCAGCGTCAACCGCAATCTCATCGCCCCGCTCCTTGAATCGCGCTTGCTTGAACTGCGGTTGCTTGAACTGCGGTTGTTTGACGTGCGAGTGTCTGCGCGGTGTGAATGTGGCAGATGGCAATGGCCAGTGCATCCGCCGCGTCTGCGGGCTGTGGCAACGTATCCAGACCGAGCAGCCGCGCCACCATGAACTGCACCTGCTCTTTCTTCGCCAGCCCGTAACCCACCACGCTGGACTTGATCTTCAGCGGCGCATACTCCGCCACCGGAATTCCCCTCCGCGCGGCAGCCAGCAGCGCCACACCCCGTACCTGCCCCAGCTTCAGGGCCGATTTCGCGTTCACGGAATAAAACACTTCTTCAACCGCCACGGTATCCGGGCGCCAGTTCTCAAGCTCCGCCGTGAGTTCACGGAAAACCTGATCCAGCCGCTCCGGCAAAGATTGAGACTTGGCCAGCCGCACGGCGCCATGCGTCAGGCATTCGAGACGCGGACCGCGCGGGTGCTCAACCGATTCGACAACGCCAAAACCGGTCAGCTCGGTCCCGCAGTCGATGCCGAATATCCGCATGCGCACCTAGTGTACCGCAGTTATTGGTTGCCTGGCGCAGCCTCGGAATGCCCCCCTGGCGCAGCCATCGGAATGCCCCCTTGATCCGGCGCGATTTCCGCTTTCTCTCACCAGGGCATCTGTTCAGCTCAGGAACACCGACCCCCTGCCACTTTTGGTTCATTTACTAAAGTTTCATCGCGAAGCAACTATAGAACTCCAAAATGTGTCGATAGGTTTAACGCAGGGGGAAACGTGACAGCGCCGAGTTCGATGAAGCGCGATCTGGTCCACTGGCTTTGCCATGGTATCTCGCCGCGCCGTCTCGCGTTGACCCTCGCGCTCGGATTTGCCATCGGCTGCATTCCCGTAGTCGGTATTCCAACCGTCCTCTGCGCCGCCGTCGCGCTGGGATTACGGCTGAACCTGCCCGCGATTCAGGCCGCCAATTATGCGGCCATGCCCTTCCAACTGGCGCTTGTGGTGCCTTTCGTGCGTCTCGGCGGCAAGCTCTTTTCAACCGGTGCGCAGGCCAGCCTGACTTCCGGAGCGCTGCTGCACCTTTCAACAGCTGCGCTGCTGGCCAATCTCGGCGCGCTCACGGTGTTGGCCGCGCATGCGCTGGTGGCCTGGCTGGTGGTCGCGCTGCCGGCGGTGATTTTGTTGACCGCCACTCTCACGGTGATGCTGCGGCGGATTCCCGCTTTAGCAAGCTCCAATTCCGGAGATTGATCCGGGGGCCAGTACCCAGGCCATTTCCGGAGATTGACCCGCAGATTGACCGTCGTTCCGATCATTCCCGTCCCGTCTACTTCCCCGCGTAGGGATCAGGTACCGGCTGCGCGCTGTCAAGCCATGCGGTGTAGATCATGTCGCGCAGCATGCTGGCTCCCGCAGCCAGCCGCTCCGCGGTAAACTCCCGCGATTCCGGCGTTCCGGCTCCCACAAAACCGCCCGCCTTCTCGAGCTGATAGACCTTTTCGACATATGTCGCGGTGTGGCGCAGATACGCCATGTAGGCGTCAAACATGTCGCCGTCGATCGCCTTGACGGGCGTCATCTTGGCTTCCACCTCCGGCGCGTGAATATTTGCCGCGACAAACGGGCTCTCGAACTCATAGTGGATCTGATGGGCGGTGGTATAGCCGTTAGGATTCGGGCCTGTCCACCCGTTGTACTGCACGGTCACGTGCAGCGGCTGCGAGCCGTCTCCCACATAATGGCCGAGCCATCCGGCATAGAAGATGATCGCCTGCTCCACCGGCGCCGTATCCCCGCCTGAGGCTTTCAGCTCACGGTACTGGCGCATCGCGGACTTGAGCCGCTCCCACACTTCGTCAGTCACCCAGGGCTGCAAGCCGATCTTTTCCGGCCTTTGCCCCGCGGCAAAGACCTTGGCTTCAAAATCCAGCCTCTTGCGCGGCAGCGGTCCCAGGGCATCGGCGAGTTCCAGGTCAATAAAATGCTCCGGCGCCTGCGCTGCGTTCAGCTCTGGCTCGGCCGGGGAACGCCAGCGGTCCGGCTCCGGACCAAGGTATTCCATCTCATCGACCGCGGCCGGGGAGCGCAGGAAGGCCGGAACGTCCGCGGGCAGCGTGCTGGCAGCGAGCTTGTTGACCAGCTTATGCCCCTCACTACCCCAGGCGTGAGCCAGAGAAGGAAGCAAGGCAATGCATGCTGTGCCCATCGCGGCGAGCACCGGACGCGTGAAAATGGAACGGAAAATTCTCCTTAACATAGGAGCCAGTATACGGTTCCGGGCCTCGATGACTGGGCTCAGGGACTGGGCTCAGGCCGATGGCCGGATCGTTCCCATTTGCGGCGACGGGAGCCCGCCGGTACTGAAGAGGATAACCATCCCGCTAAAATGCTATAGAGCCTTCCAGACCAGGCCTTATACTACTTGCAAATCGCGCTTAAGAATTTGAAATGGCTGCGATGCGCACCGAAATTTTTCCCCCAGTCGGCGTTTGTCGCATGCTTCAGAGGCTTGCTCCTCAGGCGAGGTAAGGCTGAGACGCATCTATATTTCCTTGAAGCCGCCCCACGTATCGCCGCGTGAGGGAAGGGCTTAGGTTGCCGGCACGATCCCGATATAGGGAAGAAAGAGGGCGGCCGGAAAACTGCGGAACTTGAACGATTGGCAGGATTTGGACCGATTCGGCAGACGGGAAGGGCAAACGCCGAAGATTGAATGGGGGCATAGATGGCGGTCCGATCAATGGAGATCGGCACAACTGAAGACCGACAACCTACAGCCTGGATCGGCAAGCAGCTTGTGTGGCCCATCCTCGCGATACTGGCGCTGGCTGTGGCTACCGGCGCTGTGGTGCTTCGCGTAACCGCCGGCGAGCGCTACGATGCCCTCCTCGTGCTCGCAGCGGTGCTGGCCGCCGCAGTTTTGGCTCTCCGTTTGCGCACGCATGCCCATGCCCTTCTGAAACCAGCGGCGGATTCCAGGCGCGAGTTGTCGAAGGAGCTCGTCGAGTCGGCGGGTCCGGCGATGCTGGCGATCGACCTGGACGGGACGCTGAGTTACGCCAACCCCTCCGCCGAGCGGCTGCTCGGCTGTCACGCCGCCGAGCTTACCGGCGAAGTGTGTTTTACAGACATTCTGGCCAAAGGCGAGGCCGAGCGCCTGACAGCCGAGATGCAAAAGCTCAGCGGCTGTGAAAAACCACCGCTGTCAGCTCCGGACCCCTTGTTCTCCCATTACCTCGATTGCGTGCGCATGCTGCCGCCGAGCATGGTGCCCAGCTTCGAAACGCAGATGCTCCGGAAGGACGGAGCCGTGGTCCAGACGACCCTCCATATCTCCGCCCTGCGGGACGGTTCCGGGGCGCTTTCCGGGCTGGTTGCCGTGGCCCTGGACCAGAGCGCGACTCATCGCCATGAGCTGGCTCTGCGGGAGTCACAGGAGCGCTATCGCGACCTCTTCGAAAGTTCGAACGAGATGATTGCGACGCTCAGTCCAGCGGGACGGTTCCTCTATGCCAATCCAGCCTGGAAGCGCTGCTTCGGGTACGATGACCCGGCGCTGCTCGCGCTCGAATCCTTTGAAGAGCTTTTTACCGCCGCATCCCGCGGAGAGACAGCGACGCTCTTCCGGCGCGCACTCGACGGAGAGGCGGTGGATCGCGCCCCGCTTCGCCATCACACGCGGGACGGCCGGATGCTGGATCTTGAACTGAGTCTCAGCCAGCGGCAGAAGGCGGGCAATCCGCTGGCGGTGCGCTGCCTGCTGCGCGACGTGACCCAGCAGAAGCAGCGGGAGCATCGCCTGGCGCTGCAGCTTGCGGTAAGCCAGATCGTGGGAGAAAACGTTTCAGCAGAGACCGCGGCCATGCACATTCTGGAGGCTCTTTGCATTTCGCAAGGCTGGGATGCGGGCATCAAGTGGTCTGTGGACGCGAAGCAGAACCATCTGGAGTTCAGCACAGCCTGGGGCACTCCGGGCCGCAGATCGGAGACGCTGATCCGCGAAAGCATGGGGCTCACCATCGATCTGGGCGCTGAGCTGGCCGGCCGCGCGTGGAAAGAGGGCCGCTCGGTGTGGGCATCCGATTTGACCGCCCTGCCGCCCACGCCGCGCGCTCAATCCGCCCTGCGCCAGGAGATGGCCTCGGGATGGGCTGTTCCAGTGCGGGTGGGCAGCAATGTTCTGGCGGTTCTCGAGTTCTATTGCCGCTACACACTGCGCGAGGACCGCGAAGCGATGGCCACGGTCGAAACAGTGGCCGCCTCTCTGGGGCAGATGCTGGCCCGCTCACAGGAACGGGGCCGGGCCGAAGAGCTCTCCCGGCGGCAGGAGGTGCTGCTGGATTCGGTTGCCGACGGAATCTGCGGCCTCGACCAGAATGGCCAGATCGGTTTCGCCAATCCTGCGGCGGCCCGCATGCTGGGCGCCGATGCCCCGGCGCTCACCGGCAGATCGGTCCATGACCTCCTGCACGGCTCGGCTCCCAAAGACCGCGCGTGCGGAGACGATTGCATGCTGCTGCGCAATGCTTCGCAGCCGCGCGCCACAGCCGGAGAAGACAGCATCTACCGGGCCGACGGCTCATCGTTTCCGGCAGAATACGCGCTGACCCCGATTCCCGAGCAGGGCCGCTTCTCCGGGTCGGTCCTGAGCTTTCGCGATATCAGCCAGCGCTACGCCCTCGACCGGCTGAAGGACGAATTTATCTCCACCGTCAGCCACGAGCTGCGCACGCCGCTCACCTCGATCCGGGGCGCGCTCGGGCTGCTCTCCTCGGGCATTCTGAGCGACCTGAGTGCAAAAGCCGCGAATCTTCTCCGCATTGCGCTTACCAACTCCGACCGCCTGGTGCGGCTGATCAACGATATCCTCGATCTTGAGCGCATCCAGAGCGGCCGCGAGCCGCTGGCCTTCCGCAGCGTCCAGCTGGCGGAGATCGTGAGTCAGGCCATCGATGGCATGCAGCCGGTGGCCGATGCGGCCGGCGTGCAGTTGATCCACGATACGACCCAGGTGGAGATCGGCGCCGACCCCGATCGCCTGCTGCAGGTGCTCACCAATCTGCTCTCGAACGCAGTCAAATTCTCTCCCCCCAACTCGGCGGTTTCCGTGATGCTGCGGCCCGGCATCACCGGCGTGACGATCTCGGTGATCGACCATGGCCGGGGGATTCCCGCCGACAAGCTGGAGGCCATTTTCGGCCGCTTCCAGCAGGTGGATGCCTCGGATTCGCGCCAAAAGGGCGGCAGCGGATTGGGCCTGGCGATCTGCCGCACCATTGTCCTGCAACACTCCGGGCGCATCTGGGCGGAGCGCAATCCGGTCCGCGGATCGACCTTCCGCGTCTTTCTTCCCTACAAGCCGGTACCGCTCGAACCGGTCGAGCCGTTCGTAGGCGAATCGCGCACCGGGACAGTTCTCCTGGCCGGCGCCGTAGCCGAGGCTCGCCCCCGCATCGCCGCGCAACTGGTTCGGCATGGCTATCGTGTGCTCGAGACTTCGACGGTCGAGCAGACGCTGGCCGCGGCGAGTGAGAGTGTTCAGGCTATCCTGCTCGATACAGCGCTGGATGGCATGAACGGCTGGGAGATTCTGCCGCTTCTGCGCCGCCTCGATCCCGAATCGCGAACCCCGGTGGTTTTGCTCTCCGTCGATAGCGCCCAGACTCGAGCTGAACTTCCCGCGGGGGCGGAGGGGTTTGTCTCCAAGCCGCTTCATGAGGACGCCCTGCTCGGCGAACTGGCGCGCGTGCTCTGCGGGCCGGGCGAAAAGGCGCGCATCCTCATCGTCGAAGACGACCAGGACCTGGCGCGGGTGATTGGCGAGGTCTTCTCGCGTGAGAGCATTGAAGTGCACCTGGCGCACTCGCTGCAGGAAGCAATCGACGCGTGTTTCGCCTTCCAGCCGCATCTGATGGTGCTCGACATCGGTCTGCCTGACGGCAATGGCTTCAATGTGGTGGATTGGCTGCGCCAGAATGAAACTCTCGCGCGCCTTCCGCTGGTGGTGTATTCGGGCCGCGAACTCTCCCCCACCGAGCGCCGTCATCTGACGCTCGGCCCCACGCATTTCCTGGCCAAGGCCCGGGTGCAGCCGCAGCAGCTTGAAGCTCTGGTTTTGACCATGCTGCGCCGCTCACGGCTCATGGAAGATGCACCTTCACCCGAATCCTCGGTACCCAATTCGTAGGCTGCGCCGGTTTCCACATCCATCGACAACGCCTCTATGGCGCTTCACAATGATTCCGGAGGATTTCCGCTGTGGCACGCAAAATTCTGATCATCGACGACGAAGACGACATCCGGGAAGTGGCGGCGCTGAGCCTGGAGAGCGTGGCCGGATGGGAGGTCATGATGGCCAGCTCCGGCGCCCAGGGCCTGGTCCGCGCCGCCGAGTACCAGCCGGATGCAATCCTGCTCGACGTGATGATGCCGGGGATGGACGGTCCGACCACCTTCCGCGAGTTGCGCAAGAATCCCGCTACCTCGCGCATTCCGGTGCTGCTGCTGACCGCGAAGGTACAGAGCACGGACCAGCGCCGCTTTGCCGACCTGGGGGTTGAAGCCATCCTCTTCAAACCCTTTGACCCACTCACCCTCTCCACGCAGATCGCCGGCGTGCTGGGCTGGCGCTGACCGTCCATTCTTCATGGAGTCCACGAACAAAACCGCTCAACCTGATCTGGCGGCTGCACTTGATCGCCTGTGGGCCAAATTCCTGCCGGAGATCCAGGAGCGCGTCACGATTCTCGAATCGGCAGTGCAATCGCTCAGCGCGGGATCGCTCCATCCGGAACAGCGGGAAGCCGCGCACTCGGCGGCTCACAAGCTGGCCGGCGTGCTCGGCACCTTCAATCTCGAGCGCGGCACGGTTCTCGCGCGCGAGATCGAGATGACCTTTTTTGCGGATCATCCCGACCCGGATTCCTCAGCCCGGCTCGCCGCGATGACGGCTGAATTGCGCTCGGTGATCGAGAGCCGCGGATGAGAGGCACCCGTTACACTCGTAAAAGGAATGACCCGGCACAACCGATCGCCGCAGCTCGATCTGGCCCCGCGGCTCGATCTCGACCCGCAACTGGGCCTCAACTTTGACGACCCGGCGCCCACCCGGCGCATCTGGCCCGTCAACGAGCTTGTCACCCGGGTGCGCGAGTCAGTGGAGCAGGCGTATGGGGATGTGTGGGTTGAGGGCGAGATCTCGAATTGCCGGCCCGCGCCTTCCGGCCATCTCTATTTCACGCTGAAGGACGCGGGCGCGCAGCTTCCCGTGGTTCTCTTCCGCCGGCAAGCGTTGCTCTTGCGTTTCCGGCCCGAAGATGGTCTCCACGTGCTGGTCCGCGGCAAGGTGAGCGTGTACGAGCAGCGCGGCCAGATGCAACTTGTGGCCGAGACAATGGAGCCGGTGGGCGCGGGCTCACTCCAGCTTGCCTTCGAGCAGCTCAAGGAGCGCCTCAAAGCCGAAGGGCTCTTTGACGCAGCGCGCAAACGTCCGCTCCCGGCTTTTCCGCGAACCGCGGGCATCGTCACTTCCCCAACCGGGGCGGTGATCCGCGATTTTCTCAACATCGTCGGCCGGCGCCACTCGGGGCTGAACGTGCTGCTCTATCCGGTGTCAGTGCAGGGCGAATCGGCGCCGGCGGAGATTGAAGCCGCGATCGCCGATCTCAATGCGGCTTCTCGCGAGGGTCCGGCATCGGTCGACCTCATCGTGCTCGCCCGCGGCGGAGGGTCGCTTGAGGATCTCGCGGCTTTCAACAGCGAGCGCGTCGCCCGCGCGATTGCCGCTTCGCGTTTGCCGGTCGTTTCGGCAGTCGGCCACGAGACTGACTTCACCATCGCCGACTTCGCCGCCGACCTGCGCGCTCCTACGCCTTCAGCGGCCGCTGAGCTCATCACCGAGGCGCAGCACAAAATTTTCGAGCACCTGGCCACGCAGGCGCACCGGCTGGAGCGGGCAATGCGTTTCCAGCTCCTGCACGCGCGGCGATGCTTTGCCGATCTCTCGATTGCCCGCGCCGATTCGCGCATCTCCATGCTGCTGCATCGCCGCGCCCAGCGCCTGGACGATCTTGCATTTCGGCAGGAGTCCGCGCTGGCCGCGCAGATTCGCCTGCGCCAGAGCCGGATTGCCAGCCTTGCCGCAGCGGTGCTCCGTCACGACCCGCGCCAGTCGATCGCGCAGACCCGCGAAGTGCTCGTCGGCCTGCGCACCCGTCTCGACCGGTCCCTCGAGCGCGTGCTTCAGTCCTCGGCCTTCACGCTGAACTCGCTCCAATCCCGGCTTCACTCGCTTTCGCCGCTCGCCGTGCTCGATCGCGGCTACGCTCTCGTGCTCGCAGACGACGGTTCGCTGATTCGCTCCGTCAGCAAACTTACCTCCGGCGATACCGTCACCACGCGCCTTTCTGACGGCGCCTTCACCAGCCGCGTGGAAGCTGCCACGCCGAATGCGGCTGCCCGCGGCAAAAAAGGCATTCGATCCAAATCATGACCGTGACTGACTCTCGCAAACTCTTCGGCACCGACGGCATTCGCGCCGTCGCGGGCGAATCTCCTCTCGATCCGACGACCATCTTCGCCGTTGGCCTGGCGCTGGCGCACTCCTTGCGAAAAACCGCAGCCGCGCCGCGCGTTCTGCTCGGCCGCGACACCCGCGAGTCCAGCCCGTGGATCGCCGCCACGCTGGCCGCCGCCCTCCGCCAAGCGGGCTCGCATGTCGAAAGCGCCGGCATCGTGCCCACGCCCGCCGTGGCGTTCCTTGCGCGGACCCACGGCTTTCATGCCGGGGTGGTGGTCTCAGCGTCGCACAATCCCTGGCAGGATAACGGCATCAAGCTCTTCGGCGGCGATGGATTCAAGCTTCCCGACTCGGTCGAGCTGGCCATGGAAGATGAAATCCTGCACCACGCCGCGCAAATTCACCCGCCTGATCCCAATTCCCTACCGCCCATTGAAGACAATCACGCGCTCCAGGCCGACTACATTCAGTTCCTCATCGATTCGATCCCCGGTCTTTCGCTGGCAAATCTCAAGATCGTTGTGGACTGCGCCCACGGCGCGGCTGCCGCAATCGCTCCGGAACTCTCTCACCGGCTCAATCGGGAAAGCCGGGCCGAGATCACGCTTCTCAACATCGCGCCTGATGGTCGCAACATCAATGCAAACTGCGGAGCGCTTCATCCGGATTATGTTGCCCGGGAAGTGAAGGCCCGGGGCGCCGATCTTGGCCTCACCTTCGACGGCGATGCTGACCGCTGCATGCTCGCCGGCGCGCACGGCAACGTCATCAACGGCGACGCCATCCTGCTGCTGGCTGGGCGCGACTTGAAGACGCGAGGCCTGCTCACCGGAGATCTTGTCGTGGCCACTACGATGTCGAACATGGGCCTCGAAGCCGCACTCAAGCGCAGCGGCATCCGCATGCTGCGCGCGCCGGTGGGTGATCGCTACGTTCTCGAAGAGATGCAGAAACACCAGGCGGCTCTCGGCGGCGAGCAGTCCGGCCATATTCTCGTTCCGCATTTGGCGACAACGGGAGACGGCATGCTGACGGGGTTGGTCGTGCTCGATCTGCTGGCCCGCACCGGCAAATCGATCGAGGAACTGACAGCCGACCTGAAGGTCTTCCCGCAGGTCATTCTCAACGTGAAGGTCCGCGAGAAAAAGCCGCTTGCCTCTATTCCGGCGGTGCAGGCTGCGATCCACGCCGCCGAAAACGAGCTCCAGGACACGGGACGCGTGGTCATCCGCTATAGCGGAACCGAGCCCCTGGCCCGGGTGATGATCGAAGCCGAAGACGAAGGCAAGATGAAAAAGCACGCGGAGGCAATTGCCGCTGCGATCCGCGCGGAGTTAGGCGCGTAGCTCTCCCGCAACTGCCTCCTGCTCTTCAATCGCAATCTTCTCGATTTCCGCATCGCCGCGAGGAAACTCCGGAGTTGCAAGCCGGCCGCTCGGGGACTGTACCATACAAAAATATGCCGCAGTTTCCGCCGGGCCAGACGCTCCTCATCGACGCCGACGACACGCTCTGGGAGAACAACATCTACTTCGAGCGCGCCATCGCGGCCTTCATCGGCTATCTCAATCACGACGAGTATTCGCCGGTCGAGGTGCGCCAGGCGCTGAACGCCGTGGAACGCGAAACCATCCTCACTCACGGCTACGGCCTGAACAGCTTCACGAGCTCGCTCGTGGCCTGCTTTGAGCGCCTCACCCCCCACCAGGTGACGGACGAGAAGCGCGAGAGTATTCGCGGATTTGCCCGCGCGATCGCCGCGCAGGAGATCGAGCTGCTCCCCCATGTGGCCGAGACGCTGGCCGACCTTGCCGCGCGGCATCGTCTCATCCTGATGACCAAGGGCGACCAGGCCGAGCAGGCGGACAAGCTTGCCCGCTCCGGGCTGGCGGCGCATTTCTCGGCCATCGAGATCGTTGGCGAGAAAGATCCGCCCACCTATCGCCAGGTGATCGCCCGCCATGGCCTCGCACTCCATGCGGCTTGGATGATCGGCAATAGTCCCAAGAGCGATATCAACCCGGCGCTGGCCGCCGGACTGAATGCCGTTTTTCTCTTCCACAAAGACACTTGGGTACTGGAACACGCCGAGGTCGATCCCGCGCCCGCGGGCCAGCATCTTATCGAGCTTGATTCGTTTGCGCGGCTACGCGAGATATTCTGACCTGCCCCGTCGCCACTCGCGGCGCCAATCATCGTCCGATGCGCCAGTGCAACACGCCGGCCACGCCTACGGGATGATCTCCATACAAAGGGATCAGCCGCGGCGGAGTGTTGTAGAGCGTGATCTGCGCGCCGAGCTCGAGCGCGCTCCATCCGTCAGACCAGACGCGATGCGCATATCCGCCGGTATAGGCCTGCACACGGCCTACGACGCTTTCTTCGGGCGGCGCCGCGGGGCCCAGCAGATCCGTTGTCCGGTCGGCATTCTCGATGCGCGTCCACAGCGACTGGCGCGCGCGCAGGCGGGCTTCGGCTTCGACCAGATATCCATTCGCATTCACGCCCGTGCCGATGGTGTGATTGCGTCCCCACACCGCGGTCGCATCGAGCTCGGCTGCGGTCCATGCATGATGCACGCCCACTGACGCGGTCTGGCGCAGTACATCCTCCTGCGGATGCAGCGCCTCGGGCGAATGCAGGCGGCCCAGCGAGTATTGCGCGATCCAATCCCGAGCCGGCGCAACGGTCAGCCGCGCGGACCACGAATCCACTGCGCCTTGATAAATCGTCCAGCGGTTCTCGCCCGGCTCGCGCCCGTGAAAGCCCGATGCTTCCATGCGCACAGGACCCCAGGTGAGGCCGCCGGTCAGCACGTCGTAGGCAATGTGCGTCGAATCCTGCAGATGGTGCGCCAGCGGCGCCAGCGGATTGCTCTCCGCGCTGGCGCGATGCGGAAACGCCACAGGCCCCAGCGCGGGATCGCCCACCGGAGCTACATAGACCGTCGCCAATCCCCTCGCGCCGAGATTTTGATCATAGATGGCGGCCAGCTCCATGAAGAGGTCATGCGGATGCTGGCCATCGACGATTGGCTTACCGAATGCCGTCTCACCCTGCTCAAAAAGCTCGGGGTAATAACGGCCGGTGATGGTGGCCGGCTCCAGACTGAACATGCCCGCGAAGGTCCATTGCCCGTTTTTGGTGGCCCGCTGGGCCATGGGCATCACCCAGTTCGCGCTGAACAGCTTGTCACGCCCGCGCGGCCCGGTCTGTTGCTGCTCGGCTGCCAGCGCTTCGCCGTGCAGCATCTCCATCCAATTGCCGTGCATGCGCATGAGCATCGGCGGCGCGCTGGATGCGGGCTCGAGGCTCGTGCCTGATTCGGAATGCCTGAGGACGTTCTGCTTGAGGGTCTCCACCGGGCTGCCCATGTTCATCTGGGCGCGCACGCTTACCGGAACGCAGAGCAGGAACACTGCCCACCATCGCAACTTCATCTTTACCTCCGCCTGCACTGCGGTCTCCCCGGTTTCTGCCGGGGGCGCATAAACGCCGGCCGCTGCGCGCAAGATCTCCTGCGCGATGCGTTATTCAGGCCAGATCAGCCGGCTTATTTTGTCGAAGCTCGTTTCGTCGGAGAGAGAGATGGGGGATCAGGTGCGCCGGACGGCGGGAGGCTGAGGATGAAGAGGAATGCGCGTAACGGAATTGTCGTACGTTCGTTGCTCGAGTGCAGGTGCGGCGGTGAGCATAAGGATCTCTCCGCCCGGCGCTTTCACTTTCACGCCTGCCACCGGCCTGTTGATATCCGCGGCAGGCCGGCCGGAGATGTTCCCCGGTGCGCAGCAGCCGGCGCCAAAGGAATGGGCCACGGGAGCGCAGCACAAATTCATGGCGCCGTGCCTCATGGACCCGCAGACGGCATCGCATGGAGCAAGGGAAAGCACCAGCGCAGCGAAAATGACAAGCAAACCGGCCCGGCGCATAGCGCTATTCTACGCCAGCCAGAATTCGCTTCCCCCTCGCACTGTGAGAAAATGAAGAGGCAAACATTCTCCGGCGCGGCCTGCTTCGGCGCGCTGCATCCGCACTGCAACCCAGGCAAAGACGCCGCTTGCCGCGGAAGGCAGAACTGCGATTTGACCTTTGGGCCCGTATCGTCGGGGCCCATGCGCTCTGGCCCAACTACGGCAACCGGAACTGGAATAGGAATCAGCCAAGAATGCTCAGTACCAGCAACGTCTCCATGCGCTACGGCTCGAAGGTGCTCTTCGAAGACGTCAGTGTCAGCTTTGTTCCCGGCCGCCGCTACGGCCTCACCGGCCCCAACGGCTCCGGCAAATCCACCTTCATGAAGGTCCTCACCGGCGAGCTCGACGCGCAGAAGGGCACCGTGGTCCGCCCGCGCAAATTCGGCGTGCTGCGCCAGGACCAGTTCGCCTTCGACGCCTATCGCGTCATCGACACCGTCATCATGGGCAACAAGCCCCTGTGGGCCGCGCTCGAAGAACGCGACCGCATCTATGAGAAGCCCGAGATGACCGACGAAGACGGCATGCGCCTGGGCGAGCTCGAAGGCGTCATTGGCGACGAGGACGGCTACACCGCCGAGGCCGATGCCGCTATCCTGCTCGACGGCCTCGACATTCCCGAGGAACTCCACCAGCGCAAAATGGGCGAGTTGCAAGGCGGCCAGAAAGTGCGGGTGCTGCTCGCGCAGGCGCTCTTCGGCAAGCCCGAAGCCCTGCTCCTCGACGAGCCCACCAACTATCTCGATCTCGATTCGATCCACTGGCTCCAGGATTTCCTGCTCAACTACGACGGCACGCTGATCGCCATCTCCCACGACCGGCACTTCCTCAACAGCGTCACCACGCACACCGCCGACATCGATTATCAGACCATCATCGTCTACACCGGCGGCTACGACGAGATGGTGATGGCCAAGACGCAGATCCGCTCCACGCTCGAGTCGCAAATCGTCCAGCGCGAAAAGAAGATCGCGCAGCTCAACGACTTCATCGCGCGCTTCGCCGCCGGCACGCGCTCTTCGCAGGTCACCAGCCGCCGCAAAGAGGTTGAGCGCCTGCAGACCAATGAGCTGGCGCGCTCCAACATTCAGCGCCCATTCATTCGCTTCGACCAGGTGCGCCCCAGCGGCAAGCATGTTCTGGAGTTCAAGCACATCACCAAGCTCTATGGCGATCTGAAGGTGCTCGACGGCTTCACGGCCAACGTGCTGCGCGGCGAAAAAATCTGTCTCATGGGCCGCAACGGCGCCGGCAAAACCACGCTGCTCAAAAGCCTGCTCGCGAATTATCCCGGCCTGGCCGACAAGGATTTCATGCTCGACTCAGGCTCCGTCTTCTGGGGCCACGAGGCGCAGGTCGGCTACTTTCCGCAGGACGTAGGCTCGACGCTGACTGGACCGGGAATGGAGCACGGCCTCACCGTAGCCGAGTGGCTGCATCGCTGGAACCCGCAGGCGCATGTCGAAGAAATCCGCGGCATCCTCGGCCAGATGCTGTTCAGCGGCGAGGAAGGCGGCAAGCCGACTAAAGCGCTCTCCGGCGGCGAACAAGCGCGGCTGGCCTTCTGCAAATTGATCCTCACCAAGCCCAACATCCTCATCTTCGACGAGCCCACGAACCACCTCGACTTAGAAGCCATCAACGCGCTCAACATAGCATTGCAGCGGTACGAAGGCACCGCGCTTCTGGTGACTCACGATCACGACCTGATCGACGAAGTAGCCACGCGCCTATGGAACTTCAAAGAAGACGGCATAGAAGATTTCCAGGGCCCGTATGCGGAGTGGAAGGGCAAGCACAACTGATTTAGGTATGACGCCTCGGGTTAACGGAAAACTTTCGCTAGTTCGCGTACATCCGATCCGTATTGGAAGATGGGGTTGAATCGTATATTGTGTTGCGCATGGCTCTTTCTCCATCACAGCGCGTTTCATTAATGAAGGAGATATCCCAGCGACTTGGTTCCGAGCAATGGTCGCTAATCGACCTGACGCTGAAGCAATTTGCACTCCCTTGGACGGATCAATGGAGCAGCGACAGCAATTCCTATATTTTGGAGATGATCGCAAAGGCTTCCGACGAAGCATTAATTGAGCTGGCTCAGCATCTCGGGTTCGCGCTTGAAACGTCGGCATCGTCACACATTGAGCCTGCATTTTGGCAAAAGGGAATGTTTCGCCTTTTCATTTCGCATCTAGCCGTGCATAAAAAATCTGCGAGCGAGTTGCAGGCCGCCCTTCTTCAATATGGTATTTCTGGATTCGTCGCTCACAGCGATATTGAACCCACTACTGAGTGGCAGGATCAAATTGAGACAGCCCTGTCGACTTGTGACGCGCTTGTTGCGCTGCTACACGACAGCTTTCATGAGAGCAAGTGGACAGATCAAGAAATTGGGTTCGCGATGGGCCGTGCTGTCCCAGTCTGCTCGGTCCGCCTCGGCGAAACGCCCTATGGCTTCATCGGTCGCTTCCAAGCCTTCAATGGGGTCAACAAGCAATCTTCAGACTTGGCACTTGAGCTATTCGAGTTGTTTCGCAAGAACAAGCAAACCAAAAGAAAGATGGGGGAAGTATTAGTAGGCATATTTGAACAGAGTGGGAGTTTTGCGGAAGCTAGGGCAAGAATTGGATTCCTTGAAGGGTTGGATACTTGGGAACCGTCATTCGCGAAGCGAATTCGGGCGGCGGCCGAGAGTAACTCGCAGATTGCAAACTCTTATCATGTTCCGCCACGAGTAGTCAGCCTTGCCAATAAATGGTCAGCGACATAGCGAAAGGTATCGAATTGGGTGGAAAACATGCCCATCGCCTCACATCTTGGATTTAGGACTGTTCCCGCTTTCCCCCGCCTTGGAATCTCGCGCCGCGGGCCGACGAACCGACGGCGGGCGGGTGGTCCAGGACTCGCTTCCGAGACCTGGGATGCTTAGATTCAAATATGACATAATCATGTCATGGCCGTCCGAACCACTGTCGATATCCCCGAGCCGCTTCATGACCGCCTGCGGGATCGCGCCGAGCGTTCCGGCACTTCGATTCGCTCCCTCATCGTCCGGGCTCTCGAAGAGACCTACGCGGAACCCAAGAAAGGCCGCCGCGTGACCGGCCCGCTCATTATTGCCAAAGGCAAGCGCGGTCCTCGATTCCCGGTGGACGAGACTCCCCATGACCTTGTTATTGATTGACCTCAATGTCTGGCTGGCCCTCTCTATCGATAGGCACGTCCACCACGCAACTGCGTGGGCATGGCTCAATCGCCTGCCAGACGATTCCAGCCTCATCTTTTCCCGCTATACGCAACTGGGTCTGCTGCGCCTGCTCACCAACACAACCGTGATGGGTGAAGCGACACTGACATTGCGCCAGGCCTGGGCCGTTTATGACCGATGGCTCGACGATCCCCGCGTCGAGTTCTACCCCGAGCCGCGCGATGTTGACGCCGGATTCAGGCGAGCGACTCAGCCCTTTGCCGCCCAACAAGCCTCGAAGTGGGCAGGAGATTGCTGGCTGCTGGCCTTCGCCGAAGCCGCCAAGGCTCAGTTAGTCACCTTCGATCAGGCGCTCCATCAATTCGCCCGCAAGCGAGGCCACGCCGCTGTTCTTCCAGCCTGAGCGACCTGGGAAAGCTTCTGATCCAGTCGGGAATGGCAGGTAGGGATTCATCCCCGCCCGGCTCCGGCGATTTCGCCACGTCAAACGCATTCGCCGGGGTCAGTGCCGCAATCGTTCGCGACCCGGTCTGTCCAACCATTTTTTGCGGGTTCGCATCGAACGAGATCAAGCACTCGTTTTCTCAATGGGCAGAGACCAGCGTCCTTTGGGCGTGAAGAGTGAACTTTGGACGCAGCCCAGACCATGAAATCCTTTACCCGCGAATCCGGACCCGTGGCGCAGGCGCCGCGACATCGCCCGGAGCTCGCGGAGCCGGGGCGGCCGTATCGGTCTGCGTCGGATTTGGATCCGCGCCAGCTTCAGGAGCTGCTGGCCAAAGCGCCTGCCGTGATCGGGCTGATGAGCGGTCCGGAACACCGATGGACCTATGTGAATGAACATCTGGTGCGGGTAGCCGGCCGATCGAGCGCGGCGGAGTGCCTGGGAAAGACTCTGCGCGAGAGCCTTCCCGAGATGGACTCGCAGGTCTTCCCTGCTTTGCTGGATGAGGTTTTTCAGACGGGAAAGCCTTACGCGGGCTGGGAGGTAAAGGCGAGACTGAACCGGGCGGCCTCCGGTCAGCCGGAAGAGGGCTATTTCGATCTCGTTTTTCAGCCTGTGCGGAACTCCGAAGGCAAGGTGGAAGCGATTCTGATTCATGCCGTCGAGGTGACGGAGAAGGTAAAAGCCCGCAAGGCCATTGAGGAAAATGCGGAGCGCCTGCAACTGGCCCATTCCGCGGCCCAAATCGGCACCTGGGAATGGGACCCGTTGATGAAAACACAGGCTCTCTCCCCGGAGCTGCACCGGATCTTCGGCACGGAAGCTTCCGATCCTGATCATGCAGCCAAATGGGCATCGCGGGTGCATCCAGCCGACTGGGATGAAGTGCAGCAGAACATGCAAGAGGGACACCGGCGGGGAACCATCGAGTTCGAATACCGTTATCTGCATCCGGATAGCGGACTGCGCTGGCTGTTCTGCAAAGGCAGCCGTGCTCCCCAGGAGACACGGATGTTCGGCATCGTGCAGGATGTCACGGCTCGCAAGATGGGTGAGGAGGCATCGCAACGCCTGGCCGCGATTGTCGAATTCTCTGACGACGCAATCATCAGCAAAGACCTCAATGGCACCGTCACGAGCTGGAACCCGTGCGCGCAGCGCATGTTCGGCTATACCGCGGATGAGATCATCGGCCGTCCGATCACCACCATCATTCCTCCCGAGCTGCACGCGGACGAAACGAGAATCCTCGCCACCATTGCAGCCGGGGAGCGGATCGAGCACTTTGAGACGGTGCGGCTGAAAAAGAACGGCGAGACCATCGAGGTCTCGCTCACGGTCTCCCCGGTCAAGGATCAGGACGGCAAGATCGTGGGCGCAGCCAAGATCGCGCGCGACATAACGCAGCGCAAAAAGGCCGAGCGCGCTTTGCAGACCACCGAAAGACTCGCCTCCGTGGGCCGGCTTGCCGCCACTGTGGCCCATGAGATCAACAACCCGCTCGAAGCGGTGACTAATTTGATCTACCTGGCGAAGCATGCCTCCTCTCCGAGCGACGTGAAGAAGTATCTCTCGATTGCCGAAGAAGAGCTGGAGCGCGTCTCGCATCTGACCAAGCAAACGCTGGGCTTTTACCGCGAGACCAAGGGCGCAACCTACGTCCGGATGGGGGAGCTCGTCCAGTCCCTGCTTTCGGTGTTCGCTTCGAGGACGCGCAACAGAGGCATCGAGCTCTGCACCGAGATCGACGACGACCCGGAGCTTTACGCGGTGGCGGGAGAGCTTCGCCAGGTGATCGCGAACCTCATCAGCAACAGCATCGACGCGCTCCAAGCGGGCGGAAAGATCCGCGTCCGGGTCTCTGCCGCCACGCGCTGGATCAGCGGCCACCCGCGCGGCGTGCGGCTCACTGTGGCCGATACCGGCAGCGGCATTCCGTCTGAGCTGCGCACGCAGCTCTTCGAACCATTTTTCACCACCAAGAAAGATGTAGGAACCGGTCTCGGTCTGTGGGTATGCAAGAGCATTACCGAGAACCATCACGGCTCAATCCAGGTGAGAAGCGTCGCCACGCCGGGGAAAAGCTGGACGGCGTTTTCGGTGTTCCTGCCCCTCAACACGCAGGAATCCGCGACCGGGGAACTGGTTCGAAAAGCGGGTTGAGTACTGCCGCGAAGATCGGATCGGGCCCGCGGCGGGACTGGCTCAATCCTTGCCGGCAACGCTCTTTCCATCCTCGAACTGGTCTCATAAATGGTTTTTTGAAAGGGCACGACTTTAGTCGTGCCGCAAAGGACAGCAAAATTCGGGGGCTTCAGCCCCTGAGGGACGTCTCCCTCAGGGCCGCAAACATATATGAGATATGAGACAGCTTCTCCGCATCCTACGCTCTCCGCTCGGCCGCCTCCTGATAAACAGCTCCATACTCACGCGCCGGGCCTTCCCATGAATAGTTCTGCGCCATGCCATTCCGCATCAGCCGTTGCCATGCTTTTTTGTCCTGGAAGGCTTTGAGGGCCTTATCCATTTCGGCGAGCAGATCGCGCGGATCGAAGCCGGCGAACTTGAATCCAGTCCCGGTTCCCTTTTCCGGATCCCACTCCTCGATGGTGTCATCGAGACCGCCGGTCGCGCGCACGACGGGCACGGTCCCGTACTTCAGCGAGTAGATCTGATTCAGGCCGCAGGGCTCATACCGCGAGGGCATGAGAAAGGCATCCGCGCCCGCCTCAATCTTGTGCGAGAGCGCATCGTCATAGCCCACGCGCACGGCCACGTTGGCCGGATGCCGGAAGGCCCAATCGCGGAAGAAGTTTTCATAGATGGGCTCTCCCGACCCAAGCGCTGTGATAACCAGATCGCGCGTGACGAGTTCTTCGGCGATTCGCGACAACAGGTCGAAGCCCTTTTGGGTCGCGAACCGGGAGACAATGCCAATGACCAGTGTCGTATCCGCAACCGATTCGAGCCCGAAGGCGTGCAGAAGATCCGCGCGGCAGGCGCTCTTTCCGGCTAGGTCGTCGGGCGCATAGTGCGCGGCCAGATTTTTGTCCACGGCAGGATCCCAGCGCGAATAGTCCACGCCGTTCAGGATGCCGCGCAGATCCGTCGCCCGCTTGCGCAGCACGCCGTCCAACTGCTCGCCGAAGGCCGGGGTCTGAATCTCCTCGGCATATTTCCGGCTCACTGTGGTCAGCATGTCGGAGAATTCAATGCCGCCTTTCAGAAAATTGAAGCTGTCATAGTGCTCCACTTTGTCCATGGTGAACACGTCCCACGGAAACAGGAGCTGCTCGGTGGTCGCGGGCGGAAATTTTCCCTGGTAGGCCGCGTTGTGAATCGTGAGCACGATGCCGGTTCCATGAAAAACGGGATCGGCGGCGTAGACGGTACGGAGGTAAACCGGAATCAGGGCCGCCTGCCAGTCATGCACATGGAAGATCTCCGGCACGCCAAGCTGCTTGGCGGCTTCGAGCACCGCGCGGCAGAAGAGCGCGAAGCGTTCGGCGTTGTCGGCATAGTCGCCGCCCGCAGGCCCGTAGAGTTCCGGCCGGTCGAACAGCTCCGGGGAATCGACGAAGTAGAACTGCACTCCATCTCGCACGCCGCCATCGACGATGCCCACGAACCGGTTGTAATACCGGGACGGAATGGTGATGGACCGCACGGCGTACCTGGGCTCGCTTTCAAGAAGCGGACGGACCCGCGCGTAGAGCGGGAGGTATACGGTGACTTCGTGGCCCAGTTTGACGATCTCGCGCGGCAGCGCCCCTACTACGTCCGCCAGACCTCCGGTCTTGGCGAACGGCACACACTCTGACGCTGCAAAGACAATATGCATCCAGCCTTCCCCCTCTATCGAACTCTGCGCGAGGCGCCTTGCTCCAAAGGGCAAGTCTACTATGCGCGTTCTTTCGATGCCGGAACGCGGAGCAGCGGTTCGAAGGACGGGGGCATCGCGGGCGCGCAGACCGCAGGCGCAAAGGGTAACGCACACATCAAAGGACCAGGGACACTTTTGCGGACCGCGGATATTTTTGCGGACCGGGAATATTTTTGCCGCGCCTGACAAAGCAGTGTGCGCGACTTCTGGAGAGGGATTGCGTTCAGGCTTCCTGGACCGCCGGCTCCGCCACCACCACGCTGGCGGATTCGCCCACGCGGGCGCGCCACGTGAGAAGAGCGTGACAGCCCAGCATGACCAGCACTGGATCGAGGGGCCGCATGTGGTAAGGCTCGGGGTGGCTAAAGTAATAAATCATCGGAAAGAGAAAGAGCACTCCGCCATAGCGAAGAACCTCGAATGGCCGCTCCCGCCACGCCATGGCAAGGCCCGCAATCGCCAGCAGCGTCAGAGCTGTGGCGAAGGGAATGTTGGCGGGATCCATCGGCTCTAATTCCAGATACTCGCGGCTCAAGCTCCAGTATCCCGTCCACAGGTACACCGCGCGCCGCATGCACATCCAGATAAACCACTCACGATGCTCCGAGATGAACGCCTCTGCCTGGCTGGCTTTGCGATCCATGTAGGCCAGCTCACCCATTCTGTTGTAGTCGGCCAGTTCCTCCTGGTCGTGCAGCGGGTGAAGGCGATCACTGGTCCAGCGGACCGAATACCCATTGTTCCCCATCCAGAGTTCCAGTCCCATGCTGTCGCGCATGGGAATGAAGCGATGAAAGGTCACGGCATTGCGAATCATCCATGGGGAAATCGTCGCGGCCAGGGTCAGCGACGCTACCACTCCCGGCAGCAGCCACTTATAGCCGGATCGGGCCAATCTCCAGCAGGCGAGCATTAACAGGAACGGAACCACCACCAGCACCGAGGGCTCGTTCAGACCTGCAAATCCAGCCAGAAGACCGAACCCCGCCCACAAGGCGAGGCGTGGCGTTCTCTCAAGGTCCTGCGCCAGATAAAGCAGCCAGCACAGGCACAGCAGAGAAAGATGCGTCGACCACGCCCATGCTGCCGCAAAGTAAATCCCGTAGGGAGAAAAAGCCCAACCCCATGCAGCCCAACGGGCCGCGCGCTCTCCAAAGCTGCGGCGCGCGGTGAGGAACAGAGGAATACAGGCCAGGGCGGACAGCAGGCAGTTCAGGGCGTGCGTCACAAAGATCGATGCCCAGGTATGGATTCCGAAGCAGCGAAAGATGACGGCGATCAGGAGCGGGTAAACGGGCGGCATCACCGCTGATAGCTGGGTTGAACTAAATGGGCTGCCGAAGCCGCGCCCCGCCACCAGAGACTCCGCCACGTTGCCGGGTTCCCAGGCGTGGAGATGGTCAGGATTCATCAGCCCTTCAAAGTTGTTGAACGGGACCACGGCGAGGCGCAGCGCAAGCGCTACCAGGACGATGACGGGAAGCAGCCAAGGGGCGGCTTTCCCGGCTTTTGTCCTTCCTCCGATACGCGCCTCCGTCCCGGACTGCGGGGGATTTTGCAGAACTGTCGCGGTTGGCATGGTTCTTCTCTTCAATTAGACGAGAACTCTAAAAAGACGCCGACACGCGAAAAATCTCGTTACCGGAGAGAGGGATTGGAGGCTGGACTTTCTTATGGCGCTCGATCTTATGGCGCTCGATCAAAAGTGGGGGCGAGGCCGAGCGCGCTCCAGAAACGGTCCAGAAGAGCCACGGTTTCGGGCAGCGTGGCCGGCGTAGTGCGAATCGCGATGCCCGGGCCGGCGGCCTCGGCTAGCGCGGCCGGCTCCGCGGCAATGGCGACGCACTGGCCCGGCCGATAGGTGCAGGAGGCCAGGTCGGCGATGGAGAGGCTCGTCGTGGGAGTGGCGAAGACGGCATGAGGCGGAGCCATGCGATCGAGCAGCCAGAGAATTTCCAGCTTTGATTCCAATTCGTCGGGGACGCAGTCGATGACCAGATCCGCGGACCGAACGGCGTCCTCGACCGTCGACACGAAGGCCACGCCCGAAAGCGCGTCGGCGCTGAGCTCGCGGCGAATGCACTCCTGGGCATGACGCAAGTTCGACGGCATCACGTCTTCGAGCAGAACACGGAAACCGGCGCGGGCGGCACGCAAAGCAAGCGAGCGGCCGAGCGGGCCGGCTCCGATGATGGCGACGGTTTGCGGCAAGCGGTGGGTTACTTCGCGGCGAGCGCCTGAGCAACGTCGGCAGCATTCGGCCTTACCTGCTGCAGATGCTCAGCGATCCGGGCACGCTCCTCAGGAGAGAGCGTTGGGACGACGGCGAGGACGCGGCGCAACGTCACGGCGACGTCGTCAATGTAGTTCATCAGGCGGATGGCTTCTCCGGAAAGGGGCATGGACTTTTTCCTCGAATCGTAAACTTCCGCTCTCATTGTAGGGGTTCGGGTTGGGGTGGTGGAAATCAGCCTGAGACCCCTCTCTGCGGTTCCGGCCCTGCTCGCGCGCGAGAAACGAGCAGTTGCAATCGCGGATGACGGTGCAGCACACCTCGCCTTCAGATCCAGGGAGATTGACGGGGAAGAAGCGGCGTGAGCACAAGAACGGGCCGAGCCAAGTATCTGGATGAGTTTTGAATGAGAAGCTGCACAGCTTCATTAAGCTCCCAACCTGGGCGCCAGCCTGCGTAGGATCGATCTCACTCAATAACTTCAATATCGTCAGCAATTTGTCAGAGGAGTGGCGACAAAGCGCAGCAACCGCACATTTGGCGAAGTGTGGCGATTCAATTGCAGCCGATCTGCATGCGGCACTCTCCGCGGGTACGACGGCGGACCACGGCAGGAGAACATGCGGAATCCAGGCGGTTGCCCTAGAGCACACGAATCTACTCACGAATCTGCGCAGGAATTTACACCGGGTGAGGCGCCGAGAGCGGCCGCTTCGCTCGATCCCGGCGACTGGACCGGGTTTCGCGAACAGGCGCACCGCATGCTCGATGACATGCTGGATTCGATCGAGCACATCCGTGAAGCGCCGGTCTGGCAGCCGATTCCCGAGCAGGTGCGCGCGCACTTCCGCAGCGAATTGCCGGCCAAACCGACGGCGCTGGACCAGCTTCACCAGGAGTTCATGACGCACATTGTGCCGTTCACGGCGCGCAATGCGCATCCGGGATTTATGGCGTGGGTGCAGGGCGGCGGTACCGCCGTAGGCATGCTGGCCGAGATGCTGGCCGCCGGCCTCAATGCCAACCTGGGCGGGCGCGACCAGATCCCGCTTGAAGTCGAGCGGCAGGTCGTCGAGTGGATGCGCAAGCTGTTTGGCTTTCCCGCAGCAGCCTCGGGCATCCTGGTCACCGGCAGTTCGATGGCAAACTTCATGGCGGTGAAGATCGCGCGGGACGCGAGCATTGGCAGCGATGTCCGCCGCCAGGGGGTAGCGCAGCAGCCGCAAAGATTGACCGCCTATAGCTCCACCGCCGTCCATGGATGTGCAGCCCAGGCGCTGGATCTTGCCGGCCTGGGCAGCGATTCTCTTCGTCTCATCCCCGTAGACAGCCGTAATCGCATCGATCTCGAGGCTCTGGCTCAAACTGTCGCCTCGGATCGGGCTGCGGGCTTCACTCCCTTTCTCGTAATCGGCACTGCGGGAACGGTGGATACGGGCGCCATCGATGACCTCGCCGGCCTCGCCGCATTTTGCGGCGCGCAACAACTCTGGTTTCACGTCGACGGCGCCTGCGGAGCGATGGGTATGCTGGCTCCCGAAGTGGCGCCCCGGCTCAACGGGATCGAACTGGCCGATTCGCTGGCCTTCGATTTTCACAAATGGGGTCAGGTGCCTTATGACGCCGGTTTCCTGCTGGTGCGCGATGGCGCCCGCCATCGGCAGTCGTTTGGCTCCTCAGCCGCTTATCTCGCGCGCGAGGACCGCGGCATGTCTGCCGGTTCACCGTGGCCCTGTGACCTTGGCCCCGATCTGTCCCGCGGCTTCCGCGCGCTGAAGACCTGGGCAACATTCAAAGCTTACGGAACTGAGAGGATGGGTGCGGTTATCGCCAACACGTGCACGCTGGCGCGCTATCTCGAAGGCCGCATCGCCGCCTATCCGGAGCTGGAATTGCTGGCTCCAGTCGAGCTGAATATCGTCTGTTTCCGCTATCGGGGCGCAACCAGCGCCGGCCCCGCAACTGAGAATTTCCTGAACCAGGTTAACCGCGAAATCGTCATCCGGCTGCAGGAGTCCGGCGCTGTGGCTCCCTCTACGACCCAGATCGGCGGCAGCCTCGCCATTCGCGCCGCCATCGTGAATCACCGTACCACGCACGCCGATATCGACACCCTGATAGAAGCTGTTTTGTCGGCCGGCAGGTCGCTGCGCCCTGCTGCAACCCGCCCGGAACCGCCTCGCGCAAAAACCGGCGAAAAAATGTGGCAACCCTGGGTCAAGCGCAATACGAGGCTCGAAGTCATTGACTCCCAGCTTGATTCGCACGATGGTATCGAGAAGAAAACCGAAGTTGCGCTGCGTTTCGAGCGCGCGATGCTGCTCACCCAGCAGGGACGCACTCTGGAGGCACGCAGCGAACATCTCAAAGTGGTCGCGCTCGATCCCTTCAATCTGCGCAACCTTAACGCTCTCGGACTGCTGCTCGCCGTAACCGGCAACCGGAAAGCGGCGCTCATTGCCCTGAACCAGGCGGTGCAAGCCGCGCCTGAATCGATCCTGAGCCGCGTCAATTATGGCGGCGTCCTGCTCGAAGAGCATGATGCCGCTGCGGCTCTCGAGCAATTTGAAGCGGCGTTGCGCATCGATCCCTCCTCTCCGCAGGCGCATGCGGGCATGTTTTACGCGCTGAGCAGGCTGGGAGACCGGGAGAACGCGGAGCTGCATCGCCGGCTGGGCTTCGAGCAGAAGAATGTCTTCGTCAACCTCTACCGCGGCACTGGGCAACCTGTCCCGGTGGTGCTGCTGGTTTCCTCCACCGGGGGCAATACTCCCATCGAGAAACTCATCGACGACACGGTCTTTCAGACCTACGTGATCGTCGCCGAATTCTACGACGCCCAAAACCCGCTGCCGGAACACCGGCTGGTCATAAACGGCATCGGCGATGTCGAAGTCTCCGAAGAAGCGTTGCGCGCGGCTCAGTCTTTGCTCACGCAAGCGTCGGCGCCGGTGATCAACTCGCCGGCAGCCGTGCTGGAGACTGGACGCTGTGAGAACGCCGCGCGCCTGCGCGCCATTCCCGGCATCGTCACACCGGAGACGCAGTTGTTTCCCTATTCCCTGCTCGCCGGGCCTGACGGTGCCGCAGCGCTTCTCGATCGCGGCTTCAACTTTCCGCTGCTGTTGCGCGTACCGGGCTTTCACATGGGCGAGCATTTCGTCGACGTTTCGGCGTCCGACGCGCTGCCAGCCGCGGTTGCCGGGCTGCCGGCCGCGGTTGCGGGGCTGCCGGGCGCAGCGCCCACCGATGCGCAACTGCTGGCCATCGAGTACCTGGACGCACGCGGCGCGGACGGCTGCTTCCGCAAATACCGCGTGATGATGATCGATGGCGAGCTTTATCCGTTGCACCTGGCCATCTCGTCGCATTGGAAGATTCACTATTTCAGCGCCGATATGAAGGACAAGCCCGACCACCGCGCCGAGGAAACGGTCTTCCTCACGGATATGCCCGGCGTTCTGGGCCGGCGCGCGATGGACGCGTTGCGGCAGTTGCAGACGGCGCTTGGCCTGGACTATGCGGGCGTCGACTTCGGGCTCAGCCAGGATGGCGACGTTCTGCTCTTTGAAGCCAACGCGACCATGGTGGTCCAGCATCCCGATCCAGACGAAACCTGGGCTTACCGGCGTCCCGCTGTCGACCGCATTCATGGTGCAGTGCGGCGGATGTTATTGAGAAAGGCGGGCGTCTCCACACCCATGACTGGCGAAGACCGTCTTGCGCCGGTTGAATCTGCTCTACCTGGCTGAAGAAGGAGCGTGGTTCCACCCGCCAGGCGATGCTTCGCCTTATTTTCGCTCTTCCGCTATAATTTATCTATGGATTTTCAGCTCGTCACCAGCTACAAACCCAGGGGCGACCAGCCGCGCGCGATCGATGAGCTTATGCAGGGATTGGCCGCGGGCGAGAAGCATCAGGTGCTGCTGGGCGTGACCGGATCGGGCAAGACCTTCACGATGGCCAAGGTCATCGAGCAATCGAACCGGCCGGCGCTGATCCTGGCGCACAACAAGACCCTGGCCGCGCAGCTTTATCACGAGTTCAAGCAGTTCTTTCCCGGCAATGCGGTCGAGTACTTCGTCAGCTACTACGACTACTACCAGCCCGAAGCCTACATCCCCGCCGGCGACCTCTACATCGAGAAGGAAGCGACGATCAACGAAGAGCTGGACAAGCTGCGGCTCTCGGCGACGCGCTCGCTCTTCGAGAGGCGCGACTCGATCATCGTCAGTTCCGTGAGCTGCATCTACGGCCTCGGTTCGCCGGAGGCGTACTTCGGCATGCTGCTGCTGCTCGAAAAAGGGCAGCAGATCAGCCGGAAGGACATTACGCGGCGGCTGGTGGAGATTCTCTACGAGCGCAACGACAACGATTTTCGGCGCGGCACGTTCCGGGTGCGCGGCGATGTGATCGAGGTTTTTCCTACATACGACGAGACCGCGTATCGCATTGAGATGTTCGGCGACGAGATTGAATCGCTGGCCCAGATCGATCCGCTCTTCGGCACCGTGAAGCAGAAGTTTGCGCGCCTGCCCATCTATCCCAAGAGCCACTACGTCATCAAGCCGGAGCGCAAGGCGGAGGCGATCGACTCGATTGTGAAGGAGCTGAACGAGTGGGTGCCGCACCTCGAAGCGGAAGGGCGGATGGTCGAGGCGCAGCGGGTGCACCAACGCACGCGCTTCGATCTTGAAATGATCAAATCCATGGGCTACTGCCATGGGATTGAGAATTACTCGCGGCATTTTTCGGGCCGGCTGCCGGGCGAGCCGCCGCCGACCCTGCTCGACTATTTTCCCCGCGATTTCCTGCTCTTTGTGGACGAAAGCCACGCCACGGTTCCGCAGGTGCATGGCATGTGGCACGGGGACCGCAGCCGCAAGCAAAATCTGGTGGACTACGGGTTCCGTCTGCCCTCGGCGATGGACAACCGGCCGCTGAAATTCGACGAGTTTGAGAATCGCGTGCACCAATCCATCTACGTCTCGGCTACGCCGGGCCCCTACGAGCTCACGCGCTCCGCGGGGGTGGTGGTCGAGCAGGTGATCCGGCCCACGGGCCTGGTCGATCCCGAGGTCGAGATTCGGCCTGTGAAAGGGCAGATCGATGACCTGCTGGCGGAGATTCGCGACCGCGCCAAGCGCAACGAGCGCGTGCTGGTGACCACGTTGACCAAGCGCATGGCCGAAGATCTGGCCGGCTACTACACCGAAGTGGGCGTGCGCTGCCGCTACATGCATTCGGAGATCGAGACGCTCGAACGCGTGAAGCTGCTAGCCGGGCTGCGCAGAGGCGAGTTCGACGTCCTGATCGGGATCAATTTGCTGCGCGAGGGGCTGGATCTGCCCGAGGTCTCGCTGGTGGCAATTCTCGATGCAGACAAGGAGGGCTTTCTGCGCTCAGCGGGTTCGCTCATTCAAACCATGGGCCGGGCGGCGCGCCATCTTGAGGGAAGAGCGATCCTCTACGCCGATAGGATGACGGACTCCATGCGCCGGGCGATCGACGAGACAGACCGGCGCCGACTGATCCAGCGCGCGTACAACGAGGAGCACGGCATTACGCCCCAGTCTGTGATCAGCCAGGTGGACATGGGCCTGGCGCAGATCCTGAAGGCTGAGTACGGCGAGTTGGCGATCGAGGAGAGCGAGACGATCCCGGACTTTGCCTCCCAGGAACAACTCGATGGATACATTGGGAAACTGGAAAACGAGATGCGGGACGCTGCGAAAAAATTCGAGTTCGAACGAGCCGCCCGGCTGCGCGATACCATAAAGGATTTGCGTGAGAAGGAGTTCCTCTTCGGATAAGAGACTCCATTCGTTGAGAGGGAGCAACTCGGCAGTCGTCATTCGCCATCCCAGTCGAAGGAGTGCTTTATGCATGTGGCGGCCGAGACCAGCGAGGCAACGATATTCTGGGGTGATATTGCTCCCAGCCAGCACGTTGCCCAATTCTACGCGGACGACACTATGTTGCTGGACACATTGACAGGGTTTGTAGGCGGGGGCCTGACGGCTGGTGAAAGCGCCATCGTGATCGCGACTCCCGAGCACTTTCGAGCGCTGAAGCAGCGGCTCCAGAGCGCCAACGTCGATCTGACAAGAGCGATGTTCGAAGATCGATACATTGCGCTCGAGGCCGACGTAGCCCTTACCAGTTTCATGGTCGATGACTGGCCGGACGAGCAGCTCTTCTCCAGTTTCGTTACAGGCCTGCTGCATCGCGCCTCGGCCCACAACCGGAGAGTGCGGGTTTTTGGCGAGATGGTGGCGGTGCTCTGGGCAAGAGGCCTGGAGGCTGCAACCGTGCGTCTCGAAGATCTATGGAACCAGTTCTGCAAGGATGACTCGTTCTCACTCTTTTGTGCCTACCCGAAAGCCGGATTTACCGAAGATTCTTCGCGTTCGCTGGATGCGATCTGCATAGCCCATTCGACGGTTTTTCACGGCCGAGTCATTTGATTCCGATCCGGCGGGGCTCTCCCCTTTTTGACGAACGAAAGCTACCTCTAAACATTGCTGGCTCTCGACCTGGGCGCCTGAGCCGACGATTTCGGCTCTAGGATTTCACGCGCACCCGTAAAATTTTCAGCCTGCAGGCAACCTGGGAACGTTTTCGACCCATCTTATTTCTTAATATTTAATGATCCGGCGAGCGCACGGTCCCGGGTCTGGGCTCAGGGGAATCATGAGGACCATCCTTCTGGTCGAGGAAGACCCACTTCAGGCATTTGTACGCATGTCGGTCCTGGAAAAACGGTTCCCCGGGGTAAGGCGAGTGGCTGATCCGGGAGAAGCGCTTTGCCTGATCGAGCAACCGGTCTTCTCAGACAATCTGGGGCTGGTCATCGCCGGCCACCGGCTGTCCGGTTTGGACGGACCGGCTTTTGTAGCCGAACTGCACGCGCGGAAGCCGGCATTGCCGGTGCTGGTGCTGGGCGACAGGCAAGAGTCAGCCAGTGCTTATGCGGGTAAGGACGTCCGCTTTCTGGCCAAGCCGATTGCCGCCGATGAGATGGTGGCGGCAGCGAGCCAGTTGCTGGATGAAAACGAGCACCAGACCCATTAAGCGGCGTGCCAGGAGTTCATCCGCACTGAATCGAAGCCATGTCGGCTATCCACGCACGGAAACGCCGGAGAATGAGAGCACCGCGAGGCCGCGGACCGGCTGCCCAAAGAAGCGGGCCGGCTCAAACTTGCTGAAGAGAAGCAGATTTTCAACCTGCGACCGTGTGTTCGGGTCCGCGGGGCCGGAGACAATGCGATAGTCGTACACTTCGCCTTCGCCATTGATGTAGGCCTCCACGACCACCGGACCCGCGATCGCGCCGATGGTATCGCTCTCCGCGCCGCTTGATAGATAGAGGAAATGGGGGGCGGTCGCCATGCCCAGCGGCTCGTCCTTGACGGCCTGCGCTGTTTCGGGCTGGGTGAATACGCTCACCAGCACGATGACCGTGCCCAGCAACAGCACCGCGCTGGCAAAGCCGGCTGAAGCCTGCAGAAGAAACGGACCGACTGTATTCTTCCACGCCAATTCCACCGCCTGCCGGCGATTGCAGCGGGTGCGGGCTCGCTCCTGGCTCACGGCGACACGAATTCTCAGCAATAGATCCGGGGGCTCCGGCACCGACCCCAGCGCCGAAAGCGAGGACTGCGCCCGCCGCAGCGCATCCCACTCCTGGGCGCAGATGCGGCAATGGTTGAGATGGGCGGCGATGTCCTGCATCTCGTGACCATTCAGCCGGCCATCCAGATAATCTGTAAAGCCCGCTTGTACTGAATCGCAGCCGCTCATCGCGCCTCCTCTCTTAGAGGGGTGTCAAATTGGGCAGAAACGGAAGGGCGCGTCACAGGTTTAGGGCCAGCCAGCAGCGTCTTCAAATGAGCCCGCCCGCGCACGAGCCGCGACTTAACCGTGCCGAGATTCACGCCCTGCATCTCCGCAACTTCCTCGTAGACGAAGCCTTCAATGTCGCGCAGGATCAGCGTGGTGCGGAACGGCTCCGGAACCTGGCCCAAGGCCCATTCGACCCGTTCCCGGTTTTCCCGGTGCACAGCGGAGTCAAAGGGCGATTCCGCCGGGTCGACGAGCATCTCCTTCAGGCGCACCGGGCTTCCGGATTCGGAGTCGAACATCTCCTGCTCAATGGGAATCTCCTGCTGCTTGTGACGCATCCACCAGCGGCGCTGGTTAGAGGCTTCGCGCAACGCGATGCGGTAAATCCAGGTGCGCAGAGAGGATTCACCATGAAAACTGCGAACGCCGCGGAAGACTTTGACGAAGACTTCCTGACTGATATCGGCGGCATCGGCGCGATCGTGAACGGTGCGTGCCAGCAAGGAGTAGATCGGCTGATGATAGCGCGCAATAAGCCACGCGAACGCCTCTTCAGAGCCGGCGCGCAACTCTTCGATCAGAGCCGCTTCGTCAGATTGGAAGGTTAACGCACTTGCCAGATTGCCCATGGTGAGATCCGCCTGCAAACCTCTGTCCTCCCACCTTACCGCAACTCGAGCCCCCTTTGCATCTGGCCCGGCTTGACGACAGCCGACAGATGCACGGCGACACGGGACGCAGTCGCTTTGAACAGCCGCGGAATCAGCCCTAAACCCTGGAGCGAGAACGCCGCCATAAAAATCGGCTATCTGCGCTCCACTCTGTTAGACACCGGCACCCACCCAAACTGTTCCCGGGCACAGTCAAAGTTTTTCCTGTCGCGCAAAGGCGTTCCGCCGGTCAGACAGTAAATACGATCCTTCTGCCCTTTTCAACGCGATTCCACGCGGATTCAACTTGCGCGAGAGGAACCGGTTCCACGGCAATCTTGAGACTGCCGGCTGCGGCCATGGAGAACAGTGTGGGAATTGCGGCGAAGATCAGATCCAGCCGTGCGGAGCCGAATCCGCTGCCCATCAGGATCAGATCGATACTCCGCAGGATGGCGCCGGGAAGGTTGATCGTTTTGCCCGCGCTCTCGCCTACTTCCACCAGCCGGGTTTGATGAGTCGAACTGGCTTTGAACCCTTTGGCGAGCGCTTCGAGCAGCAATTCGGTCGGCCGGCCCCACAGGTAGTTGATAATCACGTCGATCCCGGCGGCGGCGTGGGCTGCGAAGGCTTCGCGTACCGCGTCTTCCGGCTCGTCGAGGGCCACGATCGCGTCCACATCCGCCGCCGCGATGGCATTCACATTCCGGCCGGCGGCGATCACGCGCTTGGCGCCCAGCAGACGCGCGGACTGCACCGCAAGCTGCCCCGCCACACCCGTGGCTCCCAGAACCAGCACCGTCTCTCCAGGTTTCACCGCGGCCCGCTCCTTGAGAGAGATCCAGGCCGACATGCCCGGATTCGCGATGGCTGCGGCCTGCACGTCCTCCAGTCCGTCGGGCAACGGAATGCACTTCGCAAGCGGAGCGGCCGCCTGTTCCGCCATCGGTCCCCAGGGCTTGCGCACGAAGAGGAAGTAGACGCGGCGGCCATCTTCGAGAACGCCCACTCCATCGATGCCCGTGACCGCAGGCAGCTCGCCGCCGCTTGCATAATGTTCGCCGCTCGCGAGGCCTTTCACAATGGGGTGCAGCCCGGCCGCGCGGACCTGGATGAGCGCCTCGCCTTCCTGGGGCATTGGATCGGGAAACGATTGGTACTTCGGCGCCTGGCCCAGAGTGTTGACGACGGCTGCCTGCATCGGCTCAGTCTCCTTGCAAACTCGTGATTGGATTCACGGATACCTGATTGTGACTCTTCTATAACAATTCCTCGCAAAAAGCGAGCCGGAGCTGCCGCTCTCCCGCGACATGCGCGAGGAGTTGGATCAAGAGCTCCGACCCCAGAGGGCGATTGAGAGTGGACTCGCCGGCGGCCGACGGTGTAGCTTGGATTCGTTCCCGAGGAGCGATTGTGCAGCGCCGAGACTTTGTACGCG
Source organism: Occallatibacter sp. (assembly GCA_036490385.1). GTDB lineage: Bacteria > Acidobacteriota > Terriglobia > Terriglobales > Acidobacteriaceae > Telmatobacter. The sequence continues at coordinate 184,640 of DASXDX010000034.1, forward strand.
CCGTGATCTCATTCCTGTTTGCAGCGAAGGTTTCCAGGGCCCAGCAGGCCGGGGACCCCACGCTGCCGCCGCCCGCGCCTGTGCCGTGGACTCTCGGCCTCAACTCCCGAACACCGGTGCCCGCCACTCAACTGGCAGATGAGATCGCTGCGGCTGAGCTGCGCTTCTTCTCAGAGAAGCAGATGGCAACGCTGATGCGCCTCAGCGACGTGTTGCTTCCGCCGTTGAATGGCAAGCCTGGTGCGCTCGAGGCGCAGACGCCCGTCTTTCTCGATTTCCTGATTGGAAGTTCGCCTGAGCCGCGCCAGAAAACCTATGCCAGTGGACTCGATTGGCTTGAAGCGCAGTCGCAGGCAAAATTCAAGGCCCCCTTTGCCAGGCTTGATGACAATCAGGCCGGCGATCTGCTCAAACCTTGGCTGCGCACCTGGATGACCGATCATCCGCCGGCAGAGTCCGGCGCCGAATTCATCAATATCGCCCACGATGACATTCGCACGGCGACGATCAATTCCAAGGCATGGAGCGATGTTCCTTCGGTCGGCGCGGAAGAATCCACTGAGGTGGCGCTCTACTGGTCTCCCATCGAGCCGGATATCTACGGACCAGAGGCGTCCGGACACATTCCGCCGCATGTGCAGGCAGCGCCTAAAGCGGCCCACGCGATGCCCTCCTACCCGCGATAGCTTCGCGGCACTAAACAACGAAGCGACCCATGAGAAACGAAACCTACGATGTGCTGATTATCGGGTCCGGCCACTCCGGCGGAATGGCGGCCAAGGTCCTGACCGAAACGGGCATTCGCTGCCTGATGCTGAATGCCGGACCGGTCGCCGACGTCCTGCGTGATGCCGCGCGCAAGCCTGCGTACGAGCTTCCCTATCGTGGATTCAGACCGCCCGGCCGCATTGACCATGTCTTTCAATCCAACGAGTTCAATGCCAACGTGTGGGTGGATGAGCAGGAGGTCCCTTACACCTTCGAGCCCGATCAGCCTTACAACTGGGTGCGGGTGCGCCTCTTCGGCGGCCGTTCGCTCTTCTGGTCGCGCCAGTCGTTCCGCTTGAGCGACTACGAGTTCAAATGCAAATCGCATGACGGCTTCGGCGAAGACTGGCCCATCAGCCATGCCGATCTTGCCCTCTATTACTCGCGCGTAGAAAGAATCTTTCGTGTGGCGGGCGCGCTCGATGGCCCTCCGCAGATGCCCGACGGCAGCTTCATTCTCGACGACAGCCGATGGTCGCTTTCGATGCAGCGCTTCATCACCGCCGCTAAGCCGCGCAACATTCCTGTGTGCAAGCAGAGGCGCGCGTTAGGCGTGGACGGCCTCGCCAGCTCGGTGAATCTTCTGCTGCCTGACGCCGAGCGAACCGGCAATCTCACCTCCATTGCCGACGCCGTCGTCCGGGAGATCACAGTCGACAAAGCCACCGGTCTGCCTAACGGGTGCAACTTCGTTGACCGGCTCTCGCGGCGGGAGATGAGCGTGAAGGCGCGCGTGGTGATATTGGCAGCGGGAACGCTCGAGAGCACGCGCCTGCTGTTGAACTCGAACCTCGCCAATTCAAGCGGCCTGGTGGGCCGCTATCTCACCGACCAGATCTACGGCGCCGGCGTCGTGTGCTCGGTGCCGGAGGCGCGCGGCCGCAGAGCGGGAGATGTTGCAGCCGGAAAGCTCATGGGCGGCGCGCTCATGGGCGGAGGCGCAATCGTTCCCCGTTTCCGCAACATCGAAAGTAAAAGCGACAGGTTTTTGCGCGGCTACGCGTTGAACGTAAGCAGCATGACCGGCGCCCTTGGGCCGCGCAACTTCGCCGCCTATGGCGCGGAGTTGCAGCGCAAGCTCGACGAATACTACGGCAGCGGCTTCCAGATGACGGTGATGGGCGAAGTTCTGGGCCGCTATGAAAACCACGTCCGCATCGACAAGGACAAAGTGGACGCCTGGGACATTCCCGTGTTGCGCATCGAGACAAAATACACCGACAATGAGTTCAACATGGCCCAGGATGCCGTGGATGTCGGCTGCGAATTGGCGGAAGCTGCGGGCTTTGAAGTGCTCTCGAAGAATCCGGCGCCCAACCCGCCGGGCTACAGTATCCACGAGATCGGCACCTGCCGCATGGGCGACGACCCGAAGAAAAGCGTGCTGAACCAATGGTGCCAGAGCCACGACCATAAGAATCTTTTCGTGGTCGATGGAGCAGCCTTCACCAGTGGCGGCTGGCAAAACCCAACCATGACCATTCTGGCTCTCTCCATGCGCGCCTCGGAGTATCTGGCCGGTGAGATGAACAAGCAGAACATTTAAAATCTCAGCATGTTTACGCCCCGGCCCATCGCTTATGTCCGCACCCCGTACACCGAAACCTCCGCGATTCCAAAGGGGCTCGGGGCCAAGCATGACGCCGACGGTGTGATTGAGTTTCTGCGGGAGTTCGAGGCGGGCCTCGCCGATATCGAAGGTTTTTCGCACCTGTTTGTGCTCTGGGTCTTCGACCGCTCAGAGGACTTCGATCTCACGGCACGTCCGCCTTCTGACGGGAGTCGGCCGCACGGCGTCTTTGCGACACGTTCCCCGCGGCGGCCCAATCCGATCGGCCTCACGGTAGTGGAACTGCTGCGCCGCGAGGGAACCTCACTCCACGTGCGCGGCGTGGACATGCTGGATGGAACGCCGGTGCTGGATATCAAGCCTTACATGTCCAGCGTGCCGGCGGAGAAGTTGCGGCGAGGATGGCTGGCGGAAGCCGAGGCACGGAAAGTGGCCGCCAAGCCGGGCTGACGAGCCGGCGTGTCTCTTGATGAGCGGAAGTATCTACGGAATGCCCAGCAGCTTATGCGTTTGCAGGCTTATGCGCCACTGCGGATGCGCGAGACAATACTCCAACGCCAGCCTGGTGTTGGCTTCGCGGTTGGGTCCATCCATCGGCTGCAGAAAGAACTGGCGAAAGCTAAGGGATTCGAAGATCTCCGGCCCGGCTTGCGGTTGGGGATAAACCAGCTTCAGTTCATCGCCGCTCTGCTGCACCAATCTGGCTCCTGCTTTCGGGCTTACGCAGATCCAATCCAGGCCTGCGGGAGCGGCGACGGTTCCGTTGGTCTCGACCGCGATCTCAAAACCGCGCTCGTGCAGAGCCTGGATCAGAGCCGGATCGATCTGCAGTAGCGGCTCGCCACCGGTGCAAACGACGAATCGCTTTCCATGAGGAGCATCGGCCGGCCATTTCTCCGCGACGGCCGTGGCAAGCGCCTCAGCCGAAGCAAATTTGCCGCCGCCGGGTCCGTTCGTGTCGGCGAAATCCGTGTCGCAGAACTGGCAGATCGCCGACGCGCGGTCCTGCTCGCGGCCCGACCACAGATTGCATCCGGCAAAGCGGCAGAAGACTGCGGCGCGGCCGGTCTGCGCGCCTTCCCCTTGCAATGTGTAGAAAATCTCTTTGACTGCGTAGCTCATCTTGAATAATTCCGGACCTTTACCGGCTTAGATTCGCGGCTTCCCACCCACAAACACGGAAGGTTCTTTGACTGCGTAGCTCATCGGCCGGTCTGCCATCCCGCTGGCGGATACCGCAGCGGGTCCTCGATTCCATTTTCGCGAAAACCTTTGTGGCGCAACAGGCAGGAGTCACACGCGCCGCACGGCTGGCCGTCGGGAAATGGATCGTAACAACTGCTCGTCAACCCGTAATCCACGCCCAGTTCGATTCCCTTCGCGATGATCCGCGCCTTGGTAAGCGCGATGAGCGGAGTATGAATCTTGAGCTGCTGGCGTCCTTCGACGCCCGCCTTCGTTGCCAGGCTCGCCATCTTCTCGAAGGCCTCAATGAACTCCGGGCGGCAATCCGGATAGCCGGAATAATCCAGCGCGTTCACGCCGATGAAGATGTCGCTCGAACCGAGCACTTCTGCCCACGCCAGCGCGAAGGCCAGAAAGATGGTGTTGCGCGCCGGCACATAAGTGATCGGGATTCCCTGCCCCATCTCCTCCGGCTCGCGCCCCTTCGGCACGTCGATATCAGCAGTCAGCGCGGAGCCGCCAAAGACGCGCAGATCGATCGTGGCGATGCGGTGCTCGGCCGCGCCGATCGACGCGGCAACGTGTTTGGCCGCCTCGAGCTCCCAGGCATGGCGTTGGCCGTAGGAGAACGAGAGCGCGAAGCATTCATAGCCTTCGCTCTTCGCGATAGCCAGCACGGTGGCCGAGTCGAGCCCGCCGCTCAGCAGCACCACCGCGCGTTTGGAATTGGCTGTCATCTCAAAAATCATTGCCTGGACGGCAAGTCCTCTCCGCCTCTACCAACATCCATCGAAGGCGCAATCGAAGTGCTCTCGTCGAGATAGGATTCGATGCACCGGTCGAGCACGCCCTTGGCTTCGAGAATAAACTCAATCGCGTCGCGCGCGGCGCCGTAACCGCCCCGGTTCGGCGTAACGTAATGCGCCTCCGTCTTCACCCGCTCGCGTGCGTTGGCCACGGCCACGGCGAACCCCACTTTGCGCATCACCGGAAGATCGATAATGTCATCGCCCACGTAACAAATCTCGTCGAGGGTCGCGCCGGCGTTCTCGCAGATCTCGTGCATCGGCTTCATCTTGAATGCCTGCCCCTGATACACGTACTCGATCTTCAGGTCGCGGGCGCGTGTGGCCACGGTTTCGCTGATGCGCTTGGTGATGACGCCGCACTTGAGACCTGCCATCCGCGCAAGCGAAATTCCCATACCGTCGTGAGCGCTGTAGCCTTTCACTTCGACCAGCGTGTCCGATTGCACGCCAAATCCAATGTCCTTGTTATGCGCCCCGCGAATATCGTCCCGAATCCCGCCTTCGGCAGAAGGACGCCCTGGAACGAGCCAGATCGTTCCGTCGGTCCAAACGCCGTCGACATCGAAGACAATGATTTTGATCTTGCGGGCGCGATCGATAACCCAATCAGGCGCGGAAAGTGTCATGCTTCGATTCTACCGTTTGTCCGCAGGCGCGCTGCGCCGACGCGATTTACCAGCCGCCGCCTAGGTTCAAGAGAGAATGGAAGCATGGATAGAAAGCCGCAACCCGGAGCACCCGATCCACCGCCTGGGCTGGAGCCCGAAGACTATTACTTCGAAGGCCCGTACCTGGTATTCACCGCGGCATATCACTTGAAGCGCGGGTTCTGCTGCGGGTCGGGGTGCAGGCATTGTCCGTATCGCGAGGAGACCGCAGAAGAGGCGCAAACGGATTGAGATTCGCGCGAACGGCTCTTTCGTCGAATGCAACGCGACCCAACGATGAGGCAGGACTTGTTATTCTCCGCCGCCAGGGGATGGAGTTGAGGCGGTTGCCGGCGCGGACGGCGTGGGCTCTCTGACCAGCACAGCGAAACGCGGAAAGGCAAAACTGCCGCCGGCATCGTCGATGACGTTCAGCTGGCAGATATACGATCCGGGCTTGAGGCCGGTCAAAGGCACATCGAGTTCAACGGCCACTGCGTCGCGGCCCTCCACGTTGACGGCCTTCGCCTGCACCAACGGCGTCTCGTACACCTTGGTCGAACCTTGAATGAGCTCGAGACTGCTGAGCAGATTGATGCTCTGCTTGTTTGCTTTTGGCTGATCCCCTTCGGCCTTCTCATGCGCTGGATCGTAGATCTCGTAGAGCAGATACATGTGCTGATCCTGGCGGAAGACGTGGCTGATATTGGGCACGTACTCCTCGCCGTTGCGCACCAGCGGGTCCTGTTTCTTGCTGGGCTGCCGCATCGCAGCCAGCACGATGCTGCTCATCTTGAGCGGAGCTTTCTTGAGATCCGGCAGCGTGATGGTCGCTTCAAACGATCCCATGCGGCCGGTCTGGTTTTCGCGCACCACGAATTTCAAATCGTACTTGCCCGGCGGCAGGTTGAAGCTGGTGGTGTATTCGATGTTCTTCTGCCGCGCCCCGAGCGACTGGTCCAGGTTCAACTTCACGGTTTCACGGGCGCGGCCGATGGGCCGCTTCACTTCGTCAATCACTTCGCCAATGATGTCGAGCGTGGCCTTATCCTTGTCGCCGCCCTTCACGAACGGGATCTGCGAACCGGGAACGACCAGCGAGACAGGAACAAAGAAGCGGTTCTGGTCGAGACGGAAGTACATCGCATCGAGATAGACCGCGATATCGGTCGCCGGCAGGTCGCTGGCGAGCTGGTCGTCCAGCTCCTGCTCGCGATCTTCGCGGCCGGAGTGCCGGAAGTCCGCCGGTGCGTAATAGCCGGGCCGGAATTCGAGCTTGATGCCGGGGCGGTCGATCTTGATAGTCAGCTTGCGATATTTGCCGTCACGCGCGGGGTTGGTGGAGTGGAAGCCGATGGCGTAATAGGCGGAAGTATCTTTCTGCACCTGCGCAAAGGCCGGAGCGAAATCATTCGAATCGAAGAAGGCTTTGCCGCCCGTATCGGTGCTCAGCGTCGCCATCACCTCCTGCGTGGCGAAGTTCTGGTTCATGTTGTTGAGCAATGCGCCGCCATTGTAGGCGCCGGAGCCGCGAAGGCTGCCGGTGGAAGCATCGCCCAGCGGTGAAACAGCCTGGAGGCCGCGCGTGTCGACGCTATAGATGGCCAGGTTGGCGCGCACCGCGGCATTAATGGCGGCGCGCAGCGAGGCTTCGTTCTCGATGCCATCCCGCGAGATGCCTCCGGAAAAATAAAGCAGCGATTTCTTCTCAGAGATTCTTGCGAGCGATTGGGAGATTGACCGCAAGGCAAACAGTTCGCGATCGGTATTCATGTCGTTGTATTCGCTCTCATCCGCCGTATAACTGGTGGTATCCTCCACCTGGTTCGAGTTGGCGTTCGCGCCCTGGGCAAACCCCTGGCCCTCGGTGCCGTTGTAAGCGCCTACCTCGTTGATCAGCGCGTTCTTGTCGGCGGTAAAATCCTGGTCCACCCTGAGCGTGTCACCGAGCGACACCAGCGCCACCAGGTCGGCCGGCTGCAATTTGGTGCGCAGGAACAGCTGCGCCGCGTCCACGCTGCGTTCCAGATCTTCGGGCTGCATCGAGGTCAGGTCGAAGAACATCACGATCAGCCGGTGATTGCGCAGGTCCTCAGGTTTAGCCACCACGACGGCCTTGCTCCCGTTGACCGTGGGACCGGCAGCCAGCCCGCTGACGGTTGCCTCATTCAGCGGCGTGGCCATATCCACGCTTTGAAAATCGAAGGTGGAAATCTGCTGCTCTTTCCCGCTCTCGTAGACGCGGAAATCGCTTTGTCTCAGGCCGCGCACCACTTCACCGGTTTTGGCGTCGCGCGCCACCACGTTGGTAAGCACAAGCTCGCCGCTCATCTTCAGCGTGAATCCGCCCTGCGGCGTGGAGGAGACCTGACCCGAGTTTTGCGCAGACGCGATCCGCGCCCCCGGGCAGGCGAGCACCATCGCGGCCAGCGCAGCAGCGATCTTTCGCGTGAAACCTCTCATGCATCTCCTCGGGATCAATCGCCCCGTCTTCGCGCTTTCTTTTCAGCACGACTCAACTCGTGCCCTGACACAAAGAACCCATCCCACTAAAACCTGAATCGTGCCATGAACTGAAACGACCGCATGCCGCCCACCGACGTCACCTGTCCGAAGTTTTGAGAGTTCACCGTGGTGCCGACGCCGGTATATTGCACGGTGTTGAACACATTGTCGATAGTGGCGCGAATCTCCATGCTGCGCGTGTCGCCGAACTGCATGGTCTTTGAGAGCGCCATGTTGTTCGACACCGTGCCCGGCCCTTCAATCGAGTTGCGCGGCGCGTTGCCGAAGTAATTGCAGAATCCCGATGTATTGGTGGGTGCCGCGTAAGCCGCGGGGTTGAACCACTGATGCAGTGAACCGCCCGCGGCAGTCACGGGAACGCCGGTAAGGTTGGGGCGCAGCACGCCGCCCGTTCCGCAGGCAGTGCTCGCAACCGATGCCTGGTAGCTCGGCGAAAGCCATGTGCCGGTCGCAAAGTTAAAGCTGCCCGAGACCGAGAAGCCTTCCAGGATGTGAGAACCCACACCGGTGGTAACCCAGAACTTGTCCTGCCCAAAGGGCAATTCGTACAGATACGTTCCGCTCACCTGGTGGCGCGGGATCGCAGCCGTGTTGCCCAACTCTCCCTGCACATCCTGCCAGTCCTGTACGCCCACGCCGCCTGCGCTGCCCAACGCGCCGGCATCGTCAATCGAGTGCGACCACTGGTAGTTCGCCCCCACCGCAAATCCCTTGGAAAGCCGCTTGTTCAATCGAACCGTTCCCGCATTGAACTTCGAGAACGATGCAGCCTCTTCATAGGTGAAATTCAGCGGGTAACAGGGCAGCGAACTTACACACACGACGGAAGGGTCGGTTGCGGGGCTGCTGGGAAGCGCGCGCGGAGCAAGGACGGTGTCGAGATGATTGCCGCGCGAGCCGTTGTAGCCGAGATTCATCACCATGCCCCAGGGCAGGGTCCTCTGGATATCGAGATTCCACGCCTGCACATAGGGCAGCCCATAGTGGGCATCGAGTGCGTAATTGCCCAGCGTTTGCGCGGCGGGAAAGCCATTGGACAGCGTGAAGCAGGTCATCGGCATGCTCTGCGCACATGCCGAGGAGGCCTTGTTGCCCGCCGCTTCCTGGTTGGTCTGCTCATTTGTAAACGGTGGCTGATGCGCCATCGTGTTCGCGAAGGTTGCGTACTCACCCACGGTATAGTTCATGCCATAGCCTGCGCGAACAACGGTCTGCTTGATCTTCGGCACGCGCCACGCGATGCCGACGCGCGGCGCAAAGGCTTTGCGAAAAGGAAAGACGAGCGCGCCGGGCAGGCCGGGGGCGGCGGCCTGCACCTCCGTAAAGTTGGTGAAACCACCGTCGGGATTGGTTTCCACTTCGGCGAGGTGGCCATATTTTTCGGTATAGGGCGCGAAAAACTCCCAGCGCACGCCATACATCAGCGTGAGACTGGGCAGGATCCGCCAGTCGTCCTGGGCATAGGCATCGAAGACGTTGTCGCGCAGATAGCTTTTCGAGAGCGATGAGTTCAGGCTGGTGGATTGCGGCAATCCAAGCAGGAGGTCCGCCACCGGCGAGCCGGTCGCCTGATCCTGCGCGGCATCTTCGGTAAACAATCCGCTGAAAGTGAAGCTGCCGGTTGCATTGGAGCCCGCGAGAAAGTCCCGGTGGACGCGGCGGTAGTCGCCACCGTAGCGCATATTGTGCTTGCCGTGAATCCAGCTCAGCACTTCAGAAAACGAGATGGTCTGCGAAATTGAAAAGCTGGGCTGTTGCTGCGAGAGTCCCGTAAATTCACTGAGCTGGATTTTCGGCACGCCGTAGTTCAGCGGAACATTGTTCGGCACGTTAATGCCATAGGTCGAGGCGATGTTATCCGATGTGTTGGTAAAGAAATTCGTCGTGCGCGCGTTGCTACGATTCCAGTTGGCATTGAAGATGCTCGTCACGCGGTGATAACCAACCGTGTAGCCGGCCTGCAGAGAATAGGAGTTGGATGCGCTCTTACCGCCGAGCTCCGGAATGAAGTTCACCAGGTCTGAAGCGGAATGGCTCGAGTTGAGGTTGAAGTTGATGCTCTGGCGCAGGCCCTGGTTCTGTGAGCCTCCACGACGGCCGCCGCCAAATCCGCCCAAGCCTCCGCGGCCGCCGGGCTGGGTTGCGTTGGCGCCCAGGCTGCGGTTGTAGCGAATACCCCCCTGCGTGGTGTTCGATTGTGCGGTGGTCAGCAGATGGTAGTTGTACTTGAGCCCGCCCCCAGGGGTGAGATTCGGCACGGGGATGAGCGGCTGGCACGTTGGACTGGTGGCAGGACAGTTCAGAACTGCGTGTCCCGGCAGCCCCGTAAACCGCGAGGGTGGAATCACGTTGGACGCGCCGTTGTAGGAGAACTGCTGAAAAGTGGTCGGATCGTAGACGGGCGGTAATCCCAATGCAGAAAAATCGCCCTGCCGTTCCGCCAATGTGGGAACGATGGCGTATTCGTCCTCCGGAGAAGACTGGCGCGTGCCGGAAAGTGTGAGGAAAACCGTGTCCTTGCCGCTGGGCTTGGTGAGGTGCGGAATGTAAGGCGCGCTCATAAACGTCAGGGTGAACCGGTTGCTGCCATTGGACGGCTGTTCCTGCGGCTGGCCGGCCAAGGCAAACGGCTGCGCATTGAAAATCGAATTGGTCCCGTTCCACCCGATTGCGCCGTGCGGCTGGCCGGGATTGAAGCCGCGAAAGTTGCCGCGCCCGCCGCCACCACCGCCGCGGCCTCCGCCAAAGCCCCCCCCGCCGCCGAAGCCGCCGCCACCACCAAAACCGCTGCCGCCGCCGAAGCCCCCAAAGAGCCCGCCGGTGCCCGGCGTCTGGCCGCCATTCTGCTGGCGGTATGTCTCCAACTGATCGCGCAGTTGATCCATGTTGACTCCGGCCATCGGGCTCACCTGCCCCGACTGGCCGGTGATGGCCACAGACTCGCTGCTGAAATCCGTATTGCCGGCGATCGAAGGCAATGCCGCGCCGCCCGCGCCGGCTGCGCCATTGCCGGTCTCGGTGCCTTCGCTCAACGCGCTCGTGAGGCTCAGGTTTTCGGCGCCGTTGCCGGCCAATTGTTGGATCGCCTGCTCCTCCGTGGTTGGCGCAGCGCTCTGCCCGGTTGCCTGCCCTTGCTGGCGCGCCTGCTGCCGCTCCTGCTCGGCGGCGCGCGAAGCCAGCATCAACTGAAAGTTGACTGTACGGTCACGCCCGGTGGCGTTGAGCACCGCTTCTTCTGATCCCGTTGCGAAGGCAGCAAACTGCGTGCGGATCACGTAACGGCCGTTTTGCGGAATATTCATCGACCACGTTCCCGTAATGTCCGTGGTTGTGGAATACCGTTTGCCGGTAAGCGTGTTTTGTGCGGTTACCGTAACGCCGGGCAGCGGGATATTGCCGCTCTTGACGACGCCGTGGAGCCGTCCGCCGGTTACGGTTTGCGGCTCAGGAGGCGCCGGCGCTGCAGACTGAGCGGAGGCAGGGATGGGAGCCGATGTGGGCGCGGAATTCTGGCCCTCCGCCGCAAGGCAGGCCTGCCCGCATACAAGAATCCCGACTGCAAGTGCCCATTGCCTGGCTGCCCGCCGCATTCACTCTCCCCAAATAGCCCTTTACCAAGACTGACGGTCCATTGCCCGTTAAGGTTTACGCTGCCGGTCTCGGGATAGACTCAGGCATGGCCACTCGTCCGCCCGAATCCGGAAGCGCCGGGAGCGATTCGAGCACGCATTCACTCCGCGATGCCGACACTGAGACGCGCATTGATGACACGCGCATTGAGGAGTTAACCGAGGCCGCGCCCGAAACGATGCTTCGCACCGCGCGCGAGCTACTGCTCGAATACGGCAGATTCGTGATTGCGCAATCGGGCGCGGCCCGTTTCTGTTTTGGGACGCTCGAGAAAGAGGCTGACGGTCTGCCGGCAAGTTTCTTGCGGCAAGGCGGGGGCAGCCTGCTTGCATTCGCGCGCGGAGAGCCGGCTGGCTTCGTCGCGTGGCGCGCCTTGGCCAATCCCGCTGTGGAACCTGATTCCTGGGAGTTGAAACGCCTCTGGGTCCGCCCCTCCGGCCGAGGGTTGCGACTGGGACGGAGGTTGACCCAGGCCGTGCTCGATCGAGCCATCGCCGCGCAGCGCCGGGCAATTTATCTCGACACCGCGCCTCAGTCGATGACCGCCGCGCATCGCCTTTACCTCGAGATGGGGTTTCACCCATGCAATTGCTACAACGATAATCCCGTTGAAGGACTCGCCTGGCTGGTTAAATTTCTTTAATCCATAAGGGTCTTTCCGCGGCATGCCCTCGTCAAAGAGCCGAGGTTCCCCCCGTGAAGAGTGTACGTTTGTGCTTCTACGCGGTGCCGTTGCTGATTGCGGCATCGGTTGTCCATGCCGGCGCGCAGCAGGCGGTCACGTTTCCCAGTGGCGACTCCACCGGACAAGGGCTGCTCTATCTGCCGCACAGCGCGGGCCGTCATCCGGGGCTGATCGTCATTCATGAGTGGTGGGGCCTGAACGATTGGATCAAGCACGAAGCGGCGGGCTACGCAGAGCAGGGATACGTGACGCTGGCCGTCGATCTCTATCACGGCAAAGTGGCGGACACGCCCGACCTGGCACACGAGCTCTCGCGCGGATTGCCGCAGGACCAGGGCGTGCGCGACCTGACTTCGGCCCTCAAATGGCTGGCGGCGCGGAAGGATGTGGATCCGAGCCGGGTTGGCGCGGTGGGCTGGTGCATGGGTGGAGGGTTTGCGATTCAGTTAGCCGTGGCCGCGCCCAACCTGAAGGCCGTGGCCGTCAACTACGGCGCCTTACCCACGGACAAGTCGGCGCTCGAGCAGATTCACGCTGCGGTGTTGGGCAACTTCGGCGGGCGGGATCGGGGAATCACGCCGGAGTCGGTCCACGCCTTTGAAGCCGCGATGAAGTCGCTGGGCAAACCGGAGGATATCAGAATCTATCCCGATGCCGGCCACGCCTTTGAGAATCCCAACAACACCACCGGCTACCGGCCCGCCGATGCCTCCGACGCGCTGATGAGAATTGACCGCTTTTTTGCACAGACGTTACAGCCCTAGGATGTTCCGTACCACTTAAGTGACAGCGCTGTGGGAAAGATGCGCTTGCAATCACAGCCGCCGCATGTTAACTCTTAAGCCAACACAATCGAGATCACTGCCGCATCAATGACGGTAGGCATCAGACAGGAATCAAACCGGGATGAAAATCGGCACCACGATTCGCGCGTACCGCCTCCAGAAGGGGCTGTCGCAAGGGGACATTGAGAAAAAAACCGGCCTGCTGCGCTGCTACCTTTCCAGGGTAGAGAACGGCCACACGGTGCCATCGCTGGATACGCTTTCGAAGATCGCCCAGGCGCTCGATCTGCCCATCGCCCAGTTTTTCGCCGACGACTCGCTCGGCCGCCAGTTCAACACGCAGAAGCTCTCGGACGAGGAGTTGAAGTTTCTGACGCAGATCCGCCGCTACTCTACGAATTTGAACGAGAGCGACCGCAAGCTGCTGCTGGCAATGGTGAAGAAGTTCGCGGCAACGGCTACGCTATAGAGACTGCCTGCTGCAATTGAAAAAATTCCACGCCTTCGACCATCTGGCCGTCCGTCACCACCACGATCCGATCCATCCTATGAATGCTTGCTTATAAATGCTTGAGAGCTCGCTGAGTGGCTGGCAGCCGGTCGAGTAGTTGACAGCCGGTGCGCCACGGCGATTACCCGCGCGTGCCATCGCGAGGCGGGCAAGCGAATCCTGAATAAACATTTCAATTTCAGGGTGCCCGCCGTGAATCACAGTCAGCCCTGTGGCGGCGGTACGTGGGCCACGTAGAACCCGAACAGCACCAGCAGCCCGGTAATCAAGGCTAAGGCCAGCCGCATCCGCGTTTGAAAAAGACTTCGCGGCGAGCCGACCCGCGGCACCAGGGGAACGGCGAACAAGAGACCGCAGAGAAAGCCTCCGACATGGGCCGAGTTGTCTACGGAGACGCCCGTGAGCCCGCTGCCGAAGTTGACGGAGAAACCGATGACAAGATTGATGGCGGCAAAGTAAATCACCGATTTCCGGAGCCGCTTGATCTCCGCGGGCGGCACCGGCAGCCGATTCGATTTGAGCAGTATGATGAGCGCGCCGGCAATGCCGAAGACGGCCCCGGAAGCTCCCGCGCCGGCCTGGAAAAAGGCCGCGCCCGATGGGTCATGGATGGGCCACACCCAGTTGTAGAAGGTGGAAAGCAGATTGCCGGCAGCGCCGGTGAGGATATAAGCCGCCATCAGCCCGAATGAGCCCATCAGCGGCTCGGCGAGCAGTCCCAGGTTCCACAGGCACCACATATTCGTGGCCAGATGAATGATCCCCACATGCACGAACATGGCAGTAACAATCCGCCACCATTCGCCGTAGATGAGCACGTTGTTGGGCCGGTCGGCGCCCCAATGCATCAACTGGTCGACGGACGGCATCCACAGGCTGATGCCGTGATAGAGCATCGCCAGAAAAACGGCGCAGTTGATGCCCACCAGGAGATAGGTCGCCGGCGCGGCCGCCCATAACGGCCGCCGGCGCACCGGTTGCGGCGGCATGGAGCCAGGCAGCCCGTAACTACGGTCCGGAGGCAGAATCTCCGGCGCCGCGTCGGTCAGGTGATTAGATTCCTGGTTATGGGGTGGAAGAACGGGAGAATGGCTTCCCATACTCTCACTTTAATGCATTTTGAGACCTGTGGACGGCGAAGGATCGTGAATCCTCGCGGTGGTGCGATTTGATTGCGGGATGCAGTAAAAATCCGGTAGAGAATCGCCGGTGAGGCAGCGAAGGTGCGACGGGTTGTAGTCTGGTCTAGCGCGCGATGCCGAGGCCGATCGCAGGCTGTGCGGGTTGCGCCGAATCCTTGCGAGGAGTGGAAGGGTGCATCCAGAGAGCGGCGTAAAGCAGATCCGGCGCGCATTATTGAGCGTGACCGACAAGGCAGGGCTGGTGGAATTCGCGCAGACGCTGGCGGGCTTTGGCGTGGAACTGGTATCGACAGGCGGGACGGCCCGCACGCTGCGCGAGGCCGGGCTGGCGGTCAAGGATATCAGCGACTTGACGGGATTTCCGGAGATGCTCGACGGACGAGTAAAGACTTTGCATCCGAAGGTGCATGGCGGGCTGCTCTACATTCGCGGCAAACGGGAGCACGAAGCGGCGGTTGCCGCGCACGGAATCGCACCCATCGATATGGTGGTAGTGAACCTGTACGCCTTCGAAAAGACGGCTGCACAGCCGGGCGTGCCCTTTGGCCATCTGATCGAGAATATCGATATCGGCGGCCCTTCGATGGTCCGTTCCGCGGCCAAGAACTTTGAAGACGTGGCGATTGTGACCCGCGCCTCGGATTATCCTGCACTGATCGGGGAGCTGAAATCGAATGCCGGTGCGCTGAGCCGCCCGACCCGCTGGCGGCTGGCGCGGCAGGCATTTTCGCTTAGCGCGGCTTACGATACGGCGATCGCCAATGCGCTCGATCGAATTGCGGAGGCCCCGGCTCCTGAAGCTGCGGCAACGCTCGACGCCGACGCCCTGCCCGCGACGCTCCGCATTCACCTTCCGCTGGCGCAGCCGCTCCGCTACGGCGAAAATCCCCATCAGCGCGCGGCCCTCTACGCGGATGGGTCCCATTTGGGCGTCGCAGGCGCGGAGCAGTTGCAGGGCAAAGAGCTGAGCTTCAACAACCTGGTCGATCTCGATGCCTGCTGGGAACTTGCGCAGGAGTTTGAAGAGACTGCCGCGATCATCGTCAAGCACACCAACCCCTGCGGCGCAGCCACCGGCGCGTCGGTGCTGGAGGCGTACCAAAAAGCGCTCGCCGCCGATCCAGTTTCAGCCTTTGGCGGAGTGATCGGCATCAACCGCGAGGTGGATGGAGCCGCGGCCGAGGAGATCGCGAAATTGTTTGTCGAGGCCATCGCCGCGCCGGCCTTCACAACCGAGGCGCGCGAGCGGTTCGCAGCCAAAAAGAACCTTCGCCTGGTCAAAGTGCATGCCGCGCCGCCCAGGCCTGTGGTCAAGCAGGTCTCGGGAGGCATGTTGCTGCAGGATGCCGACACCGGCCGGGTGACGGAATCGGAGTTGAAGGTGGTCACGTGGCGTCCGCCCACCCCGGACGAGCTACGCAGCCTGCTCTTCGCCTGGAGCGTGTGCAAACACGTGAAATCGAACGCGATCGTCTACGCCCGCGACAGCCAGACGCTGGGCGTGGGCGCGGGGCAGATGAGCCGCGTCGACGCCGCCCGTTTTGGGGCGATGAAGGCTGTGCTGCCGCTCGAAGGATGCGTGGCGGCCTCGGACGCCTTTTTTCCCTTCCCGGACGGCCTGGAGACCGTTGCCCAGAACGGCGCGACCGCCGTCATCCAACCCGGCGGGTCGGTAAAGGATCAGGACGTGATTGCCGCCGCGGACCGGCTGGGCATCGCCATGGTGTTTACTGGAATCCGGCATTTCCGGCACTGAGAACCCACGTTGCTGCGCAGCGTGCGGAGAGCCCGTACGCCGCGGTTCCGCGAAAATACCGCAATCCGCCGCGCATGCGCGACTAATGGCGCGTAAAATCGTCTGTATGTGCAGGCAGAGCTGCCCAGGACGGCTGCCTGCACGGCCTTTTTAGGCTCTGCGGAGGCCCTATCGCCCGCCGCCGGGTCAAAAAATGTGCGTGGAAATCCCCTTTAATGATGACAAAAGCATCCCTCTCGCCGACTCCTTTGCTCAAGATCGCCACAGCGACGCTCGTCCTTCTGCCCGCAGTTTGGGTATGCGCCCAAAGCGCCCCGGTCGTCCCGGCGCAGAACGCTCCCGCCGCCTCGGCTCCGCCAACCATGATGGCGAACGCTGATTCCAGCCTCGAGCATGAGCCAAATCGCGCCCAGGCCTATTATCACGCCGCCTTGGCCGCTACTTACGAGGACGACGCCATCTCGGAGGGCCGGTCGGAAGATGTGACTCAGGCGATCGAGGAGTACAAGCTGGCGCTGAATGGGGATCCGGATTCGCCTGAGCTGATGAATGCGTTGGCCGATCTTTATTTCCGCACGCCGGGCCACGAACACGACGCAGAGGTGACGGCCCACACCCTGCTCAAGACACATCCGGATAACGTGGACGCGCACAAGCTGCTGGGACGCATTTATCTGCGCCAGTTGGGCGAGGGGGAAAACGGCGTCTCGTCGTCCTCGCCATCGGGCAACGTGCTTGACCAGGCGATTGCCGAGTTTGAAAAAATTGTGGCCTTGCAGCCGAAGAGCGTCGAGGACCGCATGGTGCTGGGCCAGCTCTACACGGTCAAGCACCAGCCGCAGAAAGCGGAAGAGGAGTTCAAGACCGCCCAGGCTATCGAGCCCGAGTCAGAGGATGTGGTCTTGAATCTGGCCCGCCTCTACGCCGAGAGCGGCGACCTGCAACACGCAGTGAAGGTGATCGAAGCGGTTCCGGAATCCGACCGTACGCCCAAGATGGAGTTCACGCTTGGCGCCGCCTACGAGCAGTTGAAGGAATCCAAAGACGCCATCGCCGCCTATCAACGCGCTGAAGATCTGCAGCCCGGCGACCTGAGAACGATTGACGCCCTGGCGCAGGCGCTTTTCAACAACGACCAGTTCGATGAAGCGCTGAAACAATATAAGCAGCTCGCCGAGGACGACCCGGAGAACAACGAGGCGCTGATTCACATCTCCGAAATTCAACGCCGTCAGGGGAAATATCAGGACGCGCTGGATACGATCGACAAGGCGTTGAAGATTGATCCCTCCTCTCTTGAGGCCGGCTATAACCAGGGACTTTTGCTGGACGTTCTAGGCCGCTTCGATGAAGCAGCACAGGCCTACCAGAAGATGGTCGACCTGACCTCGCATGCCAATGGTGCGTACACCGACGAGGAGAAGAACAACCGCAGCATCTTCCTGGAGCGTCTGGGGGCGGTCTGCCTCGAGCAGAACAAAGCAGACCTGGCCATTGCCACGTACCAGAAGATGATCGACATGGGCGGCGACAACGCGGTGCGCGGTTACCAGGGTCAAGTAGACGCGTATCACCAGGCGAAGCAGTTCGACAAGGCGATTGAAGTCGCGCAAAAGGCGGTCGAGGCCAATCCCAAGAACCGCGACATGAAGTTGATGCTCGCGGGCGAGCTCACCGACCATGACAAGCCGGATGAAGGGCTGGCCATGGCCAAGGGGTTGCTCAATAACTCCGCCGATAACGATCGCACGGTGTGGTTCGCCATCGGCCAGATGAATATACGGCTGCGCCGCTGGAAAGACGCGGACGACGCTTTCAACAAGGGCGAGCCTCTGGCGACGAAGAAAGAAGATCGCATCTACCTGCTCTTCCTGAGAGGCGAGCTGGAAGACCGTGAGAAGCACATGGACCAGGCGGAGCAGCTCTTCCGGCAGGCGCTCGATCTGGATCCCTCGAATGCGATGACCCTGAATTATCTCGGCTACATGCTGGCCGATAAGGGCGTGCGGCTGCCCGAAGCGCTTAAGCTGATCCGCAAGGCCGTGGATATCGAGCCGATGAATGGCGCCTATCTCGATTCTCTGGGATGGGTCTATTTCAGGCTCGGCGAGTACGAATTGGCGGAAGACAATCTTCGCCAGGCGGTCCAGCGCGACCAAACCGATCCGACGGTGCACGAGCACCTGGGCGACCTCTACGAGAAGACGGGCCGCATCCGTTTGGCGGCTGCGCAATGGCAGCTATCGCTGGCCGAATTCGCTAAATCGTCACCGGCCGACTTCGAGCCCGGCGATGTGACCAAGGTCCAGAAAAAACTGGAGAGTGCGCGCGTCAAACTCGCCAAGGAAGAAGACTCGATCAACCAGCCGAAGCCGGAATAAGAGGCGACGCGCTTCGCAGCTGCTTTACCCGGCCCGCGACGCTGGACTGAGCAACCCCAGGAAAGCGCGGCGGCCCTCATGAACGAGGGCCGCCGTTTCTGTCTGCGCGTTCGCGGCTCTACAGCGGTTCCACAGTTGCTGTATCCCGAAGCCTGGACGCAGAGTGGCTTTTTCCTTCAAGAAAAAGCCACCTCGAATGACGGCCAGAAATGGCTACATGAACTGTGAAACCGCTCTAGCGGCTCCCTTCCGCCGACGCAATGTAGAGATCGACGTTGCTCCTGTCCACCAGTGTCGTTCCGGTATCCACAAAGACAGGGTAGGGTGAGAAGGAATCGGCGCTATAGGTTTTGCCGAGATCTTTAGGCGGCGCGTGAAAAACCTCATCCAGCGCTTTCAGTCCGACGTAGCCCATGGTGAAGGGCTTTTGCACGATGGTGGAATCGATGGCGCCCGCCTTGATCCCATCGAGTGTGTCCTGACTCGCATCCCAGGCCACCAGCAACCGGTCTGTAGAACCGGTTCTTTTGACCGCATCCGCCACCATCTTCCCTGAAGACGAATCGAGACAGACGAACGCGTCAATCTTTTTGGCGCCGGTCAGCGCCATGAACTGCTGCGCCCTGTCGAACGCGGTCCGGGCGTCGCCCTTAATGTCAACCACTTCGACCACGTTGATTCCCGGCCTCGTGGAGAATACATCCTTGAAGCCCTTGAGCCGCTCGTCCGTGTTGGCTTGGCCGCCCAGGGTGAAGAAGACGACGTTCCCCTTGCCGCCCAGCTTGTCGATAACCCGGCGGCCGCCCAGGCGCCCCGCCTCAAGATTGTTGGTGCCGATGAAGTAGAGCCTGCGGCTTGCGGGCGCATCCGAGTCCACAGTGATCACCGGAATGCCTGCGGCGATCGCCGCGTTGATTCCCGACTGCAGCACGGACTCATCGGCCACCGAGATCAGAATGCCGGCCGGTTTGGCCGCGATGGCCTTCTGCAGCCCTGCAGCTTCCGCCTGCGGATTGTGGTCATCGGGGCCCTCCACTCTGGCCGTCACCCCATATTGCGCCGCAGCGTGGTTGAATCCGGCCACGGCGGTCTGCCAGTAGGGCAGCGCCAGATTCGACGCAACCAGGTAATAGACCTCTTTGTTCGAGTGTCTCGCTCCGCATCCCGATGTGAACGCAATACCCAGCAACAACAGGACGAGCGCCGCATTCTTGATCATCTTCATGGCTAACCTCCGCGCTGAGACTTCGAGGACGTGCGTGGCCGGCAGAGGCACGCCTCCGACGGTTCGAAAATCCGGCAGGATCGTACTCCCGTATCATTGCGGTTGTCCAACACCATTCAAGATTTCTCCTGAGCTTCGTCTGCCCGCGCCTCCCATGCCTGCGGAGATCGCGCCGGCACACATCATGAACCTGTCCCCTCCCGAGACAGCATCCCCCTGCGACTCCGACCATCCATGGGTGCGATATAACCAGAGAGGAACGCTTCATCGATTTGCCCATGACGGACCCGCAATCTCGAAAACCCGGGCAACTGCCTTCAGGAATCGCCGTCCGCGATGATGCGCAAGGGGAACTGGCGCGGCGCGCGCACGCAGAACCTCCACACGCCTACCGGACTCCCTTTGCGCGGGATGCGGCCCGCGTGCTGCATGCGCGCGCCTTTCGCCGCCTCGCCGGCAAGACGCAGGTCTTCACGCGGCTTCCCGGCGATCCGCTGAACGATCACTTCCGCAGCCGGCTCACGCACACCCTCGAAGTGAGCCAGATCGCCAGGACACTTGCCGGAGCGCTGGGATTGAATGTCGAGTTGGCCGAGGCGCTGGCGTTGGTGCACGATATCGGCCATCCACCCTTCGGCCATGCCGGCGAAAAGGCTCTCGACCAGGCGCTGCAGGCGCACGGACTGGGCTTCGACCACAATCTGCATGCGCTGCGTATCGTCACTTGGTTCGAAGAGCGCTATCCGGCCTTTCGCGGGCTGAACCTGACCCTCGGCGTGCGCGAAGGCATCGTCAAGCACTCCCGCGACTACTCGGCCGCTGAGCATCCGGAGCTGGCCGAATATTTTCTCGACGAATTTCCGCCGCTTGAAGCGCAGCTTATCGACTACGCCGACGAGATCGCGTACCTGACCGCCGATCTCGACGACGGGCTTGATTCGGGCATTCTTGCAGTGGAGCAGGTGCGCGCAGGGGTGCCGCGGTTTCGCGGCTTTCACGATGCGGCGCTCCGCGCATATCCCAATGCAGCACCGAGACCGGCGGTACACGGCGCGCTGCGGCAGTTGCTGAACATGTTCGTCTCTGACCTGTTGCACGAGGTGCGCGCGCGCGTAACAGCCGTGCAAGCGAATACGCTGGCCGACGTTCGCCGGGCCCCAGCGCGCCTTGCGGGCTTCAGCCTGGAGATGGAAGCGGTCCGCGCCGCCACCAAGACATTTCTTTATGACAATCTCTACAACTCACCGGACATGGAGCAGGTCCACCAGCACGCGGAGCAGGTTGTGATCGACCTGTTCGCGGCGCTTATGAAAGACCCCAGCCTGATGCCCAGAGACCATCAGGCGCAGATTCCAACCGAAGGGCTGGCGCGGACCATTACCGACTACATCGCCGGGATGACGGACAGCTACATCGAGCAGCTTTGGTCGCGGTGCGGAGGGCAATAGCCGATCTGCGCACCGCCGGCCGGCAACGCAGTTTCGATCGACATCCCGTGCCGCGTTTACTGTACGGATCCCTGAGGCCGAAGGCGGCGCATGTCGAGCGCGCAGGCCACGGCATTTTGCGCATTCAGGCGCAGATTGTCTGCGGCTGCCCAGAGCCACAGCCGCGAAACTCCGCCGGACTCGCGCCGGCCAATCTCCGGACGCAGCCGCACGAGCAGATCGTTCTGGCCGGTCGCGGCAAGGTTGGAGGGAGAATCGGTATCTTCGAGCACCAGGTCAATGTGCTCGCCGCCGAGCGCCTCCTCGAGCGTTGCCACTTGGACGGGCCGCTCGAGCTCCACGAAGATTGAAAAAGCCTGCCCGTGAAAGACCGGCGCATGAATGACCTGCAGGGCCAGAGTCGGCCAGCGGCCGGCGCCTAGCGCCTCGTAGTGGCGGCGAATCCGCGTCTCGGCCGCGCCCAGGTTCACAGTGGCCGCTTCTCCCAAGCCACCCAGCAGGTTATAAGCCACCTGCGCGTCGTAGATGGCGCGAGGGAGCGGCTGAAAGCTGAGCAGATTCACCGTCTGCTGATGCAGTTCGTCCATAGCGGCGCGGCCAAACTCGCTGGCCGGCTCGAGCAGCGTGGCTGCCGCGAACTTCACCAGTGCCGCCTGCTGCAACCGCTGCATCAACAGGCCGAGAGCCACCGCGGCGGGATGAGCCGGAACAACCGCGGGCGTGAAAAGATCGACGGATGCCGCTTCTGCTGCGAGCCACGGGGCGCAAATCAGAACGCCGTTTTCCTGGTCGAGCGTGCCGGAAAGATCGAAGACCGTCGAGCCCGCGCGGAGGGCTTCGCGCCAATGCTTGCGGGTCAACGCCTCAGTGCCGCAGAAAAATGTGAAGTCGGCGCGATCGAATGAGTCGGCGTTGATGGCCTGAATAAAAGTAACCTCGTCGCCTACCTGGTCCAATTGTCCCTGGGCGTCTCCTTCGTCGAGCAGCGCGAAGGTGGCGGCGGCAAGGGACGATTCCGACAGCACTTCTTTCAACTCCCGGCCCACGAGGGTCGAAGCTCCGGCGATGACAATCTTGTACACGAGAGTCCTTTTCTGGAAGCAGCAAGTTTGCGCTTTGCCGCCTGAGTTAGCGAATGGAAAATCCGTGATGCGAGCAACAGGTTAGTCGGTGAATCGCGGCCCGTAAGAGTCAGGCTCGGTCGGGGCGCTCGGATGGGGTTCGATGCCCGGCCTTCGCCGGCGGCGGCGCGACCATCCATACGCCGCCCGCGCCCAGATGCCGGAGAACATATAGGCCAGGGCCGCCAGGAAAAGCACAACGTTCGAGTAGCGGAGCGCGATATAGATCACGACGGCCAACAGCGCCAGCAGTTGAAAGGGATGCCGGCGCGAGAGGTTGATCTCCTTGGCCGACCAGAAGCGCCAGGTGCTGACCATCAGGAAACCGCTCAGGCCGACCAGGAGCAGCCATCCAACCGAGATCCACCACGACTGCACCGGAATTCCATAACAAAGATGGATGGTCGCTGCAAGCAGCCCCGCGGCCGCGGGAATCGGCATTCCGACAAAATACTTGCGGCCCGGCCGGCCGGGATTGCGCGGCTGCGCATCGTGGCTGATGTTGAACCGGGCCAGCCGCGAGGCGCCGCAGAGAAGAAAGAGGAAACAGATGAAGGCTCCGGCCTGAAGGAGATGCTGGTGCAGTTCCGGATTCACCGAGTCGGGAAGAAAATGGAATCCCCATACGTAGGCCAGCAGGCTGGGCGCTACGCCGAAGGTAATCACGTCGGCAAGCGAGTCAAGTTCCTTGCCAAAGTCGCTGGTTGTGTTGGTCATGCGGGCAATGCGCCCGTCAAGCGCATCGAAGGGGATGGCAAAAAGAATGGCGATAGCCGCCCAGTCGAGGTGCATCTGGGCATTTCCGCTGATGGCCGCAATGGCCTGGGTGACCGAAAAATAACCGGCGGCGATATTTCCGGCCGTGAACAGCGACGGCAGCAGATACATGCCACGGCGCAAGCGGGCGTGCGCATTCGCCCTGGCCCGAACCGGATCGTAGTAACTCACGCGACCTCTCCAGATTCCATGGCCGCCAACACGCTTTCTCCACCCTTTACCCGCTGGCCCACTTTCACGCGCAAAACGGCTTCAGCGGGAAACACCACATCGACGCGCG
This sequence comes from Occallatibacter sp., assembly GCA_036490385.1. GTDB lineage: Bacteria > Acidobacteriota > Terriglobia > Terriglobales > Acidobacteriaceae > Telmatobacter. Next base: position 207,886 of record DASXDX010000034.1, read on the forward strand.
AGCCGAACTTGATGAGGCCCACGCGCTGGCCTCGGGCCACGGTCTGGCCCTCGCCATACCGGAACACGATGCGGCGCGCCAGCAATCCGGCAATCTGCTTGAAAGTGACCTCAATCCCCTGATCGGGCCCTTCGCCGCGCATGGTTACCACATTCTGCTCGTTGCGCTCGGCCGAATCAGGATTCATGGCGTTGAGGTACTTGCCATTCTGATACCGGACACGGCTCAGAACGCCGCCAATCGGGGCGCGGTTCACATGCACGTCAAAGACGCTGAGAAAGATGCTGATCCGCTGCCGGGGGCCATCCGGCGTCGAGATCACAGCCGTTTCCGTCACCAGGCCGTCGCCAGGGGAAACAATCAATCCGGATTCGGAGGGGATTGTGCGATGGGGATCACGAAAGAACCAGAGAAAGAAGCCGGCGAGGAGAACGGGAGCAATGGCCCAGATCCAGCTGCCGGTAAACCATGCCACGACCACGGCCACTGCCAGCAAGCTCAAACCATAGATGTAACCATCGCGAACCATCGTCCCAACGATTATACGGTTATCCGCTCATCCGCCGCTGCCTGAGAGGGCACACCGCCCTCGGGGACACGATGAGGGCCCATTGCTTCGCAAAACTATCCGCAAAAACCTTAAACTGCGACCGGAATCCGCCGTTCGATCGCGCAGATCAGGTCTTTGGCGTGCAATTTGAGCTTCTTCAGGCGTACTTCCTCAAGCTGCTCGTCCGTGCTGAGATAGGGCTTTTGAAGCAATTCTTCCAACCGCTGAGCATAGCGATGATGTTCGGCGTGCAGGCGATCAATCTCCTCGCTCAGCGTGGCATCCTTTACTTCATCCATCAGGCACCTCCGGCTCGGCGGCCTCACCGGCACCGCCGTTTGCAGAACACTAACATATAGCCCCGCAAGAGGCCAGCCTGCAAGCGGGAAAAGCACTGAAAAGTAACTCGGGCTGTGAATAACGGGCTCTCATTTGGAACCAAAATGTGACTTTCCGCTTGGGAGCAGCTGCGAATAGATGGAAATACAGGTCAAGCGAGCCGCACAGACATCAAAACTGCATCTTCTTTGGGATCAGTATAGTAACGCTGCCGAACTCCAGTTTGCTTGAAGTTTTGAGACCGGTAAAACTGGATGGCGGCGTGGTTGGATGAGCGGACTTCGAGCAATAGATCCTCGATGCCCGTCCGGCGCAGTTCGCCGGCCAAAGCTGTAAAGAGCTGCCGTCCGACCCCACGGCGCTGGGCCTCTCCCGCGACAGCGATGCTTTCAAGTTCCGCTTCCGGCGGGATCAGTCCGGCAATCGCAAAACCCACTACCTCAGCGCTACCGGGATTGCTCGCGACCAGCGCGACGCGCGGGCGTGCGGCTTCGGCACTGAGCGCTTCCAGATAGAACTGCCTGGGCCAGTGCGGGGCGTCCTCGAGGGCTTCGGCAATCCTCAGCACGGAATCGAGGTCGGTTTCCCGGAGGCGCCTGATTTCGATCTGAGCAGGGTCGAAGCCCATGGCCGGCGCGGCATCGAGGCTCATGGCCTACGCAACTCCGCGGCAGCCGGCTCGCCGAAGATCTCGGCGTCCGAGCGGCGCAGGTAATGCCCGTCAAGCAGGGCGAGATCGACCACGGCGCCCGCGACCAGGCGGGATTCGCCCAGCCGCAAGGCATCGCGGGCCGTCGGCGATGAGGTGCGGACCAACTGCGTATTGGGCCACGCGGCGGCCAGTATCTGGGCCGCGGCTTCCTCACAGACGGCGACGCGCAATGGCGCGGGATCAAGGATGGCCAGTTCCGCAGCTCCGGCAAGCAGCTCGACCGGGTCGCGGCCGGTGTGCTCGAGCCGCAAAAACAGCTCGCCGCGATGCGCATCGAGAGCGGACGAGGGCGCCCCGGCCTTCCGGGAGAGCACCTGAAGCCGTGAGAGAGCGACAACCGGGATCTGCGCGGCTTCGGCAAGGCCTTTGACCGCGCTCAACCCGACGCGGACACCGGTAAAACTGCCCGGGCCGTGCACCGCGATGATGCCGCCTAAATCGGCGACCCGGACGCCCGCTTCTTCGAGCACATGCCGGACGGCGGCGATGAGGGTGGCTGAGTACGTCCGGGCCTCAAGAGCAGCCTCGCCGAGAATCTCAAGGTCGCGTCCCGCAAGCCGGCCGAGGGCCACCGAACCCGAAGAACCGCAGGTATCGATGGCCAAAATTGGGGCCGGCATGAGCGCCGCACTCAGCATGACCGCTCTACACCGCGGCCAGCGCCTGATCGAGGTCGGCGATCAGGTCTTCCTTGTCCTCGATGCCGATGGAGAGCCGGATGCGGCCCTCGTTGATGCCCATCGAGGTGCGGACCTCTTCGCTGACCGAGCCGTGGGTGGTGGTGGCAGAGTGGGACGCCAGGGATTCGACGCCGCCGAGCGACTCCGCATTGAGGAATATCTTGATCGCCGCGAGAAACCGCGCCGCCTGCTCACGCGATTTCAGCTCGAAACTCATCATGGAGCCGAAGCCTTTCTGCTGCTTGCGGGCCAGATCGTATTGCGGATGGCACTTGAGTCCCGGATAGGCGAGCTTGCTGACCTTGGGATGCTTCGAGAGAAATTCGGCAACGGCACGGCCATTTTCCTCGTGCTGCCGGATACGCAGCGGTAGAGTCTTGATGCCGCGCAGCACAAGAAAGCACTCGAAGGGCGACATGACGGCCCCAGCGGCCTTTTGGATCAGGCCGAAGCGTTCTTTGTGCTCGGGCTTGGAGCCGATCAGCGCCCCGCCCAGCCCGTCGGAGTGACCGTTCAGATACTTCGTGGTCGAGTGCATGACGATGTCGGCGCCGAGCGCCAATGGGCTCTGCAGGACCGGCGAGAGGAACGTATTGTCGACGCTCACTTCGGCGCCGTGAGCGTGGGCAATGCGGCTAACCTCCGTGATATCCGTGAGCACCATCAGCGGATTGCTGGGAGTCTCGATGTGCACGAGCTTTGTATTGCGGCGCATCCCCCGCTCCACGGCGGCCAGGTCGCTGGTGTCGACATACTGAATCTCGATGCCGTAGCCGCTGACTATCTGATCGAAGAGGCGCACCGTGCCGGCGTAGACGTCGCGCGAGCAGATGAGGTGGTCGCCGGCGCGCAGCATCGCCACGAGCGCCGCGATCGCCGCCATGCCGGTGGTAAAGGCATGGCCGCTGGTGCCGCCTTCGAGGGCGGCAAGCGCGGTCTCCAGCCGGTCGCGGGTGGGATTGCCGGCGCGCGAGTAGTCCCAGCCGCGGTCCGTGCCGATGCCGGTAAGTTCGAAGGTGGAAGAGAGATAAACGGGCACATTCACAGCGCCCGTCTGCGGATCGGGATGCTGGCCGGCGTGAACGGCAAGGGTCGAGTACCTGTATTCGGACATGGTTGGTTTAGCTTCTAGCTCCTGCCTTCTAGCTTATCGTGGGAGACCCGCCGAGGAAATCTCCGGTGGAGCGCGAGGCGGCCGAAAGATTGGGTAGCGGAGGCGAGAACTGGTTGCATGAATCCGACTTTGAAAGGGCGCGGCTTTAGCCGTGCCGTGAAAGCCAAATTAAGATTGGGCTTCAGCCCCTGAGGGATGTTCTTTGGCTGCCTGGGACTATTTACGCAGCCGGCTCTAGTCGGCGCCGGCCGCGCGTTGCTTGTCCCGGCGTGCCACGGGGAAGTAGCCGGTGCGGGTGCGAACGGTGAGCTTGCCCATGCCTTTCGCTTCGGCCGTCACCTCGACCCGGCGGAATCCCGGCACTGAGGTCGGCTTGGAAGATCGGTAGCCGAGGGTGTACTGGGTGCGAATGTCGCGGGCTACCTCCGCTGCGATCTGATCGATCTCTTCGACGGATTTGGGAAAGAAAGCCATGCCGCCGGTCTCGGCGGAAAGCATCTCCAGCGCGCGGTGCGCGTGGCGCACCTCGGCGCGGCCCATCTCGTCGCCAAAGAGCAGGCCGATCGAGTAAATCACCGGGCCGGAAAGCTCCTGCACCCGGCGAATGGTCTGCTCCAGATTGAGCGTGGAGGCATTGTCTTCGCCATCCGTAATGAGCACCAGAACCTGCTTGGGACGCTTGCCATCATTGACCAGTTTGTCCGCCGAGGCCACCACGGCATCGTAGAGAGCCGTGCCGCCGCGCGAATCGATGTGGGCCAGGCCATCGCGCAGTTTGTTGGCATCCGAAGTAAGGTCGGAGTCGATGAAAGCTTCGTCGGAGAAGTTCACGACAAATGCCTCGTCCTGGGGATTCGAGGCCAGAACCAGATCGAGAGCAGCCTTGTTCACCGAGGGCCGCTTCCGGTACATCGAGCCGGAGTTGTCGATCACCAGGCCGATGGATACAGGCAGATCGGTATGTTGAAAGCTCAGCAGCGTCTGCTTGGCGCCGTCCTCATACACCTGGAAATCGTCCTTCGTCAGGTTCTGGACAAGCTGCGTTCCGTTCAACACGGTAGCGTTGAGCACCACTTCTTCCACGTCGGTGCGGAGGATGTAGCCATTCCCCTGCTTGGGGAGCGGAGCCGGCGGTGGCGTGGAGGCGGCTCCATCCGGCGAATGCACCGGGTCGGCGTCCGCGGGAAAGTTCACCGCCTGCGCCGGAGCCGTCGCGGAGACCTGACCCGGCACAGCCTGGGAAACCATGGCGGAGGCGAGTATCGGTTGGGCTGAAAGCGCAGCTCCAACAAGCAGAGCCGCACGGAACACGTTATTGCAAGGGCGCATAGTAGCCGGTACGAGCATAGACGGTGAGCGGAGGCAGTCCGGGAGGAGGACTCACCTTTACCTTCACTTTACGCCACTTGCCGTCGCGGTTCAGATCCTTAGGCTTGTAGCCGATCACATATTGATTGCGGAGCTCGGTGGAGATTTTCTCGGCGATATCGCTCATCTCATCCACATCGTCAACGCGAAAGAGCCGCCCGCCCGTCGAATCGCTCAGGTCTTCCAGCAGCTGGGGGCCGGTGCGCTCCTCAGGTGTGGGCGCGTAGGGATCGAAGATGCCGATCGAATAGATCTCAACATCGGACTCGCGCACCTGGGCGCGTACTTCACCCTCGGTATAGCGCGAGCGGTTATCGCCGCCGTCGGAGACGACCAGCAATGCCTTGCGCTCATGACGGGCGTCTTTCATCTTGGCCACGCCATAGTAGATGGCGTCGAGCAGCGCCGTGCGATGGCCGCTGTGCACGGTGGCCAGGCGAGCCTGAATATCTTCAACCGAGCTTGTGAAGTCTTCAATCAATTCCGGACGATCGTTAAAACCGATGACGAAGAACTCATCCTGCGGATTGGCAGTCTTGATGAACTGCAGAATCGATTCCTTGGCGCGGACGAGCTTCGACGACATTGACCCCGAAAGATCGAAGATGATGCCGATCGAGACTGGCGCGTCTTCGCACGCAAAGCTCGCGATGCTCTGTTCACCATTATTCTCGTAGACCTGAAAATCGGTTTTCTCGAGGCCGGTCACCAGCCGGTTCATCGGGTCGGTGATGGTAACCGGCACCAGCACCATATCGACGTCCATCCGGATGAACGAGCCGGGATGCACCTTGAGCGCCTTGATGCCGGTCTCTGGAGGTGCCTCAGCCCCTTTGGGCTCGATAGCCGGCGCTGACGTGGCTGGCGGTGGCTGCACGTGCACGCGGTTAAGCTGATCGTCCTGCGCCTGGGCTCTGGCGACGCATAGAAAAACTGCCACAGCACAAAGACCGATCCAACGGGGACCCATCCAACGGCGGACCAGATTCAGGTTGCCGCCCCCTTTTCGCAAATCGAATAGGAGGGGAAGCATTGTCATACGAGAACACCCTAGAGTTGGACGCGATAGTAGCATGATTGGCGCTTCTTTGGTGTAACCAGATTGTAATCCCGGCTCCCTCTGGTCATTATGGGCTGCCGTATTCCGGTATCCAGTTGATTCTGGAGACTGGGATACAATCGAGCCTGGGCGCCCCGGGTGCGGTTTATCAGCGACGTGGGGATACCGGCGCGCAGAGTTTGCTGTTTGAAGGCGGAGCACGATCTTTCTCATGGCTCGCATTTACCCGTTTCGCGCCTGGCGATATAACCCTTCAACCGTTCGCCTGGATGACGTGGTCACCCAGCCCTACGACAAGATATCGCCCGCCATGCAGCAGGCTTATTATCAACGGAGCCCATTTAACCTGGTCCGTATCACTCTCGGACTACCTGAACTCTTCGATGCCGAACGAGGCGAGAATGTCTATACGCGGGCGGCGCGAGATTTTTCTGCCTGGCGCGAGCAGGGCGTGCTGGTCCAGGAGAAAGAGCCCTGCGTATTTGCCTACGCGCAGCGTTTCACGGTTCCGGGAACTTCCACAGTCAAGGAGCGGCGGGGATTCATTGCCCTGGGCAAGCTTCATGAGTATTCCGAGCAGGTCATCTTCCGGCATGAGCAGACGCTCTCAAAGCCCAAGAGCGACCGGCTCAACCTGCTCAAAGCCACGCGCGCGCACTTCGGACAGATCTTCATGCTCTACTCCGATCCCGCATGCGCGGTGGACAAAATCCTTTATGACGGCAGCGGACCGGCCGACGCGGAAGTAACCGACGAATATGGCGTGCGGCATCGCTTGTGGCGCGTCAGTGACCCGGGGACAATCAACCTGCTGACCACGGCCATGGCCGACAAGAAGCTCATTATCGCGGACGGCCACCACCGCTATGAAACGGCGCTGAACTACTCCCGGGAATACTCGGCAAACGGGACAGCGAGGACTGCGCACAGTGCGATGCAGCTCCCGCAGCCGCCGTATCCGGAAGCCGCCGTCATGATGACCTTCGTCAACATGGATTCCGATGACCTCGTCATTCTCCCCACCCACCGGGTGGTGCACAGCCTGCAACGATTCGATCCGGCCGCTTTCGTCAAGTCGGCAGAGGCGTTCTTTACCGTAAGCGCACTGCCGGCCGGCGAGGCCGAAACCTATATTGCCCTTTTGAGGAGCCAGAAAGACACTGCTTTTGTCGCAATCACCGGGGCCGGCGTCTGGCTGCTGCGCTCAAAGCCGGATGCCGTGAGCGCGGCCCTGGCCGGCGTACCGGAGCGGCAGCGCCAGCTCGACCTCACCCATCTGCATGCACTGGTGCTCGACCGGCTGCTCGGGCTGGATGCCGAAAAGGTTCGCGAGCAATCCAATCTGCGCTATCTGCGTGACGCAGGCGAGGCAGTGGAACAGGTGCGCCGCGGCGATGCCGACGTGGCTTTTCTCACCAATCCAGTGAGCATGGAGCAGTTGAAGGAAGTAGCCTTCGCCGGCGAAGTGATGCCGCAGAAATCGACCGACTTCTTCCCCAAGCTGCTTAGCGGTCTGGCCATCTATGCGCTGGAGTAATCGAGCATTTTGCCGGGACATCGCAACAGCCTGGGCTCCTTGGCTGCTGATCGCTTTCTGCGCGGTTTGCGGAGCGGCTTCCGGTCGCGGACAAGCGCCGTCCGTCCCTGGACAAGCTCCGTCTGTCCCTACGCAAGCACCGTTCGTCCCGGCCATAACACGGTTCGTCGTGGTTCTCGACGCGGCGCACGGCGGCGACGATTCCGGCGGGCACAGCGGCAACTGGACGGAAAAATCATTCACGCTGGACTTGAGCGTACGACTGCGCTCGTTGCTCGCGGCGCGCGGCATTCCGGTGGTGACCACGCGCGAATCCGACATCGCGGTCGATCCCGGGCAACGGATCGAAATTGCCAACCACGCCAATGCCCAGGCGTGCCTGAGCCTGCATGCGTCCCTGGGCGGCTCCGGGATTCATCTCTTTGTTTCTTCCTTGGCGGCCGCGCCCGCGCGTTTTGAGCCGTGGAGGACCGCGCAAGCCGGCTCAGTAGCCCGCAGCCTGGGGCTGGCGGGAGTGCTCAACTCAGCGCTGCTGCACGCCGGTATGCCCATTACCCTGGGCCGGACGGCGCTTCCAGTGGTGGACAGCATGACCTGCCCGGCATTGGCCGTAGAGGTCTCTCCGGACCGCGCCTCCGGCGAGTCACCGGTCGATAGCCTGAACGACCCTGCGTACCAGGCTCACGTGGCGGAAGCGCTCGCGGCGGCTCTGGTTGAATGGCGGGATGAGGAGAGTCATCTGGGGGCCGGCCCGTCGTGATCCCGCGCTATCAGACCGTGCTCTTCTTTCTGCTGCTCGCCGCTTCCGTTGTGATGGGGGCGCTGCTGTGGCAGTTGCGGGATCGCGCGCACCAGCGCGTGCTGCAGGGCGAGCAGTCGACGCCGACCCAGGCGCCGGAGGTAGCTCCCGCCGAGCAGGCGAATCTCATGGTGGCCAACGACAGCGACGACTCGCTCTCGACTCGCACATTGTCTCTCCCGCTGCCGCAAAGCCAGGGCGCCCGCGCCCGCGCTATTCTCGGCAAGCTTCTTGACCTGTACGCGGCTCCCGATGCGGCACATCCGGTGCCCGGCGGCGCCGCGTCCGTTCAACAGGTCTTTCTGTTGCCAATTGCAGCCAGCCAGACCGGCGCAGCAGGAAATATTGCCTCCAACCGGCAGGCGCCGAGTGCATCCGGTCAAGATCCGCAAACCGGGCCGGAGCTTGCCGTCATCAACCTGGCGGACGCCTTTGCCTCCAACCATCCCTCGGGCATTGAGACGGAGAGCCTCACCGTGCTTTCGATCTGCGCCACGCTGCACGCCAATTTTCCGCGCATCGCCGAGGTTCGCTTCCTGGTGGATGGGCAGCAGCACGCAACGCTGGCCGGTCATGCCGATTTGACCCGCACCTATCTCACTACAGAAGTGCAGGCCGCGCAGGGAGCACAGCCATGAGCGGCGAACGGGGCAGCGCTGATGGCAGCGCTCCGACGATTGGCGTCTTCGACTCGGGATTCGGCGGGCTGACGGTTCTGCGCGCTCTTATTGCGCGTATGCCGCGGGCGCGGTTTGCGTTCCTGGGCGATACGGCACGGCTTCCCTACGGCTCCAAGTCGCGCCGGACCATCGCTCGCTACGCCGCCGAGAGCGCGCAGTTCCTGGTCAACGAGCAAGGCGCGGAGTATCTCGTGATTGCCTGCAATACGGCGAGCGCGCTGGCGCTGGACGCCATTCAGGATGCTGTCCCGGTTCCCGTGCTGGGGGTGATTGAGCCGGGTGCCGCTGCGGCACGTGCTGCGTCGACGGCCCGCGATGTGCTGGTGATTGCCACCGACGCGACGGTGCATAGCCACGCCTATGCGGCGGCCTGCCAGGCGCAGGGCCTGCGGGCGCTCGAAAAAGCCTGCCCGCTGCTGGTGCCGCTGGTCGAGGAGGGATGGACCGATCAACCCGTCACCGCCGAAGTGATCCGCATCTATCTCGACGAGCTCCGCGCCGACGCTGCAGCGCAGGGCTTGACACCGGATACGCTGGTTCTGGGCTGCACGCATTATCCGCTGCTGCGCCCGTTGATCGAGCAGGTTCTCAGCGAGGCTGGGCCGGGCCCGATACGCGTAATCGATTCGGCAGAGTCGACCGCCGAGGCCGCTGTGCGGCTGTTCCATGGCCGCGCAACGTTGACCGGCGAGGGCCCCGCCGCCGCAACCCGGGTACGCTGCTTCGCCACCGACTCGGTGGACAAGTTCGAGCGGCTCGGCTCCCGGTTCCTCGGCCGGCCGGTGGGGCATGTGGAACTGATCGATTTGGGAGGATAGCGCTGGACGGCTGATATTCTAAGAGGCGGTTCGCGTAGCAATTCCCCGCATGGAGCACCGCTCCAAGGAGCAACAGAAGCATGATTGACTTGACCGGTAAAACGGCCGTGATCTTCGGGCTGGCCAACAAGCGTTCCATCGCGTGGGGCATCGCGCAAAAGCTGCAAGCAGCGGGCGCCACCCTGGCCATCTGCTACCAGAATGAGCGCATGCGGGCGGAGGCCGAAGACCTCATCCCCGAACTGCCCGGCGCCAGCGGCTTCCAGTGCGACGTGTCCAGCGATACTGAGATCGATTCGCTTTTCACCGCGCTCAAGGAGAAGTACTCAAAGCTCCACATCCTCGTTCACGCCGTGGCCTTCGCGCCGCCTGAAGACCTGAAGGGCGAGTTCATCAACACGAGCCGCGAGGGATTTCGTATTGCGCATGATGTGAGCGTCTACTCGCTCATTGCCGTGAGCCGCGCCGCTGCGCCGCTGATGACCGAAGGCGGCAGCATCATGACGCTCACGTATTACGCTGCCGAGAAGGTCGTTCCTCATTACAACGTGATGGCGCTCGCCAAGGCCTCGCTCGAATCGTCGGTCCGCTATCTGGCGTGGAACCTTGGACCGAAAAATATTCGCGTGAATGCAATCTCGGCCGGCCCGATCAAAACGCTTGCCGCGCGCGGCATCGGCGCGCTGGGCGACATGTTGAAGGCGCACGCCGAACGCGCCCCGCTGCACCGCAACGTGGATCAGCTCGAAGTGGGCGGCACCGCGCTCTATCTCGCGAGCGAACTGTCGAGCGCCGTAACCGGCGAGACGATCTACGTTGATTGCGGATATAACATCATGGGGTTCTGAGCTGAGGCACGTTGGCATCAGCCTGTCGGCTAGTTGTCCGGTGTGATGCTCAATATGCCAGGTGGAGAGATGTTTCAGGCCACGCTGATGGCCTCTCGCAGGCGCGCAGAGACCGGGTTGCGGCCGTGCTCCTTGGCCTCGTACATCGCCTCATCGGCGAGCCGCATCATTCCTTCAAAGCCGCCCACCGGATCGAGCTGGGCCACGCCCGCACTGATGGTGAATTTGAGAACTCCGGCTTCGAAGGGAACGTCAAGAGCCTCGATTGCGCGCCTCACCCGCTCGGCGGCGAGAATGCCGGAGGCGGCGGATGTATCGGGAAGAAGAATTGCGAATTCCTCGCCGCCGGTGCGCGCAAGCATGTCTTGCACGCGCAACATGCCCTTGACCTCGCACACCAGCGCGGTCCGCCCCGTATTGCAGCAGCATCCACGCGGATGCTCCGCAGATAGCGACGAATGGAATGTTCATGACATTGCCGCTATAGGGGATGTGGCCGAGAAACATGATGGTATAGGCGGCGATGATCAGCGCGAGCGCGACCCAGGGCCAACGGCTCTTGATCGGCTTGCGTACCACGAACCAATGCAGGCCCAGAAACTGCATGAAGATGGAAACGACATAAAGCTCGTTCGCCAGCATGCCGCTGAAGACGACCGGCACCTTGCCTTCGAGCCCCTGCAGAATGAGGTTGGCCAGCCCGACAACCAGGCTACCGCCAAACCAGCGCATCCCGTTCACGCGGCGGCTGTGTCAGGCGAGAAGACCGATGCAGATCGTGAACACTGTTACCGAGGCAATGTTTGTGAAGAAGTAGGTGCCGTAGTCCATAGCTCAAATAAATTAGCCAGGACATCCCTCCTGAAACCGAAGGCGCGCTAGCCGGGCCTCTTCCTGATTGTTCCGGTGAGCAATCGTTTGTGCGAAGCCGACGGAAGTCCTCAGAGGGGCGCGTCGATGGTGGCGTAGCTCTCGGTGAGCCGCAGCCGAAGTTTTTCTTTCACGGAATCCGCCGCGAATGCCGCCTCCAACGCCATCTCACTGGTGCGCAAAAATTCCGTACGCCCCCAGCCAAAGACGCGGGCGAGGCCCTCGAACTCGCCGGTGAGCGTAGCAGGGGTCAACATGCGCGTGTCGGTGTTCAAGCTCAGCTGGACGCCTGCTCGATAGAGCTTGTCGATCGGGTGGTCTTCCCAGCGCTGGATCGACGGGATGATCTGGACATTGGATGTGGGACAAAGCTCGAGGTGAATCCTCTCGCGGCGCAGATGGTCCACCAGCTTGTCGTCCTCATAGCTGCGGGCTCCGTGGCCGATGCGGTGCGGTTCAAGAAGGCGCAGGGTCTCCCAAACGCTTTCCGGCCCGCAGGCCTCGCCCGCGTGGGCGGTGCGAAAGAGGCCGTGCTCGCGCGCGTAGCGGTACGCGCTGATGTGCGCGTCCAGGGGAAATCCGGCTTCATCGCCGGCAATGTCGAGCGCCACCACCCGGCTGCCCCGAAAACGCTCGACCCACTCAGCCGTTTCAAGGCTCTGCTGCTCGCTGAAGTGGCGCAGCGTGCAGAGAATCAGGTTGGCCTCGATTCCAGTTTCGCGGCTCGACTGCTGAACCGAACGCTCCACCACCGCGATAACGCGCTCGGTACTCAGGCCGTTGAGATTGTGGAGCAGCGGCGCGAACCGGATCTCCACGTAAACTACGCCATCCTCCAGAAGCTGCTCGAACAGATCTTCCGTCACCAGCCCGAGCGAATCCTCGGTTTGCATCAGGCGAAAGCCCATGGGGGCGCGAGAGAGAAACTCGGCGAGATTGGTGCAACGCGCGGGGGCGACATAATCGCGCTCGTACTCTTGCCGGGTGACGCCGGGTGCCAGGCTGGAGACCGCTTTGTAGCTCAACGAACAATCGAGATGCAGATGGAGCTCGATCTTCGGCAGCGCGCGGAGATTCATGGAGTCAGGATAGCGCGGACCGCTCAATTTGCAGCTTGCATGGCCAGGATCTCGGTCCAGACGTCCGGTTCGACGGGAAGGCCAAGCTTGCGGTTCTCGGCGCGGACACGCAGCGTCTCCTCGCCGGGGTAGCGAATGCGCTTCCCTTCCCTCGCCGGCTTCGAACCGTGCAGCGAAGCGACAATCCCGTCGGCGATCTCGGCCAGCTTCGGCTCGGGTCCGAAGGACTCAGGGTTGAGGGCCAGAAACATCTGCGAGACGCCGCGCTCGAAGACCGGATCGTGCGCAAGCTGGTGTGTCGCCTGGCCCAGGCTCATCATGGCCGCGATCATATCGAGCACGATGGAGAGCCCCGAACCTTTCCAGTAGCCGACCGGCAGCGGCCGCCACGACTTTTCAATAGCCGCCGGATCGCGCGTGAGACTGCCCTCCGTGTCAAAGCCGCCATCGACGGGCAAAACCTCGCCGCGCTTGCGATAGCTCTCGAGCGTTCCATAGGAGAACTGCGACATCGCCATATCGAGGACAACCGGACCGGCGGGACGCGGCACGGCAATCACCAGCGGATTGTTGCCGATGACGCGCTCGGCTCCGCCCCAAGGCGGCAGATTGGGCATGGTGTTGGTCCAGCAGATGCCCATGAATCCCGCCTCGGCGGCCTGCCAGCCATAGGTCCCGCCGCGCATCCAGTGGTTGGTGTTCCCGAGCGCCACACAGCCCACGCCGTGCTGGCGGCTGAGCGTGAGGGCGCGCTCCATCATGGCGAGCGCGTTCAGGTTGCCGGGGCCGCGCTGCCCATCCCATCGCTCCAGTGCGCCGAACCCGGCAACGCGCTTCGGTTCCGCATCCACCACCACGCTGCCGTTGCGAATGGTCGTGACGTAGCGCGGAAACCGGTTGATGCCATGCGTGTAGACGCCGTCACAGGTGGTTTCGGCGAAGAGACGCGCGCACGTATCGGCCCGCGCGCCGGCAAATCCAAGCTTGCCTAAAATGCTCGCCAGTTGTTGCTGGACTTCCTCGAAGGGAATGCGGTTCATGGGTCTGCAATGAGGTTACCGCAAGAACCGGCTATTGCTTCAGCGTGACGGTGATCTTGCGTTTGTCGCCGCCCTCGGAGGTGATGGCGATTTCGCCGGTGGCCCGCTTGCGGATGCTCTTGAACTTGTCGCCCCACTCGACCAGCACCAGCGCGTCGGGAGTGAGCAGTTCATCGAGACCCAGCGTCTCCAGTTGCCGCTCGCCTTCGAGGCGATACACGTCCAGGTGATAGAGCTTCACCGGCTTCCCATCGCGGGTGCCGTCGTATTCGTGCAGCAACGTGAAGGTGGGACTGGTTACCTCGTCGGGCTCGGCAGCATCGAGGGCTTGGGCAATGCCCTTCACCAGCGTAGTCTTGCCGGTGCCCAGATCACCGCGGAGGAGCAGCAGTTGCGGAGGTGCGAGCAAATGGACCAGCTTGCGTCCCACCTCGATCGTGTCCGCACCACTTTGGGTCGTGAATTCGCGGACCTTGCCTTCTGCGGTTGGCGCCGAGCTCGTCATTCCCTGGCCTCTTGAGAAACTGCTGCAGGCGATACCGGCAGTCCCTGTATCCAAACATACCCGTTTGCATCCCGCGAGTAAAAGCGAAAAGCCTGTGAAAGATGCTGCAGGCAATCGGTGGCCAATAGCGTATGCTCGTTCCCCGCGCGCACGGCGAGGTCTGCGGCCAGGCCGTGCAGGTAAACCGCGGCTTCGACGGCGCGGGCAAAATCATGCGGATACTGGGCGATCATACCGGCAATCAAGCCGGTGAGCAGGTCGCCGCTGCCGCCCTTGGCCATTCCGGGATTACCGGTGGTGTTGACGGCCACGCGCCCATCAGGATGCGCGATCAGCGTGCGCGCCCCTTTGAGTACCAGCGTAACGCCCATGCGCTGCGCGAAGCCGCGCGCCGTTTCCAGCCGGTTGGCCTGCACTTGGGCCACCGTCGTTCCCGTGAGCCGCGCCATCTCGCCTGGATGCGGCGTGAGCACCAGCATGCGCTTGCCGCGGCGTGCGAGCCTGCTCAGCAACATGGGTTGAGTGGCCAGGATATTCAGCGCGTCGGCATCGATCACGGCCGGGAGATCGGTGGACGAGAGCAGCCCGGTGGTAAATTTCGTGGTCTCCGGACTCTGTCCCAGGCCTGGCCCGATGGCCAGCACAGTTTTACCGGCGAAAAGCGCCGACACCCGATCGGGTGCGAGATTTTCCTCAGCGATGTGGCCTGAGAGCGTTGCTGCCAATGGCCAGGTCATCAACTCCGGCGCAACGGCGGCGACCACTGGCAACGCCGGCGCCGGTACAGCAGCCGTAACCAGCCCCGCGCCGGCCCGCGATGCGGCCATGGCGGCCATGGCGGGCGCTCCGGCTTTTCCGCCGGCCGTTCCAAACGTTCCCCCGATTACCAGCACATGGCCGAAGTTGCCCTTGTTCGATGCAATTGCGCGCGGCGCCTGGGTGAGCGCGGCCGCGGCGCCGGACCACTCCAGGTGAAGCGCGGAGACAATGGCCTCCTCCGGCGAGCCGATCGGAGCCACCGCGATGGGCTGGCGCCACGAGCGTGTCAACTGGCCGAAGACATGGGCAGGTTTGGGCGCGGTGAACGTGATCACAGCGTCGGCTGGAAACACCGGGCCGCTCGGCGTGGACCCGGTCTCGTCGGCCGGCCAGCCTGAAGGCAGATCGACGGCGAGAATGGGCGCGCGGCTGGCCTTCACCCACTCGAGTGCCGCGAGAGCCAGGTCTCTGAGCGGAGGCTTGAATCCTGTTCCGAGCAGCGCGTCCACAATCAGGTCGACCTCGAGCACGCACTTGTGCCGCTCAAGATCTTCCGCAGTCGTGACTACCTCAACGCGGCCATGCATCGGGTTGGTCAATTCGCTCCAGGCCTGGGCGGCATCGCCGGTGAGCGCTTCTGGCGCGCCCAGGAGCAGCGTGTTCACGTTCAGGCCAGACTCAGCCAGCAGCCGGGCGGACATCATGCCGTCGCCGCCGTTGTTCCCACGGCCGCAGAGCACGGTCACGTTGCGTGCTTTCGGAAACAGCTCGCGTGCGAACGCCGTCACTGCGGCTGCCGCGCCGCGCATCAACTGGATGGATGGAATACCGAAGCTCTCCGTGGTCGCGCGATCACAGGCTTGCATCTCGGTCGCAGAGAGGACGTGCATCGCATTCATGGTACGACACGCGGATCAGGAAGCATGGCTGGAATGGCCATCCGCACAATGAGCGCGGAACGCTAGTGCACCAGCCGCGCCTGGAGTGCGGAAGATGCGTCGGAGCGAGTCAGAACGCAGTTGGCCCTGGTATCGCAATGGAAATGGACGGCTGCGGGAAAGACCTGCCATCCCGGCGCGCGTCCCCGCAGTCCATCCTTGCCCAGGAAGAACAATCTGCCGGCCTTCGTTTCCACGGTGCCCTTGGACGGGTTGTCGAAGACGATCACGTCATCGCCTTCGATAGGTGCGGGCAGCGGACGCACACGGGGGATGAGCAATTTGGCGCGGGCTTCAGCGGCCTTCCGCCGCAGGTTGCCTTCAATGCCTTGCTCGTGCCTCATCCAGTCTTCCTGATCCGCGACGGGCGGAAAACTCGATGCGAAATCCCAGGACGCGAGCCGCTTGTAAGATTTCGCGGGACAGGGAAGCTGGCCATTGACCACGATTTCGTTGATCAGGCCATCCGTTCCGGCCATATTTTGCACGACGTCCCCACCCACCGTTTTCACAGGAACCAGGGACTCTGCCTGTTCCGGGTCAGCCTGCGCAGCCGGATCGGAGGGGAAGAGGATTTCTTTCTGGCAAGCGATCGAGCCGAAGCCGTCTTTGAGGCGCAGGTTGACTGAAAACGGCCGGGGAGGATTGCCGGCGACGGCCGAGAATCCCTCGATCTGCCGCGGTACGAGCGGATCGATGTGCAGCTCATATTCGGCTCTTCCATCCCACTTGACGATCAGCCGGCCGCCCAGCCCGGCCGGCGCAACATTGTTCGCTCCCAGATCGATAAAGGGGGGGACTTGCTCCTGCTTGTTGGAGATAAGGATGCCGATAAGTACGACCAGCAGGCCACCGATCCCCGCGATTCCAACCATCAGGGCCGTGTTTTTTCGGGCCGCTGCGGCTTGTTGTGCCGGAGTGGGCGGTGGCGCGGGCGGTCGGGGCGGGGGTATCGCGGACCGAAACGCGTAGAGCTCGGCCTCGTCCGCCTTAGCAGAAGGCACCACCTGGTACCGGCTGACCGGCTCGCCTTCTGGATTCATTTCCCCCGTGCTCGTTCCCCGCTCACGCGGCTCCGCATCGCTCATCAGGCAATCCCCACAGTTGCGGAATCGAAAACTCGGCCCTGAGATGAATTAACTGTCATTGAACCACGCGGAAGGGTTTGCGGCAATAGAAAGCTCGGGGACGTTCCGCGTTGAAGTACCCTCATCGGGACTTCGCACGGCGCAGCAAAGAACGGGCACGAGAAGAAAAGACGTAAGATCACCTATTTTTCAGGGTCGACCCGTTTGCGTCCGGGGGAAAATGACGAAGATCAGCGGCCGAGAGCGGTCTCGATGAGCAGCCAGGCATTCAGCGCGGCGATGACCGCGGCCGTGAACCATGCCAGCGCCTGCAACCAGCGGCCATTCGCAAACTGGCCCATTCGGGCTCGGTCGCCCGTGAATCGCACCAGCGGCACCACGGCGAAGCTAAGTTGCAGCGACAGGATCACCTGGCTGAGGATGAGCAGCTTCTCGGTTCCCCGCTCACCGGTGATGGCGACCACCAGGATGGTTGGGATAATGGCCAGCGAGCGCGTGACGAGCCGCCGCAGCCATGGTGCGAGCTTGATGTGGATGAATCCTTCCATCACCACCTGGCCCGCGAGCGTGCCGGTGATGGACGAGTTCTGACCCGAGGCGAGAAGCGCAATGGCAAAGAGCGTGCTCGCGCCGGCTGCGCCCACCAGCGGGCTCAGTAATTTGTAGGCGTCCTGGATCGCCGCGATCTCGAAGTGGCCGCTGCGGTGGAAGACCGCTGCGGCGACGATCAGGATGGCTGCATTGACAAACAGCGCCACCATGAGCGCCAGCGCCGAGTCAATATTCGCCATGCGCACGGCCTCCCGCTTGCCCTCCGGCGTGCGCTGGTAACGGCGGCTCTGCACGATCGACGAGTGGAGGTAAAGATTGTGCGGCATCACCGTGGCGCCGAGAATGCCGATGGCGATGTAGAGCATCTCGGGGTTCGTGACGATGCGAGGCGATGGAACGAAGAGATTGTGCAGCACGAGCCAGGAATCCGGCTTGGATAAGAACATCTGCACGCCGAACATGGCGATGATGGTGCCGATCAGCACCATCACGAGAGATTCGACATAGCGGAATCCCCACCGTTGCAACAGCAGGATCAGCAGCACGTCAAGCCCGGTGATCAATACCCCATAGAACAGCGGAATATGGAACAGAAGTTCAAGAGCGATGGCCGATCCGATTACCTCGGCCAGGTCGCAGGCGGCGATCGCAATCTCGGCCAGGATCCAGAGCGCGAAGCTCACCCTGCGGCCGTAGGCTTCATGACAAAGCTGGGCCAGATCGCGTTCCGTGGCGATGCCTAACTTGAGCGAGAGGCTCTGCAGCAGGATCGCCATCAGGTTGGAGATCATGATGACGGACAGCAGCGTGTAACCAAACCGCGACCCGCCGGCGATGTCGGTGGCCCAGTTGCCGGGGTCCATGTAGCCCACGGCAATGAGAAATCCAGGACCGAGAAAGCCAAGAAGCCTTCGCCAGGAATAGGGCGAACGGGAGACGCTGACCGTCGAATGCACCTCAGGCAACGAGGGCTCAGCGAGCGCGACGCGGGCTACGGTTTCCATGGACATGGGATAGTCAGGGGGGCAAACAAGAGCCCGTCAGCCATAGTATGCCACAGTTACTTAATTGTAGTTAACAAAATTATTTATGAATGATTAGCAACAATCCTCATGGAGAGTTAAGCCGTTAGATGCAACGGGTGTCTACCTCATGCGTTAACTTTCATGCGTTGTGCGTGGAAATCTTCGATGGATCAGATGGAGGGGCGCAACCAGACTGCCTCGGCGGCAGGACGGCCGAGGATCGATTGGCCGTTCGCGAGCTCGATTTGCACTGTCTGGTCATAGTTCTGGCTCAGCACACGAAGGCTCTGGCCGGGGCCGATACCGGCCTTGTGCAGAAAGAGAAGCAGCTTGGGATCCCGCTCCTGGAGGCTGGTGACGGTGTAGCGCGCGCCTGCCTCGGCTTCCGAGAGCTGCGTTTCGCCGCGGCGTCTACGCTCGGCCGGCCGTTCCGGCAGGACGGCGTTGCCGTGCGGGCACGCCCCTCCTTCGCCCAGCTTTTCCCGTAGCTTGGCTTCAAAGGCGGGAGAGACCGCGTGCTCCAGCCGCTCTGCCTCTTCGTGGATCTCGTGCCACTCCATCCCGAAGAGCTCGCTCAGCATGCGCTCGATGAGATGATGGCGCAGGGCGGTGCGGTAAGCGGTCTCGCGCCCGGCTGTGGTGAGCCGAACGATGCCGTCCTCACCGACCTTGACATAGCCATCCCGTTTGAGCCGCTTAAGCGCCATGGTCACGGCGGGCGCAGAGACTTCCAGCCAATGCGCCAAAACCGCCGGAATCACCTCGCGGCCTTCGGCTTCCGCTTCCAGAATGGCCTTGAGGTAATTTTCCTTCGAGACGTGGATGGAGTCTTTCATGCTGTGCTGCAACCCAGTTTAAACGGAGAAGCAGCTTCTAGCCCTTAGCTTCTAACTCCCAGCCAAAACTGATCCCGCCGCTCGGTCGCAAAAGCCAAAGCCTCCGGCTTCCGATTTTCAGCCAGCAGTGGAAACGGGCAAACGGAAGCTGGAGGCTGATAGCTGGCAGCTGGAAGCTGGCGCTTTTATTTCACCCAGACCTTCGGCTCGACCGACAGACCGGGACGAAGCTCGTGGTTCGGATCTTCGTTGGCCAGGTTGGTAAAGTCGAGGCGCACGGGAATACGCTGAACCACCTTCACGTAGTTGCCGGTCGCGTTCTCGGGCGGGAAGAGACTGAGCACGGAGCCGGTAGCGCCGCCGATCTGCGTCACGCGGGCAGTGTAATCTTTGCCGGTCGCATCCACATGGATCACGACCTTTTGCCCGGCTTGCATGTGCCGCAACTGCGTCTCCTTGAAGTTGGCTGTAATCCAGAGGTCCTCCAGAGAGACCAGGGTCAGCAGGTTCTGCCCTGAGGAGACATTCTGATCGATCTCGACGCTCTTGCGGGTGATGATGCCGGCTTCCGGGGCGATGATTTTGGTATAGCTGAGGTTCAACTTGGCTTGATCGAGCTGGGCCTGGGCCTGCTCCACCTGCGCCAGGGCTTGTTTAGCGCGCGCGTTCTGGACGGCCACCTGCTGCGGCCCGGTCTCGGCATACTTCAGCTCGGCCTCAGCTTGCGCAATCCGCTCCCGCGCCACGCGGACGCCATCCTGCGCGGCCTGCTCGGTGGCCTGTGCGTCGGCGAGCCCCGCCTTTGAGGCGTCGGCCGAGTCGATTGCGGCGTCAAACTGCTGTTTGCTGATCACGTCTTTAGCGACCAGCGGCTTATACCGGTCGAGATCGGACTGGGCCTTCACATAATTGGCCTGGGACTGATCCACACGGGCATGCGCGCCCTGCAACTGCTGCTCAGCCTGCGCCACTTGTGCCTGAGCGCTGTTGAGGTCGGCCCCGGCGGTCCGCAGGTTACTCCCCGTGTTGATGGTGGTGATGGGCACGGTCACGCTGGCCACGGCAGCGGCGGCTTTCGCGCTATCCAATGCGGCCTGCGCGTTCTCAACCGCAACCTCAAAGTCCTTGGGGTCCAGCTCGGCAATTTCCTGGCCGCGGCTCACCAACTGATTCTCTTCCACATCCACCTTGATCACCTGGCCGGCGATGCGCGCGCTTATCTGGATGAGATGGCCGTTCACCTGAGCGTCATCGGTATCCTCGCTGTAGGTGGAGCGCCACCAGATGCCCACTCCAATCAAGACCACCAGCACGACCACAGCGACAATGATGCCGCGGCGCCGCTTTGGCGGTTGAGCGATTTCAGTATCTGCGGCCGGTTCTTCTTTCGCCGGTGTCGTATAGGTCTCCGCCACGTTTACTTCCCTCCCACATAATTCTTGTAGCTTTTTCCGGCTCCCAGCGCACGCGCCAGGCTGAGCTTGGCCACGTTATCCCGATAGAGGCTGACGACGTACTGATCGTTGGCCTGGGCCACCGATTGCTGCGCCTGGCTGACAGGCAGGTTGTCGCTCACCCCGTTTGCGTACCGTTCCTGCGCTTCTTTGAGCGCCTCGTTCGCCAGATCCACGCTGGAACGGGCGACCGCAACTTGCTTCTGCGCCGATTGTATGTCCAGGAGCGCGTCGCGGACATCGGCGTCCACCTGGGCCTTCTTGTCGCTCAACTGCGCGTTGGTTGTATCAAGCTGCGCCTGCGCCTGCTGGGCTTCGCCGCGCAACGCAAACTCCTTGAAAACCGGAACGCTCAAGGTGCCCGTCGCGTCGACGGTGCCATGCGAGTGACCGAGCGTGGTGCCGATGTCGCCATAGTCCGCATCCACCTTCACGGTCGGCAGCCGGTCGTCGGTAGCCGCCTTGCGCTGCTCCTCGGCTGCAGCTGCCTGTTCAACCAGAGCGGCGAGATCCTTTCGATTCGCCTGGGCCTGCGTAATCAGCAAGTTCACATCGAACTGGTCGAAGGCGGCATAGGGCGCCTCATCCGTAAGCGTAAAACTTTGGGCAAGCGGCAGACCGATCGTGCGCGCCAGGGCCAGCTTGTCTTTTTCCAGCGAATTCTGCGCCGCGATGAGTTGCTGCTGCAGCGACTGATAATCGACCCGCGCCCGCAGTTCGTCGAGCATGGGCGCCGTCCCGGCGTCATGATTGGCCACCGCCTGATCGAGCGAGACTTTGGACGTCTGCACCTGCGCTTCCACACTGCTCACCTGCGTCTGGTCCGCGAGCACCAGCAAATAAGCGTTGCCTACCGTGAGAACCACCATCTCCCGCGCGTCCTCTGCCGATAACTGCGCCGCAGCGAAGTTATGGCGGGCCGCGAAATAATTGCGCAGCGAAGTCAGATCCACCAGCGACCAGCTCAGCGAGGCCCGCACATCGGTATAACTGAACGGCCCGATGATCGTAGGAATGCCGGGAAGGCGCAAACCTTCCGCGGGCAGATCGACCTGTTGAACGGTCTCCTTGGCGTTGAAATCGACTGAAGGCAGCAGCGACTGCAACTGGCTGAGCCGCTGCGCACGAGCCGTGGCGGTCTCCGTCCCGCTGAGGATAATGCCGAGATTCGTGCGCAGCCCCCGCTGGATGGCATCATCCAGCGACAGTCCGACCGGCTGAGAAGATGCCTCGCCTTCAACGATGCTGCCCTGATACGAGCCTGCGTTCGGAGCGGGTGCCTGGGGCGCTGCCTGGCCCGCGGCTCCAAGTGGAGCTGCGAGGACGACGCTTAAAAAAAGGCCGGCGGTACAGGCACAAATTTCGTTCTTGATGGTATCTTTGGGCAAATTCAACCTTATTCAAACCCATGGCGAAAGATTTCGCCTGAAAATAGCTGTTATTGAATGGATGCAGAGAAGAGCGCCCGCGATGATAAATGTGAGCGGACCGAATCTCGGATATCACTCACTTTAAACCTTTCGAGAGGAGTTGGGAGCCGACGGAGCGACGCAGAACCCGGAGCCGGAACCCCGAATCTGCCCTTGAAGCCTCATGGCCCGGCTCGACAGCCCGGGTACGATCACCGCGTAACGGCATGTAGCAGCTGGGAAGCCAGCGAACAGAGACCCTGGCGAAAGGTTTCACGAACGGATTGCGGGCTCCAGCCGGCAGCCTCGGGGCCGCCGCAATCAGCCAACAGCCCGGCGGTTTCACCGGCCGTGAATCCAGCCACGGCGCGCAACGCGAACACCGTTCGCACCGCCGGAGGCAGCTGGGCCAGCCACTCCCGGACCCGCAGGCGGTCAGGACCCCCAATCATGCGCTCCAGCTCCTCGGCGGAGACGCCGGCCGCCTCCAGATCGTCATCCTCGATGCAGGTCGCCGGCGCGGATAATCCTTGCGGCGCGGCCAGGCTGCCGGGCTCATTCCGGGCGATCATCTCGAGAGCGGCCCTTGCCAGCGCCAGGCGGCTGCTTTTGCGCGCCTCGACCGGACCATCGCAGGCTGAAACGTCGGCGGTGGCCACCGCCTGCTCCACCAGGAGCACACTCTGCTCGCCCTCGCCCACAAGCATCGAAGCCAGGTTGTAGAGGCCCGCGGCGATCAAGTCGAACATCGCGTGCATCCCCTCCAGCGCGCGGCTCACGGTTGCATCGTCCTTCGGCTGACCATCCAACAGTTCGTGCATCTGCTTGGCAAAGGCATCGGCGCCTTCGGGAAGGGGCGGAGGAGGAAATAAGCTCGAATTCGGAGCAAGGGGATTTTGATCCATGGCGCACTCTCCTCTCAGGGCCGTCGGGCAAATTGGCCCCTCTCTTCATCCTCGCCTCCCCGGTCCGGAACGTCAATCGAAGATCGAGCGGAAGAAATCGAGCGCTGTGAAAATTTCAGGTTCAGATCACCTTCGGAGCCGAAAAGCTAGTGCAGGATCTCCGGCTCGTAAGTGCCGGGCTGGCGATAGGGCGAGGCAGCGGCATAGCGGCGTTCTTCGCCGCGCGGGTCGTTTTCGACATGCGGCGAGTTGTCCCAGATCATTGTGCCGCGACCTTTCAGGTCATAGGCGGGCCAGAACGGTAGACCTGGATGATTCGGGTTCCCAGAAGCCGCATAGCGAATGAGCATCGCCGACATGGTGTCGGCAAGGGGCTGTGCGGCAGCGAGCTCTTCGGGCGAGGAGCCGACTTGACCCGGCGCGGCATCGAGATTATCGAACATGAAGGGAATATCGATGGTGTGCATCGCGCGAGCGCCGGGCGCATCGCGATGCCAGTTCATCTGGTAGACCCAGGTGTGCGGCTGGCTCTTTGGATTGTCTGCGCGGTGCTCGGCCTCAATCACCTGTCCGGGCCAGGCGCGGAAGGCAGTAGCTGCGGCAATCACGATCTCGATAGGCGAGCGGTCAGGATAGAAGCTGCGGAATTTGGCCACGACCTCTTCCGCCGAATAAGGGCCGAGATAGATGGCGACGGCGTTGCGAAGCGTGGCGGGCGCTTCTTCCCAGGTGAGGGTTCCGTGGACGGGTACCGCGGTTTCGTCGTGGACATTGCCGAGGATCATCGGCACCTCCTGGGAGAGAGGCGGTGCATCGGGCGTAAAGGGATCGCGCGAAAGCACCACGCCGTCGACAACCGGCAGCCAGTCTGAGCTGGTGGAGGCGGCTGCGGCCTGGATCCGCTCCCATGGAAGCATTTTGAGGTCGGCAAGATTCGCCTGGGTGATGCCGAGCTTGCCGAGCACGATATTGGTGCGCTTGGCGGCAATTTCGATGGAAGCACCCTTTACCTGCTGGCCGCTCATCGTCATCACGCGATGAAACAGGCCTTTGGCCGCGGGCATGGCCATGAGGGTGGCGCACTTGGCCCCTCCGCCTGACTGTCCGAAAATTAATATCCGGGAAGGGTCGCCGCCGAATTCGGCGATGTTGTCGCGCACCCACTCGAGCGCCAGCACCAGGTCGAGCATGCCGGCGTTGCCGGAATCGGGATAGTTTTTAGCATCGATCGCCGCGAGGTAGAGAAAACCGAAGGCGTTCAGCCGATGGTTCACGGTGACGACGACAACGTCGCCGCGATGGCAGAGACGCTTGCCGTCATAGAGAGGACTGTTCACCGAACCGTTGTTGTACGCGCCGCCATGGAAGTAAACCAGCACCGGCCGCTTGCGGTGATCGCGCAGGGCGGGCGTGAAGACGTTCAGATGCAGGCAATCCTCGCTCTGTACGCCGGCCTCAGGCACAGCACGCGGAGCTGCTCCGGCCGGCCCTAAACTTGGGGCGGCAAGGGCCTGAGGACCATGCAGCGCGGTCAGTTGCGGAGCGCGCGTGGTGAAGGCATCGCAGACTTTTATGCCGGTCCAGGGCACGGGCGGCAAAGGCGCCTGAAAACGCACCGGGGCGGTGTCTGCGCCGTAAGGAATACTGCGGAAGACATGGATGCCGTTTTCGGCCGTGCCGGAGATCGAGCCATAACGGATCTTGGCCACCGGCGTAGAAGAAGCGGCCGCAAAAACGCGCAGGTTGAACGGCAGAGCGAGTGAACCCGCGGCGATTCCGGAGTACCGCAGAAGGTCACGGCGAAGGATTCTTTTCATGGTCAATGGGCCGGCACGTTCAAGCTGCGATGCGGGACGAGTCCATGGTACTACCGGCGGCCAGCGCGTTCAGCCCGCCACGGCGAGTCCCCATCGGGGAAAATCAGGAGGAATGTGATTGGGTTTCGGCGAGCTGGGAACAGCGAGCTTTTCTTCTGCCTTTAACATGGCCGTCCGGCGTGGCCTGTCACCATGGATGAAACGAAGATTTCCGCTCACTGCAGGGCGTGGACGTGCTACACCCGGCGTGAACGCTGTAGACTGCCAACACGGCGCACGGAATCGCACATGGCCAGGACCAACCAAAAACTCAAGCTGTTCAACGGCCGGGACCACTCCTGGATGCAGTTCAACAGGCGGGTTCTGGAAGAAGCCGAAGACGCGACGAATCCGCTGCTGGAGCGGGTCAAATTCCTGGCGATCACCGGCTCCAATCTCGATGAATATGTCGAGATCCGGCAGGCCGGCCTTATGCAGCGGATTGAAGATGGCTATTGCGAGCCGGGCTTCGATGGGCTGCGGCCGGAAGAGTCTCTCGCGACCCTTACCACGGATATCCATGAGTTTGTGGCCGCGCAGTACCACTGCTGGAATAAACAGCTGCTGCCCGAGTTGCGCAAGCACGGCATCGGGCTGCTCGAGTGGAAGGAGTTGAGCGACGAGGCCCGTGGCTTTGCGCGCGAATATTTCCAGCGCGAAGTGGACCCGCTGCTGACCCCCATCTCCATCGATCCCGCCCATCCGTTTCCGCGCGTACTGAACAAGGCGCTGTGCTTGGCGCTGTTGCTTCGCGCCAAGCGGCGCAGCTCCGGCCCCCAGGTTCTGGGCGTGGTGACGGTGCCGCGCGCGTTGCCCCGTTTCGTCCGGCTGCCCTCGGCTGACGGCAATTATGACTATCTGCTTCTTCAGGATCTGATCGCCCAGCATCTGGCCGGCATGTATCGCGGCTATGAGGTGCTGGCTCACGCTTCTTTCCGCGTGACACGCAACTCGAATCTCTACTTCGAGGAGGAAGAGGCGCGCTCACTGCTCGAGAGCATACGCGTGGAGCTGCACAATCGCCGCAAGGGCGACGCCGTGCGGCTGGAGATCGAAACCGGCGCCGATCCGGAGATCGTGGAACGGCTGCGCGTGAACTTCGAGCTCGATGAGGACCAGGTCTTTCGTGGCGAGGGCCCGGTAAACCTTTCGCGGGTGATGTACCTCTATGAAGACGTGAAACGCCCGGATCTGAAGTTCCAGCCGTTCACGCCGAAGCCGCTGGTGTTGAGCAGAAAATCTACCGGCATCTTCGACGAGTTGCGCCATCGCGACATCCTGCTCCACCATCCGTATGACTCCTACGATCCGGTCGTAGAGTTTGTGCAGCAGGGCGCGCATGACCCGGCGGTCGTGACGATGAAGCAGACGCTCTACCGCACCAGCCACGATTCGCCGATGTTCCAGGCGCTCACTGAGGCCGGAGCCACCAAAGAGGCTACGCTGGTGGTTGAATTGATGGCGCGGTTCGACGAGGCGTCGAACATTCGCTGGGCGCGCAGCATGGAAGATGCCGGCGTGCAGGTCTTCCACGGCGTGGTGGGCCTGAAGACGCACTGCAAACTGGCCATGCTGGTGCGCCGCGACGAAGATGGGCAGACGCGCCGCTACTGCCATCTGGGCACGGGCAATTACAACCCGGTCACTGCGCGGTTCTACACAGACCTGAGCTTGCTCACCTGCGATCCGCAGATCACCGAGCGCGTGCACATGGTCTTCAACTATCTGACCGCCCATGCGGAGATCGACGACTATAGCCCGCTGCTGGTGGCGCCGCTCACCATGGCTGAGAGCTTTCTGCGCCTGATCCGGCGCGAAGCCGAGCACGCCAAAGCGGGCCGGCCGGCGCACATCATCGGCAAGATGAATGCGTTGCTTGAGCCCTCAGTGATCGAGGCCTTATATCAGGGATCGCAGGCGGGAGTTGAAGTGGACCTCATTGTGCGCGGGCTCTCGATTCTGCGGCCGGGCGTGAGGGGGCTGTCGGAGCGGATTCGCGTCCGGTCGGTTGTCGGCCGGTTCCTCGAGCACTCGCGCATCTTCTACTTTGCGAACGGCGGCCAGGATGAATTCTATCTGGGCTCCGCGGACTGGATGCCGCGCAATCTCTTCGAGCGCTGCGAGGTCGTGTTTCCGGTTCGCGACTCCGCGGCAATTGCCCGCATTCACGATGAGATTCTTCCGGCATACCTTGCCGACACCACCAAGGCGCGTCTGCAACAGGCCGACGGCAGCTACCTGCGCGCCAACAAGGTGCTCAAAGATGCTCCCGAGTTCTCCAGCCAGGACTATCTCATGCAGTTGGCGGAAGGGAAGGTCGATCTGGAGGCAATCCCTGGGCGCAATAGAGAGAAGACAACCGCGAGAACTATGCAGAAAAAGGCCACGGCGGCTGATTGAGGATCGCGAATCCCGTAAAATATAAATGTTGCCGCTGACCGTCCCCAAATCGCCGGCGCGAGAAGAAAGTTTAGAAACGGGCCCGCTTCGCAATCGCGAAGTGGCGCGGGCTCAGCTCGCACTTCTGCCGCTGCGCTTCACCCGCCGCCTGGATGCGCCCAGGCCGCTTGCTTTCTGGCATTTGGCTAGCTTGGACGCTCCCACCGTGGCGGTGGTCTGGTCGCTCAGCTTTGCGTGGATTGCGGGAAGGCACCTGCCGCCGTGGTTCCCCGTCCTCTTGGCGCTCATCGTGTGGACAATCTACGTGGGCGACCGGCTGCTCGATGCCCGGTCCGGGCTGCGCGATCCTGGCCGGAGCCGGCTCCGCGCGCGGCATCATTTCCATTGGCGGCACCGAAGAATTTTCGTGCCGATGGGCGCCCTTGCGGCATGTTGCGCCGCGGGGTTGGTCCTGATTCTCATGCCGGCCGTCGAGCGGCTCCAGTATCTGATTCTGGCTGCCGTCTTTCTGGCCTATCTTGGCCGGATTCACCTGCGCCATCGGCCGCAGCCCTTCGTCTGGCGGGTGCTTACGAAGGAACTGCTGGTGGGTGTGCTCTTCACACTTGGCTGCGCCGTTCCGACGCTCAGACTGCTGCCGGGTCTGCCGGGAGTTGATCGAGGAGCGGTGCTCTCCACCATTGTTTTCTTTGCATTGCTGGCTTGGCTCAATTGCTCGGCTATCAATGCTTGGGAAGCACGGATCGCCTGGGAATCGCGGATCGCGCCGGAAAGCAGTCTCTTTGCCCGCGTAAAGATCACGGCCTGGGAAGGAAGCGAAGAGAAGCAATTTGAGTGGGACGGAAAGGAACCGGCAGCTCAGCCGGCGATCCGGTCTTTACGATGGATTCTGCCTTTGAAACCAAAGCTCGGCTCGCCTTTTGGGCCGGCCTGCCTCCTCGCTTCCGCCGGCCTGCTGGGAGCAGTT
The DNA here is from genome assembly GCA_036490385.1 of Occallatibacter sp. Classification (GTDB taxonomy): domain Bacteria; phylum Acidobacteriota; class Terriglobia; order Terriglobales; family Acidobacteriaceae; genus Telmatobacter. The sequence continues at coordinate 236,074 of DASXDX010000034.1, forward strand.
TCGCTGCCTGCTGCTGATCTGCGCCCGGCAATCCTGCTTCTGGCGGGAAGCCTGAGCGCGATCCTGCTGGCGGGCCTTGATTGCTTGCGAATCAGGTTAACCCCGATCGCCCTGCGCGCAATGGCGGACCTGGTGCTGCTCGCGCCGGCTCTGTTCATCGCAGTGATGCAGGTTGCGCGATGACAGCGGCGTCTACCGCGGCAATCGCCGGCGACTCTGAGGTAGAATCCGGAGCCCCCAACTTCGATGGCCTCGCACGCCTTTACCGCTGGATGGAATACGCCACTTTCGGTCCATGGCTCTGGCGGTGCCGCTGCTTCTTTCTGCCGGCGCTCAAAGAACGCCGCCGTGCGCTGGTCCTGGGCGATGGGGACGGCCGGTTTACGGCCCGTCTGCTCGCTGCAAATTCTTCCATTGGAGTGGAAGCGGTCGACGCAAGCGCGTCCATGCTGGGGGCGCTTCTCCGGCGCGCGGGGCGGCACGGCGGGCGCGTTTCAACCCATTGCGCTGACGTACGCTGCTGGCAATCCGATTCCCCACCCTACGATCTGATCGTTACGCATTTTTTCCTGGACTGCCTCACGACTCAGGAGGTTCGGAACCTTGCCGAAAGGTTGCGCGGATCGATCGAGCCCTCCGCGCTCTGGGTAGTCTCAGAGTTCGCAGCACCCCAAAACCGGTTCGGACGAATCGTGGCGCGGCCGGTCATCTCACTGCTCTACACGGCATTCGGACTGCTTACCGGGCTCAAGGTGCGAACCTTGCCCGATCACTCCGCGGCGCTGCGCGATGCGGGATTCACGCTCGAACAGCGCAGGCGCTGGCTGGGCGGACTGCTGGTGAGCGAGCTTTGGTCGCTCCGCCTCAGCGAACACCGCACTTGATCATCAGAATGCTCCGCTGCTCTTACTTCGGGTCGGCCAGGGAAGCGGGTCCGACCGAAGCGGGTCCGGATGATGCGGGGCTTATATTGCTCGCATCGGTCAGCAGCGGGTGTTGCAGCAACCGGTAACCATCGCGGGTGCGGAGGTGGTACTTCTGGAGTTCCTTTCCATTCAACTGCACCTTGATGGAGCGCCATCCGCGATTGGGATTCTGCTGCGGATAATAGCTCAGCGTGTACAGGTGACCCAGGTCTTCGCGGATCGAGGTAAACGCCTGGTGCTCCGCGCGCCAGTTGCCGGCGAAGTAAGCCTTGCCGCCAGTCGCCCTGCTCATGCGCTCAAATGCAGCGGCTGATACCGGCTCATTCTGCGCCTGCCGCGTACTAATGATGTAGATGATGGTCCCGGTAGACTGTGCGAGTTCGGCAACGTCCTCTGGCGGCACCGAGCTGGCGTTGTCGGGGCCGTTCGAAAAGACGACGATCGCTTTGCGGCCTTTGAGCTGCGCTGCATCTTCGACCGTCAACAGGAGACAGTTGTAGAGAGCGGCATCGTCGCCGGCCACCGTGCTGCGCACGCCTTTCACTACCCGGAAGCGATCAGCGGTGAGCGTGGCGGCGCGGGACAGATTGCGGCTGTACGAGTAGAAAGCGATTTTGCTGGCGTCATCCATGGAGCGCACGAACTCCGTAATGGCGTCCTGCGCGTAAACGAAGCCGCGATACATATAGTTGCTGGTGTCGAAAAGAACGAAGACGTTGGCTCCGGCCACGCGCGAGATTCGCACACCATGCGAGTCGACGGTGGCCGACGGATCGTCCGGGTCAGCGGCGCTCGGATTCTCCGCGGGATGCTTTCCGCCCCTGTCCGCCACCTCGGTGGGGGCGCCGTTGCCCTCTTCGAAGGTGGCGATCTTCTGCGGAATCCTGTCCTCGGTCACGATGAAGTCCTCGGGACGAAGACCTGCAATATAGTTCCCCTTGTGATCAGTCACCGCGACGTTGAGCTGCACCAGCACAACGTTTACACGAAAATTCGAGGATTCGTCCTGAGCTTTCGGTTGCGGTTCTGCGCCGATGAACAAAAGCAATCCTGTACAGATGCCGAATACTGCGAAAGATCTCTTTTTCATAGTCATTCCGATCTGCGCTCCCCATCACCGCTCTGCTATTGGTCCGCGGACCCCGTCCGCCGCCTGCACGGCAATCCTGCCCTGCCGGAAGTCTTCCCCTGTTTCGTGCATTGCGCGCAACAATGCCGGCCAATCGTCGATATTGGTGGCAAAAATATTGACGATCATCTGGCGCGTCAACTCCGGCACAAGGATGTTGAGCATCACAGGCGAATAGCCCATCTCATCCGCGAGACGAGCCCAATAAAGATTGCTTGATTCCCAGGACTCTCCGAAGAGCCGGCTCGTATATCCGCCTGAGACCGGGAAGAGTCCGGTGTTCATGAGGGTGCAGGCATCGCTCTGCGCCATGGATGGATGCGGAACTCCGAAGTCGCGCGACAGACGCTCGGGGCTGGTCTCGGAGGGATCGCGGCGCACAAGCGCATCCAACTCCTTGCCGGCCGGACCCAAGAGAGCCGCCTGATCAGGAAATTCCCTGCGGTATTCGACAGCGAGATAGAAGGTGACCGCGGGAAGCACCTCGGACGAGAGTGATTGCGCCCGTGCCGGATCGCTCAGGATTGCTTCGATCCGCTCCAGACGGCCCGGCGCGACCCGATCGGCAAGAATCGCCACGACCTTCTGCTCAAGCTGCGGATCGCTGGCCGCGGCTGTCAGGAGCTCCTCGCCCGCGCGTTGATAGAGATCGGCCGCGTGAAGCTCGTCTTTGCTCACGTTCCACCAGCGCGGAACGATGGCGTCGACCAGGAGCTGCGGCACGGTCTCTTTCCAGATGAGGGCCTGCACGTTATCCGGCGCGATGAAATCCTGCTCGACCGAAGCCAGCGCATACGGCAGGTCTGCGAGCGAGCCCATCAGATAGGCGCCGCCGCCGGCGGTGACACCAATTCCAATCAACTCCGGAGGACCCCAGATCTGCTGAACGCCCTGGACTGAAACCGTCGAGAAATCGTGGGAGCGGACGAAGAGCGGATTGTTGTGAAGAACCTGCGCGCCCGGCGGCTCGTAATAGGCATAATTCAAACCCACCAGCGTGTCCCGGAGAAAAGGCGTAAGACGACCGCGGGCCGCCTCCAGTTGCGCAGGCGAACCGGGAGTGCGGATGACGCTCGTCAGATCGGTGCGCACCTGCAGCTCCGCGTGGCGGTTGGTGTAGATGACCGGCGACCACGAAGTTTTTTCGCCCGCTGTGAAGATCGGCCGCGGCATCTCGAATTCGCGCAGATCGCCGGCAAGCTGGAGCAGGTTATCGCCCACATGGGCGCCATGGGCCAACTCGTTCAATCCGTCGTAGAGGCCGAAGAGCGCGTCCAGAGAGACCAGCCGCTGGTCCTCGAGCACCGAATTGATCCGGTGCGCCATCTCCTGATGGACGTGATGGCCTTCCGGAGAATCCTGAGAGGGACCGGCGAGCAGATCGACGATTTGATCCTGAGTCAGGTTGGGAGTGCCGGCCGCGGCCACCAATGTGGCCTGCAGCGAGCCGCGGGCGGCATCAAAGAGCTGCCCCGAAGAAGTGACGCCGACGAACGGGTGAATCGCGCCCTGCCATGACGCGCTCAACTTATCCGCGGGAATCTGGCGCTGACGCGCGAAGATCTGCCAAAGGCCGATGTCGGCCTGAAACGCGCCCAGCGCGTTGGCGCGCAAGGTCTGGTTGCTGATCTTGTCGATCCGGTCCGCCGTATCGATGAAGCTGGTGATCGCGGTATCGTCCAGCGCCGGAAATTCTGCGAAGACTGAAAACCAGTTGTTGAAGCGGATAAAGCTGTCCGCGAGCTGCCGCACCGTCTCGGGAGAAAGCTGCCGGCCTGACGGCCGTCCTGCGTCGATCGCACTGAGCGTCAGATAAATTTGCAGCGGTCCGATATCGGTTTCCACGTTGGAGGAGACCACGAAGCCTTCGAGCAACCGTTCCGGGGTATCGAGATTGTGGACGCGCTTGGCCCATTCGCGCGATCCAATCCCCTTCACTTCCCGATCGAAGATCTCCCTCCATGGCGCGGTATTGCCGGGAATCTGAGGTTCGCCGTCCGCTCCCCATTGGAGCCGGGTGAATAGCAGCAGCAGTTCGGCGTTCTTGGGAAACACGCCGGCAGATGCGCTGTCGTTCGGTCCCGCCGACCGGTAAGCATCGTAGAGAACCTTGAGGCGCGGACCTTCCGTGAGATGGGCTTGCTCGGCGGGGCCGACGCGCGACAATGCGTCAAAATAAGCAGCCAGCCAGCCGCGGTCTCTTTCCAGCAGATGACTGATGAACTCGCCTTGCGAATTCGGACTGGCTCCCACCAGCTCCTGCCAGCCGTGCTCGGCACTCGGGCCTCCAGGCACAGAGACCCGCCCGGAGCGGATGCATATCTGGCTCCCGTAGAAGTCGAGCACAGCGGAAACGGGAAGCAGCTTTCTCAGTCCGGGCGACTCAAAGAGCGCCCGCTGGGTCTGCTCGTCACTGCGCGCAAGAGCCGCATAGAGACGGTCCACATTTGCATCGTGGAGCAATAATTCGAGCAGATCCGGGCCGCCTTTCCTTTTGCCCAGGCTCACATTCATCCAGTCCTTTTCAGTGAACAGGATCGGCACCGGGGTGGCGGGAAACTCATAGGTGAAGACTGTGTGGTTCTGCAGGGATTGTTCGAGCGTGGTGAGCGGAAAACCTGAGTCGACGGTGAGAAACGCGCGTTCCGCATTTTGGGTGGTGAGAGAGGCATCCTTCAGCCCACAGCTCCGCTGGAACTGGTAGCCGAGAATCTGAATCAGCCGGACGGCCTCGCCACAATCGGAGACCCGGATGACACCATCCGCTCCGGCAAGGGAATGCAGCTCTCTCGCAAGCTGCACGTACCGCGAGAGCAGCACCAGGAACTCGGTCTCCCGTCCATTCTCATGTCCCCAGAGAGTGACGTTGCGCGCCAGCATGGGCAGCACATCATCCGGAGTGATCTGCTGGCTGATGCCCGCCATGCGCAGGAACGAGCGCAGCGGACCGGGTATCACAACTGTCGCCGGTGGCGCCGGTGATGATCCGTCGCCCGAGGGCTCAGCAGCGTGGATGGCCGCAAGGTGCGCCCGCAGCGATTGCGCGGCACACGCACGGTGGCAGCATCCGAAGCACAAGAAGCCGACAATAAACACGGCGAGAAAACGAAGAGGAAGTTTCATTGTGGATGCCCCTTCAGATCTGTTGAGTCCAATGGGCTATGGGGAAATAGTCCAATTTCTGGACATGGTATGGGGCCCGGAAACGGTCCGGAGGGATCCGGCACGATCCGTGCTGCCTTCCCTTATCAACAAAACTCGTACTACAAGCTAATGCTTTTCGTTGCCGGTTGGGCTGAGTTAGTTGCCTTTGCGCTGGGGAGCGCGAGAGACTTCCAAAGTACCGATGAACCGGTGCGCCATTGTCGCAAATCCCCCCACGCCCGGCAAGTCTTTTTCCGAGTTTCTACTTCTTTCTTGGCAAGAAAAAACAGGATTCATCACCAAGCCGCGGCCCCGATCCGAGTCTCTGTACGGGTCCGATTCCGGATCCGATCTTCGCCCGCATTCAGCGCAGTTCAAGCCGCAGCCTTTTGGCCGTAGCCATATTACTCCGATTTTCCCGCGCAGGGGCGATCTCCATCATGCCAGGCTTACGATGATTGACAAATGACAATTGAAAGACAATTCGCATGCGAATTCCCTTTCGGACCGCTCTAAAACTCGAAGCGCGCGCCGAACTGCAGGGTGCGCATATAAGGAAGACCGGTCCCGGAGACGGCAGGATCGACCTGTGTGATCGTTCCCGGCTCGCCCGAGGCGCAGTCTACGCAACGGGCATTCGTGGCGCTGGGCAATCCCAGAGCCGGGTGGTTAAAGAGGTTATAGACCTGAAACTGCGCCTGCGCCTTGATCCGTTCTTTAATTGGGAAATCCCGGAAGAGCGATGCGTCGGCGAAGTACTCCGATGGGCCGCGCAGCGAGTTCCGGCCGACGTTACCAATGGTTCCGAATCCGGGACGCGCGAAAGGCCCGGAGGCGGATCCGTAGCTTGCCAGGGGCGCGACCGGCGCAAAGTAAGACCGGGCATGCGTCGCCGGGTCCAGGCTGCCGACGTTCATGGATAGATTGCCGCCGGCCTTGCCCGGACGGCAGTCGCTTGAACTGCCGGGACTGCCGAAGTTCGTATCAATATCCTGGTCCATGCCGCACTCGCCATAGGTAGGCGTAAAGGGCAGGCCGCCCTCCCAGGTCGTGTCCCCGGAAATCTGCCACCCTCCTACGAGTGCATCAACAGCGCGGGGCGAGTTCGCGAGGAAGGCCTTGCCTCGTCCCAGGGGCAGCTGCCAGAGACCGCTCAAGGTGAGAAGCTGATTGCGGTTGGTGTCGTTGGGGCCGTACTCAACGACGGGATTCTGCGCGAAATAAGTCGAGCCGTAGTTGAGCGCGCGCGACCAGGTGTAGTTGGCCAGAAGGTTGAAGCCGTGCGCGAATCGCTGCTCGAGCGTGGCCTGGAGAGAGTTATAGTTCGCGCGGGCAGCCGGAAAGAGCGAGGTGATGTCCTGGTCGCAGCAGCGGACCAGGGCCCCGTTGTACACGCTGGCGAATCGATCAAAATAAGGGCGGCGCAGATCGCGCGAGGCACAGGTTTCACCGGCTATGCCGGTCGAGCAAGGCGTGGTCAACTGCGCCGGGCTGGTGGGCAGCCCCGGCTCATTGGCGCTGAAGCCGTAGGTCTCGCCCGGATAAATTCGCTCCGCCAGGTTGCCGACGTAGGCCAGCGTGAAGGTCATCTGGCCCGTCACCACCCGTTGCAGGCTCAGGTTCCACTGATCCACCTTAGGCAGGATCAACGTATTGGGACGCCATTGCGCGTTGTATCCGTTTTGCAGCGGGATGTCCCCGCCCGGAGGGATATAGGCGGCAGGCGGCCTGGCCGGCAAATTGCCGTAAGCATACTCGTACTGCCCAGTCGCATTGCCAGACGTCGCATCCTCGTCGATATAGACCGGCAAATTATGGGTCATGGCGCTGCCGAAGATTGTCCCGAAGAATCCTTCATCATCAAAGATCTGCGCTCCGGCGCCGCGGATGACCGTCCCCGGCGAGACCTGCCATGCGAAGCCGAGACGCCCGCCGAAGTTGGTCAGGTCCACATTGGCTCCGCCGTTGGTGCCCCACGGTCCGAGGCCGGCCACGCGGATCACTCCCGCCGGAAGATCGGTAAAGCCGCCTTGCCCAGGGCTGTTCACGGTCTCCGGGAAGACAATGTCCCAACGCACTCCATAGTTGAGCGTCAGCTTGGGCGTGACTCGCCAGCTATCCTCCGCGTAAAGCGCTCCCCGCTTCTGGCGGTTGGCGGCGCTTGGGCTGTAGACGTCGTAGCGCTGGAAGGTGTCGACGTAGCCGAGCAGGAGGGATGCGATGCCGCTGCCGCCAGCCCCGCCGGGCGCGGCCGTGCTGCCGTTGCCAAACCCGAGCTCGCCGGAGCGCGTGTAATCGCTGGCGTTGCGCAGATTCATGGCATAACGCAGATCGGCGCCAAAGCGAATGGAATGGTTGCCGCGGATCAGCGTCCAGTTATCGGCGAGCTGGAATACCTGCTCGCTCTGCAACAGCGGGCAGTTGCAGCCCTGGGTGCCAAAGTTGCTGATGCTGCCGTCTTCGACGTTGAATGTGGGAGGGCCGCTGGTATCGAGCGTTCCCTGATTCAGGTTTGGCAGTCCGATGGCGGTGGCGGGGTCGGTTCCGAAGCCGAGCATGTTCTCGGCGATGTGATAGTCAAGGAAACCGAGACGAAAGTCGGCCAGAAGATCGGGGCGTATGGCCCAGTCGAAGCCGGCGGACGCGCTTTGATTCTGGCCCTGGTCGTTGCCGGTGGTATTCCCGATGCCAAACCCGCTGCCCCCCGCCGCTCCAAACACCGACGCGCCGAAGAGACGGTAATTGGCGTAATCGTAGCGGCCGAAGGCATGAAGATTCTGCGTTGCCTGTGCGTCGATGCGCAGATCCGCCTCGTCTCCATTGTTGTTGCCGTTGCCGGAGGCCACATAATTGTTCGCGATGGCTCCAGGCGGCCCAGAGTTGGGGGCAGGCAGCCCGCTCAGCAGCGCGATGCCCTGTGAAGTCAGGTCTGCATGCGGGATGCTTGCGCCGGGATAGGCTGTACCGGTGCCGGGATTGTTGAGTACTGTCGCGTACTGGCTCAAATTGCACGAACCGGCGCCGCTCAGGCAGGTGGACCGGACCAGGTTGGTCGGCACGTTTTCCTGCAGGGTTTGACCCACACGCTGGCGCGTGCCCTGGTAATCCAGAAAGACAAATTCCTTGTCGTGGCGAATAGGTCCGCCCAGCGAACCGCCGAACTGGTTATAGAGTTGTCCGGGAAACGGCACGCCGGGATATTGCGTGAACGGATCGCGCGCCATGAACTCGCCGCTGCGCCTGAACTCAAACGCGTCGCCATGGAACTGGTTGCCGCCCGATTTAGTGTCGGCGATCACGAACCCGCCGACAGCGCCGCCAAATTCGGCGGGATAATCTTCGGTGATCACGCGCATCTGGCTCAGCGAATCCACCGTTGGATTGACAACGATAATGCCCAGCACAGGCTCGCGATTGTCGGTGCCGTCGAGCTCCCAACCCAGCGTGCCATAGTTGCTGCCGTTCGACTCAACCGCCTGTGTGCCCTCCGGGTTCTGCGTGGGCGCAATATTGAAGCTGGAGCGCTGAACCCCTGGAATGAGCAGCTCCAACTGGCTCGTGTTGCGATCGATGTTGGGCAGGTTGTTAAGCTGCTGCGAGTCGAGTGTCTGCGCAACTTCAGCGTGATTTGTCTCGAGCGGCGGCGCGGCAGCCGTGACGGTGATGGTCTGCGCGGCGCCCGCGCCTGTCTGCAGGGCGAGGTTAACCTCCTGCGTCTGATTCGCGAAGACTGTCACCTGCGGAGACTCCGCGGCCGTGAATCCACTCGCTTCGGCCTTTACGGAATAGGTGTCTGGAATCAAACGCATCACCATATAGCCGCCCGTTCCGTTGGTCGTCGTTGTTTGCGAGATACCCTTATTGACATCGGTGACCGTCACGGTCGCCTTGGGAATCACCGCTCCGGTGGGATCGGCCACCGTTCCAACGATTGAACCAAAGACGGCCTGCGCGCTGCTGCGGATCGGAAACACTATAAGCGCAAGAATGAAGACGAATAACAAGAATGATTGGAAGAGAGAGACGAAGAGCGGCCTGCTCCCGGAGAAGGGAGCCGGCGCGCATAACTGCGGCTTCATGAGCAATGCCTCCGGTTCGGGGGAATGGGGCCCCGGTTGCACCTGTCAAGAGTTCAGTTGCGAGCTCACTTGCGTTGGCTGTGCACCGCTTACTTGCGCTTTGGATGCCGCGCGGCACAAGAAAGAAGCGCACATAGAAATGCTTCGATTGATGATGCCGACAACGATTGCGATGAGATTGCAATTCGGCATCAGTAGTGCAGAGATGAAATGATCTTTCTGGAGATCTCATGCGAAGCTTTGCTTCAACGCTCGCTCTTTCAACGCTCGCTCTTTCAACGAAAGTTCTCTTGATGGCCGCGTCCGCGGGCGTTCTGTCGTTCGCCCAGACCGCGCCGCCGGCACTGCCGGCGATTGCGGAGCTGCCCAAGGAAGCCGCACCCGCTCTTCGCATCGCGCGGGAGGTCAATGGCTCGCGGCCTTTTTCTGTAATTGGGCCGCACGGCGCACTGCTCGGCCAACAGGATGGCAGCTACGAGGGATGGATTTTTCCGTGGAAGATCTTCGGCGATATGCGCGTGGTTGCGAATATGCAAAACTATCCTGTCCCGATCGACGTGAATCAACACGCAGCGTCGATCGAGGTCACTCCGGGCGCGACCACTATCACCTATTCTCACGCGAACTTCACCGTGAGGCAAATCATGTTCGCGCCGAAGCAATCGCCGGAAGGGGTGGGCGTGCTCGTGCTTTACCAGATCGAGGCTATACGGCCGATGACGCTCACCTTCAGCTTTACCCCGGCGATGCAGCGGATGTGGCCTGCGCCTTCCGATGACCATCCCTCGCCGGAGTGGGTGAAGACACAGGCGGATGGAAAGGACGAGTCGGGCTTTTATATCCTGCACGAGAATTTTCCAAACGAGGCCGCGGCCATGGCCATGCCCACCGCAGAACCGGGCATTCTTGCGCCGTATCAGGAGCGCGCTAAGTCCTGGCCGCTGCAATTTGTGCTGCATTTCGATCCGGCTACGGAATCCGACACCTTCTTTCCGCTGCTGATCTATTTCGCAAACACGCAGCGGAGCGCCGGCCGCGAGGCCCTGGCCCAATCACTCGCGGCATTGGATGCCTCAGTTGCTTCTCTCTATGAACAGAACGCCACATACTATCGCAATCTTCTGGCAACGCACACCTCGATCGAGACACCGGATGCGAATCTGAACGCCGCATTCTCGTGGGCGATTGCATCCATCGACCAGCTTCGCGTAGAGACGCCGAGCCGCGAGGAAGAAGCCTTTACCGCAGGCTTTGTCGGCTCCGGCGACTCCGCGCGTCCGGGGTTCGGGTGGTTCTTCGGCCGCGATGCGCTTTGGACGCTCTACGCGGTAAACAGCTACGGCGATTTCAAGGCAACGAAGCAAGAGTTGGAGTTTCTGATCCGCCATCAGCGCGAGGACGGCAAGATTATGCACGAGTACTCCCAGACCGCGAACCTGGTGGACTGGACTTCTTTGCCCTATGAATATGCTGCGGCCGACCCCACGCCTTTGCTTCTTATGGCGGCCGACGATTATTGGAAGATCAGCGGGGACAGCGATTTTATCCGGGCGCATTGGAATGCGCTTGCGAAGGCGTGGCACTTCGAAACCTCCCATCTCTCGGACGATGGCATCTACAACAACACCCAGGGAACGGGCTGGGTGGAATCGTGGATTCCCTCCATGCCGTACCAGGAAATCTATCTTGCCGCATTGGATGAGCAGGCGAGTACGGCCTTTGCCGATCTGGCGCGCAACGCCAACCAGAACGCCAACCAGAATGACCTCGCCAGCCAGGCAGCGGGGCGCGCGGCGCGTATTCGACAAACAATTGAGCGCGAATACTATCGGGCCGATTCCGATTTTTATGCATTCAGCCGCAATCGCGATGGCACGGCCGACGCAACGCCCACGATCTTTCCTGCGGTCGCATGGTGGGACGGAACAACCGCTCTCGATCACCCGGAGGGAATGATGCGGCGCTGGGCTTCGAGCGAATTCTCGACGGATTGGGGCACGCGCATTTTGAGCGACCACGTCAGCTTTTACGATCCAATCAGTTATCACCAGGGATCGGTATGGCCTCTTTTCACCGGCTGGGTGTCGCTGGCGGAGTATCGCGCCGGGCACCCTCTCTCAGGCTATGCGCACCTCATGCAGAATGCCGGGCAGACCTGGTCGCAGGATCTCGGCTCCATAACGGAACTGCTTTCCGGAGAATTTTTCCAGCCGTTGGGACGAAGCACGGCGCATCAGCTCTGGTCTTCGGCCATGGTCATCTCACCGCTCCTGCGTGGGCTCTTTGGCCTGCGCTGGAACGCTGCTTCCCGTACCCTCACGGTCACGCCGCAGATCCCGGCTGACTGGAACCAGGCCACCGTCCGCCGCGTTCCGCTTGGAGATAAGACAATCGATCTCTCCTTCACGCGCGACGGACGCAACTTGACGGTCACTGCGACAGGAATGCCCGGAGTGCATCTGGCCTCCGATGCGCCGCACTCTGAGGTGCAGGGAGAAACTTTGCGCATCCCTCTGCCGGCAGTGGAAGTAGCAGTCGCTGCTCATCTGCCGGAGTTCGGGGCCGAGACGGCGCAGATGAAGATACTTGAGGAACGGCGAACGGAGCGATCGCTGATCCTCACCCTGAGTGCGCCCGCCGGGACAGAGGAGAAGTTGTACGCGAGGGAAAATCTACCTAGCCTTCAGGTTCACGCGCAGCAGGGATCGCTCGGACCAGAACAGAATGGGCTGCGGCCGGTCACGGTGCAATTTCAGCCCGGAACGGGATATGTGACGGAAACGGTCACTCTCTCCTGGTAGTGCCGTGCAGCCGCGGAGCTCTGGCCCGGAACGGCAAAGTCACTCGAATCGTCACCACCACTCCGGAAACCGGTCTTGACAACCGGGGCTATGCTCTGTTGTGATCTTGGCCGATCCGGAGCGTGTGCGATTTTCTCCTTGTAACAATCGTTTGTCTACCATGCACTAGGAAGTTCCGGACCCAAAAACGGTTCAAACTGCACCCCGCAGAGGTTCTCTATGAATGTGAATTGGAAAATGGTCCCGGCTTTTTGCTTCGCGCTTCTTTTTTGCCTTTCCGCCGCATCGCAGGCTCAGGAGATCCCCGATGCCCAGCTTTGGCTCACCACGGCCGATCGATCTGCGCTCTTCGCTCCTCAACCGGGCCTTCTGCACTTCGATGAAGCCCAAGCCACCGGCCCGATGATCAACGTGAACGACATGGAAGCCTTTCAGCCGATCGAGGGTTTTGGATTCGCGGTAACCGGCGGCAGCGCTCAGCTTTTGATGCGCATGGCTCCGGAGCGGAGGTCGGCTCTGCTGAAGCAGATTTTTTCGCCCGAGGGTGATGGCATCGGGGCCAGCTATCTGCGCGTCAGCATCGGCTCCTCCGATATGAACGATCACGTGTACTCCTATGACGACGTGCCCGCCGGAGAAACCGATCCGGATCTGAAGAAGTTTAGCCTGGCGCCCGACCGTGCAGATGTGATCCCGGTGCTGAAGGAGATTCTCGCGATCGATCCGCAGATCAAAATCCTCAGTTCGCCCTGGTCGGCGCCCGCATGGATGAAGACCAACGATGACGTGAGGGGCGGCGAATTGAAGCCGGAGTATTACGGAGCCTACGCGCAGTATCTTGTGAAATATGTCGAAGGGATTAAGGCCGAGGGCATACCCATCACCGCAATCACCGTGGAGAATGAGCCGCTGAACCCGAAGAATACGCCGAGCATGGTCGTGTTTGCGGCCGAAGAAGGCGCATTCATCGGGAAATATCTCGGCCCCGCGTTCGAGAAGGCGGGAATCAAAACCGAAATCCAGTTATATGACCACAATCCCGACGTGCCATCCTATCCGTTGTCCATCCTTGCTGATCCTTTGGCGGGAAAGTACGCCATTGGCACCGCCTTTCACCTGTATGGCGGCGACAGCAGCGCGCTCACGGACGTGCACAACGAATATCCCCAAAAAAATCTCTACCTGACGGAACAATCGGTCACGCAGCGGCCGGGCTCGTCAACCATCGATATCGCCGAGCCGGTGAGCCGGGTGCTGATCGGCGCCACGCGTAACTGGAGCCGCAACGTGCTGCTCTGGAACCTGGCGGCCGACCCGCACTTCGGCCCGCATACCAATAATGGCGGATGCACCGGCTGCGTGGGCGCCGTTACGCTCGATGGGGATAAGGCCACACTCAACGTGGCTTACTATGCGGTGGCGCATTTTTCCAAATTTGTGCGACCGGGCTCGGTGCGGGTTGGTTCAAGCGAGCTTGAACAACTTCCGACCGCAGCCTTCCTGACCCCCGACGGAAAGGTAGTGCTGGTGGTTGCGAACACGGGCAATTTTCCGCAGACCTTCGCCATCGGTTATCACGGAAAGTTCGCGAAGACGACCATGCCTTCGGAATCGGTGGGGACCTATGTGTGGTAACCGCGGCCGCGCAATCGTGTGTCCGCGCATGCAATCGCGCGCCTTCTGGAATTCCAAACCGAGGCGGTCGAGACTCGCGTCGGAACTGCTGGCCTGCCTGGTAACCATCGGATGGGCCGCAGGGGGGGCCGGCACTGCGCGGGCACAGAAGCCGGATCTTGGGCCGCATGTATTGGTCTTTGATCCATCCATGCCGGCGCCGCAGATTCAGGCGCAGATCGACAGAGTGTACGCGGTGGAACAGAAGGCCGAGTTCGGCGCGGAGCGTTACGCGCTGCTGTTTCTGCCCGGCAGGTATCACGTGGATGTGCCGGTCGGCTTTTATACGCAGGTGCTGGGATTGGGCGCCTCCCCAGATGACGTTGAGATTGACGGAAATGTGCACTCCGACGCGAGTCTGCCGAACAACAATGCGACCTGCACTTTTTGGCGCGCCGCGGAGGGATTTTCCGTCGCGCCTACCGGCGGCACCATGCAATGGGCGGTCTCCCAGGCCGTGCCCTTCCGCCGCATGCACGTGCGCGGCAACATGGTGCTGCATCAGAACCGCGGCTGGGCGAGCGGGGGATGGATGTCTGACACGTTGGTGGATGGCAACGTGGACTCAGGGAGCCAGCAGCAGTGGATTGCGCGTAACAGCGAGTGGAAGAGTTGGACCGGCGCCAACTGGAACATGGTCTTTGTGGGCGTGCAGCATCCGCCCGCGGGCGAATGGCCATTGCCCCCTTACACAAAAGTGGACCGGACTCCGGTGGTTCGAGAAAAACCATTTCTTGAAGTCGACGCACAGGGTAAATGGAGCGTGCTGGTTCCGGCGCTCGAAACCGAGAGCACAGGGATCACTTGGCGTGGCGGAACAACAGCAGGACGATCCGTTCCTTTGCAGAAGTTTTATCTCGCCCGGCCCGGCGTTGATTCAGCGGAGAGCATGAACGCGCAGTTGGCCGAAGGCAGAGATCTACTGCTCACGCCAGGGATCTACGACCTCGATGCGCCGATTCGCGTCACGCGGCCGAACACCGTGGTGATGGCCCTTGGCTTTGCCACGCTCAAGCCCACGCACGGCACTGCGGCAATGACCACCGCGGACGAAGATGGAATCGAGATTGCCGGATTGCTCTTTGATGCGGGTCCATTGGAGTCGCCCGTGCTGCTCGAAGTCGGCCCGCAGGGCAGCAAAGCTCGCCACCGCGCAGATCCCATCTGCCTGCACGACGTCTTCTTTCGGGTTGGTGGCGCGGCCATCGGGAAGGCAAAGGTGAATCTGCGCGTCAACAGTTCTGACACCATCGTCGACCACACCTGGATCTGGCGCGCGGATCATGGCGCGGGCGTGGGCTGGAATAGCAATACCAGCGCCAATGGGCTGGTAGTGAATGGGGATTCTGTGACCGCCTACGGACTATTCGTCGAGCATCACCAGGAGTTTCAGGTGCTGTGGAACGGCGACCATGGCCGGACGTACTTCTATCAGTCGGAGATCCCGTACGATCCCCCGGACCAGGCAAGTTATTCGAGCGCGCCGGGTGCCGATGGATGGGCTTCGTATAAGGTCGCCGACGGAGTGAGTAGTCATGAAGCCTGGGGACTCGGGGTTTACAGCGTGTTTCTTCGTCCCAATGTAATGTTGAGCCAGGCCATCCAGGTTCCGCAGCGGCCCGATGTGCGGTTCCATCACATGATCACGGTGGCGCTTGGCAACTTGGGCGGGATTTCGAACGTAATCGACGATCGCGGAGGGCCGACTTCCATCCATCCGCGCGTCACGCCGAAGCTCGCCGAGTTTCCTTGAGCATTCGAAGAATCTAGCTCCATCGCAGCGTTACGACGGAGTTGTGGGGTAGCTTCATTGGCAGGGACTTGCCTTGAAACCTGCACTCCACGTCCCGCTCGTCGCCGGAATTCGTCAGAACCAGGACGTAGCTTCCGTCCGGGTTCGCGAATGCGACGTGCTCCGCATAGGACGGCGGCGCCTTGGTCGCGATCACACGCGCGCCGCGGCGCACCGCTTTCGAGTAGTGGGCAAAGGCCCAGTACTGCCCGCTCCGCGTGAGCTGTCGGGTATTTGAATCAAGCGTCACCACGCCGCCGCAGCTGAAGGGACCGATATTGGGGCCGCCCTTTTCATCGAGAATCAGATTCCACGCGACGATGCAGCGCGCCCAGTTCTTGAGGATCTGCGCGTAAGCACCTGACCATTTCACCCAATCGCTGGTGTAATCCGGCGCGGTTACATCTGGACCGCCTTCTGTCCAGTAGGCATTCTTGGTTGGGAACCGGTCGTGCACCCGGGACATGGCATCAGGCTGGCCGGAGTACCCGTGCCAGGCTACCCCATCCACGAACTGGAAGACTTCGGGGTCGCTCATCATGTCCTCTACGCGTCCCCAGAGATCATAGTTATGATCCAGAAGCCAGATCTTTGTGTCGAGATTCGCGGTGCGCAGGGCGGGCCCGAGAAACTCTTTGACGAAGCCGGCCTCATACTCCTGGCCCCACAGCGCGGCCGGCATTTTGCCGTCTTGATCGGTGTCCACTTCGTTTTGGGAGGTCACTGCCCGGATGTTCACACCCTCGGCGCGGTAGCTCTCGAGGAACCGGACGAAATATTCAGCATAGGCCGGGAAATACTGCTTGCGCATCGAGCCGCCTAGCAGCGATCCGCCAGACTTCATCCAGCCGGGAGGACTCCATGGAGTCGAAAAGAGGAATAGATCCGGATTTACGCCCTGGGCCTCGCGAAGCATGGGCAATATGTACGCGCGGTCGTGTTCGATGCTGAAATCTTTGAGCTCCGGATCGGGCGCTTTCGAATCATCGAAAGTGTACGCGCGGCACGAGTAGTCGCTGGCGCCGATGCACGTGCGCCCCACCGAGAGCTGCAGCCCATTGGGGCCGAAAAACTCACTCAGCAATTTGTTGCGCGCTGCCGGCTCCATGCGGCTGAGCAGGTAACAGGAGGCATCTGTGAAGGCTCCGCCGAACCCGAGGATACTTTGGAATTGCTGAGAAGCATCGACCTCGACTGGAATGGCGGTGCCGCCCGCAGAAGACGATTGCCAGTCGGGAACCGGAATTTCCTTGCACTTTGCGGCGTCCGTGGTCATCCAGGCAGAGGTTCGCGGGCGTTCTGCGGTGGCTTGCGCCCAGGCCGGCAACACGTCTGCACAAACAATTGCCGTGGCAGCGGTGGCGGCCTGCCGAACGAACTCGCGCCGGGATCTAGGGTTCATATATGGATTCCGTTCTTTCCTAAAGGCACTCTGGTGCGGCTATATTGGGCAAGCGTTTGCTCAAGCGCCGCTTTTCCGTTCTGCGCCTGGGCCACTCTCAGAAACAAGCAAGAGCCACGCGGCGATCCCGCGCACGCGTGGATCATAGCACCGGGCCAATCGTTTGTCTACAACCAAAGAAATGACTTGACAGTCATTCTTTGGTCGTGGTTTAATTCCTCCCGCGCGTGAAAACTTCAAGAAATTTTCGCCAGCACAACCGTTTGTCTTAAGGTGTTTGCGAAAAATGGACGATCTGACCTGCGCGTCCGGCACGGCGCCGGAAAAGATTCAAGCCGCTGGAGCCGAAACTGCGGCAATCGTTAGTGGTTTAGGAGGCAATTTCATGAGAAACAGGATACGGTGGATTCCAATCATCCTTCCTTTGGTCAGCGGAGTTCTGATCGCTGGAAGCGGAGCATGCTTTGCACAAAACACAGATTCGGGCGATCTTCGCGGTACCGCGGCTGACGCTACCGGAGCCATCATTCCCGGCGTAACGGTTAACGTGATGGACCTGGACAAAGGCGTAGCCCGCACGTATGTCACGGACGGCGCAGGGCTTTACGATACGGGCGCAATTCCGGAAGACCACTACAAGCTCACATTCACTAAAGATGGATTCGAGACCTACGTCCGTGGTCCCATCACGGTCGCCCTCGGAATCGAGACGGTCAATGCCGAAATGCAGGTCGGGGCGGTTTCGCAGCAGGTCGTGGTCACGACTGATGTGCCAATGCTCCAGACCGAGTCTGGCGCGCAGGAAGGCACTCTCGAGTCATCGACGATGACGGAATTGCCGCAAGTTGGGAGCCTGAATGGCGGCGGAGCTGACTGGGAGAACTTCATCATCCTGATGCCCGGTGCATCGGGCGCGCCTGAGAATTCTTCCAATAATCTCACTGCAGGCATGGCTACTTCCATCAACGGCAATCTGCCCTTTGCGAGCATGCTTCAAGATGGCGCCACCACGACGCTGCCAATGAGCCAGAACTCCGACGTTACGGTCTTTGAAACTACGTCGGAAGTCAAAATAAGCGCCACTGCTTTTTCGGCGCAGTACGGGGTTGGCGACGTCCTCTACAACCAGATCACCAAGAGCGGCACCGACTCGTTTCATGGTGCTGCCTATGAGTTCCTTGAGAACAACGCACTGAATTCCGCACCCTATGAATTCGGCTCGCCTTTCAAGGTCCCTGTTCTTCACTTCAACAACTTTGGAGGAGCGGTCGGCGGCCCGGTCCTGCCCAGGCGGATCTTCCACAAGATGTTCTTCTATTTCGACTACGATCGAACCATCAACCATGGCGGAGCCAGTACAGGGTTCTCTACCGAGCCAACCACGGCCATGATGAATGGGGACTTCTCAGGCGCAGGATTCCCCACCCTTTACGATCCGACCACCCAGACGATCAATCCGAACGGCGGCTGCACCTACACGGACGGAGCACCGCAGGCGAAGGCGGGGGTCCCCTGCGTCCAGCGGACGAGCTTTGCCCAGGAATACGGGAACGGCAACAAGATCCCGGCCGGCATGATCAGCCCGGTAGCCCAGGCATTTCAAAAGCTTCTGCCGACGCCTAATGTGCCCGGGCAACCTACCTCGAAAGGATACAACCAGAACAATTTCGCCTACCAGGCGCCCAGCACCAATCCCTTCATCAAGTGGTTCGGCCGCATGGACTATGACCTGACCCCCTCGAACCGGCTTACGGCTGCCGAAACCGAAAGCGACAACCCCGGGCAAACCGTAAATGAAGGTATCTGCCCGTTCAACTGTTATAGCGGCGATGTAAGCCGCGACAATGCTTCGGTCTCCGATGTGTGGAGCGTCGGTTCGCATCTCGTCAATGAGGCGCGCCTTGGCTTTACAGACCAGTTGAACTTCTTTGTGCCGCAAACGCTCGGCAAGGGCTGGCCGGCCAAGCTTGGATTGAAGTTTGCCGAAGCGGACGTCATGCCGAATCTCACGATCAACGGATTTGACGGTAACCTTGTATCCGGGACGAACGCGGTCTACAAGGAAATGGTCTTCGATCCATCCGATGTGGTCACGCTGATCAAGGGACGCCACGTTCTTCACTTCGGCGGCGAGTTCCTGATCAACCGGGCCGACTCCACAAACTGGGGGAACGTCACTGCCGCAGCTGTGACTTATGCGGGCACCTACACCTCGCAGGGCGGCAATAACACAAGCTCGTACGACGGTCTCTCCTATGCCGACTTCCTGCTCGGCCAGACGCAGAAGTGGAGCGCCAACAATACGCCGGAATACAGCGGAAGGTGGAAGTCGCCGCAATTGTTCGTTCAGGACGACTGGAAGTTCAAACCCAACCTGACCATCAACCTGGGTCTGCGCTATGAAATTCTGACCGGCTGGTCTGATACCCATGGCAACGAGACCACCTTCGATCCCGCGGTGATCAACTACAACGTCTCCGCTACAGCCATCAACGGCATCGCCCCGGGCGTTCCGGTCCAAGGCGGCATGTGGTACGGTTTCATCGGACAGAACGGCCGCACCTCCCTCCAGGCTCCCAAGTACGACATCGTGATGCCGCGCGTGGGTTTCAGTTGGCAGGTATTGCCTAACACCGTTGTTCGCGGCGGCATCGGCGTCTATACGGCTACCTGGAGCGAAGATAGCTATGGCGGCGGGCTGGGGAGCGCCTTTGGCAGCAACGGCGGTATCGACGATACGGCTACGACCAACGGTATTTGTCCGGTGGTGAATCTCAACTCCACGACCACCACGCCCAATACCCAGGACCCTGGCTGCGGAGGCGCGGGCTTCAATCCCAAGACCATCGCTCAGGCGTACGTGACGGCTCCCACCACTCCATGGGCCCAGAACGGCAACAACCCAAGCTACAACCAATACCACTCTCCGGTGCCGACGAATTATCAATATACGCTGGCAGTGGAACGGGAGTTTGCAACGAATTTTGTTGCCTCGGTCGCCTATGTCGGCAACCACGGCACACACCTGAACACCAGCGCGATCGACATCAACCAGGTCCCGGTGAACGCACTCGGACAGGGACAGACCGCGACACCGTATCCAATCTTCGGGCAGATCACCGGCAGCACCAACAACGCCAAATCCAACTACAATGGACTGCAAGCTACGCTTACCAAGCGCATGAGCTACGGCCTGCAGTTCAGCACGAACTACACATGGTCTCACTTCCTGGATGATATGGATTCTTCCGGATGGGGCAGCCGCGAAGGTTTCCAGAACTACCAGAATGCCTACAACATTTCTCAAAACTACAGCAACTCCAACTTCGACATCCGGCAAATGTTCAAGGGAGAAGCCGTCTATCAGTTACCGTTCGGCAAGACCAGACAATTCATGAACAACAACCTGATTTTGGATGAGGTGTTCGGCGGCTGGCTGCTCTCAGCTACGTTCATAGCTCAGGGCGGGAATCCCATGGGAGTAACCACCGGAACAGATAACACCTCTGGCAACCTTTCCGGGAACTATACGCAGGAAGGAATCCTCGTAGGGAACTACAAGGCGCCGTGGCAAAATTACAACCTCGGTACACACGCGTATAGCGGGCCTACTTACCGCTACCACAGCCTCAACCAGTGGTTCAACGACAATGTAGAAGCCAAGGGTGACTCAATCGGCTCGCAGCCTTGGAAGAACCCTTCCGACTACACCAACCAATATGGCACCTTCCGCAGGAACCTGATTTATGGTCCGGATCTGACCGACGTGAACGGTTCACTCGGCAAAAGTTTCGATCTGTGGCCGGACCGTGGAATCAAATTCGAGCTCCGCGCGGAAGCGACCAATATCCTCAACCATCCCAGCTTCTCGCAGCCGGGCAACAACCAGATTGGTAATAACTCGCCTGAGCAGATCACCGGCACCACCGTCGGTGGCAGAGTGTGGGAGATGGTCGGCCGTCTTTCGTTCTAACCCAACTCATTTGAACCGGAAAGGACGGCGATCCATCGCCGTCCTTTCTATTTTGGATATGATGGGGAGGTCATGTCTGCCAAAGCTGTGTTGCTCTTTATTTCTCTCCTTCCCGGTGCTTCAGTTACGTCGCTCAGTCAACAATCCCCAAGCCGGTCGGATCAGATCGAGTTGCACGCGAGACAGGCACAGCAGTATCTGAGTGAGCGCAAGCCCGAACTGGCGATACCGGAGCTCGAGAAGGTTGTTGCCCTCGATCCAGACAACGTGGATGCGCGCGCGAACCTTGGCGTGTTGCTTTTCTTTCAGAGAGACTATAACAATGCCGTACCGCAGTTGCAGGCTGCCATCACCTTGCATCCCGAATTATGGAAGATTCGGGCGCTACTAGGATTGGCCGAAGAACACATATCGGACGTCCCAAATGCCCGCAAGGATCTGGAGTCCTCGTTCCCGCTGATTCTGGACAAGAAATTGAAATTGGAAGTGGGGTTGGATCTAGTCGGGCTTTATACCGGAAGCAGCGACCTTGAGGATGCCGCGGCAGTGATCACTCAGCTTCGAAAGGCTTATCCAGAGAATACGGAAGTGTTGTACGCCGCTTACCGTACTTATGCCGATCTTTCCGGAGAGTCAATGCTGGCGCTCTCTCTCGCCGCGCCCGATTCGGCGCAGATGCATCAACTGCTGGCGCACGAGGCGATCAGGCAGGGCAATACCAACGCCGCTGTCGCGCAGTATCGGCGGGCCATTGCCATCAGTCCTCACCTGCCGGGTGTGCATTTTGAGTTGGCGGAACTGCTCCGCACGTCGGAAGATCCGGTCATCAAGAAAGAAGCGCAACAGGAGTACCGTGCGGCCCTGGCCGACAATCCACAGGATGAAAAAGCGCTCTGCAAGCTGGGCGAGATTGCCGCGCAAGCGAGCGATGTGAAGCAGACCTACGAGGATTACTCCAAGGCCGTGCAGTTGCAGCCGGGTGACGCGGATGCCAAGCTGGGACTGGCCAAAGCATTGATCGAGATGAATGAGACCGCGAAGGCGCTGCCGCTGCTCGAGGCGTCTGTGCAGTTGGAACCCACAAATGCCAACGCGCATTATCGCCTGGCGACGCTTTACAAAAAGATGGGCCGCACGGAAGATGCTCGCGGAGAAATAGAACTCTACAAGAAATACAAAGACATGAAAGATAAGCTGCGCGGTGTTTATAAGGACCTGCTTATCCAGCCCCAGGAAATCCGTGAAGATGATCCCAGTGATAAATAGCTCAACCTCTAGCTTAAGCGCCTATCGCTCTGCGGAATTGAGGAGACCTTTCCTGCGTCTATCCAGGCTCATTTGTTTCGGCCTTTGCATCTTGTTGCCCGCAGCGACATTCGGACAGATGGGCACACCCACGCCGCTCTCTCCTCAAGAGCGCCAGAAGGCCGAAGCCGAGAAGACAGCGACAAGTCCGGTTCCGAATTACCCGCAGCTAGTCGACATCACCCGTTCCACCGGCATTCACTTTCAACACATGTCGAGCCCCGAAGGCCGCTTTATTGCGGAGTCGATGAGCGGCGGAGTAGCGCTTATCGATTACGATCGGGATGGATTTCCGGATATCTATTTTACGAACGCGCAGAGTGTAGAGATGGCGCAGCGTGGCGTGAAGGCGCGTAGCGCACTCTATCACAATAATCACGACGGAACTTTTACCGATGTGACCGACAAGGCGGGAGTCGGTTATCCCTGCTGGACCATGGGCGCGGTTGTGGGCGACTATAACAACGACGGATGGCCCGATCTGCTCGTGACTTGCCTGAATGGAGTTGTACTTTACCGCAACAACGGTGATGGAACATTTACGGATGTGACGAAGGCGAGCGGGCTTGGCAGCGATTCCGGATGGGCAACCGGAGCGGCTTTCGGTGATTATGACAAGGACGGGTGGGCCGATCTTTTTGTCTCGCATTACGTGGACTTTCACTTGGATCATCTGCCCGCGTTTGGTACGGGCCAGGGTTGCAAATACCTGGGAGTCGACGTGCAATGCGGCCCGCGTGGGCTCAAGGGATTGCCGGATAATCTCTATCACAATAATCACGACGGGACATTTACGGACGTGTCGAAGAGCGCCGGCGTGGGTGATGCCGAGGGCCGCTACGGCCTCACCTCCATCTGGTCTGATTTCAATAACGATGGAAAACTCGACCTGTTTGTGACGAACGACGGAGAAGCAAATTATCTCTACCAGGGAGACGGCGCTGGAAAATTCGAGGATGTGGGCCTGCTGGCGGGTGTCGCGGCGAATGAAGACGGCGTGGAGCAGGCTAACATGGGCGTGGCCTATGGAGACTATGCGCACACTGGGCGCATGTCGCTCGTGATCTCTCATTTCGATGTCGAGTACGCCGCTCTCTACGCGAATGACGGAAATATGAGTTTCACCGACGACTCGATCAACTCGGGAATCGCGAGGGGCACACAAGGTTATGTGGGATGGGGCGATGCGTTCGTTGATTTTGCCAACACCGGCTGGCTGGATTTTTTCCTTGTAAACGGCCACGTCTATCCTCAGGTGGATGGCACACAAACCGGCACGCACTATCTCGAGCCCAAATTGCTTTTTCTCAACCAGCACGACGGAAAGTTCCTGAACATCAGTCGGCGCGTGGGGCCGGCGCTGCGGACTCCGCAGGTGAGCCGCGGACTGGCGGTGGGCGACCTCTTTGATGATGGAGGGATGGAGGCGGTCGTCGAAAACCTGCAGGGCGAACCCATGATCTTGCGTCCGGAAGGCGGACCGCGGAATCACTGGATCAGTTTCCAGTTGGAAGGAACGACCTGCAATCGCCTGGCGTTGAATGCGCGGGTGCAGGCCGTCGCCGGCGGCCTGGCGCAGCTTGGCGAAGTGATGAGCGGCGGGAGTTACTTATCGCAGAATGACCTGCGCATTCATTTCGGATTGGGGAACTACGATCATCTCGATCGCGCCGAGGTTCTGTGGCCGGACGGTAAGAAAGAGACGCTCGCAGATTTAGCTGCGGACCGCTATTATGTTGTGCGTGAGGGACAGGGAGTTGTCGCGGCAACCAAGCCGCAGCATTTGGCGACTCTTCCCTAAGCATTGGCAATCAGCTGGAGCTCTACGCATTCGGTGATCTTGCAGGCACGAAGACGCTGCAATGCAGAGACGAAACGATCGTTATGGCGCGTCAACCTTTTACCGCGAAAGTTCGTCCTGTTCAGCGCACGACTTCCATCGTAATTTTGAGCGCGGGTTTCAGCCTTACCGGCGCGGCCACGGTGATGCTGGGAGTGCTTCTTCCCGTGCTCACGCAGAGGTGGTCGCTCCGGGATGACATGGCCGGGCTCATTCTGTTTCTTCAGTTTTTCGGTTCTGCACTGGGTGCGGTTTTCACAACGCTCGATCGTGTTCGCTCGCTCCTGGTGGGCTATGGGCTGCTTGTGGTCTCCGCCGGCGCGTTGGCTCTTGCCCATTCACACCCGCCGTTCGCGGCGTTTTTCTTCTTCGGCCTCGGCTTGGGTATGGCGATGACCTCGACCAGCCTGCTGTTCTCAGACTGCTGGGGCGATGAGAGGGCAGCCAAGCTGGAGTGGTTGAACTTTGCGTGGTCGGCAGGAGCCACGGTGGGACCGCTTATTTTCGTGCCCTTCCTGAACGGCTCCGATCTTCACGCTCTTTTTCTCACTCTTGCAGCGCTCTTTGTCTTGCTTTTGGCGTGGGTGGCTCTCCGGGAGCGGCACGAACCTCGGCGTCTTCCGGCAACTCCATCGTTGGCCACGACCGGTGCGGCGCTTCGCCCGTTTGCCCAGCTGATCTTACTGGCCATGTGCACCGTTGGCGTGGAAGCCGCATTAAGCGGCTGGCTCACCACCTACTCTCACCGCTCGGGATTGCGGAGCCTGGGAGGAGCGGCTGCCGCCACTTCCCTCTTCTGGCTGGGAGGCATGTTGAGCCGGCTCGCATTTTCCACGCGGCTGCTCGCAAAGATCGGCAGGCACGCGACGCTCCAGGGAGGGATGTGGGGAGTCGCGGTGTCCCTGGCAGCGCTGATTGCCGCACCGTCTCCGTCCGCAATCCTGGTTGTCGCCGGAATTGCAGGCTTGTGCATTGGCCCGCTTTATCCGCTGCTGCTCTCGTTCCTGTTGGAACGCTCCGCGCGGGGGTGGATCTTCTCCGTCGGCGGAATCGGAGCGGCCTTCTTCCCCTGGCTCACCGGACTGCTCTCCGCACACTTCAATTCACTTCGTTACGGGCTCATCGCGCCCTGCGGAGCTGGTTTGTTGATGGTTATTCTGCAATCAATGGCTTTGCGCCGGGTCAAACCGGCGGAAGTGCCGGCTCCAGTCCATTTTTAGCGGATGAGAAAATGCGGAAAGGCTTCAGATTGTGTTTCCAGCTAAACCCACGTCTTGCGCATCCGGCCTGCGCGCTGCCTCAGGATTTAACAGGGCCAGTCGACTCGCGGATCATAAGCTCCGGTTCGACGGTGATCTCATCGCTCGGAGGAATGGTGTTGTGGATCCGGTTGAGCAAGCTCTGCGTGGCGATTCTGCCAATTTCTTCGAGGGGCTGATTGATGGTGGTCAGGCGCGGGAGAGTAAATGCGGCCGCCTTGATGTCATCAAAGCCAATCACCGAGATATCGTTCGGCACGCGCAAATTGACGTCCTGCAATGCGCGGATGGCGCCAATTGCTGAAATGTCATTGAAGGCCACCAGCGCGGTGAACGGCTGTTTGGCCGCCAGCAACTGCTGAACGACCGGATAACCGAGTTCCGGCGAGGACATATCCCGTTCGAGATTGATGACCAACTCCGGCTTGACCGCAATCCCCAGCTTGTCCGCAACCCTTACCAGGCTTTTCCAGCGCTCGTCGGAGTCAGAACTGAAGGGCTGGCCGCGCATGAACGCGATCTGCCGGTGCCCGAGCGAGTAGAGATGATTCAGGGCAAGCTCCGCGGCGCGAACGTGGTCGAGCAGGACGTTCGTCACGCCTTCAATATGACGATGGCCGGCGACGCACACGACCGGGATGCCGATGGAATGCTCGAGCATCGTATCGATAGCAATGATGCCCTGCGCGCCCCGCCCAATCAGCATCCGGGTGTATTCCTCGATCAGGCTGGGCTTGTGACGGTGGTGTGCGGTGAAATAAAAGTAGCCGGCTTTGATGAGCTGGTCGCCGATGCCGCTCATCACCTGGGTATGATAGCCGTCGCCCAGTTCCGGCACCAGAATGCCGATCGTCAGCGTTCGCCGGCTGCGCAGAGAACGGGCGAGCAGATTCGGCTGATAGTTCAGCAGCTTGGCAGCCGCCTTGATCCGGTCCCGCGTGGCTTGCGGGATCGAGCGACCCGGCACCTCGTTCAGGACAACAGAAACGGTGGCCGGATTCAACCCGAGATGCTCCGCCAGCTGCTTCAGGCTGGTGGTGTGGTGAACCGGCGGCCGGACGTTGTCTTTCTGTTTCTTGTCGCCTGCAGAGTCCTTCATGGGCCTATCGAATCTCAAATCTGGGATTGCAGTGATTACGCAATCGATTTTACATGGGAAATTGTGCTGATTCCATAAAGTAAACGAGAGATGTGCTTGCAGGTTGGCTTAATTGCACACCTTCAATTCCCGGCTCGGATCGTCGATGGACAACGTGGCCGAAATTGCGGCCGGTTCGATTGTGGATGAAAACCGGGCTTTCCAGGCATAATCGAACCGATCAAGACCAGCTATGAAATCCGCGCGGAAAGAGGATGACCGATGCTAATCCGCCATGCATGGCGAGCAGAGTCTCTGCTGGCGATCCTCGCATTGATCCTTCCGCCGGCATGCTGGTTGCAGTTGGTCTCTTTTCCGCCGAGGCAGATTCAAGCCCAAGCCGCAAACGGCAACCCGTCTGCGGCTAAGCAAAGGATGGAGAGCGATCAAGATTACCCGGAACTGGTGGACATTACGGCATCGACGGGAGTTCGGTTCGAGCATCGGTCGAGCCCGGATCAGAGATACATCGTTGAGTCGATGAGCGGAGGCGTGGCGCTGATTGACTACGATCGCGACGGCTGGCCGGACATTTATCTCACCAACGCGCAGAGCGTTGAGATGGCGCTCCACGGACAACCGGCTCGAAGCGCGCTCTACCACAACAACCACGACGGCACCTTTACCGATGTGACCGACAAAGCGGGCGTGGGCTATCCCTGCTGGGCGCAGGGAGCTGTAGTGGGCGACTACAACAACGACGGCTGGCCCGATCTGCTGGTAACCTGCTTCGGGGGAGTGGTGCTGTATCGCAACAATGGCGACGGCACATTCACGGATGTGACCAAAAGCGCAGGCTTGGCCGGAGATGCGCAGTGGGCAACCGGCGCCGCCTTTGGCGATTACGACGGCGACGGTTGGGACGACCTGTTTGTCTCCCGCTACGTGAGTTTCAACCTGGACAACATGGCAGCCTTCGGCTCCAGTTCGACCTGCAAGTACATGGGCATCGACGTGCAATGCGGCCCGCGGGGTCTGCCCGGTTCTCCTGACAGCCTCTATCACAACAACCGCGATGGCACATTCACAGACGTCTCGCGGCGCTCCGGCGTCTCTGATCCGGAACACCGCTACGGGCTCACGGCGGTATGGTCCGACTTCAACAACGACGGCAAACTCGATCTCTTCGTAGCCAACGATGCGGGAGCGAACTACCTTTACCAGGGCGACGGGACCGGCCGGTTTATCGATGCCGGTTTAACCTCCGGCGTAGCCTTCAGCGAGGACGGAATCGCCCAAGCCAATATGGGCGTCGCTGTGGGTGACTATTTGCACGAGGGCCGCATGTCGATTCTGGTCACTCACTTCGATAGCGAGTACGCGGCCCTGTATCACAACGATGGAGACATGTCGTTTACCGACGTCTCCAACGCATCGGGAGTCACAAAGAGCTCCAGAGGCTACGTCCAATGGGGAGACGCCTTTGCCGACTTCAGCAATGACGGCTGGCCGGACATCCTGATTGTGAGCGGGCACGTGTATCCGCAGGTGGACACCATTCCCCATGGCCCGCAATACCGGGAACCGATGGTGCTGCTCAGAAACCGCCGGGATGGATCGTTTGAAGACATCAGCAAAGCAGCCGGGGCCGCTCTTCAGGTGCCGAGGGTCGGTCGCGGCTTGGCTATCGGAGATTTGTTCAATGATGGCAGAGTGGAGGCGGTGATCGAGAACCTTGTCGGCCAGCCCACCATCTTGCGCCCGCGCGGCGGCCCGCAGAACCATTGGATCAGCTTTCAATTGGAAGGGGTCAAAACCAACCGCCTGGCCCTGAACACCCGCGTCAGGATAAAAGCCGGCAACTTAGTCCAGCTCGGCGAGGTTCTAAGCGGAGGCAGTTATCTTTCCCAGAATGACCTGCGGGTCCACTTCGGGTTAGGCGGTCATGCCAGCATCGACCGGGCCGAAGTTCTCTGGACGGACGGCAAGATCGAGACGCTCACCGGACTAGCCGCTGACCGCTTTTATACCGTGCGCGAAGGTGCGGGGGTGGTTGCCTCGCGCCCCGCACAAGCAGAGAAGATCGACGGAAACTAAGTTCGAGTGGAGAGATAGGGCGAGTTTCCCTTTTTAGAGGGAGCTGCGAAATCGCTTGCTGGCCACAACCGTCCGTGACCGTCATTTTGGATGAAAAACCCGGCGCCTTATCAGTAAAGAGATTTACCTAAGGAGTGCTGAAGCGGGGTTAGTTGAAGATAGATGAAATTTTTCGGTTGACAAAGATGAATGGCGCGTTGCAAGATTAGCGGCGCTGGGAAAACGCTTCCCCGCCACGAGCTGGCGAACCGCACCAGTCTGCCGGGAACCTGAGGGTGGGTGTGAGGGACGCTTTGAGTTTACCCATTGGACTGTCTGCATTTCGGGCCCCTGAAATCAGAACATCTGCAGACCCATTTGTCTTCATGTGCATCTTTCTCTGATCCTCATCTGCGTTTGATTCATTGAAGGGATCAGAATGCTATCAAACCTGGTTGTGCGTCGCAGCGACACGCAAAGCGGGAGCCCAGCTATGCGCATGGGACTTGACGCAGAAGGTACCCTTTCACAGAGATTTCTGTCTCGGAGATTCGATCGCAGAAGAACGAATAATGAGCGCAAAAGCGCTGTAAGTCTGAAGTAGGTAAACGTTTGCTCAGGAGGTAAGACCATGCACTTTCCAGTGACACCCACTTTCTCTATGCCCAGAAGTTTGATGGCGATCTGCAGGAGTCGGGCATCGCGCGCGGCGTGGCTCGCGCTCATTCCGATGCTTCTGATTCTGGCGCCGGCGATGCGCGCGCAGGACAACGCAACGATCAACGGAACGGCAACAGATCCTACCGGCGCCGTTGTGTCGAATGCAGAAATCACGATCACAAACCAGGCAACCAGCCAGAAGCGCTCGGTAATTTCAAACTCCGACGGCGCCTATCGCTTTGCCAACGTCGGTGTTGGCTCCTATACCCTCGCGGCATCCGCATCTGGGTTCCAGAGCTTTACGAAAACCGGCATTGTGGTGAACGTTGCGCAAACGCTGGAAGAGGATATCGCGTTCACGGTGGGCAGCCAGGCACAGACGGTGACCGTGACTGCCGACGCTTTGCAGGTCCAGACGGAAACCAGCGAATTGAGCACCCTGATCAGCGGTCAGCAGGTTTCGCAGCTTGCCACGAATGGCCGCAACGTAACGTCGCTGGCTGCACTGGGCCTTGGCGTCTCCAATAATTTGCCTCCTTTCGGTGGAGTCAATGCCCTCACTTCCGCCAACGGCATCAGCTTCAATGGAACCCGCTCGACACACAACATCTACCTGCTGGATGGCGGCGAGCAGAACGATCGCGGCTGCGGCGGCTGCTTCATGAACCTGCCCTCGCAGGATGCGCTGGCCGAGTTCCAGACTCTCGACAGCAATTACAGCCCCGATTACGGCATCGGCTCCGGCGGCACCATCGCCATGGTGCTCAAATCCGGCACGCGCAACTTCCATGGAGAGCTCTACGAGTTCAACCGCAACACGGCCTATGACGCAGCCGATCACTTCAGCAGAAGCGTGCCGGAGTTCAAACTGAACGAGCCGGGCGGCAATATCGGCGGTCCGGTGTGGATTCCGCACGTGTACGACGACCAGCGCAACCGGACGTTTTTCTTCGTGAATGAGGAATGGCGGAAGCTGATTCAAGGGAGTTCACCATCGATCAACAATGCCATCCTGGCCAGCGATTTCCCCACTGCGGGAACGGGTCTGGCCTATACGGTTCCAAGCAAAGGACCAATCCCGGTCGTTCCCAAGGAAGCCGGTAATCCGACTCTGACTGCGCTCTTCTTGGCGGACGGCCTGACGCCCGGTTCGCCGTTCCCGATGAACGCGAACGGGACTTACGCGATCCCCGCCAACGTGATCGATCAAAATGTGGTCAGGCTGCTGAACACGGGCGCCTTTCCCAAGCCAAACTACAACAATGGAACTCAGTTCATCGCGTCCATTCCTCAGCCCACCAACGTGCGGGAAGACGTGGTTCGAATCGATCACTCCATCAACAGCAAGTTCCAGTTGATGGGCCACTATCTTCATGACACACTCGCGCAGAGCTATTTCCCGCCGTTGTGGGGCGATAGCACTTATCCGACGGTAGGCACGGCGATGACCAACCCTTCTTACACGGCGGCCATCAAACTGACGCAGACCTACTCGCCCAATCTGCTCAATGAAACCGCCCTTCTCTATAGCGGCAACAAGATCACGCTTACACCGATCAGCGGAGCCGGCACCTTTGCGCAGCCCTCCGGCTGGACGGCTACCAGCTTCTTCCCGCTCTCAGACAACGAGATGAGCAAAATGCCGGAGATCGACCTGCAGGGCTCGCCGTTGAACGTGAACTGGAGCGCGAGCTATTATCCCTGGAAAAATGGCTATGAAGGCTTCGAGTACCGGGACGATCTCTCCTGGACCAAGGGAAGACACCTGTTGAAGTTCGGCTTCAGCGTGCTGCACGACTACAAGAACCAGCAACTGCAGGCCAACACCAACGGAACCGCCGATTTCAACTCGAGCGGCTTTTCCGGCGACTCGTACGTCAATTTCCTGCTCGGCGAGGCGACCAGTTTTACGCAACTCCAATATCTCGCCGACAAGCATTGGGTCAACAACAACTACGGACTCTACTTCAACGACAACTGGCACATCACCCCGCGGCTGACGCTCAACCTGGGACTTCGTTACGACGGATTGCCGCACGCGTTCGAACGATATAACCAGTTCGCCAACTTTGTGCCGTCGGACTATATCGCCTCGCTGGGCAATCCGGTTACTGCGGCGGGCACTCTGACTCCCAATTCGCTCAGCACATTCAACGGCCAGCAGTTCTATCTGAATGGCATCGAGGAAGCCGGCGTGAATGGCTTCCCGCGCGGGAACGTGAAGAACTACTACGACACCGTTGAGCCCAGAGTCGGTTTCGCTTACAACCTCAGTGGAGACGGCAAGACGGTTTTGCGCGCCGGCATGGGATTGTTCTATGAGCGCGTTCAGGGCAATGATGTCTACAATGCCGCTTTGAATCCACCGTTTGCCTACCAGCCTTCCGCAACCAGCGTGTTCTTCTCCAACCCGAGCACCAGCGTGTTGACCGGGCAGACGACCAACCAGTCCTTCCCCTCCACGCTGACCAACATCAAGTACAACTATCCGCCGCCGGGAACGTCGAGCTTCAGTCTGGGTATCCAACGAGAGCTCGCTCCGTCGGTTGTTTTGCAGGTGCAGTACGCCGGCTCCCTCGGCTGGGACCAGAATGATGACCGGGGCATCAACACGCTGCCCTTGGGCAACCTGGATCCGAATTGCACCGCCGCTCCCACCAACCCCTATTGCGACAGAGAAGAAGTATCGAACGGCACATTCAACGCGAACGGGTATCGGCTCTTCCCGGGCTTCAGCAGCGTCCAGCAGGAGGAGAACGAGACTAACTTCAGCTATAACTCGTTCCAAGCCGGTGTTCGCATGGAAAACCGCCATGGATTAACCACCGAAGTGGCTTACACCTGGGGCCACAATATCGATGAGGTGTCCAACGATCTCAACGCGCTCTCCAATCCATTCAACGCGAAGTATGACCGCGGGTCGGATACAACCTTCGACCGGCGTCACATCCTCAATGTGAACTATGTCTATAACCTTCCCTTCTTCGCGAACAGTTCGAGCCTCCTGGCACACGAGGTGCTTGGCGGTTGGACGGTCTCCGGCATCACAACCGCGGAAAAGGGCGTGCCCATGTATGTGACTTATTCGGGCACCGACACTCTCGGCTTGGGCGGCGGCACCAACAACCGTCCTAACCTGGTGTCAAAGGTCACTTATCCGAGGACCGTGAAAGCTTGGTTCAGCACCAGTTCTTATGCCGATCCGCTGGCTCCCTGGGCCGGTGGCGCGAACCAGGGTTGGGGCACCGCTCCCAAAGACTCGGTCGTCGGACCGGGGCTGTTCAACTGGAACCTGTCGTTGTTCAAACTCATTCCACTCAGTCACGAAGGACCGCGCATTGAGCTGCGGTTCGAATCTTTCAACACCTTCAACCATACGCAGTTCTCGGGCGTCGATACACACTCGCACGACTCGAACTTCGGGCAGGTGACCAGCGATTACGGCGCTCGCACCTTGCAATTTGGCGGGAGGTTCCAGTTCTAGCCCTCCCTCCTTCACTTGACCTGACTGGGCGCGACAGAGATTCTCTGCCGCGCCCATTTCTTTTTGAGTACACGCGCATAGGTATTGCGCGCTACCTTGCGCCCAAGCGAAAATGCCAGTGGAGCAAAGAGTGAAGCGGCTTGCGTTCTTGGGAATCGTGGGGGTCATCGCGATCGGATTCGCCAACTGCCAGGAGCAGACGCCCCCGCCTGGGAACAGCGAACGCCAGATGGCAGTCGCGCTGGAGCAACAAGGCGACAATTCCGGAGCCGAAGCCGCGTGGCGCACTTTCTTGAAAGCTCACCCGTCGAATGCCGAAGCCTATGCTCACCTGGGTTTGCTTGCGGCTCGCCGGCAACACTATGCCGAAGCAATTCCTCTCTATCGCAAGGCCTTGGCGCTTGATCCAGAAATGCCCGGCTTGCGCCTGAATCTCGGCCTTTCGCTCTTCAAGTCCGGCGACCTGAAGGAAGCCATTCAGGCCCTCACTCCGCTCTTGAAGAGCGCTCCCCCATCATCTCCGGATGCGCAGAGGCTCAACACGCTGATCGCAATGGCTCACTATGGACTGGGCGAGTACGCCGCAGCGATTCCTTATCTGAAGAAGGTCACAGCCGCAGACCCGGGGGATCTGCATTACCGCCTGATATTGGCGCAGAGTTGTCTTGCGGCGCGCGAATACCCATGCGTCCTTGACGTGGATCACGAGATCCTCAATCTCAATGCGGAGTCGGCAGAGGCCGACATGCTGGCTGGCGAGGCTCTGGATGGGATGAGAAATCACGCTGCCGCAATCGAGCAGTTTCGCGCCGCGGTGAAAGCCGATCCGAAACAGCCGAACGTTCACTTCGGCCTGGCTTACTTGCTGTGGACACAGAACCAGTTCGAGGAAGCTGCACAGGAGTTCCAGGCAGAGTTGGCCAACGGGACCGCCAACCCCGAGGCCATGGCGTTACTTGCGGACTGCGATATCCGCATAGGCCGCGCTCAGGACGCGCGCGCGCTTCTTGAAAAGACTATTCAACTTGATCCCCACATCGAGCGGGCGCGCCTCGACCTGGGCGTTCTCGACGCGGACGCTGGCAAACCGGAGGACGCTGTGCGGGAGTTCAAGACCGCTGAAAACCTCAGTCCCGGCGATCCCGACGTGCACTGGCGTCTCGCGCGCCTCTATCAGGCCATGGGAAAGAAACAAGAGGCAAAGATCGAATTCGACAAGACCAGCAGCCTTCACAAGGCAGACAACGATTCGGTCTTCAGTAAGCTGAAGGCCGCGCAGGAAAGGGGCAATTCGCAATCGGCCACGGACCACGCTGCGGATCAATAGCCCGATACGGCCACTCCTTCTGCACTCTAAGGAATCAAACACAGCACGGATCTACTTCACCGGCACGCGCAATACTGTGACACTCTCGTGCGGCAAGGTGACGGAGAGAGACCCTCCGGCGGGCACAGAGATCGTGCTTGGAACCGGCACGATATGGTTCGGCTCGACCTCATCGTTCTGCTCATATCGGTTCGCCGCACTGATCCTCTCTGCCTGCACCGGGCCATCTGCATGCAGAATTCCTAAATCGAAGTTCGTAGGAACATCTTCATTCAGGCTGCGGTTCACACAAAAAAGCGTGACTGTTTTGCCGTCTTGCGAGCGCGTGGCGACGACATCAATGTAAGGAATGTCCTGCACATGATCCAGCGGCCGCACGCCGCCAGCCACGCTATAAGTTCCTGAGTCGGTACTCACCGGCAACACGGTGTTACCCGCTGCGGCCGTATACAGCTCAAAGACATAATAGGCAGGCACCGCATAGACCTGTTCCCGCTTCTTCCAGATGCCCGCAAACTCCATGATGCCGGTCATGTCCGTGATCTTGATCTCTGCGGTATGACGCAGCACCGTATTCAAAAAGCCCGCCGCCATCACTGCACCGCCCTCATTCATCCAACTCGGGCTTTGATCTGTGAAGTTGCGCTCCCCGTTGCCCTTGCTGTTGAAGAGCCACTCCGTGACCGCCTGGTGAACGCTGCCGTGCAGCTCGGGGTGGGCGTCGATCTGCGACTGCACCTCGTCAAAACGCGGGCCCACGGCATACGGCAAGGCGTACGCAGCTGCGGCGGTAAAGTCAGGCGTCGCCGCCTGCCATACGGGACGATTGGTGCCGAGAATGAAATGCAGCGAGAGATAGTTGAATGTTCCCTGCGGATTGGTCAGCTGCGCCGCATTCCACTTACCGTCTGACAGCGGCCCCTGGCCTGTCGCGATGATTTCTGCATCAGGATCGACCGCTCGCACCGCCTTGCTGAACTCGAGCGTGCTGGCGGCAATCTCATCGACGGTCTTGTAACCGACTTGCCACTTTCCGTAGAGTTCATTCCCAAGTTCATAGAGCACGCGGCCCTTGTGATGCGCGCGAATATAGCGGACCCAGTCGGCCGCTTCCTGCGGCGTGCCGCTGCCCATATTCAGATCGAACTGCGGCTCAGCTCCGATCAGATCGCAAAGCTGAAGAAACTCATCGGTGCCGAACTTGTTGTACTCAGGAATGCCCCACGCTATGTTCTCCATCGTGGGCCGCTTGTCCACCGGACCGATGCCGTCTCGCCAGTGGTAATAGGAGCTGAAGTTGCCGCCGAAACGCAGCTCTCGCACATGCATCGCCTTGGCCATCGCGACCTCATCGGGGTCGAGAATGCCGATGGCATCCTCCGGCAGCACGGAGAGCTCGTCCAGGTCGACGCGCTCGTCTCCCTCCACCGCAACGGCGAAGTCCACCGGTTCCAGGCGGCGTACTGCTCCGGGATTGAGATGCAGCGTCGCCTCGTATTTGGCCCACTCGTTAGCAGGAGCATCCACGCTCGACTCTGCGAGTATCTTGCCGGTTTCGGAATCTCGAAACAGAACCCTCAACCGCGAGGACCCGCTTACGTGTTTCGCATCAAGCGAGACGCGATAGCTGAGCTCGCGCTGCACCGGCAGGTAGATCTTTTGCGTAATGCCCACCTGCTGGTTGGGCGTTCCCAGTATTTCGAGCGATTGCCAACTGTTCGCCGCCTCACCGACGTGCAGTTCGAAGCGATTCCCGGCCGCGCTGTCGAGCGGTCGCCATGGCAACGGGATTCCGGTAGAGTTCGTCGAGTCGATCAGCTCCGGCTGGTCGCGAAACATGTTCTCGAGATTCGTATGGTTCCATAGTCCAGACTCAAGGCTGCCGTTCACCAGAATCTCGGCGTCAATGCCGCCGTTGATTGAGTTGCCGATCGGCTCCAGAAAACTGCCAAACACCGTATCCGGTACGCGCTCCGTGCCTTCAGGACCGACATGCACCATCACCGTTGCCGGCATGGGCCGGTCCGTGGTGATTTGCGCAGGCGCAGACGCACCGGAGGCCGCCGCCAAAGTGATCATGCCCAGCAAGCTGCTCGACAAAAATCCTTCAAATGATTTCAATGCCAATTGATACCCCTCATGATGATTAAAGCGTTCTCTAAATCCACGCACTACAAACGAGTCTTTACCCATATCTCGAGACGCACTGGCTACAGCCATTCCACACAATGGCCGCAGCGCCTATGCAGGCCCGATCAAAATGACAGCGTGCCGCCGAGTTGAACGATGCGGGCGGCGTCTTGCGTGGATGTCACCTTTCCCAAGGTGGCGGCGGTCACACCGGTGTTCGGGTTTGCAAAACTCGCATGGTTCCACGCGTTGAAGAACTCGCCGCGCACGGCGAAGTTGATGGCGTCGTGAATCGGAAATGCTTTGTGAATACCCATATCCCAGTTGTTGACTCCTGGGCCAGTGAGAATATCAAAGCCCGAATTGCCGAAATACCATGTCGAGCCGCTGGTATTGTGGGGATCGGTTGCCGGATTCACGAAGCAGGGCGAGTTGACAGCCGCCACCGTGCCTGTATTGATCCAATACATGCCATTGCTCCGCAAATTTTTATTCTGCAACTCATTTCTTCCATTGCAATAGCGGTCCGCCTTGATATTGGCAGGCGACCAGTTGGTGTTGTTCGGAGCGGATATCCAAAATGGATTGCCCTTCTGCATGGTGACGATCGCGTCCACGCTCCAGCCCCCGACCACTCCATTGAGAACTGGATTCATATTGGTTCCGAGGTACCTTCCGCGGCCGACCGGCACATCGGCCACCGCGCTGATCACAAGCGATTGTGGAACATTGGAGGTGGTCGGACCCCAATCGCAGCGGAAGCAGCTCTTGTCCTGATTCAAGGTGCCGTTGCTGCCCTCCGTAGCGTCTGAGAGCGCCTTCTGCCACGTGTAGTTGGCGAGGATGCTCAACCCATGGGTGAACTGCCGCTGGAACTTCACCAGCATGGCGTTATAACTACCGTTGCCGATTGAGTCGATCTCCTGCATATACGAGTACTTCGGATAAAATGGATTCTCCGCCAGATTGTAGGTCTGCGCGCCCGGCGACGACCCATCCCACGGATTCCAGTTCTTCTGCAGGTGATGCGCTTCGTTGCCGATATACGCAACGTCAAGCAGGTATGCCTTGCCAAACGTGTGCTGAATGTCGAGATTCCATTGGCTGATGCCCGGCGAGTGTTGGTTCGCAGCCAGGTATTGGATGGCGCCGGTAATAGTCGGCACCTCGGCCGGCGTGATCGCACCCACCGTTACGGCCGGCATCGCATTCACGCCGAGGACGTAGGTCGGTGTCGGGCTGGAGGTGGAATTGCTCACCTGGTTGTTGACCGAAATGTATTGCGACACGATGGAATATTGCGCGGTGATATCCATCTGCGTGGTGTAATACAGTCCCCAGCCTGCGCGCACCACCGTGTTCCTGGCGAACCACGGCTGCCAGGTGAGTCCGATGCGCGGCGCAAAGTTATCCAGCGTCATCGAGAACACTTCAGGATTCGCGGTTCCCAGCGCCGCAAAGGTCTCAAGCCCGGTGCCGAAATCGAATCCATGAATCAGGTCCCGATTCGTCTTGTCCGGTGGGTTCGGCGGCGTGTTTGCGTACCAGGCCAGCGCCAGATTCGCATTCAAATTCCGGGTCAACTTCCAGGTGTCCTGGATATAAGGCTCGAAGGTTGTCCAGCGATAATGAGTCCTCGGCATGGCGATGGACTGCGCGCTGGTGAGGTCGCCAAGCAGGAAATCCGCGAATGCGTTGCCGGTTCCCGCTACCTGCGAAACCGTCCCGTTGGCATTGAGCTTGGTTTGCGCACTGAACACGTCGTTGAAGTTGAAGACACCGCGCGCATTGGCGTTGGCGCTGGATTGAATGCTGCGCGTATAGGCCAGGTCGCCGCCCATCTTGATCTGATGGTTGCCGTGCAGCCAGTTGAAGCTCTCGTGAATCTGGTAAACATTGTCGATGTCGCCAAGCAAGCCGGTGGAGGTGCCAAACCCCGTGTAGCCCGCAATACCGATCCCTGGAACTCCATTCGCATCACCGGTGCCCGTGATTCCCAGCTTGTTCTGAATTCCGTTTACAGAGACTCCCTGGTCGTAGACCGAATCGCGGACCACTCCCAGGCGCAGCGAGTTCACCTTCGTCGAGCTAAGCGTCCAGGTCCATCCCAATGCGCCGAACTCCGTATCCAGCGGATAAGCCGTGCCCTGCGAGGGAAAGAGTCCCGGTTGGTTATCGGGCGCATTCAGCCACGATCCCTGCCCGAAAAACTGGTTTCGCTCATTCAGGTAGTAATCGATGCGGGTGGTGAGCTGATCGGAATCCAGCGTTGTCTCCGGGTTGCCGCCGACGTTATTGCTGGTCCCCACGCTTGAACCGGGCAGATAAAACGCCAGCAGTTGCTTTGCAGTGTTGTTGATTCTCGTGGAGGAAATCATATTGCCCTGGAATTGCTGCCGCAGCCCGGTCGCCGGATTGTAAGTCGTGGGATCGTAGATGGGCGTTGAAAGCGCCGAGAAATCGCCATTGAACATGGCCTGCGTCGGCGTGTAAGCCGACATAAAGCTCGATTGATTCTGGCGGTAGCCCTCGTAGTTGCCAAAGTAGAAGAGCCTGTTCTTGAGGATAGGGCCGCCGGCCGACGCGCCGAACTGGTTCTGGTGATAGGGTCCGTTCGGGGTCGTAGCGAAGTAGTTTCGTGCTTCCATCTGGTTGTTGCGCACAAATTCATAGGCTTCGCCGTGGATCTGATTCGCGCCCGATTTCGTCACCACGTCGACGATGCCCGGATTCGTGCCCATGTCCGGCATGAAGAAGCCGTAATGCACTTCAAACTGGTCGATCGCCGACATCGACAGGTTCAAGGATGTATTGCCTGCGCGGGTGCCGACCGTTTGAATGCCGTTGACCATGTACATCGTAAAATCCGGCTCATTGCCGGTGATGTTGATCGACATGCCGGGGTGCCCCGTTTGCGCAATCGATGCATTCCCTGCGCCCTGGTTCGATTGCGTGGCCCCCGAAAGCAGCCCGAGCTGCAGAAAATTCCGCCCGTTCAGTGGAAGCTGCTCCACGCTCTGCGGGCCAATCACGTTGCCAAGATCATTCGATTCCGTCTCCAGCAGATTGGCGAGACCATTGGCCTGAACGGTGACAGTTTGCGCAGCC
This sequence comes from Occallatibacter sp., assembly GCA_036490385.1. Classification (GTDB taxonomy): domain Bacteria; phylum Acidobacteriota; class Terriglobia; order Terriglobales; family Acidobacteriaceae; genus Telmatobacter. The sequence goes on from DASXDX010000034.1 coordinate 275,261, forward strand.
GATGCGATTGCGAGCGTCGCATTCTCGGTAGCGTGCAGTCCGACTACGACATTGAACTGGGAGATCTGGAAGTTCGCAAAACCCTGCTTCGAGACGACGAGAGAATAAACGCCAGGTGAAACCGCGGGGAACAGGTAATTCCCCGCCGAATCAGATTCTGTCTTGAGCATTACGCCGGTGCGGACATTGATCAGATTCACATCTGCACCAGGGATTACGGCGCCTGAGGCATCGGCCACGACTCCCTGGACTGTCGAGTCAATGCTCTGCGCCCTAGCCGCCACGAATGCCTGCGCGCTGAGCGCGGCAAAGATTAGAACGGCAACTGCACTCTTCTTGAAATTCATCTGGTCCTCCAATCGAATTGAATCTGCCCGGCGTCTTCCCCGGCGCCTTTATTGATCGCGTGCAACTGGTTTCAAGTCACCATCCGTGACGGTGCTAAAGATGGAAAGGGGCAGGGCCTTCCATCCAGGCATGTCGGATTCTCAACAGGCGGCGTGGCCGAACGCGAGACCGTCAGCGCCGTCGCCGTTGCTACAGATCAGTGAAACCTCTTTGCCGGAACAACCACGACATCTCGAGACGCCGTCCTCTCCAAGTCCGGAAGCAGGCGTTGCCCTGAATGTAATGGTTTACATATCGAAGAGAAGGCTAGTTCCGCCTTGAAACTCTTGTCAAGAGTTTTTTGCGATTCGTTCGGATTTTCAAGGAATTACCGCTTCTTGCCGAATTCGTCAGCCGGGCGAGCGGCGCCGCAGATCTTCACCGGCGGGAAATTGCCCCCGGTCTGAGCCGAGCCGGCGGCGCCGTGGAGTCCCGAACCAAAAGGTGCGGTTGCAGGGGCGGCCAACCCCTAATCTCTTCACCTTGCACAATCTGCTGCAGGCATTCGAAGGCCCTCGCCGCCACCTCGCGGCGCGGGTGCCGGATCGTGCTGAGCGCCGGGTGCACCATGCTGGCGATCGGAAGATCGTCAAAGCCAATCACCGAAAGGTCGCGAGGAACTCGAATCTTCGCCGCGTGGGCCGCTTGCAGGGCTCCCACGGCCATCAGGTCGTTCGAGGCCAGGACGGCCGTGGGGCGCTGCTTCAGGCTGAGCAGCTTTTCCATGGCCGCGCGTCCGCCTTCGACGCGCATATCTCCCGTTGCGATCCACTCATTCTTTACATGCAGAGCGTGGGCGCGCAGAGCCGAGGTAAAGGCCTCTTTCCGCCCCTGCGCCGAGTTCAGCCACTGCGGGCCGGCAATAAACCCTATCTCGCGATGGCCCAATGCCAACAGGTGATCCAGCGCCTCGCGAAATCCCGTTTCGTACTCGACAAGCACGTTCGGATATTTGTCGGCCAGCTTACGTTGGTTCATTAAAACCACGGGCACGCCGGCCTTTGTAGCCTGCCGCAACGATTCCTCCTCCACCTCCGAGGTCATCACGGCAATCGCATCGACGCTCCGTTCTATCATCCGGCGGATGCAGTTATGCAGACGTTTCGGATCGTAATTGGTATGCGTGAAGATGACCTCAATGCCGCGCGCGGATGCCAGGCCTTCGAACGCATCAATCAGTTCGGGAAAGAACGGATTATTGACATCGGAGACGATCAATCCAAAGAGCCGCGTGCGGCCCACACGCAGGCTGCGCGCGTTCGGATTCGGGACATAATTCATCTCCGCGATAGCGCGGCGAACACGGGCCAACGTCTTTTCGCGCACGCCCGGAAACCCGTTCAGCACCCGCGAAACGGTAGCGGTTGATACATTTGCCCGCTTAGCGACCTGCAGAATGTCCATACGATTGGGTGCTTTACCCCTATAGTTATATACTCCGCCATTTCCTGCGCGCCGAGTGGCAGGCGGATTTTTGTCTCGGCCGCGACCCAAGGTGATGAATGTAATCCTTTACATCATTTGACTTCGGGATTACTATTGTGTTCGCATTAATTCTCCTCCGATAAGGGTAATCATTCTCATGGACCGGCGCACCTTCTTCACCCTCACAGCTGGAGCCTTGGCAGGCGAGCGTCTGCTGGATGCCCAGGCGCCGGCAGCGCCCGCACCCCTCGCGCTCCGCTTTACCCAGGAGCAACTGGGAGCAGGCAGTTTCTCGCAAGATTCCAACGGCAAGCCGCCTCACATGATCCTGATCAGCGCCGACATGGTCAGCCCCGATCTCTATCATCCGGACCGGCCCTTTTCACGCCACGTCCAGATACCCGCCATTCGCTCGCTCATGCAGCAGGGCTGCTTCTTTTCGAACGCGTTCTGCACCGTTCCCTTGTGCTCACCCTCGCGCGGCTCCTATCTGACCGGCAGATACAGCTACATTCTAGGCAATGGAGAGCACGCTCCCGACGGCCTCCAAACCGAGCTTCGCGATGACGACATCATCTTTCCGGAATACCTGCGCGCAGCGGGATATGTAACCCGGCAGGTGGGTAAGTGCCACGTCGGCGCGAAGAAATTCCTGGACGCTTTCGGCGAAAACGACCAGCCGTGGAACCGCTGGTCGCCCCCGGTCTTCGATGACGATGATTTCCTGAATTACCAGCGCAGGCTCGGGGTGAAGCCTCAGAAATTCTCACGTGAAATTGTGTTTCGGCAGCAGGACCGCACCACTCCTGGCAATTCTGTAGGCGGATGGGTGGTGCAGGAGGACGGAAAGCCGTTCCCGGTCGAGGCTCAATATAGTTATTATCTCGGCCAGAAAGCAATCCAGACCATCGACGATCTCGTCGCCAGGGGAAGTGTCGAACGCCACCCCGTTTATTTGCAGCTCGACATCTTCGATCCGCACCAGCCTTTCTCCATTCCCGCCGGCTTTGAAGAACGGGAAAAAGAACTGCGGCAGATCATGACTCTGCCGGCCTCTTACGAGGACGCGAAAAAGCGCAATTGGCAACGCGCTCCGGACGAACCGGAGATTATCGACGTGTATCGCCGCTACTGGGGCATCTACGACGACGCGCAACTGCTCGACTATCGCGTCGCCTACGTGCTGCAGATGGAGATTGTCGACAAAGTGATCGGCATGGTTCTGCAGAAGCTGAAGGATTGCGGCCTTTACGACAAAGCTCTGATCGCATTCATCTCCGATCACGGCGAGATGAACGGCCGCCGCGCTCTGGTCGACAAGGGAGTCTTTCTCTATCCCGACGTCGTGCGCGTGCCGTTGGTCTTGAAGCCTCCGCGCGGCGCTGCAACGTTCAAGCGGACTGTTGAATCGCCAGTCTCCCTTCTTGATCTCTCGCAAACCTTTCTGGCCGCCGCGGGAATCCGCGCAGAAGCGAAATTCGACGGGAAATCGCTGTTGCCGCACATCCTCGCCGGCGACCAGAAAGACGATCGCGCTCTGCTCTTCTTCGGCGGCTGGCACGTCGGCGTCAATTTCGCCTGTGGGATTCAACACCGCTTTCCGGATGGACGCCAGTTTCTGTATGCCTATAACTGCTCGTCGACGGTCGACGAGCTTTACGATCTCGCGAGCGAAGATGCCTCCAATCTCATCGATAAGCCCGATTACGCGGCCGTGCGCAATGAGATGATCCGCCGCCTTGGAACCGCTCTGCAATCGGATGCTCGCTGGTCCGGATATTGGACGGAGTTTCGCATTGCACGATTCGCTTCACTGCCCGTCGTCGGGGGCGATATGCAGCTGCTTCCCTCTACTGATTGAAGCGGTCTAAAGCCCTGTGCTGGGCGATTAACTCGATAGGCCCGCCTGCAATCCGTGTTGCGTTTCAGCAAACACATTTACTCAAGCGCGATGGGGGATCGCTTCGAATAGAGCTCCTGGCGGGCAAGCTCGAGTGCTCCCCACAAGACTGTGCGGCTTCCCAGCCCCGCGGGCTGCAAATCGACTCTGGCCTTTGACCACGGCGGCATCTGCGCTGCCAGTTCTTCGCGCAAAGGTTGAAACAGCGTGTCGCCGGCTCGCGCAATGCCGCCGCCAATCACGATGAGCGCCGGATTGAGAAACATGATGCAGTTCTTGAGCCCGCGGGCCAGGGGGATTACGTATCTCCGGACAAACGCAGGATCCCGAAACAAAACCTCTGCCGGAGCGCCGTAATCGCGCTCCAGCCACAGGCCGCAGCACATTCTTTCGAGACAACCGGAGCGGCCGCACAGGCACTCGGGCCCATTCGGGTCAACGGTGTGATGTCCAAGCTCGCAGGCGAAGGAATCGGCGCCGCGCAGGAGTGAATTGTTTTCATCGAGGAATCCGCCGCCGATCCCGGTCGAAAGCGTCATATAAAAGAGCGGGCGCATGCCGATTCCGGCCCCATACTCGCCTTCGCCCAGCGCGCCCAGCATCGTGTCGCGGTCAAGCACAGCGGGCGCGTGAAAGCGGCGGCCGACCTCACCAATCAGGTCGAAGTCGTCCCAGCCGCTCACGTGCGTGGAGTAGATCACGCGCTGTTCGGCAAAGTGGACGGGCCCGCCGAAGCCGATGCCGCAGCCGTCGAGCGGCTGATTGATCTGCCAGCGGGCGAAGATCTCCTGCATCTGGTCGAGCATCCAGCACGGCCCCGCGCCGCGCAGCGTCCGTTGGGTTTCGACTTGGACAAGCGAGCGATCGGCAAAGAGCGCAATGCTGAAGTTCGTCCCGCCGATATCGAGCGCCAAGGTCAATTGGGCCAAAATGCACCTCTTTCCAGATTCCGCGCCGCTATTCAAGCGTAGTGCATTCCGCGCGGCGCGGTACAGAACGAATGCCGACCGCGTACTCGGCGATTCGCGCGGGATATCCACCGAAAGATTGAGAGAGGACTCGGCCTTCTAACTGAGCCAAGTGAAGCTGAATCTCATGTACACTGGTGGGCGTTCCCGAGTCGCCGATTCGTCGCTTCCCGCGAGGTGAAAGCAGGAAGCCTGGCATGTGTGGGTGTTGCTCGTCAGTTCTGTGGCGCGCAGTGAAAAGATACGGACAGATGTGCAAGTCATTCCGACGCTGATGGGGCGCTGGGACCTGCTTCTGTGCCTGCTTCCATTTCTCGGTATCAGCATTCTCTGGTTCAAGGCGGCGAGCGTGACGCGCAACCGCTGGAAACGATTGCGCGCAAAAACTGCAAAACCAAGCGTAGCCGTTTAAAGCACAGGCGCCGAAGATGGCTCGGGATGGAAAGTCCGGTAGAATTCTTGATAACAACGCAGAGATGAAATTCCTCAGATTCCACCCCGCACAGCTACTCACCTGGACTTTGGCGGCCAGCGTATTGTTTGAGGCCGGATGCCACAGAGGATTGCCGGCTCCCGCGTCTCAAGCCTACCGCAGCTTCGTCTCCGCTTTTTATGTCGGCCTGGCGGCGCTTCAGGTGGGCGACGATGTTCGCGCGGAGAGTTCTCTGGGGCAGGCAACGCAACTCGCGCCGGGTGAGCCGGCAGCTTGGGCGAATTGGGGAATCCTGGCCCTCCGCCAGCGCACTTACGATCTCGCCGCGCAACGGCTGGACCGCGCGCGCAAGCTGGCGCCGAAGAACGACCACATCTCTTACCTGCTTGGCCTGCTTGAAAGCGACCGCGGCAATTCGCAATCCGCTATCGCGAATCTGCGCCAAACGATCACACTGAACCCATCGAATCTTCCCGCGGCCTATCAACTCGCCCTCGAAATCGAGCGCCAGGGCGGTCCGGATAGTGAAGCCGGGTTTCAGCGTCTCATCGGACAGATTCTCGCGGCGCAACCACAGAATCTTGCCGCCCTGCTCGAATTGAGCCGTATCGCGGCCAAGCGCGGAGACACTGCGACGCTTCGCTCCGCGGTGGCGCGCGTTGCTGCTCTATCGGCATCCTGGCCGAATGACGCACAGCAGCAGCTTCACCAGTTGCAGGCCGCGTCTGCCGTCACACCGCCAACTGCCGCGGCAATTCGCAGCGTCTTCCTGCGCAATGTGCTGATGCAGGTGCCGCGATTCCGCGCAGATTTGACCGTAATTCATCCAGCGCCGGGCGAGGAGGCAACTCCGTTTCTGCATTTCCTGCGGCTGCCCTCGCCCGTGAGCAAACCCGCGGCTCCCGATGCTGCATTGCGCTTCGAGAATCAGCCGCTTCCCAATCCCAACGCCGAAAAATGGAATTGGATCGGCGCGGTTTCGCTCAGCAGCGAGGGCGCGCCCGTGGTGGCAACCGCGAATGCTCGGCAGGTTCGCCTCTCCACGGGGGCGACAATTCCCTTCCCCGGCGGCACGGGTTCCGTTCCGCCCTCGCCGGAGTCTGTCTTAGCGGTCGATTTCAACTACGATTTCAAAACCGATCTCGTGCTGGCCGGCGCGGGCGGCGTGCGTTTCCTGCGCCAGGATGATCCAACAAAGTTCGTCGACGTGACCTCACAGACCAAGCTGCCAAAGGAGATCCTCTCCGCTGATTATTCCGGCGCGTGGGCCGTCGACATAGAAGCGGACGGCGACCTCGATATTGTGCTGGGATCGGCAAAGGGATTGCCGACCGTCCTGCGCAACAACGGCGATGGCACCTTCACGCCCATCCACCCGTTCGCCGGGATCTCCGGATTACGCCAGTTTGTCTGGGCCGATCTGAACGGCGATGGAAATCCCGATGCTTCTCTCATCGATGGCAACGGCATGTTGCACGTATTTTTGAACCAGCGATTGGGAACCTTCACTGAGCAAGCGCTGCCGGCGAATCTTGGAACGATCGAGGCAATCGCTACCGCGGACGCCAATCAAGATGGCGTTCTCGCTCTTCTTGCGGTGCAGGCTGGCGGATCGATTCTGCGGCTTTCCAACGCCGATGGCAACTGGAGCGCGAGCGAGATTATCCGCGTACCCGATCCAACGCATTCTCTTGCGGGGGAGTTTCGCCTCCGCGTCGGCGACTACGATAACAATGGCGCTTTCGATCTGCTCCTCGCTTCGGTGGGACCTCCGGAGCGAAGCAGTTCTACAGGCGCTCTGCTGTGGCTGGGCGATGGAGACGGCCAATTCTCGCTATTGCAGGGATCGCCAACTCCCGCGCGGGTTTTCGATGCAGCCGTGCTAAGCGGCGATGGCCGTCTCGATCTCCTCGGACTTTCGGAAGACGGGCAGCCGGTTCAAGGGATCAATCGCAGCACCAAGAACTATCATTGGCAGATCATCCGGCCGCGCGCACACCAGGCCACCGGAGACCAGCGCATTAACTCCTTTGGGATTGGCGGAGAGATCGAGATTCGGTCCGGCCTCCTGGTGCAAAAGCAGGCTATCACCGGTCCGTTGCTCCACTTTGGTCTTGGTGATCAGACGGGCGTAGATGTCGCGCGGATTCTTTGGCCGAACGGCACAGTGCGCGCCGAGTTCGCGCTGAAACCGGATCAGGAGTTTGTGGCTGAGCAGCGTCTCAAGGGCTCCTGCCCATTCCTCTTCGCCTGGAACGGCGCCGCCATGGAATTTGTGAAAGACACCGTTCCCTGGGGCTCGGCTCTCGGTCTGCAAATCGATTCCACGGGTCCGGCGCGCATTGCGGCCACTGAGGAGTGGTACAAGATTCCAGGAGATAAACTCATCCCACGCGATGGCACGCTCGATCTGCGCATCACCGGCGAACTGTGGGAGACCTATTACTACGACTATCTCGCATTGATGGCGGTCGATCACCCCGCTGGCACCGAAATCTTTACCGATGAGCGTTTCGTTGTGCCTCCCGTCAAGCTCGCAGTAACAACCGTGGCCACGCCGCATCCGATCGCAGATGCTGTCGACGACCTTGGCAACGATGTGACGAACACTCTCAGGTCGCTGGACGGAAGATATCTCGACACTTTTGGCAGGGGGCAGTATCAGGGAATCACGCGCGGCCATTACGTAGAAATCGATCTCGGCCCCGATGTGCCCGTGCATGGGCCGCTCTGGCTGATCGCGCGTGGCTGGCTCCATCCGTCGGACTCCTCGATCAATGTGGCCATTTCGCAGGGCAGCCACGTGCGCCCCCAGCCGTTGAGCCTCAAGGTGCCCGATGGACGCGGAGGCTGGATTACTGCGCTGCCGAATCTCGGCTTTCCAGCCGGGCGCAACAAGACCTGTCTCATCAACCTGTCGGGCGTCTTTCGCCCCGGAATGCCGCACAAGCTCCGCCTCTATACAAATCTTGAAATCTACTGGGATCAGATCGAGTGGGCACAGGGTCTGTCGGAAGCCCCCATCAAAATCACACATCTGAATCCACAATCGGCCGATCTACACTACCGCGGCTTTTCAGCGATTCATCAAGCCAATCCGTCTTCCCCGGAGATTCCCGACTACAACCAGCTGGCCGCAACCACGCGGATCTGGCGCGATCTTTCCGGGTACTACACGCGCTATGGCGATGTGCGCGAATTGTTGGCGGGCATCGACGATCGGTACGTGATCATGAATGCCGGCGACGAGTTGGCGCTCCGTTTCACAGCGCTGCCTCCACCGCCTCCGGGATGGACGCGCGATTACGTGATCGACGGCGATGGGTGGATCAAAGATGGCGATTACAACTCGACGTTTTCACGAACCGTGCAGCCGTTGCCCTATCACGCCAGAACCGAATACGATTCGCGTCCAGGGAAATTAGAAGAGGAGTGGGTCTATCAACATCATCTCGAGGATTGGGAGAAGTATCAGACTCGCTATGTCACGGCCGATGCCTTTCGCAATGCGCTGACGAATGGGGCGGCTCAATGAAGCAACTTCCCGTTGCGCGGATCCTCGTCAGCATATTTTTTGCGGCCCTTCTCGCCGTGCCGCTGGCAGTCCGCCACTTTTCTGCTGCCAGTGGCGCATCGGGCCGCCATGCCGATCTCCAGGCATCCCTGGCCCGCTATGGTTTTGCGCTTCAGGAGGTTTCTCACGCAGCTGGGATAGATTTTGTCCACCAGCCGCCCAGCCTTGATCCCAAACTTGCAGCCATCATGCCCGAGGTAGCCTCGATGGGCGCATCGGTCTCCATCGTGGACTTTGACCGGGACGGCTGGCCCGACATTTACGTCACGAACAGCGCGATCGGCAGCCAGAATCATCTCTATCGCAACAACCATGACGGCACGTTTACTGATGTGGGCGCCCCAATGGGCGTAGCCAACGTGAATCAGCCAGGAACGGGAGTTTCGATGGGCGCCGTTTGGGGCGACTACGATAACGACGGATACGAAGATCTGTTTCTCATCAAATGGGGACGGCCGGAGTTGTTCCACAACGATCACGGCCACGGTTTCACGCGCGTGACCGATGAAGCAGGCCTGCCGCCGTGGATCAATGCCAATACCGCCGTGTGGTTTGATTACGATGGCGACGGCAAGCTTGATCTTTTCGTCGGCGGCTATTATCCGGAAGACGTGAACCTGTGGCACCTTCGCTCCACGCGCATGATGCCGGACAGTTTCGAGTATGCGAAGAACGGCGGTCGCAAATACCTGTTTCACAATCTCGGCAACGGACGATTTGAAGAGGTCAGCCAGAAGGTGGGTATCAGCAGCCGCCGCTGGGCACTGGCTGCTGCCGCGGCCGATCTCAGCGGCAGCGGGCATCCGGATCTGTTTGTCGCCAATGACTACGGCGTCCCCGAGCTCTACTTGAACAACGGCGGTCATTTCCACGAGGCCGGCAAGGAGACTGGAGTAGGCTTCGCGCCGAAAAGCGGAATGAACGTTTCCTTTGGCGACATCTTCAATGACGGTCGATTCTCCATCTACGTCTCCAACATCTCGGAAGAAGGTGTGTTGATCCAGGGAAACAACCTCTGGGTGCCCGAGTCTGCGCCGGTGCTCAAGTACAGCAATCTCGCCCGAGACCTCGGTGTCGAACTCGGCGGATGGAGCTTTGGCGCACAGTTCGGTGACTTGAACAACGACGGGAATCTGGATCTCTATCTCGTCAACGGCTACATCTCCCTCGATCGCCGGCGTAGCTACTGGTACGACTTCACCAAAGTGGCCGGAGGCAACAGCTCTATCATTGGCGACGCGGTGAATTGGCCGGCTTTCCAGGGTCGCAGTCTTTCCGGCTATCAGCAAAAATGCGTCTGGCTGAATGACGGTGCGGGCAAGTTTGTCGATGTAGCGCAAGCGGTAGGCGCAACCGACACATACGATGGCCGCTCCGTGGCTCTCGCCGATCTCTGGAACAATGGCGCGCTCGACGTGGTCGTGGCAAACCAGCGCGGTCCGCTTCTGCTCTATCGAAACACCGTCGATCCGGCCAACGGGTGGATTGAATTCTCTCTCAAAGGCACCAGGAGCAATCGCAGCGCGATCGGCGCGCAGATTACTCTCTTCTGGAACGGCAAAGAGCAACTCCAGCAGGTGTCCGGAGGCGAAGGGTTCGCTTCCGAGAACGACCGGCGGGTGCATTTCGGGCTGGGCAAAGATCCGCACATCGACAAGGCTGTGATCCACTGGCCATCTGGCGCCGTGCAGGCGTTGGACCGCCTTGCGCCGAATCGTCTTTACACGATTGAGGAACCTCTATGAGCCAGCCAACTGCGTTGCCGCCGCGAATGCCCCGCTCAAAATCCGGCGGAGCAATCAACCTCACGCGATGGGACAGGCTGCTCGCCGCGGCCAATCCCTTCATCCCGCCTCTCTTCATCACGCTCATCCTGCTGGCCGGCAATCTTTCCTTCGGCATCCTGGAAAGCTACACGAAAACGCTGCTGGCCATCGGCACAAGTATTGGTGCGGAGATGGTGCTGGGACGAATCTTCCTGCGCAAATGGCCCCATCCCGCCAGCGCTTACATCACTGGCATCAGCGTCGGGATTCTGTTGCGCTCGCCCGCCTTCTGGCCCTACGCTCTGTGCAGTCTGCTCTCCATTACGTCGAAATATGTGCTGCGCTTCCGAGGGCGCCATCTCTGGAATCCCTCCAACTTCGGTATATGCGTCATGCTCTTCCTCGCCTCGCAATCGGTGGCGTCGCTGAGCATTCAATGGGGCAACAATTTTGCATCGCTGATCGTCATCTGGGTTCTCGGTTCGGTCATCATTTGGCGTGCGCGGCGATTCCACATCACTCTCGTTTACGTTGTCTCCTTTATTGCGCTCTCTTTTTTGCGCGCATACATCACGGGCGACCCGTGGCAATCGGAGGTCGCGCCCATAACCGGCCCCATGTACCAGCTCTTCATCTTCTTCATGATCACTGACCCGAAAACCACCGTCCGCTCGCGCACCGGGCAGTGTCTCGTCGCAGCTGCCGTCGCGCTGGTTGAATTTGTCCTGCGGCTCAACAGCAGCATCTACGCTCCGCTCTACGCGCTCTTCTGGGTTGGCCCGTTGGCGCTGCTGATCGAAATGTGGATCAGTTCCCGCCGCTGCCCCGCAGCGGGATCGGCTGGAGCCTCGGAACAGAAAGCGATTCCCGCATAACAGCGCTTATGGAACAACATCTTTACTCCCAGTCGCCACGGCGCCGTTTTCTCCGCTCGAATGTGCCTCTTGCTCTGATCTCCGCGCTGCTCGTGATCTTTGCCTCCGGCTGCAGGTCGCGCTCTGCTCCAACCGCAGCCCAGAACACTTCCTCCGTTTCTAATCACCCCGTCGTCGCGGCCCCTTCTTCTGTTGTTCAGGCCATCGCCGCACGTCCGTCTGGGCCAATCGCATTTACCGACGTGACGGCGCAGGCAGGCATCCGCTTCAAACACAACAGCGGCGCATTTGGAGCGAAGTATCTTCCCGAGACTATGGGCAGCGGCGTTTGCGTGCTCGATTACGACAATGACGGTTGGCAGGACATTCTCTTTGTGAATTCGATGGACTGGCCCGGTCACGCGAAAGCCAAGTCTTATCCCGCTCTTTACCACAACAATCGCGACGGCACGTTTACCGACGTGACTCGCCAAGCCGGACTCGCGATCGAAATATACGGCCTGGGTTGCGCTGTGGGCGACTATGACAATGATGGCTTCGACGATATCTACATCACTGCCATCGGTGGCAGTCATCTGTTTCGCAATCTTCACAACGGACGATTTGCCGACGTCACAAATAAGGCAGGATTGGCTGACACGGGATTCCCAACCGGGGCGGTCTGGTTTGACTACGATAATGACGGCCGCCTCGACCTATTTGTTGCCCATTACGTCGATTGGTCGCCGCAGACTGACCAGTCCTGTTCGCTCGATGGGAAACACAAGTCCTACTGCACGCCCGAGGCCTACAAGGGCCAGAGCTCGCGGCTCTTCCATAACCTTGGAAACGGCAAATTCGAAGACGTGACAAAACGCGCGGGACTCTATGATCCGAGCGGAAAGTCGCTGGGTATCGCGCTGATCGATTACGACCAGGATGGCTGGCTTGATCTGCTGGTGACCAACGATACGCAGGCGAACAAACTCTATCGCAACAACCGCAACGGCACGTTTACCGAGACAGGCTTTGCCGCGGGCGTCGCTTTCAGCGACGCGGGCCGCGCGCGCGCCGGCATGGGCACCGACGCCGGCGACTACGATAACTCAGGCCGCCCGAGCATTGTCATCGGCAACTTCACAGACGAAAGCATCTCCCTCTATCACAACGATGGTTCCGGATTGTTCACCGACGATGCGGAGGGTTCGGGCATTCGCGCTCCTTCCGCTCAATCGCTCACCTTTGGTTGCTTCTTTTTTGACTACGATCTCGATGGCCGTCTTGATATTTTTGCCGCCGACGGCCATGTTGCGGACGATATCGCGGTAGTGCGGCCAAACCTTCGCTATGCGGAGCCTCCACTTCTTTTTCGTAACCTGGGCGATGGCAAGTTTGAAGATGTCTCTGACAAAACCGGCTCTGCGCTGCGCCAGCCGATGGTCGCTCGCGGCGCGGCCTACCTCGACTTCGATAACGATGGCGATCTCGATCTTGTCGTAACAACCAATAACGGACCCGCCCGTCTGCTTCGCAACGACAATGGCAACCGCAACGACATGCTCCGCATGAAGCTTATCGGCACGCGCTCGAATCGCGATGCCATCGGCGCAAGAGTCACTGTGACCGCCGGCGGGCGATTACGCCAGGATGCGATGGTAAAGTCAGGATCGAGCTATCTCTCACAAAGCGAGCTGCCACTTACCTTCGGCTTTGGCAAGCCGGAAACCGTAAAGGAAGTGAGCATCGACATAGTGTGGCCGAGCGGCCGCAAAGAGACGTTGCCGCACGTCGCCGTGGATCAGTCTCTCATCATCGAGGAAGGCAAGGGCATCGTCTCAGCCAAGCCCATCCAGTTCGCGCCGGCACCTTCAACCCAACCCGCTAAACCATAGCGGCGCGTTCCTCCCCGAAACTCGAATCTGATTCGATATGAAAGCCGCAGCGGCGCAGCAGAGCGACAATCTCCTCGCGGCTCGCGTTCAATTTGCCGGCTGCGTTGAGCAGATCATCTGTCTCCACGGAATACCAGTTGCGCCGCTCTTCGCGCCCAAAACCGGCGACATTCAACGGCTCAATCGCCGCAAGGATATCCCGGATCAATGCTGCCGACTCAGGCGGCGTCAACGTCTGGCGGGCACGCTCGCACAGCCGAAGACAAGCAGGGCCAAAAACAGGATCGTCGCAAAGAAGAAAGGACGATGCCAATTGCGGCTTGGCAAGCTTTCGCGCCGCCTCAGAAAAACTGGCAGCGGCAAAGTAAAGCAACGCGAGCGCGACGAACACATCGAAGTTGTTCATGTTCGCGTACAGGCTTCCAATCAAACGAGCCGTGGCGAGCAACTCTCTGTCCGTTTGCGCTGCATACGCATTCGATCGGACGGCGAAGCGTTCGGTGTTCCAGTCGTTCTCTAGAACTTCCGCCAAGCGCGTCACGCCGAGCAGCGTCAGCGGAAAACCAGTGGAGAGCAACGGGTCGACGAATCCTGCGGCCGAAGGCAGCATCGCCCACTTACTGCCGGCGATGGCCGAGGAACGAAAAGAAAGTCGCGGCACGTGCGTGAAGGGGCGCTCTGCCTTCGCTGCAGCAAATTGCACCTTCAGAGCAGGCAGTAGATCGAGAAGCCGCTCCCATCCCGCTGCTCCTTCGCTCAGGCGCAACTGCGCAGCCAGCTCATGTGTTGCCGCAACGCCGGCGCTGGTCATTCCATTGTTGAACTGCAACACCCATACCCATCCCCCATCGAAGACATGATGCACAGCCGCATCATCGATCGGATACGGAGCTCGTCCGTCACTGCGGCCGTAGTTTGTTTGTTCGAGCCGGCGCACGCCCGAAAAATGGCTGTACAAAGCCTCTGTCGCGGGATATTCCGGAAGCTCACGCTCACTCAATCCCAAAGCACGGTGGAGGAATCCGCGCGGCCCCGTGGCATCGACTACGAAGTGAGCACGAAACTCAATCTCGGATCCTTTTCTCTGCCCTTTGAGACTGATCCCGTTGCCATCCTCATCGAAGCGATCGAGGCTGACCCGATCGAAATAATCGACGCCGATCTTTTCCGCCTCGCGGACCAGGAAATGATCAAAATCGGCGCGATACCAATGCGTGTCTGCGATGTCATCGTGCGGGCTGGCAGCGACAAGCAGTTGATCTTTGCGCGCGGGGTCGGAACGAGCCGGCGCCCCGAGAATATGGTGATGAAAGGTAAAGCCGCGCTTGAGCCCGCAGGCTACCTCTGGATGCGAGCGCTGCCAACTGCCCCATTTCGCAAGCGGCTTTAGAGTCGGCAGATCGTAACGGGAGCTTAGCTCTTCAAGCAGAAGATTCGCCAGCGGCGTAGATGATTCTCCGATCACGACCCTCGGGTGCGACCCCTTCTCGATCAGGACAACCGCGAATCCAAGCCGGCGTGCAATCATCGCCAGAAGCGAACCGGCAAAGCCAGAGCCGACGATGGCGATGTCATAGCGCATCTCAGCGATTCTCCCCGCACGCTTCGCACACAATCGGCGTCAGAATGCTTTGCTGAAGATTCATTGCGTGCAGCCGCGCGACCCGCCGGTCGCGACAACTCTGGCAGGCACGCACCTTGCATAGATCCCATAGGTCCGTGAAGACTCTTCCTTTGTGAAGCGAAATCCCATACGCTGCCGCGGCCTCCAGCGTTGCCAGCGCCGGAGGAGAAAACTGCCCGGCTGCACCCAGTTCTTCCATCGCTCCATTTCCGCCGCGGGTAGGAATCAGCGTGGCTGCTGTCGCGCCGCATGCGAAGGCGAACTCCAGCGATCGGGCAGCCCACTCAAATGCCTCCTCCTCCTGCATGAAGGGAGGCTTCACAAGAATGAAGACGCGCAGATCAATGTCGTGACTGCGCAGCAACTGGGCAGCAGATGCGAACTGCTCCGTCGTCATGCGCTTGTTGAGCCGTTTCAGCACATCGGAATGCACGGTTTCGAGTCCTATCGCGACCTCCAGCCGGCCGGCCAGGCGATCTCGGAAACGAAAGCACGCATCGCCCACCAGCGAGGGATGGCACTCGACAACAATCTGTTCAAAGCCGGCTACTCGGTCGGCGATAGCTGCATGATCCTGTGCAGGTATGGCGCGCGCATCAAAAAAACTTCCGCTGTTATAGAGCTTGATCTGGCGTGCAGACGGTAAACGCCGCAGCGCGTGATCAATCTGCGATGGGATAGCTCCAGCAGGAACACTCTCCGTCAGAGTGTTGCGCCATAAGTCGCACATCACGCACCGCCACGGACACTCGCGATTGGAAAGAAGCACCGTCGCCACCGGGACGACCGCTCCCGATGCGCTGCGTTCTTCTTCCACCATGAACGCGTAGGGTTGAAATGGATCGACGGCGTTCCGCTTGCCCCTATGCGCAACGATCCACGCATCGCGCTCGTCCGCGCTCGCCGGGTAAATGGGCAACGATGGAAGCATCACGGATAGAGTGAAAGAAATTGCTTTCTATATTCGGCTTCGCCATAGGGCATACGCCGGCGCAGCGAATCCTCTGTAAGAGCGCCATGCTGAAAGCGCCGCTTCGGGAACACCGGCATCTGGAGACCCGTAACTGCAGCCACGCCGCGGGAGACGATCTCGCCCTTCAATTCGTAAAGCCGCTCCACGTCATAGTGAGTCAGATCGATGAACGGGATCGCTTCAGCCACTGCAATGACGGCGGGTCTGGTATACGGACTGAAGCCGCTGAATCCATAACGCCTTGCCGTCGCGTAAGTGCGCACATACGACCGGCTCAGTCCCCCGCTATAGGTGAGCGAGTGCTTGATCTTTCCCACCCCCCACCCCTCCTGGTACAGCATGGGGTTGTTGATTACGCTGCGAATCGTCAGCTCAGGGTTGGCTTCGATCGGGTAGTCTTTCAGATTCTCATCGCCGCCGTCGCCATCGATCAGGTAGAGCCAATCGGGATAGCGCGCGCGAATGCCCTTCGATAAGGCGAGCGCCATGGTCGCGCTTTCAATATCGAGCGGCTTGTAATCCTCGATCACGCGAATCGTCTCGCGGGGGTCGAGACCAGAAGCGTCGGCCCCAATCGGCTCAAGAAAGATCGACAAACCGAGCTGCTCCAGAAAGGCTCGCGCCTGCCCAAGGTCAGGACCGGAGCCAAAGTCCAGCACAAATGCCTTGAGCCTCCCGAGGTTCATCCCGAGCTTCTGCATCACGTGATACGTGGTCAGAAACACGCTGCCGCTATCAATGCCGCCGGAAAAGCAGACGCCCACGGGCGCATCGGCCGGAATGGCCTGAAGCCAGCGCGCAATCTCATCCGCCACTGCGCTGATGTAGGCCTGGCCAATTGCGTCCAGGTCGGAGGGCAGTCTCTCAGGGCGCGGCACAAAGAAGCGCTCGTACACCGGATCGGGATCAGGGCATCCCACAAGCTGCAGTTCGACCACGTAATGCGCCGGGACCATGCGCGTGTAGCTTGGCCGAAACTGTGCTTCCAATCCCTCTGACTTGAGCCATTCGAAGATCGCGTCGATGCGCGGCGAAACGACCAATGCCGGTCCGTCGCGGCGCTTGGCAAGGAAGTACCGCATCGGCCGATCCAGGGAACGAGCCATCCTCACCGTCTTGCCGGATTTGGCGACCAGCGCAAACGAGCCGTGAATCCGGGAGACGGCCTCTGCCGGACCGTCCAGCAAAACCCGCCGCGCCTCCTCGATGCTCAACTCATACAGATGGTTCGAGTCGGGCTCGGTCAAGTCAATCACGCGCTCGATATACTCGTCCAACCGCCACCTCGAAATGGTTCCGATCGCGCTGTTGTTGCCCAATTGCGCAAAAAATAAAGCGCCGACAGTGGGATTGTACATGCAGCGAGGCGCCACAAAATCAGCTTCAAGGATGACCGCAGACTAATCCGTCTCGAAATTCAGACCCTATTCAGGCCACCGCATCCCGAGTGCGTGTCCGCGGCACAGGTGCGATCACGTCCATCCGACGCCAAGCCGCGTGTTTGCAGAAAGTTATGAGCAATACAGAGACTCCAGAAATCCGACAAATTTTACGATTCCGTGTGCTAGAATGGCTGGCACTGGACAGCCAATGATTGAGGTCGAGGTCGAGTTCGGCGCCACACCGGAATTGACGGCAGATTCGATTCGCGCGCAGCTTGATCTGCTGATTCATGATGAAGTCTTCCGGTCCAGTAAACGGTCGGTGGCCTTTCTCAAATATGTCGTCGAACAGACCTTGAACGGGTCGGCGGATCAGATCAAGGAACGCACGATTGGCGTCGAAGTCTTCGGCAGGGACCCCTCGTACGACACCAACGTCGATCACATCGTCCGCACCGCCGCCACCGAGTTGCGCAAACGGCTGGCGACATACTACGTAGACGAGAAGCATCGTTCCGAGCTGCGGATGGGCCTGATTCCGGGGTCTTATATCCCCCGATTCACGCAGCCGAACCAAGCCAGGCGTACGGCGGCGGATTCAGGCGCTGAGCTGGAAACCCCGGAACCCGCCATTGAATCGCCCAGTGCGCACGTTCACTTCGATCCGCTCCCTCTTCCGACCGCCACGCTCGCGCCGGATTCGGCCTCCCGGCCGGGAAGACGCTGGGGTATCGGGCTGGTGTCGGGTGGCGCAATCGCCTTTGCAGCATTTCTCGGGTACGGCTATCTGCACCGCCCCACGCCTGGAGACCTGTTCTGGAGGCCAGTCGTCGATACACCGGGCACGGTGCTTCTCGCCGTAGGCGATCATCCGAACGGACCGCCTACGCTTCCTGAAATCGAGGGCAACGGAGTTTCAGCCACCCCCGTTCCCAGTTCGGACTCCTCGCAGACGGTCCCCTTTGCCGATACCGTCACCATCGCCAGGGTGGTTGGAGAGCTGGAAGCCAGAAACAAGAAGGTGCTGATCCGGCAGGGTAGTGCGAGCTCCTTCTCTGACCTGCGCGAAGGCGCGGTCGTGCTGATCGGAGCCTTCAACAACGAGTGGAGCCTGCGCCTCACCCGGCAACTCCGCTACAGCCTGGCAATGGACGCCGAAAAGCATCTGATTTACATCCGGGATGCGAAGAATCCCGCCTCGCGCGGCTGGAGCTGGGGTACCAATCAGCCGCGCCAGCCCCTCACCGGCGCCAATAGTCCAAGAATCCAGGACTACGCGCTGATCTCCCGCATCCGCGACTCGGAAACCGGGCATGTCGTAGTGGTGATTGGGGGCCTTTACACCTATGGCACCGAAGCCGCAGGAGAGTTCCTCAGCGACCCGCAGTTGATGAATGCGATCGCCAGTCAATTGCGGCCGAACGAAGCGGCGCGGACTCTGCAAATCGTCCTGGGGACAACCGTTATGGATGGGACCCCCGGACCACCAAGGGTTCTGGCTGTTTCCGCCGAGTAAGCCTTTCTTGAATCGACGAACCCTCTGCCTCCCCGTTCTCAGCCACAACTCATCGAATGCAGGATCGATCCTGGAATTCCTGACCGTCCTTGACGGTCCCTGTCTAGCTTGTTCTCTACCTCTTCCTGTACAAACCCCTCGCTTGGCAATCCAGCCCTTTTGATAAACGCCGGCCCTCGCGCCAGGCGCCTTGGCAAGGAGCCAAATCCACCTAAACGGTGCGTCGCAAGAAATGTTGAGGAGGCTCACGATGGAAGTTTCTCTCCGGCGGATCATGGGTTGGGTAGCCGCGTGCGTGTTCTGCGCGTGCTTTCCGAGCGGCGTGTTCGCCCAGGGATATGGCAGCATCAGCGGCACTGTGACGGATGCTACCGGCGCTGTGATCGCCGGCGCTGAGGTCATTGCCACCCAGGCGGCAACCGGCTTACAGCTGAAGACCACCACATCCGGCGAGGGCACGTACGTTTTTCCCACGCTGGCGCCCTCCGTCTATAACGTCTCTGCCAGCCACGGCGGATTCGAGACATACACCGAGACCGGCCTGCAGGTGCGCGCCGACAACGCGCTCACGGCCAACCTGGCGCTGCGTACGGGTGCAGCCTCTGAAACGGTAACGGTAACCGCGCAAACCGCGCAGGTAGACCTGACCACCGGGACGCTGGAACAGGTGATCGGCACATCGCAGGTAAACGATCTGCCCCTCAACGGGCGCAACGCAGCGCAACTTACTGAGGAGGTGGCGGGCATCACCCTGGCGCCGCCGGCCCAGGCGGACCAGGGGAATACAAAAACCTTTCCCACGGTCATTGCCATCTCGGCCAACGGCACGTTCGTGGGCCAGACCAATTACATGCTCGACGGCGGCAACAATATCGATGAGTACACCAATGTCAACCTTCCCTTCCCAATGCCCGATGCGGTGCAGGAGTTCAGCGTCGAAACCAACAACTACAACGCTCAATACGGCCAGAACGCCGGCGGCGTGGTCAATATCATCACCAAGAGCGGAACAAACCAGTATCACGGCGATCTGTTTGAATATGTCCGCAATGCCGATTTGAATGCTGCCAACTACTTCAGCTACAGCGCCGCGACGAAAAGCAAGCTCCCGGACCAGCTCAAGCGCAATCAGTTTGGCGGCACAATCGGTGGGCCGCTTGAGATTCCGCACCTCTTGAGCAGTCACAAGACGTTTGGGTTTTTCGGCTATCAAAAGACGATTGATCACGAGGCCGCGAGTAGCGCTTCTTCGATTCTGCCGACCATTGCCCAGGCGGGCGCCAACTCGTCAGGCGCGGCGCCGGGCACAAACAACCTGGTGTTCACCGATTGCGCAAAGGACCCCCTGATGCCGTCGGCAATGCTTGCCTCGACGATCACCTGTCCGGCCGGCTCTTCGAATACCTGGAGCGCGGCTGCCCTCAGTTCAGTCACAGCCAATTTTCTGAAGTATGTTCCGGCGTTAACCTCGACCGGCTCCGTCCTCTACCAGCAGCCGAATCTTTTCGGCCTGGCCGAGATTACGGCCCGCGTCGATCAGGGGCTGGGGCCCAAGGACAAGCTGACGCTGCGCTACTTCTCCGACGCGTACATTCTGCAAGGCGTTGAGAACACCTCAAATATCCTCACCGTGGCCGACGGAGCCGCGAATCACTACTACAACTCGTTGATCTCAGAGACGCACACGTTCAGCGACCATATCGTGAACAACTTCATCATCAGCAACCAACTGGATAACGACGCCCGTGGCCCGATTTCAAGCAGCCTCGACGTGGAAGATCTGGGAGTGAATATCTGGCAGCCGGCGTATAAGCAGATCAACCAGATCTATGTCGAGGGCGGATATTTCGAGATCAGCGTCAACCCGCAGGCCTTCTTCCGCAGGGGTAACTATACGCTGACCGACGATATCCATTTCCTGCTGGGAAGGCACAACATCGACGCCGGCTATCACGGCGAAGTGTCGAAGATCGATATCAACAATCTCTTCGAGCAGCCCGGCCAGTTCAACTTCAGTTCCAGTATCAGCGGCGACGCCATGGCCAGCTTCCTGTTTGGTTATCTTTTTCAATTCAACCAGGCATCCGGCCAGTTCTTCAATCCCCGCGGCAAGTTTCAGGGCGCCTACGTACAGGATAGCTGGAAAGCCACCCGCAGGCTGACCCTGAATTACGGCGTCCGCTATGAGCCGTTCATGCCGTGGCACGAAAGCCAGGGGCGCATGGGCAGCTTTTTCCCCGCGCTGTGGGCGTCGAATACGCACTCGACGAAGTATCCGCTTGCGCCTGCCGGCATGGCGTTTGCCGGCGATCCGGGGTTCAATCCCAACGGCGTGGCCTCCGCCTATAACCACTTCATGCCCAGGCTGGGTTTTGCCTACGATGTCTTCGGCAACGGGAAGACCAGCCTGCGCGGCGGAGCGGGAACCTTTTACGACAGCCGCATCAACAGCACGCTGTTCAATATCTACTCGAACCTGGCGCCATTCATTACATCCGTAGCGCTGCAATCAACCGCTACTCAATCCATGAGCTTCGCCAATCCCTACACAAGCTTTGGGACCCCGAATCCCTTCCCGGCGCCGCAGCCGCCTCTGCCCAGCACACCGATCAATGCCAACCAAGCCTGGCTTACCTACGATCCAATCAAGGGCTTTAAAGACCCGATTACCTACGACTGGAACCTGACCCTGGAGCAGCAGCTATCGAATAGTCTCTCCATGCGCCTTGCCTACGTTGCCACCCACGGCAGTCACGAATGGGAAGACCTTGAGCTGAACCCCAACGTAGGCGCGGTGAACGGAGCAGGCGGAACGCGCATCTACAACCAGGCGGGGTGCACCGCGACGAACAGTTGTTATCCGAGCACGATTACGGCGGCCAACACCGGCGGCAATGTGAACTACAACTCGATGCAGGTCTCGGCCGAGCAACGCGTGCGCTACGGCTTGACGCTGCTGTTCAACTACACGTGGTCGAAGGCACTCGACGATCTGCCGTGGAACCAGGCTGCGACCTCGATTGGCAACAATAACTCCTTCGTTTACCCGATCACCGCTCCGAACTTCAAGAGGCTGGACTACGGGCCGGCCGACTTCGATCATCGCAACGTCACAGCGCTCTCCTACGTTTACACCGTGCCCGGGTTTCTGAAGGACGCGCCGAGCGCGTTGCGTTACGTTCTGAACGGCTGGGGAACCAACGGCATCTTCCAATACCGCAGCGGTGACCCGTTGACGGTTTTGTCGAGCGCGGCAAACAACTCCGGCTCGAGCCAGCAGCGCGACCGCGCCGTGCAAACCGGCGCAGCTTATGGCGGCTCGGCCTGCACTACGACGGTCAACTGCAGATCGTATCTGAACCCCGCCGGTTTCGCAGTGAATCCCCCGGGGACTTACGGAACCGTGGTGAAAGGCTCTTATCTGGGCCCGCACTACGTGGACTGGGATGGCAGCCTCACACGCAAATTCCCCGTGACGGAGCGGACCTACTTGAGCTTCGAGGCGGATTATTTCAACCTGTTCAACCACACCAATCTTGGCGATCCAAACACCACGCTGGGCTCGTCATTTGGCAAGATCACGAGCACGAGCCCCCAGAACTGGGCATCCACAGCGCCTCAAAACGATCCGCGCATCGCGCAACTGTCGTTGAAGTTGATCTTCTAGTGTCACGTCCCTAAGGTTCTTATCAAGAAAAAGCTGTCATCCTGAGCGAAGATTGGCGCGTATTTTGCGCCAATTGGAATCGAAGGATCTGCGGTTCGGGATCTCGGCCAATGCCATGAACTTCAGAGACACCACACTAGATCCGCCGGGGCAGCGTGACGGAAACCAAGGCTGCCTCGCACACTTTTTTCCAAGGCCCTCTTCACTTTGGACTGGTTACCGCGGTTCATCACTGACCCGGAAGCCGATCGAGCGGCTGAATGCCGCTGTTATCTTAACCCGACCGGAATTCGAAATACGATCGCATGATGACTAGGATGGGACAAGGATCACGCAAGCAGCTTCTCGGAGCGGTGGGCGCGGCGTGTTTCCTGGTTGTACTTCTATATTCCGCGGCGCAGTCTGCACGCCCCGAGCCGGCTGTGGTTTACCACAATCCGATTCTCTTCGCCGACTACTCTGACCCGGACGTGATCCGCGATGGCGCGAACTATTACCTGGTCGCCTCGACATTTCATTTCGTGCCCGGTATACCAATTCTTCAGTCAACCGATCTGGTGCATTGGACGATCCTGGGCCACGTGGTGCAGCGCCTGGATATGGACCCGCGCTACAGCATGATCGGCGGCGACCGTTACGGCAAAGGCGTGTGGGCTCCCTCGATCCGGAAACACCGCGGTCTTTTTTACGTGTATTTCCCCACGCCGACTGAGGGAATCTTTGTCAGCACCGCGCCCAGCATTACCGGCCCGTGGAGCGCACCCGCCGCGGTGATGGCGGGACCAGGGCTCGAAGATCCATGCCCGTTCTGGGATGATGACGGGCGCGCCTATCTCATCCACTCTAGAACTGGCGCCGGCCCTCTGATTCTGCATCGCATGTCCGCGGACGGCAAACATCTCCTTGATGAAGGCAAGGTGATCGTGCAGGACCCGGAAAACCTTCCCGTTCTCGAAGGACCGAAACTTTACAAGCGCCGCGGCTACTATTACATCTTTGCGCCGTTCGGCGGCGTAGGCTCAGGCGCACAGGCGGTATTGCGTTCGCGCGCGATCTACGGTCCCTATGAACATCGCGTGGTCCTCGCGCAAGGATCGACCAATATCAACGGACCGCACCAGGGGGCGTATGTCGAAACTCCCGATGGGGAGGGGTGGTTCATCCATTTCCAGTCGGATGGCGCGCACGGGCGCATCGTCCATCTTGAGCCCGTGCGCTGGCGTGACGATTGGCCGATCATCGGCGACGATCCTACCGGAGCTGATCCGGGGCAGCCCACGCCATCCGGGCCTATTCCGGGTAATCCTCAGGTGCTATCAGAGCAGCATCCTCAAACCTCCGATGAGTTCAATGATACGAACCTGGGACCGCAATGGGAGTGGAACCACAATCCCGATGACGCTCACTGGTCGCTGAGTGCGCGGCCCGGCTACCTGCGTCTGATTCCTGCGCCCGCGGAAGATCTGCTCTCCGCGCGCAATACTCTCACGCAGTGCATGCAGGACAATTCCTTCCAATTCACAATCCGCATGGATCTCTCAGGAATGAAGAGCGGCGGCCACGCAGGCTTGGCCATGTTTGAGAAATCGGCCGGCGGCCTTGAAGTGGTGCAGACAGGTGGAGAGCGGCGCTTGAATTTCTTTCACCTGCAAGACCGTGTCGAGGGACCACTCCTCGCCCAATCCGTGCTCCAGCTTCGGGTGCGCATCGAGGGCGACCAGGCCCACTACTCCTTCAGTCTCGATGACGGACGATCCTTCCGGCCGCTCGGAGCGCCGACAGAGATCTGTTTCAGTTGGTGGAAGGGGTCGCGGCCCGCTCTCTTTGCATACACCACCGGAAATGCCGATCCCGGCGTGGTTGACTTCGATTGGGCTCACTACGAGCCGCTGGGCGCAAATCCCTGGTGAACACGCGCCGTTCACGCATGATATTCTTGGCTCGCGCATAAAGCGATTCACTTCGAATACTCTGTGATGGCGAAGCTCAAAAGACGTTTGGGAATTCTCCTTGGGCTGCTCGTGATTGCGGCCGTATCTTCCGTCAGGGCCCGGAGTCAAGGGATGGGACATCCCACTCCGAAGCCGCCTCCGCCGGGCGCCAAGTCCTCAAAGTGCGCGAATCGTCCAGTACCTCAATTCGAAGATGTCACAGCGAAGGCGGGAATCACGTTCTCGCACGCCTCCTCGCAAGACAAGCGGTACATCTTCGAATCGATGAGCGGCGGCGTGATTATCCTCGATTACGACCGGGATGGCTGGCCCGACATTTATTTCACGAACGCGCCAACCATCGATATGGCTCTTGCGGGAGAAACGAGCCGTGGCATTCTGTACCGCAATAACCATGACGGCACATTTACCGACGTCACGCAAAAAGCGGGATTAACCAAAGGATGCCTTGCCATGGGCGGCGCCGTTGGAGATTACGACAACGACGGCTGGCCCGATCTTTACATCACATGTCTCGGCGGCAACATTCTCTATCACAACAACGGCGACGGCACGTTTACCGATGTGACGGCCAAAGCGGGCGTGGCCGATGGCCGTTGGTCGGCGGGAGCGGCTTTTGGCGATTACGACGGCGACGGATACGTGGATCTGATGGTGGCCAACTACGTAGATTTCCATCTCGATGATCTGCCGCAATTCGGCAGCGCTCCCTATTGCAAATACCGCGGAGTGGATGTGCAATGCGGCCCGCGCGGATTGAAAGGCGCAGGCGATGCTCTGTTTCATAACAATGGCGATGGAACTTTTACCGATGTTTCGAAACAAGCAGGCGTGAATGATCCAAACGGGTACTACGGCCTTGGCGTCATCTGGGCTGATTTCAATGGCGCCGGCCGGCCCGATATCTATATTGCGAACGACTCGACGCCAAATTTCCTGTATCGCAATCTCGGCAACGGCAAATTTGAAGAGGTCGGCTTTGAGTCCGGCACCGCTCTCAGCAATGACGGTTCTGAGCAGGCCTCGATGGGAATTGCCGTCGGGGATTATAACCACACCGGGCGGCCTTCCCTCTACGTGACAAATTTTGAAAACGAAAACGATGATCTCTATCGCAACGATGGCGATGGGAATTTCTCAGAGGAATCCTTCCCTTCAGGGCTGGCGATCGCGTCATTGCCGTGGGTGAAGTGGGGCACTGCCTTTGTTGATCTGGACAATGATGGCTGGCTGGATCTGATCACCGCAAGCGGCCACGTATATCCGCAGATGGATACAATTGCTTCCGACCCCGGCTATCGCCAGCCAAAGATATTGAGCCTGAATCAGGCGGACGGAACATTCTGCGATGCAAGCGGGCAGGCCGGCCCGGCGCTTGAAGAAAAGCGCGTCTCGCGCGGTCTTGCTGTGGCTGATCTCTTCAATGACGGCAATATGGATGTGGTAGTGAATGACCTCGATGGAAGCCCGATGGTTCTGAAGAACCGCGGCATCCCGGGGCGTCACTGGGTAAGTTTTGAGCTGGCCGGAACCAAGAGCAACCGGCTCGCTCTGAATGCGCGGGTCAAAGTTATCGCCGGGAGAATCACGCAAACAGATGAGGTTCACAGCGGGGGCAGCTATCTTTCGCAGAACGATCTGCGCCTCCACTTCGGTCTCGGCTCAGCCACGAACATCGATAGCGTAGAGATTCACTGGCCCTCCGGCGCGGTTGATCATATCGGCAGCCTTGCCGCGGACAAATATTATTCCGTACTCGAGGGCGATGGAATTGTACCGGCCGAACGCATTCGGCCCCAGTCGAAAGGACCGGCAACACACAAAACCAAATAAAACATCTCGTATCTACGGGCTCTTTTTATCATCGGCTGCGACTCCGCCGGCCGGCGCTTGCGACTTCTGAAGTTCGTCAAAGACCTTGAGTTCCTTCTCCGCCTCTGCGGTTCGTCGATCGAGTTTGTACGCGTTGGCAAGTTCCTGATGAAACCTTGCATCGCGCGGCTTGAGCTGAACCGCGGATTGAAGCTCTGCAATCGCGCCTGCCGCGTTCCCACTTTCTAGCTCGGCCTTGCCAAGGTCATAGTGCGTCTCCGGATCTCTCGCGTTGAGCTGTAGCGCCGATTGCAATTCCCTGACGGCCTTGTCTCTTTCACCTTGGAGCTCAAGCGCCTCGCCAAGCCCCCGATGCACTTCAGGAATCTCCGGATGCTTCGCCTCCAGGGACTCGAGCCGTTCCCTTCCATCCGAGACCCGGCCAGTCTTCACCAAAGAGTCGGCGTAGATGTACTGCATCTGAGGAATCGATCCGATGGTTTCGTCTACACCGTCGAGGGTTTTCAGGCACTCAAGATAACCCTGCGTCATGAACTCGCTCATCGCCAGCGCAGCGCGGCTGCCCGAATCGCCGGGGTGCGCGCTGATGTAGCGGGAGAGCGGTCCGATCGCTTCTGAGAAGCGGGAGGCCATAAAGGCCGCTCGCCCCCAGTTGTAATCCAGGCCATCGAGTGCGGGAGTCCGCTCAGCGGCGTGCTCGAAATATCGCAGCGCATCGTCGTAGTCGCTGGCGGCAGCTGCGATCGCGCCCAGATTGTTATAGCTGTCCGCGATCGCCGGAGTCAGTTGTTTCTCGAATCGGGCCAATTCATCACGGGCTGCGAGGTCCGCTGTTTTGTGGTCAGCTGCCTCTGCGGTGACAGGCTCCGGAGAATTGCCCGCCGATCCTGTCGTCGCGGCACTATTCGCCAGCAAGCCGGCAAGCTCGCTCTTATCCTGCGACAACACCTTGTTGGTCAAGGCGCGCGCGATCTGCATCTCCGCTCGCGCATCCGACTCCCGATGCTGCTGCATCAGGATTCTGCCCAAGAGAAAATGAGCCTTCTGAATCTGATAGCGATTGCGCGCAACATCCGAAGTGAGTTCGATGGCCCGGCGCAGCGCGGCCTCCGCATCGTCCGGGCGATTCGTGTCGTAGTACATCTGCCCCAGGTACAAAAATGCATCGGGGTTAGTGGGATCGAGCAGAGTGGCTCGTTTCAAATAACGCTCGGCTTCAGGATATTGGTTGTGAGTTGCCGCCAGTTTCCCCAACGCCGCATAGGTGAGAAAATCGCGCGGAGAGATCTCCAACTCTTTTTTGAGCTCCGTCTCCGCTTGGCCCATCGTAGTCTCATCCTGTCCGGTTGCCAGCAGAGCCGCCGCAAGGCAATAATGCGCAGTCGGTAAACGCGGGTCTTCGGCGATCGCCTTCTTGAACTCCGCAACCGCGCGCGGCGCAAAATCAGAGTTGCCGTAGGCGCGGCCGAAAGCAATGTGGATAGAAGGCGTATCTCCGAAAGAGGCCTGCATCTCTCCGAATAGCTGCACAGCGCATTTCTCGTCGTCCAGATCCAGGCATGCGACGGCGAGATCGTATCCATTCTCGAAGTTCGGGTCGAGAGCCACCGCTATCTCCAGCTCCTTTCGCGCCTCTTGATCGTGATTCATCTTGAGAAGCGCGCGCCCCAGGATCTGGTGCGCCTGCGCCAGAGACTGCGGAGCGCCGTGCTCCTCTCTGAGATAGGCTTCAGCGAGTGACTGTGCATGGGGAAAGTCATTGGCCAAAAGCGCGGTTCTCGCGTATTCCAGGCGTAATTCGGGCGAATCGGGAACCAAGGCAAGCGCTTCCTCAAAGAGCGGCATGGCCTTGGGATAATCGCCTGACCGCGCGTGGCCGATCGCCAGCTCTCCAAGCCCCTCCGCTAGAAATGCACGAAATTCGTCCGCAGCCCGATCGAGCTTGCCGGATTTTTGGAACTGCTGCGCGGCATTGTAGTGTTCCTCGAGCGCCGAACCTCCCGGCGTTTTGGCGTCCGCTCTCGCTTGTGCGCCGGCAGCAGCACACCCCGCGATAAGAACGCTTAAGAAAATGAATTGGGCCGGGTTCTGCATGAGAATCTAGCACTGCACGAGGCGCGCTTTCGAAAATCCGATCTATTTCTATTCTGTCACGATGCACTGTCAATGGCTGGCGAATTATCTTTCGGATTCGACTGAAACACCGTCGATAACCGCGAGCAATCGCCTGGCTCTTCCTGTGGCCTGACAATCGAACAGCAAAAACGGGAGGCGGACACGAAGCCCGCCTCCCGTAGTTACGGCTTTTTTCAGAAGGAGTACTTCACGTCCAGTTCGATGATGCGCTGGTAAGGCGCCTGCGACCTAGTGTTCAACACTCCAAATGCGTTGGCCCCGGTGGATCCTTGGTTGTAGTTCGGCGTGATGGTCTTGGTCGAGTAATCAACGTTGTAGTTCAACGAGTACGGGCTCGAGTTCGCGAACTCCAGCAACGAATGGTTCAGCCAATCGAATGCGCTGGCCCGTATCTGCACCTGTTGTTGCTCGTGAATGTGAAAGGCCCGATAGAGCGCCAGGTCGTTGTCGTAATAAGGCGTGTATTTCATGTAGGGATACGCCTTGCCTCCCTGCGTTCCCACCGCCGGTGCCGCGAAGCATGCGCCATTCAGGAGCTGGTTATGCACAAGCTTCGATGTTGGGTTGCAGGTTAGCACCGGCATAATCGGGATGCTCTCGTCCGTGCCAAAGTACGTCGGGTCTCCGATGCCGGTGCTGATCCCCGTGTCCTTCGCGAGGCCGTTGGCGCTGGCATCCGCCGGCAGGCCAGTGTACTGCAGACCCAAACCGAAGTTCGGCACTCCATTGCCAAGCATGGATGGAATGTAGCCGCCTTGCTGCCAGGTGGAAATGCCGGAGATCGTCCAGCCGCCTCCGAGCTGATTGAGAAGCTGGCTGCCGGTATGGAGGGTGCCGCTCGAGTAGGTGTAGGAAGAGTTGAAAACGAACGGCCGGTCAATCGCCGCCGGACCATAGTTCCCCCGGACGTTGTAGGGGTTCTCCTGCAGACTCGTGGCCAGAGACTTTGACCAGGTTCCGTTGAAATCGAAGGTCAAATGCCCCGCAGTCTTGATCCACGATACTTGCAGGCCGTTGTAGTTGCCATATCCGATGTTTTGAATCATGTAGGCCTGGCTGGTCCCGTATGCGTACCCATAGGGGTGATAATCAGCCAACGTGTTCTTGGTTGCAGTGAAGCTAAGACTCCCGACGTTCGGATTCTCCGCCACATTTTCCGGGTTGGTAGAAAGAACGCCCGTCTTCGGATCGGGCGCGAAGAGGGCGCCAATCGGGGTCTTGTTCTGATTGGCCAGCTCATTGAAGGTGCTGCCTTCGTAGTCTTCGGCGGCATCCGGAAGCTGGCTGGTCTTACTGCCCACATAGGCAACCTCGAGCTGCGAGTTCCAAGGCAGCCTCTGGTCGATCGTGACGTTGTAGTTCTGGCTGTACGGCTGGCCGTAGTCGCTTGGGTCGAGACCCCATTGCGCTCCGCTGCTGCACTGCGCGGTGCAGCCCTTGTAAGCCAGGTTCTGGATGTTCTGGAGCTGGACCCTGGTTTGTCCGGGCTGGTTAAAGCCCAACACGTCCTGCGCGGTGAAAAGCGGCGAGTCCACCGTGTTGACCTGCGTGACGAAGCGATACACGCCCCATCCGCCGCGGACCACCGTGTTGCCGGTCCCGAATAAATCGTAGGAGAAGCCGAACCGGGTGTCAGGATAGGCGAAGCGGTTGGGTTGGCCGCTCAGTGGCACGCCGCCGTCGATCGCATGCCAGTAGAACCCCGGAGCATATTTGCCGTCGTTGTAGTCGGCCAGTACGCGTTGCGGATAGAAGACCGCCACACCGGTCTTGTCGCGGTCATACCAGTGGCCCACGTGCTCCATGCGGATGCCAAGATCCAAAGTGAGGTGGTGAGTTGCCTTCCACGTGTCGTCCACGAAGGCCGCAGTCGCCATGTAGGCAAAATCCTGGATTGGCGCACTGTTGTTCTCGGTGTAGCTCGACGCGATGCCCGCGACAAAGTTCGCGGTCGCGTTGTTCGGCGAGCCAATCACACCATTGTTGGCGACAGGAGCGTTGTTATGGGTATTCGTACCGTTGTACCAGAGATCTTGGCTCTGCCCGGCAGGGAACTGCAGGTCGCCATCCAGGTAGCTGCTGAACGTGCTCTGCCAGTTATCGGTGGTCTGCGTAAATCCGCCCACCTTAAGGGTGTGCGCGCCCCAAACCTTGGTGATTGTGAGGCTGAACTGCGGCGCTTCCTTGCGCACTCCATACTGTCCCGGAGGATTCTCGAAGATCGAGTCCTGCGAGAAATCCGGAAAAGTTTCGTTCCCTGCGCTGTTGTATGCCGGGATGTTGAGAGAAGTGGTGGAAAAGACCTTGCCGTAGGGATAGCCCAGCGTCGTCTTATATGCGGCCGAGGGTTTCGGTTCTGTAAACGGGAAGCTGCCGAAAGACCACGCCGCCATGAAGTCCATGGTTGTCGTCGAATTGAAGTTGTGAACGAAGTGCCCGGCCATGGCCTTGCCACGGAACTGCTGCTGCTCGCCGCCTCCCGGATAGGGAATCGCATTGCCCGGCGTCCAGTAGAGGTGAGCGCCATTGCCGCTCGCCAATTCCGAGTTATAGGCCTGCTGGTAGGTGCCATAGATCTTCGTGTTGTCGCCCCACAGATAATCGAAGCGTGCGCGATAGACCCATCCATCGTTGATGTTCGGGATCGCCTGGTAGTAGTTCACGTTACCGGGCGAGGTTGCCGGATTGGCGTTCGCCGCTGGCCAGATTTTGGCCAAAGCAGCGGAGCCGGGATCAAGGAATCCTGCGGGAAACTTCTGGCCGGCATCGGTGGTGTACGTCTTGGCACTGCTCCCGCTTCCGGTCGTGTATGTCCCAGTCCCGGCCGGGGTTGGCAGTGTCGATGTCGCCGCTCCATTCGCAAGCACAGTTCCACCCAGGTCGCTGCACCAGGACCCTCCGGGATAGCCGCTCGGAGGTGCGCCCTGGAAGAAGCCCTTCGGGCAGACGGCCTGGTTATCGGCGTTGTCGGTAGAGAAGTCGCCGGCCAGCATCTCCGGAGTAGGAATATACGACGACAAATGGTTTGCGTTGCCCTGGTTCTGCAGCCACCGCTCGTAACCGCCCCAGAACAAAAGCTTCTTGTGCGTCAGCGGAATAGGACCGCCGAAACTGCCGCCCGGATAGTAGTAAGCCTGGGGCCCCTGCGGGACACCCTGGTGGTTATCCTGCCAGTCGTTCGCGTTGAGAACGCTGTTGCGGGCATTGAAGAATCCCTCGCCATGGTAGCTGGCGCTGCCCGATTTGCTGATCGCGCTTACCACAATCGGCCCGAATGGGATGTCGGCGCCGAAGTTCGACGATTGCACCGTGACTTCTTGCGTAAAGTCCGGCACGATGATCGAGAGCGACGCCGCATTGTCGCCGACGTCGATGATATTGGCGCCGTCTGACAGCAGGGCGGTGCCGCTGCGGTTCACCGCGCCGTTCAGGTCGATGCCGTTGCCGATGGAGCTCTGCTGCACCGTGATGTTAAGGTCGCTGAAGGTGGGACTGGTCTGTGTCAGACCGCCGGACATCGTGGTTGCGCCGGGCAGCACCTTGAGCAGCTCGGTGGTGTCTTGGCCTTCGAGTGCAAGGTTGTCAATATCCTTGGCGCTCACGACGTCGACCTTCGAACCGTTCTCAACGGGAATCATCTCCTCGTCGGCCGTAACCGTCACCGTCTGTGATTCCACGCCTACACCGAGACTCAACGCCGGGACCGAGCGTTCGTCGCCGGCATTCAATACAATGCCAGTGACCTGCTTGGAACTAAAGCCTTTTGCAGACGCCTTTATGTCGTAGGTGCCGGGCGTCAGAGATGGAAACGCATAGAGGCCAACCCCATTGGATTGTTCCACGCGGCTGTCCCTCGTTGCTTCATTGGTAAGGGTGACCTGCGCTCCCGGAATCACTCCCCCGCCCTGATCTTGGATCGTCCCGGACAGCGTCGCGGTGGTTTGGCCTCGCGCGGCCGAAGGATAGACCAAACAGACAAGCGCCAGGGCGAGCAGCGGAAAGACCGCGGACCGTCGATCGCACCACCGTTGGAGTTGCAGAGCAATCCAATTGTTTTGGGAATCACGTGCCGGCGTATCATACGCCAGCCTCTCTAAGAACCACTTCTCTGGAACCATGGCGAGCCTCCTAGTTTGCGCCCAACGGAGAGTTGCAATCTCCGCAGGTGTACGGATCGTTTCCTGATTTGGCCGCTAATCCGCGTGGCCCGAAATATAGGCAGGTGGAAAGCCCACTGTCAATAGGAAAATCGCAGGAAAAGCGATTTATCTAAGCGCTTATGCCAACAAAGGCACGTCCTATGACCTGTCATGAGCGGCCCGGTCCGGATCATCAGAACTTTTATCTTCAACAGTTTCTTCGTGATCCAATAAGGTTGACTAATCGATTTATTCGCGATTAGACTTCTCCGTGGATCGCCGTCACGGACCGTCCGTGACGGTCATTTCAGGTTTCTGTGCCATTCCGGCTCGGTCGTTTTGGCTAGGTGCGCTCGCTCCGCTTGGTAGGTGGCGGGCCTACGCCTAAGGTTTGGCGCACGTCTGCTCCTCGGGTTGGAAGCTCTTGATCAAGGCTGCTCGATTGGCCGCAGATTGCGCGGCAATCGGACATGCGGAACGTTCGCGATAGGGCAAAAGCAGTTTTAAGTGCGCGGTATATTCCTCTCCGCTCACAAAGGAGGCGGCGGCGATGATTGCGCAGAATGTGCAAGCGGAAGGACCTCAGGCGCGCGCTGCGGGTGCGGTCTTCAGTCCCAGCACAGACCTTGAGCGGGAGGAGGTGCGAAACCAACTCCAGCGAATTCTCTCCAGTCCCGTTTTTCACAACAGCAAACGTTACGCCGCCGTTCTCCGGTTCATCGTCGAGCAGACCTTGCAGGGTTTTGGCGACCGGCTCAAGGAACGAACGATCGGGATTGAGGTCTTCGATCGCCCTCCAGACTATGACACCGCGACAGACCATGCGGTGCGCAGTGCTGTGGCCGAGGTTCGCAAGAGGCTGGCCCAGTATTATCAGCAGAGTTGGCGCGGAGAATTAAGGATTGAAGTCTTGCCCGGCTCGTATATGCCGCAATTTCGGTGGCCCGATGAGCCTTCCGCTCAAGCCGCTGCTCTATCGCCGGCCCATCCGGAATCACCCGAGCCCGCAGCCGGTCCTCGGCTGATCGACCAGCCTCATCGCCCCGTTTGGCTCTGGTGGCGCTGGGTGCTCGTCTCTTCCGTGGTTCTTGTCGCGTCGCTCGCCGCCCTGATCGCGACGATGCGATCGAACGAGCCTTTTGAGAAATTCTGGAGACCCTTTCTCTCTGCGCGTACGCCGGTCCTTCTCTGCATCGGGAATGTGGCAGGAGGACGGCGCCCGCCGGCCGACAATCCGGTCTCGAGCACGACCAATACGCTCAGCGATTTTCACAACTCCTGGAGCCACACCGTCAACGAATACGATGCCTTCACGATGGCCAAATTCGCGGGGCTCATGCAGGCGAATGGAAGGCAATTCAAGCTTGCCTCGCAGTCCGATGCCACCTTCACTGACCTGCAAAGCGGGCCCGCGATTCTGGTTGGGTTATTGAATAATGATTGGTCTGAGCGTCTGGTCTCGAAGCTTCGATTCACCGTGGATCAGCCGACGCCCGACCAGGTGACGATTCGCGACCGCAATAACCCGTCAAACCATGACTGGGCCATCAACTACGCGACTCCTTATATGGACCTGACCCGCGATTACGCGCTGGTTCTGCGGATGGTCGACCCCAAAACAGAACAGATGGTGGTGGTCGTAGCCGGAATCACCGTGTTCGGCACCACCGCCGCGGGCAATTTCCTCACCAGTCCTCATGAGCTGAGAAAGCTCACCGCTATCGCGCCGCCAGGATGGGAGAAAAAGAACATGGAGCTGGTTCTGTCGACCGATGTGATTCGCGGCAGGTCCGGGCCTCCAACAATAATTGCCGCTCAATTCTGGTAGTTCATCCAGCCGGCTGAACCAGGGCTTCTCCCTTCCCGCTATCTTTAACCCCGCTCCCACTCAGTTGCAGGCCTCGCTCTAGCCTTGATCGGAAGGGATCCAGACCTGCATCGCAGACGGCCCTCGATTCGCCCATGCGTAATACGGAATGAGCTTCAGCGTAACAGGCGCTGTTTCCACCTTTCCCGCCTCGTTCGCCGGGTAGTAGAGCTGCGTACCCGAGGATGAGTGGCTGATCGTGCCCGCATGCTCTAGGACCATCACGCCATCCAGAAGATTGGGATCGAAGCGGAAATTTGTCGCGGCATCGCCCTGCGCGGAGTAGCCAGTGAGATCCACCGCGCGCTCGCGATCGGCCTGATCGAGATGCTCCATGCAAAAGACGATCGGACCACGCTGGAACGCGACTCTGCCCCGGTCGTCGCTCACCGCGGGATTCGCCTTGAGTAGATGAGTTTCCATGTCGAAGTGAAGATCGATCGTATCGCTCGCAGACCAGCGGCGGCGAATCGCGAGATACTGGCCTGGCTGCGCACCGGGAACCGGCTGCCCGTTCACCGTGACGGTATTCTGCTCCGACCAGCCTGGAATTCTCACATGCACGGCAAATTCGCTCGGCGCTGCCGGGTCAATCGTAAGCCTCACTGCGCCGTCCCACGGATAATTGGTCGCTTGGCGGATCTTCAGACCATTCCCGTCATCGAGCCGCCAAGTCAACTCTGAATCGTCATAGAGATGAACATAGATCCCATCCGCGCTCGTGCTGTAGAAGTAGCCGGGCAGTGAGGCAAAGGTCCGCTCAAGGTTCGGCGGGCAACAGGTTGTGTCGTACCACGGGTTGCGAATCTTGTCTCCAGGAGCCGGCCCGTCCGGCGAATCACTTGAAGGATTGAAGGCCAGCGGATTTCGATAGCAGTATGTCGTGCCATCCAGTGACATCCCGGAGTTGATCCCGTTGTACAGTGCGCGTTCCATTACATCCGCGAACCGCGCCTCTCCAGAGGCTGCAAGCATCCGCCAGTTCCACATCATGTTGCCAATTGCGGCGCAACTCTCTCCGTAAGCCCGCGCATTGGGCAGCTCGTACGGATCGCCAAAGGCTTCTCCAGCTTCGCGTGCGCCCACACCGCCCGTGACGTATAACTGGTGCTGCGCCAGGTCGTCCCATAGCACATTCAAAGTCTTCCAGTAAGAGGGATCTCCAGTCTCGAGATAGTAATCCGTTGCGCCACAGCATGCATACATCGCGCGGACCGCGTGGCCTTCGAGCCGCGTGCGCGAGGTGAATGGGATGCCACAGAACATATACGTAATCTGACGCGCGGTCAGAGGTATTCTCTCGTCGCCGTGAAGGATATAGCCCGCCAGATCCACATACCGTTGATTGCCGGTCGTGCGATAAAGCTCAATCAACGCCATCTCGATCTCCGGATGGCCTGCAACAATTCCCTTCTGCCCCGCTCCTGGCCCATAATTCGGAAGAAAAAAGAGATCGACAAAGCGAATCCCCGCATCGAGAAGCGTGCGATCGCCAGTGGCGCGATAGTAGGCAGTCGCGCCCTGCAGCAAATGGCCGATGCAATATAACTCGTGGCCGGTCGTCTGCGTAGGATACAACATGCGTGCGGACGTTTTATCGCCAACGAAATAAGTATTGAGATAGCCGCCCGGCTCCTGCGCCGCGACTATGTTGCCAATCATCGCGTCCGTCGTTTGTCTTAACTCCGGCTGGTCGGCGGACTGCAAAGCGAATCCCACCGCCTCGGTCCACTTATAAATGTCCGAGTCAGAGTAAACCGGCCCAGCCTGAGGAACCGAAGACTTGCCGGAAAGACGCAGGAAATTATTCATGCGCCCATGAGCGACCAGTTCATCATGCATCGTGGGAATACTCGAGGTCACGTTGGTTTTGCGCCGCCGCGACCAGAACCCATCCTCGATCACCACCGCACTCACCGGCACGGTCTTCAGTTTCGCGAACCGGGATCGGGACAGATCGATTACGCCCGCATCTTTCCAAACGGCATGCGCATCTGCGGATCTCGACTCATCTGCCCATAATGACAGCGCCCCGGCGGCGCCCTGCCCTTTTGCGATCACCGGTTGAAGCATGGACGCTGCTGCGGAAGCAAGAAATGTTCTTCGCGTGAGCGGGGTTCTCATGAGCAATCCTCTCTAATTGGCCGCTGCGATTCGCTATCCTTTATCTTCCCTGGAGCTCATGAACGTCAAGATCCGTTCTACAGAAGCGCAGCCCGCAGAAAAAGTTGTTGACCGATCCAAGTTACGATCCGCTTTGAGGTGAAGCACCACTATCCACTGCTCTTCGTCGCCGTTTTTCGCTCCGGCCAACACTTTGAGCTGGGTTACAATCGAACGCATGCTGAAG
The DNA here is from genome assembly GCA_036490385.1 of Occallatibacter sp. Lineage (GTDB taxonomy): Bacteria > Acidobacteriota > Terriglobia > Terriglobales > Acidobacteriaceae > Telmatobacter. The sequence goes on from DASXDX010000034.1 coordinate 311,899, forward strand.
CATTCCAGGGCTTCACTGTGCCTCTTCCCGGCAATGGTAACAGCCGCGGCTGGTCTCATCATCGCCCCAGCACAAGAGGCTCGAACATCGGTGGAATCGATAGAAACCTTGATTCGAGCGCATGATTACACTCAAGCTCTTCAGCAGACCAAAACCGGATTGAACAGGAACCCCGGCGACTTCCGGCTCTGGACGCTCCAGGGAATCGTTCTTTCCATCGAGGCCGACAACACCGACGCGCTGAGCGCCTTCCGTAAAGCGCTCAGCATCTCACCCAATTATGTCGCGGCGCTCAAAGGCGAGGTGCAACTTCTCTACCCAACGGGCGACCCGCACGCCGTCCAGCCGCTCGAAAAGATACTCGCCGTTGATCCGGGGGACCAGACTGCGCACGAGATGCTCGCCATGCTCGAAAAGCGCGCCGGCCACTGTGAACCTGCCGTCGATCACTTCGCCAGGAGTCCGGATTCGATTCAAGCTCACCCCGCATCGCTCGAAGCATACGGTGATTGCCTTGTGCAGCTCGACCGCGCACACGATGCAATTCCTGTCTTCCAGAGGCTCGTTACCCTTCTACCGGACCGCACCTATCCTCGATACGATCTTGGCGTCGTTCTGATCGCGGACAAGCAAAATGATGCGGCGCTCACGGTGCTTGATCCTTTGCTCACCCCCGATCAGCAGGACCCGGACGTTCTAAGTCTGGCCTCGGAGGCATACGAAGCCGCCGGCAATACACCTAAGTCGGCGGCGCTGCTCCGCCAGGCGATTGTCTTAAGTCCAGTAACTGCGAGTTACTATGTCGCGTTCGCTTCTCTCTGCCTGGATCACGAATCCTTCCAGGTCGGAATCGATATGGTAGACGCCGGGCTCAAACGCATCCCCAACGATCCATCCCTCTATATCTCCAGGGGGCTGCTCTATGCGCAGCTCGCACAGTTCGATGGCGCCGAGGCCGATTTCAACCGCGCCGAGCAGCTTGATTCAGCTCTGAGCCTCGGTTCCTATGCCGCGGATCTTGCTGAGTTGGCAAAGAACAATCCCGACCAGGCGCTTTTGAAGGTGCGATCCCAGCTCAAGGCACATCCCGAAAGCCCATTGCTGCATTATCTGCTGGCTGAGCTCATCATGAATCAAGCGCCAGCCGCGCAGAGCCCCGCCTTTCGAGAGGCATTGCGCTCCGTGTCAACGGCTATCAAACTGCAACCCGATCTGATGAGTGCCAGAGATCTCCTCGCCAGCATCTATCTCCGCTCCGGCCAATATGATCTCGCCATCGAGCAAAGCCGGATCGCCTTGAAGAAATCTCCTTCCGATGAGACAGCGGCCTATCATCTTCTGATTGCCCTGCGCCACTCCGGAGAAAACAACGGCGAGGAGATGAAGGCGCTTGCAAAACGAATCGCAGAAATGCATCAAACGTCGATGCGACAAGAGTCGGATCGCAAGCGATACAGGCTCGTCGAGCAAGACCCTCCTTCTGTTCAATAGAGGCCGGTACCAAAATCCCGGCTGTCGATCAAAAGCTTGCACGCAGGTGCAGTTGGAAGCTGCGGGCCGGCAGCTGATTCGTAGCTTTCCCAAAAGAACCGCTCGAAGAATCCGAAGATACCGTCCACAGATTCGAGCGATTGAACAGATCGAAGATTTCCCCCTTCGCCTCGATCTTCATCCTCTCCCCAAACAACCATGGAAGGCCGAAGAACTTATCAACCGTGAAGTCAAGATTGTTATAACCAAGCTGGTCGTAGGTGTTGCGGCCCAGACTTCCTTCCGAGCCCAGGGCCGGAGCAGGAAACTTGGCGGCGGCTGCGCCATTCGCGGGAGCGCCAAAAACCCCTCCGAGGAAATCGCTCTTGTGTTTTCCCGACAAGTGCCGTCCGAACGACGGCGCATTCGGAACATCCCAATTGCTTCCGTCCGCATTGTAGTCGCCTCCAGCGTCGGCGGTGATAATGCTTCCCGGTTTCCAGGCGCCCCCGGCCGCATCGAAGCAATCGCCCGCTGGATAAGTTGTTCCGTTGACTGTCGCCGCTGTGTTGCCGCCACAATAAGGTGAGAACGGCGCGCCATCAAAGACGCTGAATGGCAAGCCGGTCTGCAGAATCCATACGCCGCCAAACTGCCATCCGCCCAAAATGCCTCTTTCGAGCGCGGAGCCATAGTGGCTCGGAACCAGCCACGTGCCGTCGGCTGTGAACTGTTGATGGATATCGAAATCTGCCCGGCCGCGTTGGGCTCTTAAATTTCCGTTCTGAATCACGTTTTGCGCAGCCGTATTGGCTTGCGTAATGGACCCGCTGTCCAGTGACACGGCATTGCTGATCGTGTCCAGCGTTTTCCCGAAGGTATAAATCCCGCGCAATGCAAGCCCGTGGGAAACAGGACGGGAAACCACGGCCGACCCGTAGTTGCCGACAGAATTGGCATCGGAAGTTGCATATTGAATTGCGCTGAAATTCTGGTTGAGCCGCGACAAGGAAGGCGCCAGCTGGCCGGTTGTATTGTTGCGCAGCAGATCGCCGGCAAAACGGTTCAGGTCCTGGTTAAAAACCGGCAGATGGTGCACAGACGATGCGGAGTAGTTCAGTTCCATGATTAGATCGTTGCGGAGTTGATGCTGTACGCTCAGCGACCATTCTTCCACCTGAGTCAGCTTGTAGTTCGGCGAATAACCGCCCATATTCGCCGGCTGCACCACCCCGTTCACCTCAACGCCGCCACTCGCGTTGAGCGTGACATTGCTTGTGTTCACTACCGGGCAGGCTTCATCCCACGCCGATGGAGGACTGCAGAGCTGGAATGTCGGCGTCGGCTGGCCGGAGCGAACGTTGATGCCTGGCTGGAAGAAGTTAGGCAGGTTGCCCGATGTGATGTCAGTGATATGGAGATAAGGAGGCTGATCTTCAAACATGCCGAAGCCTCCGCGCACCGCCGTTGTGCCCTTTCCAAATACATCCCAGGAGAAGCCTACGCGCGGCGTGAAGCCGCCAGGGTTGTGGTCGAGCACATGGCTGCTCTTGCCCAGTCCCGCAATGCCGCTTGCCACCTCCGCATTTTCGGTCGAGCCCGTGCCGAGATAGAAATTCGTCAACTTGGGGCTGAGAATGGTGAAGAAATTAACCATTGTGTCGTAACGAACGCCCAGATTCAAAGTGAATCTCGGCGTCACCTTCCAGTCGTCCTGAAGAAAATATCCCTCGTACAGGGCTCTATATTCGCGATCGTAGGGGGCCTCTTGGTGCGTGAGAAGGTTGACGGTGGTTGCGCTTTCCGATGTTGCCTTGTCCTGCACAAAATCGAGAAGGCTGTCAAAGTTGAAAGTCGGCCGATCGAAGGCGCCATCCTGATGATCGACCTCGCGGATATTGAAAAGGTCCGCACCGAACTTAAGCGTGTGCGTCCGTATCGTTGCCGTCATTACGTCGTGCCAGCCATACGTGCCCTGGGTAAAGTTCCCCGGCGCCCATGTGCCATATCCTGAAAATCCGCCGGTCACGTTGATATACGGAATCTTGGCGTCGGGGAAGCCCAGGTTTGATCCATACGGACGAATCAGATTCACGCCTGTTTGATTCAGCAGGCGCGGAGAAAATGTGTGCGTCCAATTGATATTGATAAAGTCGGAGCTGTTGGCCTGGCCGCCGTCCATCGCCATTCGTGGACCATACTGGCCGCCCGTATCCGAGGTGCGGATCGCGTCCACGTAGAGGCGATCATTCTTGCCCAGGTAGTCGTCTACGCGGAAGCTCCACTGGTAACCGTTCTTCGGCGTGGAGATGCTGATGTTCGCCTGGCCGACTACATTCAACGTGGCCGGAATGCCCGTCGGTGGCGCGTAGTAGCCTGGCGTCAATCCTTCATACTGGCTCACCGTCTCGAGCCCCGTGGTGGGAAATAATATCGGCGGCGTCGCGAGAAGAACCTGCGTTCCCACCGAATTGGGAAGATTGGTCTTCAGCCAATTATCGAAGTCCTGCGTTTCAAGCGTATACAGGCCGGCGCCGGTTGTGCTGGAACGAAGCACATCGATTGCGCCAAACCAGAACAGCTTGTTCCTCACGATCGGCCCGCCTATCGTCGCGCCCATCTCGTTGCGCTGAAAGGCCGGCACCGGGTTGGAAAAATGCGTGGTCGCCGTCAGAGAGTTGTTGGTGAAGTAATAATCGAGGGTTCCATGAAAATCGTTCGAGCCGGAAACGGTATAGACGTCGACTGTCGCTCCGCCGTTGCGCCCCTTTTGCGCGTCGAAGTCGTTCGTTCGTACATCCACAGATTGCACGATCTCCGGATTCGGTGAGATGGACGTGCCGCCGCCGCGCGAGGGTGTATTGGTGTACGCGTCATCAATCTGATATCCATTCTGTTCCTGCCGCAGGCCGGAGGCGTTGATATTGATGGCGTATTCATTCGTGTAATTGTCGTTCCCGGACGTGCTCACACCGCTTCCCGTCATCCCCGGCGTTAAAGACGAGAGCCCGTAAATGTTCTGGCCGGTAAGCGGCGTGTCCTGCAAGGTGACATTCGAAATAACCGAACCCGTAGTCGCAGTGGTCAGGTCAACCGTAGCGGCGGTCGCGGAAACCTCCACATTGGTGGATACGGCTCCCAGCTTCAACTCCGGAGCGAGCGTGCGAATCTCACCCACCTGGAGCGTCAATGAGGGTTCCCTCCACGTCTCGAATCCGTTCATCTGAATCTGTACGGAATACGTAGACGCGGCAATGCTGTCGATGCGGAAATATCCGGATTGGCTCGTGGTGGTCATCTTCGACACGCCAAGCCGGCTATCCGTGACCGTGACCGTCGCGCCTGCAAGCAGGGCCCCAGTCGAATCGTGCACGGTCCCCTCAACTCCGCTTGAAAACTGGGCAACTGCCGTCACCGCGCCCAGGCTTCCAAAGAGAATCGCGGCCACCAGCAATCTTCCTAAACATCTCATCCTCGTCATGATTGCCTCCTTCAGTGAACTTTCTGCCTCATCGGAATTCGTGTTTGCCAGAAAATCTCAGCGCAAGAACGCCTCGTAAACCTCTTGGCGCATTGGCCGCCATTGCTCGTGCCGAATGCGGTTCATTGCCGTCCTACAATCGTGATCAGAGCGTCGTCGGGCCCAGTCCATGCCTGCGCGCCTTCGTGCGTGAGCTTGCCTGCGGCATCGCTCCAGTGCAAACGGGTGATGCTGCTCTCGCCTTTCTCGTAGGCGTAGGTTTTTCCATCGTCGTTGTACAGCGTGAAATCGCTGTCCGCGCCGGGGTAGACGCGAATGCTCGCAATCGTCTGCGGCTGGCTTGTGCTCTCGATCTCGCTTCCGAGCGGAAGAATCGATCCCGCGCGCACGAAAAGCGGGATGGTATCGATTGCCGCGGCCGCATGGATCGTCTGCCCGCCCGCAATCCGCTCGTTGGTCCAGTAGTTGTACCAGTCTGCGCCGGCCGGCAGATAGACGTCCCGGCCGATGGATCCCTGCTCGGTAACCGGAGCCACGAGGAACGCCGGCCCAAACATATACTCGTCGCCGATCGTCGCTACATTGGGATCGGCGGGAAAATCCATGAAGAGCGCCCGCATGTACGGCGCGCCGGTTGTGTGGCTGAAGTAGCCAAGAGAATAAATGTAAGGCAAGAGCTGATAGCGGAGCCGCAGGTATTTCGCCAGAATGGGCTCGGCCTGCTTTCCGTAGGTCCACGGCTCATTAAAGTTACGCGTCCCGTGAGTCCGGAAGATCGGCTCGAAGACGGCATACTCAAACCAGCGGACGTAGAGTTCCGGGTAATCGTCGTATCCGCCCACGTTCTCGCGCGCGTCAGAGGGATCGAGCAGCGGCGGGTGCAGAGGGTGATGAACGGGCGGCAGATTGAGAAAGCCGCCGGTGTCGCTGCACCAGTAAGGCATGCCGGACGCGGTGAAATCGAGCCCCGCGGGAATCGTCCGTTTGAATTCGTCCCAGGTGGAATAAATATCGGACGACCAGAAGATAGTGGCGTTGCGCTGCGCTCCCAGGTACGAAGCGCGGGCCAGGATCATGGCTCGTGTCTGCTCATCGCGGCGGAAACCATCGTAGACTGAGGCCGTGTGGAAGAGCGGATACACGTTGAAGTAACGCGTCCCCGGACCGATCGCGAAATAGCTGCCGTTGGGCGGCAGGTCCGGCTCCGTCTCATCGAGCCAGATGAAATCAAAGCCCTTCTTTACGAACTTGTCGCGTATCGTCTCCCAATACCAGTGCGCCGCCTGCGGATTGGTCGTGTCAATATCGGAGCCTACCTTGTCGTCTGGATCGCCGTTTGTCGGCGTTCCGTCTGCATGATGCTCCAGCCAGCCTTTTTTCACGAGCATGTCGTAGTAGCGCGAGCCCGGCGCAAAGCGCGGCCAAACGCTGATGAGTGACTGGAAGCCCAGCGCATGAAGCTGGTTGTTCATAGCAACCGGGTCTGGCCATTTCGCTCGATCCATGTCCATCTGGCCCATCTTGGTGTAATAAAGGAAATCCACCACAATCGTGTCCGCGGGCAAATGACGATCGCGGTAGCCCTTCGCTACGCCAAGCACTTCATCCTGGGAATCGTACCGCTGCTTGCTCTGCGTGAATCCGTAAGCGGCTTTCGGAAGTATGGGTGTGCTCCCGGTGAGCTGACGGTAGCCTTCGTAGATCTCATCCGTGTTCTTGCCGGCGATCACGAAGAACGAGACCCGATCTCCCACCTCGGAAGTCCACTTCGTCCGTTCGTTGAATCCCGGCTCGATGGTGGTGCGCGATGGATTGTCCCAGACAATCCCGTACCCGAAACTCGAGATCATGAAAGGCACGCACAGGCTCTCCCCGCCCGGCGCAAAGTAGTCGTGCCAACAGCGCACGGTGTGGCCGCGATGGTCGAGAAATCCCTCCTGGTTTTGGCCGAGCCCGTAATAATGCTCGTTTTCCGGTGAGGCAAAAACCGCGCTGACACGATAGAACGCCTCATCGGAGGGACGTTTATCGTTGAGCGCCTGCGCGTTGCCGTCACTGTCGCTGGGTGAAGTCATAGACCAGCCGAGCATCTCCACCAGGGTCTTCCCCTCCGGCGTCCGGATGGTAATGTGGGCGCGCGGAGAATCCAGAAAATTGAAGAACTTGTTCAGTTGCAGGTCATTGGCCGTCGGTGTCGGCGCCCGGTCCGGATCGATTGTGACCGTGAGCCTGGAAGAAACATAGCGGTCGCCCTCCGATCCGGATTCATGTTTCCATCCCGCAGCCGAGGGCGCTCCGGAGAAACCATATCCCGGGGTTGCCAGCGCCTTCGCTTTGAGGGCGCTCAATGTCACGCGGATGATGTTGGGCGCATAGGGTTCAAGCACAATCGTGCTGCCGTGCCGCGGGAGCACAACCTCACTGCCCTGGCCACGTGCGGCGAGGACAGAAAGAAGAAAGAATCCGGACAAAAGAACGGCCACGCCACTTCGACCCAAGCGATCTCCACCAATACGACATCCGTTGCATTCCCGTTTGGGGGAGGGGTTCCTCCCGTTGTAATCGTGACCAGCCGGTTCAACCAATCCGGACCCAGCCTGAAGGCCTGTTTCACGGAAAGCTTCGCCCTCGCATCCGAGCCTGACAAGTAAGACACGGTGTTTTACGGTACTAGCCCAAAATACTGAGCGATTTCTCAGCCTTTCGATCGAGGTTTCCAGGCGCGTGTATCGGTTTCTTACGGTAAAAGCCGGGCGTGATGCGAAACATCCGGGCGGCCTAAATGCCTGAATAGCCGGACTAAATGAGATTGCAGGCGGAAATTCCGGTTAGTTGCGCCGTTGGCGAGCTACCCCTCACCGGCAACATAATCTTGACAAGGCTCTATGCGCTTAGGTCTACTTTGTTCGCAATTGCAAGCGATCAAAGGAAACGTCTCGCGGCTGCTCTCGGTGAGCGCAGAGCCCGCATGGGCCGGTCTGAGAGAAACCAAGAAAGCGTTTTCCTAAATGACGCCGCAAACATGGACGACCGCCGCGCACGCGGAATGAGGGTTCAACCAAACTGGGTAGGCAGTCCGGTTCCCGTGCCAAAGGTCGCCAGGAGCAATCTCTCAACCTTCAGGAATGCCAGTGAGGACCCCATGAAGTCTCTCCTTGAACAGCCGCAAGGGCATGAACTTCCCCATCGCCGGCCGGACAGCGAGGAAGCGAACCGGGACCAGGTACTGCACGAGCTCGAGAACATCCTCACCAGCCCTTTTTTCCTGCATGCGGGCCGTTGCAAGCAGTTTCTGCGCTACGTGGTTGAACATGGGCTCGACGGCCAATCGGAGAAGCTGAAAGAACGAACCATCGGGACGGAAGTCTTCCTGCGGCCGCCCGGATACGCAACCGGTGAAGATCCGGTAGTCAGGGTCCAGGCGGGCGAGGTCCGGCGCAGGCTGGAACAATACTATCTGTCCTCTCCTGCCGATTCTTCCATCCGCATCGAGCTTCCTGTTGGATCATACGCACCGGTCTTCCATTCCCGAGCTGATTCTCTTCCAGGGAACTCTCCTGGTCAGAGGAAAATACCTGCAATTGCTACTCCCCGCCTCGCACGCCGCTCAAAGATGTTGTTTTTCGTGGCGCTCGGTTTGGTTCTGGTGCTGATCGCGGTGGTTACCGCCTTGACTCTGCACCGGCCGGCTAACCAGAAGACCGTCCTTGAACAGTTTTGGAATCCCATTTTTTCCACCCGGCAACCTGTGCTGATCTGTCTTGCGGAGCCCGTAGCTTACCGGCCCAATGAAGATATCTATCGCCGCTACTCGCGAACTCACCCCGGCACCTTCAAAACCGAGGCCGAGAGGGCCAATACGCCGCTTCCACTGGCTCCCCAGGAAAAGCTCTCCTGGAGCGACATGTTCATCTATACCGACTACGGCGTGGCCGCCGGAGACGTCTATGCGGCCGTCGCGCTTTCAACGCTCCTGGGCAGAATCGACAAGCCGACCCAGTTGCGGATCGGGTCCAACTACACCTATGAGGATCTCCGAAACTCTCCGGCCGTGGTTATCGGCGGCTTCAATAACAAGTGGACCATGCAGCTGACCTCGAATCTCCACTTCGCATTTGTCGAAGATAGCGAGGACTACATGATCCGTGAACGGGTTCCGGGAGGCCGGGTCTGGCACACCCGCACGGGACCGCAGGGAGAGACGATCGAGGATTTCGGCATTGTCGCCCGCCTGATCGATTCCAAAACGGGTCAGTTCACCGTCACGGTAGCTGGCATTGGACCCAAAGGCACGCAGGCTGCTGCAGAATTCGCCGCCAACGTGCAGTACCTGAACGAAGCCTTGCGCAACGCTCCTCCCAATTGGCAAAAAGGCAACGTGGAAATCCTGCTGCAGACCACGGTAACCGACTCGGTAGCAGGGCCTCCGCACGCCGTGGCCACTTATTTCTGGTAGAGAGCGGACGGCTCAAGAAGACCCGTAGAGCCGGTATTGGGTGAAACTTACGTCGTTCAAATACTCCTGAAGCGGCGACTCTGAGAGGCCGAACTTGCGATAAAGCTGGTCATCGTGCGCGTTTGAGCCCAGGGGCCGGAGAATTGGAGTGTGATACACGGCCACACGCTTGACGGGACAGAGATAGACGGTGCCGCCCAGCTTCACAGGGCCATAATCCACCGCCGAGCCGTACTCCACCACAGCATCATACGCAGCCCCGGCCTCTGAAGCGGGCTCCCGTTTCGTCCAATGCCGCGTCTCTGCCAGCCGCAGGATCGATCCATTCGCTGGGTTGATGGCGATCTCGCCGTGAATCTCCACCGGCATCGACCTGTGGGAGACGATCGTTGCATAGCGGAAGACCGCGAGAAGGCCGCCTGGATCCGCCTCCCAATGGCTCCATGTCAGGTTGCCGTGAGCAACTATCTTCGGCACCCACGCGAGCACTTTGCCGAACTCCTCCGTTGTGCTCACGGCATTCTCCGGGCATTCAAACTCGCCGCCCCGCTCGCCGAGCGCATGCAGCTCGTGTCCGTCGCGGTTCACCACCGTAACGTTGCTGCGATCGATCACGCTGAGCCTCTCATGCCCGATCTTCGGCTGCCCAGGGCACTCCCAGTTTGCTGCACTGGGCGCGCGCCCGGAGTCGAGCGAGAAAAACATATCCTGCAATTCCCCCGGAATCACGGTTGCCGTCCCCTCGAAGCGCGTCGTCTGGCGCGTGGCAGTGAAATTGGGCCACTGAGCAATCATGGTCGTGACGTACTCGACGGCCAGGCTCAGCATCGCCGTCTGCTCGGCCGGCGTAGGAGCCGACCGCGAAGGAATTTCTGCGGGAGGAAGGTCGAGAAAGGCAGATTCATCCGCTATGGCGATCAGCGCCTCTGCGCTTTGAGGGCCGGGCAGTCCCTGCTCCAGGCGCATGAGCCCGGCGGAACTTAGCCGCTCGGTCAGCTTCATCCCGGAGATTTGTCTTGCCAGCCGCCGATCTTTGCGACTGTGAGCGGTGGCGAGCGCCTGCTCCAGCCGCTCCACCGTGACGCGCTGCGTCACAGCCGGTCTTTCCCCGGCAGCCATGCAGGCAAACTTCGCCACAAGAAGCAGCATCGCCCATTTCCGCATTTCATTAACCTCCCGCGGAGTGGCGGATTCACTCTGTATTTTAGGAAATTGTGCGTCCGTCTTCCACCACGAATCTTCGTCCCCGCTCAAGTACCGGACTACGGTATTCCCGGGCCCTGGCGTGCACGGCCGCGGGGAGAATAAAAAGCGCTTGCCAAAAGGCGCTGCCGAAAGACGCTACTATGATCGTTGCAGCAAAAACGGCTCATGCGCATTGGCATTCAAGACAAAACGGCGCTGGTGTTCGGCGGGGGCCTAGGTGAGGTTCACTCCGGCGCCGCGCTGCCCGGCTTGCATCCGGCGAATGCGGAAATGAAGCCGCGGTATGAGGCGTTTCGCCGCGCTCAGGCCGGTGAGCGGGCATGAGATGAAACTTCGCGGCCAGGAGGGCGAAATGACCAAAGGTCTGCGCAAGGGGTTGCCCAGCTATGGTGATGAGGCGTTCTCCCTGTTTCATCGCAAGGTCTTCATCAAGGCCCTGGGCTACTCTGACGACGCGCTCGATCGGCCGATTGTCGGAATCACGAATACCTACAGCGACTACAATCCCTGCCACGGCAATGTGCCGGAACTGATCGAGAGCGTAAAGCGCGGCGTGATGCTGGCCGGCGGCATGCCCATGGTCTTTCCCACGATCTCGATCCACGAAAGCTTCGCGCACCCCACTTCGATGTTCCTGCGCAACCTGATGGCGATGGAAACCGAAGAGATGATTCGCGCGCAGCCGATGGACGCGGTGGTGGTGATTGGCGGTTGCGACAAAACATTGCCGGCGCAGTTAATGGCCGTGGCCAGCGTGGATCTGCCCGCAATTGCAATTCCCACGGGACCCATGGTTGTGGGCCATCATCGCGGCGAAGTCCTGGGCGCGTGCACGGATTGCCGCCGGCTCTGGAGCGAGTTTCGCGCCGGCAAAATCGACGAGAAAGAGATCGAGCGAATCAGCGGCCGGCTCGCGCCTTCTGTCGGCACCTGTATGGTGATGGGCACAGCCAGCACCATGGCCTGCATTCTTGAAGCCATGGGGCTGGCGCTGCCCATGAGCGCGACTGCCCCGGCCGTGCATGCGGAACGCAGGCGCATCGCCGAAGCAAGCGGCAAGCGCGCCGCGGAGATGGCCGCCGTCTGCGGGGGCCCCAAACCAAGCGAGTTGATCACCACGGCATCCGTTCACAACGCAATGGCCGTTCTGCAGGCCATCGGCGGCTCGACTAATGGCATTATCCACCTGACGGCGATCGCCGGCCGCGCAGGCGTGCCCGTCGATCTGGATGCCTTTGACCGGCTGGGACGCGAGGTTCCGGTGCTGGTCGATCTAAAGCCCTCGGGCACGCACTACATGGAGCATTTCCATCACGCCGGCGGGCTGCCCGCGCTCCTGCGAGAGTTGAAGCCGTTTCTCCATCTCGATGCGCCCACCGTCGGGGGCGAAACAATCGGCGATGTGATGGCGCGCGCCGAGCAGACGCCGGGCCAGGACGTGATCCGCAGCCTGGCTTCCCCGCTCAAGAAAGAAGGCGCGATCGCCGTGCTGCGCGGCAATCTCGCCCCGCAGGCCGCGGTCATCAAGCAGTCAACCGCTTCGCCGGAGCTGATGCGCCATACCGGACGCGCCGTTGTCTTCGATTCAGTCGAGGACATGATGGCGCGCATCGATCTCCCGGATCTCGACGTTCACCCCGGCGATGTTCTCGTGTTGCGCAATGCGGGGCCCAAAGGCGCACCCGGCATGCCCGAAGCCGGATACCTTCCGATTCCGATAAAGCTGGCGCGCGAGGGCGTGAAAGATATGGTGCGCATCTCCGACGCGCGCATGAGCGGCACGGCCTTCGGAACCATCGTGCTGCATATCGCGCCCGAGGCTGCGGCCGGCGGTCCGCTGGCCATCGTCGAGACCGGCGACCGGATCCTGCTGGATGTGGAAGCGCGCAAACTCGAACTGTTGGTTGAAGATGCGGAAGTGGCGCGGCGCCTCGCCGCATGGAAGCAACGTCCGCCGCGCCGGGAGCCGCCGGTGCGGGGCTATGCCCGGCTCTTCGAGAGCTGCGTCTTGCAAGCCGATCAGGGCTGCGATTTTGACTTTCTCCTTCGCGGCGGGCCCAATGAGAGAAAATCCTGAACGAGCCTTTTCGAAAGCCGCGAATCCCAAAAGGTGAAGCCAACGGTGGCTTTCATCGGATAAGCTGTTGCCCAGCATGCTATCGCACACTCACATTGCGGAACTGCGCGCCGCTGTTGGTCACGATGGCTTGATCACCGCGCCCAATCAGTTGCAGACCTATGAATGCGATGGCCTCACCAATTTTCGCGTGCTTCCCGGCGCGGTCGTGCTGCCGCGCAGCGCTGCTGAGGTGCAAGCCGTGGTCCGCGTCTGTGCGCGCCACAAGATTCCTTTCGTGAGCCGTGGCGCAGGCACCGGCCTGAGCGGTGGCGCGCTGCCCGCCGAGGGCGGCGTTGTTATCAGCCTGGCGCGTATGAATCGCATCCTCGAGGTCGACATCGCGAACCGTTATGTCGTGGTCGAGCCCGGCGTCATCAATGCGCATGTTACGCAGCGCGTCGCGCCCAGCGGATACTTCTATGCTCCCGACCCGTCTTCTCAATCCGTGTGCACCATCGGCGGCAACGTGGCCGAGAACTCCGGTGGCGCCCACTGCCTGAAATACGGCTTTACCGTAACCCACACCCTTGCATTGGAGGTTGTGCTGCCGAATGGCGAACTGGTAAACCTCGGTTCTGCGACGCTCGATGCTCCGGGCTACGATCTCACCGGCGTCTTCGTCGGCTCCGAAGGAACACTGGGCGTGGCCACCAGGATCACTCTGCGCATCGTCAAGCGGCCTGAGGTCGTCCAGACGCTGCTCGCCGCATTTGGCTCACCCCAGGCCGCCGGGCAGACCGTCAGCGACATCATCGCCGCCGGTATGCTCCCATCCGCGCTCGAGATCATGGATGCGCTTTCGATCGAGGCCGCGGAGGCAGCTGTGCACGCGCACTATCCCATGTGCGGAGGGCTGCTGCTCGTGGAGTTGGACGGCCCCGCCAGCGAAGTCGAAACCCTCATGCGTGAGGTCCGTGCGCTCTCAGAGAAAAACGGCGCTACAGAGATTCGCGTGGCGCAATCGGATGAGGAGCGAATGCTGGTGTGGAAGGGGCGCAAGGCCGCATTTGCCGCCATGGGCCGCATCTCGCCGAATTACATCGTGCAGGATGGCGTGATTCCGCGTACGGCTCTGCCTCGCGTGCTGGCCGAGATCGAGCGCATGGCCGCGGCCGTCAATCTGCGCGTCGCTAACGTCTTCCACGCCGGAGACGGCAACCTGCATCCCCTGGTTCTTTATGACCGCTCCATTGAAGGCCAGGAGGAAGTCGCGCTCGATCTCTCTTATCGCATTCTTCATCTTTGCGTAGATAATGGCGGCTCCATCACCGGCGAGCACGGCGTCGGAAAAGAAAAACAGGAGGCGCTCGGCTACATGTTTACAGAACCGGATCTCGCGACCATGCAATTGGTGCGCTGCGCCTTTGATCCGGAAAACATCGCCAACCCGGACAAGGTGTTTCCCCGCCCTCGCCTCTGCGCAGAGAAGCCCGGCCCTTACACGCCGCACCCGCTTGAAACCGCGGGCGTCGCGGAGATCTTCTGATGAGCACTTCCCCCGTGCTTTCGCTCGAAGACGCGAGACTCCATCTCGCCTCAATCGTAGGAGAAGAATTCGCAGATCTGCGCGACAATTCAGTTGCCGTAGCTCCGGCAGACATAGGCCAGATCGCGGAGACTCTTCGATTCGCATACGACAATCAAATAGCGGTCACGCCCGGCGGCGGAGGCACCAAGCCAGGCTGGGGTAATCCGGTGGCTGCGCCCATCCGGCTGAGCACCAGAAGGCTGCGTTCCGTACGTGAACACTCCTGGCATGACATGACCTGCAGCGTGGAAGCCGGCGCCACGTGGTCGGCAATGCAGGCTGAACTTGCGCGTCACGGGCAGATGGTCGCGCTTGATCCGCTCTGGCCGGATCACGCCACCGTCGGAGGCATTGCCGCCGTGAATGATAGCGGCGCCCTGAGGCTGCGGTACGGCGGATTGCGCGACCTGATCCTGGGCATGACCATTGTGCTGGCGGATGGAACCATCGCCAAAACCGGCGGCAAAGTTGTGAAGAATGTAGCGGGATACGATCTTCACAAGCTGATGACGGGCAGCTTCGGCACGCTGGGCGTGATCGCGGAGGTCAATTTCCGCCTTCACCCCATCGAAGAGCACACGCGGACATGGAGCGTCACAGCAACAGACGCTGCCCAATTCAGTCCGCCTTTGCGCGCTTTGCTTGATTCGCAGATCGTCCCGTCCTGCGTGCAGGTGCGCGTGGAACGCGAGCAATGCGCAGTGGACATAAGAATCGCGGCGGTTCCGCATTGCCTCGACGAGCATGCGGATCGGTTGGAAAAAATCTTTGCCCCACTCAACTTCACCGCATCGGCAGAAGAGGTATGGCAGGCGCGGCAGCAGCTCTTCGATGGAGACTACGCCGTCCTTCTCAAAGCATCTCTTCTGCCCGCCACCATCTGCACAGTGTTATCGGAGTTGCTACAGCGGGCAGCCTGCAACGGCGTGGAGATTCACGCGCTCGCCCAGGCGAATGGCCTTGCCACTATAGCCCTGACCGCCGCGGCGGAGCCGGCCGCCGCGTGCGTCGAAGACCTTCGCGCAGCAGTGCGCGGATCCGGCGGCAGCGTGGTCGCGCTGCAACTGCCGGATGAAGTGCGCGGCCGGCTCGACGTGTGGGGCTGCGACTCGGATGCGCTCCCGCTGATGCGCGAGATCAAGCGGCGCTTTGATTCCAGGCAGATTCTTAACCCCGGCCGGTTCGTAGGAAATATCTGATCCTCATGCCCCACACCATCGCCCAGGAAGAACGGCATCCCTCCAGCTTCGACGCGCATCACGCGCCGGAGAAGCAGTACATCGACGATTGCGTGCACTGCGGCTTCTGCCTGCCCGCCTGTCCCACGTATGTGCTCTGGGGCGAAGAGATGGATTCTCCGCGCGGACGCATTTACATGATCAAGAAAGCCTCCGAAGGGCAAGCTCCTCTTGACGCGCACTTCCGCACCCACATGGACAACTGCCTTGGCTGCATGGCCTGCATGACGGCCTGCCCGTCGGGCGTGGAATACAACAAGCTCATCGAGCCCACCCGCGCGCAGATTGAACGTCATCTCCCCCGCAGCGCGGGCGACAGGTTGTTCCGCAAATTACTCTTCGCAACCTTTCCTTATCCATGGCGCCTGCGTGCACTTGCGCTTCCGCTTCGGGTGTACCAGAAAAGCGGCTTGCAACCGCTCATCCATAAGATGGGCGTTCTCAAGCTGCTGCCCAAACGGATGGCTGCAATGGAAGCCTTGCTGCCGGCAGTACCAAAGCGGATATTTGGCAAACTTCCCGTCGCGATCAGGCCCAGTGGTTCACCGCGCCGCCGCGTTGGCATGTTGAGCGGATGCGTGCAGCAGGTCTTTTTCCCGCACGTGAATGCCGCCACGGCGCGCGTGCTGGCTGCGGAAGGCTGCGAGGTAGTCATTCCGCGCGAGCAGCCGTGCTGCGGCGCATTGATGCTCCACTCCGGCATGGAAGCCGACGCGATCGCGCTGGCGAAGAGAATGATTGCCGCCTTCGAGGCCGCGGAAGTCGACACCATCGTAATCAACTCCGCCGGATGCGGATCGACAATGAAGGAATACGGTCATCTGCTGCGCGACGATCCGGCCTTCTCCGATCGTGCCAAGGCCTTCTCGGCGAAATGCAGAGATATTGCCGAGCTCCTCTGCGAGCTCGAGCCGCAGGCGCCGCGGCACCCGCTGAAGCTGCGCATTGCCTATCACGATGCCTGCCATTTGCAACATGCACAAGGCGTCCGCACTCAGCCGCGCAAGCTGTTGGCGGGCATTCCGGAATTGGAAGTCGCTGAAATTCCCGAAAGCTCCCTATGTTGCGGCTCAGCCGGCGTGTATAACCTCCTTGAGCCGGATACGGCGGCGCAACTGGGTGACCGCAAGGTGGACAACCTGCTTACCACCGAAGCGCAAGCCGTCCTTTCGGCCAATCCCGGATGCCTGTTGCAGTTGATGAGCGGGCTGCGCCGGCGCGGACTGAAGACCATGCCTGCCTTTCACATGATTGAATTGCTCGATGCATCGATTCGCGGGGTCGAGCCGGGCGATCTGCTGCGCGGCGATCGGGACTGAAGAGCGGCGGCGAATTTCATATTGCGTGACAAGCTGCCACACTCTGCGATTATCCTGGGACGATGTTTCAAAGGAGCCGATCCTATGCCTGCTTCCAACAGCCAGCCCGGCGTTCAAATTCTCGCGCCGGTCAGCGAGAGCTACGCACAAATCCTGACGCCGGAGGCGATCGCCTTTATCGCCGGCCTGCAGAGAGCGTTCAACGGGCGCCGTAAAACGCTGCTTGCCGCGCGCCAGGAGCGGCAAAAACGGCTCGATGCCGGCGAGAAGCCGCGCTTCCTTGAAGAGACCAGGGAGGTTCGCGAGTCCGCATGGACCGTGGCGCCGCTGCCCAACGATATTCTCGACCGCCGCGTGGAGATTACCGGCCCTGTGGATCGCAAGATGATCATCAACGCGCTGAACTCCGGCGCAAAGGTTTTCATGGCCGACTTCGAAGACTCGAACACGCCGCTCTGGAACAATCTGCTCGACGGCCAAATCAATCTGTACGACGCGATTCGCCGCACCATCACGTATGCTGATCCGGCCAGCGGCAAACAGTACAAGCTGATCGAGAATCCCGCGGTGCTGTTTGTGCGCCCGCGCGGCTGGCATCTTGATGAAAAGCATCTGCTCATCGATGGCGAGCCCCTCTCCGGCTCTCTCTTCGATTTCGGCCTCTACTTCTTTCATAATGCGAAAGAACTGCTGGCCCGCGGCAGCGGTCCTTACTTCTATCTGCCCAAAATGGAGAGCCATCTCGAAGCGCGCTTGTGGAACGACGTATTCCTCCACGCACAAAAGGCCATCGGCGTCCCAAGCGGCGCCACTAAGGCGACGGTGCTCATCGAGACCATCCTCGCAAGCTTTGAGATGGATGAGATTTTGTATGAGTTGCGCGAGCACTCCGCGGGCCTGAATTGCGGCCGCTGGGACTACATCTTCAGCTTCATCAAAAAATTTGCCAACGATCCGCATGCCGTGTTGCCCGATCGTGTCCAGGTGACGATGACGACGCATTTCATGCGCAGTTATTCGAGGCTGGCCATTAAAACCTGCCACCGGCGCAATGTGCACGCCATGGGCGGCATGTCGGCCTACATTCCCATCAAGTCAGACCCCGTTGCCAACGAGAAAGCCATCGCCCAGGTGCAGGCGGATAAGGAGCGCGAGGCCGGCGACGGTCACGACGGAACCTGGGTCGCGCATCCCGGATTGGTGCCCGTCGCGCTCGAGATCTTCGATCGCCTGATGCCGCAGCCAAACCAGATTTCGAAGCAGCTGCCTGACTTTATCGCAACCGCTGAAGATCTGCTCCAGGTTCCGGAGGGCTCGATTACTGAAGCCGGGCTCAAACAGAATGTCGCCGTGGGTCTGGGTTATGTGGAGGCGTGGCTGCGGGGCATCGGCTGCGTTCCGCTCTTCAATCTGATGGAAGACGCCGCCACCGCCGAAATCAGCCGCGCGCAGATCTGGCAATGGGTCCATCAGAAGGCAAAGCTGAGCGATGGCAGAGTGGTGGATGTCGCGCTGATCGAAAGCCTGATTGCCGGCGAGCTTGCAAAACAGAAGACCACTGTCGACAGCGGACGCTATGCGGCCTATGAAAAAGCCGCAGACCTCATGCGCGAACTGGTTGAGTCGCCCCGATTTGTTGAGTTCCTCACGCTGCCCGCGTACCAGCGCGTGCTCAAAGAAGAGAGATTTGTCGCTGCGTAACTGATACGATAGATGCCTACGGAGGCAGACATGGTTGAAAGTTCCCTGGCAGCGACACTCACTTCCGAGCAGGTCGCAGACATCACACGCCAGACCAACTATGGAACCTGGCGCTTCCAGAAGAACTGGAAGCCGCTCCATATTGTGGACGCTGAAGGGTGCTGGTTTACCGACGGCGCCGGCCGCAAATATCTTGACTTCAGCTCGCAGCTGATGTGCGTCAACCTTGGCCACAAGAATCCACGCGTCGTGCGGGCAATCGCTGAGCAGGCGCACGAGCTGGCCTATGCCGCGCCCGGCTTCGCCACAACGGCGCGCGCGCGCTTGAGCGCCAAGCTGCTCGAAGTTTTGCCCGCCGGCCTCAACAAGTTCTTCTTCGCTACCAGCGGAACTGAGGCCAACGAAGCCGCCTTCAAAATTGCCCGCATGGTTACCGGCAAGACCAAGATCATCTCCCGTTACCGTTCCTATCACGGATCGACGATGGGATCGATCGCGGCCACCGGCGATCCGCGGCGCTGGGCCATGGAGCCGGGCGGCAAGGGCGGCGGATTCATCTTCGCCCCGGAGACCAACTGCTACGACTGTCCTATCCGGCACACGTATCCCGGCTGCAAAATCGCCTGCGCGGATTACATCGAGCACATGATCCGCAATGAAAGCGACGTAGCGGCCATCATTCTCGAACCGGTCGTGGGCACTAACGGCGTGCTCGTTCCCCCGCCTGAGTATCTGCCGCGTCTCCGCGAAATCTGCGATCGCCAGGGCGTGCTGTTGATCGCGGATGAAGTGATGGCCGGCTGGGGCCGCACTGGCAGATGGTTCGCCATGGACCACTGGAACGTGAAGCCCGACATTCTGGTTACCGCCAAGGGCATCACCTCCGCTTATGTGCCGCTGGGCCTATGCGCGACCACTGCCAAGATCGCTGACTACTTCGAGGAGCACTACTTCTCGCATGGCCATACCTATGAGGCGCACCCACTCACACTGGGTCCGGCAGTGGCCACGATTGAGGAGATGCAAAGGCTCAAGCTGGTGGAACGCGCGGCGGAACTGGAACCTTACCTCCGCGAAAAACTTGAAGCGCTCAAAGCAAAGCATCCATCGGTCGGCGACGTGCGCGGCCTGGGCTTGTTTTTTGCCGTTGAGCTCGTGAAGAATCGCGTCACCAAACAACCCTTCAACACCATGCACGACAAGGTCGAAGGCAAGCCGCTCGTCGTGGACCAGATTGCGGCCAAAATGATGGCGCAGGGGGTCTCGCTTCAGTCCTGGGTAAGCCACTTCGTCATTGCGCCGCCGCTGATCGTCACTACAGAAGAGCTCGACCTTGGAATCGCAGCACTGGATGAGCATCTCGCGATTGCCGATGCGCTGGTTGAAGCCTAGAACCGGCTGCATAAGTCGTATTTTGAAAGGGCACGGCCTCAGCCGTGCCGGAAATGGCGTAAAACAACGGGCTTTAGCCTCTGAGGGATGGGACCGCTCGACCCAGCAGTATTTGTGCAACCAGTTGCAGGGAACTGCCCGATCAGGCCGTTTCTTCCGCGCTTTGGGAAAATGGCGCCGGTGCCGAAAGCCACATCAGCGCCAAATAAACAATCCCAGCCGTGAAGAAGCCGGCGAACCACGCATAGTCATAGAGAAAATGGAGCGGCTTGACGGCCAGCCCCACCAGCGCGATGCCCACGCCCAGCAACAGCGCAACGATGGCGCGTGGATTGATGCCTTTCGTGTAGTAGTAAATGCCCTCGCGATGGTAGAGCGAATTCACATCGAGTTCTGTCTTGCGAATTAGAAAGTAATCCGCCACCATAATGCCGGCGACCGGACCAAGCAAGCCCGAATAGCCGACCAGCCAGCCGAAGATGTAGGCGTCGGGCGTGGCCAGCAGCCTCCACGGACACATGGCCAGGCCGAGAAACCCGGTAATCAAGCCACCGGTGCGGAAGCTGATGAGCCGCGGATAAAGATTGGAAAAATCATTCGAAGGCGACACCACATTGGCGCCGATGTTCACATTGAGAGTGGCAATGAGAATCGCAACCAGCGCAATGAAGGCGACAACTGGCTGATGGAACGCGCCAATCAACTCAATCGGATTCCAGATCGCATGGCCGAAGAGAACAGCCGAAGCCGATGTGACGGCGATGCCGACAAATGTGTAGAGCACCATCGCTACCGGAAGCCCGAACGCCTGGCCCCATGACTGTGCGCTCTGCGACTTCGAGTAGCGCGTAAAGTCAGGAATGTTGAGCGCGAGCGTGGCCCAATAACCCACCATTGCCGTGAGCGATGGAAAGAAGACGCGCAAAAATTCGCCAGTGGAATGAAACCGGCTCGGCGTCGACAGCATGGTTCCAAAGCTGCCCGCCTTCATGCGTACCCAGATCAGCAGCGCGCCCGCCATCACAAACATGAAAGGCGCGCCGAAGGCCTGCAGGCGACGAATGGATTCCACGCCGCGCCAGACCACCACCATGTTGAGCAGCCAGAACCCGAGAAAGCACGCCCACAGAAGGCCGTTGCTCGCCGCCGCCGCGGGCCAGATCACGGTGAGCATCGCATGTATTGCCGTTCCTCCGATCCAGGATTGAATGCCGAACCAGCCGCAGGCTACGACGGCGCGCAAGATGGCCGCCAGATTCGCCCCGCGCACGCCAAACGGCGCGCGAATGAATACGGGAAACGGAATGCCGTACTTTGCGCCCGCGTGCGCGTTGAGCAGCATGGGGACCAGCACGATCAAATTGCCGAGCAGCACCGTACCGATGGCCTGCTTCCAATCCATTCCCTTCGCAATCAGCGAAGACGCAAGCTGATAGGTGGTGATCTCCATGCACATGGAGAACCAAAGCGCGGTGTAGTTATAAAAGACCCAGGTGCGTTGCGCAGGCGTGGTCGGCAACAGATCGCGATTCGACAGGGACGGATCGTTTGTGCTCAAGGCGCCTCCACGAAGATACAAGCTCTGCAATCAGAATCAGTTTTTTTCGCTCGCTCCAATCACTTCCATGCGCCGCCGCGCGCTTCCCTGCGCAGATACTGACCGCGGCCCGGCTTTCCAATAAATTTGCCGTTTGATACGATCAGCTCCCCGCCCGAGTACACATCGCGGGCATTGCCCCGCACGTGGAACCCTTCAAACATGGAATAGTCAACTCGCATGTGATGCGTGGCGGCGCTGATGGTGTAGTCGGCATGCGCGTCCCAGAGGACGATGTCAGCGTCGCTGCCTGGGGCGAGGAGACCTTTCTTCGGATACATGCCGAAGATGCGCGCCGGCGCGGTGGAGACAAGCTCCACAAAGCGGTTGAGCGAAAAATTCCCTTGCCCAACGCCGTGATGATGCAGCAACTGCAAACGATTCTCGATCCCCGGACCACCATTGGGAATCTTTGTGAAGTCGTCTTTGCCCAGCGCCTTCTGGTCCTCGAAGCAGAACGGGCAGTGGTCCGTCGAAACCACCTGCAGATTGTCCTTGCGCAATCCCTCCCACAGCCTGGGCTGATTGCGGCGTTCGCGCAGCGGCGGCGTGAACACGTACTTCGCACCCTCCCAGCCTTTGCCATCCATGTTGTCTTCGATGGAGAGCAGCAGATACTGCGGACAGGTCTCCGCAAATGCAGGCAGGCCGCGGTCGCGGGCCTCGCGCACCTGGTTCAACGCGTCCTCGCTCGAGAGATGCACGATGTACACGGGCACGCCGGCCATTTCAGCCATCGCGATGGCGCGGTGAACGGCTTCCGCCTCGGCGCGCGTGGGCCGCGTGAGCGCGTGATAAATCGGTGCGGTCTTGCCCTCGGCCAGCGCCTGCTGCACGATTACATCAATAACCGACCCATTTTCGGCGTGCATGCAGATCAGTGCGCCATTCTTCGCCGTCTGGCGCAGGGCCTTGAAGATAGTCGCGTCATCGACCATGAGCACGTTAGGGTAAGCCATGAAAAGCTTGAAGCTGGCCACGCCCTCGCGCACCATATCGTCCATGTCTTCGAGGCCGGCATCGGGCAGATCCGTGACGATCATGTGCAGCCCGTAGTCGATGCACGCCTTGCCCTCGGCCTTCTTCCACCAGGTATCGAGCGCGGTGCGCATCTTGGTTCCGCGCGCCTGGATGGCAAAGTCGACGATCGTCGTAGTTCCGCCAATCGCCGCCGCGCGCGTGCCGGTTTCAAAATCGTCGGCGGACTTCGATCCGCCGAAAGGCATATCGAGATGCGTGTGCGCATCAATCCCGCCGGGCAGAAGCAGAAGTCCGCGCGCATCCACAACCATGTCCGCCGAACTGGCCGGAATGCCTGCGCGCACCTCCTTGATGACTGCCCCATCGATCAGCAAATCGGCCTGAGTGCTGACGTCCGCGTTAACGACCGTCCCGTTTTGAATAAGCAGCTTGGACATGATCTCTTATCCGATCGAAGATTGCGGTGGGCTGGCGCACGCGGTGCCGCGCGTCCGCTCTTCCCACGTTTCTGCGGCCAGTCCGTCGTCGACGCGCACCATGGTGATGCAGTGATCAACGGGACACACGAGCGAGCAGAGATTGCAACCCACGCATTCTGTCTCGTCCACACGCGGAATGCGATCGAGCGGCGTGGGATACGGCCCGTGCACCCCGGGATCGACAGCGCGCTCCTTCCGCGTGACCGGCGTGAAGGCGAGCGAGGCGCGGCTTTGCGCCTCTTTCTCCGCCGGAATGGAATGCAATTCGACGTGGCCGTCCACAGGACCGGAGACGCGATCAAGATGAATGCACTGGTGCGCGCCGTCCCAGCAGGCGATGTGGCAAAGGTCGCAGCCGATGCACTTCTGCTCGTCGATACGAGCAACAATCTTGTAATTGAGATTGAGGTGTTTCCACTCGGTCACGCGATGGACGGAAAGACCGCGAAAATCTTCAACCGTCTCGAATCCCTTTGCGCGCATCCAGTTTTCGAGGCCTTCAGCCATATCTTCCACAATGCGATAGCCATAATGCATCACGGCCGTGCACACCTGCACCGTTCCGCAACCAAGCAGGATGAACTCCGCCGCGTCGCCCCACGCTCCAATGCCGCCAATGCCCGAGAGCGGCAACGCCGATTCAGGATCAGCCATGATCTGCTGCACCATATTCAGAGCGATCGGCTTCACGGCCGGCCCGCAGTAACCGCCGTGCGAGCTCTTCCCATCTACATCCGGCCGCGGCACCAGCGTATCGAGATCGATCCCCGTAATTGAGTTGATGGTATTGATGGCAGAAAGGCCATCGGCGCCGCCGCGCTTGGCCGCGCGCGCCACGGCGCGAATGTCGGAGATGTTGGGCGTGAGCTTCACCAGCACCGGGGTGCGCGCCTTCTCCTTTACCCACGCGGTAATCATCTCTGTGTACTCCGGCACCTGCCCCACGGCCGATCCCATGCCGCGTTCGCTCATGCCATGCGGGCAGCCGAAGTTGAGTTCGAGTCCATCGGCGCCCGCGTCTTCCACGCGCGCCACAATCTCATGCCAGGCCTCGCGATTAGACGCCACCATCAGCGATGCAATCACCGCATTCTGCGGATAGCGTCTCTTCACCTCAGCCATCTCGCGCAGATTTTCTTCCACGGTGCGATCGCTGATGAGCTCGATATTGTTGAAGCCCATCATGCGCTGACTTTGCCAGTCGATCGAGGAATAGCGCGAGCTGACGTTGGTCACCGGCTCGCCGATCGTCTTCCACACCGCCCCACCCCATCCGGCGTCAAAGGCGCGCATAATCTGCTCGCCGCAGTTGGTGGGCGGCGCGGAGGCCAGCCAGAAGGGATTGGGTGAGCTGATGCCGCCAGCAAAGTTGCGAATGCGAATGTCAGGCATGGGCCGCAACCTCCGCGGACTCGAGAATCGCGAGAGCGGCACGCTTGCCGTCGGCAACCGCGTCCACCACCTCGCGCCCGCCGTTGACGCAATCGCCGCCGGCAAAGTAGCGCGGGTTGCCGGTGTGGCCGGTCGAGGGTTCCGTCACGATGACTCCGTTGCGGACCTCGACCCCGCGCAACTCCTGAATCAACTGCGCGAGCGGCGACTGGCCAATCGCCGGAACCAGCAGATCGCAAGCTATGGTGTAGCGCGAATCGGGAATGGGCAGCAGCATTCTGTCCACTTGGCGCATCTGCACCGTGTCGAGCAGCAAACGCCCGTGCGCGTCGCGTCCAACCGCGACCGGCTGCCTGCGCCAGAGGAACTGCACGCCCTCCTGCTTGGCGTGCTCATATTCGAAATCAAAGGCGGGGAGATCGCTCTCACCGCGCCTGTAGAGGAGATAAACAGTTTCGGCGCCCAGCCGGCGCGCCGCGTTCGCTGCGTCGATTGCGGTGTTTCCGGCCCCCACGACAACCACCGTGCCGTGCAGTTCGCGCAGATGCCCGGTCTTGTAAGCAGCAATCAGCTCAAGAGCGTTCATCACACCCTCGCTCTCTTCGCCGGGAATGCCGAGTTTCTGCATCGCGCCCAGCCCCACGCCGAGAAAGACATAATCGAACTCCGCCTCAAGAGCATCGAGCGCAGCGGCGGAGTCAACACTCGCGCCGAAGCGGAACTCCACCCCCATGCGGCGAATCATCTCCACCTCGCGCACGCTGTCGGTAGCGCGCAGTTTGTATTCCGCCACGCCGTATGTGTTCAGCCCTCCAGGCAGCGCGCGGCGCTCGAACACCGTCGCTTGCACTCCGCGGCGCTGCAGTTCCGCCGCGCACGAGAGCGATGCGGGACCGGCTCCGATGCAGGCCACGCGCAGAGGGCGAGTTGCGGCGGAGATCACCGGCAGGGATTCCCCGGAAGCGTGAAATGCATCCATCGCGTGACGCTGCAGCAGGGCAATCTGAATCGGCTGCCGATTGTGCCGATGCATCACGCATGCGCCTTCGCAGAGCACATCCACCGGGCAGACGCGCGCGCAACTCGATCCCAGGATATTCGCGTCGAGAATGCGCATCGCGGAACCGCGCAAATTCCCGGAAGCGATGCGCTTGATGAATCCAGGCACGTCGATGTGCGTAGGGCAAGCGGCCGTGCAAGGCGCGTCAAAACAATAGAGGCAGCGATCAGCCTCAAGCACAGCGGCTTGCGGCGCAAGCGGTGGCTTGAGCTCGTTGAATCGCTCGCGCAGTTGCAGATCGTCGGGTAAACTCGCAGTGCTCATGCGGACCTCATGGTTATAGAAAACTTGGAGCGCCTCGCGAACCGGACTTGATCAAACCTCCTTCAACAGCCCCCCGGCACACGCTTACGAAGCGACCAGGGGCCCATAAAGGTCAGGCCGGCGATCGCGGAAGAATTGCCAGGTCCGACGCACCTCGGCAATCTCGTCGAGATTCAAATCTGCAATCAGAACCTCGTCCTTGTCGCGCGAAGCCTGGGCCACGATCTGCCCCCGCGGATTGGCAAAGTAGCTCGATCCGTAAAACTCGCCGATGTTCCACGGTGGCTCAGTGCCCACGCGATTGATCGCGGCGATGAAGTAGCCATTGGCGGCTGCGTGCGCAGGCTGCTCCAGCTTCCAGAGGTACTCGCTCAAGCCGGCCACCGTCGCTGAAGGATTGAAAACAATCTCGGCGCCGTTGAGTCCCAGGCATCGAGCGCCCTCGGGAAAATGCCGGTCGTAGCAGATATAGACGCCAATCTTCGCAAACCCCAGATCGAATACCGGATATCCCAGGTTGCCGGGCCGAAAATAAAACTTCTCCCAAAACCCGGGCGCCACGTGTGGAATATGCGTTTTGCGGTACTTGCCCAAATACGAGCCGTCGTTGTGAATGACCGCGGCTGTATTGTAGAAGATCCCCTCTTGCTCCACCTCGTAGACCGGCACCACCATGGCAATGCCCAATTCTTTCGCCAGCGACTGCATGAGCGTTACGGTTGGCCCTCCCGGTACCCGTTCCGTGGTCTCATACCATTTGACGGATTGCTCAGCGCAGAAATACGGTCCGTTGAAAATCTCCTGCAGGCAGACAATTTGCGCCCCTCCTGCAGCCGCCTGGCGAATCAAGCCCAGATGTTTCTCGATCATGGCCTGCTTCTGAACGGCAAGCGCTTCCGTAGCCGGAACTGCATTGGACGCCTGGATAATGGAACATCGAACAACGCGGGACATTGCGCTCCCCTTTGGCGAAAAAAGCTGTGAGTCTTTGAAGTTAATTGAAAAGCCCGCGCAGGGCAATGGGCTAGTTGCCAAAGTGGCCCAAAAGCCCGGTTTGACTTGAACCGCGCCAGATCGAATAATCATGAACAATGGATATTTACGAGGAGATCGTCGCTTTGCAGCGGGAGGGGCGCCGGGGAGCCGTGGCCACAATCGTGAACTCGCGCGGCTCGATACCCTCGTTCAAAAGCGCCAAGATGCTGGTGCGCGATGACGGCTCCATCGCCGGAACCATTGGCGGAGGCTGCGTGGAGGCCGAAGTCTGGCAGGCGGCCCGCGATGTCATCGTCAATGAAAAGCCGTGCTCGCTCAGCTTCGATCTGAACCAGAATCCAAAATACGATACCGGCCTGGTATGCGGCGGCACGCTCGAGATCTTCATCGAACCCGTCCTTCCGGCACCGTCGCTTTATCTCTTCGGCGCGGGCCACGTGGCTTTGGAACTCTTCAAAGCCGCTAAAAATGCCGGATTTGACGTCATCGTTGCGGATGATCGCGATCTCTACGCCAATGCGGAGCGCTTCCCGGGAGCGCGGCAGATCATCGCCAGAGACTTCGATGAGGCAATCGCCGAACTGGCCCCGAATGAGTCTTCGTACATTGTGATTGCCACGCGCGGCCACCGCGATGACATGCGAGTTCTGCGCTGGGCAGTACAGACGCGCGCCCGATACATCGGCATGATCGGTTCGCGGCGAAAAGCGATCACCGTGGCCCGCGAGCTCACGGCGGAGGGCCTGAACCCGGAGCTGTTTGAACGCGTACACTCCCCGGTGGGGCTGGATATCGGCGCCATTACGCCGGAAGAGATCGCCGTCTCCATCGTAGCCGAACTGATCGCGGTTCGCCGCCATGCAGAGAGCGCTCTGCCGCATATGAGCTGGTTCCACGGCAAAGGTCCGGGCGCGCTCGCCGCTCCCCAAGAAGAATCGAACCAAGAACCTGCAACCGCAAAGACAGAAAGCTGATGCCCACAATGCCGGGCTTGTGCGGAGTCATTCTCGCTGCCGGCGCATCCTCCCGCATGGGCAGAGACAAGGCACTGCTGCCATGGCCTCCCGGCGCGACGGAAGGCTCGACACTGCTCTCTGCGGCAATCCTGGCGCTGCGCCCATTCACTGAAGCGGTCGTGGTCGTGACCGGCAAGAATGCTGAAAATCTTGTTCACGTCATCGAGACGTGTGGCGGGTCGATGGCTCGCAATCCCGTTCCTGAGCGCGGGCAATTCAGCTCGTTGCAGGTTGGCTTGCGTGCGGCGCTGGCCTGCGGCTGCAACGCTGCAATGATCACGCCGGTCGATTGCCCGCCCCTGAGCGCAATCACGTTGGAGCTGCTGGTGAATCAGTTCAAGAAAGCTGTCCCGCGAGGCCTTTGGGCCGTTGCGCCGCAGGGCGATAGCAGGCGCGGGCATCCGCTTCTAGCCAGCCATGAGCTGATTGAAGCCTTCCTTAGCGCCCCGGTCACCGGCAACGCGCGCGAGGTCAAGCATGCGCACGCGCAGTTCTTCGAGTACATTCCCGTTCCCGACCTTCATCTGAGCGCGGACATGAACACGCCGGAAGAATATGCTGCGCTCTCAGCGCTGGCCCGGCAGAACCTGCGCTAGAACCGGCTGCATCAATCCGGCCTTGAACCGGCCTTGAAAGGGCTCGGCTTTAGCCGTGCCGTGAAAGCCGCAAAAACATTGGGCTTTAGCCCCCGAGGAACGCTCCTTGCCTCATGGCATTTACGCAATCTGCGCTAGGATTTGTGAGCAAGTTGACGGAGTGCTGCTGTCAACGCGTCCATGGCCAGATGGCTCGCGTGCATCGAGGCAGCGGGCAGTCCTCCGACTGCGCCAAGCAGCTCTTCCCTGCTCAGTTCCCTTGCCTGCTCAATGGTTCGCCCCCGCACAAGCTCGGTGAGCGCGGAACCGCAGGCCATGGAGGCAACGCAGCCTTTGGCCTGGAAACGCACCTCTCCAATATGCTCATCCGCAAGCTTGAACGTTAGCTTGAGGATGTCGCCGCATGCTGGATTCTCAATCTGCACGGAGGCGTCCGGATCCGTGACCACGCCCGCGTTGCGCGGATGCTCGAAATGATCGAGAACTTCGCGAGAGTACATCCGGCCTGCCTCGATTGCACCCGCCGGCTCAGTGCGAAGCCGCGCCCCTGGCCTGGGTCTGCCTTGCGGCCAGAATCTCGGTAATGAGAAACAGGCCTGTAAGAAGAGCCCGCAGATGAATCGACGCGTTCAAACTATCGATGAGCTGCGAGCTGATGACCGGCTGAGCCAGCACCAGGTCGATCGCGGCGACGGCGCTGCCCGCATCGCGCGCAAGCACGGCGAAAAATGATTCGTACTTTTCAGCTGGCGCTAATTGCAGTTCCCGCGCCGCCGATGCACAGCCGGATTCGAGAAGGCGCATGGCTTCCGCCGCGCGGGTCAGCTTTTCCCGAAGCTGCCTGCCAGCGTCGTTGCCTTCGTCGGTCGCGAATCCCTTTGCTGCGTAAGACAGCGTGAATTCGTAGCAATCCTCAATCGTCTCGCAATGTTCCTCGATCTCAGTCGGCATCGCTTGGCGCATAGCCCCGTTTCTTTTGAGATGACGCCTTCGTGACGACCCACCGCTCCGGATCGTGCTCTTCCAGGTAGAAATCGCGGCTCATCCACCCAAAGATCATCGATTTCGTAATCGGCAGCTTCTCCGGCCGGATGCCCATGTAGATGTGCACCATCACCAACGCGATGAAACCCACGCCGGCGAGCCCGTGCAGCACGTACATCAATCCCCAGGTCATATCGCTGAACAGGTATGGATTGCGCGGCGTGAAGATGGTCTCGACGCGCTTCATCATGAACAATCCGGTCACGGTAACGGCCAGTCCGGCCAGCACGATCACCAGATGATAGAGCTTGTTCTCCAGCGGATACTTGGCAAAACGCGCGGCTGGCGGCGCGGGCTTGCCGAAAAAACGCAGCGTCCTGCGTATGGAGTCGCGCACGTCGATCCTATCCGGCCAGATTGACCAGAAATCCAAAAAGAACGATGCGTGGATGATGTGGAAGAGGATCGAAACCGTCAGCAGCAGCCCCGCGATCCAGTGGTAAAGCACCCAATTGAACTGAACGCCGACCTTAGGCAGGAATGCGGTAATCAGCAGCGTCAACATCGAGATCGCCATGATCCAGTGAAACAGCCTGGCGGCCAGCGAGTGGCGCGGAACGCGCTCCGGCACAGCCGCGGCCTCGGCGGGCGAAATCTTTTCCACGACCCTGCGCGGCGCCACAATCGCCACGTAGAGCGCATGAACGATCATGAAAAAGAATCCCGCGATGACCGCTACCCAGATCAGGCCCCACGCAACATGGGTTGGGATCGCCTGCCCCCAGGGACTCCTTGCCCAGGTTATGAAGTCCATCTTGCCTCCTGCACGCCGCCCACGGCGCGCTTCACCAGGTTGCGCATCAGCGGAATCTTGTATCCGTTGAACTGCAATGGGACCGCGCCCTGCACCGCGAGCTTGCCCGCCATCTCGCCGGTCGAGGCATCGGCAGGCTTGCCGACCACCGCGTCTTCCACCTGCTTCAAGCGCATCGGGCGCGGCGACACCGCATTCACCGCGAGCCGAATCCGGCTGATGTTGTTCCCTCTGAGCACGGTCGCCGATGCGACATTCATCAGCGGAAAATCCCACACATTGCGGTCGCGGACCTTTTCGAAATAAAATCTGGCTCCGGCCCAGGTGGAAGGAATCCGAATAGCCGTAAGCAAATCGCCGGGCCCGAGAATGTTCAGCCGCGTGATGTCGGTCTCCGGTCCAACAAAATAGTCTTCGGCATCCACCGTCCGCTCGCCCTTCGGCGTCTGGATCACGAACTTCGCGTCCAGCACCACCAGGGCCGGAGCCGAGTCCGAGGGATGCACCGCAACGCAGCGGTCCGCGCCGAAGATCGCGTGCTCGCGATTGCGGCCCACCGGCGTATCGGCATAGCAAATGTTGCCGCCGGCGCGGTAGCACGGCCAGCCGCCGCGGTAATACCAGCAGCGCGCATCCTGCGAAACATTGCCGCCCAGCGTGCCCTGGTTGCGAATCTGCGGCGAGGCCACGAGCTCCACTGCCTGCGAAAGCACGCTATAGTTCTTCTTGATCTCAGGATGATTCGCAATTTCGGTCAGCGTGGTGATCGCGCCAATCTCAACGCTGTCATCCGAGACCCGAATCCCCTTCAGCTCATCGATGCCGCTGATATCCACCAGCACCTTCGGCTTCTTGATGCGGTCCTTGAGCCAGTCGAAGCTGTCCAGCCCGCCGGCCATGATCCAGGCATCGCTGCCATTCTGTTCCAGAACCTTTTGCGCGTCAGCGATTGAATCGGGCTGAAGCAGGTCGAAGGCGGGCATAACGTCGCGAATTATTGCCATAGGCTCTCTCCGTTCCCACTCTTTTCAGATGTGGGCCAGCAAGGGATTTTGCATCGGACGTCCGGCTTCGTACGACGTCAGAATGGTGTCTGCATTTACAGGAGCGCGCTGGAAGATCTCATCGCCGAGCGCGTCGGAAAGTGCGTTCAGAATAGCCGCGCATCCACCCCCGACTGGCGGCTCGCCCACGCCGCGCGCGCCCACCGGCGTCTCCGGATCGGGAATATTCAACGCGTTCCATTGCATGTCGACGGGCACGTCCAGAATCGTCGGGGGCTTGGTCTGATAAAAACGCTTCGCGACGGTGATGCCATATTCGGGATCGAGCACCCACTTCTGCCCGATCGCATGACCAATGCCCAGCGTCGAGCGCCCCAGCATCTGTCCGCCGAGTGCGCGCGGATGAAGCACCGTGCCCACATCGCCGTAGGCAAGGAAATCGACGATATCGTATTTGCCGGTTTCGACATCGACCTCGATCTCAGCGAAGCTGGCTACAAAAGAATAACTGTCTCCATCACGGGGATAATTGTCTTTCGCCGCTACCACCAATCCCTGGCCGGCCAGTGCTGCTACCGATTGCTTGGTGAGCTTATGCACGTCGGCGGGAGCTTCGTGGCCATCATAGATGCCTCCCATCTGGATGGCATGTTGCGCCGCCTGCGCAAAACTCATTCCCGCGCCGCCGCCCTTGCGGGTAACGCGCAGGTTGGCCACTTCATAGTCTTCCGGCTTGCCGCCGAGGGACTTGGCCGCGACCTCCTGAAGTCTCTGCTTGCAGGCCGTAGCCACGGAATGAGCCGCACGCGTCATGGCGTGCGTAGTCTGGCTGCCGCCCGAGGCGCAGGTATACGGCATAATCCTGGAGGTATCGCCCCACACGATATCGCAGGCCTCCCAAGGAACGTCCAGAATCTCAGCGGCGGCGCGATGAACGTCGATTACCGATTCGGTGCCCAGGTTGCCGATGCCGGAATGGAAACGCACGCGCCCCTCAGGAGTAATCACCATCAGTCCGTCGAATCCGATCGTCCCGCCGACGTATGTGCTGAGCGAAACGCCCACGCCGCGCACCTTGGAGCCGATCCGCTTGGGCTGGCGCGCCACGCGTTCCTGCCACTTGAACTGCTCCGCGCCGCGATCGAGTGCGTCGCGCAGAAAACAGCTGGTGGTATAAGAGCGCTTGCCATGCATCACCGGCCCATATCGCGCTTTCCCTTCAGGGCAGTTGACGCGGCGCAAGGCCACCTGGTCAACGCCGAGCTTGCGCGCGGCCTTGGCCAGAATCGGTTCCATGATGGCAATTCCCTGCATGCCGCCAGGAGCGCTCTGTGCGCTGCGCGGGGGCGTATTGGTCATCACCGTTACGCCGCGCCAACGCATCGCCGGCGGCTGGTACAGGAGCGAGACAATGCGGCCCGCGGAAGCCCCGTCGCCCGCCGCGTCATAGGAGCCGCTGTTGCACACGGTAAACATATCCAGGCCAACGATGCGGCCGTCCTTGGCGAAACCAATTTTTATGCGGCCGTCGATGCTGGGCCGCGCGCGCCCGATAAAGTGCTCTTCCTCGCGGCTGATCCGCATCATGACCGGGGCGTTGAGTTTTTTCGAGAGCAGCGCGGGAATGATCATCGTCACCGCGCCGGTGATCTTGCTGCCAAATCCGCCGCCCGTGTATTCGCTGATGAATACGATCTTGTCGACGGGTATATTCATCCATCGCGCGATGGCGGGCGGGGTCTGCGCGGTGCTCTGTGTGCCGGTGTGCATGTAAAGCTTGCCGTTTTGCCAGTAAGCCATCGCGGTGCGGGTTTCCAGGCACTGATGGCTCACATCGGGGGTCACAAACGATTCGTCCAGCACCAGCGCGGCGTTGCGGAAGCCCGCATCGATGTCGCCATAGGACCACTCGTCGGGCGCATGGCCGGTGGGCAGTTTTCCCTGTTCGTAATCGGCAAAATCCTGCTTGGTCCATTTGAGTTCTGTCAGTTGGTTCCCAGACGCGGGCGGCTTTGGGCGAACCCACACATTGCCATCCTCGCGGGGATTCGATCCGCCCGGTCGCAGGCTTTCGAGCGGGTCGATCACAAACGGAAGTGGCTCGAAATCAATCTTGATCTTCTCGATCGCTTCCGCGGCAGTCAGCTCATCGACGGCCGCCACGGCGAGAATCGGGTCGCCCTGGTACACAGGCTCGTTCGTAAGCGCTCGCTCACCCCACTTGCTGGCTTTGATGGTCTGGCCGTTGTCATTCAGAAAATCCGCCTGCGCGGGGATGTCATCGGCAGTGAGAATCCCCTTTACCCCCGGCATCGCCAGCGCCTCGCTTGCGTCGATGCTCAGGATGCGCGCATGCGGCATCGGGCTGAGCACAAGCCGGCAAAACAGCATGCCTTCGGCGCGGAAATCCTCGGCATACTTCGAGGTTCCGGTCACCTTGGCCATGAGGTCATTCGTCACATAGTTCTTGCCGATCAGTTTGTAGCCGGTACCGAAGGGGCGCGCCTCTCCAGAGGCAGGTTTGGTCGCGTTGGTGGGCGTCGATTCAGACATGCTCAGGCCCTCCTCATGTTCTCCGCGCCGCGCATCATCGCGTCGAGGATCTTGTTGTAATCCTGGCAGCGGCACAGGTTGCCCGAGATGCCGTGCGCCAGTTCCGTCCGCGTAGGATTCGGATTCGTTTTGAGGAAGCCTACCGTGGACATAATGAATCCAGACATGCAGAAGGCGCACTGAAAGCCCTGCTCATCGATTACCGCCTGTTGCACCGGGTGCAACTCGCCCTCCGCCGAAGCCAGCCCTTCGATGGTGATCACCTTGCGGTTGCGCACGGTGTGCGTAAGAACCGAGCAGCTATAGTGCGGGACATCGTCGATCGTCACCGTGCAGGCGCCGCACTCGGCGCGGTCGCAGCCGAGTTTGGTTCCAGTGAGGCCGAGTTTATAGCGCAGCGTCCAGGCCAGCGTCTCCTGCTTCATCACATCCACGCGCCGCGGCTTGCCGTTCACGTTGATGGTGATCAGCCGCTCGCCCGCGCCGGAGATCGCGCGGCCATGCGGAGCAAGGAACCGGTAACTCGCCGCTCCCACCGCCGCCCCGCCGGCAATGACACCAAGGATGAATCGCCGTCTCGTAATCGTTTTCGTTGGATCCCCGCTGCTCTTCAGATCGTCTGTATCCGACATGGCCGCTGCTCCAATTGGTTGGTCGTTCCGGAGTGGGAAGGGCTCGCAGCGGCGAGGTTTCGTCACGCGGGCACTCAAAGACGTGATGCTGCGCCTATCTTAGTCCCGGCTCCGGCGGATTGTGAAGCATCGCCACGCTCCGATTTGGGATCGTCGGAAGCAAATCTTCCAGAAACAGGCCAATTTGCGTCGAAGCCGTCTTCTATCCTGGGACGAGCAACCCGGCGATTTGGTTTCACGAGCTCGGAAGCAAGCATGGAATCGCTGAAATTTCGAAAACCGCATCCATGCCGTCAGAACCCGCATTGCGTATGTGCGCCTGTGAACCGAAATGTACTTAATTATCTTGAATCGTTCCGCCATGCAATTAGCTGTTGCGACGGATAAAGTGCCTGCGACATCCTAATATCGTGGAGAGTTCCCATTCTGCGTCAGCAGGTTGCCGTTCTCTCGCGCATACCCATAAACGGGGACGGCGGAATAGAGCTGCGCAGTCGCACGGCGCAAGTTCCGGTTGCGCCGCCATGGAGCCTATCAATGACTAGCTTGAGACAGGAAA
This sequence comes from Occallatibacter sp., assembly GCA_036490385.1. Classification (GTDB taxonomy): domain Bacteria; phylum Acidobacteriota; class Terriglobia; order Terriglobales; family Acidobacteriaceae; genus Telmatobacter. Next base: position 346,736 of record DASXDX010000034.1, read on the forward strand.
TCGCGCAGGAACCGCCTTTCTCCAGCATGGAAGAAGAGGCTCTCCTCAACCTGTTACGCACCGCTGACTCCCTGCAGCGGACCGTCCATCGCAGGACCCGCGACTGGGGCGTCACTTCTACGCAATACAACGTGTTGAGGATTCTGCGTGGCGCACAGCCAGACGGGCTGCCCTGCGCGGCAATCGGCGACCGGATGATCACAGCCGAGCCGGACATCACGCGGCTGCTACGCCGGTTGAAAGCGCTCAGGCTCATCCGCCAGCGGCGCGACCGGCAGGACCGCCGTGTGGTTTTGACCCAGGTCTCCGAAACCGGGCTCGAGCTGCTCCGTGCCATGGATCCCGAGATTCGGAGGGCGCCGGAAGAACTGCTGGGGCACATGAGCCGCGCAGAGCTGGCTGAACTGATTCGCCTGCTGGAGCTTGCGCGCAGCCGCAAAGCCGCGGAACAGCCAATCGAATGCGACTGCAATGGAAACCCGGTTCAGCCTGGAACAGCGCCCGGCAATACCGGCCCGGGCGATTCTTAGCTGGTGACGATCTTTTGCGCCACAACCTCTTCATCCATGTCCGACTGGATGATCTTGTTGTGGAGGCAATAGAGGGCTAGTTCCAGGCGGTCCGAGACGCCGAGCTTGTCGTAGATCTTGCGCAGATAGTTTTTGATGACCTGCTCGGTGGTTCCCAGCTGGAACGCGATCTCCTTGTTCCGTTTTCCCTGCGTGATGCAGGTAATGATGGCCAGTTCTTTGGGAGAAAGACGCGGCTGGTTGCGCGGACTCACCAGCGCCGCGGCCTGGGCGCGGTAAGCCTCGATCACCCAGTTCACCGATTGGTTATCGATCCAGGTCTCGCCGGCGGCGATGCGGCGGACGCACCGGACCAGCAAGTCGGGAGAGATGGAGCGGTTCACGATGCCGCGAACCCCGCGGCGATAAAGCTCGACCGTGTGGTTTTCGTCCGAAGCAACCGCTTGCACGATGAGTTTCAGGTCGGGAGCTATCCGCAAGAGTTCCGGAATCACGTTGGCCGTACCCGCCAGCAAGCCGCCCTCGAGGAGCACGACATCGGTGGGGTAGCGTTCGATGGCCGCGCGGAGACTATCGAGAGAGTCGGCCTGGGCCACCACGCGAAGATCATCTTCCAAGGCAAAGACTTTGCGAATACCGACACGGTAAATAGCCTGGGAGTCCGCAAGAATTATGCGGATCGTCCCTGGTTTGACCGCCGTGTCAGGTGTTTCGACTTCAGGAGAATCATCCAGGAAATCCATAGTTGGCTGCCGCCAAAAGACCTAGGCACCTCACCGCTCCGCAAACTGGTATTCATCAATTGTGGCGGCAGCGAGATGCTGATTTTGGCTTAAGGAGCAGCGTACCACACGTCCCGTGCAATGAACTAGCACATCATGGGGAGTACCAAGCACTGTATGGGGCATGCGCAGGTCAAAACGGATGTCCGCGCCAACCAACAGATCCCGGTCGAGCTCAAAGAGAACCCCGTTCGCGGAAACATTCTTGGTGGTTGCCGTCACCTCTTCCCCTTCGGTGGCCAATACAACCGGCAACATCAGTGGAAAGCGCACGGCACACCGAACCTCTTGCCGCGCTCCATTGGAGTCCGGCGTCTCAGGCCGAAGTGAAAATCCCGAGCTCACAAATGTCATAGATCCAATCCCGCACTTAGTATCAGGCATCTCGGCCACTCTAGCGAAAATTCCATAAGGGCAACACGGCACGAAAGTTTTCAGAAAAGTAACTTTAAAAACCGCGTAGTAGTTCTATTGGGATTTTTTTAGATTTTTTCAGAAGAGTGTCGAGAATGAATCAGTTGGGAAAGAATGCTGCCGACGCTCCCACCCATTTCTGGCCTCTATTGTGATCGACCCCCATCATCTTTCCGCGGCCCAGGCGCACCAGGGAGAGAGCAGGAGTCAGGCTGCCGCCGTCCGGCCACAGATACAGGATCCGAATCTCCGCCTGGGTGAGCCCGTGCGGGGTTTCGATCGTAGGCTCAAATCTCATGCGCTGCTGGAGCAGAAAATCAGACCGCCGGGCCGCCGGAACTGCCTCCAGTTCCGCACGGGAAGGGTCGAACAGGATCCCCTTGCCGGCAAAGGAGAATAGGGGCTTGAGCAGGAGATCTTTATAGACCGTTCCCAGGCCTTCCTCAGCTGGCAGCGACACTCCTGCCTCGGCCAGTTCGTCCCGGCCGCTTCCCTCCAAAAAGTCGCTGAGAAACACCGCGGGAGGAACGACCGGATGACGGACAGCCGGACCGGAAAGCCATGGAATTGAAAATTTGCTTAAGAGGAAATACCAGTTGGGATGTCCTGCCCATTCCACATCCCACGCGCCGGTCCAGTCAAAAGGCAACGTGATTTCGCGCGCTATCAACTCGTCGGCGATAGCCCGGTTGTAGATCCTGCGGATGCGAACGAGACGGCCCGCCTCGTCCCGGTAATGTAGTTTGTTTTGAAGCGCTTCCACCGTGCGAATGTCGACAACGGGAATGTCCAGCCGGCGTGCCATTACCTCGAAGTCCGGCCGCGTCTTCTGCTGCAGCGGATCGATCTCCAGCAAGACCACGGTGCGGGGGTCATGGCCGGCAACGATCGTTTCGGTAAGTAAACTCCAATATTTCCCGTCATCCAGTCCGCCGAGATAGGTGCCCAGGCTGTCGCCGAGTTGGAATGCCTCGCGATAGGCCGAACACAGCTCAGCCTGGTAGCCATACACAGACGGAAAGCCCTGCAGCTCCACGAGCTTGGGCGTCAATTGGCCGGATGAATCGCGGACCAGGGCAAAATCGGCGGTAAGAAAGTTGGGATGAGGTGTCTCGCCGGATGCGCGGTAGCCGCTCGGAATTGCCTCCCGCGCCGCAGCGAGATAGTCCGTATCGCGCGTCAAGCTGTTGACCAGATCTGCGCCGGCCGCCGCCATCTCTTCCAGCAGGCCGAGCGGCACGAAGATCGGCGTCTCCGCTACGCGAAAATCCACCGCAACGCCGCAGCGTCGCTCGATCGACCCAAGAAGCGATGCGTATTTCTCCTCGTTAAATCGATGGTTAAATCGGGCGCGAACTTCGGGAATCACCGCGAACGCCTTTTGAGAAAGCTGGCTTTCGCGGCTCTCCCGCGTTACCGGCCTTCCGCGCGCATGAGGGTGCGCTGCCCCATGATATCTGGCAAGCATCTCCCAGGCATATTGGCGCTGTGCAGATTCTGCACACGTGAATATAAGGCGAAAATGGACTGTTTTCGCACACTTTATTGTCTGCCAAAGAGCAAAAAACCCCTGTTGAGAGGCGAATTTAAGCAAATTGTCACTTTTGTGCTAGTTCATCTACACAATTTGGGGTAGTCTTTTTTTGCAACCCGAACCAAGGAGCGTACTGCAATGTACACAAGATCGATGAAAATCGGCTCTCTCTCTATTAGTGCAGCTTTGGCTATGTTCGTTTCAACGGCGATGGCTTCGCCCATCAACCCGATGCCGATGCCTCCGGCAGTAGCCAGCGTCGCTTCGCCGATCAATCCGATGCCGATGCCCCCGGCAGTAGCCAGCATCGCTTCGCCGATCAACCCGATGCCGATGCCTCCGGCAGTAGCCAGCGCCGCTTCGCCGATCAACCCGATGCCGATGCCCCCGGCAGTAGCCAGCGTCGCTTCGCCCATCAATCCGATGCCGATGCCCCCGGCAGTAGCCAGCGTCGCTTCGCCCATCAATCCGATGCCGATGCCCCCGGCAGTAGCCAGCATCGCTTCGCCGATCAACCCGATGCCGATGCCCCCGGCAGTAGCCAGCGCCGCTTCGCCGATCAATCCGATGCCGATGCCCCCGGCAGTAGCCAGCGTCGCTTCGCCCATCAATCCGATGCCGATGCCCCCGGCAGTAGCCAGCATCGCTTCGCCGATCAATCCGATGCCGATGCCTCCGTCCGCGGTTTAGTGGCCGGAGCCTTCCCTGTTTGTTGTAGGGCGGTACCCCAATGAATCGCCGATAATCGCGATATGATTGGGTCTATGAGTTCGGGCAAGAGGCTGATGTGAGCCTGGAAGCTACTGCATTCTTCGCCGGCAACGTGGCCGAAGCTGTTGTGGTTGCCATGCTCGTCTACAGACGAGCGTGGCGAAAGCTTCCGTTCTTCTGTATTTACAGCCTGAATTGTCTGATTGGAAGTCTGGTCTATTCTGTAGTCGAACATCGTTTCTCGGCCAGAGCCGTCTTCAATACTTATTTTTACGAAAGCATCCTGGATTTTGCCCTTCAGTTCTGCGTGCTCGTTGAAGTGGCGTGGTCTGTATTTCGTCCTTATCAGAAATCTTTGCCACGGTCCACGGTATGGATCCTGGGTATCCTTATCGCTGGAGCGGGCTTGGCAATATGGCCGTTCACAAACGCCGTGGCGCCTGGGCACTCTGTCGCGGTCCTAGAATGGAGGGTCCTTTTGCGCCTCCAGCAAACGGTCTCGGTCCTGAGGGTTCTCCTCTTTGTCCTCCTGGCTGGATGCAGCCAGTTGCTCTCGATCAGCTGGAAGGATCGCGAGCTTCAGGTGGCGACAGGACTTGGTTTTTACTCCCTGGCCTCCCTGACGGTGACTCTCTGGCACTCGCATCAGACGACTGCGGCCCAATATGTCGGCTTGGAGGGATTGCTGGCTCCAATCTATCTTTGTTCTCTGCTGTATTGGGCATTCAGCTTTGCCCAGAAAGAAGCCGAACGGCGCGAATTCAGCCCGCAGATGCAGAGCATGCTTCTCGCCGTCGCCGGAGCCGCGCGCTCCACACGCATCTCCCTGTCTGACTCAGGTTCCGTCCAGCCTCCAAAGAGCGGCCGCTGAACGATGAACGAAGCCGTTCCTGTGAGGATCGGGAGCTCCAATGGTTACTTTTGTGCACTGTCCTATCGAGTCCCGCAATCTAACACCAAAGGGGTGGGTTATCCACGCTTTTTTATGGCAAAAAATGCCGATCTCTGGTAATAGTTATAAGTAACCAAAAGCAGACCGTGAGCGAGTGACTGATTTACTGGTTACCGGCACACGGGTAAAAAGGATCATCAAATGATTCTACCCTTGCTTCAAATCGCGGCAGTAGCCGCTATTGTGTTTTACCTTGGTCGCTGGCGGCAGAGTGTTCGCCGCCGCAACGCACAAACCTGGGAGACTTTGCTCTCTCGTCTTCGTCCGGACTGGAGTGCTCGCGAATTGAGCGATCACTTCCTCTGGAAGGAAGGGCTCAGCGCCACTCCGGATGACGCCTGGAAACGAATGGAAGGCCCGAAGGGTCTGTGGGTGATGTACCAGAACGCCCACGTGCTCTTGGAAATGGCCAACTATGCTTCCACGCACTGCGAGGGCGTTGACCGCCTGCTGGTCGAGACCTTGCATAGCGATGCCATGCAGATCCGCGTATGCGTGCTGATGGCGCTCGGCCAATATGCCTTCACGCAAGCCAGCGAGGGTGTCCGCATCAATGCTTTCCGCGCCGCCTCCATGTACACCGGCATGGCTGCCCGGATGACGCAGCTGATGCAAGATCACGCCGCGGTGATGGTTCCGAGTTTCGTAGCCGCCATGTAAGGCGATTCAATCTGGCTTTCCGCAGCACAAAGCCCTGGCTCAATGCCAGGGCTTTGTGCTGCCGTTTTTCGATGGAAGAGGATGCATCACGCCGGATTGGATGCCAGGAATCCGTTGATCCTCGTAAACTCGTCCTCGCCGAGCCTGAAGTCAAGCGCAGAAGCCGATTCCTCAACCTGCTTTGCATCGCGGCCGCCGACAATGGCCGCCGTAATGGCCGGATGATGGAGCGTCCACGCCACCGCGACCACGCCCGGAGTTACGCGGTGAGCGCTTCCGATTTCGCGAAGCAGCTCCACCAGGCGGAGATTGCGGCTGAGCCGCGGCTCCTTGAATTCCACATTGTTCCGGCGCCAATCGTCGGCGGGCATCGCGCTAATGCGCTCCGCTGTCATTTTGCCGGTCAGCAGTCCGGAGAGCATGGGCGAATAATTGATCACGCCTATGCCGTTGGCTTGCGCAAAGGGCAGGATCTGCTCTTCAATCGCACGGCGGAGCATGGAGTACGGCGGTTGCAGGCTGGTAATCGGCGCAATCTTCTGGATGCGCTTCATCTGCTCAACGGAAAAATTCGAGACCCCTATCCAGCGGATCTTTCCCTGCTCACGCAACCGGGCCAGCGCCTCCCAGCCCTCTTCGATCTCGCTCTCCGGATTCGGCCAATGCACCTGGTAGAGATCGATCGTCTCCACCTGCAGCCGCCGCAGTGATCCTTCCAGTTCCTCGGCAATCGAAGCAGCCTTGAGCGAGTTGTAGATGGACTTGTCCTCGCCCCAGCGCAAGGAACACTTGGTGAAGATGTATGGCCTGTGGCCGGAAGCTTTCACGGCACGCGCAACCACCTCTTCGGAGTGGCCCAGCCCATAGACCGCGGCCGTGTCGATCCAGTTGATGCCGAGGTCGAGAGCACGCCGGATAGCCGCTATAGAATCGTTGTCGTCCTGCGCACCCCAGGCGTACTGCCAGCCACCACCGCCGATAGCCCACGCGCCAAAGCCGATCGGCGTGAGGTGAAGATCGGAGTTGCCAAGGGTGCGCAGCAATGAGGCATTGGTCGTCGCCATGAAAACAGGATAGTCGATCGCCGCTCACTGGCTGTGGAAAGCTCTGGCGGGGTTGCGCGTATCAGGTTCGGCTGCGGCCTTGTTTGCCCGTGCCGGCCGTTGCCGCGTTGCCGGATTCTTCTTACTGTGGAGTCACGGGTGTCAACGGAGCGGTTCCCAGCACCACGAGATCGACGCGCCGGTTCATCCTGCGTCCCTCCGATGTGGCGTCACTCGCAACCGGCCGATATTGGCCATAGCCCGCCACGGAGATCTTCCTGGGATCGTATCCGGAATCGTCGACGAGCGGCAGAAGCACAGCCATGGCGCGCGCAGTCGATAGTTCCCAATTGGAGCGAAACTGCTGGTTGTGGATCGGCTGGTTGTCAGAGTGCCCCTCAACGCGCAGCTCCAGATCATGCAGCATCAGGATCTTCGCGATCCGCTTGATCTTTTCCGCGGCTCCTGGCAGCAACTCCGCCTGCCCGCTGTCAAAAAAACCGAGCTCTTTGAGGCTGATGACAAATCCCTCCGGCGTGACGCTGATCTCGATCTCATGACTCTTCAGTTCGGCGCCCATTGCAGCCTGGAGCTGACGCCGCAGTTCGATGAGGTCTGCCGTCGGAATTCCCAGCGGCGGACTGTTGCCGGGCCTTGTGTCCCTCCCTGGCGGCGCGTCCGGTGAGTTTACCGGCAAACCGGCGTATGCAATGGCCGTTTTGTCGCTGCCCCCGGCAAACACTCCCAGCGTCTCAAACCCGTTGTGAATGGCGTGCGAGACCCGGATGATTGCGTGCTTGTCTCTGTAGGCGGAGGCGAACAGCACAACAAAAAAAGCAAAGAGCAATGTAATGAAGTCGGAATAGGAGACCAGCCAGCGGTCGTGGCTAACCGGCTCTTCAACGTAGCGCTTTCGCCTCATCGCTTATTCACCACGGCGGGAGCGGGCGTGGGTCCATGCGCGGATGCTCTCGCTGCGCCGTGCCGAATCGGAGCGGGAAGATAACTGCCCAACTGGTGCTCAAGAGCGCGGGGATTCACTCCTTCGAGAATGGATAGAACCGCTTCGAGCATCATCTCGCGGATCACCTGCCGCTCGCGCATCCGGATCTTCAGCTTCCCCGCCCAGGGCAGAAAAAGCAGGTTGGCCGTGCCGACACCGTAGATGGTCGCGACAAAGGCGACCGCGATGCCCCGGCCTACCTCATTGATGTCCTGCAAATGCTGCATCACCTGGATGAGCCCGAGCACCGCACCGATGATCCCGATGGTAGGCGAATAGCCCGCGGCGGCTTCAAACACTTTGGGGATGCGCTCGGCCTTCTCTCCGCGATAGTCGAGCTGCAGTTCCATCATCCTGCGCAGGTCTTCGGCGCTGACGCCATCAATCGCCAGCATCAAGCTCTCTTTGAGAAACGGATCCTGGATCTTGCCCAACTCCGCATCGAGCGAGAGAAGCCCTTCCTTGCGCGCCTTGAAGGCGTAACGCAACAGATTCTGGATCAGCGCGTCCGGATGAGGCTCTGAATCCCAAAACACATCTTTCAGTTGCACCACGGCCTGCAGCACAACCGAGAAGGGAAACTGGATCAGCACAGCTCCCAGCGTGCCGCCGAGAACGATCAACGCCGCCGTGGGCTGAACCACCTGAGCAATCTTGCCACCCTCGACGACCAACCCAATTCCAATTCCGGCAAGCGCAACCAGAATGCCGGTGATGGTGCCTTTATCCACGAGAACTCCACGATGCCCTGATCCGAACGATCAGAACAGAATCTGCAAGGGCGCGACTGAGGGCGATACTGCTCGTCCAGTTGCAACGGCTTTCGCTGGCCGGCTCGACCTCGCGGACGAGTGGCGCATCCGTTTCATCGGCATCTAGGCAGAAGATTTTCAGGTGGTAAAGCATGAGTCCTCCTTCCCCATCCGTGCTATACGGCGTGTCTTTCCCGTTCGTCCAGGCCTGCTTTTACGCGTTGATCGAGAACGATGGATTGGTGCTCGGCGAAGAGAGATTCAGCGCGCCCGTGAATGCGCCCTGTTGAAGCGCGTAAGAAGCGAGAGAGGAGGTGGTTACACCGGTCGCGGCCAGGGCCTGGTTGAGATCGCCGGCGCCGTATTGAGAGCCTGGAACGGCCTGTGCGTGCAGCTGCGAGATGCCCGACTTGAGCTGTTGGAAGTCGGATTGCGCCGCCGACACATTTCCGGAACTGAGGTCGGTGCTTACCTGCTTGAGCTGCGCCGAGATCGCCGTTCCGGTGCCGCCGGAACCGTCCGTGGAGAGCTTCTGCTGCAAGGTGGAAAGGAAGGATTGCGCACCGGCGATATTGCCGGATGCCAGATCGGATTCGAAGCCCTTCGCGCCGCCGCCCGACACCCGAGCCGCGGACCCGGTCAGAGTCTGGGACAGAGCACCCATAAAAGCATTTGCCGGAAGACTGGGTATATGCACTGAAATCTCCTTGAAGAGAGTGATGTGCAGAGAATGTTGCAAGCCGAGTGCCGCAACTGAGGGAAGGCCATCGCAGGAGATACTTGCTGAAAATAAACGAGTTATGCCTGAAACCGTCCGGATATCCAGCACCTGGAATAGGCAAATTTTGCCCGGAAGCGTCCGTTTCCCGGCGCAGATTTGCCCAGAACGAAACATTTTCGATTCCGCCCTGGAACTTCTTCCGTGAACTGCCGATGGAAGGCCATGCACTCCTTGGGTACCGGCAGTCCTGCGCTTCAAAAGGCAAAATCTGAACCGGCTTCCGGCGCCTTAAGAAGCAACCGGAAAGATGACCGCGCGTTGGTCAAAGGCCCGCATGCAAGGCCCTTCGTCGAGCGCAGACAGCAGCGTCCGTTGCAGCACGTGTGGCACGAAGCGCTGGAAACAGTGCATCGTCTGCTGGTCCGCTACGAAGAAACCAATCAGAGTCTCATGGAAGCCGAGGAGAGCTATCGAAGCCTGTTTGAAGGCGCTCCGATCGGGATCTTCCGCATAAGCTCCGAGTGCGTGCCGTTGATTGTCAACGACGCCCTGGCGACGCTCTGCGGATACGACGGCCCGGAACAGATGCTGGCAGCGGTACCCCGTTTCGATGAACACGTGTTCGTCGACCGCGATGCATGGAGTGAGTTTCTCCACCGCGTCCAGGAGCACGGGATCCAATGCGGCTTTGAGGCGGAAGTGCACGTCGCCGATGGACCAACGAAGTGGGTTTTGCTGAACGCCAAAGCCGTTATTGAGAGCGGCCAGATCGCTCATTACGAGGGAACTGCGGAAGACATCACCGACCGCAAGAAGGCTGAGGACCGGATCAGGCAGCTCGCCTATTACGATTCGGTGACCGGCCTGCCCAACCGGCCTCTCTTCGAAGAGCGGCTCGCAGAGTCGATAGCCCATGCGGACTCGAGAAGCCAGCGTGCCGCTCTCATGCTGCTGGAATTCGATCGATTCAAGATGATCAACGATTCCCTCGGGAAGGTCTTCGGCGACCGGCTCCTGCAGGAAACGGCAATGCGTATCAGGGCGGTTCTCGGCGCAGAGATCACCACAGCGCGGTTGAGCGGCGCCGAATTCGCCATCATTCTGCAAGATGTAAAAAACGTTCGCGAGGTCCAGTTGATCGCCCAGCAGGTGCTCGCCGCGATCAGCGCAGAGTTCTCTTTCCTCGGGCATTCCTTCAATGTGTCCAGCACCATGGGCATCAGCATGTTTCCCGAGCACGGCCGCGACGCCGACACTCTGATGGAACGCGCCGACGTGGCCATGTATGCGGCAAAGGAGAAGGGAGCCAACGAATTCCAGTTCTTCTCAGAGGGCATAGACCGTCAGATCCGTGACCGGCTGCGGTTGGAGAACGGCCTCAGGCTGGCACTCGAACGCAACGAGCTCTTTCTCGTGTACCAGCCACAGATAGACACCCGTACCGGCGATGTATCTGGACTGGAGGCGCTGCTGCGCTGGCAGCATCCCGAGATGGGCCTGATACCGCCTAACGATTTTATTGGGGTGGCGGAAAGCAGCGGCATGATTGTGCCCATCGGCGAGTGGGTGATGCGGACAGCCTGTGCGCAGGCCCGCAAATGGCAGGACGCCGGTCTGCCTGCCGTGCCCGTCGCCGTCAATGTCTCCGCGATTCAGTTGCGGCAGCAAGGGTTTTGCGAATTGGTCCGCCGCATCCTTCGCGAAACGGGCCTCAGTGCGAAATACCTCGAGCTCGAACTGACCGAAGGCCTGCTGATGACCAACGTGGACGTCATGTTCACGCTCATCCAGGAACTCAGAGAACTGGGAGTGAAGCTGACGATCGATGATTTCGGCACCGGTTATTCGAGTCTCAATTATCTAAGGCAGTTCAAAGTCAATCGACTCAAAATCGACCGCTCTTTCGTTCGCGAAGTGCCGGAGAACGCCGATGACGCGGCCATCACCACGGCCATCATCAACATGGCCAAGGCGCTCAATCTCGATGTTCTGGCCGAGGGTGTTGAAAACGTAGAGCAGCTGGACTTCCTGCGCGCGCAGAACTGCTTTGAAATTCAAGGCTTCTATTTCAGCAAACCGATGGCCGTAGACCAAATAGAAAAGAAGCTGCAAAGCAACTTCACTCACTAGAACCAGTCTCATCAATAGCTTTGTGAAAGGGCACGACTTTAGTCGTGCCGCAAACGCCGCAAAAAATCGTTGGGCTTTAGCCCCTGAGGGACGTCTCCCTCAGGGCCGCAAACATTTATGAAACAGCTTCTAGCGCTGTATCGACATTTAGCTGTGCGCCAAGTTCGCTAAGTTGCCAAGTTTGCTAAGTTGCCAAGTTCGCTAAATTCAAGTTCGCTAAGTTCAAGTTGCTAAGTTATTGACGCATACATACAAGCACTGTCATCTGATCGAAGATTAGCGCGCATTGAGCGCCAATTGCAGTCGAAAGCCTGCCCTGAGCGACGTCGAGGGGGATCCGCGGTTCGGGATCCCAGCCAATGCCATGAACTTCAGAGACGCCACACTGGCGCGAAGCCGGCCTCGAAACCGGGTTACAGAGTGGGCTGGGAAGGCCCCAATTCTTCCGGCCGGTATTGTGGGTTCATCCGGATTTCCACGCTGAAAACCTGGGGACAGAATGCCGATAGTAGGGTGACGAAAGTCATTATTTAAGGCAACTGGCAGACAACGCGGGCCAGGTTCCAACTCCTAGAAAGCTCGAGCGGAGGAAGCTCATTCCATGTTTTCAATCATAGGTATTCTTTTGGTTTTCGGCGCGGTCCTGGGCGGCTTCCTGATGGAAAAGGGCCCGTTGCCTGTACTCATTCAGCCCTCAGAGTTTCTGATTATCGCTGGCGCGGCCGTGGGGACGATGCTGGTCGGCAACCCGATGCACATCCTCAAGAAGATCATCGGCAGCCTCCTGATGGTGCTCAAAGGATCGAAGTATTCGAAACCGCGCTACATCGATTGCCTCAAGATGATGTTTCAACTCTTCAACAAGGCGCGCAAAGGCGGCCTGGTAGCGATCGAAGCCGACGTCGAAGAGCCGGAGAAGAGCTCCGTATTTTCGAAGTATCCCGAATTCCTGGGTAACCATCATGTGCGCGATTTTGTCTGCGACACGATGCGGATGGCGATCACCGGCGGCGCAACCCCCTTCGACGTTGACCAGATGATGGAATTGGATATGGATGTCCACCACCTATCGGCGAGCCAGCCTGCCTCAGCGCTTACGACCATGGCCGACGCACTCCCCGGCCTCGGAATCGTCGCCGCGGTTCTGGGAGTGGTGGTGACCATGAGCGCGCTCGGCGGTCCTCCCGAGGAGATTGGCCATAAGGTGGCCGCGGCCCTGGTCGGCACATTTCTGGGCATCCTGCTCTGCTACGGCGTGGTAGGCCCTCTGGCTGCGAACCTGACCAAGCTGATCGACGACGAACACGCGTTCTATCACGTCCTGCGCGTGGTTATGCTCTCGTTTCTGAAGGGCATGTCTCCTGCGGTAGCGGTTGAAGTGGCGCGCCGCGCCGTACCTGAGCATGTTCGCCCCTCCTTCAAGGAAGTGGAAGCGGCCTGCCGTCAGAAGGACGCCGCAGCGCCGGCGGCGGCAGCATAACGGACGGGCCAGCGACAGCATGACGGATGGAAAGAGAGTTGCATCATGGAAGTAGCACCCGCAATCATCATCATCAAGAAAAAGAAAGGCCATGGCGGACACCATGGCGGCGCGTGGAAGGTCGCGTACGCGGACTTCGTCACAGCGATGATGGCGCTGTTCATCGTCTTATGGCTGATGAACGCCAGCAAGCAGGTGCAGGAGGCCGTAGGAGGCTACTTTAAAGACCCGCGCGGCACTGCCAAACGGGTGGGCAGCAACCAGAACGGAAGCGCTTCCTACGTGGCTCTCAAAAAAGAGGACATGAGCAAGCTGAAAGACCAGCTTCTTCATTCTATTCATCATCTCGACCCTTTGGACAAGCTGAAGAATCAGATCGAGATCACGGTCACCGCCGAAGGGCTGCGCATCGAGCTGATGGAATCGGCCAAAGGAACATTCTTCGAACTGGGCAGCGCGAAGCCGACCCCCGCCTTGCGGGACCTCCTGAAAGCGCTCTCGATCGAGTTGGGTAAACTGCCGAACGATATCTCCATCGAGGGGCACACCGACTCCATGGTGTATTCCACCGAGGGGACCTACGACAATTGGGACCTATCGTCGGATCGGGCCAATGAGGCGCGAAGATTGATGGAGGACGAAGGGGTCAGGAAGGATCAGATCGCGCAGGTAAGGGGCTTCGCCGACCGGGAGCCGCGCCTGCCCCTGCACCCTGAGGACCCTTCCAACCGCAGGGTAACGCTCATTGTGCAATATCAGGTCATTAACGCGTCCGAAGTGCCTCTCCCGCCATCTGTCACCCACCAGAATGCGTCGCCGCCTCCCAGCGCGCAGAAGTCCGGAAATAGCTCCGGAAATAGCCCCACAAAATAGCTAGCGGACCAAGGTCGGGCCAGGCTGGCCGGTAGCGCCAGCCAGCAGCGCGACCAGGCGGTCGACCGGGCCCCGGTCCTTTTCCGATTCGAATACGAACCTGAGCCCACCCTGCCCGGCGCCGCTGCGCGCAACGCACACGGGCACCTCCAGCGAAAGCTCCTTATAGCTGAATGAAACTGTGCCGCAGGCCTCCGGCGTAACTGCCTCATGCAGTTCCACCCTCATCCCTTCCCTGCTGATCTCTCTGCATCGTCCGTGGATGCTCGTGCTCTCCAGCGCGAGGAGAACCGGGAAGTCGACCTGATACCGCGGGGTTCGATATTCGAATTTCTGCATAGGCGCCGCTTGAGCCAAAAGTATATCGTGCCGGGTAGTTTTCTCAGAAATTCTAATAATTCCGGCCTGCGTGACCCAAATCTGTGTCGAAATGCCACTTAGGGTGTATTGATGATTGAAATTCAATGAGAGATTATCCATACAAGCCACACGATTACCAAAGTTATTAGGGCTCATCCCCGGAGTTCCTGAGTGGCCTAATTTGCGTCACATGAGAGGGTCCCAATGCAAGTAGCCCCTTCCACGCTGAGCAGTTCGTCAGCTTTGCCGGCAGGTTCCATTGCCACGCCAGTAGAAGATCGATCGGGGAGCACCAAGGTCCTGCGTGAATTCAGCGGACCGGCCGGCCGGCGGATTCTTATCGCCGAAGATGATGTCGATCTCGCTGAGTTTCTCTGCGCCGAACTGCGGGAACACCGCTTCAGCGTCGACCTGACCCACGATGGAGAGCAGGCCTTGGCCGCTCTGCAAGACGAGGGCCGCTACAATCTGCTGATCCTGGATCTTAATCTTCCCAAGCTTGATGGCATCGCGCTGATTGACCGGCTGCGGCCTGCGCAGCCGCGCCTCCCCGTCCTCGTCTTAACAGCCCGCAACCGGATCGAGGATAAGGTCATGGCCTTCCAGACCGGCGCGGATGACTGCCTGACGAAACCGTTTTCTCTCATCGAGCTAGTGGCCAGGGTCCATGCGCTGATGCGCCGGAATTCCGGCACCATCCCGAACTGCTCCAGGGTTGGAGATCTGGCCCTCTACCGCGAGGAACGGCGGGTGGAACGGAACGGCCGCAGAATTGACCTCACGCCGCGGGAGTTCGCTATCCTCGACGTCCTGATGCGCAACGCGGGCAAACCGGTGTCGCGAGCGACGCTGCTGAACGAGGTCTGGAACATGCCCGGCGAGCCGTCGACCAACATTGTTGACGTCTACATGAAATACGTTCGGGATAAGATCGACGCTCCCGGCGAGCAGCGCTTGACCCACACGATTCGCGGATTCGGTTATGAGCTCCGCGAATCCTAAGCCCGCAATCGGCGATTCCGCATCACCGGCCGCGCTGACCGGTCCGGAGCAGGATTGGCTCAGCGCCGAGCTTGCCGACGGTCTGCATGCACTGGCGCAACCGCTCACGATCCTGCGCTCGGCGATCGGCATGCTTGCGCTCTCGAAGGAAGAGGACGCGTCCCGGCAGCGCTTTTTAGATTTGTCGGTGCGCCAGATTGACCGCACCTGCGCGCTTTTTGAGTCGGTCCAGGATCTTGTGGCCTTGCAGGTTGAGCCCGCAAGCCAATTGCCGGTTGATTTGCAGGCGCTCTTCTTGCGGATCGTGGAAGAGCAAGCACCCGCTTATCAAGCGGCCGGAGTCGAGCTGGTTGCGAACAGTGCAGATTTCCAGCCGCGGATCTCCGCAGATCCGCAAAGAACAGAAAAGGCGATCGCAGCTTCGCTCGCAACGGCGCTGTCGATCTCCGCGCGCGGAGACAGAATCGAAATGAACGTAACGCGCTCGGGCGATTCCATCGAGGTTGTGATTGCCGGCTCGCGCGGGCGCGGCAGAACCATGAACTCCTCAGAGCGCCTGAACCTCGCCGTTGCCAAGGCAAACATTTTGTCCCAACAGAGCCGCTATCACTTCGCCGAAGAGCCTTTTTGCGTCACGCTTGCTCTGCCGGTTTGCAAAGTGGATGCACATACTGAGGAGAAGTTTTCCGCGGCCTACGCAAGCAAGTAGAAAAGTACGAATTTCGTTTTTCCGAAACTGGAGTTGCAAACAATTCATTCCCCGGTTTCAGCAGGAGCAGCATGGGCATTCCCGTTATTCAATCTGAACGTTTCGAAGATCGGCTTCCGCTCAACGTGATTCTCGTGAGCCCCAATGCCCAACTGCGGCAGGAGCTCAAGGGCAAGCTCGTTCCTGAGCGCTGGAACGTTCTGCAAACCGGCAGCGGCGCGGGCGCTTTGGAGATTCTGCGCAAGCACGAGACCTCTGATGGCGTACTGCTGCTGGATCCCATGTTGCCCGACCTCGAACCGGATGGCTTCCGCGCGATCGTCAACAACAGGTTTCCGAATACCCAGGTACTGATGCTGAATTCGCAGACGGGCCAGCTTCTGGTGGGCAGCGCGTCGCCCACGCCGGTCTCGGCCAAGCTTGTCGACGTGCTCAACGGCGGCGGCGCCGTCAGGACGGTGAGCTTTGCGCCCGCCATTCCTGAGATTGCGCGGGTTGTGCCGGAGAGCAACAAGATCAAGCTGCGCGGGATGATCGGGAACTCAGAGCCGATGCAGCGAACCTGGGCAGTGGCCCGGATGGTTGCGGCGCGCAATACCACCGTCCTGATCACCGGCGAAAGCGGCACCGGCAAAGACTTGCTCGCGCAGGAGCTTCATCTGATCAGCGCGCGCAGAAACCAGCCTTTCGTCGTCGTGAATTGCTCTGCGATTCCCGAGACCCTGCTCGAAGCGGAATTGTTCGGCTACACCAAAGGTTCTTTCACCGGCGCATTGCAGTCGCGCATCGGTCGCATTCACGCGGCCCACGGGGGCACGCTGTTCCTGGATGAAATCGGAGATATGCCGCTCTCGCTGCAGAGCAAGATTCTTCGCTTCCTCGAGCAAGGCGAAGTGCAGCGGCTTGGCGGCAATGACAATCTCAAGGTCGACGTCCGCGTAGTGGCGGCCACCAATGCCGAATTGAAGAAGATGGTTGCGGAACAGAGATTCCGCGAGGACCTCTACTACCGGCTCGCCGTGTTTCCCATTCACCTGCCGCCGCTGCGGGAGCGCATGGACGATCTTGAAGAGCTGGCGTTCTCATTCGCGGCCAGGTTCCTGCCCGGCGTCTTGCTCGGCCGGGAAGCTTTGCGGATTCTGGCCCAGCATAGCTGGCCGGGCAATATCCGCGAACTGCGGAATGCGATCGAGCGCGCCACGATCCTGGTCGGCTCCGAGCAGGAAATCAAGCCCGAACACATTCTTTTGTGATTCGCGTGCCCGATTTGGGATCTCTGTCTCAATTTGGCACGCTTCGTGCTACTAGATAGGCAAATGCTGCCGAGTTCTCATGCCGTTCCAATGAATCAGCCGGTCCCGATGCGGATCCATGATCCGCGGTTGCTGGCCGATGCATTCTCAGAGTTCATCTCTGCGTCCACTCTGCTGGAAACCTCGTATCGCGAGTTGCAGCAGAAGGTCGCGCATTTGAGCGTGGAACTGGCGGATCGCAATGCCGAGCTCACTAGGAGCCTGGCGGAGAACGATCGTATGCGCGCCGCTTTGCAGCAGATGATCGATTCCATGCCCTGCGGCGTTCTGGTGCTCGATACGGCGGAGACCATCGTGATGATCAATCCCGAGGGACGCCGTCTGCTGAGCATCGGATCGATCCGGGTCCGCACTCTTCGCCATCTCTCCAAAGCCAGCCGCATCAATTTCGAGGCGCTGGCCGCTTCGGGCGACGACCACGACACCGAGCTGTGCGCGCCCTTTGAGACTGGTAAGCGCTGGCTGGCCATTGGCCGGCGGCGGCTTGATTGCGCACCCGCCAAGCAGGAAAGAGAAACCACCCGGCTGCGCAGCATCTGGATTCTCCGCGACATCACCGCCAATAAACAGGCAGAGATGGAGCGCGAAGCCGCGCGGCGGTCTATGGCCCTCGCCGAGATCTCCTCCATGCTGGCGCATGAAATTAGAAATCCATTAACCAGCCTCGAACTCTTCGCGGGATTAATCGCGGACGAACGCAGCGTCAACCCGGAGTGGATCGCGCATCTTCGCGCCGGGATCCGCATGTTATCGGGAACCGTCAACAACGTCCTCAGCATCAACGGCGAAGGAACGGCGCGGATGGCTCCCGTCGATCTGATCGCCTGCGTGCGCGGAGGAGTCGAGTTTGTGCGGCCCATCGCGGACCAGGGGAACATAGCTCTCTCCTTTGACACGCATGAGAGCGCTCTGGCGATTCGGGGCAACGAAGATGGAATCCGCCAGATCATTCTCAACCTGGTCTGCAACGCCATTCGGCATACGGCGCCAGGTGGGCGTGTGGATGTTTCCCTTCGCAAACTGGCCGGCGCGGGAGAAATTCTCGCCGTGGTTGAAGTGGCCGACACCGGTTGCGGAATCGCCGCAGAACAGATTGGACGGCTCTTTGAAGCCGGCTTCAGTGGAAACGGCGAAACGCCGGGTCTGGGATTGGCAGTATGCAAGCGCCTTATGACGCAGCACGGCGGGGCAATACGCGTAGCAAGCCGGCTGAATGAAGGAAGCAGTTTTTATCTGGAGTTTCCAGCTATATGACAAATACAGAATCTTCCGTGATGGTTGTCGATGATGAACCGGGTATTCGGACCGCGTTGCGCGCCAATTTTCTGCGCCATGGATGGCGCGTGGAAACGGCATCCGGCGTGCGCGAGGCGATCCGCACTCTCGAGCTGCGCGAGTTTGATCTCGTGGTCACCGACATGCGGATGCCCGACGGCAGCGGCATGGAAGTGATGCGCGCCGCGCGAAATTCATCTCCCGGCACGGCCGTCATTCTACTCACCGCCTACGGCTCGGTTCCCGATGCTGTGACCGCGATGCGCGATGGAGCGCTGGACTACGTCACCAAGCCGGTGCCCTTTGATCAGTTGCAGATCACGGCCGCCCAGGTAATGCAGCGCGCCAGGCAAACGCTGGCCGAAGACGAACCGGCCAGCAACGACATCATAGGAAGATCCGCCTTGTTGTTGCGGGCGCTGCAACGCGCGCGCGCCGCAGCCAGCACCGGCGCCGATGTTTTGATCGAGGCAGAGAGCGGAACCGGCAAGGAGCTGCTGGCGAGGTTCATCCATGATTCCAGCGACCGCGGCGGCAAGCCGTTCATCGCGGTCAACTGTGCCGCTGTTCCCGAAGCCTTGCTGGAGAGCGAGCTGTTCGGGCATGGCCGCGGCGCCTTCACCGGCGCAATCGCCTCTCGGCCGGGCAAGTTCGAACTGGCCGATGGTGGAACCATCCTCCTCGACGAAATCGGTGAGATGCCTCTCAATCTGCAGCCCAAGCTTCTGCGGGCCTTGCAGGAGCGCGAGTTCGAACGGCTGGGCGAAGGCCGCTCAGTGCGCGTCGATATCCGGGTAGTGGCTACAACCAATGTTTCTCTCGCTGACATGGTGGAGCGCGGACAATTCCGTGCTGACCTTTACTATCGGCTGAATGTCATTCCACTTTCAATCCCGGCTTTGCGCGACCGCCGTGATGACATTCCCGTGCTCGCCGTTCACTTCGCCGAGCAGTTCGCCGCGCAACGGCGGATGGGCATTCCACGGTTGCACCAGGACTTCCTGGATCGCCTGCAGTCCCACTCCTGGCCGGGCAATGTGCGCGAGCTGGCAAATTTCATGCGGCGTGTGATCACGCTCAGCGGCACAATGGAGATTGACGCGCGCTGCTTCGATGCCGAGTTTCATCCCCACTCCTCAACCCGCCGGGCCGCCACGCCCCCGCCGCCTCTTCCCGCGGCGCCGGGCACTCCGATCCGCGAATTGGAGCGGCAGCATCTTGAAAACACACTGGTCCTGACGGACGGAAACCGCACCCATGCCGCCGAGATGCTCGGCATCAGCCTGCGGACACTCCGCAACAAGATCCGCGAATATGGCCTTCCTCCAAGGAGGTACGCATAAATGGCTACCACGCCGATGCTTCAAGTGCTTCAGGGATACCTGAAGGTTACAAATGACCGGCAGCAGCTGGTCACTTCCAACATGGCGAATGTCGATACGCCCGGCTATCACACGAAGGACATCGATTTTCACTCTGCGATGGAACAAGTGATGGACCTGGGAGAAGGACCGCACCTGGAGCCGGCCAGCATGGATGTAGCGAACCTTCCGGAACGGCCCGACGGCAACAACGTGAACATCGACCGTGAAGGCATGATGCTCTCCGAAACGCAGCTTCAATATCAGATGGGCGTTCAGTTGATCAAGGAGCAGTTCCACGAGTTGCTCACGGCGATGAAGGATTAAGAGGAGATTGACCATGGGAATGTTCGACATGATGAGTATCAGCGCGTCGGCTCTCTCTGCGGAGAGACAGCGCGCGGAAGTCACATCGGCCAACCTCGCCAATTCGGAAACCACGCATACCGATGCGGGCGGCCCCTACGTGCGCAAAGAGGTCGTCTTCAGCGCGACCAACTCCTCGCCGTTCCAGACGGTCTTTAACCGGCTTGGCAATTTCGGGCACGCCCCGGCGGGCTCCGTGCAGCTCTCCCAGGTTGTCGACGATCAGACGCCGCCTGTGATGCGCTATGAGCCGGGCAATCCGGATGCGAATAAGGATGGATATGTAGCGTACCCGGCGATCAATCCGGTCACCGAAATGGTGGACCTGATGGATGCCACCAGGGCTTATCAGCTGAACGCGTCGGCGGTCGGCGCGGCCAAACAGATGATTCAGGAATCGATCGACATATTGAAATCTTCGTAGCAAGGAGCGCGACGATGAACGGCGTCAATCTAGGTAATATTCCCAACGTATACGTGCCGAGCACTTCGACGCCCGGCCTTGGCGGCGACTCGGCAGGCGGAAGCTTCTCCGATATTTTGAAGAATGCCGTGAACACCGTCGACTCGCTGCACGACAGCGCGGCCAGCCAGGTGGGCAATCTGATCCAGGGCGGAGGCGGCGACATGAACGACGTGATGATTGCCGTCGAGAAGGCGGACGTCTCTTTTCAATTGATGATGCAGGTCCGCAACAAGATCGTGAGCGCGTATCAGGATATCGAGAAGATGCAGTTTTAAATATCGTTGAGCACTCCCTAACTTACGTACGGCCGCGCGATGCGGCGCAAACTTTGAAGAAGGCAACAGGATTGAAACCGAATGGCTGGCTCTAAAAACGCAATGGATCAGTTGAAACAATTTTGGGCAAGCCGCAACGGCCGGCAGAAGGCGTTCCTTGTCGGCGGCGCGGCCGCTACGGCCCTGCTGCTTACGCTCTTTGTCCGGCTCATCGGATCTCCGGATTACAAGCCGCTCTTCACCGGGCTCGAGCCATCGGACGCCCAGGCGCTCAGCGCCAAGTTGGACGCGCAAGGCATTCCCCATCAGACCAGCCCTGACGGCAAGACCATCAGCGTTCCAGCAGATAAGCTGGATGCGGCGCGTATGCAGACCGCATCGGATGGAGCCCCGCACAGCGGACGCATGGGATTCGAATTGTTCGACAAAATGTCCTGGGGCCAGACGGAGTTCGATGAGAAGGTTACCTATCAGCGGGCGTTGGAAGGCGAGCTCGAGCGCTCGATCGAAACCCTGGCAGA
Source organism: Occallatibacter sp. (assembly GCA_036490385.1). GTDB lineage: Bacteria > Acidobacteriota > Terriglobia > Terriglobales > Acidobacteriaceae > Telmatobacter. Next base: position 367,969 of record DASXDX010000034.1, read on the forward strand.
TGTGGAACAGGCCCGCGTTCATCTTGTAATGCCCACAGACTCGGTATTTCTCGATCGGCAGCGCTCTGCCAAAGCCTCCGTAATTCTCAAGCTCCGCCGCGGCAGTCTGTCGAAAGACGCAGCCCTGGCCATCTCGAGATTAGTCTCCGGCGCCGTCGATGAGCTTAATCCGGAAGATGTCGCCATTGTGGATGCGGATTCCGACCGCTCCCTCGTGGCGCAAGACGAAGCGGACGGTCAAGGCGGCGATGCGGATTTAAGCAGCCGTTTGATGAGCACACTGGAGCCGGTAGTCGGCGCAGGCAAAATCCGCGCCAGCGTGAATGTCGATTACGATCGCGGCACAACCGATGAAAGCCAGGAGAAGTATGATCCCACCGTCAGCGCGGTGCTGAGCGATCAGAAATCAGAGGACAATTCCACGGGAAGCGCGGTTACGTCCGGCGTTCCCGGCACCGCGAGCAATATACCTACCAAGCAGCCCAAGCAGCCGGCGCCGGCGCCAACGCAGGGCACTCCCATGCAGACCTCGAAGACCGAGAGCGCGCAGTATGGGGTGAACAAGACCATCGTGCACACGGTCACGCCGGCCGGCCGCATTGAGCGAATTACCGCCGCCATTCTTGTGGATGACGCCTTAGTGAAGAACGTACAGAAGGGCAAGGTAACTTACACCCACCGGAAGAGAACCCCGGTGGAGCTCAACCAGATCAAAGAGCTTGCTGAAGCAGCGATCGGGTTCGATGAGAAGCGCGGCGATACCATCAGTGTTCAGAATCTTTCCTTCGATGGAGACGCCAATGACCTGGATGTTCCCGCTCCCACCTGGGCAACACAGGTGCAGAAGACAGTGCTGGACTATTCCTCTGTTTTGCGGCCCGTCTCCCTTCTGCTTCTCTTTGTGATGGCGTACCTGTTCCTACTGCGGCCGGTGCAGAAGCACGCTCTCAGCGCGACCGCTTTACCGGCCGGCGCGGAGTCTCTCTTGCCAGTGGCCCACCAGGAAGCCTTGCCGGGCGTAACGGCGGAGTTGGGTATGGGCGGCGCCGCGCGAGCCACACAGCTCAAGCAGGAGACAGTGGAACTGATTAAGACGAAGCCCATGCATACGGCGCGCGCTGTGCAGGCCTGGATGCGGGAGGAGCCCTCATGAACGCAGCCGAGCGCTCCGCTCTCACCGGCACGCGGAAAGCTGCCATTCTTCTCTCCGTTCTCGGAGACGATGCGGCCGCGTCGATCCTCAGGAATCTTTCCCCTGACGATCTCGAACGGATAACGGAAGAGATCGCAAACATGGGGCAGATTCCGCTGGAAACCACAGTTCAGGTTCTCGAAGAGTACCAGCAGATGATGACGGCCCAGGAGTTCCTCGCCTTCGGCGGGCAGGAAGTTGCCGTACGGTTGCTGGTCAAGGCCTTCGGCGAGAACGGCGCGCGCAGCATGGTGGAGCGCCTGAACCAATCCGACGAGAGCAAATCATTCAAGATCGAAACACTCAAAAAGGCTGACCCGCAACAGTTGGCAAGGTTCCTGGTGGGCGAGCACTCTCAGACTAAGGCCCTGGTGCTGAGCCATCTTGATGCGAAGCAGGCTTCCGCGCTGCTGATGCGGCTGGAACCGGAGGCCCGCGCGGACTGCGTAAGGCGGCTCGCGCATATTGGCCGTTTCTCTCCGGAGGTCGCGGCCAAAGTTTCCTCGGTGCTGAATCGGCGCCTGCGATCGACCGGCGACCAGACCAAGAAAGCCGGGAACGGATTCAGGAGCATCGCTGAACTGATGAACCGCATGGACCCGGTTGCAGCGCGGGAAATTCTCGAAAACATCGAACGCGAAGAACCGAAGCTCGCGATCAACATCCGCGACCTGATGTTCACATTCGACAATTTTCTTGAGGTTCCCGAGCAGGAATTGCGTGAACTGATGGGTTCCATCGACAAAAAGACGTTGACAATCGCCTTGAAAGGCGCCAGCGAAGATATGCGCAGCCACTTTTACCGCACCATGTCTTCGCGAGCAGTGGAGATGATGAAAGAGGATTCTGAGGTGATGGGGCCGGTTCGCAGCAAAGATGTCGCCAAGGCCCAGGGTGAGATTGTCGCCATTGCTCGCAAGCTCGAAGCAGAAGGCAAAATCGTATTAAAGAGTGAGGGAGAAGACGAATATGTCCTTTAGCTCGACTTATACAAACATGGTTCCATTGCCGATTTCATCCCTGCAGTACCGCGATATCGGCGACTCGACGAATCCCGAGGATCACAACGACTCCGCGAACCGCGCTGCCGGCAATGGCGGTAACCGCCGCGCCGAGATCGAAATGTCTGAGGCGGACTTCGTGGCCAGGCTTCGCCAGGAAAGAGCGGACGCGCTGGCGCAAGTGGAGCAAAAGCTGCGCCAGGAGAGCGAACAGAAACTCCAGGCCGCCCGGGCGCCGATCGCCGCCACCGTTCAGGAGTTTGCCGCGCAGCGCGAAGATTATTTCAACCGCGTTGAAGCGGAGATCGTTCAGCTCGCTCTCTCCATCGCGGCCAAGATCCTGCATCGCGAGGCGCAGGTCGATCCAATGCTGGTAGCCACGCTGGTAAGAATGTCCGTGGAAAAGATGCGTGAGGATTCGAGCGTCACGGTGCGTGTCGGCGCGGGGCGCGGCGGCGAATGGAAGAGATACTTCGCCGGATTCCCGAATCTCACCCGCGTGGAAGTGGTCGAAGAGCCGCAACTCTCCTCCCACGACTGCGTCCTCGAGACGGAGCTTGGGTCGGCGAACTTCGGGCTCGATAGCCAGCTCAAGGAAGTCGAGCAGGGCTTCTTCGATCTCCTCGCGCTCAGGCCGGCCAACCGATGAAACACCCGCTCCTTGCTCCATTCAATCACCACCTCAAATCCGGCTCCACTTTGCGTTGGAAAGGCCGAGTCAACCAGGTAGTCGGCAACCTGGTTGAATCCGACGGCCCGTTTTGCTTCGTGGGCGAGTCCTGCGAGATCAAGGACGCTTCGGGCCGCAGCTATGCCGGAGAAATCATCGGCTTTCGCGGGTCCACCATGCTTTCGATGACCGCTGACCCGCTCAGAGGAATTCGGTTCGGCGATCACATCGAGACGTGGGGCGCGCGGCCCTCTGTGCGCGTGGGCCCGGGAATGCTCGGGCGGGTCGTGGATACCGCGGGCAATCCACTGGACGGTAAAGGAGACTATCGCGCCAATCATACGGTCCTGATCGACGGCTCGGCGCCTCTTCCTCTCGAGCGCGTTCCCATTCGCGAGCCGCTGAGCTGTGGCATTCGCGCCATCGACGGGTTTCTCACCTGCGGCCGCGGCCAGCGTGTCGGCATCTTCGGTGGCAGCGGCGTGGGCAAAAGCACACTCATCGGCATGATGGCGCGCGGCACAGCCGCCGATATGACGGTTCTCGCGCTGGTCGGCGAGCGTGGCCGCGAGGTGGGCGAATTCCTCGAGGTTCTCGGGGAGGAAGGCCTGCGGCGCGCGGTCGTGGTTGTCTCCACTTCCGATCAGTCGCCGCTGTTGCGCCTGCGCGCAGCGCTTGCGGCGACGGCCATGGCCGAGTATTTCGCCAGCCTGGGAAGAAATGTCCTGCTCATCGTGGATTCACTCACTCGCTTCGCCATGGCGCAGCGCGAGATTGGATTGGCAGCCGGTGAGCCGCCTACAGCCAAGGGCTACACGCCCTCAGTCATTAACACGCTCGCGCGCCTCGTCGAGCGGGCGGGAAACTTTTCCCAGGGCAGCATTACAGCCTTCTATACCGTGCTGATGGAAGGCGACGATCAGCAGGACCCGGTGGTCGATACCGTGCGCTCTTTGCTGGACGGACACGTGGTCCTCGACCGGAATCTCGCGATGCGCAGCCACTATCCGCCCATCTCGATTCTCGATAGCCTCAGCCGGTTGATGCCGAACGTGGTCACCGGCCAGCATCTTGCGAAGGCCAAGGCTCTGCGCTGGCTCTTGGCGGCCTACGCCCGCGCTGAGGATCTGATTCGCATCGGAGCCTATCAAAAGGGCACCGATCCGGTTCTCGACAATGCCCTCGAGATTTTGCCGGCTCTCAATGAGTTTTTGCAGCAGAGTCCGAAGGTCATCTGCGGCTTTAAAGACGCGGTCGATCGACTCGCGGCAATTCCCGGCTAACCAGGAGACGCTGCCGCGGCCCCGGCCTGCGGCAGCCGATAGGTTGAAGCGCAGCAGGAGTGTGTTGCATGGCTTTTCGATTTTCACTCGCCACAGTTCTTCGCTTCCGCGAGAGCATTGAAAAACGCGAGGAGCTCGTGCTCGAAAAGCTGCTGATGGAGATGGCCCGTCTTCGCCGTGACATCGAAGGCTTGGCTGCGGAGATCACCGGCGCGCAAGATGCGCGTAACCATGCGATGCAACAACCCCTGCCTGCCATTCATCTCCAGTTGATGCTGAAGCAGACGGATCTCCTGGCAGATCGCAAGAAGGCGTTGATCGAATCGCTTGCTGCGCTCGACCGGGAGCGTGATATCCAGACCAGGCGATATCAGGCAGCTCACCGCGATCGCCAGATGCTGAGCGATATGTCCGCCCGGAAGAAGGAAGCCTACGAGCAGGAGCGCACCCGCGCCCAGCAGAAATTCCTCGACGATATTTTCGCCACCCGCGCCCAGCGGGGCTGATCTTCTTTTCTCCCTGACAACCTGACAAATGGACATAGATGCGACGAGAGAAATCTCGGCGCCTGCGGCTGCTCGCGCAGACCGGTGGATCTGTCCTGGCAGCAAACCCGGCAAACGTTGCCCAGTGCGGACGGCAATGCTTGCCGATTTGCCGATCGCTTGCCGATGAGCATCCTGGCGCAGAACGAGCAACCTCTTTCTTTTCAGTGGGCGCATCGAGCGAATTGTAGCGCTTTGCGTGGAGTGGGCGTGGCGTGCCGCGTGCAGAACGATAAGCGTGCGAATTGCAATGCTCAAGACGATGAACGCAAGCTCGACGACGCCGCCGGCGAAGGAATCGCAATCGGCAGGCGCGAGCTTCTTCGATGTGCTCGCGGGCACTTCCGCCGCGTCCGATGCATTGTCGGCGGGGTCGACGGCTGGTGCTCCCGCTTCGTCAGGGCGTGGGGATTCCAAAGCAACTGCACAGGGCGGGCAGACGAATGCGAAGACCGGCGCGAACAATCAGGACCTCGCGCAGAACGGCACTTCACAAATCGAGATCGATCTTACCAATCAACTGTCGGCTCTCACCCAGCCCGCTTCTTCGCAGGCTTCGGTTCGCTCCGCTGCGAATACATCGAGCCGCGCGACTGATCATCAGCAAAAGTCGCAGTCAGTGAGCGAATCCGCGGCGCCAGCCACCACAAATATTGCTCTGCCGCTTGAGCTCTCTTCTACGCCGCAGACGGTGATTGCCCCCGTTCCACTTCCCGCGCTTCCCTCCTCCGATGCTTCGGCAGCGGCGGCGGATAATTCTCGAGCTGCCTCGCTCTCAGAGATCGACACAACGTCAGCCGTATCGGCGGCGGGAGCGGACAAAGCCGGAGTGCAGAATTCGCAACCGGAGACCGCGACGTCCCGGGCAGCGGGCGCCATCACCGCCAATGCGGGCAAGCCGGAGAGCGGCCTTTCTTCTTCGAAGACCACCGCGTCCGGCGCAGATGCACAAACGGCAACGCAATCCGCGGAAGCAGATCAATCCGACGCTGCGAATGCAGCGACGCAAGAAGCTTCGAATGCCCTGAACGCAATGGCGGCGATGGTTTTGCCGGCCAACCCGGCTCTTCCCGGCATAGACATTGTGCCTGGGATCGGCGATCCCAACCAGTTGGCCGGCAAGGCCGCGCAAACAGGCAAGGGTTCTGATGCAAGCCTCGCCAAGCTGGCGGATTCGAGCACTGGAGCGAGCCAGAAGAGCAACAGCGAGTCTCAATCGAGCGCAGCCGGCACAGGCGCTTCTTCGAGCAGTGTCGCAGGCAGCAATCAAGCCACGCACCAGCCGCAGGCCGATGGCTCGCAGACGGCACCGGTCAACTCCAACTCAGGCGCGTCGCAGATCGCCACGCAGATCAACGGGCAGATGCATGCCCAGATCAGTGCCCAGATCAGTGCACAAACACAGCAGGCGGCAAGCCACGGCACAGCCCACGATCTCACCGCTCCACACAATGCTGCAGATAGCGTTGCTGACGCGGTCCGCGCCGGCAGTCAGGCTGCAGGGGCCGATGGCGCGGAGAACGCCGGAGTCTCGCCGATCAATACGGCCAACGTGATTCAGAAGATGAGCGAAACCGAAATGCATGTCGGCATGCGTTCGGCCGATTTTGGAGAGGTGTCAATCCGCACCCTGGTTTCGCAGCAACAGATGACCGCGCAGATCTCCGTCGACCATGGCGATCTGGGCAAGGCAATCTCGGCGCACATTCCCGCGATGGAGGCGAAGCTTGGAGGCGATTTCGGCCTGCGCGCCATCGTTGAAGTGAATCAGAGCGGAATGTCGTTCTCCGGAGAGCGAGGCTTCGCTTCGCAGCGGGAACAGAAATCTTTTGCGCAACCGGCGCAGAGCCAGGACGCCGCAACTTCCACGGAAGCCGATCAGCCAGCTCTGCTCGGGATAGCTCGAACAGACGGCACATACCGGTTGGATATCAGGGCATAGAAACGAATTTTTTCGAGAGAGGTAAGGAATATGAACATCCAGGGCTTCACTCCAGCGATGAACGCGCCGGTGCAGGCGCAAGCCTCGAGCACGAGCGGCACTTCAGGATCGAGCAGTACCGGCAGCACGTCCAATGGCACTTCGGCCAGTGATCTGCAGGCCACGTTCCTGAACCTGTTGGTAACGGAGCTGCAGAATCAGGACCCGACCCAGCCGGTCGATCCAACTCAGATGGTGGGCCAGATGGTTTCATTGAATCAGCTGGATCAGCTCATCTCCATCAATCAAACGCTCTCGTCCATGACGACATCGCCGACCACCTCCACGAGCTCCAGCTCCGGGCAGACGGCCGGCACCGAAGCTCAAGCAAATGCTTCCGTCGCCGCGAGCGGAACGCCCGCTGCACAATCCAATTCCAACGCACAGCCGGCCGCCTTGCAGGGGCTGCCTGCCTACACCAGTGCTCCGAGTTCCGGGTCCTTGATGAACCTTTACGGCAATATCGGCGCTTCAGCTCCAACTTCCAATCAATTTACCGCCGCAGGAGGCAGATAACATGTCATCATTTTCACTCCCTCTCTCGGGCTTGGCAGCCAGCGCCGATTCGCTGAATGTCATCGCCAACAACCTCGCGAACCTCAACACCGACGGCTATAAGGACCAGACCCTCAATTTTGCCGACCTCTTCAACCAGATGCAGGGCGTCTCCGGCAACGGCGATCCTATCGAGTATGGCTCTGGCGTGAAAGTTGCGGGAGAAACTGCGAATTTCACCAACGGCACCGTCGCCTCCACGGGCGTCGCCTCCAACATGGCGCTGCAAGGCAATGGCTTTTTCGTTGTCCAGGACACGGCCGACAATCAAACGAGCTTTACCCGCGATGGCGACTTTTCCGTCAACTCGCAGGGTCAGCTTGTCACCTCGGAAGGCCAGCTCGTGATGGGCTATCCTGCCGTGGCCGGGCAGGTCTCGACCAGCTCCATTCTTGGTCCGATCAGCGTCAACCAGGCCACGAATATTCCCGCAGTGGCCAGCACCTCAATCCAGATGAATACGAACCTCGATGCAGCCGCCGGAACAGGCACCACCTACAGTTCGCCGATCACGGTTTACGATTCCCTCGGCTCCTCGCACGTCCTCACCGTCACCTACACGAACACCGGCGCAAATTCCTGGAACTACAACATCAGCGTTCCCTCTTCCGACATCACGGGCGGCACCGGGACTTCGACGACGATCGCCACCGGCAGTATGAGTTTTGACTCGTCCGGAAACCTCACCTCGCCCGCCTCGCCTGTCACCGGCATCAACATCAGCAACCTGGCCGATGGCGCTGCGAATATGAGCTTGAACTGGAATCTTTCCAGCACAAGCGGCGGAGCCAGCATCACCCAGCAGGATGCGGTCAGCGCCACAACCACGACCACACAAAACGGATATGGTGTGGGAACTCTCACCGGCTACTCCGTTCTGTCGGACGGCACAGTGGAAGGCCAGTTCAGCAATGACCAGACTCTCGCCCTGGGCCGCGTGGCTGTGGCAAGCTTCGCGAACCCGCAGGGTCTGCAGCAAGCCGGAAGCAACGACCTGCAGGCCACATTTGCTTCGGGAGCGGCTGTCGTAGGACAGGCCGGGGCCGGCGGCAACGGCACCATCACCGGCGGCGCGGTGGAGGATTCCAATGTGAACCTCTCTACCGAATTCGCCAACATGATCGTAGCCCAGCAGAACTATGACGCAAACGCAAAGGTGCTCACGACGATGGATCAGGTTTCGCAGGCCACGATCCAGCTCATCTCGTAGTACCGGCGTTTCGCTGCGGTTCTTAACGAAGCATTAGAGACTTCCGCCGTGCGCAAACCGCTCGCGGCGGAAGCCCGCAGATCACCGTCGGCTCTCATCGCTGTCTCACCGGACGCGACCAGACCGGCGGCGTAACCCATATCGCCCTAAATATTTGATATATAAAGACCTGAAAGCCGCTTGCGCCGGTTTTCACAGCCCTCCGTATCTCTCTGCCGTTCGGCCCTCCAATTGCATTGAAGTCCGTGCAATCACTCCGTTCAAAGTGTTTGAAGTTTCGATGAGGCGCCCTCATGGGTCCCACGAAAGCGGCACAGACGGAGCCCAGGAGCCAGCCGGACCATGAGCGCCGCAGCACAGAATGTTGAACCCAGGCCCGCCGAGCCAAATTCGGCAGGTCCCGCCCCCCAAGGCGAGGACTTGCTCGACAGCATGCCTTGGCTGCCGTGCACGCTGACCCTCGAGGTACCCGTGGTGCGGTTCACCATCGGAGATCTTCTCTCTTTGAGAGAGGGATCGATCGTGGAAACCGCCTGCCATCATACGAGCGATGTTCCGCTTCGGGTAAACCAACTCCTCATCGGCTGGACTGAGTTCGACGTGATTGACGACCACCTCGCAGTGAGGATTACGGAACAAGCATGAGTTCACCGCTCCGCATCTATTACTCCGAGCCCGCTCCCACGCCCACAGATCAGGCTGAACCGCCGGCGGCGAGTTCGTTCGCCAAAACGCTGCGCAGGTTTGCGGAAAAGCAAGGGCCCGCTGCCCCGCAGGGACCACAGCTCTCCGTGGTTCCGGAGCCGAAGAGCAAACGGCCCAGGATAACCGGTTCTCCGCTGACCATGGGTGGAATGGTCGCCAGGCCCGAGCCCAAAGAAGAAGCGCAGGCGCAGCCCGCCGAAGTGATCGAGGAGACCAAGCCGCAATCGCAGCCAGTCGCGAACAAATTGCTGTCGCGAGCCTGGTCGTGGCTCCAGAAGAACAATAAGTTTTCCGCGGCCAAGCAGCTGCGCGTAGCCGAAACGGTTTCTCTCGGCGAAAAGCGGTTTGTCGCGCTGGTTGACATCGACGGCCAGAAGTTTCTCATCGGAGGCGGCGCATCCGGTGTCTCCCTGCTCACGCAGTTGGGCGCGACTGACACCGCGGCCGATGCGCTGCAGGCAATCGCAGCCGGGGCGGGACAATCGAAATGAGCTTCCGTCTCTCAACTCGGCGTTTCGCCATGCTTGCCCTGCTCTCGCTCGCCTTCACCGCGATGGCGGCAGCGCAGGCGCATTCTGACGCGCCGGGTTCAAGCCTCTACCAACTTGCCGAAAATGGCGACCCAGCAAGCTCCTCGCTGGAGCCTTCGCCGTATGGAATGCTGGAATCGCCGGGGTCCTCCAGTACTCCGGTCTTCCAGCAGCCTGCGCCGTCCGCCAATGCGGGCGGATTGCAGATCCAGGGACTGCCGGGCGCGAACGTGCCATGGTCTATCGTGATCATGCTCACGGCGCTGACGCTGATCCCGTCGGTCCTGCTCTGCGTCACCCCCTTCGCGCGGCTTCTGATTGTCTTCCACTTTCTGCGCCAGGCTCTTGGCCTGCAGACGACCCCGTCCAACCAGACGCTGATCGGGCTCTCCCTGATCCTCACCTTTTTCCTCATGCAGCCGGTTGGCGCTCAAATTTACCAAACCGCTGTCATCCCCATGCAGCAGGGCCGAATCACCGCGATGGACGCGATCAAGGTGGGCCAGTTGCCGCTGCGCAAGTTCATGGTCCATTATGTGCGCGAGAAAGACGTGGCTCTTTTCATCGATCTCGCCAAAGAGCCTCGCCCGGCCTCGGCCGACGATCTATCCATGCGGGTGCTTTTGCCCGCTTACATTTTGTCGGAGCTCAAAGCCGGTTTTCAAATCGGCACCGTGCTCTTTCTTCCCTTTCTGATCGTGGATATGGTCGTGGCCTCGATCACTACTTCCATCGGCATGCTGCAGTTGCCGCCGGTGGTGATTTCAACTCCGCTCAAGCTGCTGCTCTTCCTGATGGTGGATGGCTGGCATCTCTTGATCGGTTCTCTTATGAGGAGCTTTAGCTAAATTTATGGATGTCGATCAGGTTGTCTTGCTCGGACGCATGATGTTGCAGGAGGTCATCATTCTCGCTGGCCCGATTCTCGGCGTGGCGATTGTGGTGAGCCTGTTGGTCAACGTGGCGCAGGTGTTGACCTCGCTCCAGGACACGACGATTTCATCCGTGACACGTCTGCTCGCTACCGGCGGCGCGCTTTTCTTCAGCATGCCGTGGATGTGGCGGCAGCTCTCGCATTTCACGCTCAACATGTTTTCTGACTTTCATGTTTACCTGCAATGATCAAGCTTCCGCTCATCCCGGTCATCACGGCATTGCTCACCGTCGGCGTGCGCCTCTCGGGGCTCATGCTGTTCGCGCCGTTTTTCGGCAGCGTGGTCATTCCCGCGCGAGTCAAGGCAATCTTCGTCATTGCGCTCACTCTGCTGCTGTTTCCCACGGTGGAGCAACAGATCGTCGTGCCCTCGCTGGCCGGATGGCCGCTGATGGTTTTCACAGAGTTTCTGATCGGCGCCGGGATGGGGATTGCCACCAACCTTGTCTTCGAAGCGGTTCAACTTACCGGGCAGATTCTTGGCGTGCAGATGGGCTATTCACTCGTCAACATCCTCGACCCGCAGACGCAGGTCGACACCACGGTTATATCGGTCTTCTATCAGAGCATCGTCATGCTGCTCTTCCTCCGCATGGACGTGCACTACTGGCTCCTGAAGGCCGTCGGCAACAGCTTTCTTTATCTGCCGCCGGGAACCGCGCACCTGAGCGGCTTGTTCACGCTGGAATTGCTCAGGACGGTGGGCGAACTGTTCGGGCTGGGCGTGCAGATCGCCGCACCGGTGTTGTCGGCCACGCTGGCCGCGGACGTAGTCCTTGGATTGCTCGGCAAGGCTTCTCCGCAGATGCCGCTCATGCTGCTCGGTCCTGCAGTCAAGAGTTTGCTCGGCCTCGTCATCCTGATTGCGACTCTCAAGTATTGGCCCGATCTCTTCCGGCGTTTATTTTTGGATTCCATTTCGAAAGGCGACCAGTTGCTCCATTTGGCGCACTAAAATTGCATGGCAGACGCGAATAAAACAGAAAAAGCAACACCGCGGCAAAGGAAGCGCGCTCGCGATCGCGGGCAGGTTACGCGATCCCGCGAACTGACCAGCGCTCTGGCCATGGCGGCTGTCGCAGGTGTGATCTGGTTCATGGGACGCGACGCCGTGCCGCGCTGGACCACCTTCTTTCGCAATGTGCTGGATTCTGCGAGCACTGACTCGATTGGCCCCAACGGCCCACTGTTGTTCTGGACCAGCATCGAAGCCATGAGCTGGGTCTTCCCGATACTTTCCGCCGGCATGATCGTCGCGCTGTGCACCGGGCTGGCGCAGGGCGGCTTTGTCTTCGCTCCGGAAGCGCTCTCTCCCAAGTTCGAACGGCTCAACCCGGCCGGCAAGCTCCGTCAGATGGTTTCACTGGCGGCATTGAGCACGATTCTCAAATCTCTGATTCCCTTCAGCGCCATTGTGTGGATCGGATACGCCTGCATTCGCAGTCACTGGGGCGAGATTCTCGGCAGCTCTTACACCGACGCGCGGGGTTTCGCCAGCCTCGTCACCACCATGCTTCTCGAGATCTGCTGGCGATGCGGCCTGGTTCTGCTGGCCTGGGCAGGCGTCGACTACGTGCTGCAGTGGTGGAAGAACGAAGGCGACCTGAAGATGAGCCGGCAGGACATCAGGGATGAGATGAAGCAGTCGGAAGGAAATCCGGCCAACAAGGCCAGGATCCGCAAGCTGCAGCGGCTCTCGCGGCGCAAACAGATGCTCAAGGCCGCGGAAACGGCCACCGTCGTGATCACCAACCCGACGCACTACGCTGTCGCCCTGCGCTACGAGCCGAAGATGGCGGCCCCGATTGTCGTGGCCAAGGGCCTCGATCTGCTGGCGGCAAAGATCAAAGAGATCGCGTGGCTTCACGATATTCCGATCATGGAAAATCGGCCGTTGGCCCAGGCGCTCTACAAGAGCGTTGAAGTGGGCGACGGGATCCCGGCGGCGCTCTATCACGCGGTCGCAGAGATTCTCGTAGTCGTGTACAAGGCGCAGGCGGAAGTGAAGGCTCGCGAAGCGCAAAGAAGAGCCGCGTCGATCAGGCGGGCGGAGGTGTGGCCGCAATGAACAAGAAAAATGGACTTCTTCAAACTCTGCAATCGTACTCTGACTGGATCATTCCCACCGGCGCGGTGTCGCTGGTCTTCGTCATGCTCGTCCCGCTCCCCGGCTTCGCGCTCGACATGTTGCTCACGGTAAACATCATGGCCGCGGTGCTGGTTCTGCTCACCGCCATCCAGGTGCTGCGTCCGGTGCAGTTTTCCGTGTTTCCCAGCCTGATACTGCTGCTCACGCTGATGCGGTTGGCCCTCGATCTCGCCAGCACGCGGCGCATCCTGCTGCACGGGAACGAGGGCTCCGGTGCGGCCGGCAAAGTGATTGAGGCGTTCGGACAGTTTGTCGTCGGCGGCAACTATGTCGTCGGCTTTGTGATCTTCCTGGCGTTGATCGCCATCCAGTATCTCGTTGTCAGTCACGGCGCTGTGCGTACCGCAGAAGTGACGGCGCGTTTCACTCTCGACGCCATGCCCGGCAAGCAGATGGCCATCGACTCCGATCTCAATACCGGGCTGATCAACGCCGATCAGGCCCGCACGCGGCGTGAGCTGGTGGCGCGCGAAGCCGAGTTCTGCGGCGCCATGGACGGCGCGGCCCGCTTCAGCCAGAGAGACTCTATGGCCACCATCCTCATCATGGCCATCAACATCATCGCCGGATTTTTTATCGGCGTCTTCCAGCAGGGCATGCCGTTCCAGGACGCGCTGAAGACTTATACGATCCTCACCGTCGGCAATGGACTGGTCGCAATCATTCCCTCCTTGTTGGTCTCCGTGGCAGGCGGCATCGTCGTTACGCGCGCCGCGTCGGATCATTCGCTCGGCTCCGACATCGGCAGGCAGGTCTTCAAAACTGCGCGGCCCTTGTGGATCGCCGGCGGCGTATTGCTGGCGCTGGCCGTGATTCCAGCCATGCCGAAGGTTCCGTTCGTCGCTCTGGGCGGGCTCACAATGTTTGCCGCCTGGAAGATGAAGCCCGGCGCCGCAGCCGAAGCGGCGGCCAAAGGCAAGCCATCCACGGAGAAGGGTGCCGCGGGCGCTCCGGTCATCGATCCGATGGATGCAGTCTTGAAGCTCGACGAGCTGATGCTTGAAGTCGGCGTCGGCCTGGTGCCGCTCGTCGATGCGAAGCAGGGCGGACAGCTCCTCGCCCGCGTCAAATCCCTGCGCAAGAATCTGGCGCAGCAGCTCGGATTCCTGGTTCCTTCGATTCACATCACCGACAATCTCTCGCTCAAAGAGAGAGAGTACGTGGTCTATCTGCGCGGCGTGGAAATCGCGCGCTGGGAGATGCGGCGCGATCGGCTTCTTGCCGTGAACTCCAATCCCAAGCCAGGCGATCTGCCCGGCCAGGAGACGCAGGAACCGGCATTCAACTCGCCGGCCAAATGGATCACGCCGGATCTTCAGGCGCAGGCCATCGCCGCCGGATACGCGGTTGTTGACCATACTTCCGCGCTGGCCGCGCATCTCTCCGAACTCATCAAACAGAATGCGCACGATCTCCTCACGCGACAGGAAACCAAGCGTCTGGTAGACCGCCTGGCCGACTCGCACCCGAAATTGGTGGAAGAGCTGAGTCCGAAGCTGATGAGCCTGGGAGAAGTGCAAAAAGTATTGCAGCAGTTGCTGCGCGAGCAGGTCTCGATTCGCGATCTGGGTACGATTCTCGAAACTATGGTGGAAACGGCGGCAATCAACAAGAATCCCGTGATGTTGGTGGAAGCCGTGCGCCATTCGCTGGGACGGGCCTTGATTCGCCCGCTTCTTGATGAGCGCGGCCGTCTCAAGGTGGTCACCCTCGACAGCTCCCTCGAGGAGGAATGCGCACGCAGCTCCACCCAGGCTCCGCAGCTCGGCGCCGGTGGAACGCTGCAGCTTTCTGTCGCGCGAAGAGTTCTCGACGGTTTGCGTGCAATGCTCGGCGATCAAATCACGATGGCTCCTCCTGTGCTGCTTTGCGCTTCGCCAGGCCGATTCTACCTGCGGCGCCATCTGGAGCCCTTCATTCCCAGGGTGGTGGTGATCTCACCCTCCGAGATTCCCCCCATGACTCAGGTCATGTCGTTAGGATCAGTGCGATGAAAATTAGAATGTTTATCTTTGCTTTCGACGAGGTGGACCAATGACAGCCGCAGAATTGGCCTATACAAAGAGCGCCGCCCATGATGTCAGTGGCGATGAGCTCGTGCTCCAGGAGTTATCGCAGGTCTATTACATCGCTGCCCGGATTCGCGACCGTCTGCCTCAGCACGTGGATCTCGAAGACCTGGTCAGTGCCGGAGTCATCGGTCTGATTGAGGCCAGCCGCAGCTTCGATAGCTCGAAGGAGGCGCAGTTCAAGACCTTCGCCAAGTTTCGCATTCGCGGGGCGATCTTGGACAGCCTGCGCGAGATCGACTGGGGATCGCGGTTGATACGCAGAAGGGGGCGCGAGATCGCCGATGCGACCGCCAGGCTGGAATCCAGGCTTGGACGCCAGCCGGCGGAAGCGGAGATTGCCGCTGAGATGAATGTCGATGTGGATTACCTGCGCAAGATTGTGGCCCAGCTCGACACTCTTCACGTGACCGGTCAGCGCGTCGTGGCATCGGAGGGCGACTCTGAAACCATCGACGTCATTGAATCCGCTCCCGATCTCGATGCTCCGAATCCCTTCGACCTGTGCCTGACCGGCGAGATGAAAACGCATCTGGCTGAAGCGATTTCGAAGCTCAGCGAGCGGGAACAGTTGATTCTCTCTCTCTACTACCGTGAAGAGCTCACGATGAAGGAAATTGCAAAAGTTGTGGGCGTGGCGCTTTCGCGCATTTCGCAAATTCGGGAAGCGGCGGTCTTGAAGCTTCGCAAATCTCTAGCTCACGTTCAACAGCGGCCGTCAGCAAATCAAGCCACAGAAGCAGCCACAGAACGCGCCTGAAGCGCAAGCAGGATAATCAAATGGCATCAGCATCGCGACAGAAATCACGAGAAACCTCCAGCGAACAGCGGGTCGTGACCCGCTGCAACTTCCGTTCGGCCGGCCGCCTTTCCAATGAGAATGCGCGCGCCCTCACTTCCATCCACGAGACCTTCGCCAACCACCTTGCCAATGCGCTGGACGCATACCTCGGCACGGCTCTTGAGGTGAAGGTGGGCGATCTCGACCAGCTTCCGATTAAAGACCACATCAGCGGCATCCCGCCCCTCACCTATATCGTCCCTTTCTCCGGCAGCACTCTGCCCGGAACAATGGTCGTCGAGTGCGACAACAGTCTCGTCTTCCCTATCATCGACCTGCTGTTGGGGGGAAGCGGCAGCGCCACGGATAGCTCGAGGGAGCTTTCTGAGATCGAGGAAGAGATTATGCACGACGTGGTCCTGCTCATCGTGCGCCACGCCGAGAATGCCTGGCGCATGCCGAACATGTCGCTCACCGCCGGCAAGCGCGTCAAGTCCTCTGTGCTGCACCAGTATTGCCCGCCCAATGAAAAAATAACCTGCGTTCGATTTGATATCGACATCCAGGGGACCGCCGGCTGGTTTCATCTGGTCTTCCCCACGGCGTTTCTCAACCTTCTGATCCAGCAGATCAAGCTGGGTCAGCCCCAGAGGACACGCAGCGTACGTTACTTCCCGAGACCGGCGATTCGCGAGCGCATCCTGGATTGCGATGTGGAAGTAACCGCCGAAATCCAAGGCATACGCGTTGCGGTCCGAGATCTGCTCGCCCTGCAACCGGGAAGCGTACTGAAGCTTCGAGCGCCCGTGCGCACTCCGGGCATGTTGAGTGCCGGTGGACAGGGAATCTTTGAAGCCACACCGGTTCGGACCGGCTCACAAAAGGCGGCGCAATTAGGCCGCCACATCTCTTCGACCAATTGGGAAAGGATATAGTCGTCATGGATAACCAGAACAACAAAATTGCAGCACAAGCCTTTGCAGCCGCGTTCGCAGGCGCTGTTTCCGAATCGCTGGAGCAGGCCATCGGCTCTCCCTGGCCGCTCGAAATGATGGATGAGCACGAGCCGCCCACGCGCAAGAGCGAGCCGGCCCAATTTCGGCTGAAGGTAGAGGGCGGACTGCGGGGCGAATGTTTCATTGAGTTTTACGAGCCCCAGGTCGCGGAGTTGCTCGCGAAGCTCGGCGACCGTGCTGAAACAGCTCCCGCCGACCCAGCCGCTGCGCTGACTCCGGTCATTTCAGCGGCAGCAGCGAGCCTGCGCGGCACGCTTGCCACGCGTTACGGCGAGCTTTCGTTCAAGGTCGATTCCGTCTCCGGCCTGGCCTTCGGCGGAATGTTCGTGGTTCCCCTGGCCGCGCCTACCGATCGCTCTGGAGCAGCGGTGCTGCTCTATTTCGACGGCCCGCTGATGGACGCTCTCTCATCTGCGGCGGGCGGCGATGAGGGGGAAGACTCGGAAAAACGGCTCTTTCATCCCGCCAACCTCAAGCTGGTTATGGACGTGGAGCTGAATGTATCGCTGCGATTCGGCCAGCGCCAGTTGCCGCTCCGCGAAGTCCTCGAGTTGAAGAGCGGTTCGGTCATCGAGCTGGATCGCCTGGTGGACGAACCGGTGGAATTGCTTCTCGATGGCAAACTGGTGGCTCGCGGCGAAGCAGTGATCGTCGATGGTAACTACGGTCTGCGTGTCACTGAAATTCCGCAGGCAATTGAAACGCATTTTCTTCGCTAATGCATCTCCGTTGAGGACGTGATTCGAATGAAGCTCTCGTTGAAGTCGTTGTTGAAATCATCGTTGAAATCGTTATTGCCCAGCCGTGATCTTGGATGGAACCGCGTGCGGGCGGTGTGCGGATTGCCTGCCTGCCACAACAAGCTGCTCATGCGATACGTTCCCGGTAGCCGCATCGGCATCTTCGCAGGCCCGTCCTGGTATTGCTCGCCGGACTGTTTCGCCATGGCGTCCCGCGCCACTCTGGCGTCGCTCTCCACCGAGACCGTCGTCGAGATGCCGCGCAATCCCCGCCTTACACTTGGTTTGGCATTGCTGTCGAAGGGCTATCTCAACGAAGAGCAGCTTCGGCTCGCGGTGGCGCGAAGCCAGCGCGAAGGGCAGAGTCTGGAGACCACGCTGATCGAATGCGGACTGGTCACCGACAAGCAAGTAGCCGCAGCGCGCGCCGCCCAATGGGGATATCCCGTGCTCGGACAAGATGCTGTCGGCCAGAAGGTCGAAGCGGACCTGCCCGCCACTCTGCTGCGCGCCTTCTCGGCCGCTCCTCTCCACTATTCCCCCAAGGCGAAGAGGCTCGTTCTGGGCTTCGTTCATCGGGTGGAGCACAGCCTGCTTCAGTCGATCGAGCAGATCACCGGGTTCAGGCCCGAGCCCTGCTTTATCACGCAGGCCGAGTTTGACGAGCAAATGGAACGGCTGACGGCTCTCCCCGGCTACGAGGAAGCCGTCATTGAGAATCCCGGCGCGGCGACCCAGATGGCAAGGACCCTCGGAGGCTTCGCAGTGGAGATTTCGGCCAAAGAAGCCGGCTTTTCCAAATGCAACTCCTGGATATGGGTCCGGCTGTCAGGCAAACAGGGCATGGTTGATGTGCTCTTTGCCACCAGGAACGCGGCTGGGGCGCCACGGCCCAAGCTTTCCACAGTGCTTCCCGAAATAACCGCCAGCTTGGGCTAGAACATCCGCCGTCACCTGCCGATAAGTGGCCCAGGTGACGGCACAGTGTTGAAAACGAGCGTACTCGAATTTCCAGTCGGCAATGTATTGAATGATCATCTGTGCCTTCAATATGAGATTGCCGATGGCCTCCCCGATCTTCCCGCCCTCCCCGAGACATTACTGAGCCTGGAGTTTCAGCTCCAGGAAAGCTCCGTTGATCTTCGCGGATTCACCGAGACTGTGCTCGGCGACCTGGGCGCAACCATCCAGATTCTGCGCCTGGCTGGCCAGGAATATGAATTCGCCGAGGACTGCCCGCCCCGCATCGAGGATTGCATCTCGGACCTGGGCCTGAACGCCTGCCTGGACGCGGCGACAAGAGGAACCTTCGCCGGGGGTGCTCATCAGCGTGCAGATTTTGAAATCTGGACCCATTCCCGTGAGATCGCAAGACATTTCAGAACTCTCGCAGAGGAAATGCCTGGCACAGTGAGCCCGGATCAAGCCTATATTGCCGGCCTGTTGCACGCGATCGGCGCTCTGCCCCTCATTCTGGAATGGCAGTGGGAAGATATGCCCGGCGATCGCGTATTCGCCGCCCTGAAACTGGCCGAACTGTGGCGGCTTCCCCGCTACGTGAAAGATTTCTTCGGCGAGCTCCTCGTTCCCGGCTACAACCCATACTGGTCGGAGTTTCTGGCCGCAGCGCATCATCGCACGCGGGCATCGTGGGCGCGTTGCCCGGTCAAGGAAGTCAGCTTGCGGTCTTTGGCATAGAACTAGTCTCATAAACAGTCTCTTGAAAGGGCACGACTTTAGTCGTGCCGAAAAACTAAGCCAAATGGACCGGGCTTTAGCCCTGAGGGACGCTTCAATGGTGCAAAATCATTTACTAGACCGCCTCTAGGCATCTGCTTGGCTCGGCACAACCAGCGAGAGATGCCGCAGCTTTCCGAAACTGCCTGGGCCATCGGCGTCTCCGGATTGCCTTCCCATGAGGAGCCTGCTCGACCCTTGGAATCGCCGCTGATTCGGTTGGCCCGCTTCTCATCGTTCCCTCATGCAAAGGCAGTTTTTACGGCTATTTAGGCCGTTTTTCGGGCAAAGTTTGCCCAACAGGATGGCACGCGCCGTGCATACCCATAGGGCGAAGAGGCCCCATGGACAGTGGATACTATTCCGCGTGCACCGCTCTTGTGTCCCGCACTGAAGAGTTGGATACGATTGCCAATAATCTGGCGAACGCCAGCACGGTTGGCTATCGTGCGCAGAAGAATGTCTTCAGCTCGGTGCTTGCCGACGCGGGCAATGCCACCGCAACGCCTCTCAACGCAGCCATCAACAACTATGGAATTCTGAGCGGCACTACCCTCGACCTCAGCCAGGGTGCGCTTCAGAAGACGGGCAATGACCTGGATCTGGCCATTCAAGGCCCCGGATATTTCGTCGTCCAAACGGCGAATGGGCCAATGTACACGCGCAATGGCGGCTTCCAGGTCTCTGCCCGGGGACAACTGGTCACCTCCACCGGCGACGCAGTGATGGGAGACAAGGGCGTGATTACGATGCTGCCCGGCCCCGTTTCGATCAGCGCCGATGGAACCATCTCCTCGAACGGTGCGGTCACCGGCAAGCTCCGCATCGTGGAGTTTCCTCCGAGCACCACGTTGACCAGCGTAGGCGCCACATACTACTCCGCGCCGGCCAAGACCGCGCAACCCGCCACCGGCTCAGACGTGCGGCAGGGCATGCTCGAGAGCTCCAACGTGAATCCGATTACCGGCATGGTGGAGCTGGTGACGGCGCAGCGCTCCGCCGAAATGATGCAGCGCGCTCTCTCTATCTTCAATTCAGAGATTGATAAAACCGCAACACAGGATCTGCCGAAGGTCGGCTAAAAGGAGATTACGGATGTTTCACGCACTTTATACAGCAGCCAGCGGCATGACGGCGCAACAGCTCAACCTGGACAATATCGCGAACAACCTCGCGAACTCGAGCACCGCCGGATTTCAATCGCGCCGCGTACAGTTCTCCGACCTTCTCTATCAGAACGACATCATGCCAGGCGCCGCCGCCACGCAGCAGACCACGGTGGCATCCGGCCTGCAGATCGGTCTCGGCACCCGCCCCGGCAACACTGAGATTGTCCAGACGCAGGGCGACCTCACCACGACCGGCAATCCTCTCGATTTCGCAATCGAGGGCAGCGGCTTCTTTCAAATCCTGTTGCCGAATGGCCAAACCGGCTACACGCGCGCTGGTTCCTTCCAGACAGATGCCCAGGGCAATCTGGTCACCGCGAATGGCGATGCCCTGCAGCCGGCCATCAATATTCCCGCCGCGGCAACCAACATCACCATCGGCAGCGACGGCACTGTGAGCGTGACCTTGCCTGGACAAACCCAGGCGCAGCAGGTGGGCGTGATTCAGCTTGCGATGTTTGTAAATCCCGGCGGCCTGAACAGCGTTGGCAACAATATCTACCTGCCGACTACGGCATCCGGCGATCCGGTCGTGGGCGCCGCGGGCGGTTCTGAGGGCCTGGGCACCATTCAACAGGGAATGCTGGAGCAATCGAACGTAAATGTAGTGGACGAATTCGTGAACATGATCCTCGCGCAACGTTCGTACGAATCGAATTCGCGGGTTATCAAGGCGGCCGACGAGATGCTGCAGCAGTTGAATCAGTTAGCCCAATAGCACCTGCGCCCGAACACCTGCGCCTGAATAGGATCTGTCCAATGATGCAACGCAAGCTTTTTTTTTCGCTCGTTCTCTTCTGTGCCGCGGCGCTGCCCGCAGCGGCGGCCGGTGCTGGGCGCTATGCGATCACGGCAGGGCAGATCGCCGCGGCCGTGACCGGCCACGGAATCCAAGTCTCGCCGGACCAGGTCACCTTTCTCAGCAGCGTTATGGCGCATGTCGAGTCTCCCGATCTGAAGGTGAAGTCGATCGATCCCATGGGAGGGCAGCGCGCGATTGCCCGCCTGGAGTGCTCGGATTCGCGGCAATGCCTGCCCTTCGTCGTGTCTCTCCACTTCGAGCAAACTGCAAACGCACAGCCGGCCCCGCCGGACATTCCGCGGCCAGCCCCGGTAATCGCCCAGGCCACGCACTCCGCCATTGTTTTGCGCGCCGGCTCGCCTGCGGTGCTTCTGTTAAACGGAGCCCACGTGCACATCAGCCTTCCCGTGATCTGCCTTGACAGCGGAGCGCCGGGCCAGACGATCCGCGTAACAGATCGTGATCGCCGCCTGGTTTACACGGGGAAAGTCACGGAAAACGGAATTCTGGAGGGCAGGCTTTGAGACCGATCCACGCCAAGCAGCTTTGGTCTTCATTCTTGTGCGCCGCGCTTCTGCTTGGTTGCGCCGCGGCAGCCCAAGCCAAGACCTCAAAGAAGAACGGCCCGGCACAACTCCGGTCCGATTATCTCGCTCGCATTCATGAGTCGGACGCCACGCCCTCATCGCATACCTTAGGCAGCCTCTGGGTGGCGGACGGCGAGCTGAGCGACTTCTCCACGGACTATAAGGCAAGAAAGGTCAACGACACGCTTGTAATACTCGCCTCGGTGCAGACAACAGCTGCCCAAACCGGCGACGTGAATAGCTCGCGCGCCTTTCAAACCAGTTCCGCCATTACCGGCTTCGCGGGGCAAACCAACACCAATGGCGTAAACCCGCTCTTCAATGCCAACTCCTCCACTTCGTTGAAGGGGTCGGGCGCAACCGATTCGAGCACCACTTTTCAGACCAGCTTGACCGCGCAGGTGATCGCAGTGCTCCCCAGCGGCAATCTTGTTGTGGAAGCACAGCGCAAGATCTTCATGAACAATCAGAATGAGGACATAACGATTCGCGGCGTCGTTCGGCCCAACGACATTGGACCCAATAATACGGTGACTTCGGCCGCATTGGGCAATCTTGAAATCGACATGAAGGGCAAGGGAGTCATCTCCGACAGTACGCGGCCCTTGAACCCGATTACGAAAGCAATTCTCTGGCTGGTTGGATTCTGATACCGATGAAACGTATTTTCCCAAATTTGAAGATCTGGCTGCGCTCCCTTGCATGGATTCTGATCCTCAGCAGCCTCGCGTCTGTATTTGCTCCGGTAGCCGCTGCGGATAATCCGAATCGCCGCGTGCTGGTGAGAGATATCACCAGCGTGGAAGGCGTACGAGACAACATGCTGGTAGGCTACGGTCTTGTGGTGGGCTTGAACCGCACCGGAGACAGCCAGCAGACTTATTTCACGGTCCAGACTCTTGCCAATGCCATGCAGCGGATGGGAGTCTTGATCTCGCCGGGCACAGTCGAGGTCAAGAATGTTGCCGCCGTCTTCATCACCGCCTCACTGCCGCCATTTGCCCGCCCCGGCGCCAGACTCGACGTCACCGTCTCCTCCGCAGGCGATGCGAAGAGCCTTGAGGGCGGCATCCTGCTGATGAGCGCGCTGCACGGGCCGGATGGACAGATCTATGCCGAGGCGCAGGGACCGCTGGCAGTCGGCGGCTATTCGGCAGGCAACAGCTCGAATGGCAAACAGGTCAATTCGCCCACCGTCGGCATCGTTTCAAATGGAGCCATCGTCGAGCGCGACACGGCCATCGATCTGCATGATTTCAAGACCGTCTCGCTCCTGCTGCGGAATCCCGATTTCACCACCGCCAAGCAGATTGCCGACGTCATCAATCAGGATTTTCAGAAACCGGTGGCTTCCGCCCTCGATAGCACGCGGGTTGACGTCTCTGTCGCCGACACGGGCGAAACATCGGTCACGACTCTGATTTCGCGGGTGCAGAATCTCGTTCTCAGCGTCCACACCCCGGCGCGCATCGTGATCAATGAGCGCACCGGCACGATTGTGCTCGGCGGAGACGTGAAGCTCACGCCGGTCTCCGTGATTCATGGAAATCTCTCCATCCAGGTGGTCACTTCCTATGCGGTCGCGCCGCTTCCGGTTGGAGCCGAAATTCCGTTAGGCGGCTCGGGCGAAAGAGGACGCGACTCACGGCGTGACGGCTCGCCTGCCGGAGCTGCAGGTTCGGCCGCGCCGGGCGGAGCGAACGGCGCCGCGCAGAATCAGGGCGCACAGAATCAGGGCCCACAGAATCAGGGCCCACAGAATCAGGGCAACGGAGGAGGCTTTGCCGCCGGGCAGGCATCCGCCCTGGTTCCCGAAACCACCTTGTCGGCCAGTGACAGCCCGGCCCAGACTATGCGCCTCGATGAGGGGGCGAACGTAGAAGAACTGGTAAACGGCCTTCATGCCATCGGCACCACCGCCCGCGACGTAGTGGCCATCCTCCAGGCCATCAAGGCGGAAGGCGGCCTGCAAGCCGATCTGGAGGTACAGTAAATGAGCACCGGCATGATCGGCCCTGGCGGGTTGAACTCCCAGGTCAGCATCCAGCAGGCGCAGGAAGCCAAGATGCTGCAACAAGTTAACTCGGCGAAAACGGCAAACGATTCGTCCAAGATCGACAAAGGCGCCCAGCAATTCGAAGCCATGCTGCTCTCCAGCTGGCTGCAACAGGCGGAGAAGTCCTTTGCCACCGTCCCCGGAGCCGATGATGACGAAGATGCGGCGGGGCGAGACCAGATGATGAGCATGGGCGTGCAATCCCTGGCGGATTCCCTGGCCGCCTCCGGTGGCATAGGAATTGCTAAAATGATCGCCAAAGCCATGCATGCGGCTGCGGAAAAGACTGAAAACAGCTCGGCAGCCGGCGCAACCGGCCAAACGCCCCAAATTGGGCCAGGGAATCTGAGTTTTCCATTAAACTCCGCCCCGAAAAGTGCCGATAGTAGCGCAGATTCAAAGAAGGGGTCCAGATGAGAATCGATCTATTCAACACGGCGGCCAGCGAGATCTCGAGTGAACCGAACTCGAAGCAGATCCAGTCGCCCACCGTCCCGTCGACCGAGACGAGCGATAGCGGAGACCGGACCACGCTCACCTCGGGTTCCGGAACAGTCGGCGCGTTGGTCAGCGAGGCCATGAGCTCGCCGCAGATTCGGCAGGACAAGGTACAGAGTCTTCAACAGGCCGTGAGCAGCGGTAAGTATCAGATCGAGCCGGACAAGATCGCCGGCGCAATGATCGACGAGCACGCTTGATTGCAGAGTGTTCCGCCCTCTGTCGTGATGGCGAAATAGGAATTGGCCACGAATGATCGCGGTTTCCGTAAGAACGCGCAGCGTCCAGGCTGGTGAGCATCTCCAGCTCCTGCGTTCCCTTGGCCGCGAGTTGGAACGAGCGATGCATGCCATCGCCCACAACGATATCGAGCAGCTCGAGCAGAGCATCGCCAACCAGCAGGAGATGAGTTCGCAGCTGAGCTGCCTGGCAGACGCTCTGAACCCTCCGGCTCCCACAGAGGTTCCCTTCTCTTCCGATTCAATCGATCCGGATCTGATGCTGCAGATTCGCGCCGCCGGCGGCGAACTGCAACAACTCAATCTCCGCTACTCGATTTTGCTCAAGCATTCCAGCCGCTCGGTTGCGCTGATGGCATCCTTGTTCAGCTCCTTCCGCGGAGAATTTCAGGAGGCTTCTGGCCCCAGGTTGAAACAACAGACCTGGTCCTGCCGGATGTAATTGCCATGGGAGGCTTGAACACAGCTTTGTCGATGGGCTTGCAGTCGCTGGACGCGACCCAGGCCGCGCTCGACGCCACCAGCAACAATATCGCCAACGCCAACACGGCCGGCTACACCCGCGAGGTGACGCAGCTCAGTGAAAATGCTGAGGGCCTGACCGGAGGCGCGATCATCGGCGGCGGCGTTACGCTGAATGGAATCGAGAGCGTGCGCGACGAGCTGCTCAATCTGCAAATTCAGCAGCAAACCTCGCAGCAAAGCAGCGCAGACACCGAATCCTCGAGCCTGCAGTCCGTGCAGACGCTCTTCTCCAGCACAGGCTCCGACATTGCCAGCACCCTGGCCGCGTTTTCGAGCAGTCTCGCGCAGTTGTCTGCAAACGCGACCAACACATCCGCGCAACAGGGCGTTTTGACAGCCGGCCAGAATCTTGCCCAGTCCTTCAATGCCACGGCCAACGGGCTCACCAGCGCGCAATCGGCTGCAGATCAGCAAGTGACCCAGACGGTGGGGCAGATCAATTCCCTCACCCAGCAGATCGCCCAGTTAAACGCCCAGCTTTCGCCATCCGTCGTTTCGCAGCAGAACGGCGGCACCATCGAAGATCAACGCGATCAGCTCGTCCAGCAGCTCTCCCAGCTCACCAACGTCTCTGTTACGCAAAGCAGCGATGGCGAAGTGATCACCACCGGGAACGGCACGCCTCTCGTGATGGGAGGGCAGAGCTACAATCTGCAGACCACGACTGGATCGAGCGGGTTCCAACAGGTACTGGACTCGAATGGGAACAACATTACCTCGACCATCCAGGGCGGCCAGTTGGGCGGCGCCATCCAGGTTCGCGATCAGGTGATTCCCGGCTTTCTGAGCTCGCTCAATACACTCGCCACGCAGTTCGCTTCCAGCTTCAATACCGCGCAGGAAGCAGGTTACGATTCCACCGGCGCTGCGGGGCAGGCATTCTTCAGCGTGCCTTCAGGCTCCGCCGGCGCGGCCGCGGGCCTCTCCGTGGCGCTTACCAGCGGCTCTCAGATCGCGGTCAGCTCTGACGGCTCCTCCGGCAGCAACGGGAACATCGCCAACCTTTCCGCTGCGCTGACCACTACGCTACCCTCCGGACAAACACCCGCGAACGCGTATGCGAACATTGTCTACCAGGTCGGCAGCGCGGTATCCACTGCCAATGCCCAGTCAACCGCTTTGGGCCAGAGCATCCTGCAGCTCACCAACCAGCAGAGTTCGGTCTCCGGCGTCAGCATCGATGAAGAGACCACAAACCTCATTCGCTACCAGACGGCTTACGAAGCGGCAGCACGCATCGTGAGCACCGTTCAGGCACTCAACACCGTGACCCTCGATATGGGCGCCACGCAGAGTTATTAATCGATATGCGCGTTAATCCCAACATGGTTCCCGATATTCTGGCTGACCTGCAGCAGAGCCAGTCCACGCTCAACACGACTCTGCAGGAGGTCTCGACGGGCAAGAGCGTAACGGAGCCCTCGGACAATCCGAGCGCGTCTGCGCAGATGGTGCAGAACGGCATTGAAACCGCGAATGTGGATCAATATACCCAGAACATCACCGATGTGATGACCACTGTGCAAACAGCGGCCTCGGCCTTGAGCTCGGTCGCCAGTTCACTCACCCAGGCTGTCTCCCTCGGAACCGAGGGAGCGAATGGCACAAATTCTTCGGCCAATCTGGCCACGCTGGCGCAGCAGGTGCAGAGCATCCTGGCAAGCGTGGTCTCCGACGCGAACACTTCCGTTGAGGGAACCTATCTCTTCGGTGGAACGGTGTCGACTACCCTTCCCTACACGGCGGATTCGACGTCGCCCACCGGATATACATACAACGGCAATAGCGATGTAAATTCCGTCGCGGTAGGCGATGATTTAAACGTCCCGGTTAACGTCCCCGGCAGCCAGATCTTTTCCGACTCCAGCAACAATGTGCTGGGCGCCCTCAGCTCACTGGTTTCCGCGCTGCAAAGCGGGAACAGCTCACAGATATCGACTGCCACTACGGCGGTGAGTTCCGCTGTCAATCTCGTCAGTCAGCAGCAGGGCTTCTACAGCAACGCTGAAGGCCGCCTGAATGCCCAGGAAACCGTTCTCCAGCAGGATACGGTTACGCTCACCTCGCAACAGAACAATCTGATCGGCGTGGATGAAGCAACGGCTGCCACGGAGTTGAGCCAGGCGGAGACAGACAACAGCGCGGCCTTGGCAGCAGCGGCAAAAGTCCTCCCCAACAGCCTTCTGAATTACCTCACGACCCCAACCTAATCCTGATCGGCGCGGCGATATTCTTCACCCGTTCGTCGGGCGGCGGAAGATCCCGGCCGGTAATTCCCTTCCTCATTATCGATGGCCGCAAAAAAAATGGGCGCGTTCTACGCGCCCACAAAAGTTTGCCCACTCGTTTAATCTTTTAGAGCGGTTCCAGAATTGCTGTATTCCGGAACCACTGTTGCTCTTTAGAAAAATGCCGCCTTTCGCCGCACTCAAAAGGGCGCCTGAATTCTGGAGCCGGTCTATGCTGACCAGCTCAACTGCATCTCTTCCATCTGCAGCCCAGGACCGTAAGTCGATGTTTGAATGGGCGCCAGAATCTCAGGGCCGGCAGGCTCGCAACGAAATTCGAGCGCCTGCCATTGTTCCCGCACCTTCAGAACCACATCCATCTGTTCTTCCAGTATCCGCGCCGACCTTTTTGCCTGAGCCTCGACCATTTTGCGCCGCAGCGACCCGTAGAACGAGGTGAGTTGCTGGGCCAGCGGGCCGCCGCTGCCGCGTGAAAGGGAATCTTCCAGATATCCAACCACCATCAGTGCGTGGTTCACTTCGCGGCACCGCTCGTCCAGCTCATTCCTGCGTTCGGCCTCGGCTGCGCGGCGCAGGCTGCCCGCCAGCGTGTCGTACAGGCCAATCAATAAACCCAGGCTGCTTGCGCCGGTGGCTGCTGCCGTCTTGCGATATGTAAGTTCTACGGGAGTCATGCTTCTCTCCAGAGATTCGTGTGGTTCCGGAATTGCCGTACCCCGGAACCACCGCTGCTATGTGGCATTTCCTCAAGAAAATGCCACTTTTCGTCACACTCAAAAGGATCTGTGAATTCTGCAACCGTTCTAACTCGAACCGTTAAAGCCCAGCTCCTGGTCAATCTGTTTCAGCTCAGTGGGCAGTTGTTGCAGCAGGATCTCCGCCTGGCTGTACTCGCTCTTCAAGTTTGCCTGCAGCGGGGTGATCACATTGGTTTGGAAGTTGGTGATGTCCGTCTGCAGACCGGATTCCTGCGTGCTGATACTCTGCAGATCGACGGTAAAGGCGCCATCCGAGGGGCTGATGAAATTGGTTAACTGCTGATCCAGGGAGTTCGCAAATCCGTTCAGAGCGGTCCCTTGAAAGAAGTTCTGCACATCGCTGAAGTTGTTGCTGAGCGCATCGTTGAGCGTCGCCGTATCCACAGTGAGCGTGCCGTCCGAGTTGGTGGTAATGCCGAGCGAGGAAAGGTTCGAGACCGTCGTGGTGCCGGAAGACGGCGTATTCAGATAGCTGAGCGCGCTCTGCAGGTCGTCCTGCAGGTTGCGGAGATTCGGATCTGTCGCCAGCACGCCTTCACCCGACCCGCTGTCGGTGAACTGCGCATTCACCGCCTGGATCACTGTGTTGTAGTCCGATACGAACTGGTTGATGGCCGCTGCGGCCTGCGCTGTATCCGCTGAGACGCCCAGGCTCACATAAACTCCGGGGTCGGCGCTCAGAAGGTTGAGCGTCAAGCCGGGGATGATGCCCGTCACCGTGTTCGACGCGCTTGAGATGGTGATGCCGTCCACAGTCAGCGACGCATTGGTGCCGGTGATGGGCTGCGTGAATCCGTAGCCGGACGACCCAGTACTCACGGTGAAATTGGCGGCGCTTCCCGAGGTGTTGGCCACAATCGCCAGCCGGGACCCGGTGGCATCGGTTATCACGCTTGCGCTTACACCCAGCTTATCGCCGTTGATCTGGCTCGCGACGTCGGACAACGATTCAGTGCCGTCCGTCGTAATGGTCGCGGAAGATCCGCTGCCCGTGGTAATGGTGAAGCTGCCGGCGGGAAGCGCCGTCGAGCTGCTGGCAAACGTTCCCGACGTCCACGACGCCGTGGTCGCGAGGTTGCTGACTTCCACGAGGTGATCGCCAGTCGCGGTGCCGGAGGCGGCCGTCGCTGTGACCAGGCTCGAATTCGACGTGGTGACCGTCGTCGCCGAAAGCGGACCAACCAGATTGTTGAGCGACAGCATGTCGTTGTCGAGATTCGTCGCGGCCGTCTGGAGCTGGTTCAGTGCGCTGGCCTGGCTTTGCAGCGTCGACTCCTGCGACTCCCAGGTCTGCTCGGGAGCCTCGGCTGCGGTCACTGCCGCGCTGACTGCGGCATTTACGTCAATACCTTCTGAGGAAGCTCCGAGCGCCGCTTCCAGGATCTGGCTTAAGTTGATCGTTGAAGAGGAATTACCGGAGAGCAACGAATCTAACGCGGAAACAGAACTCATAAGCCTTACCCTTCCACCCGGATTCAGTGACTTTCAGTGCCGGGAAAGTGAACTCTAAACGCAAGATGATATCGGCATATTCAGCCGTGGATTTCAGTGGGGCAAAGGAAAAAGCGGTGGCCCGCTTGCAAGGGCCACCGCTTGGAGGAGAGAAAGTTGAACCGGGTTTACTGCAGCAGCTTCAGCACGTTCTGCTGGGCCGAGTTGGACTGGGACAGAGCCGCAAAACCGGTCTGCTCCAGAACGTTGTACTGGGTCAGGTTAGCCACCGTGGACGAGATGTCAGCGTTCTGAACGTTGTTCTGCGCGCTGGTCAGGTTCGTCACTTCGGTGTTTTCCACGTTCGAGTCAGCAGTCAGCTGGATAACCGAGGCGCCGATCGTGCCGCGGGTCGCCGCAATCGTGCTGATCGCTGCCGTGATCGCCGTCAATGCCGTGGCAGCGGCGGTGGTGGAGGTCAGCGCATCCGCGTTCAGAGAAAGCGTTGTCGAAGACAGTGCGCCCGTCGTGGTGGAGGTTGTGGTCGCGCCGGCAGAGGTGCCGTCACTGGTGAACGTTGTCTGCGCGGTCGCGCTGAACACTGCAACGCCGTTGAAGTTCGTGGTAGATCCGATCTGGTTGATTTCCGACAGAATCGACTGGAACTCAGAGTTAGCGGCTGTCGCTTGGTCCGTGGTCAACCCGCCGTTCGCAGCTTCCGTGGCGATGGTGACTGCCTGGTTGAGCAGGTTGGTGACCTGGGAGAGCGCGCCGTCAGCGGTCTGCAGAAGGCCCACGCCGTTGGAGGCGTTCTGGCTGGATTGCGTGAGAGCTGAGATGTTGGCGCCCAGGCCGTCCGCGATCGAAATGCCGGCCGGGTCTTGCGAGCCGGAGTTGAGGCGAAGGCCAGTGGACAGCTCGGTGAGGGTACCTTGCAGGTTGGTCTGCGTGGAGCTGAGTGCGTTTTCTGCTGTCAGCGAAGAGACGTCATTAAGAACACTAATCATTTTGCTACTGCTCCTTTAAATCAAATTCCACCTGCACCGAACCGCTTCCGTCTGCGTAAGAGGTCCAGAATCGTCATCAGGAGCAGGAGGTTGTTACGGGCAGTCTATCGGCGATTTGTTTGGCTGGTTCTAGTGCCGCGGCAAAAAAATATTTATGGCGCGCCTTTTGAGATTGCCGCAGCAGCCGATTCCAGGTGGCCTCTTCGCCTGCTCGCAAACCTCTCACATCATGCGAATAAATCCGCTTGGCCGCAAGAGATCCCGGCACGTCGAACTAGGGTCCTGTCCCTAAAGTTCTTATCGAAAAAGAGCTGTCATCCTGAGCGAAGATTGCCGCGTATTTTGCGCCAATGGTAGCCGAAAGCCTGCCCTGAGCGAGTCGAAGGGGATCTGCGGTTCGGGATCTCGGCCAATGCGATGAACTTCAGAAATACCACACTAGAACCAGTCTCATAAATAGCTTTGTGAAAGGGCACGACTTTAGTCGTGCCGCAAACACCGCAAAAAATCACTGGGCTTTAGCCCCTGAGGGACGCTTTTCGCGGTGCAGAGCATTTATGAGACGGCTTCTAGGAATTTATGCTGAGAGGTCCATCGCCTGAACCATCATTGTGCGCAGTCAAGAAGCTCACATACAGTTCCGATGAGCGGAGGAAGAGCGTTTCGCACAGGCGCAGAAAAGTATTTCCGTGGCCAAAACGCTCAGGCGGCCGGAGTCGATGCAGATATTGATCTCATGATCGAAGCACCGGCTTTTCCGATGACCGCAATCACGCATTGTGAAAAGGGTCGCAATGCCGATGCCGGCGCTCGATTGGCTCCGATTCCTTTTGGAGGAAATTCTTTGACAGCACGCGGCGGCGTCTATTCGATGCACTGCCGGTGCGAGCGCTGACTATCGAGAGGATGGAGATGAAATCTCTTCGGTGTAGCCGCAATTCAAATGCGGGCACTCCCAGTTCTCTATCTTGAGCCCGTGATCCACCTCGGCCAGATAGAGAATTGCTGCACAACCTGGACAAAGCTTGGAGGAAGCTCGCGAATCATCGAACTGCGCGCCGACCAGGTCTGAATATCCGCTACTCTCCCGGAAGACCCGCGTGCAATCCCGGCGCTCACAGGTGTGGAATGAATCCCCCTCACTTGGAGCGGAACCTTCCAGCATTAGTCTGCGCATGCGGGAGTGATGCAAGTCGCAGAGCGGCGAAAATTCCTGCTTGGATTCCATTCGTTGCTCCTTGCCTCGCAGCCGGCGCCGGCTGGAATCGAGGGCAACTTCAAACCAATCACGGCTCGGCCGCGCCAAAGCACACGATGAAGCGGCCGCAGGCCCGCACTTCACCCACGGGCTGAGTGGGGCAGAAGACTAGATGTGCTCGGAGGCTTGGCTTGACGCCCGGAAGGACCGCGGAAGCTCTGCGGGATTAAATTCAACGCCGTCCGCTGCCAGCTTTCTTGCCGATTCGGCAAGCGAAGCCCGCTTCGAAACGATCTTGCTCTCCGCCTCTTCTCGTTCGGCGGGCGTAGCAAAAACAACATAGTTCGCTAAATAGGCAAGCTTACGATCATAGAGATCAATCTCCTGATGGAGCGATCTAAGAAAATACTTGTCACGGGGTAGTACTTGGTTCTTCATGGAGGCTCCTTGTGGCATGAAAGAAATGCCGGCCGGTTTAGCAAATCAGCAAGGGCGGCGATGAATCCGCTTTGAGTTCAGAAGGGCGGAGCGTCTGCCTTGCCGTGTTGCGAACCAAGAAATCCAAGACACCGCTTCACCATCTGCGTCGTCCGGGATTCTCGAATGCTCCGAAGAAAAGAAAACGAAGCCGGTACGGTTGCCGAACCTTCAATCCAGATAAGTAATCCAGATAAGATTCGGCGTGAACGGTGAAGACGCCGGCAAAGCCGGCGTCTTCCCATCTTGGCTCAACTTAGGCGACCTGGACGTTCTCGGCCTGCCAGCCCTTCGGTCCCTTGACAACGTCAAACTGAACCGCCTGGCCTTCCTGAAGCGAACGAAATCCGTTGCTCTTGATGGCCGAGTAGTGCACAAACACATCTTCGCCATTCGCGCGGCTCAAAAAGCCGAAACCCTTGGCGTCGTTAAACCATTTCACTGTTCCCTGTTCCATAACTATTCCTTTGTTGCGTTGTGTATCGCTGAACTCAATGTGGAATTGATTGCGCGTTGAGCGGAATAGCAGAACAGGCAAGAACACCAAGTCGGATTCGACGACCAGTTCTTAGTGTAACATCCCTTTTGCTTTAGCGGTTGAACGCCCGCAACAGAATCTTGCCGGCAGACCCGTTCCGGATTTGCCTCAAAATCAGCAGAACTTCACCTCTGCTTTGCCCCTGGCGATTAGGAGAACCGCCCATAAGGGCGTATGCTGAATCAAGAAGAGATCAGCCGCCAAATCTCTATACCCTTCGGCCTTCTCGTCCCTGGCGCCCGACCTGCGTAGATTCAGAGCGCGGATGTACAGAGACGGGCCCGGCTTTGTTGCGAACGCACGACCACCGGGAATTGAGGCCTCAATGCGATCGAATCTGGTGTACTCGGCCGGGCTTAAAATCGAGAACCGCTTTCTGTTATCCACCACGGTAATGCGCGCAGTCCGCAAGCTGCACGTCAACTCCTCCAGAACTGAAGATACCCTCAACCAGGTGTTTGCTGACGTCGCCGAAGGGCGGTACGCCCACGGGAAACTGCCGGAGGTTCCGCCTCCTCCGCCCATTGACGTGCTGCTGGTTACGCCGCTTGATTGAGCAATCCCCACCAGGCGCCTCGCGGGCGCCTGCGTTTCTCCTGTTCCGCTCCCGTCATTCTCTCGGGAGATCTGCTCCAAACAAAAATTGATCCATGGGCAAAAGTGTCGAAAGCAGGCTGGAGATTTCGCTTGCTGACCCGGCGAAGTCTACATTGCCGGTGTCGATTGCGGTATCGGGCATACTCCTGTAAGAAGCCCCGGTCTGCGCACAGGTGATGCCTCCGCTGGTTCGGATCGCGTCCAATGCCGCGCTTCCATCTCCAGCCATTCCCGAGAGAATGACCGCGACTGCCCGGCTGTGGGTTGCTTGCGCAAGAGATTTTAGAAAGATATCGAAGGTGTCCGGCCAGCCCTGCGGGGTCGAGCTTGGCACGAGAGAGAGCAGATTTCCGTCTGTCGTCATATCGGCGCCCGGCGGCAGGATGTAAACGTGATTGGGCGCGAGCGCCATTCCATTCTCCACTCGTTGCACGCACATAGGAGTGATCCTGGCGATGATCTCCGGCAGCCAGCAGGGTTGTCCCATGCGCCGGTGCGTCAGCAGCAGAAAGGCCATGCCCGTGTCGGCAGGCATGTTCTGAAGGATTCCCACGAAACCGGATAAAGCGCCCGCTGAACCGCACAGGCAGACGATCCGGAAGTTCGTGTCCATGGCGTCCTCCTCTTCTCTATCGAAGGGGTGCAGGTCACCTTTTCCTCCGGCACGATCTGAGGTACGAGGCCCTCTGTTGGCCCGGGATCAGACCAATGCGGAACCGTATGCTTTTCCAAGCGGAACTGCATCCACTATACGCTCTTCTGTGCATTCATTCGGCACTGTCGTTAGTGTCCTGGTTTGGCGTTGTCTTGTTTGGCATTGTTTTGTTTGGCGATGTTTTGTTTGGCGTTGTTTTATTTGGCGTTGCTTTGAAAGGGCACGACTTCAGTCGTGCCGCAAACGTCGCAAAGTCCGCGGGGGCTTTAGCCCCTGAGGGTCCGGAACGTTGAACCAGGACGCTACCGGCACTGTCTCCGGACCGGCTCCGCCGGCCTTTATGCGCCGGGTCTCAAGAGTTTTTCATCGGAGCCGATAAGCTGCAGAGTGCGACTCCTCATCGCAACAGCGGCCGAACTCACTCCAACTCCGTCTAAAAACAACTGAACCGTCAACGGGCCGGCAACATGAGTCTCGGGGGATGAACCGGTGAATCCAGAAAACTACAACGAAGAGGTTCTCGCCGGCGCTACCGTGTTGGAGGGCAATCAGGTCAATCTCGTCACCTCCTTTGTCGAGACGCTTGCCGCCAGCTCAGTCCGCTCCAGAGAACAGGACTACCAGCATTTCTCGACCGAGCTGGCCCAGGCATTGGACGGCCTGAGAAAAGACCCGCGTCCTTCCGCGCTGCTCAAATGCACCGACACGGTGTTGCCCACATTGGAGCGCTATCAGCGGAATACTCAGCGCCATATCGACGGGCTGATCTCCCAGTTGCGTGGAATCATACGAACCTTGATCTCCACGATTGCGGCGATACGCTCCGATGCCGATGGCCCGGAACTCGCCGCCATTGAAGAGCAAATTATGGAGCTGCAAACCGTCGAGGGGCTCGCAGTGGCGCGGGAGAACCTCGAACTCGCGTTGAGGCAGCTTACGAAAGCGGAGCGCCTCCGCAAGCAAGAGGCGTCGAGCCTGTTGACACGGCTTCATGAACGCGTCCTGATCCTCGAAGACTACGCAAACCCAGCGACGCCTGCGGCGGCTCAGCCATCGCAAGGTCAGGTGGATACCGGCCCGGCTCGACCGGCAAAACCGCAGGCAAACACCTCTCCGGTACAGCCGGTGGCGGGCAAATCCGGCCTTCCGAGTTTGCCTCAGGCATCGGTCGATCGCCTCACCGGCCTCGCCAACCGTGACGCGGCGGAGGCATCCATTCTTGCTCTGGAAGCGCATCCCGGCAACAAATATATTGCCGCCTTCTACATCCAAAACATGCAGCAGCTGAATGTTCGTTTCGGAGAAAAAATCGGCGATGAGCTGTTGTTTCTGATGACCCAGCGGATTGCGACCAACCTGCTTCGGCCTTCCGATCAGATATTCCGTTGGAGAGGTCCGGCATTCGTGGCCATTCTCGAACGGGAAGAAAGCTACGCCTACGTCGGCCACGATCTCAAGCGATTCGTCGAGCATCCGTTCCAATTTGAGTTTCGATCCGGCAGCCTTCTCGTATTCATCTCGATCGCCGCGGAGCTGCTCTCCGCGGCCGTCGGCACGCCTGCGGAACATATTTTGCAGCTCGAGAAATACTTCTCGTCCTTCTGAGATAACTCCGCGTCAACCGCCACGCCCGCGCCCTGCACGACAGCAAAAACCTCGCGCTATTTCCTGCAGCGCCTTGGCGCACTGCTCTCTTCGCTCAATGGCTCCATCAGCGCCTGGCGCAGCCGGTCGACAGCCGCAATGATTCCGGCCGCAATTTCCCCGATGGGCCGGTCGCCATCCACATCCACAAATCGTCCCTGGGCGCGATAGTGCTCAATCACCGGTGTAGTCCCGCGTTGGTAAGCGCGCAGGCGTTCCTCGAAGATCTTTTCGGTGTCGTCAGCTCGCTGAACCAGCGCCGCACCTTCGAGATCGCAGTGTCCATCCCAATTGGGCGGGTTGAAATGGACGTTGTAGATGGTCTGGCAGACGGGACAGTTCCTGCGCCCCGTGATCCGGCGCGCCAATTGCCTGTACCCCATGCGGATGTTGACGGCGATCACTGAAGGGCCATGCCCCAGCTCGGTTAAACGGCCGTCCAGCCAGACAGCCTGCACCAGTGTGCGCGGAAATCCGTCCAGGATGTACCCGTTGTAGGTATCTGCGTCCTGCAGGCGGGCCGCCACGATCTCATTCACCAGGGAGTCAGGAACAAGCTCTCCGCGCCCCATGATCTCCTGGGCTAAGCGGCCGAGCGCCGTGCTTTGTTCCACGTGAGCGCGCAGCAAGGTGCCGGTCGAAATTTGAGGAACTCCCCACAAGTTTTCCAGTTCTCGGGCCTGCGTCCCCTTGCCTACGCCGGGCGCGCCCATTAAAAGAATCCGGGGAGGGACGGTCATGCCCGCCAGGCGGCTTGTTTCTATTGCACTCCTATAGGAATAATGAGTCTGTACATCCATGCGATCGGAACTCCTCTTTCGCGCCTCTTGAGCGAAGGCTGCTCTAACGGCCTTCGCGGCCAATGCAGTGAGTAGAACCCACCCCGGCTTTAAGCACAAGAGCGGCTCGTCCGATTCGGGCGAGTGGACAAGGACGCCTCGGCCGGAGGATAATCGGGCGCGATGGACAACTCCGGTCCCCCAACCACCCGGCATCCTGAAGCAAAGCCCGCAAGGGCTGCACAGTGGGCTCAAAGCAGAGCCGCGGCCCCTATATGCCGATTCGACCGAATTGGATGCCTCTTCAGGACAGGCCATCTATGACGGGCGGACCGCAGCCGATACACGACCAGCTGATACATGACCTGAACCGCGCTCTCCGGTTCTGGCGCGTCTCTGAAGGCATAACCCTGCTCGACCGCACCGAAGAACACTGGGCAACGCTGGTTCCCACGGATCCCCATGCGACCGAGTTGCTTCTCCTGCTCGCGCAGTGGGTCGATGCCGGATACCGGGATTATCATCTGCTCGATTCGCTGCTCCTGCGTTTCCCCCTCGAATCCCGGCGCCGGCTGCCTCTCGACGACTACCTGCGATTGCGCATGGTTGAGGGATTCAGGGCCCTTTCGGCCGAGGAACTCGATGCGGGAATCGAGACTCTCGACTTTGTCCTGAAAGCCGAGCCTGAATCGGCAGAGGAGCAACTGGTGATGCTCGCTCACTTCTGGAAGGGCAGAGCCCACAGGAAGAAGGGCGAATACGAGATGGCGCTCAGCGCGATCATGCACGCGCGCGAGCTGGCGCAGAAATCGCGCGAGAGCGTCCTCTTCACCGCGGTGATTCAAATTCACGAAGGCTGGCTGCTGTTTCAAAAGGGCTTGAGGAAAGAGGCTCTGCGAATGCTCACCCACGCCGAAACAACCCTCAAAGACACTGATCACTATCTCGCCGTGGGCAACATCGAGTCAGCGCGTGGCCGGATCGTGCGCCGCTCCGGAGAATACGCCAAGGCTCTGGAGCACTTTGACCGGGCGATCGCGATCTATTCGTCGGGCAATCCGAATCATCGCAATCTCGCCCGAACGCTCGTCAACGCCGCGTATGTCAAGCGGCTGCTCGCCTTGCAGTTGCGCAAAAGGATCGACACGCGGGCGCGCAAGCCCGGCCTGCCGCGCACCGGCAGCCCATCCGCGCAAACGCCAAATGGTCCCGCGGCCCTGCGCGTCCGGTATAAGCAGCTCTGCGACGAGGCAATGCTGCAGCTGCTGCGCGCGCGAGAGATTTATTCTCTCTGCGGGCATGCAGGCGGGCTCGGCGCGGTCATCGTCAACTCGGGATATCTCCACCTGGATGGAGGCGACATCGATCGCGCCGCCCGCGAAGCCACCGAGGCCTATCGCATCGGGCTTGAGAAGAATGATCAAATCCTCATGGCCCGCGCGCTCGTTCTGCAAACGGCAACAGAAAACGCCAAAATTGAAGAACAGCTGGGCGAGGATGTGGATGCGGCTCTCCATGCGAACCGCGCCAAGCAATTCAGCGACGACGCGCTGGCATTGGCCAAACACACCCAGAATCGGCGGCTGCTCGCGGCTGCCTACATCGCGCGAGGCATGACCGCCGCAAACGAATTTTTTCAGGAATGGGATTTGGCCAAGCGCTGCGCAAGTGAAGCGACCAACCTCATTGGAGCGGGCGAGAACGATCATCTGCTGGACGATCTGGCGATGCTGAAATCGCATATTACCCAGGCCTCCGGCATCAACGACACGCTGCGCGGCTGGTCCGAAGGAATGCTGGGAGAAAAGACCTTTCAACAAGTCACTGAAGAATTTGCCGAGATCGTGATTCCGAAGGTCTGGCTGCGAGAAGACCGCAAGATATCAAAAGTGGCTGAGTGTCTCTCCATTTCTCCAAAAAAGGTCCGCCGCATCCTCCGCAACACCGGCTTTCTCGATGCGACCGAGACGGAGTGAAGCCGCTGATCTTAATCATCGATCCAGGCACTTGATCCAGGCAGCTGATCCAGCCCTTGATCTAGCCGTTGATCGAGGCAGTTGATCTAGTGTCCCGAGTCTAAAGTTCGCATCATAAATGCTGTGTCATCCTGAGCGGAGTTGGGAGCGGCTTTTGCTCCCAACGGAGCCGAAGGATCTGCGGTTCGGGCATCTGATTTATGCAACGAACTTCCGATTCACCACACTAGATCCAGTCTCATAAATAGCTTTGTGAAAGGGCACGACTTGAGTCGTGCCGCAAACGCCGCAAAAAAAAATCACTGGGCTTTAGCCCCTGAGGAACGCTTTTCGCGGTGCAGAGCATTTATGAGACGGCTCCCAAGCTGTATCGAAATTCAGCTACGCGCCAAGTTATTGAAGAATGAATATAAGCACTGTCATCCTGAGGGGAGTTGGGAGCGATTTTTGCTCCCAACGGAGTCGAAGGATCTGCGGTTCGGGATCTCGGCCAATGCTATGAGCTTCAGAGACAACACCCAGGCACTCGATCCAGGCAGCTGATGCAATCTGCCCGGCGTCGCCGATCTCGCGCCACCATCATGGCTCGGCCAGAAAGAGCCCTGCCGCCTGAGATCAACTCCGGAAGTTGATCCCGCCCGCAGTTCACGCCGTCTGGTGCTTGACAAGCATGCCGCGCAATTGATACTTTCCCATGGGCAACAAATTTCCCCTTTGAAAGACCCGAACCGGAGGATCCGCTCCAAATGCCAGCCCGGTTCAAGAGAGCTGCCACAGGAGTAGCCCATGCCCCGCATCAAGCTTCTGCAGATCGCCATCGCCGCCATCGCCATCGCCATCATCCTCGCCACGTCCAGGCCGATTCCTGTCGCCGCTGCGCCCGAGGCGTCTCTTCAAACCCTGAGAGAAAACTTTGCCAATCCGCCCGCCGGTGCCAGGCCGATGGTCCGCTGGTGGTGGTTCGGCTTAGCCGTCCAAAAGCCGGAGATTCTGCGTGAACTTCAGCAGATGAAGGCCGACGGCATCGGCGGCGCCGAGCTGGCGTTCGAATACCCTCAGGTGCTCAACGATCCCGCCAAAGGCCTGGTGAACCTGCCTTTCCTTTCGCCTGAGATGCTCGACGATGTGAGCTACGCCCAGGCGCAAGGCCGGAAACTGGGCCTCCGGATTGACGTGACCCTCGGCAGCGGATGGCCCTACGGCGGCCCCAACACCACGCTCGAAGACTCTGCCGGCATGCTGCGCACCGCCGAAGTGCCTCTTCCCCTCGATACAAAGTCGATCACCACAAATTCGATCGCCGTGCCGGCATTGGCCAAGGGTGAGTCGCTCATCTCCGCAGCCATCGTTGACACCATCGCCAAAGCTCCTGGGGAGGAGGACCATCTCCGCATCCGAGGCCGCAATGCGCCCGTGAACTGGGACGCTGCATCCGCCCAGCTTCTCAACGTGGCGGCGAACTCGGTTGCCGTTTCGCCCGCCGCCAAACCGCGCATCGCTCTGTTTTTCATTGCCAGCCATACCGGGCAGCAGGTCAAGCGAGCCGCTGCCGGTGCTGAAGGCTGGGTGCTTGACCCGTTCAGTCATCAGGCCGTCGCCACTCATCTGCAAAAGGTCGGCGAGCCTCTCGTGAAAGCCTTCGGCGACACCCCGCCTTATTCCATCTTCTCCGACTCGCTCGAAGCGTACGGCGCTGACTGGACTCCGGACCTTCCGGCCGAATTCAAGAAGCGGCGCGGCTACGATCTCCTTCCGCACCTGCCCGAACTTGTGGCCGGGGGCAGCCCGCAAGCCGAAAAAGTGCGCCACGACTACGGCCGCACCCTTACTGAATTGGTGAACGAAAATTATCTGGTCCAGATGAACGATTGGGCCCTCGCGCACCACACCAAATTCCGCTCGCAGACCTATGGCGAGCCGGCGGTCAGCTTTTCCAGTCAGAATCTCGTGGGGCTCGCGGAAGGAGAAGGTCCGCAGTGGCGCGCCTTCTCCACGCTGCGCTGGGCCACCTCCGCCAACCATGTATTCGGCCACAACGTCAGCTCCGGCGAGACCTTCACCTGGCTGCATTCACCTGTCTTCCGCGCCATTCCTCTCGACATGAAGACTGAAGCCGACATCGACTTCCTCGTGGGTGAAAACCTGCTCGTCTTCCACGGATGGCCCTACTCTCCGCCGCAGGTGGGCGAGCCCGGCTGGTCGCTTTATGCCGCGGCCGTCTTCAACAATCACAATCCCTGGCATCCCGTGATGCCCGCGGTCACCACGTACATCGCCCGCATCAGCTATCTCATGCGCCAGGGTGAGCCGGCCAACCAGGTTGCCGTGCTGCTGCCCACCGACGACGCCTGGGCCAGCTTCGCGCCTCCCACTGTCACCGTCACCGGGGCGATGCAGCACCTCATTACTCCAGAGCTGATGTCCGCCATCCTCTCGGCCGGTTACAACGTGGACTACGTCGACGCCGACGCCATTGACAAGCTCGGCATCCATCATCAGATCCTGGTGCTGCCGCCCACCGACCGCATTCCCGCTGCGACATTGAGAAAGATTCAGGCGTTCGCCGCGGCTGGAGGCAAGGTCATCTCCGTAGGCCGTGCTCCCTCGCTCGATGCGGAGGGCGAGCCTGCAGCTGAGATCACGGCTCTCTCCAAACAACTCTTCGATCCGTCCAACTCCACCTTCGTGCCCACTGAGGGCCAACTCGGCGACGCCCTTCACCGCGCCGCCACGCCCGACTTCAGCCTCACCAATGCGGACGACTCCATGAAAGATCAACTCGGATTCATCCGCCGCAAGCTGCCCAACGCCGACATCTATCTGGTCGTCAACACCGGCAATCAGGAAATCGACACGAACGCGACCTTTGCGACAACCCACAAATTCGGCGAGCAGTGGAATCCTGATGACGCCGCATCCGCCCCAGCATCGGCCAACGCCCAGCGCCTACAGCTGGCTCCCTATGAGTCACGCGTCTTCGTCTTCTCCGATTCCGCGCCCGCGGTCGAATCCCAGTTCCCTGCCGCGCCACCCTCCCGGCTGGCCGATCTGAGCCACGACTGGAAAGTTACCTTTACCTCGACCGGCAAATCCGAACTGGAGCAGACACCCACCGATTGGACAGCCGATCCCGCTACCGTTCATTACTCAGGCGAAGCCGTCTACTCGCGTGAGTTCAAGCTCGCCGCCATCCCCCATGCTGCGGTCCTTCTCGAGGTCGACGGCGGCACGCCTCTACCCGGCTCACCGAATTCTCCGCCCGAGCATCCCGTGCTGGGAGCAAACGGGCTGCCCAACCCACTCATCACACGCCCTGGTCACGGCATGCGCGCCTACTATGATCCGCCCATTCGCGCGGCCGCGCTGGTTGTCGTTAATGGACAGCCCGCTGGAGCGCTTTGGCATCCGCCCTATCGCCTCGACGTCTCGAAGTTCCTCAAGACGGGTCAAAATCACATTGAGATTCACGTGTACAACACGGCTCT
Source organism: Occallatibacter sp. (assembly GCA_036490385.1). GTDB lineage: Bacteria > Acidobacteriota > Terriglobia > Terriglobales > Acidobacteriaceae > Telmatobacter. The sequence continues at coordinate 409,737 of DASXDX010000034.1, forward strand.
CAATGCCTGGTCTGCCGAGCCGCCCCACGATTACAAGCCGCTCATCGCCAAATACGGCGACCGGTTCCAGATGCAGGATCTCGATCAGGTCAGGCCCATCCCCTCCGGTCTCCTTGGCCATGTGCATCTCGTCGCGGAAGGCTCGCAATAATCGAGGCCCTCCAACCCATCGCGGTGAATGGGCGCCGCCAACCTTGAACCCGGCGCCGGAATTCCAAACCCTCAAGGTCCCGGATCGTGATTCGAGTCATCAATTTTTAATCGGCCATACATCGCCCTGTAGCGTATGGGCCCGCAGGCTCTTCTATTCTGCAGAGGAGCAACCCTCCAGGCCCCTACGGCATTTTCGGAATTGCCGTAGACCGAAGGCAAACACTGAAGCGGCTTTTTCCTCAAGAAAAGCCCTCTTTCCCAATCCACAAAAGTCTACGTGAATTCCGAAAAGGCCCTAGCCCAGACTCAGAAAAGAGCTTGACAATGCCGCTGGCAGCAATTAGGTTCTGTTAACTTAAGCGCTAACGCAAAGGATCTTAAGCGCTAACGTTGTTTTGTCAAGCGTTTGAGCGTTGCCAGGGAGCATTGCTCTCCGCGCTCCGGCCCCCGCAGCGGCGCCATGAAGTTTCTCACTTCCGTCGCTCCGGATAACCGCCGCGGTCAGGTTTGCCGAGACAGCTTTGTTCGAAATCAATCCAAATTCAGGCCGATCCACAACGTAGAAAGGAAGGAAAAGAGATGGCTGGTTTTAACTTTTTCAAGAGGCTTGCAAAGGCTGCAGCAGCGGTGTTGTTCTGTGCGCTCCTGTGCCCCATGGCGCGAGGGCAATTCGAGACGGCGTCCGTTCTCGGCTTTGTCCATGACAGCACAGGCGCTGCCGTTCCCGGCGCCAAGGTGACGCTCATCAACATTGCCACCGGACTGGAGACATCGATAACCGCGGACGCGCAGGGGCAGTATGAATTCACCAGCGTACGCGTTGGCGAGTATCGCGTAAGATGCTCGGAAGCCGGATTCAGTGAGACTCTCACGGAGCCATTCACAGTCCAGGTCAATGCGCGGCAGCGCGTGGATGTGAGCCTTAAGCCCGGCGCGGCGACCGAGACCATCACCGTAACCGGCGCAGCGGCTCTCCTGAACACTGAAGACAGCGAACGCGGCCAGGTGATCTCTCCGCGCGACGTCAGCAATCTTCCTTTGAATGGCCGCGCTTATGCCGATTTGGCCCTGCTGACGCCCGGCGTGCGCGCAAACACTCTGGAAAATCAGACAGTCACCAGCCGTGACGCCTCTTACAACGTGAACGGCAATCGCAGCGAGCAGAACGACTTCCTGCTTGACGGCCTCGACAACAACGCTTACGGCACATCGAACCAGAGCTTCTCGAACCAGGCAATCCAGCCCTCCCCTGACGCGATCAGCGAGTTCCGCGTGGAGACAGACAACTACAGCGCCGAGTATGGACGCTCCGCCGGCGCCGTCTTCAACGTCAGCATCAACAGCGGCACAGACAAACTGCACGGCAAGCTTTGGGAATATAACCGCAACACGGACTTCAACGCCATCGGCCCCTTCACCCCGCCGGTCAATGTCCTCACCGGAAAATCAGTGAAGCCGGTATTGGTAAAGAACCAGTTCGGCGGCTCCGTTGGCGGCCCCGTTCCCATGTTCCTGCGCGGCAAGATCTTCTATTTCGGCGATTTTGAAGGTAACCGCCAGGTTCAAGGCCAGTATTCCGCGTCGACTGTGCCAAATGCCAATCAGCGCCAGGGCATCTTTACGGATACGCATGGCAATCCTGTCTCATTGCATAATCCGTTAACGGGTGCCGTGTACAGCAACGGTGTCGTTCCTCAGTCCGATTGGAATGCGCTGGCCAAGCTGGTGATCGCAGATCTGCCCGCGCCGAACGTACCGGGCGCTTTCTCCAACAACCTTGTGAACGTACCCAAGGCCGACTTTACCGATAACAAAACCGATGCGCGGTTCGACTTCTTTCTGAATCCGCGCACGACGGCGTTCTTCCGCTGGAGCTGGCACCACGGCAATATTGTGGACGCCGAACCGATCACCGGCGCTGCGGGCGGCAACGCAAACGGTACGATTCACGACTACAACAAGCAGATCGCCGCAGGCTACACGTTTCTCTTCAACCAGCATTCCATCCTCGACGCGCGCGTCGCATTCACATGGACCCTGGGCGGTAAAACGCCTTACGGTCTCGGTCAACCCAGCCTGCTTGTGCAGGCCGGCATTCCCGGTCTTCCCACCAGCCCCATCGTCTCGCGCTCACTCAACGATCAGGCGGTCACCAGTTTCTCCCAGTTTGGCGCGCAGAGTAGCAATCCGCAGTTTCAGAACCCGTTTGCCATCGACCCCAAGATCAACTACACCATCCTCCACGGACGCAACAGCATCAAGGTTGGCTACGAATACCAGGCCATCAACACCGAAATCGACGACTTCAATCCGACCTATGGGAATGACAACTATGGGGGCGGCTTCAGTTCCGGCGCCTCCAACGCCAACGCCGGCGCCTATACGGGCAACAGCGACGCCGGCATCAAAGAGGCTGCGTACCTGACCGATTTTCTGGTGGGCGCTCGCAATAACTACACGTTGAATAATTTTGTCATCGTCGACTACCACCAGATGATGCACTTTTTCTATGTTCAGGACGATCTGAGAGTCTCGAACAAGCTCACCATCAATGCGGGACTGCGCTATGAGCTGGTTACGCCGCAGTGGGTGGCGGGAAACCATCTGGCGAATTTCATTCCTCCGCCGGGCACCGCATCGCAGGCTCCCTATCTTGGCATCACCAGCGGCACCCTGAAGCAAGCCAGCTATGGTTCGCTGTTCGACCGCGCGCTGGTCCACACGCCGAAGGGCGACTTCGCTCCGCGCCTCGGTTTCTCTTACGGATGGAACGACAAGACCGTCATCCGTGGCGGATATGGTGTCAATTACATTCAGTTCAATCGTGAAGGCGGCGAAAACCTGCTTGCGTATAACGGACCCTACATCGTCAACTCGGCCATCACGCAAACGGTCGCCACAACCTCGGCCGGTGCGACCACGAACACTCCCATCTGCGCCGCGAATGCGCAGACGGCCTCCTGCTTCAGCCCGACCATGCAGGGCTACGGCACTAACTTCGTAAGCTCTTCCGGCTTCAGCACCGCCCTGGCCGAGACCCGCTATATCCCCTCAACCATCAAGACCGGCTACGTGCAGGCGTGGCATTTCGGCGTCCAACGCAAGTTGAATGAGGGCACTCTCCTCGATGTCTCCTACGTCGGCGAGCACGGAGTGCACATCTGGGTGCTTGACGATATCAACCAGGCGCCGCCCAACACCCCGAGCGCCACATGTGGGTACAACACGGCAACCAGCAGCTTTGTGACCACCGGCTGCGTGCCGCTGCTGAATCGCCGCCCCATCGTTGGTTTCACCGGCATCGAAGGATCGGCCAATCTCGGCATGCTCATCTATCACGGTGTGCAAGCCAGGCTGGAGCATCGTTACTCAAGCGGCCTCTATCTGCTCAACGCCTTCTCTTATTCGAGAGCCCTCGACAACGCATCCGGCCACCTGGATACGCCCAACAACGACAACTCGCGCGTCAACCTGGCCAACCTCAGGGGTGAGCGCGGCCAGTCGGCTTACAACCAACCGCTCAACGATACATTGACGGCGATCTGGGATCTCCCCTATGGCCGTGGGCGCCGCTTCGGCGCAAGCGCCAACCGGCTGATGGACTCCATCGCCGGCGGATGGCAGTTTACGATCATCAATACAGCCACCAGCGGAGCACCCGTCAATCTGATCTACTCCGAGCCCTCGCAGATGGATGTGAGCGATCTGCTCAACTATCGTCCCAATGTGTCGGGCGATCCGAAAAGTCCAAGGGGGCTGTGGACCAAGACCGCCACATCGCTGACGGGTTATCTTAATTCCTCCACCGTGAGCATTCCCACCAACGTGGCGCAGCCCTATGGCAATGCGGGCAGAAACTCGCTCCGCGACAATGCGTTCTACCAGATGAATACTGGTCTGCACAAATTGTTTCCGCTATGGAGCGAAACCTCCAACCTGGAGTTCCGCTGTGAGGCGTTCAACACTCTCAACGCAGTGAATTACAGCAATCCGGATTCCAACAGATCTGACGGCGGGTATGGCGCCATCACGTCATTCTTCCCGGCTCGCCAGGTTCAACTGGCCCTCAAGCTGAACTTCTGATCAGGAAGTTTCACGGTCAACCCTCGCGCGCTCACCGCGCGCGGGGGGTTGCTCCACGGCTGGCCATCCCGCGCGTCCAAGCCTTCAAGAACAGGAATTGCCATGATCTTACGCAGGCTCTGCCTACTCTCCTTCGCCTCTGCCATCGCATTCAGTCTCCTGCCAATCTCTGCGCAGCAGAACGATTCCGTGCACATCAACCAGATTCAAGTCATCGGCACCCACAACAGCTATCACGCAGGGTTTGCTCCCAGTGCAGCCCAGTTATGGCAGACCAAAAATCCTCAAGCGTTCAACGGGCTTGACTACAAGCATCATCCGCTCGACCAGCAGTTCGACAGCGGCGTTCGCCAGATTGAACTGGACGTCTTCGCCGACAGCAAAGGCGGCCTCTATGCGCATCCACTGGGCCCGAGCCTGGTGGCCGAAGCGCATCTTCCTGCTGATCCCGAGTTCGATCCCGATGGAGTGATGGCGAAGCCCGGCTTCAAGGTCATGCACATGCAGGACATTGATTACCGCAGCATCTGCCAGCCGTTTACCGCGTGCCTTCAGCAAGTCCGCACATGGTCGCACGCACATCCGCGGCACATTCCAATCTTCATTCTCGTAGAAACCAAGCAGCAGGCGCCGCGTCATCCGTATCAAGTCATCCAGCCCGAAGCCTTCACTCCCGCGATTTTCGACGCGCTGGATGCAGAGATCCGTTCCGTTTTTCCCCCCGATGAGCTGATCACGCCCGACGACGTGCGCGGCCATTACGAGACGTTGAACCAGGCCGTGCTCGCCGGCAACTGGCCCACGCTCAAAAAAGCGCGCGGCAAGATTATCTTTCTGATGGACCAGCGGCCGATGGGCCCCATCTATCTAGCCAGCCATCCCTCGCTGCGCGGGCGCGTTCTGTTCACCAATGCTGAACCCGGCGAGCCCGATGCCGCCTTCATCGAGCGGAACGACGGTCCCGCATCGGACATCACAGAGCTTGTCGGCAAAGGCTACCTGGTTCGCACGCGCACCGATGCGGACACAAAGGAGGCCCGCACCGACGATACCTCGCGGCGCGATGCAATGGAGTCAAGCGGCGCCCAGATCCTCAGCACAGACTATCCCGTGAACGAGCCCGCGCGCTGGCCGGGGCATTTCGTCGTCACTCTGCCCAACGACGCGATCGCTCGCTGTAATCCCGTCAACGCGCCGGCAACATGCAATGCTGCGGCGCTGAAGTAGCCGGCCAGGGCTCTGGTGAATTACCGCTCTCTCTACTGCTCCATCTTTACCAGGGGATAGCCACATGGCCGTTCGGATGAAGGATATCGCAGAGGATTTGGGAGTTTCGCTCGTCACTGTCTCCAAAGTTCTCCGCAACAAGCCCGACGTCGGAGAGGCCACGCGCAAGCGGATCCTTCAGCGGGCCAAGGATCTGAAGTACCGCCCCAATATGCTGGCCCGCGGATTGGCCTCGGGTAGAAGTTATACCGTCGGCTTGATTGTTCCTGACCTGGTGCACACATTTTTCGCTGAGCTCGCCAGGGGCGTCAGCGCACGGCTTCGCAAAGAGTCCTATCAACTGATCCTTGCCTCGGCCGAAGAGGAGCCTGAGCTGGAGCGGCTGCAGATCGAGCATCTTCTCGCGCGCGGTGTCGATGCCTTGCTCATCGCCTCCTGTCAGCACAGTGCAGCCGGCTTCAAGTCGCTGGCCAGCTCTAAAATTCCCCATGTTCTGATCGATCGATTCATTCCCAGGTTCAGCGCCCATTTTGTCGGCACCAACGACGTTGCCGCCGGGCGCATGGCGACCGAACATCTCATTCAACTGGGACGCAAGCGCATCGCCCATATCGGCGGCGAGCTGATCAGCACCTCCATCGGCCGGCTCAAGGGCTACAAGGAAGCGCTCAACGCAAACCGCCTGCCATTCCGGCCGGAGTACGTCGCTATCCGTTCCAGGCTCGAAGAAGCCGGCATCCAGATCGGAGCCAACGCGATGGGTGACTTGCTGCGATTGAAAAACCCGCCGGACGCGGTCTTCTGCTACAACGACCTCACGGCTGTGGGAGCGATCCATTGTTTGCTGGCCAACAAGCTGCGCGTTCCGCAGGATGTGGCAGTCATCGGCTGCGGAAACCTTCGTTTATCGGAGTATTTGGAGGTTTCTCTCAGCACCATCGATCAATCAACGCAGTTGCAGGGAGAGCAAGCCGCCGGTCTCGCGCTTTCACTCATTACGGGTGGAAATAAAAAGGCGAAGCATCTGCTCATCGAGCCAACCGTGATCGCGCGCGCTTCGAGTTTCGGCCGTGGGAAAATGTGAGCGCATCCAGTCTGAAACGCGTCGAGGCTCGGGCTGTTTGTACCGGTTTCGCCACCGGTTTCGCAGTTGCTCTATCCTCGATAGCCACAAAAGCCAAGTGGCGTTTTCCTCAAGAAAACGCCACCGTGCATTCCGGCTGGAGACGAACATATTGACTGCGAACCGGGTCTAATGATGATCCTGGCTGTGGCGCCAATCCCAGTATGCTTTTTGGTCGTCTTTGTTGCGCTTGTTGAAGTCCTGATGCTCCCGGTGAGTGTCGTGTTCCCACTGGTTGTAGTAAACGGTCTCACCGTTCCACGCATGGTAGTCATGGTAGTAGGGGTCATAGACCCGCGCGTGAACCGCGCAGCCGGTCGTGAACAATGGACAAGCTATTGCCGCTGCAAGTAACAGCGGAGCAAAGTATTTAAATTTGGAGCCCATAATCCTCCTCAGTGCTACGAATTAAATTCGATGCACACTTGTGAAAAGGGTTGTGGAGATGGTGAAAAATCGCTCTTCCGGATCATTCATCGCTCTTCCGGATCATTCGTGGATCAGAGCGGCGCGAGCAGGTCACGCGGGCGCGCACTCCGCACGGAGAGCACTCAATTGCGAGAAGGAATTACTTTCCGGTTCAGGCCAACTGCCCGTTCGCAAGCAGCCAATGCGTCAGCCGCGTTTACAACTGCGTCTGCATGCGCGCCTGCAGAATCGCGGCGAGGCGCGCGTGAAATTCCGTCGTCTCGCCCATGCGCAGCCGCGCCTCCGCCGTCTGCGCCGCCAACTCGAGGTCCCCGCCTAGCAGGGCCCCGGCCGCCAGAATGTCATATAACTCAGCGAATGCCGGAGCGCTGGCAACCGCCTGCCGCATTCGCTGAATCCCTTCCGCGACCAGGCCCAGGTGAACTTCGCAGGCGCCCAGCTTGGCCTCGCTCAGCGGAGAAGCCTCTCCCAAAACGGCCACCTGCGCATAGGCCTCCCGCGCTTCCGCATACCGCGCCGCCTGAAAATGCGCGTCGCCCAGCGCCTGATAGAAGACTGCATTCCGCAGCCCGAGACTCGCCGTCCGCTGCAATCGCTCCAGCGCCTCCGGCAATCTCTTGAGCCGCACCAGGCACACCCCGGCAAACAGCCATCCGGCGGCGTACTGCGCATTCAACTCGCATGCCCGTTCGAAATATCTGAGCGCAGCCGCAGGCTGGCGCGCATGATCCAGAATCGCCAATCCCAGCTCCAACAGCGCCTGCGGATCATCCGGATTTGCCTTGAGCTTTTTCTCGCCCAATGCCTGATACAGGCCGTTCTTCTTCTCGCGCTCTGCCTCTGCATCTTCGGCGTGGCCAAAATGGTGAATCACAAAATCCGCGCGCGCTGTGCTTCGATCGAGGGCCGCCAGCCGCTTCGTGATCGTCTCGTGCACGCAGCCTTCGTAGTAGATGCCGGGCCCTCCGCGAAACAAACGCGTTGTGAGCGATGGAACATACGCGGGATAGGCCCGCGCCTCCTCGAGCCGCACCGGGTTCGGCCGTGCCGGCTGAAAGCCCAGCCGCATGCTCGCATCGCGCGTATAGTTCCAGCGCCAGCCGTCGTATGCATGCACATCCGGTGCCTCAATCAACTCGCGGATGCGCGGTCCGGCCGTAGCATCCAGCATCTCGTCCGCATCGAGCACCAGGACCCAGTCGCACTTGCGCTCGGCGAGAACACGATTGCGCGCCCGCGCAAAGTCCTGCTCCCACGGAATCCGGATCACCTCAGCGCCAAGCTCGCGCGCAATCGCCGCGCTCTCATCCCCAGAGCCCGTATCGCCCACCACAATGCGGTCGACAAACGAAGCGGCGCTGCTCAGGCACCGGCCCAACACCGGGGCGCCATCCTTCACGATCATCGAGAGCTCAATCGTCTGTCGCATGCGTATGGCGCGGAACCCGAGGTTCGCCTCATCCCCATTCAGGGATCCTTCCGCTGCACCTCGTCGATCCTAGAAGGTACCTTCGTCCGAAGCCATGACACGAAAGTTGGCGGCGCATCAGGAGCCCGCATCGGTCCGCGCATCAGTCTGCGCGGCCGGTCTATTTCACATCCGCGCCATCGCCGGAGCGCGATAGCCAAATGCCTCATCGACCACGGCCGCCACGCCCAGCGCGATCTCATCCATAAAAGGCTGTGCCGCGATCTGCACCCCGATCGGCAGCCCCTCCGGCGATCTTCCCACTGGAACCACCGCGCCCGGCATCGCCAACGCGTTGAACCACTGCGTATATCGCACGGCGTCGAGATACTCCACCGTCTTTCCCTCGATCGTCCACTCCCGCTCGCCGTGCCGGAACGCCGGCATCGCCGCTGCCGGGCACAGAAGAACCGGATGCTCTTTCAATTCGAGCAGCGTCTTCGCGCGCAGCAGATCGAGTTCCGCCCACGCAGCCAGCACTTCCGCCGCAGTCAGCTTGCCGGAAGCCTCGGCAATGCCGAGGAACTCTTCGAAGATCGGACTCAGCTGATAGCGCTTGCCGAAGATCTCTGGCTCATACAGCATCGCCCCGCATTGCACAAAAAACTTCCACCACAGCTTGCGGATCGGCTCGAGCGTGCGCGGCCGGAATGGCTCTACGCGGAACCCCGCTGCGCGCAGCGCTTGCACGGCAGCCTGCACCGCGGCGCGCGTCTCCGCCGTCACCGGCACCAGTTCATCGTCTTCGAAAAATCCAATCGTGTGGGCCCGCAGTTCATCCGCTGACGGTTCGCGCACCGTAACCGGCACACTCACCGGATCGAATGCGTCATAGCCGCTCAGCGTTCGAAACAGCAGCGTCACATCCTCGATCGTGCGCGCCATCGGCCCCACCGCGCCCAGATTCGCGAACGGCCCCACGCACGGCGGCAGATGGCCGCGCCCCGGTATACGTCCAGGCGTAGGTTTCAGTGCGCAGATGCCCGTGCTATGCGCCGGCACCCGCACTGACCCGCCGCTGTCGCTGCCCAGCCCCGCCGCCGAAAGCCCGGCAGCAATGGCAGCTGACTCACCACCGCTCGATCCGCCCGGCGAGCGTTCGAGATCCCATGGATTGTTCGTGCGGCCATACAAGGCGTTATCCGTCTCGTACGCCATCAGGAACTCCGGGCAGTTCGTCGTTCCCAGAATCAGCGCTCCCGCCGCGCGCAGTCGCGCCACCGCAACGGCATCCTCGCCGGGCACTTCGCCTTTGTGAATCTGGCTGCCAATCTCGCAGCGATAACCGGCCGTCGCAATCGAAGACTTTATCGTCACGGGCAATCCGTGCAATGCGCCGCGCGGCTCCTTCAACGCATCCAGTTTCCGCGCCTGCTTGCGCACGCGCTCCGCGTCGAAATCGGCAAACGCATTCAGCTCCGGATTCAGCCGCTCGATCTGCCGAATATGCGCCTCAGCCAGTTCCACCACCGAGGTCTCGCCCGCGCGCAGCATTTCGAGCTGCCTCGCAGCCGGCTTCAGCACCACGTCCTGATCAATTCTTGTGCCCTGGTCAATTTTTGCCATTCTTTTCTTCCCTCGAATCATTGTGAGGCCCATCCTCAGCCGGTGTCGATGGCAACAATTGATAATGGAAGCGGTACGAGTGAACCTGCTCGCCCGATTCAAAGCGATCGTTCCAGTTCAGTTGGTAATCGAGCGACCCCGTGTCATCGGGATACTTCTCTGTTTTCGGATATGGATACGCGCTCATCCCATGGAAAGGCAATTGCGTCACAGTGAAAGGCGTCGCATCCCACCAGTCCATATCTTTCACAAAACCGTTCGCATAGAAGAAGTAATCGCGCCTCCAATGCGCCGGCAGCGTCGGCAGTTTCGTGGTATCAAACTCCGCTGCAATCTCCTCGCCGCTGCCGAAGATCGCGAAACGGTCGTCGATTCCCTCCAGCAGTGCGGCCACATCGCCTCTGCGCGTGTAGCTGCCGCGTTCGTGCTGGAAAGGCCCGGTCAGGCTCACGCGATCGTAGTCGAAATCGAGATCGCCGTCGCTCGCGCCCTCAATCTGCAGCGGGTATCCGCGGAAGCGCAGCGTAGCCGAGCTAAGCGGGGCCTCGGTTGCGTGCGCCTCGGCATCGCGGCTCTGGTCGATCAGCACCTGGTCCCAGTAAATCTGCAGGTTCGTCATCAGCCGGATGCGCCGCGTGCCCGCCGGCAGCTTGCCCGTCAGGTCTACCACAATCGTACGCTCCAGCCCGGCGGGAAATCCCGCATCGCCCGGTAAACGCTGCCATGACCCATCCGGCAACTGCGCCTCCACGTAGGGCGGAATCTCCTTCATCCCCGCCTGCCACGCCGCGTAGAGCGAAGTTGCGCTGAAGTAGTCCACATAACCCGTCATCAACAGCCGCAGCGGCGCATCGGGTTTCACCGCGCCCAAATCGAGCGTCAGCGCATGCAGATTCGCGAAGCCGTCAAACGGCGGCAGCGCCGTGAATCCGCTGGCGAACTGATGATCGCGCCGGCTGAGCCGGTCCAGCACATCATGGCCCCCGCCATCCCACGCGCCTACGGGCAGCCGTGTATCGGCGCTGGCCACAACCGTGCCCGAAGCAAACGGCGGATTGTCCAGGAACCGCTCGTCCGGATTCACCTCCACATTCTCCGGATGATCGACCGCAACCAGCCGCAACTGGTCGATATAATTCACCTCTTCCATCGGCTCCATGAAACGCACGCTCACCTTGCCGTTGACCAGCGCCACGTTCCTTCCATCCACCTTCACCCACTCGCCCGGCTTCGGAATATTGCGCCGCTCCGGAGTAAACCAGTGCCCCACCACCGCCGCGCCAATCACGTCCGTGACAAACTTGTACTTGTGCCCGTCCCACACAAAGAGCACCGGGCACGAGCTGCCGCGCCGGTCCGTTTCCTTCATGGCGATCACACGCGTATGCGGCAGATCGATCTCATCCTGCAGCACTCCGGTAGGCCACAAGATCCGCAGCAGGTCGATGCCCTGCGCATCGCCCAGCCCAACCAGAATCTGCGGAGCGGCCTGCGTCTGGTAGCCAGACGCGCCCTCGAGTTCCCACTTCTGCCACAGCCCGTTCGCAAACACCTCCACCTTTACGCCAATCGCGGTCTTGTTGTCCGCATAGCCGGTCAGGTCGAGCCGCACAAAATGATTCTTGTTCGCGCCCACATTGCGAAGCAGCACCGGCGGCGCATTCACCTGCGTCACAATCAAGTCCGTGGCGCCGTCCCCATCCACATCCGCCGCAATCAATCCGCGCGGTGCCTGCAGGTGCAGATCGTCCAGTCCCAGCGCGTGGCTCACATCCTCAAAGCTGCCGTCGCCGCGATTCCGCAAGACCCGTACCTCCGGCCCGGCCTTCGTCTCCACAACCGTGGCCAGGTCGATCCATCCGTCATTGTCGATATCAATCGGCGTCAGCCCCCATCCCTGCACCGCGCCATCGAGCGGCAGATTCACGCGTTCAAAGCGCCGGCTCACGCCATCGGGAGCCAGCACATTGCGCCAGAGCGTCAACCCCGGCGCCCCCGCATGCGTCACCGCGATATCCATCCACCCGTCTTTGTTGTAATCGAGCACCGTGACGCCCACACTCGCCGGCAATGGCATTCCGCCGCTAACTTGCTGGCCCGCCCCATAAAGCGGCTGCGTTGGATATTTCCCTTCCCGCGGATTCACATAAATGACCGGCGAAGGTCCATCCCCTGTCGTCACCAGGTCCACCGCGCGATCGTTATTGAAGTCGGTGAGAATCACCGCTGCCGTCTTGCCGCTTCCGCCCAATCCGGCAGACTCCGTCCAGTCGGTAAACGTGCCATTTCCGTTGTTGCGCCACAACACATTCGGCGCACCGCCGGCTTCGAGCGGCGCTCCCGTCAGCAGCAGGTCCAGATCGCCATCGTGGTCGTAATCCACAAACGTAATTCCGGATGGATGATTGCGTGGCGCAAGACCAGCCTCCGCGGTCACATCTTTGAATTTTCCATGGCCAAGATTGTGGAACAGCAGGACCCGATCCTCGAGGACCACAGCCAGATCGTTCAGCCCGTCGCCGTCGTAATCGCCCACCGCACAGGCCACGGCGTGACCCGCCGCCTTCAATCCCGCCGCATCGGTGTCGAGATCCGCAAAGCTTCCGTCGTCTTTCACCTGCAGCACGCGGATCGCCTGCTCGCCCGACTGCATCAGCACCAGATCCATCGCACCCGATCCAGTCATATCCAGCACGCAAGCCCCGCCCGTCGTCGCAAACGCAGCCGATGCTTGCCCAGCTCCCGATTTTGGTCCCTGGGAATCCATCGGCTGCGCGACCAGCCGCACCGGAATCATCGCTGCGGGCTTCGCCTCCACCTCGGCCACCGTGGCCGCCGTCGAGTAGTGCCCTTGCTCGCCATACGCCAATCCAATCGGCGCAGAGATCTTTGTGCTTGAAAGATGCTGGAAAGTTTTAAAGTGCTCGCGCGCTTCGTCCGTGTGCCCGGAGCGTTGCAGCGCGCGCGCCAACCCAAACTCCGCCGAAGCGTGCAGCGGATTGACCTTCAACGCCTGCTCAAAGACCGCAATCGCCTTGTCGTACTGCTTCATCTCCTGGTAGCACACGCCTTGAAAATAGAACGAGTCCGCATCGTGTGGATCGAACTTCGCAGCCTGCTGAAAGCTCGCGAGCGCCGCATCCACTTCGTTGTCCGCGTGCTGCGCCAGCCCCAGGTTGTACCACGCCTGCGCGTTGTTCGGTTCCAAAACCAGCGCCGCCTGCAGCGCCTTCTTCGCCTCGTCGAGCTTCTGCTGCGTGAGCAGCGCAATCCCTTCATTGATCTCCGCCTGCGCCAGCTTCGGATCCCGCTTGAACGCTTCGGCAAAGCTCTGCACCGCGCGGTCGGTGAACTGCTGGCCCATCTGCGCCACGCCGCGGTTGTTCAGCCGCACCGCCTCCGCATCGAAGTGCGCCTGCGCCGCGCACAACACGCCGCACGCGTGCAGCAATAGAACCACCAACGGCCTCGCCAAAACCCTCGACCTGCACATCCCGTTTTTTCCCTCTGCCGTGGTAATGAACAACCTCGCGGTACCGTCCAGTGTACGCGAGCGATTGGCCGATCTGTCCTCCGGTTGGAGCTGCATCTCCACCGAAAGTTGGTTGTCTCCTGTGCTAGCGGCCTGTCATGCTCCTGTGGATCGTTTCCCTATCCCACGCGAGGTCCCGATGCAGCGCACGGCATTTCTGCTCTTGGCCCTTCTCACGTTCTCCGCGTCGCTTAACGCGCAGCAGAGCTTCGCCGCGAGCTGGTTTCAGCGCGCCTCGCGAACGCAAGCGAAACAGCCGCCATGGCCGCCGCCCTTAATCACCGCGTATGTCGGATTGATCGAGGTCCAGCGCACCGACTTCTTCCGCCAGATTGCATCCAATCACGTCCAGACCTGGAACATCGATGGCGGCAGAGGGCTCAACCTGATCCCTGCCGCGAATACTGAACTCGACCTGAACCTGCCGCCCTTTCTCAAGCACAGCTCGCCCGCGGTCGCCGATGGCGCCGGCGATGCATCGTTTCTTCTGAAGTATCGTTTCCTCGCCGGCAACGCGAGCCACGGCAGCTACGTGATGAGCGCAGCCCTGCTGGGCTCCATCCCCACCGGCAGCTATAAAAACGGCAGCACAGACGCCGCCGTGAGCCCCACCATCGGGCTCGGCAAAGGCTTTGGCTGGTTCGATGTGCAGAGCACCTTGGGCGGCAACCTTCCCGTCGAAGATACGGCCAAGCTCGGCCGCTCCATCGCCTGGAACACCGCCGCGCAGGCCCACGTGCACAGATACCTCTGGCCGGAGGTCGAACTCAACTCCACTTTCTTCAAAGGCGGACCGAACGACGGCAAGAGCCAGGTCTTTCTCACACCGGGATTGCTCGCCACCCACAAGCTCAAACCCGAAGAGCCCAAGAGCCGGCTCTCCGTCTGCGCCGGCGCCGGCATCCAAATCGCAACCAGCCGCTTCCACTCTTACAATCACGAAATCGCCGTAACCACGCGGTTTCTCTTTTAACCAGCGGAGGCAGGCGGAGGTTCAACCACAGCCCAGGCCATAAGAATCGTCGCGGGGCTTTAGCCGTAGAAGCGCCTGTTTACTCTGTCATCGATTCCACGGCATCGGTGCGTCCAAAACTAGGACGCTTCGACTGTTTTGTAGCAGGGCATGGCTTCAGCCGTGCCGAAAACGCCACAGAAGAGAGCGCGGGGCTTTAGCCCCGGAGGCGTGCAACACGCGCAACGGCTGCCGGCCTTCATGCGCGTTTGATTCCCATGCAGCGCCACCGGCTCCGTCAATCGCTCCCCAACTTGTACGGAATCCCAAACCGCCCGATCTGGATGATCTCCTTCTCCTGCGGCGGCCAGATGTGCAGGCTCTCGATCCGCGTCGATCCCGCGATCCAGTGCGCATCCGTTGCGCCCACCAGCGCTCCCGTCGCCGCCTGGTTGAAGTGCACCCGGAGCGAATCGCCATTCTCCGCGCGCGTCCATCCAAAGACATACTCGCCCGGCGCCAGCGCCACGCCGCCAATGCGCACCGGAGCCTGCACGATCAGGTAATGCGAATACTTTCCATCCGCGGAATACCCGGCCGTGATCAACACTACTCCCGCGATCACGCGCCCATGTTCGTCCACAATGCCTGACGCAGTCCGCATCTCCGTCTCGATATGCTCGTTCACCACGGGGGCCCGCGACGGCAACGCAGCAGATAGCTCCGCCTGCGTAGCCTGCCGCCACGGCGGAGCTTCGGTGACGGCGCGTACGCCATCGAACGCCAGAATTCCCGCGCATAAAAATGAAAGTGTGAAAGTTCTCCTCGTCATCAGCCCGGCTCTCAGGAGTTCCGCTTTCCCAGCGATTCTTTTCTCAGCGACTCTTCTCTCAGCGACTCAAGCGGAACAATGCCGCGCTGAAGGGCAGCCGTAGCCGCCTGCGTGCGATCCGTCACGCCCAGCTTGCCCAGCAGGCTGTTGATGTGCGTCTTCACCGTCGCTTCGGAAACCTGCAGCTCGGCCGCAATCTCCTTGTTGCTCTTGCCGTGCACAATCTGCTCCAGCACGTCGAACTCGCGCGGCGTCAGCTCTTCGGCTCCCATCCGCCCGGCGAGCTTCTCGGCAATCACCGGCGGAATATGCGACTTGCCCGCGTGCACCGTGTGAATGGTCGCGATAAGATTCTCGCTCGTCATGCCCTTCAGCAGATACGCCTTCGCGCCCGCCTTCAGCGCCCGATAGATATCCTCATCGCCGTCGTACGTCGTCAGCACAATGAACCGCGCCTGCGGCGTCTCCATGCGAACGCGCTGGATCACATCCACACCGCTCATCCGCGGCAGGCGCAGATCGATCAGCGTGATGTCCGGCTTGTGCTTGCGGAACTGCGCAACCGCCTCCGCACCATCCGCCGCCTCGCCCACCACTTCCAGTCCATCCACTACCTTGAGCAGCGCAACCAGCCCCTGGCGCACCACCGCGTGGTCTTCCACAATCAAAACCCGAATCGCTTCTTTCGTCATAGCATCTCTTTCCTGCGTCAAACCGCTCCAGCACCGGAACCCCACCCCAACCAGTTCATCGCCAACCAAAAACCGCCGCCAACCTCCGTGCCCCATCCTTTCGACTTCTTTCTGTCGAAAGGGTGGGAAACCCCTGAACCCACCCCAATCAGTCCGAAGATCGAACCGCCTCCGGCGCCGGAGCCTTCAGCCGCACCGTAGTTCCCTCACCCGGCACGCTGCTTACATCCAGCGTTCCGCCAATCGCCGCCGCGCGTTCCTTCATCCCGGTAATGCCAAAATGTCCCGCACGCTGGCCATCCATCGCGCCGCCGCGCCCATCATCCCGGATCTCGAGCGCAATTGCATCCGGCCCATAATCCAACTGCATCCAGAGCTGGCCCGCCGCGGCATGTTTCTTTACATTATGAATCGCTTCCTGCGCGATGCGTAACAATTCGCGTTCTGTCTCCGGCAACAACGGCCGATACGCGCCAAATACGCTGAAGCGCGGCTCCAGTCCATCGCCCGCCGCTGCATCCGCCAGCCGCCGCAGCTTCACCGGCAGCTTCGTCTCGTTCGCGTCCTCCGTGCGCAGCGCCCAGATCGACTGCCGCGCGTCGGCCAATCCCTCGCGCACATACGCGCGCGTCTGGTCGAGTTGCTCGGTCGCGGTCTCCACCTTGCGCAGCCGCAGCAATTCGGCCAGCAGCTCCAGTTGCACTGAGATGCCCACATACCCCTGCGCCAGCGTGTCGTGGATCTCGCGCGCAATGCGGCTGCGTTCGCCCAGCACCGCGCGGAACTCCCGTTCAGCCCGCAGCAGCCGCAGCCGGAGCAGCAGAATCACCCCGCCAATTGCAGCCATCAGCAGCAGAAGATAAAACCACGCCGTCTGGTAAAAGTGCGGCCGCAGCTCAAACCCCAGCGCCGCGCCCTCCGTACTCCATGCCCCATCGTTATTCGCCGCTTGCACGCGGAAGGTATAGCGTCCCGGCGGAATGTTGGTGTAGTAGGCAGCCCTGCGCGCGCCGGAATCGGTCCATGCGTGATCGAAGCCCTCCAGCGTGTACCGGTAGCGCACCTTCTGCGGCGCCACAAAGCTCAACCCCGCGTAGTCGAACTCGAAATGCACATGCCCCGCCGCAACCCTCAGCCAGGAACTCATCCCAAGCAACGGCTCCGCAACATCGTCCACCGTGAAGCGCTCCAGCGCCACCGGCGGCGGCAGCGTGTTGATGGGAAAATGTGCCGGGTCGACCTCGACCAGCCCCTTCGGCGTCGCAAACCACAAGAAGCCCTCCTGCGAGCGCCACGCTGAAGGATGGCTGTTCGAAGCCATCTCCCGGCTGCGCAACCCATCCGCCGGCCCGAACTCCATCCAGTGCGCGCACCCGCGCTCCTGGCCCGCCGCGCCAATCCGCGCAGCATCGCACCGGGCAATGCCATCCTCCGTAGCAAACCAGAGGTGCCCCATCCCGTCGTCGAGAATCGCATGCACAGACCTACGATCCATATCCGTCCCGGCATCCGTCCCGGTCCCATCCACCGCAGCCGCAACAAAGCGCCGCCCGTCCCACAGATTCCAGCCGCGGTCCTCGGTTCCAATCAGCAGCCTTCCACTGTTCTGCGCCAGCAAGGCCGTAATCACATTGCTCGAAAGCCCGTCCGCCGTCGTGAAGTTGGTCATCCTGCCTGCGTGCAGTCGCGAAAGGCCCGCCAGCGTCGACACCCACAGGTCGCCTTGCGCGTCGCGCGTCATCGCGCCCACCAGGTCGCTGCCCAATCCGTTCGCCTGCGTATATATCTGCAGGTGGTCCGCAGGTGAGCTTTCATGCGCGGCATTCGGCCAGTGCGCAAGTCCGCGCCGCGTCCCGATCCACAACGCCCCGTCTGCATCCACCAGCAGCGAACGAATAAAGTCATCCGGCAGCCCGTCCGCCGATGTGTAACTGCTCACTCTGCCTTCATGAATCCGGTTCAGCCCATCCGGCGTGCCCACCCATAGGTCGCCGCCCGGCCCCGCAGCCAGTGAAAGAATCACGTTGCTGGTCAAGCCATCGCTCACCGCATAGCGCCGCGCCACGGTCATCCCATCGCCGCTCCGGTGCAAGGCATTCAAGCCATCCTCCTGCGTTCCCACCCACAGCGTCCCCGCACCGTCCTCCACCACCGCCGTGGTCGCATCGGAAGACAACCCATCCCGCGCCCCGACGATGCGGAACCGCTGATCCCGCAGAATGTGCAGCCCGTCGTTCTCCGTGCCCACCCACAGATCGCCTTCCCGATCCTCCATCAGCGAGAGCACCGAGGCCCGCGCCAGCTGATCGGTTGCAGGCAGCAACTGCGGTTTGCCCGCAACCAGCCGCGCCAGGCCGCCGTTGGTCCCGATCCACAAGCTTCCTTCGCGATCCGCCAGCAACTGCTCGATACGACTGCCCGGCAGCTCCTTGCCCGCCGTCAGCCGTTCCGCAACATTTGCCCCGCGCATCACCACAACCCCTGTCTTGCCCGCCACCGCCGTCATATCGTCAGGCAGCGCGGCCAATGCAACTACATCTCCCAGGGCCAAGCCTGCCCGTGCCGCCGTCTCCCCCCATGGCGCGCTATTGTCCCCGGCCATCAGGCTCACTACTCCGGCCCAGAACCCACTGAAGCCGCGCGCTGTAAACCCGGTCATCGGGGCCGCATCGCCTGCATGATCGCCTGCATGACCGGCTGCTTCAAACCGCTGCCCCTTCCAGTGCGCCAACCCGCCGTCCGTCCATACCCAGAGCCCCAGGTCGAAGTCCTGCGCCAATCCGCGAATCCCGTTCGCCGGCAGCCCATCCTGCGTGGAAAATACCGTAACCGCGCCATCTTTCCACCGCGCCAGCCCACCGCCGGTCCCAATCCACAGCGCCCCGTCCGCCGTCTCCAGCAGGCATCGCACGTCGTTCGCGGGCAGCGCCGGCTTCGAGTTCCGGTCGAACACCTGAAACCCGATCCCATCGAACCGCACCAGCCCCGACTCCGTCCCCAGCCACACAAATCCATCCCGCGTCTGCGCCAGTGCCTGCACCGAATTCTGCGGCAACCCGCTTTCCATCGCCCATGATTGCCGCCCATAGTTGGCCAGCGGCGTAGATGGCTCGAGCGCCGGCACGCGCGGAACCGGCGTAAACAGCGCCCCTGCCAAGACCACGCAGCCTATGCCCCATGGCATTCTCGCCCGCCATGCGCGGCCATCGTGCCAGCCGATGCAAAAGAGGCTCTGGATGAGACAAACAAAGGCTGTCCGGTGCACGCTTCCACGATACAGCTTTTCAATGATTCCGAAACCGCAACCCGCAAGCGTAGAATGGACCAGATTCCGGAGACCTCTCCGGGACCACGCTCTCGCGGCAAGGCAAGAGGATCGACTCGGTCTTGCCGTGGCATAGAAAGGTGGCTTCGGCCATGAAGATGCCCTGTTCCCGCAGAGATTTCCTCGGCGCCATGAGCATGGCCGCCGGCGCATACGTCGCGCAACCCGGCCTTCTCCGATCCCAGCGCCTGCCCGCAACCCGTGTCGCCGTCGGCATGTGCCCCGAATACAACCGCCAGGTCGTGGATGTGCTCTCCACCATGTTCGATCAGCTTGGCGGGATCGATGGATTAGTCCGCGGCAAGACGGTAGCCATCAAGCTCAACATGACCGGCGGGCCGAGCAACAAGCTCGGCACCATGCCCAACCAGATGACCCATTGGGTTCACCCCCAGGTCATCGGCGCCCTTGTCTATCTGCTCGGCAAAGCAGGAGCGCAGCGCATCCGCCTGCTCGAAAGCGCGCCCTTCGGCACCAGGCCCCTCGAAGAGTTCATGCTCGCCGGTGGCTGGCAGCCGAAGGATTTCGCCGGCGCCGCTCCGCGCGTTGAGTTCGAAAACACCAACTTCCTCGGCAGCGGAAAAACCTATGCCCGCTTCATGGTTCCCGGCGGCGGCCTCATGTACGCGGGCTACGATCTGAATCACTCCTACCGTGACTGCGACGTCTTCGTTTCGCTCGCCAAGCTCAAGGAGCACCGCACCGCCGGCGTCACTCTCTCGATGAAAAACTGCTTCGGCATCACGCCCTGCACCATCTATAGCGGCCCGGCGCCCGAAGACGAGCCCAGCATCGTTCCCGCCGGCTACCGCTCGCCGATGCACGACGGCTCCCGCGTCCCGCCCAAAAGCGCCCCGCCGCTCGTCGACACGACCAACTCCAAAGATCCCGGCTATCGCGTTCCGCGCATCACCGCCGATCTTGTCGCCTCGCGTCCCATCCACCTCGCCGTCATCGACGGCATCTACACCATGAACGGCGGCGAGCTGCCTCAGCAGGAGCGCGGCTGGATTCATCAAGCCGTTCATCCGGGAGTGTTGATCGCCGGCCTGAACTGCGTCTCCACCGACGCCGTCGCCACCGCCATCATGGGCTTTGACCCAATGGCCGATCGCGGCACGCCCCCCTTCGAAAAATGCGACAGCACGCTGCGCCTCGCCGAGCACCTGGGCGTAGGCACGCGCGACCTCACGCGCATCGAAGTCGCCGGCACCCCCATCGCCAAAGCCCGCTACAAATTCCCGCCGCTCTCCACGCTGGTCTCCTGAAACACCAGCCCGCGATAAGGGGCTCCGTCTCGACGCACTCCCGTGCCCCATCCTTTCGATTTTTTTCTATCGAAAGGGTGGGACACCACAAACCCCACCCAACCGGGTGCCCCACCCTCGGCGCGTACTCGTCTTTGCGCCTAGGGTGGGAGACCACAAACTCAATCCCTCATCCCACCCCGTGCCCCATCCTTTCGATTTTTTTCTATCGAAAGGGTGGGAGACCATAAACCCCACCCAACCGGGTGCCCCAGGTCTGGATTTTCAGACCTGGGACACCTCAGACCCTCAAGGTCTCGCTTTTGAGGCCGGGTGCCCCACCCTCGGCGCGTACTTGTCTTTGCGCCTAGGGTGGGAGACCACAAACCCGATCCCTCATCCCACCCCGTGCCCCATCCTTTCGATTTTTTTCTATCGAAAGGGTGGGACACCAAGACCAATCATCCACCCACCATGCCGTAAAATGGCCTGTCCCCTCGCACCCCACCAGGACACCCAACCAAGAGGATCCAGAAAATGCCAATCGCACGCCGTGATTTATTGAAATCCATCGCCGGAGCCGGCGCCCTCTCACTCATCCCGCGCCTCGCCTCAGCCGAAGACCAAGCCCCCCGCGCCACGCAAGCCATGCCCGCGCCGCGCATCAAGGACATCAGCGTTATCGAATGCGAACCCGCCGGCGTGCGCCTGACGGTCGTCAAAATCACCACCGATCAGGACGGCCTCTACGGCTATGGCTGCGCCACCTTCACCCAGCGCGCCGATCTCGTCAAGCCCGCCGTTGAGAAATATCTCAAGCCCTTCCTGCTCGGCAAAACAACCGACCGCATTGAGGACATCTGGCAATCCTGCTACGACAGCTCCTACTGGCGCAACGGCCCGGTGCTCAACAACGCCATCAGCGGCGTCGATCAGGCACTCTGGGACATCAAGGGCCGCCAGGCCGGCATGCCCGTCTATCAGCTCGCCGGCGGCAAGTGCCGCGAAGCCGTCGACACCTACGCCCACGCCAGCGGCAATGATTTCGAAGACGTCGTAGCCGACGCCAAAAAATATATGGCCCAGGGCTTCCGCAATGTCCGCGTGCAAGTCGGCCTGCCCGGCATGGCGGGCTATGGCTCCTCGCACAACAACGCCGATCGCCTCAAGTCCCTCCACGACAAGCCCCTCTTCGAGCCCGCCTACCAGATGCGCCGCGCCCTCAAGCTCCTCGAAGTCTGCCGCCGCGAGCTCGGCGACGAGGTCGAGCTGCTCCACGACATGCACGAGCGCCTCACGCCCAATGAAGCCGTGCAGTTCTGCAAAGAAGCCGAGCAGTACCGCATGTTCTTCCTCGAAGACCCGCTCTCGCCCGAAGACATCGACTACTTCCGCCAGATCCGCCAGAACTGCGCCACGCCCATCGCCATGGGCGAGCTCTTCAACAATCCCCACGAATGGCAGCCGCTCATCGCCGAGCGCCTCATCGACTACATCCGCTGCCATCTCTCCGAAGTAGGCGGATTCAGCCCCGGGCGCAAGATCGCCATCCTCGCCGAGCAGTTCGGCGTCAGGACCGCCTGGCATGGCCCCGGCGATGTTTCCCCCATCGGCCACGCGGCCAACGTCACTCTCGATCTGGTCAGCTACAACTTCGGCATCCAGGAGTACTCGCCCTTCAACGAGCGCACCCAGGCCATCTTTCAGGGCT
Source organism: Occallatibacter sp. (assembly GCA_036490385.1). GTDB lineage: Bacteria > Acidobacteriota > Terriglobia > Terriglobales > Acidobacteriaceae > Telmatobacter. Next base: position 432,077 of record DASXDX010000034.1, read on the forward strand.
GCCCCGCGATGCGCGACGGCTATCTATGGATCAACGAAAAGCCCGGCTGGGGCATCGAGATCGACGAGAAAGAGGCCGCGAAAGCGCCCTTCACCGCTAGCCCGCTCAATGGCGGATGGGGCGAAATCCGCACCCGCGACGGCACCGTCATCAAGCAGTAGCGTCCGACGGGCGCAGAAGAACTCCGTTCGGACGGAGACGCTGTTAACCCCGCATCAAAACCGACAGCCGAATCGCCGGCCTTCGGCCATGTCGGCCGGATCTTTGAAAAAAGCCCTGTTTTGTAACAGGGCACGACTTTCAGTCGTGCCGCAAACGCCCCAAAGCGTTAAGGGCTTCAGCCCCCGCGGGATGTTTTCCTCCCCGTCCCCCAATCCCATCCGAATTCACCCAACGTCACTCAAGTCCCGCCCGTCGGCCGACAAGGCCCAAAAAGCAAAGAGCGAAGCGCCCCCGCGCCTCGCTCCCGATGACCCGAAAAAAATCGTGCAACCGCTTAATACAACCGGAAATTCACCTCAACGGTAATCATCACCGGCACCGGCGTTTTCCCATCTTTCATGGCCGGCTTGAACTTGTACTTCCGCACCGCTTCGAGCGCCTTCTCGTCCAGGCCCATACCCAGCGCCCGCACCACCCGCGGATTCTGCGGGTTGCCGTTGGTGTCCACAATCATCGAGATCAGGCACACTCCCTGGTACTTTGCCCGCCGCGCCTCGTCGGAGAACTCGGCTTCCACCTGATTCAGCGGAACCGGCGGTGAAACCCGGCCGCCGATCTGGTATACGCCGCCGCCCGTATTGCCGCCCGATCCCGGACCGTAGCCGTCGCCGGAACCCGTGCCCAATCCGCCGCCGCTCCCCGTGCCCATGCCGCCGCCACTGCCGGTGCCGTTCGAGAGCACCACGTTGGCCGAGGACTTCATGCCGATATTCGGCATCGTCGGATTATCCGGCAGCGTGATGTTCTTCTGCACATCGAGAGCGGGAGGCACTGGAATCTTCGGGTTATCGAAGGTCTGCACCTGGGGAGGAACAATCGGCTTCTCGTCGAGCTTCGGCAGCTTGCCCTTGCTGGCTTCGATAATGCTCCGGTCGCCGCCTCCGCCGCCTCCGCCCGCCATCTTCAAGTCCTTCGGAGCCTTGAAGTCACCCACGTCGATGGGCGTTGTCAGCAAGCTGGGCTTCACCGTCTCGATCACCTTCTTGCCCACGAAAAACAGGATGATGAGAAGGATGGCGAGGTTCAGGGAGGAAGATATCCCGATCGCCCACGGGTTCGCCTTCACCGCCATCCGGTCCGGCACTGGAATCGGCGTCGAAGTCAGCTCCAGCGGCGGCAGTTTGGGCGGGAAAAACACGTCCCGGATGCTCTCATAAAGCCCTGTCCAGATGGGCTTCTCGTCGAAAGCCTTCCCCAAAAAAGAATCCAGCTCGTGGCCTTCTTTGGGGGCGCCTAACCGGGTTTCCGCTTCGGTCTGTGTCAGTAGATCGTTTGCCATAGTTGTTGCTGGCTCGGTTGTCCTCGCCTGTCCAGACTGGAGCTTCCCCGAGAAATGGCCCATCGCTCCATTATGCTTGACATCGCCCGCGCTTGTCTCGGCTCCGAAGTACCCCTCGACCGGAACTTCGGTATCCAGAGTCTCATATCTCTTCAACTTCAGAGCTTCCATAAACAATAGACGATCCCCCTCTACCGTTTGTTACCCAAAAGTCATTAGATTGCCATTTAAACTAGGATTTGGACAAGTACGAGTCACACCACGGAGTCAAGATGCCCCCTGCGCCGGAGTTAAAGGCGACCCTTACCCTGCCGCAAACCGCCTTCCCCATGAAGGCCAATTTACCCCAGAATGAACCGCTTCGGCTGGCCCGCTGGGCTGCGCTCCGCCTTTACGAAGAACTTCGTAAAGCCGGGCGCGGCCGTCCCGCGTATCTCCTCCACGATGGCCCTCCGTACGCCAATGGTCCCATTCACCTGGGCCACGCGCTCAACAAGGGCCTAAAAGACTTCGTTGTCAAATCCAAATCCATGGCCGGCTTCGATGCGCCCTATGTTCCTGGATTCGACTGTCACGGCCTGCCTATCGAGATTAAGGTCGACGAAAAACTAGGCCGTAAAAAATTGGAGATGCCCGTTCCTGCCGTATTGGATGCATGCCGGGCGTACGCGCAAAAATATGTTGACCTGCAGACTGAGCAATTCGAGCGCATCGGCTGCTTCGGCCGCTGGGAAAAACCTTACAAAACCATGGCGCGGGATTACGAGGCCCACACGCTGGAAGCCTTCTACGGCTTTCTCGAAAAAGGCTTCGTCTACCGCGGCCTGAAACCCGTCTACTGGTGCCTCCATGACCGCACCGCCCTGGCCGAGGCTGAAGTCGAGTACGAGCAGCATACCAGCCCCTCGATCTACGTGCGCTACAAAATGACCAGCGATCCGGGCCTGCTGGATCCAGCGCTGGGCGGGCGGGAGGTTTACACCATCATCTGGACCACCACCCCCTGGACGCTGCCCGCGTCCCTCGCCGTCGCCTTCCACCCCGACTTCGAATACGCAGCCCTCGAGCCGCAAACGCCGGGCGCACCCGTCTACATCGTCGCCGCCGAACTCGCCGCCCAGGTAGCCGCAGCCTGCAACCTCGGCCCGGTCACTGAGATCGCCCGCTTCAAGGGCGCCGCCTTCGACCGCCTCACCTTCCAGCACCCCTTCCTCGACCGCACCATTCTCGGCGTCCTCGCCACCTACGTCACCGCAGACACCGGCACCGGCGCCGTCCACACCGCACCCGCCCACGGCGCAGACGACTTCTATACCGGCCAGCGCTACGGCCTTGACCTGACCTGCCGCGTCGATGCCGCCGGCCACGTCCACGTCGATCCCGCCACATGGCACGAGCCCACCCCGCCGCCCTTCGACGGCCTCAGCGTGTGGAAGGCGAACCCCGTCATCATCGAGATGCTCAAAACTTCCGGTGCGCTCCTCGGCGGCGGTCCGCTTGAGCACTCCTACCCCCACTGCTGGCGCTGCCACCACCCCATCATCTACCGCGCCACCGAGCAGTGGTTCATCGGCCTCGACACGCCGATGCAGTCGCTCCAAGGCGAGGAAAAAACCTTTCGCCAATTGGCCATCGAAGAGATCGACAAGGTGGTCTGGGACCCGGCCTGGGGCAAGGAGCGGATCACCAACATGATCGCCACGCGCCCCGACTGGTGCATCAGCCGCCAGCGCATCTGGGGCGTGCCCATCGCCGTCTTCCTGTGCGAAGCCTGCAATGAGCCGATCATCAACGCCGACCTGAACAAACGCATCGTCCAGCTCCTGGAGCGCGAAGGCATCGAGGCCTGGCACACCTCCGCTGCCAGCGCCTTGCTTTCCGATGAGCAGATGCTCGGCGTTGCGCGCTGCAACTGCGGCGGCACGAGCTTCCGCAAAGAAACCGACATCCTCGACGTCTGGTTCGACTCCGGCGTAAGCTGGTTCGCCGTCTGCGAATCCGACCCGGACCTTAGCCCCGCCTACAAATCCTTCCAATCAGGAACCACATCCGGCTCGCGTGCCGAAGCCGCCGGCAACGGAGCCTTGTATCAGGGCACGACTTCAGTCGTGCCGAAAGAGCCGGAAAATAATGCGGGGGCTTTAGCCCCTGCGCTCCCGGAGGGAGCCGTCGAGGCTAGCCCAGGACAAGCGGAGCGCAGTCCTGGGAATACGGCAAAAAAATTGTTCCAAAGCCCCGTACGGGCGCCGGAATCTGCGGAGACAACTCTCGAAAAAGCAGAACGCCCGGAAGTTCTGTACCTCGAAGGCGGCGACCAGCACCGCGGCTGGTTCCACTCCTCGCTGCTCACGTCGGTCGCGCTGCGCGGCCGCGCGCCCTACACGCACGTGGCCACGGCCGGCTGGACCCTCGACGAGCAGGGCCGCGCCATGTCCAAGTCGCTCGGCAACGGCGTCGACCCCGTTGACATCGCCAACCGCATGGGTGGCGAGATCGTCCGGCTCTGGGTCGCCTCCATCGATTTCAGAGAAGACATGGCCGCCAGCGAAAACCTGATGCAGCGCTGCGCCGAGCTCTACCGCAAGCTGCGCAACACGTTTCGGTTTCTACTCGGCAACTTGCATGGCTTCGATCCCGTGCGCGACCGCGTGTCCGAATCCGAGCTCCTGCCGCTCGACCGCTACATGCTGGCCCGCACCCGCGAGCTGGCCGAGAAGATTCTCGCCTGGTACGAGGCCTTCGACTTCCACCGCATCTATCACGCGGTGAACGAATTCGCCATCGTCGACCTGAGCGCCTTCTATCTCGACGTGCTCAAAGACCGCATGTACACCTTTGCGCCCACCAGCCACGCGCGCCGCTCCGCGCAGACCGTCCTGTGGACGATCACCGAGGCGCTGGTGCGGCTCGTCGCGCCCATCGTCAGCTTCACCGCCGACGAGGTCTGGGAGTATCTGCCCAAGGTGGAAGGCCGCGAAGCCAGCGTGCATCTCGCGCAGTTCCCCAAGCCGGAAGAGATCTTCTCGGAGAACCCAGCGCCGTTGCTCGAAGAGTGGAAGGAACTCTTTACCCTCCGCGATGAGGCATTGCGTGTACTCGAAACTCAGCGACAAGAAAAGAGCATTGGAAAGGGATTGGAGGCACAGATAAAGTCTGTTGCCTCTGGGGAACTGTTCAACTTGCTAAAGCGTCACGAAAATGGCTTAAAAGAGTTCCTAAACGTCTCTAGCGTCAGAGTCATCGAGGGCCCTGAAAACACAGTGAGCGCTTTAGCCGCCTCCGGCCACAAATGCGCCCGCTGCTGGAACTTCATGCCCGAAGTCTCCGACTACGGCATCTGGCGCGATGTCTGCACCCGCTGCCAATCGGCCCTGAAAGAAATGGGCATCGACCCACCCCAACCGGAGGACGCCGCGTGAAGGCCATCCCGCCACAAAACATGGGTGCCCCAGGTCTCGATTTTGAGACCTGGGATACCTCGACTGCCCGCCATCCCGTTTCCACAGAGGTCCCGCAGTGACCTGGCCCAAACCGAACAATCCGGGGTCCCCAACGACAGGTCTTCGTCGTTGGGGTGGTCGCCGCCTTCCGTGGCTTCTCCTCATCTCCGCGCTCGTCGTCCTCGCTGACCGCCTCACCAAGATCTGGGTCGGGCATCACATCGTGCTCGGCGGCGCCATTCCCATCATCCCCCGCGTCCTGCGCATCACCCACTGGACCAACGACGGCGCAGCCTTCTCCATGTTTGCCGACTCGGCATCACCACACGCCGTCCGCTGGGCGCTCATCGCCTTCACGCTCGTTGCTGCGCTCGTCGTGCTCATCGCCCTCATTCGTCTCGGCAGCCGCATCACAGCCACCACCGTCGCGCTCGCGCTCATCCTCGGCGGAGCCATCGGCAATGTGCACGACCGCATCGTCTACGGCTCGGTCGTCGACTTCATTGAGGTGCACATCAATATCTATCACTGGCGCTACCACTGGCCCGACTTCAACATTGCCGACAGCTCCATCGTCATCGGCGCCTGCCTGCTCTTTCTCGACTCCCTGCTGCCCCACAACAAACCCGAGTCCCCAAAAGAGTCCTGAGAACGAGTCTTAAGAACGAGTTCTGAGATGTACACGCCCAACTTCAACCAGGTTTCAGATCGCGCAACTCTCATCGAGGCCATGCGCGCCTACTCGTTTGCGATTCTCTTCGGAGCGTCACCGGAAGCAGAAACCGGAGCGCAGGCCACGCACTTGCCGCTCGTGGTGAAAGACGAAGGCCCGCATGGCCTGCTTGAGGGCCACTTCGCCCGCGCAAATCGCCACTGGCAGGCTCTCGCCGGCCGCGAGACGCTGGTTGTGTTTCCCGGCCCGCACAGCTACGTCTCACCGTCGCTCTACGCAGAAGAGCTTTCAGTTCCCACGTGGAACTACGTCGCGATCCACGCCTACGGCACGCTCACGCTGGTCGAAGACGACGCCGGCAAAGAAGCCCTCCTCGCCGGCCTGATCGCAGCCAATGAGCCGTCCTATGTAGAAAAGTGGCAGGCCATGCCTGCGGGCTATCGCCGCACCATGCTCGCCGGCATCGTCGGCTTCCGCATTCCCATCTCTCGCATCGAAGGGAAGTTCAAGCTCAGCCAGAACCGTCCGGAGCCGGATCGGCGTAAGGTGCAGGCTGCGCATGCCGCCGGAAGCGGCGACCAGCAAGCCCTCGCCGCCTGGATGGCGCGCCTCATCGGCTCGTAGCAGGGGATATACTTCTCCCGATCTTGCATCGAGGAGATTCGTTCATGCGTCGAACCCTGCTTGTTTCTATCCTTCTCATCGCCGCCTTCGCTGTTCACGCCGGCGCGCAATCCGATTGGAAGGCCACGCTCGCCGAGCGCCTTCCCCTGCTCGGCCATCGCAATTGGATTCTCGTCGCCGATTCGGCTTACCCACTGCAAGTCTCGCCCGGCATCGAGGTCATCGAGACCAAGGCCGACCAGGCCGACGTCGTTCGGTATGTACTCGGGCAGATCGAGAGCTCCATCCACGTCCGCCCCGAGATCTTCATGGACGCCGAGTTGCCCTTCGTGCCTGATCAGGATGCGCCCGGCGCCTCTGACTACCGCACCCAGATCGCCAACGTTCTCCGCGGCTACACGGTGCAATCGCAGTTACATGACAAGCTGATCGCCCAGATCGGCGAGACCGGCCAGACCTTTCACGTGCTGATTCTCAAAACGAATCTCACGGTCCCCTATTCGTCCGTCTTCATTCGGCTGAATTGCAAGTACTGGCCCACCGACGCGGAAGAACGCATGCGCGCGAAAATGAACGCAACCAGATAAGCGGTCATCCTGAGCGAAGCACGCTTGAGCGGACTAAGTCAAAAGCCTACCCGAGCAGAGCCGAAGGGCACCGTTCACGAGCTGGCGGCTAGAAGCTAGCGGCTAGAAGCTGCCTCACTCACTCACTCGTAACGCAGCGCCTCAATCGGATCCAGATTCGCCGCGCGAATTGCCGGAATCATCCCGCTCACCAGCCCGGTGATGACAAGAATCACCGTGGCCACAATCAGCGACACCGGCGAAATAATCAGCCGGATGTCCGCGTCCGATGCGTTCCTGGCCATCGCGCTATAGAACGTAATATGTCCCGCCAGCGCCGAGATCAGGTACGCCAGCGAGATGCCCGCCGCGCCGCCCACGCCGGTAATGGCCATTGCCTCGGCCAGAAACTGCAGCAGGATATGATGCCGCTGCGCGCCCAGCGCCTTCTCCACGCCAATCTCGCGCGTCCGCTGCTGCACCGCCACCAGCATGATGTTCATCAGCCCGATGCCGGCGATGCCCAGCGTGAGCGATCCCACCATTGAAAGCAGCACCTCGAGCGCCATCGACAGAATGTGAAACTGCGCCAGTTGGGTCATCAGGTTCGCCACATAGATCGCGTTATGATCGCTCGATTTGAAGTGATGCGCCGCGCCCATCGCCTCGCGCAGGCCCTTTTCAATCAGCGCGTGATCGCCGCGGTAGTTGAACCAGACCCCGCTCAGATAATGCGTGTCCGCCAGATCGCTCATGGTGTTGAACGGCACGTAGATCTGCCGGTTCCGGTCATCGCTGTCGCCCTCCTGCATCTTGGGGCTCATCACGCCAACTACCGTAAAGATCACGCCATTCAGCCGGATGTTTTCGCCGACCGGCCACTCGCCGGAGAAGAGCTTCGTCTTGGCCTCTGAGCCGATGACGCACACGTGCGCCCGTTGCTGGTCCTCCATCCCATTAAAGAACCGTCCCTCGTCTGTATCGAGCTTCCAGATGTCTTGAAAGTCGGGCCGCACTCCATTCGCCGTCCACGTGTAGGCGTGCAGATCGTTCTGCACGTTCACGTCCTTCCACACCACCGGCGAGATGTGAAACACCCCCGGCACGGTGTTCGCCACGTGATCCACGTCATCCAGCGTGAACCGCACCTGCACGCCCGCCTTGTCGGCGCCGGCCTGCTGGCTCGTGCGTCCGGGAAAGAAGCCGATGATATTGGTTCCCCACTGCGCAAAGATCGCCTCAATGGCCCGGTTGAACCCCGCGCCATAGGCCAGCAGCAGCACCACCGTCGCAATCCCCCAGGCCATCCCGATCATGGTGATGGCCGTGCGCCGCCGGTTATAGACCATCGCTTCCCAAGCCTGCCCCAGAATGTCTTTCAGCATGGCAATTCAGCTCCTAGCTCTCAGCTCTCAGCTTTCAGCTTTCAGTATTCAGTATTCGGCTACCCAAAAACGCCGGGTGCCCCACCCTCGGCGCGTCGTTGTTCTTGCGCCTAGGGTGGGATAGCACGACCCCGAAGAACCCCGCATTAAGCCGCTGCTATCTCAACCAAGTCCACCACATCTCGCAGCTCAACCAACCGCAGCTGGAAGCTGGAAGCTAGAAGCTGCCTTTCTCACTCTCTCCGCAACGCCTCAATCGGGTCCAGCTCCGCCGCTTTGCTCGCGGGATACAGCCCCGCCGCCACGCCGCTCAGCAACAGTGTCCCCAGCGCCAGCGCAGCCGACCACGGCACCAGCCGCGGCGGGTCCCAGCCCGGCATCTTGCCGGTCAGCAGCGCCTGCAGCACACCCATAAACCCCGCCGAAACCGCAATTCCGATGATCCCGCTGATTCCCGTCAGCAGCAGGCCCTCCCAGAAAAACTGCGCCAGGATGCTGCGCTTCGTCGCGCCAATCGCCTTCAGCAACCCGATCTCCCGTGTGCGCTCCGTCACCGAGACGAGCATGATGTTGATAATCCCCACCGCGCCCAGCCCCAGCGTCACAATCCCCACACCGCCCAGAAAAATATCCATCGCGTTGAAGATCGCGCCAATCATCTTCTCTTCCCGAATCGTGTCCCACTCCTGGAAGGCGTCTTTCAGCGCCGGATCAAACCCATGCCGCTCCCCAATCACCCGATGCACCGCGGCAATCGCGGCCGTAGCGTCGCCCTTGGTTGTTGGCTGGTATTGAATCGAGCTCAGCGCGTCGGGCGCCAGGTTGTCGCCCTTCATCGCGTAGAGCTCCAGCATCGTGGTCTGCGGAATATAAATCTTCTGGTTATCGCTGTCGTTATTCCCGTGGCTGATCGACTCCACGCGGCCTATCACCGTGAACGAGATATCGTCGATCGTGATCGTCTCTCCGAGCATCGGACGGCCGGGAAACAAAAGCGTCGCGCTCTTCGATCCCAGCACGGCCACCCGGCGCCGGTGGGCCATGTCGTCGTCGTTGATGAACCGCCCCTCTGCCACCGGAAAAATGCGCAGCGCGGCGTAATTCGGCTCCACGCCCAGCACCTGGCCCGAGGTATTCGAGTACGCGCTCACCTGGTAAAGATCATTCCGGTTCAGATAGCTGGTCACCGCGCGCACCTGCGGCAGCGCCCGTATCGCGTTCTCATCGCCCGGAGTGAGCTGGTAGGGCCGCATGCCGGTATGCTGGTTCGCCAGCGCCGGAATCGTGCCGTTCCACATCATCACCACATCGTTGCCGAAGGTAGCCAGCTGGCGATGCTGGCCCGACCGGAAACCCTCGCCCAGCCCCACCAGCACCAGCAGCGATCCCACCCCCCACGCAATGCCGAACATGGTCAAAAAGCTGCGCAGCTTGTTGGCCATCATGGCGCGGAAGACCTGGCCGAGCGTGTCTGAGAAGGTCTGCATGGCAGGTTGGACGTCCGGGGAGGGCGCTCGATAGAAGGATACGTGTGTATTTTCCCTTTGGTTCCCGATGCTGTGAATCCCTGGGGAACCATCGGCGCGCACCCTGCGTACAATCTCGAAAGCGGTTGACAGAGGAGCCGTTGCGGCGTCTCACCGGTTGACCGCTCCTTGCTTCTCATTTCCCCTTGAAGTCGATCCATCTTGTCGAGCCTGCTGGAGGATTTTGTGGCTGCATCGCGAAGAAATAAACGGTTCTGGATCTGGCTGAGCCTGGGGATTGCCGCCGTCGTGCTGGCTGCCGGCTTGGGCCTCGCCCGGGTGGCGAAAGGCTCGTCCATCGATCCCAACAAGCTGGCCAAGGCGGCGCGCGGCGACGTGGCGCAATCCGTCGTCGCTACCGGAAAAATTCAGCCCATTACCCAGGTTGAAGTCAAAAGCAAAGCCTCCGGCATCGTGGAAGATCTTTTCGTGGATATTAACGATCATGTAACAAAGGGCCAGAAGCTTGCCCAGCTCGATCAGCAGGAGATTGTCGCGCAAGTCGACGCGCAGCGTGCCCAACTCGGCTCCGCCGAAGCCAACGTCTCCACCTTCCAGGCCGACATCGAGCAGGACAAGGTAAACGCCGCCGCCCCTGATCTGCCCATGTACAAAGCCACCCTCGACCGCAACCTCGAGATGCAGCGGGAGGGCATCGTAAGCCGCCAGACCCTCGACGACGCCAACAAGGATTACCTCGCCGCGCTTACGAGGCGCAATTCGGCGCAGGCGCAGGTCGGCGTCGACACTGCCCGCCTCAAACAGGCCAAGGCGCAGGTCCTCGCCAGCCAGGCCACGCTCAACCAGCTCGAAGAGCAGCTCTCCTACACCACGATCGTCGCGCCCATGGACGGCGTCATCCTCTCGCGCGACGTTGAGATCGGCGACGCCGTCAGCTCCATTCTCGTCCTCGGCTCAACCGCCACGCTCATCATGACCGAGGGCGACACCCGCCAGGTCTACGTTCAGGGCAAAGTCGACGAGGCCGACATCGCCAACGTCTATCTAGGCCAGCCCGCGCGCATCAAGGTGGAAAGCTTCCGCGACCGCCCGTTCTACGGCAAGGTCACCAAGATCGCGCCCATGGGCGTCGAGAAAGACAACGTCACCACCTTCGAGGTGCGCGTCTCCATCAACAACCCCGGCGGCGAGCTCAAGGCCAACATGACCGCCAACGCCGAAATCCTGATGGACGAGCACAAGAACGTGCTCACCGTCCCGGAAAATGCCGTCATCTACGACGCGCAAAAGAACGCCTCCGTGCAGATCCCGGACAAGCACGAGAAAGACGGCGCCCGCAAAGTCGCAGTCAAAGTGGGGCTCTCCAACGGCTCGGTCACAGAGATCGCAAGCGGATTGAAAGAAGGCGACCAGGTGGTCCTGCAGCAATAGCCTTATGGGAGCCTTATGGGGCCTTCGCGCAGACGCACGACCGGTACGCATCCTCGGTGTAATGCGCAAGCGCGCAAACATACAGCGGCCAGAATGGCTTGAGCTGGCGCGAAACGTCGATCACAAAATAATGCCGCAGATAATTCTCGCTCGCCTCCGACTGCGCGGAAGGATCGGCGCTGAATTCACCTACAAGATTCGCGACCGAGGAAGAAGAAAACGACGGCTCGTGATAAGCCTGCGCATAGTCGTACTCCTCCGTCCACTGCGTATCCACGCCGGTCTGGTTCGACGCCGCAAACACCCGATAATCCTTGAGCACACCGGAAGAAGCATCGACGGCCGCAACCGTGAATGACGGATTATTCCCGTCAATCGGCGAAATCGAAGAGACCAGCTTCACCGCAACCGGCCCATGCCCCGCTGCCTTCTTGTCCGGCTCCAGCAGCCGCATCTCGTCCATGTGCGTGTGCGCAAAGATGGCCAGCTGAATCACATCTCCAAACTTCGCCAGCACGTCAGTCAGTGCCTCTGAAGAGAGAAACATCTGCGGCGCTTCGCCCGCGCAGAGATTCCTGCCTTTGGTCAACGTCGAGTAAGGATCAACCCCCGGCGGAATGTGGCTCACCACCCACACATGCTCGTTATTGCTGCGCGCGCGCTCCAACTGCTGCTGCAGCCACGCAATCTGCGCAGCCGCGGCGGTCAGATCGGGCTTGTTGGCGCACGTCCCATACTGGCGTGCCATGAAGATATCATTGAGCACCAGCAGCCGCGTGTGCTGGATGGGCGCCGGCAAACTCGCGCTGTAATAGCCGCCCTCCGCGAAAGTCTCCAGGGCTTGCTTCCGCTCCTGCGCGCCGAGATCCGCAGCGATGATCTTGCCCGTCTCCCGCAGGAACTCGCTCCGCGCATCGAGCTCGTAATCGCCGCAATCGGAATCGTTGTTCCCAAGCGCCGCATAGACCGGAACACCGGGGAAGCTTTTGCGCAGCGAACCCAAAACGTATTCGATCGTCTTCTCCACGAAGGTCCGGTAATCCGCGGCCGTCGCCTGCGGAAAGAGCGACTTGTATTTGCAGGAGAACGAGTGCGAGATCAGGTCGCCGCTGACCGTGACGAACCGGATGCCGGCCGCATCCGCGCGCATGGCCTTGAGGCTCGACAGAAAAAGCGGATCGGATGTGTCCGCGCCGCGCGCGTGGCAGCTCTGCTGCAGATCATTGAAGCGCTGCTCCCGGCCGGCCGAATCCGGAGCCGCCAGAATCGCCTTCCATCCCTCCGCCGGCGCCGCCGCCAGTTGCGCCGCCTTCGCCGGGTCCCAGAACGGCTCGAAATGAATGTCGCTCACCATCAGCGCCGGCGCAGTCAGCACCGGCGTCGTCGATGCGCCCGCATGCGCCGTTTGCGCCGCGCAGCATGCGGCGAAAACCGAGCACAGTATCGCCAAAATCCACCCGGCGCCGATCTTGGTCTTCCCTCTCATCACAACTCCTGTTGTGCCGCGTCGAGCGGCCTCTCGTCCCACTGGAGCGGCATTTTCTTGTCGGACAAATTGCTTCCGGCCGTGAGTAGGATAACCCGAAGCGCCACCGGGCTTTGCTCGACGGCGCAAACACACTCGTATCCTTGTCAGATTCCCAGCCATCTCCGTGCAACTGTGGTATACGTTTGCACATGATTCCCCGCAGGCTGTTGCCCGCCGCCGTTCTTCTCGCAGCTTTTTCTTCGGGTACTCTCTTCCACGCGCAAGCCCTCGCGCCCACGCCGCCTATGGGCTGGAACAGTTGGGATTCTTATGGATTGACCATCGATGAGGATCAGTTCAAAGCCAATGCCGCCGTGCTCGCCCGGCTGCGGCAATACGGATGGCAGTATGCGGTGATCGACGAAGGATGGTACATGGTCAATCCTTCGGGAAAGACCGTGGAAGAGAAGCAGTATCTTTGGAACCCGAACGGATTGCTTGTGCCCGCGCCGGGCCGCTTTCCCTCCGCGGCAAACGGAGCGGGCTTCAAACCGATTGCCGACTGGGTCCACGCGCAGGGATTGAAGTTTGGCATTCATATCATCCGCGGCATTCCGCGCCAGGTGGTCGCCGCGAATCTGCCCATTGCCGGAGCCAGGTTCACGGCGGCGGACGCAGCCGACACCACCAGCCCTTGCCCGTGGGATCAGGGCAACTGGGGCATCAAAGACAATGCCGCCGGCCAGGCCTATTACGACTCGATGTTGAAGCTCTACGCGGCCTGGGGGCTCGACTTCATCAAGGTCGACTGCATCAGCGATCGTCCCTACCGGCCCACGGAGATTCGGCAAATTGCCAACGCGATCCGCAAGACAGGCCGCCCCATCGTGTTGAGCCTCTCGCCCGGTCCCACTGCGCTGGAGCACGCGGCTGAAGTAGCGAAGTCCGCCCAGATGTGGCGCATCACCGATGACCATTGGGATGGCTGGACCTTCCCGCACACGCCGGATCACGGCGAATTTCCTTTCGGCCTCCGCAGCGAGTTCGATCGCCTCGCTCAATGGTACGTGTACACAGGTCCCGGCAACTGGCCCGATCCGGATATGCTTCCCATCGGCTACCTGGGGCCCAATCCGGGGTTGGGCGAGGCCCGCCAATCCCGCTATACGCCCGATGAAGAACGCACCGAGTTCACGTTCTGGGCCGTCACGCGCTCGCCGCTGATTCTCGGCGCGAATCTCACCCGGCTCGACGATTTCACGCGCTCGCTCCTCACCAACCAGGACGTGCTCTTCATGAATCAGAACGTGACCTACAGCCACCCGCTCGATTCCTCCACGCTGGGCCCCGGCTTCGAGAATGCCCGCGTCTGGCGAGCCACCATCAACGAGCCCGGCGCCAGAGGCTACGCCGAGTACTTCGGCTTCTTCAATCTCGCGGACCAGTCCATCACCCTCCGCACCACCTGGAAGCAGCTCGGCCTCGACAATGCAAAGCACTCCGCGCAAAGTCTGTGGGACGATACCACAACCAAAGACTCAAAAGAGATCAGCGTAACGCTACCGGCACACGGCAGCGCTCTCTATCAGGTCCGATAGCAACGGCAGCTTCCAGCCGCTCGCGTATGCGAAACTGGAAGTCGGTAAGTTGGGACGCGAATCGGTCGCACCTTCAGGCAGAGGCAATCAATGGCCGTTCTACGTTCCGCCTTTCTTGCTTTCTCGCGCAATCGCACGTTGCGCCGCTTCTGCGAGCAATCGAGCCTCGGCGCCCGCTTAAGTGCGCGTTTCGTCGCCGGCACCACCATCACCGACGCCCTGCGCGTGGCCGAGGCCGTCAACAATCAGGGCATGGCCGTCACGCTGGACTCACTCGGCGAGAGCGTCACTTCGGAGACGGAGGCGCACGGCGCGGCCGAGGTCTACCATGCGCTGCTCGATCTCATCGCAGCCCGCAAGCTCGATGCCAACATCAGCGTCAAGCTCACGCAGATGGGCCTCGAGCAATCTCCGCTTCTGGCCGAATCCATCGCCCGCGGCCTGGCGCAGCACGCCGGTTCTCTCGGCAACTTTGTCCGCATTGATATGGAGGACTCGCGGCTCACCCAGATCACGCTCGATATCGTGCGCCGGCTGAATGCGCGCGTGGACACGCGCGGAGCCATCGGTGTCGTCATTCAGGCGTATCTCTACCGCTCCCAAGCCGACATCGAGCAGTTAGTTGCCGATGGCATCCGCGTGCGCCTCTGCAAGGGCGCCTATGACGAAGCGGCGCAGGTCGCGTTTGCCCGCAAGACAGAGGTCGACGCGAACTTCGTCCTGCTGAGCAGGATGTTGCTCGAAAGCGCGACTTACCACGCCGTCGCGACGCATGACCAGGCGATGGTCGCAGCCGCGAAAAATTTTGCAAAGGAGCGCGGCATCGACTCCGGCCGCTTCGAATTTCAGATGCTCTATGGCGTGCGCCGCGACCTGCAAAAGGCGCTCGTCCAGGAGGGCTATAAAGTCCGGGTCTATGTCCCGTTCGGAAACGCCTGGTATCCGTATTTCATGCGGCGGCTGGCAGAGCGGCCCGCCAACCTGGCCTTCCTGGTCCGCAATCTCTTCCGCTCTTGAGAGCGCATTGCATCCTCAGTCCGCAAACTCTTTCTGCTTCAGTTTTCTGCGGTACCGTTTGCGAATCAGGAAGCTGTTTTTGCAGACTCCGCATAACCACGGATAGTACCCGAAGAGCGGCAAAATCTTCTTTTGCAGAAGACCCCTTCGCTCCAGCCGGTGAGGATGATGGCTGCCGCACCCAGGGCATTCGACCCGCAGGCCCGATTGTTCAACGAGTTCTGCTGCGCTTGCCGGTTGGCCGGTGTATTCCACACTAATCTCCTCGAAGCTAAATACTTTTTCTATAGCGATTGCGCAACAGCCCGACAGAAAACCGGCCCGGTACACGGCTACTCTAAGCCCGTGAACAGCGGCCCGATGGAACCGACTTGATTTTCAATACTACAGGCGCATCGCTCTCCAGAAATGGAAAAGCCGCACCTCGAAAACTCGATCGTAACCAGCGCCAAATTCCGAAAGAGCTATTGCTTTAGAACAATCGGTATGCAGCCCTGCGTTACCGGCATCAGCCTCTGAGCCGCGCCAGCCCCTGCCGCGCTAAATCAGCAACTGCCCGCGCCAGCGCTGCCGAATCGTTCAGTGACTCCGGCCGCTCCAGCCGAATGCCGATTCCGGCTGCATAGGCGCGAAATAATTGATCTATGTCATAAAGAATTTCCACGTGATCGCAAAGAAAGCCGATGGGCTGAAGAATCAGCGCACGCGCTCCGGCTGACGCCATTGCATCCAGCGTCTCTTCCACACTCGGTCCAATCCACTCGCCACCGCTCGCACCCTGGCTCTGAAACGCAAACCGCCATCGCGGAATCTCCGCAACCCGTGCCGCCACCAGCTCCGCCGTCTGCCGCGCCTCCTCCGCGTAGGGATCGGCGCCCGTCCCCGGCCAAAGACGCGGCTGCGCGCCCGCGTCGGCAGGCGGCGGTTCCACCGTCCGCTTCGGCACGCTATGGGCCGTAAACAGCACCGGCGCCGCTGCGCCCATCTCGGCGCTGAGCTTCGCCCACGCCGGCCGAAGCCGCTCGGCAAACGCGTCGATCAGCAGCGGATGCCGTGCCCACCCCTCAGTAAAATCGATCCGCAATCCCTGCGCCTCGGCCTCCACCGCGCGCCGGTACAGGCCCACGCTGGTGCGCGAGTTCTGCGGCGCCATGCAGATCACTGACGCCGCTTCCACGCCGTCGGCCCGCATCTGCCGCACGACCTCCGGAATGTAGGGCCGCCAGTTTCTCATCCCCACATACACGCGCACCGGCTCACCGGCCGCGGCCAATTGCTCTTCCACCAGCCGCGCCTGCTCCATCGTGATCTCCGTGAGCGGGCTGTGCCCAATCAGCGCATAGCGGTGCTGAATCTCCTCCACCACCGCCTGCGGAACCGGCCTGCCGCTCACCACGTTGCGCAGATACTCCGGAATCTGCTCCACCGTCTCCGGAGTCCCGTGGGCCAGCAACAGCACCGCGCTCTTATCCATGCGCAGCCTCCAGCCGGAACTCCTTCACCATCTTCACCACCGCCTGCACATTCTCGACCGGCGTCCCCGGCACAATGCCGTGCCCCAGATTGAAGATATGGCCCGCGCGTCCGTCCGCGGCCCGCAAAATTTCCTTCACCCGCTGTTCGAGAATCTCAACCGGCGCAAAGAGCGTAATCGGGTCCAGATTGCCCTGCACCGCGCGGCTATGGCCGACTGCGCGCCATCCCTCATCGAGCGGCTGCCGCCAGTCGAGCCCAATCACATCGGCGCCCGTTGAAGCCATGGCCGTCAACAGCCCCGCCGTCTCCACGCCGAAGTAAATCACCGGCACGCCCATCTGCTGCACGGCACGGATCAGCCGCTTCGTCACCTCAAGCGCATATTGCCGGTAATCGCTGAGCGCGAGCGAGCCCACCCAGCTATCGAAAACCTGAATCACGTCTGCGCCTGCCTGCACCTGCAACCGGCAGTATGCGGTCAAGACAGTCAGCAGCTTGTCCAAAAGGCTGGCCCACGCAAGCGGGTCGCGGTACATCAGTTGTTTCGTGTGGATGTAATTGCGCGAGCCGCCGCCCTCGATCATGTAGCTGGCCAGCGTAAACGGCGCGCCGCAGAAGCCGATCACGCCCAGCCGGTCGCGAAAATGCGCAGCAACCTTCTCGATCGACCGCCCCACATACTCGAGATCCGCCGCGCGATCCGTCCGCAGCGCCCGCACATCTTCCGCCGTCCGCACCGGACGATGCACCACCGGCCCTTCGCCGGCCTGAAACTCGAAGTCGAGACCCATCGGCTCCAGCGGCAGCAGCAGATCGGCAAAGATGATGGCCGCATCCACGCCCAGCTTCTCCGCCGCCGTAATCGTCACCTCGGCGGCCAAATCCGGCTGCTTGCAGATCTCCACCAGCGTATGGTGCTTGCGCACGTCGCGGTACTCCTGCATATACCGCCCGGCCTGCCGCAAGAACCACACCGGCGTGCGATCCACCGGACGCCGCAGGCACGCGCGAATAAACCGGCTGCCGTCAAAGATCTCCCCGGTCGCGGAAGCATCTCCCGTCTTCATTTCCATATGCAGTCAATTTTAGAAGGTCGCCCCAGGCAGGAGAGATCCATTGCAGATCAGGAAAAATACGTTGCAGCTAGAGCCGTGCTCCCGTAGGGAGCCGTCGAAAATAGCCCAGGGTAACCCTGAGCGAAGTCGAAGGGGCAACCCTGGGGAAATCGTCCCGCCCGGATACCCTCCGTCCCGTAGGGCCGGAACGAAATCAACGGCCATCATTGCCCGGAATCGCGGCGCCGCTGCGGCAGCTAAGAGAAGAGCTGCGTGAAATATGGATTCATCAGGCGGTTCTGCGGGTCGAACTGCTGACGCGTGGCCAAAAACTTGGCGATCCTCTCCGGACCGTAGGCCTTGCGGATGATGGCGGAGGTCAGGTTGGGCGTCTGGTTGAGCAGCGGGACGCCGTTGCGGTCGCTGCACCACTGGTTATACACATCGAGGAAGGTGTCCCAGCCGTCATTCGCGGTCGAGACCGGGTCGATGGTCATCACCCCTCCGTCATACGAGTAGGAAAAGAGCGACTTCTGGTCCGCGGCGATGCGATAACCCACATAAAGCAGGTTGGTGCGGTAGCCGGTCTGCTTGTAGTAATCCTGTACGAATTGCCAGAACTCGCTGAGCGTAGCCGGATACTGTTCCTCAGGGAAGGCGAAGAGCGTGAAGGTGTAGCGGCTATCGTTCGAGACGGGCGGGTAATAGATAATCTGGTCGCAGGCGTGGGTGTTGTCGCTCTGCACTATCGTGTCCAGCGTCAGCCGCCAGCTGTCATTGAAGGCGTCGATGATGTCGTAGCGGACGTGCGGTTCGCCGATCTTCTGGGTAATCTCGTATCCGAATTTCGGCCCCGACGTTCCCCAGATGTGATTGCGCAGCTCCCACGCAACGCGGTTGGGCGCTCCGGTGGCGCTGGGATTGTAGTGGCGGAACTCGACCGTGATGCGGTCTGAGAAGGGAAACATGTAAAAGAACATCGAGTCGCCGCGGGCCTTGAGCGATGGCAGAGCGGCGAGGAAGTCGCCGAGGCTGAAGGTTTCGTGGTGCACGTGCATCGGGATCAATGGCCGGACCTTGAAGGTGGCCTCGTAGACGATGCCGAACAGCCCGTAGCTTGAGCGGAGCAGTTGCATCAGCTCAGGCTGCGCCGCTTCTGTCACTTCCATCAGCTCGCCGCTTGGCAGCACCATCTTGACGCCGATGATGTACGAGCCCACCTGGCCGTACTCCCCGGTGAAGGATGCGTCCTTGGTTCCTGCGATGGAAGCGCTGCCGGCCGAAAGGCTGCCGATCTCCGTGTTTACATAGAACTGCAGATTATGCGCTTCCAGATACTTGGCCATTTCGATCTGCGTGGCATCTGCCTGCACCGTGAGGGTGGGCTGCCCATCCGTATCCTGGCCAATATTGAGAATCTGGTTCATCTTCATCCGGATCAGCGTGCCGCCATCCGCCACGCCGCAGGGCGGGTTGGAGTGATTCGAGCCCACGGCGCGCACCGGCGAAGGGTACTTCACCGGATCTTTCATGACGGCAATGATGTCTTCCACGTGGTAGGCATCCACAATAATGGCGGGATGCGAGATGACATTGCCGAACCAGTTGCTCACGGTGTTCGTGGCCATGGCGATACCTCGGATGGGATGGATTTTCGGGGGCCGGAGAAGAGTGTGGTTGGATGCAGTGATATTGTGCGCTCGCAGCGCTGGACGTATCAACAAAATTATTGAATCGAGGGGAAATAACCGGAAGCTTGTGCCTTGCGAACAGATTGCTCGCCGGGTGCCCCAGAGCCTGCCGAGGCATCTCGCTTTTCCGGGGTGGTTGAGACCTGGGATAGCAACGCCCTTAACCGCTTATCTCCACCGGAAGATCCGCAGCGAAACCGCAAACGGCACGCAGAACCACGCCAGCAGAATCGCAATCTGCGCCACCATGTGCGAAAGCTCCGTCCCCTGCAGCATATTTCCGCGTATCGCATTGATCGCCGCCGTCAGCGGCAGCGCCCGCACCAGCGGCTGAATCATCGCCGGAAACCGCGACGCCGAAAAGAATACGCCGGAGAGAATCCACATCGGCAGCATCACCAGATTCATCAGGCCTGACACCGCCTCCATCGTCTTCGCCCGCGAAGCCACCAGCAGCCCCAGCGCCGAAAACACCAGCGAAGTCAGCACGCACACCAGCCCCAGCTCCCACAGCGATCCGCGAAATGGCACGCCGAACGCGATCCGCGCAAAGCCGAGAAACACCACCACCTCGATCACCAGCATTGCCAGCCGCGACAACAGAAACGCCGTCAGGTACTGCCACTTCGGCATCGGCGAAGCCACCATGCGCTTGAGCAGCTTCTTCTGCCGCCCCTCCACAATCGAGAAGCCAAGCCCCCACATCGCCGAGCCCATCAAATTCATGCCCAGCAATCCCGGCACCACAAAGTCGATGTACCGCGAGCCCGTCTCATGCACAAGCTCATTGCTCGCGGCAACCGCATCGCGCCGCCCCGCGGCCGTCTGAATCGCGCGGTCCGCCAGCAGCCACGCGTTGCGCGCATCAGGATTCGTATCGTCATATCGATACTCCACCCCACCCGGCCGCGCCACCGCGAGCAGCAGAATATTTCCCGTCGCCAGCGCATGCGCACCCGCGGACTCGTCCATCTCCGTCGCCCTCAACCCCTTGTCCGCAGCCAGCGCCCCGGCAAGCTGCGGCGTCGTCGCGGCCACCGGCAGCACATCCGCCGGCCGGTTGCGAAACGCAATTCCCAGCCCCACCGCCAGCAGAATCGGAAAAATAAAAATCCAGAAGATCGCCTCCGGCTCGCGCAGCACCAGCCGGAAGCGCACCATCGTCAGTTGATAGAGGCTGCTCAACTCCAGCTTACTCATCGCGCAGATTTCTCCCCGTGAGCCGCACAAACACATCTTCGAGCGTGGCAGAGTGCGTGCGGAACTCGCTCAAATGCAGCCCCTGCCTGGCAAGCGCCGCAAAAATCCGCGGCACCGCCGTGTGCAACTCGCTCACCGAAAGCTGGTGCAATCCCGCATCCACCCGATGCGACCGCACTCCCGGAATCGCCAGAAGCGCCGCAACCTCCACACCGCCTCTACCGCCGTCGTCGCTGTTCTCGTCCCCGCTCCGTACCCCATCCGTCGGGACCTCAGTGCAGCCCTCACCCTCCCGTACCCCATCCTTCCCGGCGTCAGTACAGCCCGCACCCTCCCGTGCCCCATCCTTTCGACTTTTTCCTGTCGAAAGGGTGGGAAACCGCGAACCCTCACCCACTCCGCTGTCGTCCCGAGCGAAGGTCGCGCGAGCGGCCGCAGTCGAAAGCCTGCCCTGAGCTTGTCGAAGGGGACCCGCATTTGCTTTTTCCTTCGAAACCGGCGACGCACTCACCGCGAACTCCACAATATCCTCGCCCCCAATCGACGCAATCAACTGCTGCGGCGTGCCCAGCGCAATCACCTTGCCGTGATCCATAATCGCCACGCGGTCGCACAGCCGCTCCGCCTCGTCCATGTAATGCGTCGTCAGAATGATCGTGCGCCCCGCCTGCTTCAATCCATCCACCAGGTCCCACAAATGCCGCCGCGCCTGCGGATCGAGCCCCGTTGTGGGCTCATCCAAAAAAAGCAGCTCCGGATCGCCCACCAGCGCGCACGCCATCGCCAGCCTCTGCTTCTGCCCGCCCGAGAGCCCGCCAATCCGCGACCGCCGTTTCTCCTCGAGCTGCGCCGTGCGAATCGAGTCATCCACCGAAAGCCCGCGCCGGTAGAAGCTCCGGAACAACCGCAGCGCCTCTTCCACGGTCAGCTTGTCCGGGAACTGCGTCTCCTGCAGTTGAATCCCAATCCGCTGCCGAAGCTCCTTCCCGCCCGTCCGCCAGCTCAACCCCAGCAGCTCCACCGCGCCCGCATCCGGCGCCGTCAGCCCCTCGCAGATTTCGATGGTCGTCGTCTTCCCCGCCCCATTCGGCCCCAGCAGCCCGAAGCACTCCCCCGGCGCCACCTCCAGGTCCAGCCCATCCACCGCCTGCACATCCGCAAACGCCTTGCGTAAGCCGCGCAGCAGCAGCGCCGGCCCACTCGGAGCGGACCGCTCAGTGCCGGAAGTTGCTAAGATTGCTGCCTTTGGCCTATCCGTAGCGTCCATCATCGCCCCAGCTTACCGCACTTTCATTGCGGGATAAGGAAAGAGGCGCGCGGCCCAGAACTGGTCTCATAAATGATCTTGTGAAAGGGCGCGACTTTAGTCGTGCCGAAAAAGCAGCCAAAAATCGATCGGGCTTTAGCCCCTGAGGGACGCTTTAACGATGCAACATCATTGATGAGACCACCTCTCGAGGCTGCTATTGACTCTTTCAGGGGTGGCATTGCGAACGAAAATCGCGCCAGTCACTGACCAGAAGTAATGCCCGTTCTGGGTGAGAAATCCGCCAACACGGTATAAGCTGTACACATAATCATCAGGTTGACTGCCAAATCTCTTTTTCCCGGGCCTTCAGGTTTACGGGCCCAGATGCTGCTTTGGAGTTAAACAGCAGAGCGCAATAGAAATTTTGGCGTACATTGGCCGATAGTAGGCTGATGGGATTAGGAGTCATAACAGCGCGGATGGAGCAAGGGTTCACAACACTCGGCCGTGAACAGCGGCGGAATTGGCGATTCGCTTGCCAAGCCTACGTCTCTCTTTACAATCTCATCTCCCAGAGACGCGTGCCGGGGCAAATGATCGATCTCAGCATCTCCGGCTGTCTGGTTCGTCTCGATGAACCTGACCTTCTGCGGGAAGGCGACGTGATCGAGGTCAGCTTCTCTCTGCACGGCTTCTCGATCCGCATGCCCGCCAGCATCCGGAACATACGCCCCGACCAAACCATGGGCATCCAGTTCCGCGACCGCGGCGACAGCTCAAACTGGCAACTCGCCCGGCTGATGCAAGAACTCGCCCAGCAATCCGTGAGCAATCAGCATCCCGAACCCCGCTAATAGCGCCCGAGCATCTTCGGTATCGGGGCGAAAGTCGTCCTTCAGCAGTTCTGGTATTTCCAGTTGCGCTGCTTCCCTTCGGCAATCCACGCGACGGCGGTCCCGATCCGTTTGTCGCGCGTCTCCGGCCGTTTCGCCTCGGCGATCCAGTCCACATATTCCCGCTTGCAGCTCGGGCTAAAGGCCTCAAAGGCCGTTGCGGCCTTCTTGTGCTTCTTCAGTGCCGCTGCGAATTCGGCCGGCACCGTGGGCGCAGCCTTGGCTGCCTTCACCACCTTGCGCCGGGCCGCGATCGGGCTCGTATATTGGCCGCTCTCCACAAAGCCGGCCGCCTGCCGGATCCAATCGAGCAGATCGCGATCCGAAGGCAGATCTTCCAGCCGCGTAATCCGCCCCAGCGAGCCCATCGCGCCATCCTGCACTGCCTTCGCCTTCCGCAGCACGGCGCCAATTTCCTCGCCCCAAAACCCAAAGCTGCAGTGCTCTTTGAACCCCGACATGTTGCCGAGAATCGCGCCTCGATACTCAAAAAATGGCCGGCTCCATTTAATCGTCTCTTCCGCGCCCGGACAGCCCTTGTGCATCAGCTCTCGCAAATGCGTCAGAATCGGCTTGGCAAACGGCTGCGCCTTGGCAATGTAGGCGTCCACCTTCGGATTACGGTTCTCCTTCGCCATCTCCGGTCGTTCCCTTCTCGTTGTGCGATCTTATGCAGGAATCTACCGCGTCTTCTCGCGCACCTCAAGCAAATTCGCCGGTAAAGCGGAGTCGAAGGGGATCTGCGGTTCGGGATCTCGGCCCAGGCCATGAACTTCAGAGACACCACACTTGAAGCTGTCATCCTGAGCAACAGAACGCATCGCATCTGCGCTGCGTAGCGGAGTCGAAAGCTTGACCTGAGCGTAGTTGACCGGAATCTGCGGTCGCTTCTAACACTGATTCATCGGAGGCTTCCACCGAAAGCTTCGCACCCGGGCCGTTTTGCAGAAAAATATCCATCCCAGGCGCAGAATAGAGCAGGAATAAAAAACTTCGCATCGGAAAACGATCCCGTCCCTCTCATTTTCGACTGTGAACATAAAAATCGAAATAACTCCAGCAACATCAGTTACTTCCGCTCCACAGCCTTGCGGCAACACAGAAGTTGTGAAACTGTGAACCCTCCCCTCCTCCGTACACCGCTCTGCAGGTAAACTAAGTACATGGCGGAGATACAGCGCAGGAAGACACCCACAGTCCGGATCGGGCAGGTTCGCGTCGGCTGGGAGGTTCCGGTCGTCGTCCAATCGATGACCAACACCGACACGGCTGACGTACCCGGCACCATCGAGCAGGTCGCAGCCCTCGCGTTCTCGGGCTCAGAGCTGGTCCGCGTCACCGTGAACAACGAAGACGCCGCGGCCGCAGTCCCGCACATCGTCGAGGGCCTCGACAAACGTGGCGTCCACGTCCCCATCATCGGCGACTTCCACTACAACGGCCATATCCTGCTCAAGAAATATCCGGCCACCGCGCGCGCGCTCGCCAAGTACCGCATCAACCCCGGCAACGTCTCCGTCGGCCGCAAGAATGACGACAACTTCCGCACGATGGTCGAGTGCGCAGTCGAGAACTCCAAGCCCGTCCGCATCGGCGTCAACTGGGGCTCGCTCGATCAGGCTCTCCTCACCCGCATGATGGACGAGAACAGCAAGAAGGCCGAACCGCTGCCCGCGCGCGACGTGATGATGGAAGCCATGGTCGTCAGCGCCCTCGACTCCGCCAAAGCCGCCGAGCGCTACGGCCTCGGCCATGACATGATCATTCTCTCCGCCAAGGTCTCGGGCGTCCGCGATCTGATCGATGTCTACACCTCGCTCGCCGCCCGCTGCGATTACCCGCTGCATCTTGGGCTCACCGAAGCCGGCATGGGCACCAAGGGCGTCATCGCGTCGACAGCGGGTTTAGCTCCATTGCTTCTCGAGGGCATCGGCGACACGATCCGCGTCTCGCTCACGCCCAAGCCCGGCGGCGACCGCACCGAAGAAGTGCAGGCCGCGCAGCAGATTCTGCAGTCGCTCTCCATCCGCAGCTTCATGCCGCAGGTCACAAGCTGCCCCGGCTGCGGCCGGACCACAAGCACCTATTTCCAGGAGCTCGCCGAGCAGATCCAGACCTATCTCCGCACCTCCATGCCGGAATGGCGCAAGAAGTACCCCGGCGTCGAAGAGCTCAAGCTCGCCGTGATGGGCTGTGTCGTCAACGGCCCCGGCGAATCGAAGCACGCCAACCTCGGCATCAGCCTCCCCGGCACCTTCGAAGACCCCGTGGCTCCGGTCTACATCGACGGCAAGCTCTCCACCACCCTGCGCGGCGACACCATCGTCGCCGAATTCAAGCAGATCCTCGACCATTACGTCGAGAGCCACTACGGCCAGAACGCCAAGAACGAAGAACTCGTCGGCGCCCACTGAGCGCTGTTCGCCTCACCACAAACTTGCTCGACGAGTTTGCATCAGGGCACTGCTTCAGCCGTGCCGCAAACTGCATCAGAAACCGACGGGGCTTCAGCCTCTCAGGGATTTTCCCGCGCAATCGGAGTACAAACGCGGTAGAGTAATCCCGTGTTTCCGCGCCAACTGTCCCTGCTCGCACTCATGAGCCCGCTTCTATCTTTTGCCGGCCCACCCAAACCCTGCGTCCCCGCCGATCAAGCCGTGCAAATGCTCAACAAGGACATTTGCATTTCGGCGCACATCTATGACGTGGTTCAACTTCCAGACGGCACGCGCTTCCTCGACGTATGCTCGCCCCAGACGCCCGATGCCAATTGCCGCTTTACCATCGTCAGCCTGCGCGAGGACCGCGACGACGTCGGCGAACTCCGGAAATACCGTGACATGAATGTGCAGATTCGCGGCATCGTGCAGCCCATGCACGGCCGCGCCGGCATGGTTCTCAGCCACGTTCGGCAGTTCAACGGAGGTCCGCCGAAGTTCAAGCCCAACCCCCGCCTTGCACGCGGATTCGATGCCGAGACAAACCGCCCGCCCCTCAACGATCCCAACCTGCACGCCCAAGGCGGCCGCCGCGCCTTCATGAACACCAAGGATCAGGAACCCGCCCCAGCAAAATAGAAGCAATACTGAGTGCCCACCCTCGCGCGCCAGAACTGGTGCCCACCTTCGCAGGACTAGAACGGGTGCCCCACCCTCGCGGCGTCTTTGTTTTTGCCGCTAGGGTGGGAAGGCACGAACCCCTCCAACCCCTTACTCCTCATCCAACACCGGCGCAAACCGCGAACCGGCAAACAGAATCACGCATGAGATCACAAGAAAGATAAGCGTCGCTCCCAGCCCGATGCTCAAATTCGACCGGTCCGAGATCGCTCCAATAATCTGCGGCGAGAACGTGTCGCCGAAGGCATGAATGCAGAACAGATTGATCGAGATCGCAGTTGCGCGCACCGGCCCATTCACCGAGTTGACGATCGCGGCATTGAGCGGCCCGGTATTCAGGAACAGGAAGAACTCGGCAAGAAAGAGCGCCGGGATGGTCGTAGCACGCGGGCCGAAGCACAACAGCACACCGAAGGGCAGCGTCAGCGCCACGCTCCAGAACGACACCAGATACAGCGCGCGATGATTCGTGCGCAGCCAGCGTTGCGCCAGCCATCCACCCACGAGGGTCCCTGCAATCCCATCCACCACCGTAACCGCGCTTACCGTCAAGCTGGAGTTGGCCACGGAGAGGCCGTTGAAGCGATGCAGAAACGTCGGCACCCACGCCGAGATGCCGCCCATCGCGAAGGTCAACATCGCCAGGCCAAACGTCCCCGTCAGAAATGCAGGATTCTTGAAGAGACCGGCAAATGTAGTCCGGTCCGCGGTAGCCCTGATGTGGTCCGTCGAGCCTCGTTCCGGCTCGCGGCCAAACCCTGCATAGAGGGCCGCGACCAGCAGTCCGGGCGCTGCGCACAGAAAGAATGGCGCGCGCCAGCCCCACAGCGTGCCCAGTTCCCCGCCCGCGAGATACCCCAGCGCCGCACCCACCGGAATGGCCACGTAGAAGATCGAGAGAATGCGATTGCGTTCGCGTTCCGGATAAAAATCCGCCAGCACCGCCGGCGCGAAGATGCCGAACGTCGCCTCGCCCACGCCCACCAGCGCATGGCGAATGTAGAGCGTCCAGTAATCATGCACCCACCCCGTGCTCAGCGTGGCCAGGCTCCAGAGCACCGCGCCGCCAATGATGAGCGGCTTGCGGGAGAAGCGGTCGCCCAGCCATCCGCTGGCCGGCGCGGCAAACATGTAGAAGAAAAACAGCGCCGTCGTCAGCGCGCCCATCTGCTGGTCGGTCGCATGAAACTCATGCTGAACGAGCGGCTGCGCGCCAGGCAGAATATAGCGGTCGATGTAGTTGAGCAGGTTGAGCGCGAGAAGCAGCGTAACCGTGCCCGCAGCCGGGCTGACGCGGGGACGCCGAAGCTGAGTCGATGTAGACAAAATCCGCCGGACCTCAACAGAAGTCGCGTGAGAACTCAGGAATATCACAGTTCAGGGCAACGTCCAAGTTGCGCGCTCGTCCTACTTCCGCGCATTGCCCAAGTCCGGCCATCACCCGGCACGATTCCATCGCGCAGCTCGTTCCATGTGCGGTATAGTTCTCCATGCTTCCCGGCGGAGGTTCTTGTGCGGAAAACACCTCGCTTCAAAATCCGCTTCGTCGTGTTACCGGCTCTCTGTCTATTCGCTGTTTTTTTGGTTCTGAACTTCCGTCTCACCAGGGCTCCGAACATCGAACCCCCGCCACCATCGGCCGCTCCCGCGGCGCCTCCAAAATCACTCGCCCCGGATCGCTCTCCACCTTCGCCTTCACGGCCGTCCGCGGCTCCGGAACCGGTTCCAGCATCGCCAGCAGCCTCAGTTCCTCGGGAACAACCGGTCCCGGCTGCGCCGCCCCAGTCGGTACCGGGGAAAATCGCTCACGATCAACCAGTCCCTTCGTCGGCTCTGCCCGCCCCTCCAGCCAGCGACGACGACCTGATTGAGCAAAGCCTTGCCAGACTGAAGAACGGGAACCTGGCCTACAACACGCCCGGGAAGATGAAATCCGGGAGTACCGCTCATGTGACCGCGCGCATTGGCTCGGACCAGATATCCCGGCAAACCCTGGAGTCGGGAATGCCGGCCGATCGGGGAACGAAGACCGAGATCGAGGCAACGCCGGTCTCGACCAAAATGAAGATGACGCTCAAGGGTGCTGATTTCGACATCACGCCATTGAGCTCTGAGGAGCAGATCGTCGGCGGCGGTTCGCCGACCGAATGGGAATGGGACGTGGTTCCCAGGCACGCGGGAACACTGCGCCTGCATATGGCGGCCGTAGTCGAGCTCAAAAATCTTTCCCGGGATTTCACAACCGTGGATCGGGATATCGCCGTCCAGGTCGACCCCGTGGGTGCCGTCACAAAGTTTGTCGAAACAAATACCGTATGGATTCTAGGCACCCTCGGCGCCTGCGGTACGGCTCTATGGGCGTGGTGGAAGCGGCGCAAAAAGGCCAAGGTGCCTGCCTGGCAGGTTCCATAAAACACTGGCCTGCCGCCGCACTGGTCCCGCCTTCTGTCTCTACTGTTTCGGCCGCGGCCAGCGCGCTTCCACTGTAGTCCCGATGCCCCCGCGCGGTCGGAACTCGCCGCGCACTACCGCCCATACCGGATCGGTCGCCTTGACGACATCCTCCAGCACCTGGTTCACGATATTTTCCTGAAAAATTCCGAGATTGCGATAGCTGAAGAGATACTCCTTCAACGACTTCAATTCCAGGCACCGCTCGCGCGGCATATAGCGGATGGTCAGCAGGCCGAAGTCCGGCAGCCCGGTCTTGGGGCAGACCGAGGTCAGCTCCGGATCGTCGATAAGGATCTCGTAGCCGGGAAACTGGTTTTGCCAGGTCTCGATGGCCGGAAAATCGAAATCGAGTCCAGCCTTGGCGTGTTCGTCCGTGTAACGGCTTTGTGCTGTTGCCATAGCCCTATTGTACGAGTCGCTTCGCATTCCGCGGGACCCGGATTTTTCCGCTCCTTAAGCCCCTGTTTTTGAGTCTTATATACTGACTCTGGTTAATCGAATGGCAGAAGGAAAAAAGCAAGCGGACAGGCGTTGGCTTTGGCTGGGTGCGGCAGTCATAGTGATCGCAGTTTTTTTTGTGGCGCGGTCCCTGTTACGCGAGCGGTTGCCGGTGCGCGCCGCGCAGGCGGAGCGTGAGACCCTCCAGAGCACCGTCAGCACCAACGGCAAGGTTGAGCCGGAGGTGAATTACCAGTTCTCGAGCCCGGTTGCGACCACCGTAAAAGCCCTCTACGTGCAGGGCGGCGACAGTGTGCCGGCCGGCAAGCTGATGATCGTGCTGAACGATGTGCAGGCGCAGGCACAGATCGCTACCGCGGAAAACGCCGTGAAGGCCGCCCAGGCAACGCTCGACGCAGCAACCCACAACGGAACGCAGCAGGAACAGCAGGCTTCGGCTGCGGAGATTGCGCGCGAGAAGCTGCAGCGGGACCAGGCACAGCATGATCTTGAAGCGCTGACGAAGCTGGCATCAACCGGCGCCGCCTCGCCCAGCGAAGTGGCTGCAGCGCGCCAGCAGTTGGCCACGGCCAGCGCCAGCCTGGGCGCGTCGGAAGAGAGCGCGCACAACCGCTATTCGCCGGCGGAGGTCGCGCGCGCGCAGGCCGGCCTTGCCGAAGCCGAGGCGAGTCTAACTGCGGCGCGCCAGGTGGAAGCGCAGACCCAGATCCACGCGCCCGTCAGCGGAACCGTCTACAGCCTGGACGCCGCGCCGACCGAGTATGCCGAAGCCGGTAAACTCCTGCTGCAGATGGCCAACCTGACTCAAGAGCGCGTGCGGGCCTACTTCGACGAGCCTGATCTCGGCCGCCTCGCGCTCGGCCAGAAGGTCACCATCAAGTGGGATGCGAAGCCTGGCCAGGAATGGCACGGCGAAATCGCGCGGCTGCCGGTCACCGTGATCACGTATGCCACTCGCACCGTAGGCGAAGTGCTGGTTCACATTGACGATGCAAACTCCGGCCTGCTGCCCGACACCAACGTCACGGCGACGGTAACCACGGCAAGCCAGCCAAACGCCCTGACCGTTCCGCGCGAAGCGCTTCACTTCGAAAACGGCAAGCCGTTCGTCTATAAAGTGTCGGGCGACGAACTGGTGCGGACTCCGGTCACTCCCGGCGCCTTCAACCTGACGCGCGAAGCGATTCTCTCCGGACTCCAGGACGGAGACTGGGTTGCAACCGGCTCGATGAACGAGCAGCCTTTGCAAGAGGGTATACCGATCAAGGTAGTGCGTTGATGTGGAGTAGTGCGGTGATGTGGATTTCCCTTCAGGCCTGGCGTCTTCCAACCGCGCTTCTCGGCTTGTTTTTGTCCTTCGCGCATGTCGCGCAGGGGCAGAAGACCACGCTCGGCCAGATCGATGCGGCCTTGCAGGCAGGTGAGGCAGACCGTGCGCTGGCTCTCATCGGCTCGCTCCCTGACGGTGGCGCGCAGAATGCCGAGGCGCGCAACCTTGCCTGCCGCGTGCATTTCACGCTGCAGCAGTGGGATGCGGCGATAACCGAGTGCCAGCAAGCCGTACAACTGGATGGCGGAAATTCCAACTACCATCTGTGGCTGGGCCGCGCGCTGGGTGAAAAGGCTGACCGGGCCTCCTTTTTGACCGCGTTCGAGCTGGCCAAGCAGGTGCGCGCAGAATTTGAAGAGGCAGTTCGGCTGAACCCGCGCAACGGTCCTGCGCTCTCCGATCTGGGCTCGTTTTACCAGGCCGCTCCGGGCGTGATCGGCGGCGGCCTCGACAAAGCAGAGGCTGTCGCCGGGCGGTTGAACAAAATTGATCCGGCCCGCGCCCACCAGCTCCGCGGCGAGATTGCCGAGCAGCGCAAAGATTACACGGGCGCCGAAGAGGAGTATAAGAACGCCATCGCGGCCAGCTCCCATCCCGCCTTTCAGTGGACGGTTCTAGGCTCCCTCTACGAGCGGAGGCAAGAGTGGCCGGAGATGGAGCCGGCCATCGGCAACTGCGTCACCGCCGCCGCGCGGGATAATACCGCCGGCGTGGCGCTCTACGATGGAGCCGGTGTGCTCATCAAGGCCAGGCGGGACTCGGAACTCGCCGCCCGGATGCTCGAGAATTATCTCTCCGGAACTTCCAAGACTGAAGAAGCGCCGGCATTCATCGCGCATTACCGGCTGGCGCGCCTGAAGCTGCAACTGGGAGATGTCGCAGGCGCCAAGCGCGAGCAGGGCGCGGCTTTCGCGCTGGCGCAGGAATATCATCCGGCACAGGAACTCAAATTTTGACACGCGAGATGCAGAGAAACACGGGAAACAACCCGGGCAGCAGAGCGGCGCGCTTTATTGTTTTCGGGGCGCTGGCGCTCGCGCCCATAGCGGCGCGGGCGCAAGTGTCGCTGCGCACCGTCGTCGAACTCGCACAGCAGAACAGCTCTACGGTCAAGCTCGCCGATGCGGATGTCGCCAAGGCTCGCGCGACGCTCGCAGAGAGCCGGGATGCCTTCATCCCGTCCGCTACCTTCGGCTCGGGCCTGCCTGCATTTCCTGAGGTCGGCTTTACCGGTAACCTGCCCACCATCTGGGATGCAACCTTGCAATCGATGGTCTTCAGCATGCCCCAGATCCGTTACATTCAGGCGGCCCGGGATGGCCTGAAGTCGGCTCAGCTCAGCCAGAAAAACGCGCGCGATCAGGTCGCCCTCGATGCTTCTATCGCGTACATCGAGCTGGATACGGTCACGATTGAGCTGAACGCCGCGCGCCAACAGGGAGACTACGCCGGCCGCCTGACGGAAATCGAGCAGCAGCGAGCCGAGGCCGGCGTCGATCCGCTCTCCGAGCTGCTCCAGGACAAGCTGACCGCCGCCGAGCTAAACCTGAAACGGCTGCACCTGGAGACGCGTGCAGCCACGCTGGCCAAGCAGCTCGCCACTTTGACAGGATTGCCGACGGGTTCGATTACAGCGGATCACTCCAGCATTCCCGAAATTCCCGCCGTAACCGGAGACCAGACGCCGCGGTCGGCGCCGGGGGTCGATTCCGCGATGATGCTCGCAAGCTCAAGACAGCGGGTAGCCAAGGGCGACCAGGAGCGGGTCTGGTTCCCTCAGGTAGCCTTTGGCGCCATTTACAACCGCAACACGACGATCTTGAACCATATCGACCAGTACTATAATCTTCCGCTTCCCGCCGACAACTTCAGCTCCGGATTCAACATTCAGTTGCCGCTCTTCGATGCCGGCGTCCGCGCCAAGGCCCGCGAGTCGGCAGCCGACGCCTTGCGGGCCCGCGTCGAAGCCGAGCAGGCCCAGCACCAGAACGATATCCAGATCGCCCAGCTCACCGGCACGCTGCGGGAACTGAATGCGGAAGCAGAAGTGGCCAGCCTCAAGCAGCAGATCGCCGCCGAGCAGCTCAAGACCGTGATGGCCGAGCTGGAGCTGGGCAACGGCGCCGCTGCCGGCCCCGGCGCCCCGCCGCAGGCGAATCCCACCGCCGAGCAAAAGGCCCACATCGACGAGCGGCAAAAGTATGTGGATGCCCTCGATGCCGCGTTGGATCTGACCAAAGCCCGGCTCAATCTCGTCTATGCCCTCGGCCACATGCAGGATTGGCTGAACGAATTGCACACTAAGTAACTTCCGGAGCGGAAAAACATCCAAGAAAGTGCCAGGATGTTAGAATGGAAGGGATGCCTATGCCGTTGAAAACACTTTTCCTGAACCCGCCTTCGTTTGAGAATTTCGATGGCGGCGCGAGTTCACGCTGGCCAGCCACACGCGAGATCGAATCCTACTGGTACCCCGTTTGGCTCACCTACCCCGCCGGATTGCTCGAGGGTTCGCGCCTTCTCGACGCACCTCCGCACCATGTCTCCGCCCAGGAAACCATTAAGATCTGCAAAGACTACGAATTCCTGGTGCTTTTCACCTCGACCGTGGGCTGGGAAGGCGACCAGCGCCTCGCAGAGGCCATCAAGGCGGCCAATCCTCCCATCCGCATCGCTTTCGTAGGACCGCCCGTCACCACCGATCCCGACCGCGCACTCAATGAGTGTTCCGTGCTCGACTTCATCTGCCGCCGCGAGTTCGATTACTCTGTGGTTGAGTTCGCGCAGGGCAAGCCGCTTAGCGAGATTCTGGGCATCAGCTACAAGAAGGACGGCAAGGTCGTCCACAATCCTGACCGGCCGCAGGTCGAAGATCTTGACGCGATGCCGTGGGCCACAAAGATCTACAAGCGCGACATGGACGTGACGCGCTATAACGTGCCGTTTCTTCTGCATCCGTATATCGCGCTCTACTCCACGCGCGGCTGCCCCGCGCAGTGCACCTTCTGCCTCTGGCCGCAGACGCTCAGCGGGCACGCCTGGCGCAAGCGATCCACTGATGATGTAGCCGCGGAGCTCAAGTGGGCCAAGGAAAACTTTCCCGACGTGAAGGAGTTCTTCTTCGACGACGACACCTTCAACATCCAGAAGGGCCGGACGATTGAGCTGTGCGAAAAGCTGAAGCCCGTCGGCCTCACCTGGAGCTGCACCTCCCGCGTGACCACCGATCGCGATACGCTCAAGGCGATGAAGGAAGCCGGATGCCGCCTGCTCATCGTCGGCTTCGAATCCGGCGACCCGCAGATCCTCAAGAACATCAAGAAGGGCGCGACCGTAGAACGCGCGCGCGCCTTCGCGAAGGATTGCCACGATCTCGGCCTGACCATCCACGGCGACTTCATTCTCGGACTTCCCGGCGAGACCAAGGAATCGATCCGCAACACGATCAACTTCGCCAAGTCGCTCGATGTGGAGACCATCCAGGTTTCGATTGCGCACGCCTATCCCGGCACCGAGTTCTATGACTTCGCCAAGGCCAACGGCTACATCACCAACGAGCGCATGGAAGACGGCGGCGGCCATCAGATGGCGCACATCGAATACCCCGGCCTGCCCGTCGACTACGTGATGGAGATGGTGCACCGCTTCTATGACGAGTATTACTTCCGGCCCAAGGCTGCCTTCCGCGTGATCTGGAAGGCGATCGTCAACCGCGATGTGCCGCGCCTCTACGTTGAAGCCAAGTCGTTCCTCAAGCTCCGCTCTCAGCGCAACAAAGCAGTGAAAGCGAAACGCGGCCAGCAAGCGGAAAAAGCCGCTACGGCAGGCGCAGGCGCATAACGCAGCCGCTTTGCGCTCCAAGGCCCATCATGGGCCCGCCATGCAAGCTCTTCCATAGCTGTTCCGTGCCCCATCCTTTCGCCTTGTCTCTGGCGAAAGGGTGGGAAAGCACAAAACCCAGCCGGACTCGTTCTTTCAAGGCCAGCGCAGCACAATCCAGGGTGCCCACCTTCGGAGCGTTCTTGTTTTTGCGCCTAAGGCGGGTTTGCAAGAATCCTTCCCGGCCCTCGGCCCATCATCAGCTCAGTGATGTCTCACCACCAACTCTCGCCGCGGCAATATCTGATCCTGATGGTGGTCGCGCTCTGTGCCCCGCTCGGCGATACCTGCCTCTCGCGCGGCATGACGCAGATGCCGGCTATCGCCCTGGCTCATCCCGCCTCGCTGATCGCCGCCGTCTTTACGCCCTGGATCGCTGCCGGCATCGCGCTGCTCATCGGCTTCTTCGCCAGCTACCTCACTGCGCTCTCGTGGGCCGACCTCACCTTCGTGCTGCCGGCTACGGCCTTCGGCAACGTGATCGTGGCCCTGCTGGCCCGCTTCTGGCTGCATGAGCCCATCTCCCTCGAACGATGGATGGGAATCGCGCTCATCACGCTCGGCGTCAGCTTCGTGGCGCAAGGCCCGTCTCTCACCGAGCGGCCCGCGCCGGAGACCAAGACGCCGCAGGAGATCGCCAGCCGATGACCAACCCGTCCGCAGCCCTGCAATCCGGCCTGTGGCCCGCAATCGCGATGATTGCCGCCGTCGTGCTCACCTCCACCACGGGCGAAGTGTTAACCGCGGCCGCCATGAAATCCATTGGCGATCTCGATGAGATTCGCGCGCAGTCCGGCCTGAGGGGCGCGATCCGCGCTGTGGTGACGTGTCCCCTGTTCTTCGCCGGCGTCGGATTCCTGGCGCTCGCCTTCTTTGCTTTGCTCTTCGCGCTCAACCATCTCAACCTGAGCCTGGTCGCGCCGGCCTCGGCCTCGCTTACGCTGGTCACCAATGCCATCGCCGGCAAAATCTTCCTCAAAGAAAATGTCGACCGCCGCCGCTGGGCCGCAGCCCTGCTCGTCTGCGTAGGCGTGTATTTGCTGGCACACTGAGCAGCAGCTTCCAGCTTCTAGCCGCTAGCTTCCAGCGCCCCGTGCCCCATCCTTTCGACTTCTTTCTGTCGAAAGGGTGGGAAAGCACGAATTCCAACCCCGTTCCCGCTAGCGCCGGATCAGCCGCATCAATCCCCGCGCCTTCAAATCGGGATCGAGAATCACTCGCGGACTTCCGGCGAACTCGCAAATCGCCTCGGCCGCCAGGTGTCCGCTCCGCGCAGCGCTCTCCATTGTCGACGGCCAACCAGTAGCAATCCAATCGCCGGCCAGAAAGCAATTCGGCCACGGCGAAGTAGACGCAGGCCGAAACGCATCGATCCCCGGAGGCACGCCAAACGTCGCCCGCACTTCCTTCACGAGCGCAGCCTTTTCGAGCTTCGCCTCGCGCACTACGGGAAAAAACTCCACAAGTTCGGCCAGCGCCTGGGCAATCGCCTCTTCGCGCGGCAGCGCCGCAAACCGCCGCGACGCGCTCTGCACCAGCTCCAGATAGCTGCCCTTCAACTTGCGCCACGGCTGGAAGCGCGTCTTGTTGTACATCCAGTGAATCTCGCGGTCGAGCAGCACAGCATGCGGCAGGTCGGTAATCTCACGGTCGAACCACAGGTGAACGCTGCAAAGGGGCCAGTGTTCGTGACGCTCGATCTTGCATAGGAGTGCATCGGCACCCTCGGCCGGCGGCATCTTCGGAATAAGTTTGGCCGTCGCCTCGAAAGGCAGCGCAATGACCAGGAAGTCCGAAACCAAATCGCCGGTGCGCGTCTTCAGCGTCCACTGAGATGTTTCCTCATCCCACTCCGCCGCTTCAACGCTGGTATTTAAGAGCACTTCGGAACCGTGCCCGGCAAGAAACTTTTCCGCGCCCGCATAGAGTTGGCTCAACGGCACAGTGCTCATGCCCATGCTGCCGGCTTCCGCCGAGTTCATGAACAATTCGCGAATCACCTTGGCCGCATAGGATACGGCGATCGCATCCAGATCCGCATTGAGCGCACTGGCAATCACCAGCCGCCAGAAGCGTTCGATCGTTCCCTGTGTTTGGCCGTTACGCTTCAGCCATGCGCTCAGCGGCTCCGTCGAGTGAGCCGGAACGCGCCGCAGAAGAACACGGAAGGCGCGGGCCAGCGCGAGCTTGTCAGCCAGCGTGAACGCATGCGCAGAAAGCAGCTTCGGCAATCCATGCAACGGCGCCGGAAGCGGGCTCGGCCCAAGCAGCGAGCGCCTGCCGCCCGGCTCGATCATCGTCATCGCGCGCGTCCAGTGAATCTGCTCGGCAACGCCGATGCGGTTATAGAACCCGATCAAATTGGTGCAGCAGCCGAAGAGCACATGCTGGCAGTTGTCGATGACCTCATCGACGCCGGGATGCAGATACGAGCTCGCCCGCCCGCCCAGATAGCCTCTTCGTTCGACGAGGCGCACTTTGAGCCCGCTCTCTGCAAGAGCGCAGGCCGCGCTCATGCCGGCCACCCCGCCGCCGATCACACTGACTGTCTTCCGCACAGCTTGTTGACCGATGCTCAAACCTGAGCCTTTCCCGTACCCTTCACTTCAACCTCGACCTTCACCTCGAAGCTGGAGACAAGCGCGCCAGCCCCATGCGGGCAAGGCCGATCAGAAGAATCCCAAGCTTCTGCCAGGTCGGCACGCTGGCCCGATGCGTGAACACATCGTAATCCGCACGCTCGATCCGCTTCAGCAGCGCGTGATAGATCGAGACCAGCACCCACAGCGCAGGCCGGCTCTCCCGATCAATCAGCGGCAGCAGTTTCGCCGCCGACTGATAGTAATTCTCCGCGCGCCCCGCGATCTCTGCGAGCAATGCGCGCTCATGCGCGGTGGGCCTCGCTGCATTGGCACGATGCAACAGCGAACCAAGCGGTACGCCATGCGCGGCAAGCTCGTCGAGCGGCAGATACACGCGATTCCGCGCCGCATCCTCGGCCACATCGCGCAAGATGTTGGTCAACTGGAAAGCGACGCCGGTCTCCTCGGCAAGTTTTTCCGCGCGCGGGTCCGAGTAGCCGAAGATGCGGATGCAGACCAGGCCGACCACCGACGCAACCAGGTAGCAATACCGGTAAAGATCATCGAACGTCGCGTACGTATCCGGCGCGCCGCTGGCATCCTGCTCTAAATCCATCGTCACGCCGGCTACTAACTCATCCAGCAGGTTCAGCGGGATCGCGAAACGCTCGGTAGCATCGCGCACCGCCAGAAAGACCGCATTCGACGAATCGCCGCCATGGCAGATGCCGCGCCAGTCCGCGAGCCACCCTTCGAGCTGCCGCAGCCGTTCTTCCCGCGTGAGCGTCTCGTTGTCGGCGAGATCATCGGCCTGGCGCATGAAGGCGTAAATAGCGCAGATGGCATTGCGGCGCGGCGCGGTAAGCGCGACGAAAGCGTAGTAGAAATTCTTCGCTTCCCTCTTGGCAATGGCCCGGCAGACGGCGTAGCTCTCTGCCAATCGGTCGTCGTGGGTCAAGCCGCCTTCCCTGTGGTTCGTCCACCGAGGCGGAGAAACGGCAGCGCCTTGCCGCCGATCGCGCGTAGCGCCAGCGCAAGCTTCGAGCGCTTCGAGATCGAAGGCCGCGCGCTCAACACGTCGTAATCCTGCCGCTCGATGGCGCGCAGAATCTCGAGCCCGCCGCGGCTGAAGAGATCGAGATCAACCGCAAGGTCGCGCTGCACCCGCCCGATCAGCGGCAGCCCCTCTTCAAACAGGTCGCGGGCAAACCCGGCTTCAAGCCGCAGCAGCGCACGAAACTCGGGCGTCGCGACGCCGTCTGCAATCGTCTGGTCGCTCACGCCAAAGCGGCGCATGTCCTGCTGCGGCAAATACACGCGGTCCTTCTCGAAATCGACGCGCACATCCTGCCAGAAGTTGGCAAGCTGCAGCGCGGTGCAGGTCGCATCCGACAGCCGGAAGTTTTCGTCGTTCACCTCGCCGCACGCATACAGCACCAGCCGGCCTACCGGATTCGCCGAATAGCGGCAGTAGCCCAGCACATCCTGCATCGTCTCGTAGCGCGTCACGGTCTGATCCTGGCGAAACGCCGTGAGCAGGTCGGCAAATGGCTCTTTCGGAATCGCGCAGGCGCGGATCGTCTCATCAAGCGCCACAAACACCGGATGCCGCGCCCGGCCTTCATAACAGGCATCAAGCTCACGGCCCCACAAATCCAGGAGAGCCAGAGCCGCGGAGCGGTCCGGGACCTCA
Source organism: Occallatibacter sp. (assembly GCA_036490385.1). Classification (GTDB taxonomy): domain Bacteria; phylum Acidobacteriota; class Terriglobia; order Terriglobales; family Acidobacteriaceae; genus Telmatobacter. The sequence goes on from DASXDX010000034.1 coordinate 470,347, forward strand.
TCGCCCAGATCGTCGGAGATGCGGCAGTACGCATAGATCGAATGAAAATGCGGCCGCAGCGCCTTCGGCAGAAAGCGCGAAACCACGTGAAAGTTTTCGTAATGCGATTCGGCAAGCCGGCGGCAATAGGCCCGCGCCTCTTCGAGCGTGGGCGCGGACTCCGGTATGCGATAGGCGGCCGGAAGCGCCGCCCAGCCACGCGCGAGCAGCTCCTCTTGCGCAACCGCCTTCGATGGGTGATCCGTTGCCGCGCTCATGGCTGTGCCTCAGGGAACAATAGCGGTCTTGATCTCGGATGAGCGGTTCATCAGCTTCTCAAAGACGCGATTGAGCTCATAGAGGTGCGCGTGGCCGGTGATGAACGCGCCAGCCTGGAAGCGCCCGCCGGCAATGATCTCCAGCGCCTTGCGGCAGATGGCCGGCGTGTGATGGAAGGTGGCGCGCAGCGTGATATCGCTATAGTGGATGCGGTTCGTATCCAGCGTCACCTGCGTATTCGCCGCGCATCCGCCGAAGAAATTCACCGTGCCCCCTTTGCGCACCAGCTCGACCGCCTCCTGCCACGCCTCGGGAACGCCGACCGCCTCAATCGCAATATCCACGCCGCGGTTCTTGGGCGTGAGCGCGCGCGTCTCGCGAATCGCCTTGCGGATGCTCGAGGTCTGCACCACATGCGCGGCGCCCAACTGGCGCGCGGCCTCCACCTGGCCGTCGTGCTTGACCAGCGCAATCACCTCATACCCCGCAAGCGCGGCCACGTGCAGAATCATCAATCCCAGCGGGCCGCCGCCGATGATGGCCACCGTATCGCCTTTCCGCGGATGCGAATCCTCAAACCCATGCACGGCGCAGGCCAGCGGCTCGGTCAGCGCGGCGTGCTCGAGCGGCACGTTGTCCGGAACCCGCAGCGTATTCTTGGCCACAATGCGGGCCGGAATGCGGATAAATTCGGCATACGCACCGTTGTTGAAGAGCAGGTCGTCGCAGAGATTCTCCTGGCCCCGCTCGCAAAAATAGCATTGCCCGCACGGTGCGGAATTGAGCGCGACCACGCGGTCGCCCGGCGCAAAATTCTCCACGCCCGGCCCCGCTTCGAAGACTGTTCCGGCCAGTTCATGGCCGAACAGCGCGGGCGGAACAATCATGCGCGCATGGTAACCGCGGCGAAAGACCTTCAAGTCGGTTCCGCACGTCAGGGCAGCGCCCACGCGCAAGATCAGCTCCCCGGGCGCGGCGCTCGGAACCGGAACGCGTTCGATGCGAATGTCCTCACGGCCGTGGAGGATTGCGGCCTTCATGGTCGTCGCCATCAACTCCCCCTTACTGGGCCCCAAAACCCAGGACTGGCTCAATCATAATCTTCATGGAACCAGGCTGCGGATTAGATGCGATTTCAATGGCCTCCACCGCTTGTTCGAGGGGGAAGCGGTGGGAAATCAGCGGCGTCAGGTCGAATCCGTTACGGTAGCCCGCAAATATCAGCTCCGTGACCTCATCCAGAATGGGGAATGAAGAAGAGTATGAACCCAGCAAGGTCTTTTCGTCCACACACACGGCCGCGGGATCAATCGTCGCCTCGCCGCGCTGCGTCTGCGCAAACAGCATCACCTTGCCGCCCGGCCGCGCCGCGTCCATAGCCGTGCGGATCAGCGCATTGCCGCCCACCGCCAGAATCACCGCGTCCGCGCCGCGTCCATCCGTTTCGGCAAGCACGCGTTCGACTACGTTCTCCGTGGCCGCATGAATCGGGTTCGTCAGCCCGAAACGCGCCGCAACCGCATGACGCTCCGGGAAAAGATCCGCCGTGAGCACACGTGCGCCCGCCCGCCGTGCCAGCGCAGCATGCATCAGCCCAATAGGCCCCTGACCGATCACCAGCACCGTATCCTCCGGCCCAAGATGCAGCTGCTTCGATCCTTTGAGCACGGTGTTCAGCGGCTCCACGAACGCAGCCTGCTCAAAAGGCACGCCATCCGGAATGTGCACCACGCCGCGATTCGCCACCACGAAATCCATCACGCGAATGTATTCGGCAAACCCGCCGCCGGAGGGCTCAAAACCCGCAGTCGCGCCGGTCTTCTTGTAGAGCGGGCACTGCGCCGGCGTCTGCTTGCGGCAGTAGTAGCACTCGCCGCACGGAACGTGATGGAAGCTCATCACGCGGTCGCCCACCTTGAAACCACTCACGCCCGCGCCCGCAGCAACAATCGTTCCTGCCATTTCGTGTCCAAAGATGCGGGGCGCCGAATGCGATCCCATGTGGATCTTCTTCAGATCCGTCCCGCAGATGCCGCAGGTTGCAATCCGGATCAGCAGCTCGCCCGCACCAATGCGCGGCACCGGCACGGTCTCCACGCGCATGTCGTTGATGCCGCGATACACAACGGCCCACATCGTCGCGGGGATTCGGGATTCAACAAAAGTTTCATCGCCTGTGGTCTGGGTAGCCATTCCGATTCCTGACGGTTCCTTGGGGATCAAGAACTTCGAGCACTGACTCCGCAATGCTCTGGGAAGCCTTTCTACTATTTTCGCCCATTTGCTTGAGCGCCCGCCAGTATCCGGGATGAAAGAGCGCAAAAACAGTAAAACGCGCGGTCTGGAACTGCCCTTCGCGGGTCAGAAAGCGGTTGAAATCGGGTAGTTGGTCCCCGAACTCGTCGCTCACCCCCTTGATGCAGTGGAAAGAAATGCCCCGCATCGCAGCCAGCCGCGCAATCGCCGCAGCCTCCATATCCACCAGGCCGGCGCAGTAGCTCGCGGCCAGCCGCTGCTTCTCCGCCGCATCGGCGACCCTCGGGCTGGTCGCCAGCCAAACGTCGTGCTGCGCAGGAGCAGCTTGAGTGGAATCGGAGCCCTGCAAGGGCACGGCTTCAACGGAAGGAGAGCTTTGAAAGGGCACGGCTTCAGAGGTGCCGACTGACGCAGAAGAAGATCTTCCGGGCTTTAGCCCCAGAGGAATGGTTTTCATCGAGGGCGCCGCAGAAACCCGCGCCACCCGAAACCGCTCCCCGCTAAGCGTATCGACCACTCCGGCCACGCGGTAAGCCTGCCCGGGAACATAGGAATCCCCAAGCGCCCCCGCCCAACCGACCGAGAGCACGGACGCCACCGGCCCATCCTTCTCGACCTCGGCCAGCGCGCGTGTCGCCGCATTCTGCCCCGCTCCGGCGCAGGCGGCGACCCATTCTCCGGTATCAAAGGCCCAGCGCCACAGATCGACGCCATGCCGCCGCTCATGCCGCCAGTCGCCCACCGATTTTTGGACAAGCGGCTTCAGCTCTCCTGACATCGCGGCGATAATGGCCGTGCGGATCATGCCTGCGGCGCGTACCCATGCGCGCGAAACCAGTCGATCGCCGCCCGCATCGCCGGATAGACCGGCGCGATACGAAAGCCCAGCTCCTGTTGCGCGCGAGCGCTTGAGGCAAACATCTTCTTGCGCCCCATGCGCACCTCCTCGAGCGTCGCGCGCGGTTCCCTACCGCGCATGCGGCCGGTGATCCACTCCTCGAAGAAGGCATACGTCGCGGCAACGGCGAAGGGGATCTTCACCGTCGGCGAGGGAATACCGGTGATCGCCGACATCTTGTCGAGAATCTGCTTGAGCGTCAGGTTTTCGCCGCCCAGAATATAGCGCCGGCCGGGCTGGCCCGCAGTGAGCGCGGCGACATGCGTGCGCGCCACCTCGGCAACATCAACCAGATTGAGCCCCGTGTCGACATACGCCGGAAATTTGCGATTCAAGAAGTCAACGAAGATGCGGCCCGTCGGCGTGGGCTTGGCGTCATTGGGTCCGATCGGCGTAGTTGGATTGAGGATGACCACCCGCTGTCCTGCGCGCGCCGCGTCGATGGCCTCCTGCTCGGCAAGAAACTTCGAACGCTTGTAGTGGCCGACCATGTCAGGGAGCGAAACCGGCGTGTCTTCGTTGATCACAATTCCATCCGTCCGGAAGTGCATGGTGGCCACGCTCGACGTATAAACAAAACGCGGCACGCCCGCCTCGCGCGCCATCCGCAGCAACTCCCGCGTGCCGTCCACATTGGCGCGATACATCGCCTTCGGATCGGGAATCCAGAGCCGGTAGTCGGCCGCGACATGCATCACTGCATCGCAGCCTGCCAGCGCAGGCCGCAGCGACTCAGGATCGCCGAGGTCGCCTTCATGCGTCTCGCCAACGATGCCTTCCAGATTTTTCAGATTGCTGGTCTTGCGGACGAGAAGACGCAAATTGGCGCCTTCAGCGGCGAGGGCTTCTGCCACATGATGGCCCACAAAACCGGTCGCGCCTGTGAGGAAGACTTTCATCGTCGAGCGAGTCAGCAAGTCAGCGGGTCAGTAGGTTGGCGAGATGCGGATCACGGACGATGGAAGCGCATCAGCATTGCTGGCTTGCCAACTTGCTGACTCGCCGACTCGCTACTCCAGCTTCTCCGGATGCAGGGCAATATTCGTCTCGCCCGCAGCCTTCTTCTCGTTGTAGGCCTTCACCCAGTCTTCCCAGTGCTTGCCCGCGGCTCGGTCTTTGCCGCTGAACTCGAGCCGGGCAATCTCCGCATAGCTCACCTTGCGTTTGTCGTCCGCCTTGGGCGTGAAGTACTGCATCCAGGACTCGGCCAGCGTCGCGCCGGTATGACGGTTGAAGATGTATGCCTCAATCTTCTCGCCGGATTTCAGCGTGATGGTTACATCGCCGCGGTAATCAAAGGCCTTTTCGAGCGCCTGTCGCACGTCGTCTTCGCCGGCAAGCTCGGGCACCCAGCCCTCGAGCTTCTCATGCTCAGTGCCGGGCACGAGTTCGAGCGCTTCAACCTGCTCGAGCGTATATTTCAGCACTTCGGCGCTCATGCCCGCGTCTCCTCGAACTCGCGATCAGGGTGCGTGATTTGCACCAGCGACGAAGGGCCGTGCGGCATGGGCTCGTTGAGCAGGTTCAGGGCGTGCTGGTCGCGATATTTATTGAACGTGCCGCGAACCATGCCCCAGAAGCCCTTGAGCGAGCCGAAGCCGTCGATCACGGCCGAAGGCTCGTAGCCGCAACTCACCATGCAGTTCGCGCACTTGGGATTGCCGCTCGCCACGCCGTACTCTTCCCACTTGGTGGTTTCGAGCAGTTCCTTAAACGAGTCGGCATAGCCATCCTGCAACAGGTAGCACGGCCGCTGCCATCCGAAGATGTTGTAAGCGGGCGAGCCCCACGGCGTGCACTCGTACTTGCGGTCGCCCATCAGGAACTCGAGGAACAAGGGCGACATGTTGAACTTCCACGTCGGCTTGCGGTTCGACAAAGCAGCGCGGAAGAGCCTGCGCACACGCGCGCGGCCCATGAAGTGGCTCTGGTCCGGCGCCTTGTCGTAGCTGTAGCCGGGTGAGAGCACGATGCCTTCGACGCCCATCTCCATCACGTCGTCAAAGAAGCCGCGCACTTGGTTGGGATCAGTCCCGTCGAAGAAGGTCGCGTTGGTCGTCACGCGGAAGCCCCGCTTCACCGCATCCTTGATGCCTTCCACGGCGAGCTCGTAGCCGCCCTCGCGGCACACGGAGAAATCGTGGTGCTCGCGCTGCCCATCCAGGTGGACCGAAAAAGTAAGATACTTCGACGGCGTAAACTCCGGCAGCCGGCGCTTCAATTCGAGCGCATTCGTGCACAGGTAGATGTACTTCTTGCGCGCGATCAGCCCGTTGACGATCTCCACGATTTGGGGGTGCAAAAGAGGTTCGCCGCCGGGGATCGACACCATCGGCGCGCCACATTCTTCCACGGCCGCAAAGCACTCTTCGGGCGTGAGCTGTTTCTTCAGAATGTGCGGCGGATACTGCACCTTACCGCAGCCGGCGCAAGCCAGGTTGCAGCGGAAGAGCGGCTCCAGCATCAGCACCAGCGGGTAGCGCGTGGTGCCTGAAAAGCGCTTCTTCAGCACATACGTGGCAACCGTCCACATCTGAGAGATTGGAACTGCCATCCTTGGGTTAACCTCCGGCGCCGGTTTCGGCGCGTTCCATGGCCCGCTTGTAGTGCGTCAACGCCAGCAGCGGGAAATAATTACGGTAGAGCGTGTAAGCCAGATAAAAGACGCGGGGGAAACCTGTTCCAGTGTACAGCGCCTGTCGTGCCGCGCCGCTCCCGGCCGATTCGTCCCAGCTCCCATCCGGCCCCTGCCGCGTCAACAGCCAGCGAACCCCCTTGGCCACCGAGTCTGACCGGTCATCGCCCGCTGCCAGCAGCGCAAGCAGCGCCCACGCCGTCTGCGAGGGCGTGCTGGGTCCAATGCCGCGCGTATTCAGATCGTCGTAGCTGCCGCAGGTCTCGCCCCATCCGCCATCGCTGTTCTGAATCATGCGGATCCACTCCGCCGCCTGCTGAATCTGCGGCTCGTGCCGGTCGACGCCGATCGCGTCCAATCCGCGCAACACCAGAAACGTCCCGTAGATGTAATTCACGCCCCAGCGGCCAAACCAGCTTCCATCCGGCTCCTGCTCGCTGAAGATAAACTTGATGGCCTTCTGCACCCGCTTATCGTCGCTGGTGTAGCCGTAGGTCGCCAGCATCTCCAGGATTCTTCCCGTAATGTCCACCGTCGGCGGATCGAGCATCGCGTTGTGATCGGCGAACGGAATGTACTGGAAGATCATCTTCGTATTGTCTTTGTCGAAGCTGCCCCAGCCGCCGTTCTTGCACTGCATGGCGAAGATCCAGTCGATAGCTCGTTGCGCCACCTGGTGCTGGTAGCGCTCGCGGGGATTATCCACCCGGCTCAACGCCAGCAGCACCTGCCCGGTGTCGTCGGTGTCCGGATAAAACTCGTTATTGAACTCGAAGTACCAGCCGCCCGGCTCGGTCTTGGGTACCTTCACAGCCCAATCGCCTTTATGCCGGACCTCCTTCGACAGGATCCAATCGGCGGCCTTGACCATTCGCGGATCGTTGCGCGGCACGCCCGCCTCGCCCAATGCAAAGACCGCCTGGGCCGTATCCCACACCGGGCTCATGCACGGCTGCATACGGAAGGTCGGCTCCGGAATCTCTTCGTTCGCCTCCTGCTCGATGCCCAGCTTTTCAAACTCATCGCGCGCGCGGATCACCTGCGGATCGTCCTCGGAGTAGCCCAGGCAGCGCAGCGCGACGATCGCATTGAGCATGGCGGGATAGATCGCGCCCAGCCCGTCCGTCATCTCCAGCCGCTCCAGCATCCATTTTTCCGCCTTGCGCAGCGCCAGCCGCCGCAGCGGGCGGATGTGCACCGCCTCCGCCCAATGCATCACGCGATCCACGAGCAGGAAGAAGTTGCGCCACGAGAACAGCTCCTTGCGGTTCATGCGCAGGCGAAGGTTTGAATTCGCGCGGCCGCCCACAAACAGCTCGTCGATGCCCTGCTCCGGTGGAATCTTCTTGAACGGCTTCTTGGCGTAGATGATCGCCAGCGGCACGAGAATGGAGCGCGACCAGGCGGAGATCTCGTAGAGATTGAAGTAGAACCAGTTCGGAAAGAGAACAATCTCCGGAGGCACGGCCGGCACCGCATCGTAATCGTACTGGCCCAGCGAGCAGAGATAGATCTTGGTAAACGTGTTGCACTCCACCACCCCGCCGTGGGCCAGAATCCACTCGCGGGCAATCTCCAGACGCGGATCATCCACGCTGATGCCCATCAGCTTCGCGGAAAAATAGCACTTCACCGAAAGCGAAATGTTGCCGGGACCGCCGGGATAGAGGCTCCAGCTTCCATCCGGATTCTGGTAGCGCATCATCTCGGCCGCGGCGCGCTGCAGCCGACCGCGATCGCCCGATTCGAGCACCGTATGCAGAAAGATGTAGTCGGCCTCGAGCATCGAGTCGGCCTCGAGCTCGCCGCACCAGTAGCCATCGGGATGCTGCCGGGAGAGAAGATGCTCGCGCGACCGGCCTATCGAGGCTTCAACGTCGGCCAGGTCCGCATCGATGCGGCCAAATCGAGGGCGGCCGAACTCCGGCGCCGCGGTTTGCGTCTTCGGTTGTTTTAAACTCATGCGGTCTGAAACGCCTCGATTCCCGTCCGGATCGCCCTACTGCTCGATTCCGGCTGTCTGGCGCGCCCGTTTGCCGCGTGCCCTTTCCCTGATTGCCGAGTAAACCGAAACTCCGTCACCGCAGGGGCACTGACCCGTTTCCATCGGCGCCGCCAATGGCCTGCACAATCTCCGGAGGCAGGCCGAAGCGCACATTCTCCGGCATTACCTCTACTTCTTCGACGCTCGAAAAACCGTTTTGACGCAGATAATTAACTACGTCCTCCACCAGCACTTCCGGCGCCGAAGCACCCGCCGTCACGGCTACATTCGTCACGCCCTCCAGCCACTTGGAATCAATGGCGTCGGAGTTATCAATGAGATAACCGATCGTGCCCAAATTGCGCGATACTTCAACCAGGCGGTTGGAGTTGGAGCTGTTCGTCGACCCCACCACCAGCACTAACCCGGCATTGTGCGCCACGTTGCGCACCGCAACCTGCCGGTTCTCCGTGGCGTAGCAGATATCCTGCGAGTGCGGTCCGGCGATATGGGGAAACTTGAGCTTGAGCGCATGAATAATATCCCGCGCTTCGTCGAGAGAAAGCGTCGTCTGCGTCAGATAGGCCACGCGGTTCGGATCAGGAACCTGAAGCGCTTCCACTTCCGCCACATTGGAGACTACCTGCGTCACGTCCGGCGCCTCGCCGAGCGTGCCCTCAATCTCGTCATGATCGCGATGGCCAATGAGCACCAGCGAATATCCCTGCCGGGCGAACTTTACGGCCTCGATATGCACCTTCGTAACCAAAGGACAGGTAGCATCGATCACCTTCAGGTTCCGCTTCTTGCTCATCTCGCGCACCGCCGGCGACACGCCGTGGGCCGAGTAAATCACGCGCTGGCCGTCGGGAACTTCTTCGATCTCATGAACAAAAATTGCGCCTTTTTCCGCCAGTTCATTCACCACGTAACGGTTGTGGACAATCTCCCGGCGCACGTAAATCGGCGCCCCGAATGTCTCCAGTGCGATTTTCACAATGTCGATGGCGCGCACCACCCCGGCGCAAAAGCCCCGTGGCTTGAGCAGCAACACCCTCTTGTGCGTGGAGGAAGTCTTGGCAGCGCTATCGTTTGCAGTAGGTTCGAGGACGGAGGTGGTCACATCATCCAGTATACCAATGGATGACCTTTGGAGACACCGGAGAATTCCCAGGTAGCCGGATTGCCACGGACCCAACCGGACGCTCGCCAGCCCCTCAACCTATTTCGTCCCTTAGCTTTGCGCCCTCGCCAACCATGTCTTCAGGTAGGGAGCGTCTGAGGGATTGGCCGCCACGATAGCCTGGTAATGCGCCACGCGGGCGGCGATAAAGGCCTGGACCAGTGCATTTGCGTCGACGGCATTCGCCCCAGCCAGCGTCGCAGGCCCCCATCCGCCGTCCACAGTCAACTTTCCGCCCGTGGCATTCACGGCCTGCTGGAGGGTCTTCACAGCGGTTCCGGAGCCGCCGTTCACGGCAAAATCGAAGACGCGCTTGGCCAGCTCGTCTGAACCAAGCTGAACGAGCCACTCGTTCCAGAATTGCGCCTCGTAAAACGCCTGAACCGCGGTTGCCCGGCCGGCCTGGGGCAGCGCGGCAATCGAGGCGAACTGCCCCGGCCAGGCCCCGGAGTTGATCCCGCTGATGGCGTAGCAGGGTGGCACGGACCCCGCAGGAGGAGCATCCGGAACCTGCAGGCACGCCATCTTGGGATCCTCGAATTGCATAGCCCATTGAAACGCAGTCGTAAACTCCGCCATGGCGTCTCCCTCCTCAGCGAACAAAAGAATCGCGCTACAGAAATGTGCGAACCATCATATCCAAAGCAAGCATATCCGAAGCAAAGCCGGGCGCGAGTGCCATCCTGCCGAAAGCCCGCCGCTAAGCTCTTCGATCACGGTTCACACTCGTCATCCCGACCAGCCCAAATCGCTCAGCCCTTCACCAACCCTGAAGGCGGCCGGTCCGCCGGCGCCGTAGCCCACTCCTTATTGGGCTGCGCGCCCATCCGGAAACGCAGTTCCCCGCCCGCCGCAATCTCCTCATGCCTGAACCAGGACCGCGTCAGTTCCTTGCCGTTCAACTCCGCGCGCTGAATATACACATTCTCCGCAGAATTGTTTTCGGCCACGATCGTGAACGGCTTTCCCTTCGCATTGCGGATCGTCACCCGGTTCACCAGCGGACTGCCGATCACGTACACGCCGTTGGCCGCATTCACCGGATAAAAGCCCAGCGCCGCAAAGGCAAACCAGCTCGACAACTGCCCGCAATCGTCGTTGCCGGGAATCCCCGCGGGCGTGTTGTTATAAAGGCCCGCCACTTTGCGCACCCACTGCTGCGTCTTCCACGCGGCGCCGGCGAATGGGTAAAGATACGCAATGTGATTGCTGGGCTCGTTGCCCTGCGCATCCTGGCCAACCATCCCGGTAATGTCCGGCCGTGAGTCGATCACATAAGAGGGTGCGGAAAACAGCGCGTCCATCTTGGCGATGAATGCCGCATCGCCGCCGTGCAATTCGATCAGCCCCTGCACGTCGTGCGGAACGCTCGTGCTCGCCTGCCAGGAATCCGTCTCCACATAATCGTCGTACTCCTGGTCGGGGCGGAACGGGTCGCGCCATTTGCCCTCCGCTGTCTTGCCGCGCATGAAGCCGGTCGATGGGTCAAAGACATTTCTGTAATTCTGCCCAAGCTTATAGAACATCGCGGCATCATCCTGCTTGCCCAGCAGCTCGGCCATGGCGCCGGCGCACCAGTAGTCGTAGGCAATGTCGAGCGTGCACGAAACCGAGCCCCCGTGCAGCTCCATCGGAATATAGCCGTGCTGGCGAAACAGCTCCTGCACGCTGCCGTTATCGCGCCATTTCTGCACATTATGGGCGGACGCGCCCGGCGACGGCGTCTCCTTGGGCGCCAGCGCCGTATTGCGAATCGCCGTATACGCCGCCTCGACATCGAAATCGCGAAATCCGCGCACGTAGGCTCCCAGAATCATCCCCGCCGCATGGAAGCCCGTCATGCTCCAGGTCTCAAAACCCCACAAGGGCCACATCGGCAGCGACTGCAAACCAAGTTGCTCATAATCGGCCAGCAATGTGCGCACAATGTCGCCCGTGCGTTGCGGCTGCATGAGCATGATGAAGGGAAACTCGCCGCGATAGATGTCCCAGATCGAAAGCGCGGTGTGCTTCGTGAACCCAGGGTTCGAATGATTCTGGCGATCCTGCCCGCGATACGTCCCGTCCACGTCATTGAAGGTCGCCGGCGCAACCAGCCCGTGATACGCGCCCGTGTAGAACGTTTCCGCCAGTTCGCGATTCGGAAGCTCCGCTTCGAGCACCCCGAGCGCTCTGTTCCATTCCATTTCAGCCGCGCGCGCCACAGCGTCAAAATCCCAACGGGGCACCTCCGCGGCTAGATTCTTGCTCGCACCCTCCACACTCGTGGCCGAGATCCCGACCCGCACCACCAGCGGCTCCGCGCTCGGCGCATGCGTAAAGATGGCCTTGATCAGTTTGCCCGAACGCGCGTCGCCCGCAGCGGCAGGGCCGCCCATCGTGTCCATCTGCACCTCGGCCGCGGCAAACGGCTGCGAGAATTCGAGAACGAAATAGACCGGCCGGTCGGCGGCCCATCCATGTGTCGCGCGCATGCCGCTGATGCGGGTCGCGCTCTCGATCTTCAACTCAGCCTGATAAACCTGATTGCCCAGCCCATGGACCAGGTCCAATATCACACCGCGCCGTGTTTGCGCCGGCAGGCTCGGGAACCGGTAGCGGTGCATGCCGCAGCGCGTCGTCGCCGTGAGTTCCGCATGCACATCGGGCGTCAGCAGATGAACGCCGTAATAGCCTGCGCGCGCTGTCTCTTCTTCGTGCGTAAAAAATGACCTGTAGCCGCTGTCTTGCCCTCCAAATACCCATCCGGAATCGGGCCCGAGCGCTTCGCTCTGCAGTTCACCTTCCACCTCGGGAGCGCCCGGATCCCAGCTCCAGTTGCGCCCTTCCACCAAGGGCATCAATAGGATGTCGCCCAGATCGATTCCGCCGGTGCCCTGCACGTGCGTATGGCTAAAACCAAGAATGACGTTGTCCCGATGGTGATAACCCGAACAATGGTCCCACTGCTCGTAGGTGCCGTGCCCGTTCCACGGAGGCCCCGGCAATCCGCTCGAATCCGGACTAAGCTGCACCAGGCCAAATGGCGCAACGGCCCCCGGGAACATGTGGCCGCGCCATCCGGTACCGATCTCTGGATGGACGTTCGTTGCGAAATCGGCTGTCTCTGATCCCGAAGCCTCGGCCGCTGCCGCGCGCTCCGTTCCCATCCAGATTCCGGTGGGCAGAGCAGACCCCGCCGCAGCCGCCGCGCACGTCTTCAGAAACTTGCGCCTGGGAAGCCTAAACCATTGTGGATTCATCAACGAGTCCCCTGTTCCTCAAATTAAGGCGATTATAAGTCCCACCCCGGCAGGCGGGATCGATTGCGGCCTCTTCGCGCCCACCATCCTTTGCCGCGTGGAGAGCATCGTATTCGCAAGACCCGCGATGGGTTTGAAGAAACCAGCGGACAGAGGAAGGAGATTATGGCTCAACCTAAGAAGTGCGAGAACCCTGCGTGTTCATGCACGGCTAGCGAAGGATCGAAGTATTGCAGCGCTCATTGCGAGGGTACGGCAGGCCGCACAGAAATTCTTTGCACCTGCGGACATCCCGGATGCAGAGGCGAAGCGCTTCACGCCTGAGAATCCGCTTAGAGTAGATATCTACGATAGAAGACATTCCAGCTTCAGGCTGCCGTTCAGCAGGTCCGGCAGCCTGAACAATCATAAGGGACCGGTTTCTCACTTCACCTGAATTCCAATTTTTCGATTCAGCTTCCGATCGCGAAGACACAATTCCCCTCAGCTATATTTTCGGCGTTCAATTGTCGTTTCAGTTTCGGGGAATCAGTGCCGGTTGGCCGTCATGGCCGCCTGCTTGATCTCTCGATTCGCCCGGTCGAGAAAATCCTTCGCCCTTAGAACGGCGTTCTCCCTCCCGTTGCGCCGTAGATCTCGCCGGTGATATAGCTGGCGTCATCCGTTGCCAGAAAGACAAAGATTGCCGCCTCTTCAACCGGCATCGCGGGCCGCTTGAATGCCGTGTTCTCGCCGAAACTCTTCACCTTCTCCGCCGGCATTGTCGACGGAATCAGCGGCGTCCACACCGGTCCCGGCGCAATGCCATTCACCCGCACGCCGCTCTTGCTGGCGATCTTGGCCATGCTTTTGGTAAAGCTGACCAGCGCCGCCTTGGTGGCAGCGTAAGGAACGAGTGATTCGGAAGGCTCGAAAGCCTGAATCGAGCAGGTGTTCAGCACGACTCCACCCGGCTGCATTCGGGGCAGCGCCGCCTGCGTGAGAAAGAACGTTCCGTACACATTCGTGCGAAAGGCCGCGTCGAACTCGTCTTCTGGGATATCTTCGAGCTTGGCATAGGTCCGTTGAAAGGCTGCATTGTTCACCAACACATCGAGCCGCCCGAACTCGTTGAATATCTTTTCGACCAGTCCCCGGCAAAACTGCTTCTGCCGCACGTCGCCGGCCACCGCAACGATGTTCCGTCCCGCCGACTGAACCAGTTCAGTTGTCCTGGCCGCGTCCGCCTTCTCTTCGGGCAGATGCGCGAAGACAATATCCGCTCCTTCTTTGGCGAAACACAGCGCGACAGCCCGCCCAATACCGCTATCGGCGCCCGTGATCAGCGCAGCTCTGCCCAGCAGCCGGCCATGCCCCGTATAGCTCGTTTCGCCATAATCGGCCGGCGGATTCAACTCCTGCGCGCTTCCCGGCGGCGCTTGCTGCTGCTCCGGAAACGGGGGCTTCGCAAACCGCTCCCGCGGATCCGCCAACTTGCTTGTTCCATTGCGCGCCGGGCCCTCTACCTCTTCCGGTGTTTTTAAATAACTCTTCATCGCACGCTCCTCTCGACCTTCCTCCGGGGCTCCCACTTCTTCCGATTTCAGATGCGAGAGAGCGGCGTCGGGTCACCTGTGCGTGATCCGCGGAATGCGATTGGCCTACTGAGCCGGAGGTCTGTAACGGTCTGATGAAGTACCAAGCGCGGTGCCCCGGCGTCTCCGCCCTCAGACCTGGAAGCCAAGTTGCGAAAGATAGAAATCCATGCGGCACAGATCTAGCGCTGAAACCACCGCTTGGGTCGGGTCACGCTCGGCAGAGAGTCGTGCGGCGCCGTGTAGAACTTCTGGATACATTCAAAAGTTTTAGGCACGGAAAGCATCTGCTCAATTTGCGCGGAAGCAAAGGCATTTTGACGCAGTAGCGTGATGACCTGCTCCAGATAAGCCTTCAGCAGAGTCTTAGATACCCCGGCGAGAGAGTCCTCGTTGACAATGGCCGCCGCAATCTCCAATGTGTTCATCAGTTCGGCGAGTTCGTACACCCTGTCTTCATCGTTCGTCGACGAAAGAAACCGGTTCCAGCCGCCACGGCAGCTCTCCGATAGGGAGATCAACGTGGCTACAGAAGAATTCCGGTTCCCCTTGTGGATGGCATAAACCGCCACGACCAGGGCGATGACCGAGACGATCCCGGAGGCAAGGGCTATCTGATCCGAGGAAGACACGGGCTATTTCTTGATCTCGGATGGTTGAGATGGAGGAGCTCCGCCCGCGCCTGGAATCGACGATCCGCTATCCGGAGTGATCGACTTCAGCTTCTCGGTCAGTCTTTTCTCCAGGTGCGTGGTCGTCATCAGATTGGTGGTCAGGCTATCCTCAACCAAATCCTTCAAAAGGTCTGAAAGAAAATCCGGTTCTGGACTCACGGTTCCTCCTCGGCTGGCAAGTTCCGAAACTCGCATAGAATGGGGTCAGGGGGCCGGTCTCCGGCGATCTTACCATATGCCCCGCCGGCTATGGCATCGTTTCTTGCCGTTTGGATTGGAGCCCGTTTTTCCTCATTGAGGCGCAGTTTGGCACCATCCCTGTTTCGAGCGATCGAGCTCCCCAATCGGTAAAATTAAGACAGCCATGCCTGAGTTCACCCACCTCCATCTGCACACCGAGTACTCGCTCCTCGACGGCGCCTGCGACGTGAAAAAACTCGTCGACCGCGTCGCCACACTGGGCCAGAAGTCCGTGGCCATGACCGACCACGGCAATATTTATGGGGCAGTTCATTTTTTCGATGCCGCCAAGCAGAAGGGCATCAAGCCCATCCTCGGCTGCGAGCTTTACGTGTGCAAAGCGGAAGATCATCGCGCCGAAACGCCCAAGGACGAATACAATCACCTGCTGGTGCTGGCTGAAAATGAGGAAGGCTACCGGAATCTCATCCGGCTCACTTCCGAGGCCTCGCTGCATGGCTTTTATCGCAAGCCGCGCGTCAGCAAGAAATATTTGGCCGAAAATTCCAAGGGCCTCATCGGCTTTTCCGGCTGCCTCAGCGGCGAGCTGTGCGAGGCGCTCATGGCCGGCAATTATGACAGCGCCGTTGCTTCCGCCACGCAATATCAAGATATCTTCGGCAAAGGAAATTTCTATCTCGAAATCCAGGACCAGGGCCTGGAGCAGGAAAAAAAGATCCATGCCGATCTCTTCCGCCTCGAACGCGAACTCGGCATCCCGCTCATAGCCACCAACGATTCGCACTATCTGTGCGGCGACGACTCCCACGCGCACGACGTGATGCTCTGCGTGCAAACCGGCGCGAAGGTGCATGACGCGAACCGCTTCAAGTTCGACTCCGATCAGTTCTTCGTGAAGAGCGCCGACGAAATGGCGCGGCTCTTCCCCGACTCGCCCGCCGTCCTATCCCGCACCATCGAAATCGCCGAGCGCTGCAATCTGAAGCTGACCAAGGTGGACAATCCATTTCCGGAATTCGCCGTTCCGGCCGGCCACACCATCGACAGCTACTTTGAAGAGGTCTGCCGCCAGGGATTGAAGAAGCGCCTGGAAACGGCCGTGCGGCAACTGGAGCTGCGCGGGGTGCAGCGCACCCCGCTTCACGAATACGAATCCCGGTTGAACTTTGAGATCGGCATCATTAAGCAGATGAAGTACTCCGGCTACTTCCTCATCGTGTGGGACTTCATCAAGTATGCGCGGGACCATGGGATCCCTGTGGGGCCGGGAAGAGGCTCCGCTACGGGGTCGCTGGTGGCCTATGCAATGGAGATTACGAACATCGATCCGATGCAGAACGTGCTTCTCTTCGAGCGCTTTCTGAATCCAGAGCGCGTCACCATGCCCGATATCGACGTGGACTTTTGCCAGAACCGGCGCGGCGAAGTCATCGACTACGTAACCCGCAAGTATGGCCGCGAGCAGGTCGCACAGATCATCACCTTCAACACCATGGCGGCCAAAGCGGCCATCAAGGATTGCGGACGCGCGCTCGACATGCCCTATGGCGACGTAGACCGCATTGCCAAGCTGGTTCCGGCCACAGTGGGTATGACGATCGACGAAGCTTTGGAAGAGGTGCCCGACTTGCGCAAGGTCTACGACACCGATGCGCAGGTTCGCGAGTTGATCGATACCGCAAAGAAGCTCGAAGGCCTGGTGCGCGGCTCGGGCGTTCACGCCTCTGCGGTGGTGATCGCGCCGCGTCCGCTCACCGAGCTGGTTCCGTTGAACCGGACCAAGAACGATGAAATCGTGACCGCCTACGACATGAAGGCCGTCGAAAAGATGGGCCTGCTCAAGATGGACTTCCTCGGTCTGGCGACACTGACAGTCATCTCCGATTGCCTGAAGCTGATCGAGCAGACCCGCGAAGAAAAACTCGATATTGAGATGATTCCGCTCGACGATCCGGAGACCTTCCGCAGAGTCTTTCACACCGCGCTCACATCGGGCATCTTCCAGTTTGAGTCGAGCGGTATGCGCGACATTCTGCGCCGCTATAAGCCGGATACAGTCGAAGAGTTGACGGCCCTCAATGCGCTGTATCGCCCCGGCCCGATGGATATGATCGATGACTTCGTCGAGCGCAAGTGGGGACGACGCAAAGTGGAGTTTCTGCTCCCCGAGCTTGAAGGGATTCTGAAAGATTCTCTGGGCGTAATCGTCTATCAGGAACAGGTGATGCGGATCGCTAACGTGCTGGCGAGCTACTCACTCGGCGAGGCCGATCTGTTGCGCCGCGCAATGGGGAAGAAGGATCCCAAGGCGATGGCGGAACAGCAGGATCGCTTCGTAAACGGCGCTGCCAAGCTCGGCCATCCCAAGGCAGCGGTCAGCGAGATTTTCGATCAGATGGCCAAGTTCTCGGGCTATGGGTTCAACAAGTCGCACTCAGCCGCGTATGCGCTGGTGGCCTACCAGACGGCCTATTTGAAAACGCATTATCCCGTCGAGTTCATGGCCGCGCTGCTCACCTCGGAAACCTCGAAGCCCGACTCCGTCGTCAAGTACATCGGCGAGTGCCGCGAGATGGGCATCGGCGTCGAGCCGCCAGATGTGCAAGACTCCGGCGCGCAGTTCACGCCGCGCGGCGGCAAGATCCGCTTCGGCCTGGCCGCGGTGAAAAACGTGGGCGGCAACGCGATTGAATCCATCATGAAGGCACGCGAAGAGGCCGGCGGCCGCTTCAAGAGTTTCTGGGAGTTTTGCGAGAAGGTCGATCTTCGCGTGATGAACTCGCGCGTCATCCAGTCGCTCATCAAAGCCGGCGCGCTGGATTCACTGGGCTCGCGCGGCCAGCTCTATGCGGCCGTCGATAAAGCCGTCGACCGTGCGCAGAAGGCGCAGAAAGACGCGGCGCAGGGCCAGACCGGCCTCTTCGGATTGTTCGATGATGCGCCGGCGCACGGGCACAACGGCAGCCGCAATGGCGATGATCTGCCGCATGTCGCCGATTGGGAAGAGAGCGAGCGCCTCGCCAACGAGAAGGAAGTGTTGGGATTTTTTGTCTCCGGGCATCCGCTCGACAAGTACGCGGAAAAACTGCGCAATCTCACCGGCGTTATCACCACAGCCGAAGCCTTGGAGCGCAAGCCGCCCGAGCGGCGCTGGGGCAAAGACTCCGACCCGTCCGATGAAATTCAAGTAGCCGGCATCATTCACGGCCTGCGCGTGCAGAAGACGAAACGCGAAGGAAAGCTCTATGCCCAGGGGGCGCTTGAAGACGCCACCGGCAAAATTGAGCTCGTCTGCTTTCCTCGGGATTACGAACGACTCTGCGAGCAGTTGAAGATCGAAGCGCCCGTGCTTGTGCGCGGCACGCTCACCGGGGATGAAGATGCGGCGCCCAAAATCTCCATCAACGGCATCGTGGCGCTCGAGCAGGTGCAGGTCAAGCTACCCGCCGGCGTACGCATCCGCATCAACCTCGAACGCGCCACCGAAGAGATGTTCGCGGAGTTAAAGAGCGCCGCCGATGCCGCGCCTGGGCCCGGCAAGGTGATGCTGCATCTTGAACGCAAAGGCGAGTACGCCGTCATCCTCGAGCCTGAAGGCATGAGCGTGACGGCGGATCGCAGCTGGATGGAACGCGTCGAAGAACTCGTCGGCAAGGGCACCGTGCAGGCTGTGGGCTAAACCCCGCACAGATGCACGTTCACGCCCAACTCAGCCAGCATCGCCGCCTTCGTGGCCAACGCCTTGTCTGCCATCTCTGCATCCGGCGCGTATGCCACGTTCACGTGGTTCGCACGGTGCCGCGCCATCATCTGGTTCTGGCTCACGCCGTGCAGCACTGCATGCATCATCGGCCATTGCGCCGTCGTCTCGCGCCAGCGCCGCTCCGTCTCCTCGGCAGGCAAGCTCACCGCACTCCCGCGGCCCAGGTCGGCATGCAATTTGCCGCCCTCCACAAACACCCGGCTCCAGACAATCTCGCCCGGCCTGCTGATTCCTTTCAGCGACCCTCCGCCCAGCGGAAAATACATCGCCGGCTGCCGCTCGCTGCGCGCGCCCGCGTAGCCATCCACAAAATGATTTGCCGGCGCGGCTCCTGAAATCTGCAGCACCCACACAAATGCATCGAGCTTTCCTGAAGCGCCCTGGTGCCCATTGCTCGTGTAGTGTTCACCCCAGCGCACGTCGTGCAGCGTCGTCGAGGGGTCGAGCCCCAGCGCCGACCAGCAGCGATTCGTCACCAGCGCATCGACTCCCGCGCACTCATCCACTTCGTTGAAGTGCGGCAACGGCCCGCCCGCGTACAGCTCCTCGTGCGTACCCGCCGCAAACACCGGCGGACGCTCGGCGTTATTCAGCAGTCCCTCGGCCAAGTCGGACGCCGGCGTCATATCCTTCAATCCCTGTTGATACTGGATGCCGACCGCGTCGCAGCCAAACTCCTTCGCGATCCGCACCGCCGCAATATACATCTTGCATTGCTCCAGCACCTGATCGAGCGTCAGCTCTTTCGCAGGGTCCGCGCCGAAGTCGAACTTCATGCCCTTCCCGACCAGCCAGTCGTAAACAGCTCTCGCCTCGGCGTCGCTCACCGTCCGCATCTTGGCCACCAGTGCCGACTGGCTCAGCCGTTCCTTGAAAACTCCGGCGCTATTCAGCAGTTCATCATCGATGATGGCGTTGTACATCCCCATGCAGCCCTCGTCGAAAATTCCCAGAATCGCCTTGCGATGCTTCAGCTCCCGCGCAAGCTGAGCGCCCAGCTCCGCGCTTTCGCCGGGCAGCCTGGCTTTATCGAGCGAGCGAACATGGGAAACGTCGTGCGTGATCTTCCCGTCGCGCAGCCACTCGTCGAGCGCGCCCAGAAAATATTCGTCGGTAAAATCTTTGCTCCAGATCGACGAAAATTTTCTTCCCGCCTTGATCAACGATCCGTTCAGATTCAGCAGGCCGACCAGCCCCGGCCATTGCCCCGACCAGTTGGCCACTGTCAGAATCGGCCCCTTGTGACTGCGCAGACCGGGGAGAACATGATGGCTGTACTGCCAAGCGGCCGTCGCAAACACCAGCTTCGCCTGCGGATGAATCTTCATGAAGACGTCCATCCCCAGGCGCTGCGATCCGATAAACCCGTGTTTGTCTTCCTCGTTGTATGCGTGAGCGCGGATCAGTTTATATCCCTTTTGCGCAAATGCGGCGGTCAACTTCTCTTCCATCTCCCGCTGCGCAGGCCAGCATGCCTGATTCGCTGAAAGCCGCAGGTCGCCGCTGGTGATGAGCAACACTTCGTCTGCCTTCGGCTTCCCAATCCGCTTTTCACGCACCGCCATCTCGATTTTTCTCCCTCGTTAACGTAATCGTTTCCGCTAAACAGCCATCTTACACCGTTCGCCGCAGACCGGCACGTTGCTCCCGTGCGATTCCCGTCTATGAGGGAACATTTCACGAAGGGAACATTGCGCGCTCTGTGCCTGGGAAAACCGCTCGGCAAAGCGATCGGCGAACGGCCCCACGCATGGCCCCGCCGCATCACCCGGCGGTTCGTCCCCGCAGTTTAGGATGGACCTAGCTTAGGATCGCCCTGAGGAGTCCGCACCGGCGCAACTCGCCCGTCCCGCCATGTCGCCTAGAAAAGCCAAGCCCCAGGCCGTCAACGGCAAATCCCCGCCCCTCCAGGGAACCCCAATAAACACTGGATCGAAGCCCACAGCGGCGGCGAAATTCTCGGTCACGCCATCGCAGCCCATCCAGGTTTCGGGCCGGTGGCTGCTTTCTGCCGTCGCCGGAACGCTGATCGCTGCCGCCCTGTGCGCATGGGGAGCGTTGTGCCTGCTCTTCTGGCAGGGCAGCTGGCAGTTGCTCTACCATCCCGCCTCTCTGGTCGCGCGCACACCCGCGGCCGCCGGATTGTCCTTTGATCCCATCGGCTTTGCCACCACCGGAACCGGCTTGCCACAGCTCACCGGCTGGTGGATTCCCGCCGCGCCCAACGCACCCTTCAACCGGTACACCGTTCTCTATCTGCACGGGCAGAACGGCAATCTCGGCGACGCGGTGGATCATCTCGCGCAGCTCCACGCGGCCGGCGTGAGTCTCTTCGCCTTCGATTACCGCGGTTATGGCCAGAGCCAGTTCGCTCATCCCAGCGAACGGCACTGGCTCGAAGATGCCGGCTGGGCGCTCCAATATCTCACCGCAACCCGCCACATCGCGCCCGGCTTCATCGTGGTCGACGGCAGCGATCTCGGCGCGGACCTGGCGCTCGAATTCGCCGCGGCGCATCCGCAGCTCGCCGGGGTGGTGGTCGAATCGCCCCTTGCAGACGCAACCCGCGCAGTCTTTCAGGACGAGCGCGCCCGCCTCGTCCCGGCTCGCCTGCTGGTGCGCGACCGCTACGATCTGCGCTCAGCGGCTACTGCCCTGCGCACTCCCTCGCTGTGGTTCTTGCCGGTTTCTCAAGCGGCCGCAGGCAATCACTCGCTCGACAAGCCGGATTTTCTTGAGAACGTCTCCGCCCGCAAGATGGTCGTTTGGCTGCTATCCGGCCGCGGCGCCGCCCCGGCCTTTACTGATGGATTTTCCCGCTGGCTGGGCGATTTGGGCGCCCGCTGAATCGTCGCTGACCGCTCGCGCAATCACGCGCCGCGCACAATATCCCGATGGAGCGCCTTCACCAGGTAGCCGGCCTTCTTGAGCCGCGCGCTCATCTCTTCAGCCATCATCACGCTGCGATGCTGGCCTCCGGTGCAGCCAAAAGCCACCGTCAGGTAGCTCTTGCCCTCCTCCACATAGTGCGGCAACAGGTACAGCATCAGGGAGGTCACTTTGCTCAGAAACTCCTCGGTCTGCGGAAATCCGCGCACATACGCGGCCACCTTGGGATCGAGTCCCGTCTTCTTGCGAAACTCCGGCACAAAATGTGGATTGGGAAGGAACCGGACATCGAAGACGAGGTCCGCGTCCAGCGGAACGCCATTCTTGAACCCGAAGCTCAGGCACGAGACCAGCAGCTGGGTGGTCCCATCGCGATGG
This sequence comes from Occallatibacter sp., assembly GCA_036490385.1. Taxonomy (GTDB): domain Bacteria; phylum Acidobacteriota; class Terriglobia; order Terriglobales; family Acidobacteriaceae; genus Telmatobacter. Next base: position 492,282 of record DASXDX010000034.1, read on the forward strand.
CCGAACCGGCTCTGAATGTGCGCGCGCAGCTCGTGCACGTTGAAGTTCGAGGTGTCGACCAGCGTGTCGGCCACGTTGTGGATCGGTTCCAGCAACTGGCGCTCTTCTACGATTGAGCGCGACACAGTCTCAGAAATCCCCAGCGGGTGCGGCCGCCGGGTCTCAGAGAAGCGCCGGACCAGCACCGCATCCTGCGCGTCCAGAAAAACAACGCGCGTGTGCAGCAGCTTCTTTACATCTTTCAAGATCTCGGGCAGCCGGTCCAGCGTAGGCCCTTCCCGGACATCCACTACGATCGCCGCCCGGTCCACTTCAGCGGAGTTGCTGACCAGCGCCGCAAAATCCGGCAAGAGTTCCAAGGGCAAATTATCGACGCAATGGAAACCGAGATCCTCAAAAGCTTTGAGAGCCGATGCCTTGCCTGCGCCGGAGATTCCGGTCACAATCACCAGTTCCTTGCCGGCTTCGCCGCCTGCCTTTTTCTTTCGTTTCGCCGGTTTTTCTGCGGGCCTCTTGCGGGTCATGCGCTCATGCTACACCGGATGGCGGCCGTTTTGTGAGACTCCGCGCCTCCCGGCTTTTTCGAAACATCTGATAACGTCCGCCGCCTGCCTGCTTCGATAAACCCATCGCATGCTCGGCATCGCGGATGAGAAGCTCGGGGCGCGTGTGCTCGGGTTCAGCAAGCGCTGCGCCTACGCTGGCGCCCGATTCGATCAGGTGGCCAAAGAGATCGAAGGGCCGCGCAATCTCCTGCGCAATGCGCTCGGCGATGCTCTCCAGGTCGCGCGTCGAAATCAGGTCCTCGACCAGCACGGCAAATGTGTCGCCGCCCAGCCGCGCCGCCGTGTCCTGCGCACGCAGCAATCCGCGCAACCGCTCGGCCACGGAGTTGAGCAGCACGTCGCCGGCCGCGTGTCCCAGCGCGTCGTTGATCTCCTTGAAGAGATCCATGTCCAGGCAGATCACGGCGCAGGTGCGATCCGGCCGGCGCGCTCTGCGGCTCAACGCCAGGTTCACGCGGTCAAGAAACAGCGCCCGGTTCGGAAGCCCGGTGAGCACGTCATGCATGGCATCATGTTGCAGCCGCGCCTCGGTCTCCTTGCGTTCGCCGAGATCGCGAAATGTATAAACGTAGCCAACCTGCGCTCCATCCACCAGCAGCGGCGCAGCCTGCAGATGCACATCCACCAGGTCGCCGCTCTTGTGCCTGCGCGCTGTCTCCAGCAGCACGCGCCCGTGCTCATTCACGCCCTTGGACAGCATGGCATGCTCGGCCTGCCGCGCCTCCGGAACGATCAGTTCGCTCAGGCTGCCGCCGGCAGCTTCTTCAGCCGAATAGCCAAACATTCGTGTAAACGCCGGATTCGTGTATAACACGTGATTGCCGAGCTCGATGGCGACGGCTTCGGGAATGCTCGCGAGCACGTCTTCCATCAGCCGCGTCTTCGGTGCGTGCCTCCGGCCGCCGGGATGCGCCACGATCACAGACTCGCGCGGTTCGGCATTGGTGAGGCTATAAGTGCCTTCCACCGGCAGCAGCCGGCCATTCTGCGCCGGCATGGTTGCGTGGAACGGGCTGCCCCGCCCCGTACCGGTCAGCAGAGTCTGCGGCTCGGCGGTGCCGGGAAACAGTCCCCACAACACGTCTTCAATCGGACGCGCAACCCACTCGTCCTCCGCGTGGCCCAGCATCTGGCGCGCTTCCGCGTTGGCGAAGACAACCTTGCCCGCCCGCTCCAGAAATACCAGAACCGGAAGCGCATCCAGAATCGCGCGCTGCTCCGCCGAGTCCGCGTGTTCCGGCAGACTCCATCGCTTAGCTTGTTCTGGATTCACCGGATCTTCTGTTTGTATTTGAGTCGATCCAGGCTTGATGGCGACCCCCAAAACCTTTGTTGCCATGAAAAAAATCCTAGGCCGAAGGAGGGCTTGCCAGCCATACCCAAATCCGGTGAGCCGGTCCAACCAAAGTACTTTCACCCAGCATTCATCGCAAGAGTTTGCAATGGTTTGCGGCTCACGCGATGAGAAATCGCGCGCGCGTTTCTGATGACTTAAGTTTTCCGGAATCGATTCAGCCGCGCCGCTGCACGCATTTAGTCCGCGTATTCCAGAGGCGCATTGTGGACGCGCATTTCGAAGCGCATCGCCGCCGCGCGCCTTCCCGCACGCAATCGAGAACGGATCGAGAAGCCGGCCGGGAACCGCTCAGGGAATCTCCACCAGTTCCATCTGTCCATCCCTGCGCCGGTGCAGGACAAACACGTCTCCCGCCGCATTGCGGAAGATCAGCAGGTCGCGGTCGCGGAACTCGGCGTCTTTCACAGCCTCTTCAATCGTCATCGGGCGCAGCGCGATCGCTTCGCCGCTTTTGACGATATGCGGTTCCACCACCGCCTGGTTCGCTGGAAACGAGTGCACCGCAATCGAGGCTCGCATCCCCCCGCGCAGCGGCTTTCCGTTGCTCACTTCGGCATCGGGCGATATCCGCGCCTTGGGCCGCGCTACTGGCGGAGCGGTCATTACTTTTTCTTCCTTGGGCAGCCGCTTGCTCACCAGCCGCCGGTCGCGGTAGCGCCGGGCATGGTGCTCGGCATGCGCAATCGCCTGCCGCAGCGCCGATTCCAGGGTGTCGGCTTTGCCCGCTGCCGCCATCTTTAAAAGGCGCGCCTTCACCGTCAGCTCCACAATCTGCACATGTCTCTGCGCGCTAAAGGTGATGCTCGCGTTCGCGGTCTTGCCCAGAATGCGCGCAATCCGTTCCATTCCCTCTTCGGCCTGCGTCCGCAGCGCCCTCGAGATCTTCACTTGTCGCGCGGTGAACTCCACTTCCATGGTCAGCCTCCGCTCCTCGTTGTCAACAGCATCTGAAGTCCCGAACCGAATACCGGCTGACAGCACCGGATCTGCAATCCCTCGGCAAGAGTGCCGATTCGTGGAGCACAGTATAAGCCAATCGGTACCGGCTGCAAATCGGCAATCTCGGGTAAAAAGCCGTCCGGGCCTAAACCTACACACGCACCGATTCAGGAATCCGCTCCAGCATCCCAATCGCCTCGCCAACTAGCTAACGTCTCCGCCGGCGGACGCTAACCCGCTAACCCGCGGCCCTCTTCAAATCTCCCACCGCAACAACACTGTCCCCACCGTGAATCCCGCTCCCACAGCGGCCAACAGCACCAGGTCGCCTTTTTTCAGCTTGCCTTCTTCCACTGCCGTCTCCATGGCCAGCGGAATCGTCCCAGCCGACGTGTTGCCGTATTTTTCAATATTGATAATCACCCGCTCCGGGTCCATCCCCAGTCGGTCGGCCGTCGCCGTAATGATCCGCTTGTTGGCCTGGTGCGGAATAAAGCAGCCCAGGTCGGAGCCGGTCACGCCATTGCGCTCGAGCAGCTTCGCCGTCGCCTCCGCCATCTTGCGCACTGCAAACTTATACACCGCAGGCCCGTCCTGGTAGATGTAGTGCATCTTCTTGTCGATCGTCTCGTGCGTCGGCGGATTCAAGCTCCCGCCGCCTTTGAGATTCAGGCTCACGCCGCCCGATCCATCAATCTCGTTGACAGAATCAATAAACCCGATTTCGCCCTCTTCGGCCGGCTCCAACAGCGCCGCCCCGCCGCCATCGCCAAACAGCACGCAGGTCGCGCGGTCCGTGTAGTCGGTCATGCGCGTGTTCGCATCCGCGCCGATGACAAGAACCTTTTTATACGCGCCGCTCTCCACCATCTTCACGCCCGCCGACAGCGCATACACAAACCCCGAGCAGCCGCCCGAGACATCGAATCCCCACGCGCCCTTGGCGCCGATCTTGTCCTGCACCAGGCACGCTGTTGAAGGAAACATCATGTCCGGCGTCACCGTGCCCACGAGGATGACCTCCACCTGGCTTGCGTCCACGCCGCGCGCGGCCAGGCACTTCTTCGCCGCCTTCGCGCAGATATCGCTCACGCCCAGCCCCTTGGCCAGCACATGCCGCTCGCGGATCCCGGTCCGCTCCACGATCCACTGGTCGCTAGTCTCCACCATTTTTTCAAGATCTTGATTGGTAATCACATCGGGAGGAACGTACGTTCCCAGCGCCGTGATCTTGGCGCGCCGGCCCACTACGGGGCGAACGGTCAGGCTCAATGTCTCTCTCCTAGCAACAAAACTCCACCGGTCTCAATGCGGCAAGAAAATGGGTGCCCCAGGTCTCGATTCTGAGACCTGGGATAGCTGGGTACCCCATCCTTGCCGCGTCTTTGTTCTTGCGGCCAGGGTGGGAAGGCACGAACCGCAACCCGCCCCTCTCAATCAACCACAAATCTCCGTGCCCCATCCTTGCGATTTCGTTCTATCGCCAGGGTGGGAGAGCAATCATCCCGCTCAGACAACAAACCAAAAAAGTACCGGGTAGCCTACTGCGCCCGTACTAGCCCGTTACCGTTGCTTCCTTCCGGACCTGGCGGGATTGGCGGGATTACGTCGCGTAGGACCCGGCACTGATCGATTTTATCACTCGTCGATGGCGACGAATTTCCACGGCGCAAACGATGCGCTGTGAAGTGACTTCGCGAATGGATTTCGCGAGTTCGACTTCTGCCCAGCCCCTTCGCTACCATATTCACGTATGGCTTTTCCGATCAAGACCTGTGTCGTTTGCGGTGAGGAATTTGAATTGCGCCCCGGCAAGCCCGGCTTCGCCAACCGCTGCCCCACTTGCAGCGAGCCCGAGGCAGAGGGACCAAAAGCAAAGGATTCCAAAGACCCCATCGAGCGCAAAAATGAGGCTGAAGCCAACGCCGAGCGCCGCCGCGTCATCCGCGACATGCTCTACCGCAAAGACAGCTAGCCTGGCTCTTTCGAGCGCGAGGGACGCCAAGCGGACGCTCGTCACATCCCAAGCAAAGAGATATTCTCCGCCTTGGCCGCAACCCGCAACTCGACATCCAGCGTCGCCAGGGGCAGCGCACGCCTTTGCGCCAGTTCCAGATAAGCTGCGTCGTATAGACTGAGCCGGCGCTTCTCTGCCAGCCGCAGCGTAGCACCCCACGCCTGACGCTCCGTTTCCGCATCGAGCAGAATCGGTAACAGTGCAAGATCGGCCAGCGTCGCATCGCGAAACGCGGTGTCCGTGCGTCCGCGGCGCACACCCATCTCCAGAATGTTGGCAACCTCAAGCCGCCACAGCGCCGGCACCCACGCTCCACCGGCTATGACAAGGTCGAAAACGTGGCGGATCGGCTCCGTCGTCTCGTCGCTGTAAATCCAGGCCAGCGTAGCCGAACTGTCGAGAACCAGGCTCACGGTCTACCCGCATCGCGATCGGTCTTGAGCGTTTCCCAGTCAAATCGCCCCGCGCCGATCTGCGCCGCGCGGCGCCGGATTCTCTCGGCAGCCGCATGCGCCTGCGCACGGTCGATGCCGCCGGCACTAGGTACTAGCCGCGCGATCAGACGACCGTGCCGGGTAATCGCAACCTCTTCCCCGCGCTCGACTCGATCCAGTAAGGCACCGAGGGTATTTTTTGCCTCAAAAGCACCCACTTCAAGCATCGTAAACCTCTTTAAGCTAGCTTAAGCTAGTCTAACACATCTACGCCCCTCGAACCGTGTCTACCCGCACCTCATAGTGCGTAGCAAAGGGCTCGATTCGGCGTAGAAGCGCCTTCGCCTCCGGCTCGAAGACCGGCACCGTGTACTCTGGTCCGGCAAACCGCTGCACCGCCTCGATCGACTCGAAAAGATTAACGACGACAAACTCGCATTCCGCCGCGCCATCCCTGCGCAGGACATACCCGCCCCTATAACCCTCGATCGCCCGCAGTCCCGGCAGAACGTTTTCCTTTAACAAGCTCTCGTATCCATCTCCATCTTCAAGCTTTGTCCATCCCCGCCAATGCCGTGCAATCATCGCAACTCCCTTTGCCGCCGCACCTTGAATCTCCATTCCCGGTACAATCAATATGTGAGCATAACCGAAGAAAAATCTGCGCCCGCAGCCGGCCCCGTGGTGGGTTTTGTGTCCCTCGGCTGCCCCAAGAACCTCGTCGACTCCGAGGTCATGATGGGCCTGCTCGACCGCGCCGGCGCGCGCCTGACCGCCCGTCCCGAAGAAGCCGAAATTCTCGTCGTGAACACCTGCAGCTTTATAGACACCGCCAAGCAGGAATCCGTCGACACCATTCTCGAAATGGCCCGCCATAAAACCTCCGGCTCGGTCAGGAAGCTCATCGTCGCCGGCTGCCTCGTCGAGCGCTACCGGGACGAAATCCGTAAAAACATCCCCGAGGTCGACGCCGTAGTCGGCACCGGCGAGCTCGAATCGATCCTGGAAGCCGCCGGCATCGCGCCCGCGCCTGCCGCCGCGCCCTCGCCCTTCACCATTCTCACCAGCGTCCACGCCGAAACGCGCTCCGGGAAAGAATCTCAAGCCGGCACACACAAAACACCGACCCTAAATCCGATCCAAAACGAGAACAGCCCGAAGGGCCGGGCCGAGGGCGATCACCGCGAGCGCCAGGGCCGCTTCAGCCGCGAAGAATGGCAGGGCGCCGCTCACCTGCTGCCCACGTATCTCTACGACGAGACCACGCCGCGTCTCTTATCCACGCCGCGCGCCTCGGCCTATATCAAGATCGCCGAGGGCTGCGACCACCCCTGCACCTTCTGCGTCATCCCCAACCTGCGTGGCAAGTTCCGCTCGCGCCGCTTCGAATCCATCGTCGCTGAAACGCAGCGGCTCGTCTCGAGCGGCGTCCGCGAAATCACGCTCATCGGCCAGGACACCACCTGCTACGGCGAAGACCTGGGCCTCAAAGACGGCCTCGCGCAACTGCTCGACACGCTGGCCCAGATTGAGGGCCTGTGCTGGCTGCGCTTTCTCTATGCCTATCCCAACCGCATTACCGGCAAGCTGCTCGAGACGATCGCCAGGCACGACAACATCTGCAAGTATCTCGACGTGCCGCTGCAGCACGCCTCCCCCGATGTTTTGAAGCGCATGAAGCGTGGCGCGGGTGCCGACATTTTTTTGAAGACCCTGGAAAAAGTCCGCGCCGCCGTGCCCGGCATCGCCCTCCGCACCAGCTTCATCGTCGGCTTTCCCGGCGAGTCTTCCTCGGACTTTGAAATTCTGGAGCAGTTTATCGGCGAGGCGAAATTCGACTGGCTCGGCGTCTTCAGCTACTCGCATGAAGAAGGATCGCAGGCCTATTCGCTCGACGCGCAGGTCTCCAAGCGCACCATCGAGACCCGCAAGCGCCGCTTGATGAAGTTGCAGCAATCGATCTCGAAGCGAGCGAAACAGCAGTGGATCGGCCGCGAAGTGATGCTCCTCGCCGAAGGCCCATCCGAAGAAACCGATTTGCTCTGGGAAGGCCGCACCCAGTTCCACGCCCCCGAAATCGACGGCAAAGTCTTCATCAATGACTTCGGCGATCTCGAAACCCTTGAAGCCGGCCGATTCTATCGCGCCGAGATCACTGAAGCCCACGACTATGATCTGGTCGCCCGCGTCGCCTCCGGCCCGCTATAAACTAATCATTGATCGGGAACCGCTCTTCATGCCCGCCAAGAAAAAATCCGCCAAACTCCTCCATTGCCCTACCTGCGGCACGTTAGTCCGCATCGGAGACGAGGACTTCCCTTTCTGCAGCGACCGCTGCCGCAAGATCGACCTCGGCAAGTGGGCCACCGGCGTCTACAAGATCAGTTCGCCCGTTCTCGATCCCGAAGTCCTCGAAGACCTGGGCGGCTCCAGCGCGCGCGGCGACAAAGACTCGCATGAATAGTGAAAGCTCGCCCGCAGCTCCAATCCAAAGCCAGAAACAAACGCGGTGGGCGTTCACAATCGCCACCTTCTTCGGCGCCGGCCGTCTCAAACCCGGTCCCGGCACCTACGGCTCCATCGCCGCAGTGCTTCTCTGGGCCGCCTTCGCGTGGGGATTCCACCCCTCGCCCCAGATGCTCCTTCTTGCGCTGCTCGCCGGCATCGCGCTCGCGCTCATCTTCGGCGTCCCCGCCGCCACCATCGCCGCCCGCGAGTCCGGCCGTCACGATCCCGGCTTTGTGGTCATCGACGAGGTCGCCGGCCAATGGATCACTCTGCTCTTCTGCCCGCCGGACTGGCACCACGCCCTCATCGCTCTCCTTCTCTTTCGGCTCTTCGATATCACCAAACCCTTCCCCATCCGCCGCCTCGAACGCCTGCCCGAAGGCTGGGGCATCGTCTTCGACGATGTGGCCGCAGGGCTGTATGCTTTGGGTATAGCGTCGCTCGGGCGCATCTGGTATTGATATGGCTCGCACCCCTGCCCAACCCGCAGCCGTTCCGGTGCCCCGCATCGATGACGTGATCCCCTCCGCCGCCATGCCGCTGGGCGAAGTCGAACTTGCCGGCGCGAACCTCGGCCCCCAGTCCTTCGGGCCGCCCGTTGTCCTGGTCGACGGCGAAACGGCCCACGTCCTTATGAGCCGGCCCTCGCGCCTGGCCTTCCGCGTTCCCGAGCAGGTCACCACCGGCCTCATTGAGGTCCGCAGCCCCGCCGGCGCCGGCAATACCGTTCCCCTCCGCATCGCCCGCCAGCTCAACGACGGCCTGCATCCCGTCACCAATCCGGCCGTCAGCCGCTCCGGCATGATCTATGCCACCATCTCCGGTCCGCGCGGCAAGCAGATGCCGGTCTCCATCATGCGCATCAGCGCCGATGGCCGCGGCACGCCCTTCGTCACCGGCATCCTCAACGCCACCGGCCTCGCCTTCTCGCCGGAGGGCGATCTCTACGTCACCTCGCGCGCGGAAGGCAACGTCTACCGCGTCGACCCGGCCGGCGAGTTCACCGTCTACGCCGAAGGCATGGGCGTGGCCACCGGCGCCGCATTTGACGCGCAGGGCAACCTCTTCGTCGGCGACCGCAGTGGCACCATCTTCAAGATCAATCCCCAGCGCCAGATCTTCGTCCACGCCACGCTCGAGCCCTCGGTCGCCGCCTATCACCTGGCCGTGAACGCCGCCGGCACTCTCTTCGTCACCGGCCCAACGCTCTCCTCGAATGAAGCCGTCTGGGCCATCGAGCCCAACGGCGATACGCGCGCCTGGTACCGCGGCCTCGGCCGTCCGCAGGGCCTCGCTCTCGCGCGAGAGGGCGACGTGTACGTCGTGGCCTGCCTCCATGGGCAGCGCGGCGTCGTCCGCATCACACCCGGCGGCCAGGCCTCGCTCGCCCTCGCCGGACCCAATCTCGTAGGCATCGCCTTCTCGCCCCTCGGCTCGACCATCCTCGCCACCCACGACGCCGTCTACGAGGTAGACCTCGGCGTCGAAGGCCTACAACTCCCCTAAGCTCCTCTAAGCTCTGCCGGCACCAGCATCCTTCCCCATAATTTGTCATCCTGAGCGAAGCCGAAGGGGACCTGCATTTCGAGGACCCGCATTTCAAAATTTCGATCCGTCAACGGCCTTTTGAGAATCTCCACCGGGAACTTCAAAGCCCGCATCTACTGCATCAACCGCGGCCACGGCTTCGATAAGGAATAATGGAACTGCACGCCGGAAATGCATGCCGGCAATCAGGAACCTGAAACTGCGAACTGTGAACTGCTCACTGTCCGTTGACGACTGAAAGCTGCCTTCATGAAATCCGAGATCATCGCCGTCGGCTCTGAGATGCTCACTCCGCATCGTCAGGACACCAATTCGCTCTACCTCACCCTCAAGCTCAATGAGATCGGCATCACCGTCGCCTTCAAGACCATCGTCGGCGACCGCCGCAAGGATTTGGTCAACGCCATCCGCACCGCTCTCGGCCGCGTCGACGTGCTCATCCTCATGGGCGGCCTTGGCCCCACTGAAGACGACCTCACGCGTGAAGCCGCCGCCGAAGCGCTCGGACTCGTATTGCGCCGTGACGCCACGCAAGTGGCCGCGCTGCACGCCCGCGCCGCCACCTGGCGCATGCCGATCGCGCAGAACAATCTCAAGCAGGCCGACGTGCTCGAAGGCGCAACCCTCCTGCCCAACCCCAACGGCAGCGCCCCCGGCCAATTCCTCGATAGCATCTTCGAGGGCTACCGCAAGCTCGTCTTCCTGCTGCCCGGCCCGCCGCACGAGTGCTGCCCGCTCTTTGATTCCGAATGCTTCACGCGCCTGCGCGAGCTTGTGCCGCCGCGCGCCATCGCCAGCCGCACCCTCAAGGCCGCCATGATCGCCGAGTCCCAGGCCGACAAGCTGCTCGCGCCCATCTACACCGCATACCCTGACGTGGATACGACCATCCTCGCCCATGCCGGCGACATCCAGCTCAGCCTCCAGTGCGCCAAGCCCACCTTCGAAGCCGCAGACCAGCGCGTCGACGAGCTGGCCGGCAAGATGGAAGAAGCTCTCGAAGACTGGCTCTACTCGTCGGAAGGCGAATCCCTCGAGCAGATCGTTCTCTATTATCTAGGCCTGCGTCAGGCCACGCTCGCCGTTGCCGAGAGCTGCACCGGCGGCCTGATCGCGCAGCGCATCACAAGCGTCCCAGGCAGCTCGCGCTCCTTCCTCGGCGGCGCCGTCGTTTACTCTGACGCGCTCAAGTACGCCTTCGCCGGCGTCTCCGCCGATCTCATCGCGCAATACGGCGCCGTCAGCGAAGAGGTGGCCAAAGCGCTCGCCACCGGCATCCGCCTCCGCACCGGCGCCACTATTGGATTGGGAGTCACCGGCATCGCCGGCCCCACCGGCGCCACCGATGGCAAGCCCGTCGGCCTGATCCACATCGCCGTCTCCGACGCCCACAAGACTGACACCCTGGAGCGCACCTTCCGCGGTGACCGCCAGCGCGTAAGAGAATGGGCCTCCCAGCAAGCTCTGGATCTGGTCCGCCGCCGCCTGATGTAAACCAACCCACAGGCCCCGCCACAGATCTGGGTGCCCCAGGTCTCGCTTCTGAGACCTGGGAGAGCACGAAACCCAAATCCATCCCGCGGATGGCCCACCTATTAATTAGCCAAAAGGCCGGGGTGCCCCATCCTCGCCGCGTCTTTGTTTTTGCGGCTAGGGTGGGGTAGCACGAACCCCAACCCAATCAGCCCCGCACAACGCTACTTCTCTCGCCAAACCGCCCCACACAACGCCAGATGCGCCGTCTCGCCCCGATAAAAATACGCCTCCGCGCACACGCCATCCCGCAGCCGAACTGAATCCCGCACGAACTCCCGCGGCGCATCCTCGAACGCATCAAGCGCCGCCAGAAGCTCTTCGTCCACGCGATACAGCTCGCCATAAATCGCCTGGCCCCGGCGCGCGTCTCCCGCACGCACCAGCCCCGGATACGAGCCGCAGTCAACCATAAGATAGACCGGCTCCGTGCACGCCTCTCCCAGAAACACCGCCGATTGCAGCACGCGGTGATTCCGGCATCCGCGTTTCAACGTGCCGTAGACGAATACCGTCGTCGCGCCGCCCATGACTTCGCTTATCGCAGATTGCCGCACAGGGAATCAACAATTTTCTCCAATGCAGCCGCGCCAACAGCAACTCGCCGCGAAGCCGTCTCCGCAAGCACGCGTCGTCGCCCCGCGGCAGGTTATTCTGGAAGAAGAAATTCGATGCATACTGAGGTATTTTCTTCGTGCCCAGCCCCCAGCGTCCTCTAGTCCTGACCATCCTCGATGGATGGGGATATCGCGCCGAGACCGCGAACAACGCCATCGCCCTGGCCCGCAAGCCCACGTACGACAAGCTGCTGCGCGAGTTTCCCAACACGCTCATCCGCGCCTCAGAGCACTTCGTCGGCCTGCCTGACGGCCAGATGGGCAACAGCGAAGTGGGCCACCTGAACATCGGCGCCGGCCGCATCGTGCAGATGGACATCACGCGCATCGATGCGCAGATCGCCTCCGGCGAATTCCCAAAAAATCCGGCGATCGTGAAGGCCATGCAGCGCGCCCGCGAAGGCGGCCGGCAACTGCATCTCTTCGGCCTCGTCTCCGACGGCGGCGTCCACTCGCACCAGCAGCACCTCTACGCGCTATTACGCACTGCGCGCGAGAACGGCCTCGAACGAGTCTTCGTCCACGCCTTCATGGACGGGCGCGACACGCTGCCCACCTCCGGCGCGGGTTACATCGCGCAGCTCGAGCAGAAGATGCGCGAATACGGCGTAGGCAAGCTGGCCAGCGTCAACGGCCGCTACTACGCGATGGACCGCGACCGCCGCTGGGAGCGCGAGCGCATGGCCTTTGACGCCATGGTCAACGGCAAGGCTGAAGGCGGCGCATATCCGGACGCCGTAGCGCGCATCAAGGAGAACTACAACAGCGGCACCACCGATGAATTTCTCATTCCCTTTGTCGTGACCGACGCCGCCGGCAAGCCCATCGGGCAGATTCGCGACGAAGACGTCTGCCTCAACTTCAACTTCCGCGCCGACCGCGCCCGGCAAATCACGCGCGTGCTCGCCCGCGAGAGCGGCCTCAACGCGCAGGGCGGGCGCAATCTCGACGGGTGGGAATCGCTGGACGAGATCATCCCCCGCCGCGAGATTCCGAAGGGCCTGCATTACGTCTGCATGACCCAGTACGACAAGCTCTACGAACTGCCGCTCGTCATCCCGCCCGAATCCATGGACAACATCCTGGCCAACATTCTCTCCGCGCACCAGCTCCGCAACCTGCGCGTCGCGGAGACTGAGAAATTCGCGCACGTGACCTACTTTTTCAACGGCGGCATTGAGACGCCCTTCCCCGGCGAAGAGCGCATTCTTTGTCCTTCGCTGAAAGTAGCCACCTACGATCTGGCGCCGGAGATGCGCGCCGAGTGTATCGGCGACACGATTGTGAAGGCCGTCAACGACACCGCCTTCGATCTCATCGTCGCCAACTTTGCCAACGCCGACATGGTCGGCCACTCCGGCAAGCTCGAGCCCACCATCAAGGCCTGTGAGGCCGTCGACGCGCAATTGGACCGCATCTACAAGGCCGTGCGCGAGAGGAATGGAAGCTGGCTGATCACCGCAGACCACGGCAACGCCGAGCTGATGGTCGATCCGGTCAGCGGCGGCCCGCACACCGCGCACACCACCAACCCCGTGCCGATGATCTACGTGGGCGAAGACGCCGGCCAATGCCGCCTGCGCACCGATGGATCGCTGCGCGATATCTCACCCACGCTGCTGAACCTGCTGAATCTTGGCCTGCCGAAAGAGATGACGGGCGGCGACCTGCGCGTGCCGGTTGCAAAATAGCAAGCCCCAGGCGATGGCGGAAACATAAAAGGGCCTCCCGCGCGGGAGGCCCTTTGAATTTTCTCGCCTGAACCCGGTTTATCGCGGCCGCAGGGATTTGATCGCCGCCGGCAGCCGTTCTTCAATCAGCTTGGCGCGCTCCGCGGCAATGCCGCCCAGGTACGCAGGAGCCGGCGTGGCCATCAGCACCAGCGCCAGCACGATCACCGAGAAGCACAGCCCGGCAACCCCGGCCGCGAGCAGCATGTGGTACATGTCGGAGATGTCGAGGCCCAGAATGTTGAAGGCCACGTGCTCCAGCGGCTTGATGTGCTTGAGAACCGCCAGCGCGAAGAGGAAGAAAACCGCCGCCAGCGACGTCAGGACAGCCAGGGTCGCATCCACGCTGCGATGAAATCTCTGCCGGGCGCTGCAATGCGCGCATTCCATGAAATGTTGTTCGTAATCGCGGCGCATCTCGGGAGAGATTCCCGAAATATCATAGCGCCAACTCGCCAAAATGGCGCCCACGACTCGGTCGTTGCATCGGGTTCTTGCTATAGCCATAAAGACAACTCGCTCTGCAAAGGATTTGGTGTACCGCCGTTGCTTCCGCGGTCGATCTGGCGTTCAAGGCCCTTTGCTTACCGGATGCTCAATTCGCCATGAAGGATTCATGCAATCTGCAGTTCCCGGTCACCGCTGCCGGCGCGTCCCAACTTCGGCAATTCGCTGTCGTCGAAATCCTGCTGTCCAAAATCCTGCTGCCTGAAATCCTCCTCTATAGACAGATGCCCTTGTTAGCTATTCTAATACGACTCCCTCAAAAACAGATTGCCGAAAGAGGTTCATGCTGCGCCGCCAGCAGCAGACGGTTGCCGAGCAGGCTCGCCCGGCCCTCCAAGGCGCGTTCGGCGGCGATCCGTGCCAGATCGGGAAGGTTATTGCTTTCAGAAAGATGCGCCAGAATCACGTAGGCGGCCTGGCCGTCGTAGCCGGTGGAAAGAAACTGGGCCGCGGCCTCGTTCGAAAGGTGCCCCACCCGCGAAAGCACCCGTTGTTTCACTGACCACGGATACGGCCCGTCGCGCAACATCTCCAAATCGTGATTTGACTCCAGCAACAACAAATCCACGCCTTTTAGATGGGCTTTCACGTTCGGCGCGATGTATCCCAGGTCGGTGGCAAAGGCCATCCGCACCCCTTCGCTCGCAAAAACAAATCCCACCGGGTCAGCGGCGTCGTGCGGAATCGTAAAAGGGTTCACTTCGATATCGCCGATCGTAAACCGGCATCCTGCCTCGAAATACTCCACCGCCGGCAGCCAGGTGGGGTCTTCCTTCCGTGACGGCGTTTCGGGCTCCGTCGCCCCGGCCGGTCCCTCTCCAACGGCATGTATTTCGGCGCCGGCATCCTCCGCCTCGGTTTCCGGGACTGCGGCCTCAGCCTCCGGCTGGCGCTCCGCCGCCTGTTTGCGGCACTGGTCAATCCATTGCGCGTAGGTCATCTGCCGGCGCGGCGTGAGCCAGCGCATCCAGGCGCGATGGGTAGCCTCGGTAAAGTACACCGGTATCCCCAGCTTGCGCGCCATCACGGCCAGGCCGTTCACGTGGTCCTGGTGCTCGTGCGTCACCACAATTGCATTCAGCGTGGCAGGATCTTCACCGGCCAGCTTCATGCGCCGCAAAAGCTCGCGGCAGCTCAGCCCGGCATCCACCAGAATCCGCGTCCGTCCCCCGGAGACAACCGTGCTGTTGCCCTTTGATCCCGACGCCAGCACAGTGAAGCGGACCATCCCTTGAGCATACAGCCAACCGAAAGTAACCGGTGCAAAAACAGGTTGCCGCGCCGGATACCCGCACCGCTTCACAACCGGCGGCGGAAAAACCTTCCCATCGTACTGTTACCTAAGCGCCAAGTCGCATTTTTTTTCTTACCTCGATTGTGCAATGTCCAGCCCCGCAAGAAGTTGCTAAGATTCGATCAAACTTAAAACGGTTGCGAGCTAAAGAAAGAGATCAGAAGTTTATCTACTCGCAATGGAACTGGAGCTAAAAAAGCATGAAGGGTATCATACTTATACTCTGCGGCTTGGTCGGCTATATGCTGGCGCGTTTCTTCCCCGATGGCAGCATGGCGATCTATGCGCCGATGCTGATCTCCTATCACCTCTACCTCGCCTTCCTGGTGATCACTGCCGTGCAGGACAAAGGAATCTCGTTGTCCATTCCCTCCACGGTTCTCACGCATATCGCGTGCCTCGCCCTTTTGGTCGTCTTCGCCGAAGGCCGCGAACACATCCCTTACTTCTGGGTGGTTCGCTTCTTTACCCCGAGCATCGCGCTCTTTGAGGCTACCTGGCTCTTCGCCGGCAAAGGAAAAAGGCAAGCTGCTGCTGCCGCTTCCGAAGCCGGTCCAGTTGCCGACTGCAATGCGGAGGACTACGAGGAATTTATCCAATACCTGCGGCAGAACGAACGCCCGTTCAGCAAGCCCGGGCGGAGCGTGGGCGAGGAGTTCAAGTTCTGGCTGGCTTATCGCACCAAGCATCAGCACGCCGTGCCTTCCAGCCAACGGCCGATGGCGTAAGAGCTTTCACCGCATCTACACCCATCATCTGGAATCATCGCGAAGAGGCGCGTATCCCGTACGCGCCTCTTCGCATGAAGATCCTGCCTCAGTCGCCGAGCAGCTCTGGGCGGCACCAATCGCCTTGGTCCTGATACCGCGAAAGCACACCCGTCAAGACACACAGGTCAAGACACACCCGGCAAATTCGCCGGAATCTCGATCGAGACCAGCGTGCCCCGCCCTGGATTGCTCACCACACTGAAGTGCGCCTGATCGCCATACAGAACTTCCAGCCGCTCCTGCACGTTCTTCATGCCAATTCCCGCTCCGGTGCGCCGCAGCGCCGAGGCTGGCCGGTTGCCCATGCCCACCCCGTCGTCGGCCACCTCGATCAGAACGCGCTCTCCCTTGAGACTGCTCCGCAGCGTCACGGTGCCCCCGTGGATGCGCGGCTCCAAACCATGCTTGATGCTGTTTTCGATCAGCGGTTGCAGCAGGATGCTGGGCACCAGGATATCCAGTGTGCGCGGGTCGATCTCTTTTTCCACTCTCAGCTTGTCGGCGCCGAATCGGACCACCTCGATGCCCAGATAATCGTCGGTAAAGCTCAGCTCCTGCCGCAGCGGCACATAGGTATCGTGGTCGTTGAGCAGCGCGCGCAGAATGTTGGCCAGTTTCACCGTCATCTGGCGTGCCATTTCAGGCTGGGTCCGCACCAGAGCGGCAATCGAGTTGAGCGTATTGAAGAGAAAATGCGGATTGATCTGCCGCTGCAGCGCATCCAGCCGCGCCTCCAGCACCAGCCGCTTCTGTTCTTCCAGTGAAATTTCGAGGCGCAGCGCATTCCACACCTTGAGCGCGATGCCCACCACGATCGGCGCGCTCAGCCAGACCAGCGCCTGCAGCCAGATTTGGCCGGAGAGAAGCGCGAACAGCCGCTTGGGAAATTCGTGCGCAATCCAGTCGCGCACCATCTCCATGGCCGCGATCAGAACCAGCAGCAGAATCTGGCGGTCCACCCGCGGCTTCTTGATGTTGCGCCGCACCCAACGGTAGAGGCTGAGATCGATAAACGGGGTAAACGACCAGATCTCTTCCCTTTCGACGAACCGGCCGATCAAACCCGCCGCCAGACCCAGCGCCGCGTTGAACGGCAGCGCGAGGTATTCATGATGCAGGACCGCCGGAACTGAAAGCACGATGCCGCCGAGCATGGCCCATCGTGGGCCAATCAGCAGGCCAAGCAGGATAATGGTCTCGAAGGAGATATCCGCTGCGAAAAAGTTGGGCACCAGGAAACGGAACCAGACGCCGAGCGTAAGCGGGATCAGGAAAAACGCCAGCAGCGCCAGCGTTTGCCGGTTACGGCGTTTTTCGGCGAACAGTAGTCGCCGGAAGGTGCTGGCGCGCGCCAGCACGCTGGCCACTGAGGCAACCACCCCCAGCTTCACCAGCAGCGTGATAAGAAGCAGCCGATCCGTCACCCCACAAATGTATCGTGCCGCGCGCTCAAGTATCTAATGCTCAGTGGGCTGCGCGTGCGAGCGCACCCCTTGCGGCTGCGTACGTAAAATGGGTTTATGACCATGGAAAGCGTGAAGAAGATCGCTGAGGCGGATTTCCCCACTCGCTGGGGCGCCTTTCGCATTCTGGGCTTCGAAGGCATCTCTGCCGCCCGGCCAGGCTGCGAGCCCATGCGCGAAGTAGAGGAGCTGGTAGCGCTGGTGATGGGCGATATTCACTCCGCGCCGCCCTTGGTGCGGATTCACTCCCAGTGCCTCACCGGCGACGTCTTCGGCTCGCTGCGTTGCGACTGCCGTCTGCAACTCGAGATGGCGCTCAAAAAGATTGCCGCGGCCGGCGCGGGCATTTTGCTTTACGAACAGAAGGAAGGCCGCGGCATCGGCTTGATGGCCAAGCTCAGAGCCTACGAGTTGCAGGACCAGGGCCGCGACACCGTTGAGGCCAACCTGGAGCTCGGCTTCGCGGCCGATTGCCGCGGCTATGAGCTGCCCGCCGCCGTGTTGAAGCTGCTCGCCGTCTCCCAGGTGCGGCTCATCACCAACAATCCCGAAAAAGTGGCCGCCCTCGAATCGGCCGGCATCCAGGTAACGGAGCGCATCTCCGCGGAGGTCGAGCCCCACGAGACCTTCGAGCGCTACCTACGCACCAAGCAGGAAAAAATGGGCCACCTTTTCGAGATAGTCGTCAGCGAAGAGCAGACGGAATAGGCTCCCTTATAGCTCCGTCTCCAAGCTCCGCCTGAGATACATCTCTAACCCTCGCCTGATACATACTTTGTCATCCTGAGCGACCGAACCCTGAGCAAAGCGAAGGGGCAAAGCGAAGGGGAAGGAGTCGAAGGATCTGCGGTTTTGACCCAGCACGCACCTGGGTGCCCCACCTTCGGCGCGTCTTTGTCTTTGCGCCTAAGGTGGGAAACCTCAATCCTCAATCGGCCACCCTCAACTCAGCACAAACCTGGGTGCCCCACCTTCGGCGCGTCTTTGTCTTTGCGCCTAAGGTGGGATTAGAACGAACCCGGCTAACCCCGCAGCGCCATCAGCACCTTCGCCGTGGTCACCACCTGGCCGACATGCCGCTGCGTGTGATCGGCCACATGAATCAGCGCCCCGCCAATCGAGGTAGGCAGCTGCTTGCGCCCGACGCCGCGAAATGTATCGAGATCGGCCGAGGCCAGCGCGCGAATGCGCGGCGCGGCATTTGCAAAAGATTTGTGCACTTCCGCCAGCAGTTCCACCCGCGCCTCAGGTTCCCGCTCCACCGGCAGCACCGCTTCGCTTTTGAGCGCTGCCAATTGCTCGCCGGAAAGCGGATTGCCTTCGGCATAGGTAAGAATCCGGTCCGTCGAGCGCGCGATGTGGCGCAGATGAAACGCAATCGAGTTCAAGCCAAGCGGCTGCGAATGAACTTCAGCGTCGCTCAGGCCGTCGGTCCATTTGGTCAGATCGTCCAAGGCCAGATCAAGCGCATGAAGCACCGCGCGCCCCGCAGCCGGAATATCCGTATGCGTCCCGCTCAGCCAGGGTTCAACGTAAGGTGCGGAAGAATCGGTCAAGTTATCTCCGGCGGCATATCTCCAACAGCTGCTGAAAATTCGCCTTGTAGCAGGGCACGACTTCAACGGGCTGCGGAAAAACTCAGAGTGGATGGTGTTTTGTATCAGGGCACGACTTCAGTCGTGCCGAAAACGGCTGAAATGAAAGCTTCGCCGAAGATGCCGTAACAGGTAAGCGCCCTATCCAGCGTTCTTCACCCGCACCACCGTGATCTTCGAGAATCCCTCTTCAAACACCGGCGGCTTCAGCTTCTCAGCCATCTTGCGCATCACGTCCTCGCTCACCGAGCGCTCGCGCTGGCGGTTGCGGTCCAGGCAAACTTCAAGCGGCACATCAAAAAATACCGCCTGCGCCTCGTAGCCAAAGCTTTTGGCCATCTTGATCCATTGCCGCCGCTCGTGGGTCGACAGGTTCGTCGCGTCCACATAGTTCCACGGCATCTTAGCGATGAGCCGCGCCCGCAGCAGCGAACGCAGCGTGGAAAACACCAGCCCCTGGTAGCGCTGCTCCTCCACGTCATCGAAAAGAATATTGCGCAACAAATCGGACGACAGCGGCGTCACGCCGCGCCGGCCGAACCACGTCGTCTTCCCTGAACCGGGCAGGCCGATCGCCAGCACCACATAGCCCTTCGGCGTCTGCGGCGAGCGATCCGCGGGGTCGGCTACCGGAGCGTGCGCAGGAGGCATCTCCGGCTGGGTCTCTACTTCCAGGCGGCCCGTACCGGCCGCCTCATTCCACCCCTGCCGCGCAGCCCAGTTCTGGCTCGGCGGCCGCGCCGGCGCCGGCGTACGCCGTTGCGGTTCGCCCGCACGCGGGCGCTGCGCCGCAGCCGGTGCATCCTCCGGATAAAACGGCACCAGCGGCGCCGGCTGATTCGATGGAAGTTCCTGGCCGATTTTGCCTGTGGATTCGGAGGTATTGGGAGCGCGTCTGGACCGTCTTCTCATGCCGCCTTCAACTTTTCCTGCACTGCCGCCGCGGGGTTGTGCCCTCAAGCGCGTGCCCTGCTACCCGAATACCACACCAACCGATCCCGCTGCAAACACTGTGCAGGTCGTCCCATACAATGCCGCCCATGAACCGGCAACATCGGCTTCGGAAGCCGCTCGCCTGAAGCGGTTATGGAATGATCTGCCGGAAACGTTTTCGTTTTAGGCCCCCACCCCAGGGTGATACGATCAAGAGTTTGGTGGAATTGCCTTTTGAAGCAAATTTTGAAGCAAATGTAGAGTACCCCGGATTGGGGCGGATGTGGCCTGCGCAGCTTTTCCCTCAAGAAGAAGCCGCACGGCTAAGACTCGCCCCCATCCGGAAACCCTGCATCGGCCGCGGGCCCACTACGGACGCCGCACTATCCAAGCTCACAAACCCCAGCAGCTCCACAGATCACAAGGAGAAAATCACGCATGGCAGTTAAGGTTGGAATTAACGGCTTCGGCCGCATTGGCCGCAACGTTTTGCGCGCCTCGCTCGGCAATCCGGAGATCGATTTTGTCGCCGTCAACGACTTGACCAGCCCGGCGACTCTCGCCCACCTGCTCAAGTACGACTCGATCCTGGGCAACCTCAAGAATGAGATCACCGCGGGCGAAGATTATGTGGCCGTGGACGGGAAGAAGATCAAGGTCTGGGCAGAGCGCGACCCCGCCAAGCTGCCCTGGGCCGATGTGGGCGCGCAGATCGTCGTCGAGTCCACCGGCCACTTTACCGACGCAGCCAAGGCCAAGGCGCATCTCGGTTCCACGGTGAAGAAGGTCATCATCTCCGCGCCGGCGTCGAACGAGGACATCACCATCGTGCTCGGCGTCAACCAGGACAAATACGATCCCGCCAAGCACAACGTCATCTCCAACGCGAGCTGCACCACCAACTGCCTCGCCCCGGTCGTGAAGGTGGTCATCCAGGAATTCGGCCTGGTCAGTGGCATCATGACCACGATTCACAGCTACACCAACGACCAGGTCATCCTCGATTTTCCGCACAAAGACCTGCGCCGCGCCCGCGCTGCCGCGCTCAATATGATTCCCAGCTCCACCGGCGCCGCCAAGGCGCTCAAGCTGGTGATTCCGGAGACGGCAGGCAAGCTCGACGGCTTCGCCATCCGCGTACCCACTCCCAACGTCTCCATCGTCGACCTCACCTTCATCAGCGAGAAGACCACCGACGCCAGCGCCGTGAATGCCGCATTGAAGGCCGCCTCCGAAGGCGCGCTCAAGGGCATCCTCGGCTACGAAGAGCATGAACTGGTCAGCTCCGACTTCAAGCGCGACCGGCGCAGCTCGATCGTCGACGCGCCGCTCACCAAGGTCGTCGGCCAGAGCGTGAAGGTATTGAGCTGGTACGACAACGAGTGGGGCTACTCGAACCGCGTCGTCGACCTCATCGGCTTCCTGACCTCCAAGGGCCTGTAATAGTCATCAGTGAGCAGTGATCAGGACTTGGGTGCCCCACCCCATGTCATTCTGAGCCGGGTGCCCCACCCTCGCCGCGTTCTTGTTTTCGCGGCTAGGGTGGGATACCTCCAAGTCAGCGACCACATTATGCGCAAAAACATCAGCGGCGGATCTCCCTTCGAGCCCATCATCGGCTTCTCCCGCGCCGTCTGCGTGGAGAATAAAGTCCACTTGGCCGGCACCGGCCCTGTCGGCGCAGAAAACGAAGATGCCGCAGGCCAGACGCGCCGCATCTTCAGCATCGCCGAAAAGGTGCTCGCCGAAGCCGGCGCATCCTTCAAGGATGTTGTCCGCACGCGCATGTATCTGACTCACGTCGAAGACTGGGAGGCGGTGGGCCGCGTGCATGGCGAGGTCTTCTCGCAGATTCGTCCAGCCGCCACCATGGTCGTCGTAGCCGCTCTGCTCAACCCCGCGTGGCGCATCGAAATCGAAATGGACGCCGTGATACCCGATGGTGAATGATCGCCCCGTTTCCGCGAACTAAGAACTGCGAACTGAATTCCAAAGGAATTTCTCATGCCCAAGCTCTCCATTCGCGACATCGAACTGGCCAACAAGCACGTCTTCATCCGCGTCGATTTCAATGTGCCGCTCTCTGAAGACGGCGCCATCATCACCGACGACACGCGCATCGTGGCCACGCTGCCCACCATCATGTATGCTCTCGATCGCCGCGCCAAGGTCATCCTGGCCTCGCACCTGGGCCGGCCCAAGGGCAAACCGAATCCGAAGTACTCGCTCCGCCCCGTTGTGGATCGGCTGCGCGAGCTGCTCGACGAAAAAGAAAGCGACTACTCCATCAACGTCGCCTTCTCGCCCGACTGCGTCGGCGAAATCGCGCAGGAGCTCGCGCGCCAGCTCGAATCGCGCCAGGTGCTGCTGCTTGAAAATCTGCGCTTCCACGCCGAAGAAGAGGCCAACGATCCCGAGTTCGCAAAACAGCTCGCCTCACTGGCCGAGATCTACGTCAATGACGCCTTCGGCGCCGCGCATCGCGCCCACGCCTCCACGGAAGGCATTACGCATTATTTGAAGCCTGCCGTCGCCGGCCTGCTCATGGAAAAGGAGATCACCTATCTCGGCAAGGCGCTCGAATCACCCGAGAAACCCTTCGTCGCCATCATCGGGGGCTCCAAGATCTCCGGCAAGATCGACGTGATTGAGAACCTGCTCGATAAGGTCGACACACTGATCATCGTCGGCGGCATGGCCTATACCTTCCAGCGCGCGCTCGGCATCACCACCGGCAAGTCGCTCGTCGAAGAAGACAAGATCGACATGGCAAAGACAGCGCTGGCCAAAGCCAAGACCAGAGGCGTGAACCTTATTTTGCCGGCCGACAACATCCTGGCCGATAACTTCGCCGCCGACGCGAAGACCCAGCCGTGGGATTGCACGAAGAACTTCCCCGCCGACTGGCAGGGCCTCGACATCGGTCCCAGATCCATCGCAGCCATCGAGCAGTTGGTCTCGACCGCCAAGACCATCGTCTGGAACGGCCCCGCCGGCGTCTTCGAGTTTCCCCGCTTCGCCATCGGCACAAACGCGATCGCGAAAGCTGTTGCAGCCAACAAAACCGTGATATCCATCATCGGCGGGGGCGACTCGGTAAGCGCCATTAATCAAGCCGGTGTCGCCGACCAGATCACGCATATCTCAACGGGCGGCGGCGCCAGCCTCGAATTTCTCGAAGGCAAAAAACTCCCCGGCGTCGAAGCGCTGACCAACAAGTAGCGCTATTCGCTACTGCTTTAGCAGGGAAAAAACAATGGCATATTACACGCGAGTCTTGTCGAAACAGGAAGAGTTTCCCCTGCTCGATGAACTCGCGCAGTTCATTCGAGCGGAGCATCCTGACTACAAACTGACAATCGAAGACGGAACCGAGGAGGAATGGGAGACTCTTCTGCTCTCCGGCGATGACGGCGTCGAGGTCGCACTGATCGAACGGAACCCGGTGGCCAGCGGCTCGGTTGGCCAGGACGAGATCGCGGAGTTCGTCGAGGAAACTCGCGACTGCAAGCCGGAAAGCGGTGTTCATTGGCTCGCGGAGTACCTGAGTGACGTGGAGACGATCTATGCGTTTCAGCATCTGCAGGGGTCGGAGACCGTGGACGGTAGCAACGCGCTCCATGCCCTGCGCGCGGCCTTGTGGGAACGCGGAGACGCCATCATGCAGGCGGACGGCGAAGGGTTCACCAACGAGGACGGCTACCACATAGTCTGGCAGTTTTCTGACTCTGTCTCAGGACCCTGGAATATGGGCGTCTACAAAGATGACCTCTGGCACCATTTCAAGATGGATCTGGGCGACCCCGATCATCGGGCCGCTTTTCTCGAGGGCGAAGTGCCGGATGATTTAACCGCAGTCCAAGCAGCCGGCCCGCAAGACTAGAACCAGTCTCATAAATAGCTCTGTGAAAGGGCACGACTTTAGTCGTGCCGCAAACGCCGCAAAAAATCACTGGGCTTTAGCCCCTGAGGGACGCTTTTCGCGGTGCAGAGCATTTATGAGACGGCTTCTAATGTCCTGTTCCTAAAGTTCTTATCAAAAAAGAGTTGTCATCCTGAGCGGAAATTGGCGCGTATTTTGCGCCAATTGTAGTCGAAGGATCTGCGGTTCGGGATCTGGGCCCGTGCCATGAACTTCAGAGACACCACACTAGAGCGCCCTCCTCCATCGCCTGCAGCGATTTGGCCCCACCCGGTTGTGCGTGCCATCAGGCAGTCCCTCAGATTCCATCCACTAAAATCAAGTTGAGGAACCCATAACAATGTCTCGGAAAGCCCTGATCGCCGCCAATTGGAAGATGTACAAAACGCCCGCGGAAGCGCAGGCGTTTGTCGATGCGTTTTTGCCGCTCGTCGCCGGTCACACGCGCGATGAGATTGCCCTGTTCCCTTCCCCGGTGCTGCTCCCAACGGTCACCGCTGCATGCAATGCTTCCAACGTCGTCGTGGGCGCGCAGAATATCCATTTCGCTGAAGAAGGCGCCTACACCGGCGAAACTTCCATCGGGCAACTCCAGGCCGTCGGCGGAACGCACACGCTCATCGGCCACTCCGAGCGCCGCCAGTACTTCGCCGAGACCGACGAAATCGTCAACAAAAAGCTCCACACCGCGCTCAAGCATGGCGTCGTTCCCATCGTCTGCGTGGGCGAGGTGCTGGAAGAACGCGAAGCAGGCAAAACTGCCGGCGTGCTGAAAACGCAAATCACCGGCGCATTCGCCGGCATCACACCGGAAGCCGCCGCGCCCGTCGTCATCGCGTACGAGCCGGTGTGGGCCATCGGCACCGGCAAAACTGCCACGCCGGAGATCGCCGCCGACGCGCATAAAATCATTCGCGCCGAAGTAGCCAAACTGCTCGGCGCTGAAGTAGCGGCAGCCATGCGCATTCTCTACGGCGGCAGCGTCAAGCCGGACAACGCCACCGCGCTCATCAGCCAGGAAGAGATCGACGGCGCACTCGTCGGCGGCGCAAGCCTCAAACCCGATTCCTTCACTGCCATCGTGAAATATTAAAGGCATCGATACAGAGCCAAGCCCCGTGCCCCATCCTTTCGACTTTTTTCTGTCGAAAGGGTGGGAAACCAGACAGCCGCGCCGGATCGCCTAGGAATGATCGCGACCGCTTATAGCGGTTCTCCAATTGCTGTACACCGAAGGCACGATGTCGAGTGGCTTTTTCCTCAAGAAAAAGCCGCCTTGCACACCACCGGACAGTGCACTTGAATTGGGGAGCCGCTCTAAGAATAGAAGCCGGCAATCCAGTTCTGCAGCAGCGCCGGAAAGCAGCCCATCACAACCACCGCTGCGGCAATCGCCAGCAGCACCGCCATCGTCACGGGATGCGCGTGAACCGGCGTCTCGTCAGGGCCGGGCATCACGTAAGCGCGCTTCAGCACCTGCAAATAGTAATAGAGCGAAACCGCACTCATCGCGACCGCAAGCGCCACCAACCCCAACGCAGCGCCGGAATGCGAAACGCCCAGCACTGCCGCAAACAGATTGAACTTCGCCCAGAAGCCGACGAGCGGCGGAATCCCAGCGAGCGAGAGGAAGAGCACCAGAGTAATCGCCGCCAGCAGCGGATTGCGCTTTTGCAATCCCAGGAACGCGTCCATCCGATCGCTGCCCGTGGCCCGCTCGATCACGGCAATCACGCCGAAGGCGCCCACAGTCGTGAGGCCATACGTGAGGATGTAATAGAGAACCGCTTCGGCGCTCATGTTGGTCTGCGAGAAGTAAGCAAGGCCGAGCAAAATATAGCCCGCATGCGCGATGGCCGAATACGCAAGCAGGCGGCGCACACTCGACTGCGCCAGCGCCGCCAGGTTGCCGAGCGCCATTGAGGCGACGGAAAGGATCACCAGAGTGAGCGGCCATACCTTCCGTATGCCGGGAACAATCGGCGGTAGCGGCGTTCCGGCGACACCCGCAATGACCGTCACAATATGAGTGGTGTGCAAGCTCTCCAGAAAATGCAGCGCCGCGGTACTGATCGAGATCAACAGCGCGAAACTCGCCACCTTCGAAACTGAAGCGATAAACGCGGCAGCCGGCGCCGGCGCTCCTTCATAGGTATCAGGCGCCCAGAGGTGAAACGGCACCGCGGCAACCTTGAAGCCGAGGCCGGCGGCAACCATCACCAGCGCGACGTAGAGCAAAGGATATCCGCCATGGAGGTTTGCAACGTAGGTTCCATACACAACCCTCGCCAGGCTTGTGGAACCCGATAGTCCGTACAGATAGCTGAACCCAAACAGCAGAAACGCCGCCGACATGCCACCGAAGAGATAATACTTTATCGCGGCTTCAGCACTCTTCCCCGATTGTTTCGCAAACGCGGTCAGAACATACAGGCCGAGACTCAGCAGTTCGAGCCCGATGAAGATCACCAGCAGGTCCTGCGCAGCCGCGATAATCATCCCTCCCGCCGCCGCCATGAGCACCACTGCCACGTACTCACCCGGATTTCGCGTAAACTCCGCGCCGATGAGCAAAAGAAGCGTCACCGCGGTGAGCGCCAGGATTCCAACCTGCGCTACGCCCGCCGAGCCGCCCGCCGCCAGCAACAGATCGCCGCCCGCGCTCAAGCCCCCCGCACCCGCGAAGTAAACCGCCCACACCGACGCACCGCAGCCCACGATGCCCAACACCGACGCAACGTGCGTCTTCAAAGCCGCCTTGCGCAGCAGCCCCAGATCGACAACCAGCACCAGCAGCGCGGCCATTTCGAGCACCGTCTCCGGCAGCGTAACGCGGAAGAGATCTGCGTAGTTCATTGCACACCTCCCGCGAGCAGCGCCCTCACCGCAGGTTCGATGGAATCAAGCAGGATGCGCGGATAAAGCCCGACCACCAGAGTGGAGATACCGAGCAGCGCCACGCCCGCGATCTCAGGCCAGGTGATCGCGCCGAGATCATGCCACCCCGCCTTCGGATGTTCGTCGGGTGTGGGCAATCTGTCGCTGAAAAAGGCCTTCTGCAAAGCGCGCCATGTGTACGCCACGCCCACGATGATGCCGATGCCTGCAGCCGCCGTCCACCACGGGTTCGCGCTCCACGACCCAATCAGAATCTGCAGCTCGGCCACAAATCCTGAAAAGCCCGGCAGCCCCATCGACGCCACGCCGGCAATCACAAACGCCCAGGCGGCAAACGGCAGCCGCTTCGAAAGATGCATCGTTTCAAGCTCGCCCAACTGCCGCGTGTGCGTCCTGTCGTACACAATGCGGCCCACGATGGCGAAGAGCAGCCCGGCAATCACGCCGTGCGAAAACATCTGCAGCACCGCGCCATCCAGGCCAATCTGGTTCAGCGTCATGAGCCCCAGCAGTACGAACCCCATGTGGCTCACGCTCGAGTAACCGATGACGAATTTGAAGTCCGATTGCGCCAGCGCCACCAGCGCGCCATACACGATGCCGATCACCGCCAGCAGCGCAAACACGTCGCGCCACGATCCTAACCCAAGAAACGAGAATCCCCATGGATCGAGCCCATGTGGAAAGACCCCAATGCCAACCCGCAGGCATCCGTACGCGCCCAGCTTCATCACCACGCCGGCCAGCAGCATCGATGCCGCTGTAGGCGCGGCCACGTGGCCCGTGGGCGCCCAGGTGTGAAACGGCCACATGCCGGCCAGAATCGCAAAGCCCGTGAAGACCAGCGGAAAGAGCCACATCTGCATGTGTACCGGCAGCCCTGCATGCGCAAGATCGGCGAGAGCTGTCGAGTGGCCGCCCGCAGTTGCATACGCCGCAAGCAAGCCGACGAGCACCATCGCCGAGCCGACGAAAGAGTAGAGCGCCAGCTTCATCGCGCCATACTCGCGCCGCGTCGAACCCCAGATAGCGATCAGGAAATATTTGGGAACAATCGCAATCTCATAGAAGACGAAGAGCAGGAAGAGATCGAAGCTCAGAAAGACGCCGTACACACCGCCGATCAGCGCCAGATAAAACGCGAAAAACTGGTTCGTGCGCAGCTCGATATTCCAACTGAAGAGAACGCCGGCCACCGAAGCCAGCCCGGTGAGCAGCACCAGCACCCGGCTGATGCCGTCGGCTGCAAGCAGAAAATGAATGCCCATTGAGGGAACCCACAAGGCATTTACGATCACCGTAGTTCCCTGCCCCATGCCCGTCGCGAACCCGGCGATAGCGATCACGAGCCCGGCAACCGCAACGGCAAGCGCCACCCCGCGCGCAAGTTCATTCCTGCCCTTCGGCAGCAGAGCCTCCAACAGCGCACCGGCAAACGAGATGTAAATCATCCAGGCCAACATTAAAATCTCCAGTGCGCCAGCAGATACGCGACCGTCGGGTTAAGCGTGTCCACAATCAGCTGAGGTACAAGGCCGAGCAGCAGCATCAGTCCGATCACCGGCGCAAGCGCAAGGCGCTCGCTCGCGTGCAAATCAGGAAACGCGGCCCAGCGCTCCGGCACCGGACCGGTGAAGACTTTTTGGATCACCGTCAGGATCACGGCTGCCGTCACCAGCAAACCAAGCACCGAGGCCGTTGCGCTTATCCAAGACAAGGGAAATACGCCGCGGAAGATCAGAAACTCGCCGACAAAACCATTCAGCCCCGGCAGCCCAAGCGAAGAAAACAGCGCGATGCCCATGAGCCCCGCAAAGATGGGCGCCGGCTTGCGCAAGCCGCCGAAATCGTCCATGCCGCGCAGGCCGCCGCTCCGCATCTGGATCATCGCAAGAAACCAGAACAACGCCGCAGCCGTGATGCCGTGATTGAACATCTGCAGGATCACGCCATTCAGCGCGGCAGCCCGGCTGGCCTCAACCGATATGGACGCCGCAGCGCCGGAACCCGGAATCGCCAGCGCGAAGATGCCCAGCAGGCAATAGCCAAGATGGTTCACAGAGGAGTAAGCAAAGACACGCTTCAAATCCTTCTGCGCCGCTGCGGCCCACGCGCCCATCACGACAGTGGCCACCGCGAGCACCAGCAGTGGCGTGCGCATCGCCGCAATCTGCGGCCCGAAGATCGGCAACGCGATGCGCAGCAGGCCATAGACGCCCATCTTCGACATCGCGCCGGTCAACAGCATGGTCACCGGCGAAGGCGCTTCCGCATACGCATTCGGCAGCCAGGTGTGGAAGGGCATAAGCGGCACCTTCACCGCGAACCCCGCGAGCACGCCGATCGCGAGCCACGGCATCACCGCGCCCAGATGCGCCGTCACCATCTGCGACAGCGCACCGGATGCAGCCATCGCCGCGAGCTGCTCGAAATCCATCGTGCCCGTCGACAAAAACACCGCTAGAAACGCCAGCAGCAGCGCCACCGAACCGGCCATGGTGTAGACAAAAAACTGTGTCGCCGCTGGTCCGCGCTTCGGGCCGCCCCACAGCTTGATCAGGAAGAATGCCGGGATGAGGCTCAGCTCCCAGAAGAGAAACCAGTGAAAGAAATTCAGCGCCGTAAACGAGCCGATCAGTCCCGACTCGAGCAGCAGCACGAGCGCATAGTAGAGTCCGGGCTGATGGTGAACACGGTGCGCGGCATCCACAGACATCAGCGTCACGATCGCCGAGAGCACAAGCATCAACGCACCCAGCCCATCCACGCCGAGGTGATATTCGACGCCGATCGACGGCGCCCAGCCATGAAGCTCCACCAACCCGATGCTTCCATCGGCGGGTAAATGCATCCACACGAGAAGCGAAAGCACCAGGCTCGCGAGCGCCGTCAGCAGCGCCACGCCGCGCGCATGCTTGCCCACAAAGAAGGCGATAATCGCTCCGGCCACCGGCACGGCGGTCAGCAGCGTAAGAATCGGAAATCCGGTCCTCGCGGCGGTCGTCAATCCGGTCGTTAAGCCGGTCGCCAAACCGGTCGCTAAGCCGGTAATTGTCTCATTCATGCCCGGCCGCTCCAGAGTAGAAGTACGGCCAGCGCTACGATCGCTACCGCCAGAATCCGCAGATAGACCTGCACCCGCCCATTTTGCATGCGAGCCAGCAGCCCGCCGCTGGTCGAGATCTCTTCGCAGGTCTTGTCGAAGGTGCCATCGACCCAGTGCGTGTCAATGCGCCGATTCAGGTGCGCCCACAGGCCGAAGAGCGACGCAATCGCGGCCACAATGCCGCCCCACACGCGGCGGTCGAACCAGTCGGCCACGCGCGCCCACCACCAGTAGAAGGCGATCACCGTCACGCCATAAAACTCGTCGAAATAAAGCCGGTCGCGCAGCCCCGCCCAGAGATGGGGCGTGGCCTTCTCCAGCACGTCCGGTTCTTCAGGGCTCGGCGACTTGCCACCGTAAAGCCAGACGCCAAGCCCGATGCCGAGAAACACAACCAGCGACGAAGTGAGCATCAGCAGAGCCAGGCCGGGCTCGGCAAATCCGTGCCAGCTGAAGGTCATAGAGCGGCCATCGAGAAAGGCCCGGAACCACGGCCACGCCGGCGTCCCAATCGCGCCCAGCGCGATGGCGAAGAAGGCCAGAATCGCCAGCGGCACCGTCATCACCCGCGGGCTCTCATGCGCCGGGTGATGCCCGCGCCAGTAGCCGAAGAAGACATAGCTGACCTGGCGCGTCATGTAAAACGCCGTCAGCAACGCGCCAAAGACCAGCAGGTAATACGGCCCTTGAATCGCACCGGAGTGCGCTGCCTCCAGAATGCCGTCCTTGCTCCAGAAGCCGGAGAAGAAGAGAGGAAATCCGCACAGCGCCAGCATGCCCACCGCATATGTAGCGAAGGTGAGCGGCATGTCGGCCTTAAGCCCGCCCATCTTGCGAATGTCCTGTTCCTCGTGGCAACCGTGGATCACCGAGCCCGCGCCCAGGAACAGCAGCGCCTTGAAAAACGCATGCGTGATCAGGTGGAACATTCCCACCGCCACGCCGCCCAGACCAAGGCCGGCCATCATGTAGCCAAGTTGCGAGACTGTCGAGTAGGCAAGAATGCGCTTGATGTCGTTCTGCGCAATCGCGATCAGCGCCGCAAACACCGCCGTAATGGCGCCGACCCACGTCACCACCGCCAGCGCGGCTGTTGTTCCCGTCACCTCGCTGGTTCTGATAAGCGGCATGCCGGCAGACATCAGTGGATAAACCCGCGCAATCAGATATACGCCCGCGGCCACCATCGTCGCTGCATGAATCAGCGCGGAGACCGGCGTGGGGCCCTCCATTGCATCGGGCAGCCATACGTGCAGCGGAATCTGCCCGCTCTTGCCCGCCGCGCCGGCAAAAATCAGCAGCCCAATCGCGCCCGCAACCGTGAGTCCGAAGGTTGTATGCTGCGCCAGCAGGCCGGCCAGCGCAAACCCTTCCATCGATCCGGATCCGTGGTTGTAAAACAGTAGCGTTCCGGTCTGCGCAAACAGCCATACGATTCCGAGAAAAAAGAACACGTCGCCCACACGCGTGGTGAGAAAAGCCTTCTTCGCCGCCGCCGCCGCCGAGGGCTTCTGATACCAGAAGCCAATCAGCAGGTAGGAGGTAAGCCCCACCAGCTCCCAGCACATGAACAGCAGCAGCAGAGAATTCGCGATCACCACGCCGAGCATGGCGCCGGCAAACAGCGAGAGAAAGCAGAAGAAGCGCGTGAAGTTCTCGTCGTGGGCCATGTAGCCGGTCGAATAAATAAAAATAAGCAAGCCCACAAAGCAGACCATCACGATCATCACGGCAGAGAGAGGATCGAGCACCCAACCGAGATCGACGTTGGAGTTGCCCACCTGAATCCAGGTGAAGTTCACCGTCTCGCGCACCGCGGCATGATTCATCCAGCCAGCCAGCACATGCCCAAACGCAATCAGCGAGAGCAACAGCGAGAAACCGAGCGATCCGATAGCCAACGCGGCAGCAGTCCTCCGCCGCGGTTGCTTGAGCAGCGCAATCACCCCCGCAGCCACCATGGGCACAGCAGGAATGAGCCACAAAATCTCCGCAATGGGAGAAGCAGCGAGCTGTGGAGTGAACGGAACGGCTTGCTCGATCAAACTTTCACCCCTTCATCCTGTTGATCTGATCCAGATCGGTGGTGCGCGCATGGCGATAGATTGAGATCACCAGTCCCAGGCCCACAGCGGCTTCGGCCGCAGCCACGGCAATCGAGAAGATGGCGAACATCATGCCGGTCAGCGCCTCCGGATGCGGCCCGTACCGCCAGAACGCAATGAAGTTGAGATTGGCGGCATTGAGCATCAATTCAATCCCGATCAGCACCAGGATGGCATTGCGCCGCGTCAACGCACCGGCAAGACCGATGGCGAAGAGCAAAGCGGCAACCAGCAGATAGGCCGCGAGCGGCGAAGCGGAACCCGTCACCTCGTCCTCTCTTTCTCATGCAGCGCGACAATCACCGCGCCGATCATCGCCGCCGTCAGCAGCAGCGCCACAATCTCAAGCGGCAGCACGTAGCGGCCCAGCAGCGCGTTGCCAATGTCCCGCACCGTCACCGCGGGCGCAGCCGTCTCCCCCGGCAGCGCGTTTGCGCTCGCAAGCACAGCCCAGCCCAGCACCGCGAAGACGCCCGCCGCAATCGCCAATCCCCAAAACCAGCTCTTGCTGAAGACGCCGCGCGCCGGCGCCTCGGAACCGCGCGTCAGCAAAATCGCGAAGACGATCAGAATCGCAACCGCGCCAATGTAAACCAGAATCTGCGCAAACCCCGCAAACTGCGCGTCGAGTCCAAGAAACAAGAGGGCCAGCCCCGCAAAGGCCACCGTAAGCGCAAGCGCGCAATGCACGGTGTTCTTCAAGAGCACAGCCGCCAGCCCGCCAGCCACCGTGAGCGCCGCAATGAAATAAGACACCACGCTCATCGACAGCCCGCCCCTTCCCGGCTGGCCCACCAACCCACCGTGCCCCATCCTTGCGCCTTTGTTCTGGCGCAAGGGTGGGAGACCACGAACCCGCATTGAGCACCCTCAACTCGCCACAAACTCACCGTGCCCCATCCTTGCAGGTTTTTTCCGTCGCAAGGGTGGGAAAGCACGAACCCAAATCTATCCCTCGGCCGCCCCTCACTCCGCATAGCGATAGCTCCTCGGGCCGAAGTGCTTCCTGCGCATCTGCACGCGGGCCGTCAGCACATACACGCCGGCAAGAATCACGGAACAAACCACCCAGCGCGCCCAACCCGGCCCCATGAAGCGCCACAGCGCGGTCACCATCACGTCGAGCAGTGTGAAGGGCAGCACAAACTTCCAGGCGAAGTTCATCAACTGGTCTTGGCGCAGCCGCGGCAGCGTGCCGCGCATCCAGATGAAGATAAAGATCGCGGTCATCACCTTGGCGAAAAACCAGATCCATGAAGGAACCACGTTGAGAAACGAGAGCGGCGCCGACCATCCGCCCAGAAAAAGCGTCGCGCCGAGGCCGGAGATCGAAAACATGCCGAGATATTCGCCCAGGAAGAAGAGCGCGAATTTGAAGCCTGAGTATTCGGTGAAGTAGCCGGCCACCAGCTCCGACTCACCCTCCGGCAAATCGAACGGCGTGCGGTTGGTCTCCGCCGTCGCCGCAATCGAAAACATCAGAAAGGCCGCGAAGCCCCACGGCGTAAACACATACCAGTTCGGAAAGATGCCGGTGTAGTGATTCTGCGCCTCAACAATTTTGGTCAGCGACAGCGATCCCGTAGCCATCACCACCACCACGCTCGACATCAGCAGCGGCACTTCGTAGCTGATCATCTGCCCCACGGCCCGCATCGCGCCCAGAATCGAATACTTGTTGCGGCTCGACCATCCAGCCATAAAGATGCTCAGCTCCGTCGACGCGCCCATGGCGAAAAAGAACAACAGGCCGGCGTCCATATCGACCAGCACCATGTTGCGCCCCATCGGCAGCACGGCAAAACCCATGAAGACCGCAACCACCAGCACCAGCGGCGCAAGAAAATGCACCACGGCATCGGCGTCGCGCGGAACAATATCTTCCTTGGTCAGCGATTTGATGCCATCCGCAATCGGCTGAAAAAAACCGAACGGGCCCACGCGATTCGGCCCCAGCCGGTTCTGCATGCGGCCCAGGCCCTTGCGCTCAAACACCGTCGTCAGCGCGAACAATCCGGGAAAGACGCAGACGATCGCGATCACGCCCAGCACAGCGCCCGCCGCGGGCCGCAGGGTCACTGGCAAAAAATCCACGAACCAGTTGCGCAGGATCACAAAGATCTGGTCCAGCGTTGACCAGTTGCCCATCGGCTAGACTCCCCCCGCCGGCGGCGGCTCGGGTTTCGGGGTAGCTGCCTTCGCCGCTGCATCGGCAGCGGCCTTTGCCGCAGCCGCTTCGGCGGCAGCTTTAGCCTTCGCTTCAGCCGCGGCCTTTTCCTGGGCCAGGCGCGCATCCACTTCGGCCGCCTCGGTCGGATGAATCTCGTGATAGTACTCGTTCGACTTCGCCAGCTCCTTGCAATCGAGCAGCAACCCGCCGAACCGGTCGTCGGTAGCCAGCTCAAACTGCGTGTCCATCTTGATCGCCTCGAACGGGCAAACTTCCACGCAGATCTGGCAGCTCATGCAGACGCTGATATCAATATCAAAGCGCGCCGGGTAGATCTGCATCTTGCCTACGAAGTCCGGCTTCTTGTCCTTGCTCTTCTCGATGTAAATGCACTTCGGCGGGCACTCCTTCTCGCAGATCTGGCAGGCCACGCACCGCAGGCCGGCCTCCCATTCAGGCCCGTCGTACACCAGAAAGGGAAAGACGCGCGCGGCCTCGGCAGTCGGAATCCGTTCCTCCGGATACTCGACCGTCGTGAGGCGCTCTTCGGAGACAAAACTGCCGGCGAAGTTCTTCGCCGTCTCCAGCATCCCTTTCACGATTCCTTCACCTAACAATTCAATCCTCCGGATTGAGCCTCTAGCTCCCAGCTTCTAGCCTCTAGCTTCACCGTGCCAATTCAGCAGCAGTCAGCCCAAGCTGCCAATTCAAGCACGGATAGCTAGAAGCTAGTGGCTAGTAGCTAGCGGCTATCTGTCCACTTCTCCCAGCACAATATCCACACTTCCAAAGATCAGCACCACATCCGCGACATTGTGCCCCAGGCACATGTCCTCCAAGATCGTCAGGTTGATCAAGCTCGGCGGCCGCACGCGATACCGGTACGGATTCGGGCTGCCATCGCTGATCAGGTAAAAACCAAGCTCGCCCTTCGGCGCCTCCACGCGGCCGTACGCCTCGCCCGGCTTGGGACGAAAGCCGCGAATCTTGGCCTTCGGATCCATGATCGGGCCGGCCGGAACCTCCTTGAGCGCCTGTTCGAGAATCCCGATCGACTCGCGCATCTCGAGCACCCGCACCATGTAGCGGTCGTAGATGTCGCCATGATCGCCCAGCGGCACGCGAAACTTGAACCGGTCGTAGATGCCGTAATGATCCACCTTGCGAATGTCGTAGTTCACGCCCGACGCGCGCAGCATCGGCCCGCTTATGCTCGCATTCACGGCCAGCTCCGGCTTGAGGATGCCCACGCCCTGGCAGCGCGCCATCAAAATCTCGTTCGACGAGAGCAGCGCCTCAAACTCATCCACAAACCCGGGCAGACCCGCAACCACTTTGCGCGTCGCATCGAGCCATGGCGTTGAAACATCCACGCGGCAGCCGCCGAAGCGCATGTAGTTGCACATCATCCGCGACCCGGTGAGCGACTCGAACAGGTCGAGAATCTTTTCCCGCTCGCGGAAGGCATACATCAGCGGCGTGCCGCTCGCGCCCATCTCCTGAATCAAAAATCCAATCGATGAAGCATGATTCTGCACCCGCGTCAGTTCAGCCAGAATCACGCGGATATACTGCGCGCGTTCCGGCACCTCCTGCCCCACAAGCTTTTCGACCGCCAGTGCGTACGCCCAGTTGTTCGAGAGCGAGCAGAAATAATCGAGCCGGTCTGTATACGGCATCGATGCCAGATAGCTCGCCTGTTCCGCAATCTTCTCGTGATTGCGGTGCAGATACCCGAACACCGGCTTCAGCCGCACCACGCGCTCGCCATCCAGAACCACATCCATGCGGAACACGCCATGCGTCGAGGGATGATGCGGCCCCATCGCCACTTCGAGAAGCTCGCCTTCGCCCTCCGGCTCAATCACCGGCGGACGATTCCAGCCCTCCACCCGCTCCGTCTTTGTGTCCAGAAAACTCATTCGCCGTCGTAGTCCCTATGTCCCTACGTCCCTGGTCCCTACTTGCTCTGGTGCTCTTTCGCGCGCGCCAGCACCGCATCGTGCGGCGTGGGCTCATACTCGTAATCGTCCGGATCCACATAATCGCGGCGCATTGGATGATCCTTGAACCCATCCCACATCAAAATCCGCCGCAGGTCCGGATGCCCGGTAAAGACAATGCCGTAGAGGTCGAAGACCTCGCGCTCTTGAAACTCCGCCCCGCGCCACACCGATGTGAACGAAGGCAGCTCGACTTGATTGGTGCGGTTCACAGTCCGCATCCGCAGAACCAGCGGTCCATGCTTGAGCGCCACCGAATACAGGTGATAGACCGCCTCGAGATAGCCAGGCTCGACCCGCTTGCGCGTCTCTTCAACGGTCTCCTCAATGGTTTGCTCCACGCCTTCGACGGTCTTCGCAACCTGACGCGTTACTTTAACTTTTTCCGCGATCTCTTTGTCCAGCCAGTCCACGCCGGTCACATTTGAGAGAAAATCGAAGGCCATCTCCGGGCTGTCGCGCAGAAAGGTTGCCACCTCGACGGCGCGCTCCGGCGCGAGCAGCAGCGAGTGCTGCGCCGACGGGCTGGGGTTCGTCACGACGGTGACGCCCGAACCCGGCACAGCCATTTCAATCGCCGCCTTGATCTCTTCGACCGTCTTCAATACGCCTTCCCTCAATCCCACAGGAGCGAAAGCCCCCAGCTTGTGTTTGGCACTCTTGCGGCACAACTCAATCCGTGCCCTGTTACAAAACCTGATCTATGAATTCGGCATTACAGTCGCCAGTTCCTGCTCTCCTCACCGAATCACCACCGGCACCGTCCACACGCCGGGGTTCGATGTCGGTTCCAAGTCATGTTCGCCCGGCTCCGGCACAGGAAACTCACACTGCGCCTCCGCATCCAGATGCCGCGGGCGGTCTGCACCCGTCAAAGACTGCTCATCGATCTTCTTCTGCAGCGTCATGAAGGCCTGGATCAACGCCTCCGGCCGCGGCGGGCACCCCGGAATATGCACATCCACCGGAATGTACCGGTCGATGCCCTTGAGCACGTTATAGCCCTGCTTGAACGGCCCGCCCGAAATGGCGCACGCGCCCATCGCGATCACATACTTTGGCTCGGCCATCTGGTTATAGAGCCGCACCACCTGCGGCGCCATCTTCTTCGTGACCGTGCCGGAGATGATCATCAGATCGGCCTGCCGCGGCGACGGCCGGAACACCTCAGCCCCAAACCGCGCCAGGTCGTAGCGCGCCATCGTCGTCGCAATCATCTCGATCGCGCAGCACGCGAGGCCAAACTGCATCGGCCATACCGAGCTCCGCCGGCCCCAGTTATAGAGCTCCTCGATGGTCGTCACAAAGACGCCCTGCTTCCCCAGTTCGATCTTCAATTCGTTGTCGGCAGCCATCGGTACTCCAGTTCGCAGTTGTCAATCGAAGTTCTTAGTTCGCAGTTCTCGGTACGAAGTTCTCAGCAATCGGCGCTGGGTTTCGGCAATGCCCGATGAATCCGCGATTCGAAGATTTGGTGTCAGGGCACGACTTCAGTCGTGCCGAAAACCCCGCAAAATGAGTGCGGGCTTTAGCCCCTGCGGTATGTTTTCTGCTTCCATACTTAGCCCGTTGACGCTACCCATTCCCTGTTCCCTAGTCCCCTGTCCTTACGCCCAAGTTAAAATCCCTTTCGCCCACGCCCACGCCAGCCCCTCAATCAACAACAAGACGAAGACCAGCATCGCCGCGCAGGCTGCCGCGCCCAGCCCCGTAAACGCCACCGCAAACGGCAGCAAAAACACGGCTTCCACGTCAAAGATGAGAAAGATGATGGCGTAAAGGTAATAGGCTGAGCGGAACTGCACCCACGCATCGCCCTTCGATTCCAAGCCGCACTCGTAGATCGAATTCTTCACCGCATTCGGCTTCGGAGGCGAAAACACCCTCGCCCACAACCACGCCAACCCCAGCGGAGCGAGCCCGAAACCGAGCGCCGCTACAAACAAAACTGCCAGGGAAAAATAGGGACTGGAAACCATCGCGGATGAGAGAGTCCTTCTCTATCAAAGTTACCAGTTTACGGCGTGTTTTGGCTAAGGAGTTCGTCTCCCGGCTCGCCGTTCAGTTCCATTTTTCCACCGTTCATCCCATTTTGTGAACCGTTGGGAGACCGGCGGTCCGCTTGGCCGCCAACCGTCTTCCGCGCTCCACAACAATGCCCAGGAGCGAATGCCCAGGAGCGGCCAGGAGCGCCCGATCCAGGTCACACTTGCCCGCAGATCATCGGCGCAACTCTCGCGCATCCCTTTGGCGGCTCGGCCCGCATCCGGTGCCGCAAGTGCGCTCTAATCGTCGTCGTCCTTCGCGCCCTTCTTCGCCTTCGCCTTGAGCATCGCCGGCACCGGCGCATTGCCCATCGCATCCTTCCACAGAATCACATTCAGCTTCTCCACCGGCGCGCGATCCTCATGGGTGAAATCCATCTTCATGCTCGCCTTTGCGCCCACAGCCGTCTTGGTATTTGCCGTATAGATCAGCCCGTTGTCGCGGTTCGAATAGTCCGCCTCGAAGGCCGGCTGGTCGCCGGGACCCGTGAAGAGATCCCCCATCTGCGAGCAGAATGCGTCGTTGTTGTTCATCGGCGGCAAGCCCAGCAGCATCTCCATGGTGCGGATCTCGCTCACCGTCGAGTAGAAGTGGCCGTCGACAAATGGCGCTCCCTGCGTGCCATGCGGTGCGTACTTGCTCACGATCACCGCGATGCTGCGATGCGCATCCACATGATCGGCTCCGTTCTGCGCATCGTCTTCCAGGATGAAGAACGCCGTGTCGTCCCAGAAGAGCGAGTGCGAGATCGCCTCCACCGCGCGGCCAACGGCTAGGTCGTTATCGGCCACTGAAGCCTTCGGCGTCGGCCCGCCCGGCCGCGTGCCCGCCGTATGATCGTTCGGCAGCCGCAGCATGATGAAGTTCGGCATCGTGTCCCTGCCCTGTTCGCGGTCCGCGAGCCAGCCCTTCAGATGCCGCAGGAAAATGTCCACGCGAATCTGGTCGGGGACGGCAAGATTGAAGTCCGGCGCCTCCGGTGCGAAGTGGTCCACCAGCTCCGGCTTGGTGGCAATGTTCGCCGCCAGCACCGGAATCGCCCACGGCCATTTGTTCGGGCCGCCGCCCCACTCGGCCGGCAGCGTCTCGCCCGGCGCAATCTCTTTGCGCGCGCATTGCGGGCCGGCCAGCATCGGGCCCAGCTTCGGATCTGCGACCGCACCCTCATTGCAGAAAGTCGACGAGATGTACTCGCCGAAGTGGTAATAGGTCTTGCCATGCGCGGCCAGGTCGCCCCACAGATAGCCGCTTGCCGGTTCGTTCACATCCGGAATCTTCTGCAGCAGCGGATAGCCTGCCGCCACCACACCCTCGAAGTCGTAAGGCCGTTCACCGGAACGATAATCTTGCTGCCAGGTTTTTTCCAGATAGTCCGAGCCAATCCCCGCCGTCGACCACACGTGTCCATCGCCCGAAACCTCGCCCGAGTCGAAGAAGTTGTCCAGCACCCCAAACTGCAGCGCCAGCTTGTGCAGATTGGGCGTAGTGGACTCGCCATACATCGTCAGCTTCGAGTCGCCATTGCCCACCTGTTTGCCGTCGCGCGACAGGTCGCCGAAGATCTGGTCGTAGGTGCGGTTCTCCTTGATGATGTAGATCACGTGCTTGATCCGGTCCTGCGCGCCTCCGGCGAAGGTGATCTTCTCCTGCGCCGCGATCATGCGGTTTGAATCCAGCACCACCGGCGTCCACTGCGGCAGATCGTTCTCGATCTCCGACTCATCCACCCCCGCCAGCGACCCATAGAGCAGCGTCCCGATATACGCATTGCCGCGCCGGTCCATAAAGCTCTGGCCCGCACCGTCAGCCGCCCGCTGCGGAAAATTGTTCGGCCCCGTGCCCTCGCCTTTTCCGGTTGCCACGAACAGTCTTCCGCCTTGCGGCAGCGGGTCGAAGGCCATCGAGATCGGCAGCCAGTCCGTGGGGATGAAACCGTCCGGTTCCACCATCCCCAACTTGGCTACCTTCTCCGTCAGCTTCCGCGTATCGATCACCGCCACTGCATCGCTCGCCATGTTGGCCACATAGAGCCGTGTGCCGTTCGTATTCACGGCCAATGCCACCGGCTCCGCGCCAAAATAGGTCTGCCCCGGCAGCCGCGTATCGAAGAATCCCTTGATCGCGAACTGCCCCGCTCCCACATTCACGGCAGCCACGGCATCGCGGTTGGCCAGCGCGACATAGAGCGTCTTCTCATCCGGCGAAAACGCGAATGCGCAGGGATGCGTCCCCGGAGCAACATCGTTCGCGGGCTTCAGCAGCGGGAGCTTGCGCAGCACCGCATTGCCGGCCAGGTCGAGCTCCGCAATCTCGGACGCATTCCACAGCGCGACAAATGCGCGCTTGCCATCCTTCGTCACCGCCAGCGCAATCGGATAGGTCGAAGGAACAGTGTCGCTCTCCGAAACATCGATCCGCTTTTCCACCGCGCCCGTCGTTACATCGAGCATCACCACGAAATCGGAAAGATTGTCGGCAACCAGCAGCTTCTCCCGCCCAAACATTGTCAGCACCGCGATCGCCGCTGGATACGAGGTGCCCATGCTGCTGGGCTTGCCCTCCGGCAACTGGGTCTTTCGTCCCGGCGCCAGCGATTCCATCGGCAAGTGAATCAGCCGCTCGGGCGCGATCTTTCCGTCCGCAAAGCTGTAAACCGCAATGCCGCTGCCCACCTCGTTCGTGCCGTTGCCCTCGGGATCGGTCAGCGACGCCATGCTCGCATACACGTGGCTGCCATCGCGGCTGAAAGCCAGCCCGGAGTAAAGCGTCTGCTTGGCCCTGATCGCCGTGCGCGCATCCGGAAAATCGGTCACCGTGTTGGTTCGCGTATCCAGCACCGTCAGCGACTGCTCGTAGCGCGACTCGTAAGTTCCGTAGCCCGCGTTCACCGTCACCACGTAGCGCCCATCCGGCGAGACGGCCATCGACATCGGCAGCCCGTTAATCCGCTGCGGATGCCCCGGAATCTCCCCCAGCAGTTGCTTGCTCGTCGACAGGTTCACGATCTGGGCAGAAGATGCCAAAGGCGCAGCGCCCAGCACGGTGCACAAGATAGCTATCAGCTTTCTGTTCATGCAAAACCTCAGGACGCACCGCAACACATCTTTGTGAAGATGGCATGAAGGC
The DNA here is from genome assembly GCA_036490385.1 of Occallatibacter sp. Lineage (GTDB taxonomy): Bacteria > Acidobacteriota > Terriglobia > Terriglobales > Acidobacteriaceae > Telmatobacter. The sequence goes on from DASXDX010000034.1 coordinate 533,469, forward strand.
GCAGGTCCGCTGTTGGGGAAAGCGTCCAACACGGATTGTACATGCGGGAATTCGCTACGCAGGGTGCGGGGATGAAACGGAATTGAAGGGTGGTCGGAAAAGACAAACGCATCGTACCACAGCCTTGCGGCTAATCAAAAATCCGTGGGGAGAAACAAGAAGGTTCAGGGTGCGGCTTCAGTCGCGCCGCAACATTGCCAAAATCGGAGCGGGGGCTTTGGCCCCAGGCCGGGCTTTCGCTTCCGCTCGCCTCAGTCGCTTTTCCCCGAGTCATCCATCCCGCTTGGTAGATCGAGAGCCACCAGCGCGAAGCCCGTCTCACCGCCCTTGGAACTCTCGAAGCCCACAATGTGCTGGTGGTGTTTCGAACCCGCCTTCAGCGAAAAGCCGCTGTAGTCTGAGTGGTATCCGCCTGCCTCCACCTTTGTCTTGACGTGAGCGCCATCGTCACAGGTCAGGCCCTCCGAGGTAGCGATGGGGGTGCCCACCGGCTTGTTGACGTCGCAGGTAATCACATCGCCGTAGCGTCCCAGCGCCTTTTTGTAGAAGGCCACTACGTCGTCCCGCTTGTCCGGAGTCGAGTACGAAACGGCGCGTATCCGCATCTCCCACTCGCCGAAGCCCACGTGCACGTCTGCCGATTTATGCTCGTCGTCGCCCTTATCGGGCTCTGCGCCCGGATATACCGGCAGCCCCAGGTCCGCGGCTGTCGTCCGGTCCGTATTCACGTGGACGCCGCCAAAAGGCGTGTCGACCTGGACGTTTTTGTCCTCGCCGTTCGCGCCTTTATCCACATGCACCCGGCACCCCGCGAGCCCCGCGGCGAGCGCCAGGCCGGCTATGAGGCAGGCCAGGTTTAAGGTCTTCTTCTGCGTCAAGTTCCCTGCCGGGTTCCGTTTCATGGCAATTGCCCCCACGTCTTGTTTCTACGCCGGCTCTCGCCAAAAGGTTCCCGCAATCCGAGCGAAATCAGTGGGAGGAATGGCCGTTATCTTCGGAAGAGCCGTCTTCCTTGCTGCTGGTGGCAAACAGAATCGATGCGACAAAAACAGCAATGATAATCGGAACCACCACAAACGGCGAACTAATGCTCATGCTTCATCTCCGTACTTCCAGCTACAAGAGTAGCAAATCGTTGGAAACAGTCAGTCAACTGTCGCCTGTTCACGCTTCACTGCTTTTCCGGATAATCCACCCGGATCGTCAAAATCTCATAAGGATGGATCGGCACCCGCACCGTACCGCCCGCCGTCTCCAGCGGACTGCCCTCCGGCGTCTCCATCAGGTTCGTCACCGTGGCGCCGGTCGCGCCCTCCGGCACGTGGAACTCCGCTGTCGCCTCCTTGCCCGCCCACTCGTAGGCGCGCAAAATCAACCCATTCGCGTCCTCCGCCTTCTTCACGGCCGTCAGCACCACGTCGTCCGGCCCCGCCGAAGCGAATGAATGCTGCGCCGGCAGCGAGCCGCCATGCGCCGTCGTCACCACCCCCGTCAGAGGATAGTCATACTCCCATCCGTGCCGAACCGTAAGCGCGTCTTTCCATGTGCTCGCGTGCGGATACAGCGCGTAATGGAAGTGATGGTGCCCCTGGTCGGCCTCCGGATCGGGCCACGTAGGCCCGCGCAGGAGCGAGAGCCGCAGCATGTTGCCGACGGCGTCATAGCCATACTTATCCTGGTTCAGCAGGCTCAAGCCGTGCTTGCCGTCGCCCAGGTCGGCCCAGCGCATCGCCGGCACCTCAAACTGCGCCTTCTCCCAGCTGTTGTTGCGCGTCGTGGGCCGCTCGATCTCCCCGTAAGGAATCTCGTAGGTGGCAAAGTCGCTCGTCGCCGCCAGCGGAAACGCCGCCTTCAGCAGCACGTGCCGCTCGTGCCAGTCGATCTGGTTATCGACATCCACTTCGCCCGAACCCGGCGGAATCGTGATCGTCTGCACAAACTTCGAGCTCTGCCAGGTCCGCGTCACGCGAATCGCTGGATGCCCGGACTTCGCGCCGATCAGTTCAACCGAATCGGCCGAATCCAGCAGCGAAGGCGTCTCATCCAGCGTGCCGGGGTCGATATTCCACGCATCGTAATTCGACGGAGTGTCCTTGAAGGCCTGCAGTTCATTCCCGCATCCTCCCTTGGCCAGCGTCTCGTACCCCGCCAGACTGATGCTCGTGATGCACCCCGTCTTCTTGTCCACCGTGATCCGCAGATCGTGATCGCTCAATTGCAGGGTCGCGCCCTGGTCGGCCGCCGCGGCCGCAACCACCGCGCCGCCGTGCTTGCTGGCCACAACGCGCACCACCTTGTACCCCAGCGCCGGAACGCTCGCGACGTGGAAGGTCAGATTGGCGACCCCGGTCTTCGGATCGAGCGATGTATCCTCCGGCTCCGTCGGCCCGCCCGCACCGGGATCGAGAATCTCCACCGGCGCACCCGGCTCCGGCAGCTGCACCTGCACGCTCACCTCGCCCGACCGTTCCCAACCGAGCGGGTTATAGATCAGCACCGGAATGCCTTCGCCATTCGTGTTCACGCGCTCCGCAACCGTCTTGAGCGCATCCGCGCTGATCTCGTCCGTCGACCAGCGCACCACGTCATAGTCCTTCTGCGCATCCTTGTAAATGTCGCCGATCCCTGAACCCGCGGCCAGATCGTGAAATTGGTTGAAGAGCACCTTCTTCCAATCCTCCGTCAGCTCCGCGCCCGGATAGCTCCTGCCATCGAGCCACGCCAGCGACGACCACTTCTCCGCATTCAGCACTTCTTCTTCCGCCGTGCGCATATTGTGCTTGTGGTTGGCCTGCGTGGTGAAAACGCCGCGATGATATTCGAGGTAAAGCTCGGTGTTCCAGGTCGGAATCGAGACCTTGTCCGCAACCGCCGGCGGAGCTTTGTAGCCTTTCGCAATCGACTGATAGTTCCATGTGGGACTGTCCGGCGCAACCTGCGTTTCAATCGTCGAGAAATACGATTGCGCCGTGCCGAACTCATACTTCGGCGTCACATGGCCCGTGCCCACGTGGTGGAAGCCTTCATCGAGAATGGCCCGCGTCGGCCCGCCGCCATGGTCGCCGATGCCGTAAAGATCCATCATGTCCATCATGCCCGGCGAACGCTCGCGCGCAATGCTCAGATCCTCCGAAAGCCGCACCGGATTCAGCGTCGTGTTCACGTAATCGTGCGGAAAATACGTCAGCACCTTCGACCCATCCGGCGACTCCCACCAGAACAGCTTGAACGGTAGCTGGTTGGTGTCGTTCCACGTCATCTTCTGGGTCACGAAGTAATCCACGCCGCTCTTCTTGTAAATCTGCGGAAGCTGCCACGTGTATCCGAACGAATCCGGATTCCAGCCCACCCTGATATCCACGCCATACGCCTGCTTGAACCAGCGCTTGCCCACCAGCAGCTGCCGCACCAGCGATTCCCCATCCGGCATATTGAGGTCCGGCTCAACCCACATGCCGCCTACAACCTCCCAGCGGCCCTCCTTGATGCGCTGCTTGATCTCCGCGTTCATGTCCGGATACTTCTGCGCCATCCACTCGTTGTATGCCGCGGCCGATTGCGTATAGGTGTAGCCGGGATACTCGTACATCAGTTGCAGCGCCGTCCCGAATGTCCGCTTCACCACGTCCACCGTCTCCGTCCATGGCCAGAGCCAGGCCGCGTCGATGTGCGCATTGCCGGTGAGGTGAAACGTTGCCTGCGATTCCAGCGGCTTCAGCGCCTCAAGCTGCGCCTCGGCCGCAATCAGGCTCGCATCGAATTTGCCCTGGTCATGCGCATCGAGCGCTCCCAGGTCGATAGCATGGATCGCGCTCTCGAGTGCCGCTTCCTTCCCTGCATCGCCCGGCGCCAGCGAGGGAATCAGCACCGCCGCTGAAAGCAGCTCCTCGCGCAAATCTTCAGGATTGGGCCGGTTCTCTGGAAAATCGATCTTCAACGTTGCGCCGCGAAAGGTTTTCACGTCCACCGTGTGCAGCAGCTTCACCGCCACCGTCACCTTGTCGCCGGGCTTCGCGTTGTCGAACAGCACAATCGGCTCAAGATCATCGCCCATTGCCACGCGCCTGCCGTTGAAGTAGAGAATCTGCGGCATCGGACCATTGCCGTTTGCGTGGAACTGGAACCAGATTCGCGCCCCCGTCAGGTCATAGCCATTCAATGTGTCAGGAACCTGGTAGCTCTGCCGAAACCAGACGGCGTCATTGGGAGCCTTCGTCCCCACTGCGATCGCTTCCCAACTGCTATCGTCCAGGTCCACGTCCTCGCCATGAGCCAGGTCGCCTCCATGCGTCTTCCACGATCCATCCGGCAACTCGTGCAAACTGCCGATCCGGTTCACAATTGCCTGAGAATCCGCCGGCAGCAGCGCCGTCGCTTTCTCAAACTCACTGCCGCGCTGCGCAATTGCCGATGCCTCCAAAAAGAACGCCGCACATAGCACCAAAGCGGACACAGAAATTCGGCCGGACATTTTCAAGCTTGGAATCATGACGGAGAGACCCTCCGCTGCATTTTAGGCCATCAACCCTTTAGGCCATCAACCCATTAGGCCATCAATCCTGGCCCGCCGGTACGAAGCGCTGCCCGATCCGGCTGAAGTTTCTCGGCCCTTCCCCAAAAATCACTGGCCGCACATCGAAGGAGTTCCTCATAACCTCGCCCTGGCTGCTTCGAGGCCCTTATCCGCTCCATTTTCTGACCGGTTCCCGGCTTATAGGTTTCTTCAAATTGATCCGCCCCTACCGGTTGACAGCGGCCCCGGTTCAATCGTGTAATGGAACTGTTCGATCAGGGTGAAGGAGTTCACCCGGACGGCGTCCCACGGCCGCCGTTTAACCGCTGTCCACTCCGATAGGCCGGACAGATGATGACTCCTGACAGGGAATCCTGTCGCGGAGTCATGCTCCCGGCGCGATCCCTCAAAACACTGCCAGCAACCTCCGCGTGAGCTGCGTCCGCGCGAGCTGGATGAGACTTGGATTGAGAGGAGAACCCTTTTGCTGAAATACTTTCTGATCGCCTTCGGCGGCGCGCTCGGTTCGGCCCTTCGCTATTGGGTCGGCTCCACGGTTTCGGGCCGCCTTGGAATCAAATTCCCTTACGGCACCCTGGTCATCAACCTCTCCGCCTGTCTCATCATCGGCTTCACGCTCACATTCATGGGCAAGCGCGCCGGCATGAATCCCATGTGGCGCTTTCTCATCCCCATCGGCTTCATCGGCGCTTACTCAACCTTCTCCACCTACGAGTGGGAGACGCTCTCCACGCTCCGCTCCGGCGCGTTTTTCCTCGCGGGTCTCTACGCGGTCGGCAGTCTCATTCTCGGCCTCATCGCCACCTGGTGCGGCACCGCCCTCGCCGACCTGCTCTAAACAACCGCGCACGCCATTTGCAACGGCCGCGCAAAAGTGCTTCAATCCTCCGTTGTTCCTGTTGGCATCTCCGCCAGCGCTGGATTGGGCATCTCAGCCGGAAATGGGGAAACGAACGACCATGCTGACCACGGGAAAAGCCGTTAAAGTCACTCTCTACCTGAGCGATGGAGCCAAGCATCACGGCGTTCCCGTCTACACCGCTATCCTGGACTTCCTCTTTCATAGCGGGATCGCCGGAGCCACCGTCATCAAGGGCGTAGCCGGCTTTGGGGCGACGCATCGCATGCACTCCGCGCACATCCTGGAAATCTCAGACCATCTGCCCATCAAGATCGAATTCATCGAGACGCGCGAAAAGGTCGACGCCCTCCTGCCGGAGCTCGAGAAGCGAACCGGTTCCGGCCTGATCGAAGTGCAGGAGACCACGATCATCGTCCCCGCGAAACCCTGACCGCCTCACCCCTCACCAAGCAGGAAACCCCCGTGCCCCATCCTGTCGATTTTTTTCTATCGACAGGGTGGGAAAGCACAAGCCCCATCAAGCGCTCTCATCTCATGGCAGCACCCAAGCCGGGCGAAGGTCCTTCATCTGAGACTTCGGGAAGCACCGAAGCAAACGGAAACCCCACCCAGCACCGTTGCCCTACTCCACCGAAGTAAACGGCGAAGCCGGCAGCCCCTCCCCATTGAACAAATTACACTCCGGGCTGTTCGACCATCCATAGCGCACAAACACCGGCTGCGCAACCTCCGCGCTGGACGCCACCACAGTCGAGCCGTCGATCGTCGCCGTGGCCGGCGCAAACCTGCCGTCCGCACCCGCAACCTCGAATCCCGTCACCGTCCCGCCTTTCGCACGCAATCCGGCGGCATGATCGAACCACACGCGAATCGCAGCGCCCTCCGGCGTCGCCTGCCGGTAGAGCGGTCCCGAATATTCAACTGTCTCGCCATAGCTCAACGCCCGCGCCGCGCGCGCCAGCCGCAGGCCCACATCCACCTTGTCGGTGGGGTGCACGTTGTCGGGGTTTCCGATATCGATCGTTACCGCCATCGCCGTGTTGCGCAGCTCCAGCGCCTTCAATTGCTGCTCGCGGAGCGTGGCCCAATCCTCGGCCGGCGTCGATTTGAAGTTGGAGATCTGTACGTAGAGGAACGGAAAATCGCCCACTCCCCACGTGCGCCGCCAGTCTTCAATCAATGTCCGGAACACCCGCCCGTAGAGCGGCGCCCGCTCCAGCACGCTGTTCGATTCGCCCTGATACCAGATCACGCCGCGAATGGGAAACGGCGTCAGCGGCGCGATCATGCCGTTCCACAACATCCCGGGCCCCCAGCTTTCGAGCCGCGGCACCCACGGAACGACCGGCGCGGGCTTGCCCTGCGCCTTGGCCTCGTCGATCATCCGCTGCTTGTTCTGCTCGCGCAGCTGCGCGTCCGGCGCCCGCTCGGTCATCCGCCCCCATGAAGCGAACAGCGGCGCCAGCGCAGCATCTTCTCCCAGCGCCTCCATGCGCGTCCACGCCTCGCCCGGCGTTCCGCCCCAGGTCGAGTCGATCACGCCCACCGGCACGTGCTCGCGCTGTTCGATCTCGCGCGCAAAGTACCAACCCACGGCGGAAAACGAGTTCGCGGAATCCGGCGAGGAAACGGCCCATCCCTCGGAATCGATATCATCCTGGGGATAGAGCGCCGCGCTCTTCTTCACCATCAGCAGCCGGATGCGCGGATTGTCCGCGTGGGGCAGATCCTCGTCGGCCGTCGCCGCCTGGCGCATCGTAAACTCCATGTTCGACTGCCCCGATGCGACCCACACATCGCCGACCAGAACGTCGTCGAGCGTAATGGTCTGCGGAGCGGAGGTCGAACCGCCTTCAGGCGCGGCGGCGCCTTCTACCGTCATCTGAAACGGCCCGCCCGCCGCTCCCGGCGATAGATACAGGCTCCAGCGGCCCAGTGCGCCTGCCGCGGTCGAGCGCGTCTGATCCCGGAAAGTGACGCTCACCCGCTCGCCCGGCACAGCCATTCCCCAGACGTGTACCGGTAAATCGCGCTGCACCACCATGTGGCTTGAAAGGATCTTCGGAAGTGTGACCTGGCCGTGCGCGCCTGCGCCCGGCAAAAAAGCGAACAACAGAACCAGCAGCTTGCGAAAATTCATCGGACCCCTCACGAGCACAGGTAGGCCACAACCGGATAGTGCAAAGGTTTGCCATGAAAACGTTAGCAGACGCGGAGCTGGCAATTTCAGCAGCGCTGGTGTCCCGTCTCTCAAGTTCGCACGCTAAGTGCCATGAACCTCAGTGACCCAAGCTAGGTATAAACACTTATTTATCTATTATTTACGCGAGATGGGCATACATGGAGAAAGGAGAGGCATCTGAATTTGAGGGGTATTGGTGCTTTCGGTGCGCAGTATAAGCATAGCGGCATTGGCTCTCATCGGACTAGCGGCGTTTGGCTCCACCCAAGTCCGCGGCCAGGCGGCGCTGTTGATGGAAGAGCCATACGGAGTCTTCGGCGCCCTTAATCCCACCGGCCACGACGCCATCTATTTTGACCGCATCTGCGCCGAGACGCCCATCACGCTGCGCCGCTGCCGGCCAGGCGAAATGGGAGCGGTGATCGCGCGCTACCAGGGCATCGACGGCTATGACTGGATGGCCATTCCGCTCATTCCCTACCTCTATTCCGTGGAAACTGCGGCCGACGTGCCCGATCATGTGAACCGCGAGCTCGTCGCCCGGTTGCGCGATCGCTACCGCGAGGCCCATCTGTTGAGCCTCGGGTCGCATCTCTCTCCCGGCAACATCGTCCGTGGCGGCTGGACCGAGCTCATCGGCGTCGCCTACGAGCGCCGCATCTACGCCTTCCGCTTCGAAACCACCGCAGCGCAGGATTACGCGCTCATGGCGCGCCTGAATGCCGGAGCCAATCGGTCGAACTTCGATCTCCTGTTCTTGAACTGCGCCGACTTCGCGCGCGGGATTCTGAACTCGTATTTTCCGCGCACCTTCAGGCGCAGCATCTTTCCCGATGCCGGCATGACCACCCCCAAGCAAATCGCCTACAAGCTCGTGCGGTACAGCCGCAAGCACCCGGAGACGCAGCTTGCCGTCTTTGAGATTCCCCAGGTCCCCGGCTACCGGCATAGGAGTCACGCCAACAAAAGCATCGACGAGTCCTTCGTAACCACGGTCTACGCAATCCCGATCGCTATCGTGAATCCCTATCTCGCCGGTGGGCTCCTCGTCGATTATCTTGTCCGCGGCCGTTACCGCCTTACTCCTAAGTATCCCGAGGTTTTGAGCCCGGAGACAATCACCGCATTGACACAGACCGGGCCTGGCAGGGAAAATCCAGCCATCGCAGGTGCACAGGTCCCCGGCGCCGCTCCCAGCGGCATAGCGGCAACACAAGTTGCCGCGGGAGCACAATCCGGCCTGCAAGAAATCAAGGCCATGCCATGAGCCAGCCGCAAGGCTTCAAGACCCACGCCCGCTTCGATCCGATCTTCCACTTTGTACTCTCCCCGATCGCAGTCATTAATCTCATCTATGCGATCGTGCACCTGATACGTGACGTGAGCTTCGCCTCGGTGTGGCTCGTGGTGCTCTCCATCGGCGCATTCTTCTTGCTGCTCAAGACGCGCCAGTATGCGCTCAAGGTGCAAGACCGCGTGATCCGGCTCGAAGAGCGTCTCCGCTTGCAGGCTCTCGCGCCCGCCGAGTGGCACACGCAGATCTACCGCCTCACCGAAGACCAGCTCATCGGCCTGCGCTTCGCAGCCGACGAGGAAGTGGTCGCGCTCGCTAAGCAGGCCCTCGAAGGAAATCTCAGCCGCAAGCAGATCAAGGAGCGGATCAAGAGCTGGCGCCCCGACAGCTGGCGCGTCTGAACCCGCCTCTGACAACGATTGTTCCCTGACGACGATCGATTTCTGACAAAGATCCGGAACGCCTCTCCAATCGGCCCTCCCGCAGTGCTCGCCGCCGCAACGCCCGCCTGTCTTTCGGCACGCGCCGAATTCTCTCCCGCCCGCGCCGGCAGCGCGCGCCGTCCTCGTTTTCGATCGCATCAACGGCCCCACCCCGTAAGGTCAACCTGCTATGCCGCACGGGCATCTTAATCACGAAGAGTCGCAAGGATGCCGCTTGTGGTGGCCGGGCGCTCTACGGGACAGGTTCGCCCTTTAGAAGATTATTTCCAAGGAGTTCAGTATGAAGCGCACCATTATGTTAGTTGGAGTAGCTCTTTCTCTCGCGCTGCCCGCCTCGCTGGCGGCGCAGGCGGCCGAAGCAGCCGGCGGAGGTGGAGGACAGATGAACCCCGCAGGCGAGTCAGGACGCTACACCCTCAATCATGCCGAGTTCGGAGTCTATGCAGATTACTTTCGCTTCGCGCCGGGCAATTCGGCGAGCAACTTCGTCGGCGTCGGTGGCCGCGTAGGATTCAACGTGCAGCCTAACCTGGGCCTCGAAGGAGAAATCAACTACGACTTCGCGCGTAACTTTACCTCCACCTCCAGCAGCGGAAACAGCTCCACAACGACCACAACCTTTGTGACCACCAGCTTGCGCCCCATCACCGGGCTCTTTGGGCCAAAGCTGCAATTCGGCACATCCGGTCCCGTCCGCGCGTTCGTCACCGGCAAGCTCGGTTTCATTGACTTCAGCACCAGCAATCCCAACAATGTGACCGGATCGCAGTTCTCCAATTCAGTCTCCGGCGTAGGCGGCGCGGGAACCCATCTCGCCTTCTATCCCGGCGGCGGCGTTGAAGGCTTCTTTGGGCCCGTCGGATTGCGCCTCGAAGCCGGCGATGAGATCTACCTGAACAACGGAACCTACAACAACCTGCGCGTCACCGTAGGCCCCACAATCCGCTTCTAACCGAGCCGGAGATCCACACACTCTCCACACACTCCGTGCCCCATCCTTTCGCCTTTTTCCTGGCGAAAGGGTGGGAAGCACGCCCCCATCCCAAACTCTATCCATCGTTTTCCCAGTCCCCACAATTCACATCCCCGAGAAACCCGTATGCTAGCTTAAATACGGGAGTTTTCGAGAAAATCATGTCTTGCGTCACCTCTTTCATCAAGCACCACTATCGTCATTTCAATGCGGCCGCGCTTGTCGATGCGGCTGAGGGTTACAACCAGCTGCTCGCTTCCGGCGGAAAAATGTTCGTCACCATCGCCGGCGCCATGAGCACCGCCGAGCTCGGCCTCTCGCTCGCCGAGATGATCCGCCAGGACAAGATTCACGGCATCTGCTGCACCGGCGCCAATCTCGAAGAAGATGTCTTCAATCTCGTGGCGCACGATTTCTATGAGCGCGTCCCGCACTATCGCGATCTAACCCCCGCCGATGAAGCCAAACTTCTCAGCCGCCACATGAACCGCGTCACCGACACCTGCATTCCCGAGATGGAAGCGATGCGCCGCATCGAGAACGAAGTGCTCAAGGAATGGGTCCGCGCCGACCAGGCCGGCGAGCGCCATTTTCCCCACCAGTTCATGTACAAGATTCTGCTCTCGGGCGATCTCAAAAAGTCCTACCAGATCGATCCCAAAAACAGTTGGCTGCTGGCCGCGGCGGAAAAGAACCTGCCCATGTTCGTCCCCGGCTGGGAAGACTCGACTCTCGGCAATATGTACTCCGGCCACTGCATCTCCGGCGACGTGAAAAAAGTCCACACCGTCCGCACCGGCATCGAGTACATGATGGAGCTGGCCGAGTGGTACACCAACACCACGGCCAAAACCCCGCTCGGCTTCTTCCAGATCGCCGGCGGCATCGCGGGCGACTTTCCCATCTGCGTCGTCCCCATGCTCCACCAGGATCTGCAGCGCGACAACGTCCCGCTCTGGGCCTACTTCTGCCAGATCTCTGACTCGACCACCAGCTACGGCTCCTACTCCGGCGCCGTCCCCAACGAGAAGATCACCTGGGGCAAGCTCGGCGAAAAGACGCCTAAATACATCATCGAGTCCGACGCTTCCATTGTCGCGCCGCTCATCTTCGCCTACGTGCTCGGCTGGTAAGCTGGGAGCGAGTGTCGTTCTTCAAGCGCCGCGTCCCAAACACTCCGTCGTCCTTCTATGAAAATCGTCAAGAAACGCATACTGCCCATCGCGGCCGCAAGTCTGCTCCTGGCCGGCGTCCTTTCCACTGCAGCCCAGGACAAAGGAACCTGGCGCGCCGCCAGTTCCAATGCGGAGGCCATCACCGGCGACATCGCCATATCCAATACCAAGATCACGATCAACTTTTCCGGGTTCACGATCGCGCAAATCCGCAAAATCGCGCCCTCCGAAGTCAGCGCGGTCTTCGATTTGAATCCCGGTAGTTCAGGGCCCGGTAACCTTTACCGGCTCAACATACCCGCGTCCCGGCGCTTTCTCCGCCACAACACGCTCTGCGGATCGGACGACGCGCAGTGGATGGCGACCTATGCAGCGGACCGCGGCCTGCAGGTTGCGTTCTTTTCAGGGCCCAATATGCCCGTACTGACCCCAGACGCTCTAGCGAACTCAACCGACCTCTGCGGCACCTTCTCATACGCCCACTAACCAACGCCAGTTGCTTCACCTTCGGCCGGGTGCCCCAGGTCTCGCCTCTGAGAATAGAACACACCCATTCTCGATCAAGCTAGAAAAAGGGTGCCCCAGGGTCTCGCCTTTGAGACCTGGGAAAGCACTAATCTCGCTCGACCGTACGGTCACAACCTCATTGCCGGGTGCCCCATCCTTGCGACGTTTTTGTTTTTGTCGCAAGGGTGGGAAAGCACAGACCCTCACCCCACCCGGCTGCACTCCTCCACCGGAATCGCCACCTGCTCCACAATCTCCAGCCCAAATCCCTCGAGCGCCGGAATATGCATCGGCGTATTCGAAAGCAGCCGGATGCGCTGAATGCCCAGGTCGGACAGGATCTGCCCGCCCAGTCCGATCGCGCGCAGAATGCGCCCCGTCCGCGCCTGCGAGCCTTCCCGCGCGCGCAGCTCCTGGTGCAGAACCAGCCGCCCTGCCCGCGCAACGGATTCCCCCGCCGGCGCCGCCGTGCCTCCCGGCCCAAAGGCCTCCGCCGGCGAACGATCGATCTCGAAACCCCGCGAAGTATTGTGCAGATACAGCACCACCCCGCAGCCCTCCTCGGCGATCATCCGCATCGATTCGTCCAGAATCTCGCGGCACCGGCAGTCGGCTCCAAAAACCTCCCCGGCCGTGCACCGCGTATGCACGCGCACCAGAATCGGCTTCTCTGACTCCGCGCCACCCGCGCACAGCTCCCCGCGTACCAGCGCAATATGGCTCTCGCCGCCGGTCACTTCGCTCTCATAGGCGATCATGCGAAACTCGCCGTGCCGGGTCTGAATCCGGCTCTCGCCCGCGCGCACAATGTAGCGCTCATGCCGCAGCCGGTAGCGGATCAGCTCAGCCACCGTAAGAATGCGCAGCCCATGCTGTTGCGCGAATGGAATCAGATCCGGAATCCGCGCCATCTCTCCGTCGTCGCGCATCACCTCGCAGATCACACCGGAAGGATTGAGCCCCGCCAGCCGCGCCAGGTCGACAGAAGCCTCCGTCTGCCCGGCCCTCACCAGCACGCCGCCCCGTCGCGCCCGCAGCGGAAACACGTGGCCCGGCCGCGCCAGATCGGCAAACGTCGCCTTCGGGGCAATCGCCGTCCGGATCGTGTGCGCCCGGTCCGCCGCTGAAATCCCCGTGGTCACGCCCTCACGCGCTTCGATGGTCTCCGTAAACGCCGTGCCGAAGCGCGAGCTGTTCTGCTGCGTCATGGGAAACAGCCGCAGGTGGTCGGCGCGCTCCTCGGTCAATGTGAGGCAGATCAGGCCCCGCCCATACCGCGCCATGAAGTTGATCGCCTCGGGCGTCACATGCTCGGCCGCCAGCGTCAGATCGCCCTCATTCTCGCGGTCCTCGTCGTCGACCACAATCACCATGCGGCCGGCGCGAATCTCATCGAGCGCGCCCGGCACGTCGGTGAATGGCAGCTCGAACGTGCGCGAGGGATGGGGCATGGCGATGCCTTATTTTCGCCCATGGCGGGTCTAAACAGCAAAAAGACGTATAGAACAGTTGCAAGACAGCTTCCGATTGCCGGTTACCCCTCGGACACCGCACTTATTAGAAGATTGCTCTTCTTCCGCAATCTGTACAACCGCCATCCCCGGTGCTAGACTCCCCACACGGGGGCCGGTCATGCGGCGGACGATCCTGCTCAGCTTGTTTGTGCTCTTTGCTGCAGGCGCGGCACACGATGCCAGTGCCCAGCACCGTGGCGGAGCGGGATTTGGCTCTGGCCGGGGCAGGTCCGGTTCTGGCCGCGCACGGTTTGTCTTGCCTTCCGCATTTGACTACGGGTACTCACCTTACGACCTCAGCGCGGGATATCCCAACGCGCCCCAACCGGTATTCATTATTCAGCAGCCGCCCGTGGCCGCTCAGCCGCCTGCGCCGCCCGTCGAGCCGGGGCATCCTGTGGTCACAGAATACAAATGGCCAGCCGCAGACGCGGCTTCGTCTGCGACTAACTTCGACTCCGAGCCACAGTCTTTTGCCCTCGTCCTTAAGGATGGTTCGACTCTCTCCGCCGTATCGGTCTTCGCCGCGGACGACGGCCTGCACTACGTCGACCCCGACGAGAGGCACCTGCGCATCTCGATCAGCCAGGTTGACCGCGCAGCAACCCTCAAGCTCAACCGCGCCAGAAAACTGAATCTGTATCTGCCCGCCGCGCAGTGAGCCGTGCCTGCCTGGTGCGCCGCGAAGATCGGCAACTCGGAAAGAATGCAAACGCAAAAGCGCCGCCCGAAGGCGGCGCTTTTGAAGAACCGGAAAGAAGCGAACCTACAAGGTCGATTCGATCTCAAAACCCCAGGCCTCGAGAAGGGCCTCAGGGATGTACTTGGAATTCTTGTTCCGACGCGCCCACTCGCGCAAGCGGGTCGACCGGATGTACTGATCCGGCGGCAGCTTGAATTCCTTTACAATCTGCTCAAAAGAGGTGACTGTGGGCACAACCGGGCCAATGGGCTCGGGTTTGCCCCAATTCGGATTTCCACGACGCTTTGCCATTGATTTTGTATCCTTGAAGAAGGGTAAATTTTCGTCCTCGGACTCGGCTCTGGGGAAGCACTCGCTCGCCCGGGGGTAACATTAATTCCTATTTTAGGTATTTTTTCTTCAAAAATCAATAGTAAAATGCTTTTCCCACCTGGAAACGCACCATGCGGTTCTCTCCTGCCTCAAAATCTAACTACCTAATCCTAAGGATTTTAGCCCTATCCCGTCCAACTCCGCTCCCGGTCCGCTCCGCACCTTTTGTGGATAAAATGACTAGGTTCCCACCCCCGGCCCGAGGATTACTGAATGATAACCTTTCCCCGTCTCCTCATGGCAGCCCTGCTACTCTCGGCCGCCGCTCAATCCTGCTCAGCCGGAGAATTGACGGTGAGCCGCGACGCCCTGGAGCGAACCCTGAAGCAGCAGCTTTTCGCCGGTCCCAAAGGGCTCTACTACCTCAAAGGCGGCCCGCAGTCCGTCTGCTCCATCACCGCCGAGGACCCGCACCTCGCCTTCCAGCAGGACCAGATCGTCGTCCGCATGAAGACCCACGCCAAAATTGGCCGCTCCGTCGGCGGAGCGTGCATCGGGATGGCCCTCTCGTTTCCAGCGCAGGTCTCACTCACGCCAGATGCTGAAGGCGAAACCATCGGCTTCCGCGACGCCCATCTTGATCACGTCTCAGACAACTACGAGGTCAACTTCGTCCTCTCGCCCTTCCTGCGCCACCAGGTCCCCTCCAGCATGAAAGTGAACGCCGCCGATCTGCTGCGCAAGGCTCTCACCGGCTCAACTGCGTCCTCCGGCTACAAAGTCACTCTCGAACGGCTCAAGATCCACTCCGTCGCCATCCAGGGCGACGCGCTGGTCGTCGATGTCGATGGCGATCTCAGCGTGCAATGAGCCGCGGCGCCTTCAAGCCCCCGCCGGTCCACTCAAAAATCGATCCAGGTCAAAAATCGATCCAGCCCCCGTGCCGCCCGCATCCAGAGGTCTGACCACTCATCCCCGATCCCGCCCATTTCCGCGGTGGTAAAATTCATCTTTCGGAGTACTTATGCCAGACGCGTCGTGTGATATCGGCCTCATAGGCCTCGCCGTCATGGGACAGAATCTCGTCCTCAACATGAACGATCACGGCTTCAAAGTCGCGGTCTTCAATCGCACCGTCTCCAAGGTCGATGACTTCCTGGCCGACGAAGCCAAAGGCACCGAGGTCGTCGGCGGCCACTCGATGGAAGAGTTCATCAGCCTGCTCAAGCGCCCGCGCCGCGTCATGCTGATGGTCAAAGCCGGCGACACGGTCGATCAGATGATCGAGCACATCCTGCCGCACCTCGAGAAGGGCGACATCATCATCGACGGCGGCAATTCCCTGTTCACGGATTCCAATCGCCGCACCAAGGCGCTGGCCGAAAAAGGCATCCTCTTCATCGGCACCGGCGTCTCCGGCGGTGAAGAAGGCGCGCGCCGCGGTCCATCCATCATGCCCGGCGGCAATCCCGACGCGTGGCCGCACGTGAAAGACATCTTTCAATCCATCGCCGCCAAGGTCGAAGACGGAACCCCCTGCTGCGACTGGGTCGGCGAAGACGGCGCCGGCCACTACGTCAAGATGGTCCACAACGGCATCGAGTACGGCGACATGCAGCTCATCTGCGAGGCCTACGACCTGCTCAAGCACGGCCTCGGCCTCACGCCCGACGAGTTGGCCGGCGTATTCACCGAGTGGAACAAGGGCGAGCTCGACAGCTACCTGATCGAAATCTCCAGCCAGATCTTCGCCAAAAAAGATGAAGACGGAAAACCGCTCGTCGACAAGATCCTCGACACCGCCGGGCAAAAAGGCACCGGCAAGTGGACCGTCATCAGCGCGCTCGACACCGGCCAGCCCGTCACGCTCATCGGCGAGTCGGTCTTCGCGCGCTGCCTCTCCGCGCTCAAGGACGAGCGCGTCGCCGCATCGAAGATTCTGGAAGGCCCCGCAGCCAAGATCGATGTAGGCGACCGCAAGGCCTTCATTGAAGACGTGCGCTGCGCGCTCTACTGCTCCAAGATGATCTCGTACGCGCAGGGATACATGCTTCTGCGCGCCGCCGGAGCCGAGAATAAGTGGCACCTCAACATGGGCGGCATCGCCCTGATGTGGCGCGGCGGATGCATCATCCGCAGCGCATTCCTGGCCGATATCAAGGCCGCCTTCGACAAGAACGCCGGCCTCACCAATCTCCTGCTCGACGACTTCTTCTCCTCTGCCGTCAATAAATACCAGGCATCGTGGCGCAAAGCCCTCGTGCACGCCGTCCAGATGGGCGTGCCCACGCCCGCATTCTCGACAGCGCTTGCCTTCTTCGATGGCTACCGAACCGCCCGCCTGCCGCAGAACCTGCTCCAGGCACAGCGCGACTTCTTCGGCGCGCACACCTACGAGCGCATCGACCAGCCCCGCGGCCAGTTCTTCCACACCAACTGGACCGGCCACGGCGGCCGCGTCTCCTCCGGCACCTACAACGTCTAGGACAAACTCCCGGCACTAAAAATCAAGCGGCGATCTCCAACGAGATCGCCGCTTTGCTGCTGCCATAGATCTTGCTAAGTGTGTCATCCCGAGCAACCCACCCCCGAAGCTGTCATCCTGAGCGACCGAAGGGAGTCGAAGGATCTGCGGTTGCTTCTAAACATCCGTTGCAGAAAATTATCGCCGCATTGTGCACAATAACGTCGAGGAAGACTCCTCCGTCCAAACGCAAATCCAGTACGAAACAAGCACCCCCACCCCTCCCCCCTCAAAAATCACCTGGTATGGCGCCCCATAGCATCGGCCAATCAGCCTAACCTGCACAGAATGAATAACTGAAAACGGTAATTATATACTTGACAAATCAACTTAGATCGGCGATACTTTGATTCATGAAAGCCCCAAAGACCCTTCAAGAAGCCATCATCTACTTCGCCGATGCCGACAATTGCATTGCCTACATGGTTGCTCATCGCTGGCAGAACGGGGTTGTTTGCCCTACTTGCGGACGGAAGGATGTCACTTGGCTCGCTAGCCAGAAGAAATGGCAGTGCAAGAGCGCCCATGCAAAGCGCCAGTTCTCCGCGAAGGTCGGGACTATCTTTGAGGATTCGCCCTTGGGCCTTGAAAAGTGGCTTCCGGCAGTATGGCTTATCGTCTCTGCCAAGAACGGCATCAGCAGTATGGAAATTTCCCGCTCCCTCGGTGTAACTCAGAAGACTGCATGGTTCATGCTGCACCGCATCCGCGAAGCTATGAAGAATGGTTCCATGATGAAGATGGGCGGGAGCGATATGGGGCCGGTAGAAGTGGATGAGACCTTCGTTGGACCCAAGCCCCAGAAGATGCACAGTGACCGCCGCCTGCGTATGCAGACTGCCGAGAAGGGCAATCAGAAAGCGATTGTCATGGGAATGCTTGACCGCAACAGCCGTCAGATTCGCGCCAAGGTGGTTCCTAATGTGAAGCGCGAAACTCTGCAAGCCGAGATTCTGAATCAGATTGAGAAGGGATCGACCATCTACACCGATGGCTACCCGGCCTATGATCGTCTCGCAGTGCAGGAATACATTCACGCGACTGTGAACCATGTTGAGGAGTTTGTTCGCGGACAAGTCCACACTCAGGGCATCGACAACTTCTGGAGTCTCCTGAAGCGGACCCTCACCGGGACCTACGTTGCTGTGGAACCTTTTCATCTTGATCGCTATGTCACCGAACAGGTATTCCGTTACAACAATCGCGCCACCAAAGACAACCCGCTCACCGATGCCGACCGGGTTGCACTGCTCATGTCGCAAGTCGCTGGCCGTCGCCTCACCTATGCGGAGGTAACCGGCAAGGTGGGAGAAACGGCATTCTAATCCTTGGCGTTTGAAACGTGGCCGGAAGCGGAAGGTTGAACCTTAGCCTTCCGCCCGCGCTTGCGCTCGCCTCTCGCTTCCCGCTCTGCCGCGCTCGCCTGAATCTCCGCATCGACTGTCGCCTTCACCTTGGCAGGATCAGCCTTCAGGATCGTGTCCATTGCCTTGTTGAATGTGTCGTATTCAGGATTCTGTCTCATATGCGAAACGGCCCTCCGCTGCATACCGCGACAATGTTGTCTTGCTGCGAAACTAAGAAGTCAGCGTCCCATCTTTCACTAAAATACATAGTCCCATAATCGGGCCGAGTGGGAAGAATCAGTCTTGAAAAGACAGGATGTTCTAGCCACGCATTTTGCCCCCCGCTGTCTTGTAATCTTTGCGTGGCATAGGCGAATACATCAGCAGCCTGTAGAGGAGGTATGACTTCATCATTCCCAAACCCTATAAGCCCGATACTCTTCTTAACTTCAGGGTGTCGCTGTTGGACTTCGCTAAAGTTAGCATATGCTTTCATGGAATATTCTTTTGAATCGTCAAACAGCAGACAAAGTGGCGATCCTTCTTTGACTTCCTCTGCGATGTCCACGCATTTTCTCAAGAGACGCTCAAAACAAAATACCTCTGGTTTAGGCCGCTTCCTATATCCATTGGTAATTTCGCGATACTTTTTTGCGTCTAAACCAATCGCAATTCCAAAAACCGTGTGGCAGCGAATGACATCTATAAACTCATTGATCACGGAAAGAATAAGATCATTCTTCTCTTTCTCCTTCCACCCCAATTCCTTGTATATACCCTCCGCACAAAGAAAATCTGTTGTGTGCAGGTATGGAATCTGATGTTTTTTCAGCAATACAGACCAGTCGGTCGCCAAGGCATCCCAGTTGCTCTCGTCGGCAAGATATCCAGAAACCGCAACGAAGTCTTGATGGCAATTCCTTGTCTCATCGAAATATCCAATAATCATCCTTAGACCTCGCCGATGTTTTGATCCAGGAAGGTGAATGCTGATCACAGCACACCCCCATCACACTCTCTTGGGGATGATTCGTCAAGTATATATTTGCCCTGAAAACACAGGCGGAAAACTCCCCTGTTGACAGAACAGTTAACACAATCTCTCGATAATCCGCCCTTTTCAAGCGGAAAAATAGAAATCGGGTCCGTGGTTGGCCCCTCGTCGCTAGCGGGACTTTCACAGACGCACGTCCCTGATCACGCAAGGTCGGACCCGTAAAATGAACAAGGCACCTGTTTCTCAAAAACCTGTAGCACTTTGCTCGGAGTCACCTCAGAATGTCCAATATCCTCGAACATCTTCCGGTTGGCGAAAGAGTGGGAATCGCCTTCTCCGGCGGCCTTGATACCAGCGCAGCTATTCACTGGATGAAGCTGAAAGGCGCCAAACCCTACGCCTATACGGCCAATCTCGGCCAGCCCGATGAGTCCGACTACGATGCCATCCCGCGCGCCGCGCTCGAATACGGCGCAGAGAAAGCGCGCCTGATCGACTGCCGCGCGCAGCTTGTGCGCGAAGGCATCGCCGCGCTGCAAAGCGGCGCCTTCCATATCACCACCGCCGGCATCGCCTACTTCAACACCACGCCCATCGGCCGCGCTGTCACCGGAACCATGCTCGTCGGCGCCATGAAAGAAGATGGCGTCAGCATCTGGGGCGACGGCAGCACCTTCAAGGGCAACGATATCGAGCGCTTTTACCGCTACGGCCTGCTCGTCAATCCCGAGTTGAAGATCTATAAGCCATGGCTCGACGATGCATTCATTGAAGAGCTCGGCGGACGCGCCGAAATGTCCGCCTTCATGAAGAAATCCGGCTTCGAATACAAGATGTCCGCGGAAAAAGCCTACTCTACGGACTCGAATATTCTGGGCGGCACGCACGAAGCCAAGGATCTCGAACACCTGAGCACCAGCATGAAGATCGTCGAGCCGATCATGGGCGTCGCCTTCTGGCGCGACAATGTCGCCATCAAGCCCGAACGAGTCGTTGTCAAGTTTGTCGAAGGCTGGCCGGTCGCGCTCAATGGCGTCGAGTTCAACGATCCAGTCGAGCTGATGCTTGAAGCCAACCGCATCGGCGGACGCCACGGACTCGGCATGAGCGACCAGATTGAGAATCGCATTATCGAAGCCAAGAGCCGCGGCATCTACGAAGCGCCGGGCATGGCGCTGCTTTTCATCGCCTATGAGCGCCTCGTCACCGGCATCCACAACGAAGACACGATCGAGCAGTATCGCGAAAACGGCCGCAAGCTCGGCCGCCTGCTCTACCAGGGCCGCTGGTTCGATCCGCAGTCCATCATGCTGCGTGAAAGCGCACAGCGCTGGGTAGCCAAAGCCGTCACCGGCGAAGTCACGCTCGAACTCCGCCGCGGCAACGACTATTCAATCCTCAACACCGTCTCGCCCAATCTCACCTTCAAACCCGAGCGCCTGACGATGGAGAAAGGCGAATCAACCTTCTCGCCGCGCGACCGCATCGGCCAGCTCACCATGCGCAATCTCGACATCACCGACACGCGCGAAAAGCTGGGCATCTACTCCCAAGCCGGCCTGCTCATCCAGAGCGGTGAATCCGCATTACCCAAACTAAAAAGCAGCAACGAAAAATCCTAAGCACGAAAATGGGTGCCCCACCCTCGCGACGTTTTAGTCTCTGTCGCTAGGGTGGGAGAGCACGAACCTCATCGAGCAGTTCACTAGTCTCTCGCTCCTGGTCTCTGCCTGTCACGGCTCATGTACCTTCGCCACCATATACGCATAGGTCGAGCCCGGCTCGACGAGAGTCTGGTGCGCCACGCCCGCCGGCACAATCGCTACATCGCCCACCGTGAGCTTGCGCGACACGCCACCCACCACGCTCGATCCACGGCTTTCACCGTTGGCCAGCTCCTTGCGGTCGGCAAGGGTTCCGCCGGTCACGAGCGTCGCCGTTCCTTGCTGCACAATCATCAGGTCGTCGAAGTGCGCATGAATCTCGCCGCCGCCGCTCGTCTTGCGCACATAGAGCCGCAGCGTCAGGTTCCCATAAGCGCTCAGAACCGTTGTACCCGCATCCGCGCTCGACGGGCTTGTATCTGCAATCACCTTCGCCGTCTGCGCCTGCACCTCCGCCGCCGGAATCACCAGCGCGCTGTCGCCCGTGAGCGGGGCCGTCTGCGCCCCAAGCATCAGCATCACCGAAACAGAAAGAATCAGTCTCACCATAGCTTTCCTCCACCGCGCAATACTACACGCCACATGCCAATCTAAGAACCGGCCATCTTGGAGTCTAATATTTGCCCCAACAACAAACGGCCAGCCGCAAAACCTCGCGACTGGCCGTCTTGCCCTTCCTTACTCTGTCCTATCGCAGCGTCTCCACCGGCGCCGGGTCCATATCCGCATAATCCTGGTTCTCGCCGCCCATGCCCCAGCAAAAACTGTACGCCCGCGTGCCCACGCCGGCATGGATCGACCACCCCGGCGACACCACGACATCTTTATCCGTCATCACGATATGCCGCGTCTCCGCCGGTGGACCCATGAAGTGCATCACGCGCGCACTCGGGTCCACGTTGAAGTACATATAAATTTCAGACCGCCGCATGTGCGTATGCGGAGGCATCGTGTTCCAGTTACTGCCCGGTGCAAGATGCGTCACACCCATTACCAGCTGGCAGCTTCGCGCGCCTTGCAGATGAATGTACTTGCAGATGGTACGTTTGTTGCAGGTCTCCACCGTGCCCAGTTCCACCGGGCTCGCTTCTTCCTTCTTTACCAAGGTCACCGGATACTCCGCGTGCGCCGGATAGCTCAGCAGGTAATACACCGCCGGTGCGCTCTTGTCGTTCGACGCAAAGCTCACGTCCTTATTGCCGCGCCCGATGTAGAGGCAGTCGAGATTCTCGAGTGTGTAGTTCTTCCCTCCCACTGTCACCGTGCCTGCGCCGCCAATATTCAACACGCCCACTTCGCGCCGCTCCGTGAAGTAAGTCGCGCGCAAGTCCGCGTCGGTGGGCAGCGCGATCGCCGCATCGAGTGGCGCAGCAAAGCCCACAACGGAGCGGTCGAGATCGACATAGTTCAGATGAACCTTGCCCGGCTCATACAAGATGTTGAGCAAGAAAGTCTCTCGTAATTCCTCGGTGGTCATGCGCGGATACCGCACAGGATCAGCCATCAATACCGTCTTCATCGTTCCTCCCTGCATCTCTGTCGCCACTGCCGCCGCAACTCCATTTTACTGGGCAGGCATCGCCAGCGGATTCCAGTTATCTTTTCCACGCAGGAACACCTGCGGCTCGTACTGCTTCGCTTGTTCAGGGGTAAGAAGGTGCGTGTGCGCATCGCGTTCATCGTGATGCGCGCCCGGCCCCGTCGAATCAAACTCGGCGTAATAGGCTGTGTCGAGCGAATGCGTTTCGCCGGGGTGCCACTCGCGCCAACCTGCCGGCGCAATCTTCGCGTCCATATCCGTATGCATATAGATGACGGTCGCGTAGGGCCGCCATGGCCGCCCAAGAAACACGTCGCCGGTCACACCGTCATCGGCGGTGAGCTTGCAATGGTCGATCACGAATCCCGAGTCCTCCTCGGGATAATGCTTCGATTGCGCCGTGATGTATCCGCCACCGTGCGGCGTCGAATGAATCTCGCAGTTTTCGAAGACCGCCTTCGCATCGCCAAAGATGAAATCGACATTGCCGGCAACATAGCAATCGGAAAAGTATTGCCGCGCTGCTACGCAGTTCTGCCCATCCGGCGAGCAGTTCTTGCTGCCCGCATAGACCGTGTCCTGGTTCCCCAGCAGCCGCACGTTATGAAATACGGCGCGGTCGCCAGTCACCAGCAGGGCCAAAGCCTGCGAACCCGCCGGCAGTTGCGGATGCGTGCGGTTAAAGTCGTTTTCGAATGTGATGTTTTCGGCGAAAAAATTATCGCCCGTTACGTTCACGGTTGCCGAATGCAGAGTGCCGCCATTCTGCCCCGCGCTGCGGTCATTCACCACCACCGTCTTGCTCGCGTCGGAATTGGCGCTGCGGATCGTGATGTTCGGCTTGTCAACCGTCAGCACTTCGCGATATGTGCCGGGCGAGACCGACAACACCGCTCCTGGCTCGGCGACGTCGAGTGCGCGCTGAATCGAGTAATAGTCGCCGGTGCCATCAGCCGCAACGTACATGGTCTTGTCTTCCGGCGGAATCTTGCCGGCCATCTCAGGAGCAGTCGGCGTCGCGGGAAACGGAACAAAGCGCGCATCGCAGTTGAGAGGCTCACCCGCTGTCGAATCAGGCGCAGGATCGATCGTCACATCCTCGCCCTTCGGCTCCAGATTCCCGAGCTTCGGGCCCGTCGTAATCACCGCGTCCTTGTCGTAGAACAGCGAGTGCTGCTGATCGTCGGCAAAAACATTGTCGAGTTTGATTTCGAGCTTGTGATCGGGATCAAGTCCAAAAAAAGTGTAGGCGCCGGGCGTGAGCACGTGCACGTTTTCGAGCGTGATGTCCTTGTAGATCGGCAGCCGTTCGCCGCTGAACGTTGTATAGAGTGGCGTGAACACCAGCGGATTCGCAACATTGCGGATGCACACGTTGCGATAGACGACTTGATGGACGAGACCGCCGCGGCTGCGATCGGATTTGATGCGGATTCCGTTGTCCGCGCCGTCAATCGTGAGATCGTCCACCAGCAGGTGATCCACTCCGCCGAAAGTTCCGCTGCCGATCGACATGCCGTGTCCTGAATAGAAATGGTCATGGAGCACGGACATATTCGAAACCGAGCCTGCAGCGCTCGGCTTGAGACAGATATCGTCATCGCCGGTATGAATGTAGCTGTAGGCGATAGTGATGTTGCGCGAGGAGCCAGGGTCGATGCCGTCGGTGTTGCGCGCGGTCTTGGGCGTCATGATCTTCACACCCCACACCGTGAATCCATCCGTCTGGTTCACCGAAACGTGAAAGCCCGGCGAATTGCGGAGCGTGATCTTGTACATCGTAAAGTTGTTTGCCCGGCGCAGTACGATCATCGCGGGCACGCTCTGAGAAAGGTCTTTTACCTTCGCCTCGTGCGCCAGGTCCCACCACGTTACATCTTGGCCCAGCAGCGTTGCGCCGCCGCGCGCGTCGATGGATCCTTCGCCCATGATGCCGGCATTGTTCACTCCGTCTCCGATGATTAGCGGCTTACATCCGCGGCCGCGCTGCGCCACAATGCCGCAGCTTCCCGGCGCGAGATCATAGACTCGCGGATCGCGCGACGCAACCAGCGCTGTGTTCTTGTCCACCACCAGGGTCACACCCGAGCGCAAGGTCAATGGGCCGGTGAGAAACACATTCTTTTTCCCATGCGCGCGCAGCACCACCGCATCGCCCGCAGTGCAGCCGTCGATTGCGCCCTGAATGCGCGCCGTATCGAGTTTCCGCTCGTCCGCGGCGGAGAGCACGCCATGCTTCGCCGCAAGCCCCGCATCGAGCGTGACGCACGCCGGCGGAATCTTGGGCTCCGTCACATCGCGCGTATCCTGCGCCCGTACCGCTAAGACTAAAAGCAGCGGCGAGACCACCGCCAGAAACCGCAACCATTTAAAAAAACGCATGTGCATCTCCGATCGGCGCAGCCGGGAAATCGCTGGCGAGCCCAGTGGACTGACCACTTGCGGCCCAGAACTTCAGAAATCATCTCGATAAATTGTCTCGGCCCATCCGCTGTTTGATTGTTTTACTAGCGTGGAACCTGCTCCAGAATCCAACGCGCGAGTTCCTTGCCGGCAGCATAGTTGTCATACAGCGCCGGCAGCTTCCGCCCGTCGGTGTACTCGTTATAGAGCCAGGGATCGACGACCGCGTAGACGGTTCCCTTTCCATACTTCGCAACCGCCATGAAAATGTCGTCGCCCTCCGCGAGCACCGGCTTGGCCGGCCCGCTCACCGAGATCGTGCACACATCTTTCATGTAGAGCGTATGCGGGTGATGAAAGATCGGTCCGCCGCCATCCACAACAATCTTGCCCATCTCCCATTGCGTGCCGATCACGTGTTTGCGCAGCACGCTGTTGAAATGGATTCCGAACTTTTCCGAAATTACGTTGAAATGTTCAAGATCTGCGAACGACGTATCGTTCTCCATGATCATCAGCACGCCGCCGGCCCTCACCCATTCGGCGATCTGCGCCGCATCTTCCGCATTTGCATAGTGAGGCTGCGGATTCTTGTCCGCATTGTCGGGCGAGGCGATCACGAATACTTGCGCGCTGTGCAGATTATCTGCGGTGGGCTCCGCGTCGAGCTCCTTTGTCTCCGCGCCGAATTCGCGGAAGAGGTGACCGAAGAGCGAGTAGCCCGGCTCATCCTGCGTATCCCACTTATAGTGAAAGTAGACCATCTGGCCAAATGGATCGCGGCGCTGCTGCGAGTTGAACCACCCGTCCGCTATCACCCTATCGCCGCGGCCAATCTTTGCATCCTGCGCGTCTTCTATCTCCGCACTTGCCAGGATGAACGCGCCCACGCCTTTCGGATCGTTCGTAACGGTCTTCTCGCCAATGTAATAGGCATAGCTGCCATCTCGATAAGGCTCGCCGCCCAGCCCCGCCGCCTTCACCGTGTCCGTGAGCGACACATCATCTCCCTGCCCCGTCTTCACAAAGTGCGTCAGAATGCCCTGATAGCCGCGCTCCGCATTCGCGACATAATGCTCCGGCAAATAACCGCGCCGCACGCCCTTTGCGAGCGCGTAGACGAACATACACGCCGCCGAAGACTCGAAGTAGTTGCCCTTCGCGCCCGGCTTATCCATCACCTGATACCAGAGCCCGGTCGAGGTATCCTGATACCGCGCCACGGCAGCCGCCGCGCGATTGAGAATTACAATCAACTGTGCCCGTCCTGGATCGTCGTCAGGAAGAGAACCGATCGTATCCACCAGCGCCATCATGTACCAGCCCATTCCGCGCGCCCAAAATTCCGGCGAGTCCCCTGTCTGCTGATTCGCCCAGCGCTGTTGCTTCGACGCATCCCACCCGTGATAGAGCAGACCCGTCTTCGCGTCGCGCGCGTGCTCCTCCATCAGCACAAACTGGTGCGTGATGTCTTTGAAGTTTTCCGGATGATGCGCAAGGCGGGAGTACTCGGCATAGAACGGCTCGGCCATGTACAGCCCGTCGAGCCACATCTGGTTTGGATAGCGCTGCTTGTGCCAGAAGCCGCCGGAGGCGTTGCGCGGCTGATGCTGCAATTCATCGTAGAGCTGCGCCGCCGCCGTCAAATAGCGTTTGTTTTTCGTCACGCCGTAAAGCAGTAAGAGCTGCCGCCCGAGGAGAATATTGTCGAGCTGATGCTCCTCCGGTTTCAGGGTGGGAATCGACCCATCGGGCTCGACGAGCTGATCCACTGAGCTCTGGATGTAATGAAAATAGCGCGGGTCCACCGTGTTCAGCCACACCGCGTCCATGCCATCGAGCAACGTGCCAAGCTCATAGTTCCAGGCCCACGGCGCGCCCGCTGGAGCAAACCGCCCATCGGGCCAGCGCTCCATCGCCGCGTTGGCCGCACGCTGCGACCAGGGCAACTCGTCCGCAGTGGCAGCAAGCGTGAAGGCAAGCACAGAAAGAAACGCCAGACTACGTAAGATCTTCATTGGGGCTCCGGATGCTGACTGCGGTTGGCAGCTCGGCCACGTTTTGTTTCAGCACCGAACCAACTATAGCGGCTTCGATCCTCATTGAACAATGCGGGGATGCGCCAGTCTCACTTCGCAGTGCGCTGCGCAATCCATCCATTCAGCCGCAGCCAGTTCTCCAGCAGCTCGGGCCACGCTGAGAGCGCAGGATATGCCTGCCCCAGCGCCGTGCCGTGCGGTCCCTGCTCAAAGATGTGCATCTCCGCCGGAACGCCGGCTTTCACAAGCGCGGTATAAAACTCCACGCTGCTCAGTACCGGCACAGATTGGTCCGTCGTGGTGGCATAGAGAAAATAGGGCGGCGTCCGCGCCGTTACATGCTTGTCGGGCGACATGTCTTCGATCAGCTCAGGCGAAGGATTCTCTCCCAGCAGCGAGCTCATCGCGTGCGGCTTGGCAATGCCGGCCTCGAGCGAGAGCCCGCCATAGGAACTAATGACGAAGTCGGGCCGGTCGCTCACGCGGTCGATTGGGTCCGCGGCTTGCGGATTGCCGTCGTCAAAATGCGTGCCCACGATGCCCACCAGATGGCCGCCCGCGGAAAATCCCCACATGCCGATCCGGTCCGGATCGATCTTGTACTCGTCGGCGTGGCTGCGCACCCAGCGCATCGCACGGTAGCCGTCGAGAACGGGCGCAGGATAGTGATAGCGCGGGGCCAGGCGATACGTGAGCACGAACGCCGTGATACCGCGCAGATTGAGCCACTCGGCAATCCGCGTTCCCTCCTTCTCGTAGGCCAGATGCGTGTACCCGCCTCCGGGACACACGACGACCGCCGTATGCGGACCCGGCCCGAAGCCCGAAAAGATTTCAAGATGCGGTTTATCCTGCTCTTCCGTTCCCACCGCGCCCGGCGCGCCTTTGGGCCACAGATATTCGATCTCGCCGTGTGGCAGAGTGGGATCGGCCGGAGCAGTTTCCGCAACCGCCGCGGATTGCGAAGCAGCCTGTGCGTGCGCACAGGGCGAGACGCACAAGGCAAGAAACGAAAGTGCGAGGGCCGCGGCTATGCGGCGAAGAGGAATCAGCAGACTTTGGCTCGGGATCATGAAGCAGCGGCTCCGGGGACGCAGAAATTGTAGTGCATCGCCAAAACAAAGGAAAAGGTGCTGCCAGCATGGCCAGCAGCACCTAGTGGTCGAATCGGGTAAAGGGTTAGAAGTTGATGCGCAACGAGCCCTGCACGTCGCGGGGCGCATTGGCCGAGCTAAGGGCCGTGACGGTGCCGTATCCGGCATTCGTTCCGGATGCAACAGCGGCAGACGGAGAAGCCCACACCACGTGGTTGGTAACGTTGGTCATATCCAACTCGAATGCGAGGTTCCACTCGTGGTACACAGGGAACGTGCGCTTGATGGCTGCGTCAGCGTCGTAGTAGCCCATGCCCCACATATTGAGGGCTGCCACACGCGGGGCGTTGCCGGGTACGTAGAGAGCCGGACCTTGGCCCACGTTAACTCCCTGACCCGATGCTGAAGAGCTGTTAATGGCAACCGTAAATGCAGCGGGATTGAGGTATTGGACGTTGCCAATGTAATTGGGAGACCCCGGCGCAGCGGTTACGTGTTTGCCATAAGCGCCGTTCTGGCGACCAGCCTGGCCTGCAACAACGCTGGGCATGCACTGGTTGAGAATGCTCGCGCCGCCGCAACCGCTACCCGTGACAGCGATCGGGAAGCCTGAGTGATCGGTGAAGATGCCCGAAGCTGTCCAATCGCTCAGGATCGAGCGGTAGATCAGGTTGTCACCCATCCAATGTCCGCGACCGACCGGCAGTTGATAGACCACCGTTCCGACCAGGTTCTGCGGCATGTCCGCAGTGGAGAGCGAACGGTCGAGGCGATCGTTGTCGCCCACGCGGAAGGTGCCCAGGTCGTCGATGGACTTGGAGTACGTGTAGTTGATCATGAAATTCAGCCCGTGCGCCGGACGCTGGCGCAGGCTGATCTCCACGGCGTTCCAGTTTTCGTTGCCCACAAAACTGGTGGTATCGGACACGCCGCTATATTGCGGGAAGTTGGTGAAATACGAACCGACGGTGTTCTTGTAGTAGTAAGTGGCGTTGCTCGCGTTGTAAGGATTGGGCGGGGTAAAACCGAGCCCCTGGGCGAGCGCGATGTTGGCCATCGAATTGGCGGCCGAGGGGCCGGTCTGTGTCAAAAGCGGCGTGGTGCAGTTAAGGCCGCTGCAAGCGACTGCGGTGTTACCGACCACGTTGTAACCAGCCAAAGCACCAAGGCTCTCTGGAAGCTCGTTGTTGCGTGAGCCGATGGCCTTGGAAACGTTGAGAAAGTGGCCTTCGCTGCCCACGTAGCTGACAGAGATGGACATGTTGGGCGTGAGCTGCCGCTCCAAGCCGAATGTCCAGTTAACGTACTCCGGCGTGCGCGATCCGTAATGAGGATCCCAGTAGGTAGGGCTTTGGGCGCCGGCGTTGGTGAGCGCTGTAGTCTCGCTGGTGCCGAACTCAGCCAGGCTGGTGCCGCCGGCAGGCGGAGCAGGCGCAGCAATCGATCCGGTCCAGCCGCAGGCGACGCCGTCGGCAGTTGCATTGCCGCAGGCCGTGCCGTCCCAGAAGAAAGAAGGCTGGTTGACGGTGCCGGCGGGCGCCGACGCCGAGGGAGACAGCCCGGTGGTGGAAGGCGAACCCGACTGGCTGCCGCTGGTCCAGTCGCCGCGGGCAAAGTCGAGGCTATAGCTGGAGCGGATCACCGTCTTATCGTTGAGTTCGTAGGCTAATCCCACGCGAGGCCCGAGGTTGCCGTAGAAGGTTGACGACGGAATGGGCGTTCCGGTGTGATACCCGTCCGATGGATTGCCGCCCGCAAAGGCCAGTGTGCCCAGGTTGCCGGTGACCGAATTGGTGGCGGTGGGATTGAGGAATGTGATCAGATTGTGGGTCTCGTGAATTGCCGGCCAGATATCCCAGCGAAGACCGAGATTCAGCGTCAGCTTGGGCGTAATCTTGTAGTCATCCTGAGCCCAGAAGGAGGGGTCGAGCCAGCGCGTGCCCAGGCCCGGGACCCCCACGGTTATTGAGCTGGAGCTGACCGCACCGAGCAAATAGCTGGCGACGGAAGAACCGCTGGTGCTGTTCAAACTGGTTCCGCTGGACCATCCGCCTGTTTGCGTGTTGGCGAAGGTGTAGGTGAGTGGCGACGAGAACGTAAGGTTCTTGATGTAGTTGAACTGCACGTCAACCACCTGCCCGCCGAAGGTGAGGTTGTGCTTGCCGAGTTGCCACTGCAGATTGTCAGAAACGGCGTAGGTGTTGTTGACCTTCTGGTTCCAGTCGTAGCCGCCCTCGTTGCACGGGTTATCGACGCCTCCGCCGGATGTGGGCGGGCAACTCGTATTGCCGCTGAATGAAATGAGCGGGAAGAAGCTGGCCTGGCCAGTAGGCGTATTCAGCAGGCCCGTCTGAGTAGCCGCGAACTGCGGAGCATCGTTGGGGTTGACCGAAAGACTCTTGTAGCGGCCAAAGGCAACCGCGGCCACGTTTACAATGTGCGAGTTGATGGTAAAGGTGTCTTTTACGATGTCCACCGTGGTTTTTGGAGTGTAGGCCTGATTGGTGTTGAATGGAGGCCCAAGTTGATTGGCGGCGCCGGACGAGTTCGGGCCGGTGCTGGCCTGACGGCCGAAGGCGACGATGATGCTCACCTGGTTTCTCGAGTTCATCGTGTAGTCGATGCGGCCGCCCTGGTACCAGTTCGCCAAGCCGTTCGCATAGCCCGTCGCGATATTGTTCGAGTACTGGGTTTGCAGCGCTGTCGCCTCGTAGGGCAGCATGTATTTATTGATGTACTGAGCCGACTGCGAAAGGCGCGCTGTGGGAATCACGTTAGGGGTTCCCGCGGGTTCAGTGCCGCCGGTAGAAATGAACTGGGTGCGGGCGCACGGACTGGCCGCGGAGCCGAGACAACCGGGCGTTTGCGAACCGGGGTCGTAAATGTTGTATTTGGTTGCGGTCGAGTATGCCGAGAAGTCGCCGTTGAGCATGGCCGTCGTGGGAATAGTCTGCAACTTGATTGTCGGCCCATTCTGGTTGCGGTACTGGCCGTAGTTATAGAACATGAAGAGTTTGTTCTTGAGAATCGGTCCGCCGAATGTGGCGCCCACTTCGTTCATGATCTCCGCGGGCTTGACACCGCCGGGGGCGCAATAGCTCGAGGCCGCCGAACCATAGGCGCAGGTCTGGCCCTGGGGCACGATGCCTGTGACGGTCGGCACCTTGCTGGTAAATCTCCAGGCGTCGAGCACCGTGTTGCGGATGTACTCATAGACACCGCCATGCCACGCGTTCGTTCCCTGCTTGATCGAGTAATTCTGCACACCCTGGCCGGCATATTGCGCCGAATAGCCGGAGGTCTGAACCTGGAACTGGTCGATGGCATCCATGCCGAACGCGGACCAGGTGAAGCGCGGATCGCCGATGCCATCGGCCTCCGGCAGATTGACGCCGTCGATGTAGATCTCCGACGTGCCGCCGGCCGGGTTGCCGCCATTCACACCGCCGGAAGCGTCGGTTGCGTTGTTGCTGCCGACGTAGTTCGTCTGTACGCCGGGCATCAGGGCGGCGAAATCCGTCGCGCGGCGCTGATCGGGGCTGCCGCCCGCGCCCATCAGCAGCGGAAGGCTCGAGTACATCTGGTTGTCCATCACCGCGCCCAGAGTGGCGTCAGAGGTTTCGAGTACCGGCGGCGCTGAACTGACCGTGATCGTCTGCTCGGACGTTCCCACCGCCAGCTTTATGTTGAGCGAAACGGTCTCAAGAGCGTCGACGGTTACATTCTGCTGCACAAAGGTCCGAAACCCGGCAGCCTTTACCGTGACCGTATATACGCCGGGCGTGAGCGGCGTGACGTTGTAATCGCCGGCGCCGGTGGTGGCGCGAACTGTGTTTTCACTGGTTGCCGTCGAGGTTACGGTCACGGTCGCATTCCCAACCACTGCTCCCGTCGAATCCGTTACCGTGCCTGAGATGGCTCCCGTGCCGGCGATCTGCGCGATCGCAAAGAACGGCGCCATTCCCACAATGGCCAGCAGCACCAGCCATCTCCGAATCGAGATCCCGGAAAAATACGCAGGCATTCCCTTCGGCGATTCCGTCAATCCTGTTTGCATTGTTGCCTCCACAGTTACTTTGTCCGGCCTTGCGGCATAGCCCAACGGTCCATGATTCGCCCTGCCGGTGAATCACATCTGTCGTGGTCTGACCACTTTTTTGAAGCTCGAACAGTTTCATATAGTTGAGGAATCGTTGTCAACAGCGAAAGTTAGAGTTCCCGACCGGAAATTAACCCTCTGAAAACGCCGTCCGGAATCCCTTGCGAAATGAAGAATTTAACCACTTCCCGATATTGAAACCTCACGTTACTTTCGAGTGACCTGCTGGTGACTTAAGGTCCAAAATCCCCTTCGGCGGCCGACGCGGAGCCCAAAACCCGACCGGAGCGCAACTCAAAACGGCCACCCCGCGGGGGGTGGCCGTTTCAAGCTGAATTCGGCTGCTTTTTGAAGCGCGAGCTCAGAAGTTGATCTTCACGCTGCCCTGGAAGACGCGGGCGCCGAAGGTGTTATTGGTCCCGTTGGACGCGGTTGCCGACACCTGGCCAAAAGTCGAATCGGTCAGTTTGGCATCCGCGGTGGAGAAATTCGGGTGGTTCAGCACATTGAACGCCTCCAGCCGCAGCGTTGTTGTCAGGCGTTCGTGGATCGGGAAGATCCGCGAAACCTGTGCGTCCATTTGGAAGAATCGGGGACCATGAAAAGAGTTCTTGCCGATATTTCCGTAGGTGCCGAGAGCCGAGCAACCGCCACTGGTTGTCGATGTGCACGACGCAGTCACTTGCGCAAAGGCAGCGGGATTGAGGTACTCGCGGTTTGCTTCGCCCGTGGCTTTATGGAACTTTACCTCGGAGTAGGGGTTCACGCCGGGCACCAGGTTGGGTCGGTCGTTGCCCACGTCGGTAAGGGAGTTATCCTGGCCCGAGGTTACGGTAAATGCCGTGCCGCTTTGGATGTGAATGAGCGGCGCCAGCTCCCAGTCATCGATCACGAACTTTTCGGCGCGATTGAGGTGCGCGCTGAAACCGCTCTTCGCAACAAGTGAGACATTTTCGATGTGGCGATAGTCGGAACCGCACGGACCGTAGTCCAGGGCAAGTTTGTTCGGGTTCTCAACCGTTGTGCCGGCCAAATCGCCTTGCGCATCTTCAATATTCAGGCACTTCGACCAGGTCCAGTTGCCCAGCAAGCTGAAAGTACTCGAGAGGCGGTGCTGGAGCGAGGAAATAAGCCCGTTGTAGTTAGCGGTGCCTTCGTCGCCCACAATCACCGAACCTCCGCCGCTGCCTTCAATCTGGTTGCCCTGGGTGGGATTTAATTGGGTAAGCAGGAAACGCGAACTCTGGTTTCCAGTCGTGGAGCAATTGGTTCCTGCAGCGCCGGGCTTGACCGCGGCTGGGCCGGTAGTGACGATGCCTGTACAGCCGGTGCCGTTCGCTCCCCAGACTCCAGGGACAAAGACAGCCGGGTCGAATGTGTAGCCCACGGGATCGCGGTGGGTGGTGTTGCCGATGTAATCGATCTGCGCTTGCCAGCCATGGCCGAATTCACGCTGAATGCTCAAGGTCCATTGAATCGTGTAGGCGGGTTTAAACTGCTGCACCATCACGATGTACTGCGACTGCGCGAAGAATAGTGCCTGCGAAGGCGTAGGGACAGCGGGCTGCGGGAACGGACTGCTGGTAAACGCGCCCACCGACCAGGGATTATTGAAGGGTATCGGCGGCGACGAGGATGTTTGAACGTTAGTAACGGCCGTAGCGAAAGGCGGGTTCTGCTGGTTGCGCTGGCTGGTGAAGAAGTTGGGGTTGTCGAACATCAGTGCACCGCCGGCGCGAATCACTGTTTTGCCGTTGCCGGCCGGGTCGAACGATAGACCGATATTGGGCGAAAACTGCCCGTAGGAATTCTTGGTGAACTGTCTGGTCACACCTTTATCGCCGTAATAGAGCATCCCGGCGGGGGCGTTGGGATAAACCGAACTCACTGTATTCGATAGAAAGTCGGCCATGTTGAATACAACACCGCGGTTGAAGTAATCGTGCGGCATGATATTGGGGCCGTAGCGAAGACCGCCCACAAGAGTCAGGCGCGCGGTGGCATGGTAGGTGTCCTGGACATAGAGGCTGGGAATTGGTCCGCGCAGCGCATTCTGTTGCTTCTTGCTCTGCTGGAAGGGTGTCGACGATCCCAGCGTGCCCATCATGAAGTCGAGGTTCTGGTCACCGATTGTGTTTCCGCCCTTGGGGCCGCTGCCGCTGTATTCGCCGTTGAAGGTGAAGATGCCGTTGCCTTCGTAGGCGTTGCCGATGTTGAGCTGGTTCTGCACCCACTCCCCGCCCAACGCGAGTTGGTGTTTGCCCTTGACCCAGGTTATGTCGTCGTCGATGGATGCAGTATTGTCATTAAAGTGCGCCACCGAGTTGGTGCCGCCGCCGATGCTGAACTTGCCCTCGGTCATCTGCAGGCCATTGGGCACGACCTGGTAGATATTAACGCCGAGCGCAGTAGCCGCATTGATGTCGCTGGCATTGTAGCCGCGGTTGTTCACGCGGCGGAGAATGGAGATGTGCACCGAATTGACGAACCTGGGAGAGAACGTATAGGCGTCGCCGAGCGTGAAGGTCTGCACCCGCTCGATGTTCCCGGATTGCGTGGTGATGAGGATGTTCTTAGGATCAAAGTACGCCGGGAACTGGTAGCCGTCCACAAAGTACCGTCCATAAATGTTCTGCTTCGAGCTGACGGTGTAGTCCACCCTGGTTACAAACTGGTTGTCAAACAGCGCGTACGGAATGGCGTAGAAGACAAATCCGCAGTTGTTCGGATCCAGTGCTGGATTGATGGCGGGCAGATATTTTTGTAAGGCCAACGCCGAGGAATTATACGTCGGCGGAGTCGCATACTTGTTTCCTGCTAGGGGCGTGCCTGTGAGGGGGTCGACCAGCGGGATGGCCGCGTGGCTCGAGTTACATGCGTTGCTATTCGTAACCCCGGGAACGCCATCGGTGGCGGACCAGTCCCCAGCCAGGTTCGCGGCGGTCGGCACCGTGGCTTGTGTTGAGGACTGCGCCTGCTTCGCGCGTGTGCGCTGGTACGCAGCAAAGGCGAACATCTTATCGCGCTTGATTGGGCCGCCGAAGGTGCCACCAAACTGGTCCTGGTGGAGAGTGTCAGGCGTGGAAGAATAGAAGTTAGTCGCGTCGAGATAATTATTACGGATGAACTCGAAGGCCTCTCCGTGGAACTGATTTGTTCCCGATTGGGTGACCACGTTGACCATCCCGCCCACATGCCCGCCGTCCTGCGCGCCGAGCGCGGTGGACTCAACGCTGAACTGGCTCACCGCGTCGGGGAACGGGTAAGGCAGATTGCCGTTGGCCATATAGTCCTGGTTGTCGCCGCCGTCGAAACGCCAGAGGGTGGTATTGCCGCCCCCGCCGGCAATCGAGACCGAGATGGTCTGATAGGAGTACTTGCTGCCGGTAAAATCGCCATTGGGAGCGATACTGGAGCCACCGGAGAGCGTGATCAGTGACGTCATCTGCCGCCCGTTCAGCGGCATTTCATTCACTTCGTTCTTGTCGATGGTTTGCTTGAAGGTGGGATCTTCGGTTTGCAGCGCAAGGCCCTCGGCCTGCACCTCGATCTTCGTGTTCGCATTGCCGATCGAGAGGACAGCATTGACCGCAATGCTGCTGCCTACCTCGAGCACGATGCCGGTTTGCTCATACGTCTTGAAGCCCGGCGCGGTCGCGCTGATGTTGTAAGTGCCGATTGCCATGCCGGGAAAGACAAAGACGCCGCTGCCGTCGCTTTGGCTCGTGTGCTTCACGTCGGTCGCCTGGTTGGTCAACGTGACGTTGGCATTCGGGATCACCGCGCCCGATGAATCTGAGACGGTGCCCTGGATATTTCCTGTGCCCGCAATCTGCGCCCGTACCTGAACCGGTATCAGCAGCAGAAGCATAGCGCAGACGTATCCAGCCAACAGGCTGAACTTACTTCCAAATGATTGCATCAGTTCCTCCATAGAACGTGCAGGCTTCGCCCTGTCCGAATGGGCGAAAGCCGGTTTCCGGATCTTCCGGTTCTTTTCTGGTCGTGTGGTCTGACCACATTTTGAAGCGGGACAATTTTGATACCAGCCCAATACGCTTGTCAACAAAAAATTCCAGTGCGCCGCTCCCCGCCCGATAACTCGATTTATTGAGGGGAAAAACGAAAGCTCTAAGCCGTATTTGGAAATTGCGAGCCGAACGCAGAAGATGAGGCCGGACCAGGCATCGCCGCACAGATGGGCACAACGGCCGACAATCAGCCCAAGGCCGCCGCAATCAAAACGAGAATTTATAGCTGGGGCGGGCACTGAGCCGTCTGAGCGTCAATCCGAGGCCACTGCCGTGAGGCGCGCCGGTTTGTGCCTCTGCCCCGCTGCGGACCCGCGGCGCTCGGCAGGGCGCTCCATCCCCTGAGCGGCCTGCGCCATGCGCAGATGCTGATCCATCAGCTTGCGCGCATCGAGCGGCTTGCGCGCGCGGATCGCTTTATAAATCTCCCGATGCATCTCGGCCGATTCGCGGCGGTCCGTCGAGCGCTCCACCGTCTTGCGCCGCTTGTCGTAAAGAGCTGAAGTAATTGTCTCGATCAGGGCAGCCAGAATCGGGTTCCCGGAGGCCTGGGAGACGAGGCGGTGAAAGAGCAGATCGTGGATCAGGTAGTCCGCCGGACTATCGAGGGTCGCGAACATCTCCGCGACCTCCTCGGCAAGCGCGGCATGGTGTTCTTCCTTGCCCCGCTCGGCGGCAAGCGCGGCCAGATGGCTTTCGAGTATAATTCGTGCTTCGAACATTTGCCAGGACTGAAACCCATGCAAAGCGCCCATCAAGCTGAGAGAAGCCTTTCCGAACTCCGGCGGACCGTCGGCCACAAAGGTCCCCACGCCGTGCCGGATCTTCATCACGCCCATCGCCGCCAGGTATCCGATACCGGTGCGAAGGCTGGCCCGGCTGATCTTCAATGTCCGCGCGAACTCCCGTTCCGGCGGAATCTTGTCCCCAGGCTGCAAGGTGCCGTTTTCGATGAGCCCGCGGATGTGGTTAACCACATGCATCGTGCGATGGGTATTCGGCTCTTCCGGTTTCATCCGCGGCATAACTGTGGGCCACCTTCTCGAAAATCTGGAAAGCGGGAGCAAAACGAGATTAACACTGATATTCCCGCTTACCCCAAAAAACTTACCACACTCCGGGAGAATCTTGTACGGGCTCCGCGTTTGTATACTTGTGGTCTGACCTCTAATCCTGGGTGTCCCCGTTAACCTTGAAAGCAAGGGGTAGAATGAGTGCCATGCTGATCGATGAAGACCGACTGTTTCCTGTTGAAGCCAGCGCGCGCAAGGTGGCCCGTGCCCTATATGCTCACGTCCGCAACCTGCCGATCGTGAGCCCGCATGGACACACACAGGCCTCCTGGTTTGCCGCCAACGGTCCATTTCCCGATCCGGCCACGTTGTTCGTACAGCCTGACCACTATGTCTTCCGGATGCTTTACAGCCAGGGTGTCTCGATGGATGACCTCGAGATCGGCCAGCAGAAGGTCAAGGAGCCGCGCAAGGTGTGGCGCATCTTTGCCAGCCACTACTATCTTTTTCGCGGCACACCTACGCGCATTTGGCTTGATTATGCCTTTCAGGAACTATTCGGCCTCAAGGAGCGCCTCTCCGAAAAGACCGCGGACCTCTATTACGACACCATCTCGGAAAAGCTGAGCACGCCGGAGTTTTTGCCCCGTGCGCTCTACGAGCGGTTCAACATCGAGGTACTGGCCACCACCGATTCTCCGCTCGATCCGTTGTCGCACCATAAGGCGATCCGCGATTCCGGCTGGAAGGCGCGCATCATCCCCGCGTTCCGGCCCGACTCGGTCGTCGATCCCGATTTTCCGAACTTCGCGGGATTGATCGCCAAGCTGGGCGAACAGACCGGCGAAGACACATCCAAATGGAGCGGCTATCTCACAGCCCTGGCTCAGGCACGGGCACGCTTTCGATCCTTAGGATGCACCTCCACCGATCACGGCCATCTCACGGCGCAGACCGCCGATCTCCCGACCGACGAGGCGGCTGGCCTCTTCGCCAAGATTCTTTCCGGCAAAGCCGACGCCGCGCAGAAGGAGCTTTTCCGCGCCCAGATGCTCACCGAAATGGCCCGGATGAGCGTCGAAGACGGCCTGGTGATGCAGATTCATCCCGGCAGCGTGCGCAACCACAACCCCGTGGTCTTCGAGCGCTATGGCCGCGACATGGGCTGTGACATCCCCCAGGCAACCGATTATGTGCATGCGTTGCGTCCCCTGCTGAACCGCTTTGGCAACGAGAAAAATCTCACCATCATTCTCTTTATGCTGGACGAGTCGACCATCAGCCGCGAGCTCGCTCCGCTGGCCGGGCATTATCCCTGCTTGCGCCTCGGCCCCCCATGGTGGTTTCATGACAGTCCGGAGGGGATGATGCGTTTCCGCGAGCAGGCCACGGAAACGGCGGGCTTCTACAACACGGTGGGATTCAACGACGACACCAGGGCATTTCTCTCCATTCCCGCGCGGCACGATATGGCGCGGCGCATCGACTGCGCGTTCCTGGGCAGGCTGGTCGCCGAGCATCGCCTGGACGAAGACGAAGCCTTCGAAGTGGCCCACGAACTCACCTACGGATTAGTTAAGAAAGCGTACCGGCTGTAGCGTCCGTTTGTCACAGACCTACGTTTCCCGGATGGTTTTTAGAGGTTTCGGAGTTTTATGGCGACACGAGGCACTACATCGGGCTCTTTTTTTCGCACGGTTCGCTCAGCCGATCGCGTCTCGCACCAGCGCTGGGTGATCTGCGGATTCCTGTTCCTGGCTACTGTGATTGCCTATGTGGATCGAGGCGTGATCGCGTATCTGGAGAAGTTCCTCGAAGGCATCATCCCGGGACTGAACAGCGTCAAGTACGGATACATCCTGGCCGCGTTTCAGGCTGCATACGCCATCGGCATGGTGGTGGCCGGCGGACTGACAGACAAGCTCGGAACCCGCAAGGCATTCGCAATCGCAATCGGCCTCTGGAGCATAGCGGCGATGCTTCCCGGCGCGGCGTTTTCGGTGGTCACGTTCGGCATCGCCATGTTTCTGCTCGGACTGGGCGAGGCAGCTAATTTTCCCGCCTGCATCAAAACGGTGGCTGAGTGGTTTCCGAAACGTGAACGTGCACTGGCTACCGGCATCTTCAACTCCGGAGCCAATATCGGCAATATCGCGGTGCCACTGGTCGTGCCGGCTCTGGTAGGGCTCGTTACATGGCGTGGCGCATTTGTCGTAACAGGCGCAGGCGGAATTATCTGGCTGATCTGCTGGCTCATCTATTACCGCCGGCCGGAGCAGCACCGCGGCGTTTCCAAAGCTGAATTGGACTTGATTCTCAGCGACCCGGTTGAAAAGCTTGAAACCGTCCCCTGGAGCCGCGTATTGCCGTGCAAAGAGACCTGGGCCTTCGCTATCGGCAAGTTTCTCACCGACCCCATCTGGTGGTTCTATCTTTTCTGGCTGCCCCGTTATCTGCAATCGACCTTCGGGCTCAGCTTGTCTTCGAACCGGCTGCCGTTGGTGATTGTCTACAGCGTTTCGACCGTGGGCAGCATCGGAGGCGGATGGATCTCTTCCACGCTGCTGAATGCGGGAAAAAGCCCCAACGTATCGCGCAAGACGGCCATGCTGATCTGCGCGCTGTGCGTTGTGCCCGTCTTCGCCGCGCCTTATATTCATAACCTTTGGGCGGTGGTGGCCTTCGTGGGCCTCGCGACCGCGGCGCATCAGGGGTGGTCGGCCAATCTATTCACGCTTCCATCGGATATGTTTCCCAAGGCAGCCGTCGGCAGCGTCATCGGTATTGGCGGCATGTCGGGCGCAATCGGTGGAGTCCTGCTCCAGTTGGCCACGGGATACATTGTGAAAATTACCAACAGCTACGTGCCGTTATTCATCGTTGCTTGTGTCGCTTACTTGTTGGCGCTCGTGATCATTCACGGAATTACGCCGAAACTGGCGCCCGCACAAATCGATTTGTCGTAAATCGATTCGTAGCTCGATTCGTAAAGAAAGGGGAGAGAGCACTTCTATGAGTCTTTATTGCGCCATCGGCAGCCCCGAGACCGACCTCTCGCCGGAGCAGCTTAAGGAACTCTTCGCGGAAGCCCTCGCCAAGCTGGGCGCCCGCTCGAGCGTGCTGGCCGTGCCTCCCGATCAGAGCCGCG
Organism: Occallatibacter sp.; assembly: GCA_036490385.1. Taxonomy (GTDB): domain Bacteria; phylum Acidobacteriota; class Terriglobia; order Terriglobales; family Acidobacteriaceae; genus Telmatobacter. The sequence continues at coordinate 573,866 of DASXDX010000034.1, forward strand.
AGCACTCGCAGGCCGGCCTGTTCACGCGCTTTGTCTGGGAATATTACGGCGACAAGTTGAAGGCGGTTCTTCCCGCCATCGGCACCCACACGCCGATGCGGCCCGACCAGCTCGACCACATGTTCGCCGGCGTGCCGCAGGATCTGTTCAAAGTCCACAACTGGCGCACCGATATCGAGACCCTCGGTGAAATTCCTGCCGAATTCATCCACGAACAATCGGAAGGCAAGCTGAATTACTCATGGCCTGCCCAGGTGAACAAGCTCATCTCGCAAGGCGGCTTCGATCTCATTCTTTCCATCGGCCAGGTCGTGCCCCATGAAGTGATCGGCATGGCCAACTACACCAAGAACATTCTCATCGGCACCGGAGGCCGCGAAGGGATCAACCGCAGCCACTACCTCGGCGCGGTCTACGGCATGGAGCGCATCATGGGCCGCGCGGAAAATCCGGTGCGCACGGTGCTCAACCACGCGGCCGATCGTTTTCTGCGCCATCTGCCCATCGTCTACGTACAGACGGTCGTCGGCCGCAAAGCCGGCGGCGGCCTCGCCGTGCGCGGCCTCTACATCGGCGACGACGTAGAGTGCTTCCTCAAGGCTGCCGAGCTGAGCCTCAAGGTCAACTTCGAGATCATCGGCGAGCAGATGCAGAAGGCCGTTGTCTATCTCGACCCCAACGAGTTTCACAGCACCTGGATCGGCAACAAAGCCGTCTATCGCACCCGCATGGCGCTGGCCGACGGCGCCGAGCTCATCATCCTTGCTCCCGGCGTGCGCGAGTTCGGCGAGGATAAAGTCATCGACAAGCTCATTCGCAAATACGGCTATCACGGCACACCGTACACGCTGAAGGCCGTCAATGATAATCCGGAGCTGGCGAACGACCTTGGCGCCGCCGCGCATCTCATCCACGCCAGCTCGGAAGGCCGATTCAAAATCACCTGGTGCCCCGGCAAGCTCACCCGCGAAGAAGTAGAAGGCGTGGGTTACGCCTACGGCGATCTGGATGCGATGCTCGCGCGCTACGATCCGCAGAAGCTTCGCCACGGACCCAACCAGGTCGGCGGCGAAAACATCTTTTTCATTGCGAATCCCGGCTTGGGTCTGTGGGCCCACCGCAGCCGTCTTTAAAACTGGAAACGGAAACAAGATCTCAAAAACAGGAAGTGGTATGACAAGTCCAAAATTGAAACTCGGCAGATATTCGGTCGGCACCGGAGACCGGTTCGCTCACCAGGCCAAGGCGCAGTTGCAGGCCTGCGTGCAGGCGCTCGAGAAGGGCGTCGAAGTTGTCCCCGTCTGGAACAAATCGAATCGCGAACACACCATCATCGGCTCGGAGCCAATCTCGGCACGGCAGGCTTCCGATGCAGCCGTGAAGGCCCTCGGCTGGAAGCTGCCTTACTATCTCGACGCCGATCACATCACGACACAAACCGTCGACCGCTTCCTCGCACCCTGCGACTTTTTCACCATCGATGTGGCCGACTTTATCGCCCAGCCCGCCCAGCCCGCCGACATCGACAGCTTCGTCCAAAAGCACCCCGAGCTACTCGGAAGCATCGAACTCGCCGGAGCCGACGAGCCCTTCGAGATCACGCGCGAGCTTCTCACCGCAACGGCACAGAAATTTCTCGCCGCCGTGAAAAAAGCCGGCGAGGTCTATCGAAAAGTAGTCGGCGCGAAAGGCGAAGGCAACTTCATCGCCGAGGTCTCGATGGACGAGACGGACCGCGCCCAGAGCCCCGTGGAGTTGCTCATTATTCTCGCGGCCATAGCCGGCGAAGGCATTCCCGTGCAGACCATCGCGCCCAAATTCAGCGGCCGGTTCAACAAGGGCGTGGACTACGTGGGCGACGTGGCGCAGTTTGAACGCGAGATGGCGCTCGATGTCGCCGCCATTGCCTACGCCGTCAAGCAGTACGGTCTGCCCGGCGATCTCAAGCTGAGCGTTCACTCCGGCAGCGACAAGTTCTCCATCTATCCCGCAATCCACGCAACCATGAAGCGGTTTGGCTGCGGCGTGCATCTGAAGACCGCCGGCACCACCTGGCTCGAAGAGCTCATCGGCCTCGCCGAAGCCGGCGGCGAGGGACTCGCACTCGCCAAAGAGATCTACGCCGAAGCGCTCGCGCATCGCGAAGAGCTATGCGCACCCTACGCCGCCGTGATCGACATCGATCCGGCCAAGCTGCCGTCCGCCGAAGAAGTGCGCGGGTGGTCGTCCGAGCAGTACACCTCCGCGCTGCGCCACGTCGAAGGGAATCCGGCGTACAACCCAAGCTTCCGCCAGTTGTTGCATGTCGGCTTCAAGATCGCCGCCAAGATGGGCCCGCGCTATCTGCGCCTGCTCGAAGCCAACGAAGCGGTCATTGCAAAAAACGTGACCGAAAACCTCTTCGATCGCCACATCGCCCCAGTCTTCCTGGGCCGCAACGCATAAGCACAAATTAAGGTCCAGCCCTTTCGCCAAAGCATGAAGATGGGTGCCCCAGGTCTGGATTTTCAAGGTCTGGATTTTCAGACCTGGGGCAGCACGATCGATCACGGAGGATCAATGAACGCACAGCTTTTCAGCCTTGAAGGAAAAACCGCAGTAGTCACCGGAGGAACCTCCGGCATCGGCCGCGCCATCAGCATAGGCCTCGCCGAAGCCGGCGCGGATGTTATTGCCACCGGCCGCCGCCAGCAGCAGGTCGAGGAGGCCGCCGCCGAGATCGAAGCGCGCGGCCGCAAATCGCTGCGGATCGCATCCGATGTCTGCGATCGCAGCTCGCTCGAAACGCTGCGGGCTGCCGCACTCGAGAAATTCGGCAAGGTCGACATCCTGGTCAACTGCGCCGGCATCATCAAGCGCACGCCCACGCTCGATCTCTCTGAAGAAGAATGGAATAACATCCTCAACACAAACCTGACCGGCACGCTGCGCGCCAGCCAGATCTTCGGTAAGCAGATGGTGGAGCGCGGCTACGGCCGCATCGTCAACATCGCATCGCTGAATAGTTTTGTCGCGCTCAATGAAGTCGCGGCCTATGCGGCCAGCAAGGCCGGCGTCGCCTCGCTCACCCGTTCGCTCGCCGTGGAGTGGTCGAAGAAAGGCGTCACCGTAAACGCCATCGCGCCCGGCGTCTTCCGCACCGACATCAACGCCAAGCTGCTCGACAGCACCCCGCGCGGCCAGGAGTTGCTGATGCGCACGCCGATGGGCCGCTTCGGCAAAACGGAAGAACTGGTCGGCGCCGCCATCTATCTCGCCTCCGACAGCGCTTCCTTCGTCACCGGCGAAGTTCTCGTCGTCGACGGAGGCTTTCTCGCCAGCGGCGTCAACCAGTAATCCAAGAACGATTGCCGGGCGCTTCGTGTCTGGATTCTCCGGCGTGGGATTAGCGCGAAACTTCCGTGCCCCATCCTTGCGGCTTTTTTCCGCCGCAAGGGTGGGACGGCACAAACCCAACCCACCCTTCTCAACCCAGCACAATGCCGGGTGCCCCATCCTTGCGACGTATTTGTTTTTGTCGCAGGGGTGGGAGAGCACAGCTCTCAGTGCAACGTAACCTGCGCGCCGGTTTCCTTCATGATCGATTCCCCCTGCTCCGCCTGCACCATGACGTTCGTCCCCGTCACATCCGCATACCCGATCGTCAGCCCTGTCTTCGCGCTGATGTTCACGTTGTGCAAGACCACATTCTGCACCGGCGACTCCGGCAAGCCCGCAATCACGCCGGCCACATCGCTGCCCGTCGCTGACACATTCTCAATCGTGATGTCGTGAAAGTGCGGCGTCAGACGCCCGACCGGCTGCGGTGCTTCATCCGCCGGCGGCAGCACCTTGGGATAATACTCGCTGATGATGATCGCGTTCTTCACATCCTTCATATCGAGATCGCGAAAGACCAAATGCCCCACATCATGCCCGCGGTCGCGGTTCGCCTTCACGCGAATGCCATTATCCGTTCCCTCGAAATGAATGCGCTCCGCAAGAATATTCTCCGCGCCGCCGGAGAGCTCGCTGCCCACCGAGACGCCGTGCCCATGCATAAATATGCAGTCGCGGATCGTAATGTTGGTGCTCGGCGAGTCCGGTCCCGGCGAATTGATCGGCCCTGATTTGATGGCCACATTGTCGTCGCCCACGTCGGAATACACATGCTCGATCAATACGTTCGAAGACGAGAATGGATCGATGGCGTCGGTATTCGGCGAGTGCTGCGGCGCCAGAATCTTCACATTGCGTATCGTCACATCGTCTGAGTAGTACGGCACCAGTTGCCACATCGGCGAGTTCTGCACCGTCACTCCTTCCACACGCACATGCTTGCAATGGTCGAAGATCACCAGCTTGGGCCGCGGATGCCCGGTGCCCAAAATGCCGTGATCGTGAACGCTGCGGGCCTCATCCCACCAGCTCTTGCCGTTCCCGTCGATGGTTCCCTCGCCGGTAATCGCGATGTTCTTGGCATTCTCCGCGCCTACCAGCGGCTGCGCATCAGGAAGGTGAAACTCGACCTTCGGCGGAAAGTCCGCGTGATCGGGCGAGCCCAGCAGCGTAGCGCCCTTATCAAGCTGGAGCGTGATGTTGCTCTTGAGCACGATCGGAGCGCTCACATACGTGCCGGCTGTCAAACGCACCGTGCCCCCACCCTTCTTGGCACACGCGTCAATTGCGCCCTGGATTGCTGCCGTGTCTTTGGTCGTGCCATCTCCCTTCGCGCCGAACGCGCGCACATCGCACGTGCGAGCCGCATGCAGCGCGCCCGCGGAAGCAGCCAAAGCCAAGCCGGTCAGGATCTCCGTCACCAGGATGCGTCTGCACGCATGTTTCAATTGCCTCATTCCACACCTCGCCAAACAGCCGTATTAGTTGCGCACACATCATATCCTGCCGGCGGCCCAGTGGTCCTACCACCTAGAAGTTACTGCAAAAAGACGCATGGGCCGCGCTGCCCGCGCGGCAGACGCACCTGTTTCACGCACAGGCCGTCGCCCGCGCGCGCCAGATCGTCTCGAAGATGGCGCTCGACGAGAAGATCGATCAGCTTCACGGCATTCACGACGCGAGAGGCCACCGCATGGTTCTCGACCCGCGGTCCTATCTTCTATTGGTCAGAGAAGGCGCACGCCTGGCTGGTCGCGCCTGGCGAGTTTCAAATTCTGGTGGGAGACTCCTCGGCCAGCACGCCCCTGAAGGCGAGCCTTACGATGCGCTGACCGCCGGATCCTTCACCGGCAGCCGCACAATGAATCGCGTGCTGCCCGGCTGCGACTCTACATCGATTGTGCCGCCGAACTTCTGGGTCACAATGCGGTGAACAATCTCCAGGCCCAGGCCGGTGCCCGAGCCCTGCGGCTTGGTCGTGAAGAAAGCTTCGAAGATATGCGGCAGCACTTCGGCAGGAATGCCTGCGCCCCGGTCCGCGATGCTCACCACCAGCCGGCTTGGCTCGGTCCACGTAGAAATCTCGATCTGCGTGCCCGCGGGCGAAGCATCCACAGCGTTGTCGATCAGGTTGGTCCACACCTGGCTGAGCGCGGAACCGCGCGTCATGATCGTCGCGGGAGAAGCCTCAAACCGCTTCATCACGGAGATGCTCTTGCTGCGCAGCTTGTGATTCAGGATCGTAATCGTGCTCTGCAGGCTGTCATGAACGTCCAGCTCCTTGCCCGCCGAGCGGTCGTCATACGCAAACTTCTTCACGGCCATCACCAGCTCGGAGACGCGCGAGATGCTCTCCTCGATGGCGCACACCAGCGAGACGCTTGAAACCAACGCCTCCAGCCAGTTCAGCGCGTCAGAAAAGCTCCCTGCCTCGAAGGCGTCTTTGGCGCACGCCAACTCCTCCTGGCTGAACCCAATCGCCACCAAGGAGGGCGCGATAGAAAACGCATTCTCGACTCCGGCAGAAGCAAGCCACTCGGCCATGGCTTCTTCAGCATCCGCCTGCTCCAGGCTGCTCATCGCCGGTGCGTGGCACCCCGCGATCGTGTGCTCCAGCAGATTGCGCATGCACTGGAGCTGTTCGTCTGTCTTTTGCTTCGCGGAGTTGCGCAAGCTCAGCTGCTGCAGGCGCAATAGATTCTCGCGCAGTTGCGAGGCAGCGCGCTTGGCTGCCGACCCCGGATTGTGCAACTCGTGCATGAGGCCCGCCGCAAGCGTGCCTAGCGAAACCAGCTTCTCGCGATGCAGAGCTTCCGTCTGGTAGGACTGAATCCGCTGCGCCATATCAGCCAGCACGACGTTCCGCACCGACGGGCAGCAGGCAAGCAGCGACCAGAACTCCTGCTCGCTGAAGCGGATCAGCACTGAATCCTGCGCCGCCACCACCCGCATGAGCGAGGGAGCCCGGCCCATGAGCAGAGGAACCTCGCCGAATCCCTCGCCGGCGTGGGCATAGCCGGCCGGGGTCCAGGTTCCGTCTTTTTCAGGCCGTTCGGCGCGAGCCTCGCCCTCCAGCAAGAGCCAGTAAAAACGCTCCAGCTGGCCGGATTCGGCCACGGTGACACCAGCCGGAACCACGATCCGCTCCACCTGCTGCACGCCGCTCAGCGCATCGGGGCTGGTTCCGGAGAACGGGCGCGTGCGAAAAAGGCCCTCGCCGATCTCCCGCAATCGTATCGGCTCAATCTCGATCCCTCGTCCATTCTGGCTCATCCGGTTATGCGCTCCTTTAAAACCCGGCCAGATACTGGTGCACCAACTGCACTGCGATCGAGCCCTCACCCACCGCGGAAGCTACCCTTTTCACCGAGCCGTGCCGTACATCGCCGGCTACAAACACTCCCGGCACGCTCGACTCCAGCAGAAACGGCTCGCGCGGTTCCTTCCACACCTCAGGCCACCTGCCATCGCCGCGCAGATCCGGCCCTGCCAGCAGGAACCCATTCTGGTCGCGGAGCACGCAAGCCGGCAGCCAAGTGGTCACCGGTGCGGCGCCGATGAAAACAAACAACGAGTTAGCCGGCATCTCCGACTCCTGCTCCGGCCCGCGCAGCTTAACCGCCTCCAGGCGCTCTTCGCCGATTGCTTCCGTCACCTGCGTGCGAGCCTCCACCACAATATTCGATGTTCCTACAATCTCATCGATCAAATATTTCGACATGGTTGCAGAAAGTCCATTGCTGCGCACCAGCATCGTTACCTGGCGCGCAAATTTGGCAAAATACAAGGCTGCCTGGCCGGCCGAATTAGCCCCGCCCACCACCAGAACGTCCTCGCCCTTGCAAGAGACGGCCTCCACCAGCGCAGCGCCATAGTAAATGCCCCTGCCCGTAAGCCGTTCTGCTCCGGGAACATCGAGCTTGCGGTATTGCACTCCAGGCGCCAGCAGAACTGTATGGCTCGATACCTCGCGCCCGTCGGCAAGCTTCACGAACCGGTACTGCCCATCGATGCGCAAGCCCATAGCCCGCTGCACCACGAACTCCGCCCCGAATCGGGAAGCCTGCGTATGCGCGCGGCGTCCCAGTTCGGCCCCGGTGACGCCGGAAGGGAATCCCAGATAGTTTTCGATTCTCGAGCTGGAACCTGCCTGCCCTCCCGGCGCTTCCGGCTCGATGACCAGGGTGCGCAACCCCTCGCTCGCGCCATACACGGCGGCGGCCAGCCCGGCCGGTCCGGCCCCCACCACCACAATGTCATAGAAATCCTGCGCCGCCTGCACGCTCAAACCCACCCTGGACGCCAGTACGTCCAATTCGGGATCCACTGCCGCCGTGCCGTCGCCAAACAGCACCACCGGCAGCCGCGCCGGATCCAGTTGCCGGTCCGTGAGCAGCTTCAGCACCTCCGGATCGCTCACGTCCAGCCAGCGGTAGGGCACATGGTTCCGGGAGAGAAAGTTCCGCACCTTGTGGTCTCTCAGCAGCCAGCGATGCCCGATCACCCGCAGCCCTTCGAACGGAGGCCGGTATCCCGCCTGCCAATCCTCCAGCAGATCCGTAACCACCGGATAGAGCTTTTCCTCCGGCGGGTCCCACGGCTTGTTCAGGTAATAGTGGATCCGGGCCGAATTGATGGCGCGGATGGCCGCTTCCGTGTCGGCGTAAGCCGTAAGCAGCACTCGCCGCGCCTCCGGATAGATGGGCCGCGCCCGCTCCAGAAACTCGACGCCCGTCATCCCCGGCATCCGCTGATCGCTGATAAACAGCGCCACCGGTTCCTCGCGCGTCTTGAGCTGCGTCAGAGTGTCCAGCGCAGCCTGCCCGCTCGCGGCGCGCATCACCCGGTATGTCGTCCCATATTGGCGGCGTAGGTCCTGGACAACGGCTTCCAGAACGCTCACATCGTCATCCACCGCCAGCAGAATCGGTCGCGCCATATAGTTTCAGTTTAGAGCCTGCTCTTCACTTTCCGGCGGCCATGAAGCCCGCCTGGTCGATCACCCTGCAGTTCCGGCTCGGGAAGCTAACCCATTCGTGGGATGCGATACCGCGACCGGCTCCAGGTGAACAAAAGTGGCATTGACCCCCCCGAAGACAGTCAGCTAGAAGGTATTAGGACAATGTGAAGTGTAGCAAACGCGGACACAGCCAAGGGGGCGCTCCGCTTTGCCGATAGGGGACGGAAGGGGCGGAAGAACCATGCCTTTGAGTCAACTGCCATTGCGCCGCGTCGGGCATCGATCGGATCGTGCCGGCGCCAAAAAATTAGCACCAGGGATATGAGCTTGCAGGATAAACATCATGAATAAGATCATCCTGGCCGATTCGCAGGCAATCTTCCGCGCCGGTACAGCCAAGGTGCTGGCGATGGACGAAGATGTGCGCATCATTGCTCAATGCACAGACCTTGAGCGCATGTATCACGCCATCACCACCTTTCCCTCGTCGATTGTGTTGTTTGCGGCGTCGCTTCATCCGGATTTCCCGCGCTTGCGCGTCATGCTTGAGTCCGTCGGCAGCCGCGGCATCGTCATAGCGGAAAACAACGATGCCGCCGGAAGCTACCTGCAGCAAGGCTTCCGCGGCGTGGTCTTTCGCAGCGTCACCGGGCCCACCCTCGTTGAATGCGTGCGCCGCGTTGCCGCGGGCGACACCTGGATTCCACCCCAGGTCATGCAGCCCGACTCACCGCAAGACGACATGGTCGGCACCCGCGTCCGCGACCGTCTTACGCCCAAAGAGATGCGGATCGTGGCCCTCATCGTACAGGGCTGCAAAAACCGCGAGATCGCTCTCCGGCTCAAGACCACGGAGCAGGTCATCAAGAATTATCTGCGCTCGATCTACGACAAAACCGGGGTCGGCGACCGTTTGGAGCTGGCTCTCTTCACCATTCACCATCGCGTGCTGGCCGCAGCCGCAGCCGAGGTAGGCAGCAAGCTCGAAGCCGAGGAACAGGCCGCTTCCGCAGACGCCGTCGCCTGACTCCTCGGGGGATGACTGCCTGGTTTCCGAGACCATTTATGAAACACGCCCTAAGAACTACAGCTTCTCCGCCACGCTCTTGGCCTGCGTAAAGAGATAGAGATAATCCGGCCCGCCGGCCTTCGAGTCCGTTCCGCTCATATTGAATCCGCCGAACGGATGCGCGCCCACCATCGCCCCGGTGCACTTGCGGTTGAAGTACAAATTCCCCACGTGAAACTCGCGGCGCGCCTGGTCGATCCGTTCCCGGCCTGCCGTATACACTGCGCCGGTCAAGCCGTATTCGGTATTATTCGCGACCTCCAGCCCCTCTGCGAAGCTGTTCACCTTGATCACCGCCAGCACCGGCCCGAAGATCTCCTCCTGCGCCAATGCGCCACGCGGAGGAATATCGGCGAAGATCGTCGGCTCAACGAAATAGCCCCCTCCGGCCGTGGACGGCGCATTCCCGCCCGCGATCAACCGCCCTTCCTTCTTTCCAATCTCGATGTACCGCAGCATCGATTCGAGCGCTGATTGATTGATCACCGGTCCCATGTTGGCATTCCCCGTCGGATCGCCCACCTTCAACTGCGCCACGCGCTCCCGCAACCGCTCCAGAAAGACGTCATAGATGGGAGCTTCAATGATGGCCCGCGAGCAGGCCGAGCACTTCTGTCCGCTGAAGCCGAAGGCCGAAGCCGCTACGCCTTCAACAGCCGCATCCAGGTCCGCGTCCTCGCAGACAACAATCGAATCTTTTCCGCCCATCTCGAGAATCGTGCGCTTGATCCAGATCTGGCCGGGTTTCACCCGGGCGGCGCGCTCGTGGATCTCGAGGCCCACGGACTTCGATCCCGTAAAGGCGATAAACCGCGTCTTGGGATGCTCCACGATCGCATTCCCGAAGGCCGCGCCCGAGCCGGGGCAAAAGTTCACCACCCCGTCCGGCATCCCCGCCTCTTCCAGCACCTCCACAAATTTGGCGGCGATGGTCGGCGCATCACTCGAAGGCTTGAGAATTACGGCATTTCCCGTCACGATCGCCGCCGCCGTCATCCCGGCCATGATGGCGAAGGGAAAATTCCACGGTGGAATCACCGCGCCCACACCCAGTGGAATGTACAGCAGTTCATTGCGCTCGCCGGGATATTGGATCGGCGTCGTGGCCTGGGAGAGCCGCACCGCTTCGCGTGCATAGAATTCCAGGAAGTCGATCGTCTCGCCCACATCGGCGTCCGCCTCAGCCCAGTTCTTCCCCACCTCGTAGGTCAGCCACGCCATGAACTCGAACTTCCGCTGCCGGATCAGATCCGCCGCGTTCAGCAGCAGAGAGACCCTGTCCCTGGTCTCCACGCGGCTCCAGAACTCAAAGGCCCGCAGCGCGGCAACCATCGCGCTCTCCGCGTGCTCCGCGACGGCTTTCTGGTGTCTGCCCACCACCTGCGAGGGTTTGGCGGGATTCAGCGAGCGGATCTTGTCGGCGGTCTTCACGCGCTCGCCGCCAATCACCAGGCTGTACTCGCGGCCCAACTGCTGCGCGACTGTTTCGAGCGCATCGCGCATGGCCCGCTCGTTGTCATGCTTTTTGAAGTCGACCGGAGGTTCGTTCCTGAATCCGCCCTCCGGCGTTCGCGAATGAATGGATGTGGGGAGGCTCGCGGCGGCTGTCATGTTTCCAGTTTAGTCCAGATTGCATCTCACCCCCAACGAGCCCCCGCCTGCAAGCTGGAAGATCGAAAAACGTGGGTAAGCCTCGCAAGAAAAAAGGGCTTCAGCCGGCGCTCGGTTCCTCTCCCTGGGGACCGAGGCCCGCGGCTCTTATCCACTCCAGGAACGGCTGCGCGGAAAGCCGGCTCGAGACATCCTCTTTGCGAATCAGCTTGGCCCGCCAACCTTCGAGCTGCATTTTTTCCGCTTCCGAAAGGCGCTTGGAGGTATAGATCAGCACGGGCAGATTCGCAGTGGCCTGCTGCGCGCGCAACTGGCGCAGAATTTCAAACCCGCTGATATCCGGCATCAACAGATCCAGAATCACGGCATCCGGCAGGTTCTCATTGAGCGCGGCCATGGCCTCAGTCCCACTGCCCACTTCCCGGAATTCAAGCCACGGCTGGTCGAGTAACTCGCGAAGAATGTATCGCGATACTTCATTGTCGTCCACCAGCAGAACCCTCCGCGTGCCGCCGTGAGCCGTTAGCCGGCGAAGTTCACGCAGCAGGGCTTTCCCGTCAAGCGGCTTAGGCAAGATCACGTGGCTTTCGCCGGCGATTGCCATCTGCGGCTCGCTCGCAGCGCCGGTGAAAATCACCGGCAGTTCCGGGAGCCGCTTGCGCAAGTTAGAGATCAGTCCCCAGATCGGCTCGGCGCCCGCGCCAACGTCCGCAACCACCGCGGCCGGCGTGTGCCTGCGCGCCCACATCTCCGCCTTGTCCACGGAAGGCGCAAGGATCGGCTGGAACTCCGAGTTCCGCAAATGCGACTCGAAGAGCCGCGCTGTCTCCAGATCGTCTTTGAGAAAAAGCACCGGCGCGCGATGGAACTCGGGCGCCGGCAGCATCGCCGAGTCCTCCGCTTCGATCGCTTCGCCCACGTAATTCGCCGGAATCCTCACGAAGAAGGTCGAGCCCTGGCCCGGCTCGCTCTCCAGCCAGATCACCCCGCCCAGCAGCATGGCCAGGTCCCGGCACAGAGGCAATCCCAATCCCGTTCCGCGATGCCGATGCTGCAGCGGGTTCTCCACCTGGCTGAACTCGCGGAAGATATCCTCGTGATGCTCGGGGGCAATCCCGATCCCGGTATCGGCCACCGCAAACAGCACTTCGTCGTTCTCCTCCATCCGCGCGGAAACCGTGACCCGTCCGTTCGGCGTGAACTTCAGCGCGTTCGAGATGAAGTTTCTCAGGATCTGCGAAACCTTGCCTTCGTCCGTATGCAGAGGCGGCATCTCGCGCGTCTCTTCGAAGATCAGGTCGACCGACGCGTTATCCGCCAGCAATGGCTTCAACATGCCTTTGAGCGCGCTGAAAAGCTCGTGAACCTCGAAGCGCTTGGGACGCATGCGAATCTTGCCCGCTTCCACCTTGGCCAGGTCGAGCAAGTCGTTCACCATCTCTTGCAGGTCGCGGGCCGAGGACTCGATATAGCGGATCTGCTTGACCTGCTCGTTGTTCAGGTCGCCGGCAATCCTGTCCACGAGAATCCCGGCGAGCGAGACGATGGAGTTCAGCGGCGTCCGGAATTCATGGGAGACGTTGGAGAGAAATTTGGTCTTCAGCTCCGAGGCGCGGCGAAGATAATCGGCGCGTTCATCGAGCTCGGCGTAAAGCGCGACCACGCCGCGATTCGTGTCTTCCAGCTCCCGGTTCAACAGCTCAAGTTCTTCCTGCCGGGCGCGCAGTTCCTGCAAGGTCCTCAGCAGTTCCTGATTCTGCTGCTCAATCTCGCCATAAGGGCTATCGGGCACGCGGCTCTGCATCTTGCGGTTCAGGTCGCGCGCCCCGCGAAGTGACCAGCCGCGATTCGACGGAATGAACTTGACCATCCGGACCTTGGTGCCTTCGGGGGAGGCTTCGATCTCGAATTCGTCCATCAGCCGCTTGGTGCCGATGATGCCCTTCCCCAAGCCGGTCTCCGATTTATAACGGCCCTCCAATATCTGCTTGAGGTTGGCGATGCCGGGTCCGGAGTCGGATACGGTCACTTCCACCCTTTGCGGTGGATCGAGCTCCAATGAGAACGTAACTTTCCCGTTGCGCGCGTAGCGGAAGGCATTGCGCGCAATCTCCGACGTCGCAGTCGCGAAGCGAATCTGGTCCTGGTTATCGAGACCCAGCTCCGCGGCCACTTCGCGCGCGCGCTGCCGCGCCTGAACCACATCGCGTTCGCTCAGAAGAGCGAGATGGACAATAGGAATGGACATCCGTCGAACTCGTTAAATTGCCGCTCAGACTATTATGCCGCTTTGATCACGACTGCGCTTGCATCGTCGCGCTGACGCCGGAAATCGCGCAGCAGCGCGCCCGCGATCACCGCCGGATGGCGCGCGAGCAGCCCTGCATAAGGACTAAGGTCCCACCGCGACTGCAGCCCATCGGAATGCAGCACCAGCACCGCATCGGCCGGCCAATCCACGCGGAACTCCTGAATTCTCGGTACAATCATTCCCAGCGTGCCGTTGTGCGACACCAGGCTCCGCGACGCATCCCCCGATAGCAAAACTGCTGAGATATTCCCAACGCCCGCGTAGATCAGGGATTTCTGCTTCGGGCGGATTTCGGCGATAGATGCGACCGCTCCACGGGTTTTGCCCAACGCGTCGTGCACGTAACTGAGGATCTCGCCGGGGCTCAGGTCAAGGTGCTCGCGGAAGACCGCAATAGCCTCGTGAGCCGCTTCGCTCGCCTCCCGGCCGTGACCGATGCCGTCAGCGAGCAGCACCAGCGTGCGCTCGGGAGTCGAGTGATAGTCCCAAGCGTCTCCGCAAAAGCGTTCGCCGGAAAGCGGCACCGCTACGCCGGCAACCTGCAGATCGGAGACCGGCGCGGCCTGCCCAAGCTCAAGCATCAGCACCGTTCCGCCGCGGCCGGTGAAGATTTCAAGCGCCGTCGCGATTCTCTTCATCGCGCCCAATCCGCTGCCCATGGTCCCGGCTGTCGAAAAGCCGTCGCTCATCGCCTGCGGAACGTTCGCGATCCCGGCTCCTTTATCCACGGCCAGAATGCGCGCCATTGGGCCGCGCTCCTGTGGGATGCCCGCCAGAATCACCTGCCCGCCGCTTCCATGCACCAGCACGTTGCGTGAAGATTCGGTAGCCAGAATCGCCAGCTCGCCGGACCGGGTCTCGTCGAATCCCAGCTTCTGCGCCACTACGGAGGCCGCACGTCGCGCCGCGCCCACTGAGCTGGCATCGGTCACAGCAACCCACTCCGTGAAATTCATCTCCATCGCACGACGGTTACTTCTGTCCCCTTCCCTATCTCCGATAGGATGCTGAATTCGTTGACCAGGCGTTTGCTGCCGCCCAACCCCAGCCCCATGCCGGAGCCGGAGGTATAGCCATCTTTGAGTGCCAGTTCAAGGTCCGCGATGCCGGGCCCCTGATCCGTGAAAATGAGGCGCAGCCCCGACCGCGCGGCAGAGTTGAGCTCTTCGATTCTCATCTGCCCGCCGCCGCCATGATCCAGCGTGTTACGCGCCAGTTCGCTCGCCGCGGTCACCAGCTTGGTCTGGTCCACCAGGCTGAAGCGCAGTTCGATCGACCATTGCCGCACCTTCTGCCGCGCCAGGACAACGTCGTTCGAGTTCTTCAGCGGCATCAATTCATGCCTGAGGATGCTCATCATCCAGTCCAAACTGCGAGTTTGCGACCGCTCCAAAGAGCAGCTCCATGCCCGCTTCCACACTCAGTGCGGTGCGCACGCCCGGCAGGGACATGCCCAGTTCCACCAGCGTGATGGCGACCGCCGGCTGCATGCCCACAACCACCGTCTCCGCCCCCAGCACCCGCGACATGGCGGCAATATTCGCCAGCATGCGGCCGATGAACGAGTCCACAATCTCGAGCGAAGAGATATCGATGAGCACACCGGTCGATCCCCAGTCGGAGATGCGCTGCGTCACGTCGTCCTGCAATTGCAGCGCCAGCTTGTCGTGCATGTCCACCTGGATCGTCACCAGAAGCAGCGAGCCCATGCGGAGGACAGGGATGCGGTCCATTTATTCCTCCCGCTTTGTGAACAAGCCGCTGATGGGGCTCACGGGCGCCCCCGCCTTGCGCACCACCGTGCGCCCGCTGCGATCAAGAGCCAGCGCGAACGCATCGGAGAGCTTGGCCTTGGTCACCACATCTTCGAGGTTGATGCCCAGGTGCACGATCGTCTGCGCAATCTGCGGCCGCACGCCGCTGATGATGCATTCGGCTCCCATCAGGCGCGCCGCGGTAATCGTCTTGAGCAAATGCTGCGCCACCAGCGTGTCGACCGTGGGTACGCCGGTGATGTCGATAATCGCGAACTTCGAGTTGGTCGCCACCACCGTCTGCAGCAGGCTTTCCATCACCACCTGCGTGCGCGCGCTGTCGAGCGTGCCGATGATCGGCAGCGCCAGAATGCCGTCCCACAGCTTGACTACCGGCGTCGAGAGCTCCAAGAGCTCCTGTTGCTGGCGCAAAATAAGCTCCTCGCGGGTCGCCATGAACACTTCAATCGTAATGAGAGCGAGCCGGTCAAGCAGCTCCGTGGCAGCCCACACCGTATCGAACAACTTATCCTGGCTCTTCGACAGATCGTTGCGAATAGCTGTAAACAGCGGCTGTTTCAGCGAGAGAACAAACATGGCCACATCGACGGGCGAAAAACCCTGGCGCGCGCGCGATGCCGAAATCTCCCTGAGCAGCTCGCGGGCCGTGTCCCAACCCGGGGCCGCAATATCCGTTGGGCCGCTCGTCTTGACGCCGGCCACGACCGCGCTTAAGAGCGTGCGGCACTGCTCGTCCAGCGCCATTTTGCCGATCAGGTCCGCCCTCTCGACGGATTTGGCCATGCCTCCGATCCACTCAGTGCGGATCGACTCTTCGTTTTTGGCAATGATCTCTGCCAGTTCATTCATAAGGATGTCCTTCGGGCATCGGCAAGCGGCCGATCACTCACGGTCTACAGCAAACGAATCGATTTGTTCGGGGGATTTGGAATTGGTTTCCATGCAACCGGCAACAAAAAAAGACGGAAAAAGTTCTTTCGATGAATTAGTTTTCAATTCTCAGCTTGTCGAGCGCGTCCCGGAATGCTTCCTTGCCCTCCCACTTCGATACGAAGTTATTTACCTTGAAGAGCTCACAAATCTCCCGCTGTTCCTGCCCCAGAATCGTCCACACCATCAACGGTATCGATCGGAGCCGGGGAGTGCTGTGCCAGTACCGGAGCAACTCGAATCCGCTCTCGTGGCCGAGGTCGAGATCAAGAACAATACCGTCCGGCAGTGAAGCATCGCCGCGAAGTCCCTTTTCAAGAAACTCGCGAGCCCCGCGCAACGTTGTCTGCGACTGCACTTCCGAAATACCCGAAGAATGGGCCGCCTCTGCCGCGATCTTCAGATCGGAAGGTTGATCTTCAACCACTAGCAGGGAATTCATCGAGCTCCTTTCCACATCTTTTATGTGAATGCATCTCGGAGTCTACACTGTGTGTCGCCGCACGTAAATCCTATTCATAGAGAAACTTGCTGGTTCTCGTCTGGAAGTCACAGTTGAGTCCTGGGGTATTTCCTAGGTTACCCGCGACGGGTTTTTCACTCCCGCTTAAGCAAATTTCGCGACGTGGAAAATGTGCCGAAAAAACCGCCTGCTGCTTCTTACGCTCGCGGGAAAATTCCACTCGCCGACGCCCATGGGAGAACGCCCGCAACAAGCTTCGTGGCGCGGAAAGTTCACCGCTCGTCGATCTCCAGCGGCTTCGTCTCAACGCGCCACGCGGCCTGCGTCCGCGCGGCACCAGTGCAACAGGCTTACTGCACCGTCTGCCGGTTCTTGATCTCGTTCAGCAGCGTCTCCACTCGATCCTCGCTCTCGAGCGCATGGAATTTATCTTCGAGCGTCTCGGGATTCATCACCTCGCCGGCCGCGGCATTCTCCGCGCTCTTCACCCGCACCTTGCTCTTCATCCGGCTCAGCGCGCTCTCCTGGTCCACGCCCACCACCTGCCGCGCCTTGGTCGCGCGGCCCACGACCTTCGCCCGCCGGTGTTCCGCCACCAGCATCTCGCAGTGCGCGCGGGTCTCGCTCAGCTTTTGCTCCAGCTTGCGCAGGGCCTGGCGAAGATTGTCCGCTTCCACCTTCTGGTCCTCCGCCTGCGCAGAAAATCCAGCCACAAGCTGCTCATGGCTCAGCACGCGTTCCAGCGCGGCGCGGGCCAGATCATCGCGCCCTTTATCCACCGCCAGTTCCGCTTTGCGCCGCCACTCCGCCGTCTGCTGCTCATGCTCCGCGCGCTTTTTCTCGAGCAGATGCTGGTCGGCAATCGCGATCGCCACCTGCGTCTTCACCTGCAACAACTGGTTCTCCATGTCCAGGACGATCTGTTTCAACATCCGCTCCGGATCTTCGGCCTTCTCCACCAGGTCATTCAGATTCGCGCGAAGCAATGTGCTCACTCGCTCCAGCAGTGCCATGGCATCCTCCTTCGGTTCGGTTCCCACTCGCCCGCGCCAAACCGCAGGCCATGGGAAGCTGAGATCTACTTCGTTGCCGGACCAGCGGCCGGCGGCGCCTCCGCGGGCCTTTGGCTCGCAATGAACTTCTGCACATCCACCGCCATCTCCACATTGAGTTGCTTGCTGCGTTCCTGCACCCGCTGCATCGCCATCGGCACGTACTCCTTCAGGATGGCCGGTTGCGCATCGAGCAGACGCTGCCCCGGAGGCGAGCTGTAAAACGCGATGTAGGCATCCACATCCGACCGGCTCATGTGGCGCTGATAAATCGTGGCCGCATCGTCGATCATCTCGTCCACCGGATAGATGCTCTTCGCCTTCTCCATGTACTTGTCCATCAGTTTTTCGAGCGCCGCCTGCTGCTCCGGCGTTAACTTCCTCGCGCCCGGCGTATTCGCCAGCTCTTCCTGCATCTGCGCGTGGATCTGCTGCTGCACCATCTGCGGCATCGCCTTCATCATGCTGTCGAACTGCTGGCGCAGCCGCATCACCACAAAGAGCCGTCCCAGCTGCTCTTTCGTCGCCTGTTGGTCCAGAGGTATCTCCGCCGCGGCCGTTGCTGCGGTAGATTCAGCTGCGGTAGATTGGCCTGCGGTAGCCTGGGCCATCACACAACCCGCAATCAGCAACCATCCCAGGCCCATGGCCACAACGGCGAATTTCACTCTGTTCATAGTCCCTCGATCTTCAGTGAAGGCCGGGCTCCCGCAGAGCCCGGCCGGTGAATGAATCGCCCCCAGGGTCAGCCTTTCTCCGCGCCGTTCGCGCTCTGCGGCTTCTGCTTCATCGCCTGCACGCCGGCCATCAGCTGTTTGATGTCCATCCCGCTCAACGCTTCAAACAGGGCCGGCACCTGCGCGGCGATCTTCGTCATGTCGCCGGTGATCTTGTTCACGCCCGCAGCGCCGTCGTTGCCGGTCGAAACGATCGTGATCTTATCCACCTTCGCCAGCGGCTCGGCCATCGCGCGCACCACGTCCGCCATGTTGGTCAGCAGCTTGTCCACCACCGCGGCCTGGTTCCAGTCCTGGTAGGCCTCGGCTTTCACGTTCATGGCTTTGGCTTCCGCTTCGCCCTTCTGGAAGATGATGCTCGCCTCCGCCTCGCCCTGCGTGCGAATCGCTGCCGCGCGGCCTTCGGCTTCAGCAGTCAGCCGATTCTTCTCCGCGGCCGCCATGTTCTCGATCCGCTGCCGCTCGATCTCCGCGCCCTTCAATACCGTGGCTATCAGTTCTTTCTCATGGCGCAGAATCTCAGCCTCCTGCACCTTGATCTGGCCCTCCTTCTCCACCTGCTGCACCTTTACCTGCTCGGCCGTCACCTGCTGCAGCATCACGTTGGTCTGCA
Organism: Occallatibacter sp.; assembly: GCA_036490385.1. Lineage (GTDB taxonomy): Bacteria > Acidobacteriota > Terriglobia > Terriglobales > Acidobacteriaceae > Telmatobacter. Next base: position 592,765 of record DASXDX010000034.1, read on the forward strand.
GCTCGTACGCCTTGTCGGCCTGCGCCTGCTGCTTCCGGCTCTGCTCGGAGTACTCTGCCTTCTTGATCTCCAGGTCGCGTTGCGCCTCGGCCTGGCGGGTCTGCGAAGCAGTCTCCGCAATCACGCGCTCCTGGTCCGCCTGCGCCTTGGCTACCGCGGATTCACGAAGCGCGGTGGCTCGCAGGATCGCCGTGTCGCGTTCGGCCTCCGCCGTGGCCATCTCCGCATCGCGCTTGATGCGCGCAATATCCGGCCGGCCCATATTCGAGATGTACTCGTTCTTGTCCCGCACTTCCTTGATGGTGAATGAAATCACCTCGAGCCCCATCTTGCTCATATCGTCCGCGCAGGTCGAACGCATGCGGTCGCCCACCATCTCGGGCTCCTTCACAATCTGCTCCACCGTCAACTGGCCGATAATGCCGCGCAGATGGCCCTCCATCACCAGCCGGATCAGCCCCTCGCGCTGCGGAGGCGCCTTGGTCAGGAACTGCTCGGCTGCAGTGAGAATTGAAGCCTGATCGCTGCGCACTTTTATCTGCGCCACGGCTTCCACCGTCACGGCCACGCCCTGCTTCGTATAGAGATCCTGCTGCGGCGCCACATCGAAGCTCATCAGCTCCAGGCTCAACTCGCGGCAGTTCTCCACCATGGGAAAGATCACCGTCCCATGCCCCTTGATGACACGCGGCCCGCGAAATCCGTAAACAATCAGAGCCTCGTTCGGCCCCGCCTTGCGATACATCCTGGCCAGCATCCCAAGCACCAGAATGAGCCCCAGCGCCGCCAACCCGGCGATCAGAACAACGTCATTGGTCATTACGTTCGTCATGGTATTCCCGGTCCTTCGTCCGGGAGCCTGAGTGGTTGATGGTTGCATCGATCGCTTCGCAAAATCGGAGCGGATCGACATTCTCGTGAAATCCTCTCACTGCCCCGAGCCGGCCCTGCGGCCATTTCTCGGGAAGGTCTTGGCGATCTGGCCCAGCAGAACAACACCGGCCAGCAACACCATATTCGTAATCAGCACCGCATCATGCCGCATAAAATCTCCAGTCACCTGCTCTCCCGTCTCCAATCTGTCCCGTCTTCAATGTGTCCCGTGTCCCATGTGTCCCGTGTCCAATATTCGCTTCATACATGCTCCGTCTCGCTATTCCCTCAGTCCCTGTGCCTCTTCCCACTTGCGCACATACGCGATTCCCTTCTCGTATCGAACGACAAGCACCTCTTCCTGTTTTGAAATCGGCTCGCCGTCCTCTGAGCGCGTCGGAACCGATCTCCACGCGCCCATCTGCTCATACACCATCTCGCCGGTCCCGTCGCCGCGGATCGCCGCCGACAGCCGGCCCACCGCGCCCACCACTTCGGTCTCGTCCGCCGTCAGCTCGCGCTCATGCGGCATCAGCACGCGCGTAAGGAAAAGAAACACGATCGTCCCGCCCGCCAGTCCGCAGCCAAGAGCCAGCACCAGCACCACCGCGGCCACAAAACTGCGGTGACGCGTCAGCAGGTAGCCCGCCGCGCCAAACCAGCAGAGAAATACAGTGATCGAGAAAAAATTCCACCACGGCACTGTATTGCCGGACTGAGCATTGCCGGACTGCGCGCCTTTAAGCGCCGCCGTGCCGTGCGGCAAGTGGGCCAGATGCCCGCCATGCGCCAGATGCGGCACATGCACGTGCCCGCCAAAGTGCCCCATGCCTCCCAGCAGCGACACCGCGCTCAATATCAATCCCACGAGAAAACAGATCAGGTAAAAAGATTCCCAGGTCATCGCCGTGCACCCGCTTTCTCACCCCGCCCTTTTTTCTGGTCTTTCTGTTCTCCGATCCGTTGGCTGTTCACCCTGGCCGCCGATCCCTGATTTCTGCTCTCCAGCCCCCGCTCTGGGTCTTTGGTCCGCAAAACCTCTGCCAGCCGCGGAAACAATCCCGGCGTCTCCAGAATCGCTTCAAGCAGCAGCAAACACTCGCGTGAGTGCTCATGCTGCGCCAGCGTCAACAGCGCCTGCTTCAGCTCCGGATCGCGCCGGAACCGCTCCGCGCCCGACACCAGCCACAGGTCGAGCTTGTCTTCCGTGTGGCGCAGCTCGCTCTGCAGCTCAGGCGAGTAGCCCTCGGGATCGTCGACCAGATAACCCGGATGTACTTTGAAAAAGCCCGCGAGAATCTGCCGCGTCGTATTCGTCAGGTGCGGCCGCGCGCCCGATTCGATCTGAGAGAGATAGCTCTGGCTCAGCTTCGAGCCGGTCTCCGCCTCCGCCTCGATCGCCCGCACCAGCTCCTGCTGGCTCATCGCGCGGTCCAGCCCCCGCAGGCTGCCCTCCACCTCGCGCAAATAGCGGATTTTCTCTCCCAGCTTCATGATTGTTTTGCCCGCAACCTGAACTCACCATGTCGAGGTCAATTGCAAATTGCAATAATGATATCGCAATTTGCGATAAGCTGCAATAAAAATCGGCGGCGCGCTGTGGAAATCCAGCCGCTGCCCCGCAAATGACTGACCCAAAAAGATTTATTCCCGGCTCGTGGCGATGTCTGACGTGATGCCTGATCGAACGCCAGATCGAATCTCTGACTGGCCGCGCCCCGCGCAATCCTCAGTGCATTGCCGGGTATGTGCGATAAGCCTCGATCGTCACCGCCAGCGGCGTGCCGCGCACCTGCGCACTCTTCAGCAGCACCTCGAAATAAGGAAGCCGTGCCGTGTGCAGCATGTTGCGGAAGGTGGAGAACTCATCCGGCGAAAGCAGAAAATCGCCCGCGGCCTCGGTCGCCTCGGAAGACGTCCCCTCCAGCAGCAGCACCTTGCCGTCGTGGCCCGGATTCGGCAGATACGCCACCACGCAATAACCCACCGTGTCCGTCGCCGTGTAGCTCGGCGATTCCCCTGCGGCCGGAGCGCGATTGACCACCGTTGTGGAGCCCAGCCCTTCGAAGGCCGTGTTCTCGATAAAATTCAGCCGGCTCTCGAACAGTTCCGACCAGGGGTTCGATATCCGGCCGCCGATCAGGATCACGTTGTCCTGCTTTACCAGCGCCGGCATATATTGCCGCGCGCTGTACAAGTGAAATCGCTTTTCAATCGGATCGAGCGCCAGAATGCGCTGCGCCAGTTTGAACTCGCTCGTGTTGCCGAGGCTCTTCGATGCCAGCAGGTCCTGCACAAAGCTCAGCTCCCGGCTCAAGCCGACCCTCTGCGCGGGATCGAGATAACTCCGCCCCAGATACCCGTAAAACGGAGTCGGCTTCTTACTGATCTCCTCGATCACCAGGAACGAGTCATCGCTCAGCACCACGTCCGTATCCCGGTTCGCATCTACAAATCCCGACCACAAGTCTTCGAGCGCCGGCTGATAGCGCCACGGGGTCAGCGACCGGCGCAGCGCATCGAGCGATTGCCGCTGGCTCCGGACCTGCATCCACAAACCCGCGCAGCAGCCCGCGAGCGCAACAAAAAGAAAGGCCGCCGCCGCACGCCACACCAGAGGCCCCCGCTCGCGAGCAGCCGGTCGAACTCCGTCTTCCGGGACAATCGACGGCGCGATCTCCGGCCGGCTCTCTTCGAAACCGAGAAACTCTTTACCCGGCGCCTCACCCGCTGGGAACGGGCTGGGCGAAGAAACCGTCTTGTGGCGCGGGCTGAACACCGGCTTGTAGCTGCCCAGCGCTACGGTAATCACCACCTCTTCGTCCTTGCCCTCGGTGGCGAAATAGAGATCCAGCTTCTTGCGCAGATGCGCCATCTGCACCCGCACGATATTGTCATCGAGCGGATTGAAATCGCTGCGCCGTCCAAGCACCCGGTGAGCGATTTCGAATTCGTGAATGGGTTCGTCCGGACTGAGAATCGTCTGCCGCACCAGGAAAAGCAGAATCTCCCGCAGCTGGGTCGCGCGATTGAGCGCAGAGCTCCGCGCCACCGTCTCTGCCAGCTTCCAGCGCGGATCGGCTTCGAGCGCCGCCGCGTCGTCCACCAGCTCTTTCGGGTTCTTCCGCTTGGCCGTCACAATGAAAGTTCCACTCAATCCGGCGTGCCGCCGTAGCCTGTTCGGCACGAGCCAATCTTGTCGCGGAGTCTCTAAGTGATTCTAGTATAAGTCTCTTTACGTAAATAGTCCGCTAACGCAATTACCGTAGCATTAATTCACTGTCCAGCCATTGTTTTCTTCAGAAAGAGTGGTTCCGCAAGTCAGAAAATATGCCAGGCCATTCCCTCGCGCGCTCTACACCCGCGCTTAATGGGAACACCCTAGGCGGACGATCCCAGACAAATGACGGCAAACGATTCGCCTACCGCCCGTCCAAGGCAATCCGTGAAATAGACCCTGCCACTCAGAGGGATTTCGAGGAGGACATTCACATGAAGAATTCAGCCAGTTGCAGCACACTCTCCCAAGCAGCCAGTCAAAGCAATCGAGAAAACGTTCAAAACGTTCCAGGAGCAGGAATGCGTTTGCTCCTTTCTGCCGCAGCCATCTTTGCGGCGGCCTTCCTGTTCGTTCCGGCGCAGTTTGGATTCGGCCAGGGAATCACCGGCTCGATCACCGGAACCGTTACCGATGCGAGCGGCGCCGTCATCTCCGGCGCTGGCGTCACCGTGCGTCAGGAGGAGACGGACGCGCTGCACAAGATCACGACCTCCGATGCCGGAACCTACACCGTCACGCAGCTGCCGCCCGGCCATTACGACGTGAAGGTTGAAAAGTCCGGCTTCGAAGCATACGAGCAAAAGGGCATCACACTCGCCATCGACCAGCGCGCCGAGATCGACGCCCGTCTCACCGTCGGCTCCGCACAACAGAACGTCGAGGTCACCAGCGCCGGCCCGGTCATCCAAACCGAAGACTCCTCGGTCGGTCAGGTCATCGATTCGCAGGCCATCCAAAACACCCCGCTCAATGGCCGCCTCAGCGTCATGGGCCTCGTCGCCCTCGCGCCCGGTGTGCAGAATGCCGGCGCCCAGGACCAGCTCGCCGTCCGCGGCATGACGCCCTCTATCGGCACCGGCAGCCGCAACGCCTACGGCGGCATGGGCAATACGCTTGACGGCGTCACCAACAAGGAAGTCACGCTGCAGCGCAGCGAGCCCGAGATTCCCTCCATCGACGCGTTGTCCCAGTTCAAAGTGCTCACCACCGGCGCGCCCGCCGAGTTCAACGAGCCTGCCCAGGTCATTGTCGTCACCGCCAGCGGCGCTAATCAGTTCCACGGTGAACTCTTCGAGTTCAACCGCTCCAAGGGCACCTCGGCGAAGCCCTTCTTCGGAGCCGGCAAGGCGCGCCCTCCTTACGAGCGCAATGAATACGGCGGCAACTTCTCCGGCCCCATCACCATCCCGCACATCTACAACGGCAAAGACCGCTCCTTCTTCTTCGTCGACTTTGAAGGTTTCCGTCTCAGCCAGTCGGCCAGCGTCAACAGCCAGCAGCCAACGGCCCTCGAGCGGCAAGGCATCTTCACTGAATTCACCCAGCCCGTCATCAATCCCGCCACCGGAACCGCGTTTCCCAACCAGACCATCAACGTGCCTCTGAATCCGGTCTCGCTCCAGTTGCTCAAGCTGCTCTATCCAAAGCCCACCGCCGGCGGCACCGGGACCAACACCTTCGAGCTGATTCCCTACACCAGCAATGCCAAGCGCACCTCCTTCCGTCTCGATCACAGGATCAGCGACAAGGATCAGATTCGCGCCACATTCCTCGAAGCCCTCTACGGCCCCAACCCCGATGTGGGCGTGTCCAGCCTGCAAGGCGGTTTCTCCGGCGATGGCGAGCACAACACCAACACCATCCTCGGCTGGACACACACCTTTTCCCCAACGCTGCTCATCGATACCTACGCGTCCTACCTGCACATCCCCATCTACCGCACGCCGCAGAATGTCGGCACCAAATGGGAATCGATCATCCCCGGCCTCAGCTCGCAGCTCATTGAAGGCGCGCCGCAGATCACCATCACCAACATCACCTCCGTCGCGGAGCAGGGATCGAAGGACCTGGAGCAGACTTATCAGGCCAACACCGCCGTCACCAAGGTCTTCCCACGCCACACCGTCAAGACCGGCTTCTCCTACATCCTTGACAATCACTGGAACGAAGGCGCCACCACGCCGCCGCGCGGCTCCTACGCCTTCAATGGACAGTTCACTCAGTGCACCACGGCCTTCAGCGCCGCGTGCGTCAATTCCGGCGCTCCCTGGGCCTTTGCCGACTTCCTGCTCGGCCTTCCCACCACCACTGGCCAGGGCGCGCCGGGCACGTTCATCACCCGCAACGTCTCCAACCAGTGGGCCGCCTACGTGCAGGACGATTGGAAGGTCACGCCCAAGCTCACCGTCAACGCGGGCATCCGTTATGATCTGCAATGGTTTGAACCCGGCCCCTACGGCGAGGCCTCGCTCTACGCACCTTCGCTCGGCAAGGTCGTGGTTTTCGGCAAGTCGTATCCCGCGGGCGCAATCTCCCCCTACGTCACCTCGCTCACCAGCCAGGGCCTTATGACCCTGTCGTCCGCGGCCGGGTTGCCCAACAACCCCTTCGCGTACCTCGGCCGGCCCAACAAGAACTTCGCCCCGCGGCTCGGATTCGCTTACCAGGTGGTCTCCAACACGGTGGTCCGCGGCGCTTACGGCATCTACTTCAACCTGCTGCCCGCCTCTTACGTGGGGGCCATGTTCGGAACGCTTCCCTTTGAGGCTTCCGAGACCTTCACCAACTCCAAGACCTACGCCTCGGCCTTCACCATGAGCAATCCCTTCGGCGCGACGGGAACGTTCAGTCCCAATCCCTCGGTCAACGCGGAGCACAAGCTTGTAACGCCCTACACCGAGGAGTACAACCTGGCCATCGAGCACCAGTTCGCGCGCGGTCTCGACCTGCGCATCGGCTACGTGGGCCAGCACAACGTGAAGCAGAACAACGCCAGCGGCTCCGGAACCACCGCCCCCAATATCAATCTGGCCGATCCGCCGGTGGTGGGCTCAACCGTGCAAAGCACCAACCTGCATCAGCCGTTCAATTCCATCCCGCTCAACGTCGATCCCATCTTCCACAGCATGATGAACTCGCTGCAGGTGGGCGTGCACAAGCAATACAGCCGCGGCCTCGCCGTCGGCGCGGAGTACCAGTGGATCCGCGTGCTGGGGACGGAAAACCTCGAAGATCCATCCGGCCTGCATCCGCAGGACTCCTACGGCCCCATCGCCGGCATCACGCCGCAGGTCCTTGAGGTGAACTACTCCTATGCGTTACCTCTGGGCAAAGGAAAATGGCTCTTCGGGAACGCAGGCGACTTCGCCAGCAAGATCATCAGCGGCTGGCAGCTCTCCGGTATCTCCGCCTTCCAGACCGGCCAGCCGTTCTCCGTCACCTACACCGCTCCCGGCGCGCCCGTAGGCCAGGTCAGCGGCCGAGCCAATTACACTGCCGGCACCGCGCCCTATCCGTCCAATAAAACCCGCGCGCAGTGGTTCAACCCGGCAGCCTTCGCCACTCCGCCCTGCTATAACTCGGTCACCAGCGGCACCAATTGCCAAACCGTGCTCACCGCGGGCTCCACGGCCGGCGTCACTACCTACGACACCTACGGCAACTCGCAGTACGACATGCTGCGCGGCCCCGCCTTTCAGGACTGGGACATGAGCCTGCAGAAGAACACCACCTGGCGCGAGCACTACAACGTGCAGCTCCGCGCCGATTCCTTCAACATCTTCAACCATCCCAACTTCGGCACGCCCAACTCGGCAATTACCAACTCGAACGTGGGCACCATCACAGGAACCTCCGGCACGCCCAGCTATGAGGCGCGCACCGTCGAGTTCGCCATCAAATTCAACTTTTAACATTCGCTGGGAAACTCGATCGGGAGGGAGGCGGGGGGGTTCAACCCCCGCATAAAGCCGCGAAAATCAACGCGAGCATTAGCCCTTATCTGACTAATGCTTGAATGCATTTGTTTTGTATCAGGGCACGACTTCAGTCGTGCCGCAAACGCTGTAAAAAGGCGGGCTTTAGCCTCTGAAGCACATTTCTGCTTCCCCATCGAGGCCCGCTCCACTCACCAAACACCGCTGCACAGCTTCGACATTTTTCGCATCCGAATCGCGCTCAAAGAAGAATGGAAACCATGAAACCATCCATGCGTAGTGGAATTGCACTGATACTTTTCTCGCTTGGGCTGCCCGCGCTCGCCGCGCCTCGTCACCCCAACGTGGCGTCCCTCAGCAAGAACAGCCGCGAGATCTTCGAGACCGCCATGCAATGGGGCGATCAGTACTTCGATGCCCAGGCAAAGCTCAGCCGCACGCCGCCCTCGCCGGCCTACGCTGAACTGCGCCTCCCCCCGCACCTCATGGTCCGCGAATCCACCTGGTACGCGCTCGGGCTTCTGCTGCGCGACCAGAAGGGCGACCGTGAGCGCGCCGCCGACATTCTGCGCGTCGTGCTCGCCCAGCAGTATCACGAGCCCGGCAAAGTGTGGGACGGCACATTCCGCCGCACGCCGGCTGAACCGGAGCCTGGGCCCGATGCCGTCATGTGGCGCGCCTACGATCCCAACTGGCGCGAGTTCGTCGGCACCACCCTCGCCATCATCCTCATCGAATACCCCGATCGCATCCCCGCCGAGCTTCATCCGCAGATGATCCAGGCCATCGACGACGCCGTCGCCGGCGAGACGAAGCAAGGCCGCCTCGCACCCACCTACACCAACCCCGCGCTGATGTATGGTTTCCTCTGGTCCTTCGCCGCTGAGCGCGGCGGCAAGCCCGAGTGGAAGGCCCAAGCCCAGCAATGGCAGGACACGGTCTACGGCCTCTTCAAACAGCACGACGCATTTTTTGAGTACAACTCGCCCACCTACGCCGGCGTCGACTTCTTCGCGCTCGCCCTCTGGCGCGATTACGGCTTCACCCCGCAGATGCGCCAGCGCGGCATCGAGATGGAAGACGGCCTGTGGCGCGCCGCCGCCGATCTCTACAACGCCAACCTGCGCAACATCTCCGGCCCCTACGACCGCTCCTACGGCATGGATATGCAGCGCTACGTCAGCGTCACCGGCGTCTGGCTGCGCACCGTCCTCGATGCCGACCATGCCCCGCTCACCGGCTTTGACCATCCGCCTGTCGATCACATCGCGGACCTCTGGTTCGCGCCGCCCATCGTAGTGGTCGATACGCGTATTCCCGCAGACGCCATGAAGAGCTTCCGCAGCTTTCAGGGTGAGCACCAAGTGCGGCGCGCCATCGCCGATCAGCGCATCGCCACCGCGTGGATCGGAAAAGAAGTGATCTACGGCGCCGAGATCACCGGCCACACGAAAGACGTGGACGCGCACAGCCAGTTCCATCCCGTCACCGTGCAGTGGCAGGCCCCCGGCCAGGTCGGCTGGATTCAACTCACGCGCTGTCCCATGATCGACGCTTCGGCAGACAAAGAGGGAATCGTCATCTCCGCAACCGGCAACGTCAGCTTCCGCATCAGCGCCCCCGGAGTGAACGCCGCAAATGCCACATCCTCACAATGGACCTTGCCCGGCCTCGTCGTTCATGTGGATACAGACGCGAAAGACTTCACCGCCGAACAGCAAGGCCCCTTCGTCGACGTAAAGTACACCGCCATGACCAAAATGACCCTCAAAATAAAACGCCCCGGCGAATAAGCTGCCGGGTGCCCCAGGTCTCGCTTTTGAGACCTGGGACAGCATAAGACCAATCCGCCCACCTACTGCCGGGTGCCCCATCCTTGCGGCGTTTCTTGCCGCAAGGGTGGGATAGCACAAACCCCAAACCACTCGCTACTGCCCCGCTCCCGAAGCCCCTTTGATAAACGCCGCTACCCGATCGTGCAACTGTTTCCGGCACTCCGCCCGCACATAGACCATGTGCCCCGACTCGTACCAGTCATATTCGATATTCTTCGTCAGCGAAGCCGGAATCGGAAGATGTTTCTCTTCGTACTCCGCGCCGAAAAACGGCGTAGCCAGATCGTAGTATCCGCCGTTCAACATCACCTTCAGCCGCGGATTGGTCTTCATCGCCTCCGCCAGATCGCTCGACACGTTCAGGTTCAGCGGATTCCCATTGTGTTTGAAATCCCAGTGGGCGCCGCCATCTTCCCACACGTTGATCTCCGGCAAATAGGTCTGCCCCTCGCCATACTTCAGCACCCGGCGCATGTAGTCGTTCAGCAGCGAAACGTACGCCGAGGAAATCGCCGCGCTCTGCGGATCGTAATCCGCCTCTTTGCTCAATGGATCGACCGACGGTCCCGAGAAGCGGGTATCGTAACGCCCGGTCGTCATGTCTTCGCTGTCCAGAAAATTTTTCTCGAACTCGCCGCCGTCCACGCGCAGATTGGCCTTGAGCAGATACGCCACGGGCAGCCCCGTATAATCGTGCAGCTTCGCCGCCACGGCCTGCTTCTCCGCATCGCCCAAATCGGTGCCCTCGGCCAGCGCGTGCGCGTAAGGGCCCATCGCATACTCCTCTACTTCTTTCAGGAACGGCTCGAGCGCCGGCGGCTGCGGCTCCAGCTTCTTGTGATACCAGGCCGTCGCCGCATACGTGGGCAGCGCCAGCACATACGGCAGGTCCACGCCGGGATTCGCCTCAGCCAGATCGAGAAAGACGCTGAAGTTGAAGATCTGCGAAAGCAGAATCACACCGTTCAGGTCAATCGACTTGTTGTCTTCAAGCATCTTCGCCAGCACTGCTGACCGGGTGGTCCCGTAGCTTTCTCCGAAGATAAACTTCGGTGAGTTCCAGCGGCTGTACTTGGTCATGAACCGCGGGATGAACCGCGAGAACGCGCCACCATCCTCATCCACGCCCCAGAAAGCCTTCTCCGCATCCTTGCCGATCAGCCGGCCAAACCCCGTGCCCGGCGCATCCACGAACACCAGATCGCTTACGTCCAGCAGCGTATCGGGATTGTCCATCAGCTTGTAGGGCGCCGCAGGCAGATGCTGGTCCGAGTCTGTGACCACGTGCTTGGGGCCCACCGAGCCCATGTGCAGCCACACCGTCGAGCTACCCGGCCCGCCGTTATAGAAGAACGTCACCGGCCGGTCCTCGGCCTTCGCGTCCTTCTTGAAGTACGCAACATAAAACATCCGCGCCACCGGCGGCGCGTCGGCAGGCTCCTTCGGAGCCGAGATCGCAAGCTGGCTCCCCGGCAGCGGCTTGCCGTCCATGCCAAGCTGCCCATCCTGCGTATCCGTGGCTCCCACCGTAATGATCCCGGCCACGGCCGTGTAGGCAATGTGCTGCCCGCCCGCATCCACCGTGCCCTCGGTCGTCGAATCAGGCGGCGGAGCAGTCTCGGCCGTCTTGTCCGCGTCCGCGGGCTTCGCCGCCGTTTTCTGGTCATCCGCGTGAACCGCAACAGGCAATATCTGCAGAGCCAACGCAACTACAAGGGTCCCCATTCGGCAGGCAAATTTCATGTGTATGTCTCCAGGAGGGAATTCGTGCAAATGTCAGTCGCAAAACGTCAGTATAGAGGCCGCGCATAAGGAAACCATGCGCCTCTCCGCATTCGTCCCTCAATCCCGTTCACCTGTCACTCAACTTTTTGAACCTGACCGCTCGGTCCCTAAAACCGTTTGCATAAAGGGTATTTTGAAAGGGCACGGCTTCAGCCGTGCCGGAGATGGCCGTAAAAGAACGGGCTTTAGCCTCTGAGGGATGGGTTCACTCGGCCCAGCGGTATTTGTGCAAACGGTTCTAGCTCATCAAAAAAAGCTGTCATCCTGAGCGAAGATTGGCGCGTATTTAGCGCCGATCGTAGCCGAAAGCCTGCCCTGAGCGAAGTCGAAGGGGATCTGCGGTTCGGGATCTCGGCCAATGCTATGAACTTCAAAGACACCACACCGGTCCCTCAGTCCCTCAACCGCACCGCAACCTCTTCCGCCTCGCGAAACACGCGCAGCAGATTGCCGCCCAAAATTTTGCGGCAATCCTCATCCGTGTACCCGCGCGCCTTGAGCGCCGCCGTAATCTTCGGCAGGTCCGCGGGCGAATCGATACCCTCCGGTAGCTGCCCGAAGATCCCATCGAAGTCCGAACCCAGCCCCACGTGATCGACGCCCGCAACCTTCGCGACGTGGTCGATATGGTCGATCAGCACCGCAAGCGGGGGCCGCGGAATGCGGTTCATGAAACTGCGCCGGACTTTTTCTTCGTCCGCATAGATGAATGGACGCCCGTCCCCCTCGGCCTTGGCCTCCGCATGGGTCAGCGCTCTCCCTATCTCCGGCCGCATCTTCTTGAGCGTGTCGCGGTACACCGGCGACAAAAATCCGGAGTAGAAATTCACCTGCACCACTCCGCCCTTCGACTCCGGCCCGCCCGAGTTCGCAATCGCCCGCAGCATCTCGTCCGTCAGGTTGCGCGGCGCATCGCACAGCGCACGCGCCGCTGAGTGCGACGCGATCACCGGCGCGCGGGAGAGGATCAGCGTCCGGCTCAGCGTCTTCTCCGCCACGTGCGACACGTCCACCATCATCCCCAGCCGGTTCATCTCGCGGATGACCTCTTCGCCGAACTCGCTCAGCCCATCCTTCGTATGCGGTATGCTCTCTTCGTCGATGTCTCCCGAACTATCCGCCCAGCCATTCGAGTTGTTCCATGTCAGCGTCATGTACCGCACGCCCAGCGCGTAGTACTGCCGCAGCAGCCCCAGCGAGCCCTCGATCGAGTGCCCGCCCTCGATTCCCATCAGCGCCGCAAACTTGTGCTCCCCGTAGGCCCGTTCGATCCCGTCCGCGGAGGTCACCAACTCCATTTGGTCTGGATGCTTTGACGCCTGCCGCTTCACTGCGTCGATCAGCTCCAGCGTGCGGCGCGCGTACTGCCCCTTGTAGCGGGCCGGTTCTACCCAGATCGCGAAGAACTCCGCGCCCAGATTTCCCTTGCGCGCCGAATCGAGACTGAAATTGCCGCCATTCAGCGGATCGTTCAAGTCGAAGTTCTCATCCAGGAATCGCTGCGGGGTATCGGCATGGGCATCGATCACGAGCACACAGTTGCGCATCGCGTGGGCAGTTTGCGTATTCGAGCTCATAGGCGCAGCGTGATCCGGGCTCCCGTCGGCGCCCAAACCGTGCCCCGGGTTGCCGCCGGAGCAACCCCATGCGAGCCGGTCCTGGGCAACAGGCTTGCCCCGAGTGTATACCGCGGCCGTACTACGCCCCACGGCCCTCAGCCCGGCGGTCTCTGGTCCGCGCCCCGTGCTCTCCGAACCCCGTTCTTTGTTATACTCGTAAGGGTTCACCTCATGCGGAGGTGGCGAAATTGGCAGACGCACCAGCTTGAGGTGCTGGCGCCGCAAGGCATAGGGGTTCAAGTCCCCTCCTCCGCACCAAAATTTCTGTCCGGCCCGCGCCATGCATGCCATAGAAAGCAGTTGAAGAAGATGCAGATCTTGTTTTATTTCGTGGTCGTCGTTCACGTCATCGTATGCCTGTTCATGATCGGCGTCGTGCTCATCCAGCAGGGCCGCTCGGCCGATCTCGCCGGCGCCTTTGGCGGCCAGGGCTCGCAGACTGCCTTCGGCCCCCGCGCCGCGGCCAACGTGCTCACCCGTCTCACCACCTGGTCGGCCGTCATCTTCATGTGCACGTCGATTGCGCTGGTCGTTCTGTTTGTGCGCTCCACCGGCTCTCACTCCGTGCTTGAGGGAGTCAAGTCCGCCCCGATCAGCGCCCCCGCCAAGCCCGGCAAGTAATTCCCCGGCATCGGGATTTACGCCCACCCAAGCCCTGGGTCAACCTTGCACCCGATCCCGGCCGCTCCGAGCGGTCGGTGCAATGGAACTCGCTTCCAAAATCAAAAAGGCAGACGCCATCGCATCCGCCTCCTGTCTTACACCAGCCCACTCGCGCCCTACGCCGCTGTCTTACATGTCCCACGCGTCTTACACCTGCGCGGCAGACCGTCTTACAAGCGTAAGACAACAAAATCTCAGACCGGCGGCAGCGAATCCACCACCGGCACCCCTGCCGGCGGCCTAAACCGAAACTTTTCCGGTTCGATCTTCGCGTTCGGCTGCTCGTTCGTGAACGTAAACCGGGTCACTGCGCCGTCGGTCTCCTCCACTTCGATCGCGGTAATGGCTCCTCCGGCCGTCACCGTCATGGCCAGCCGCGTCACCCGCTTTTCCTGCCCCTTCGGCTGTCCGGTCAAGACAAACTCGCCGTTCGGCGCGCCGGTTGCCGTCAGGTGTTCAACCTCTTTCTCGATCTCGGCGTGGCCCAGCAGGAACCGCAGCGGAGAGCGCAGATCGTCCAATTCCTTGGCTGGAATCCGCTGCACCTGGCGGTCGCCGGGCGTGTAGAACAAAGCATACTTGCCGTCGATCAGAAACAGCTTGCCGGCCGGCGAGCTGTAATCCCAACGCATGCGCCCCGGCTTGCTCAGCAGCAACGTGCCGCTCTCGACGCGCTCCATCCCCAGCCCGGCATAACTCTCCGAGAAGTGCGCCTGGAGGGAGTGCAAACTGTCATAGTGCCGGTCGACCCGCTGCGCCAGATCCTTCGCGCTCATCCCGGCATCTTGTCCAAAGCTCAGCAGCGCGCAGGCGCAGGCAATCAGCAGCGCCCCGCCCCGGCGGATCGCGCGAGCCCGCCTTCGAGCCCAGTTCATTGCAGCAGTTGTGTGCAGTTGGTGCCGCCGGTCGGGTCATACTTGGGCGAGCCGCCGTACTGGTCGGTGCAGAATCCGCGGTCTCCGGTTTTGCCCACCGCCTGCGGAACGGCCGTCAGCGTGTACCCGGTCACCCGGTCCGTATTGTTGATCGTCACCTTCGTGCAGTTCGTGATGTTGAAGATGTATCCCGACTTATAACCCGAGGCCAGATCGCTCTGGATCAGCTGCGAAGCCTGCGGCGTCGGCGGTCCGGAGGCCGGATCGCCGCCCAAGGCGGTCAGTGTGCAGGCGTAGCCGTTCGCTGGATACGTCGATTCGTACTGAATTTCCGCCTGCGTAATCGCGCGCAGCGAATTGATCGCCGAAACATCGTTTGCGTGCTTCTTCATCACGCCGATCGTCGGAATAGCCATCAGCATCAGGATCAAAATAATGGCAATGACGATCAGCAGTTCCATCAGCGTAAAGCCG
>DASXDX010000037.1:0-81247 GCA_036490385.1 Occallatibacter sp.
GCGCGACTTGGAGAAGCCACGCAACTCGGCTTCCTCTTCCGCACTCAATTCAAGCGCTATCTTTGGCCGCCCGGTCAGCATAATCAAGGCTAACCGAAGATCAACCGTTTTGCCAGTTATATCTGGGACAGCACACTAGAGTCCCGTCGAATCGATGGCTTCGACACTCTGGATAACCGCATCGTCGAAGACAATAAATTTACCTTTCCGGAGATTCGCGACGCTCTGCAGGGGGGAATGCCGCGTGAGAATGAAACGGCTTCGAAACCCCGGCTTGACCTGTCCAAACCTCTCCTTGAAGGCCAGCCGCCTCGAACCGGCTCCCGTTGCGGAGTTTAGGATGGCAATCGGCGAGAGTCCCGCCCGTTCCATGAGTTCGAGCTCATACCAGAACCCTAGGCCGTGCTCGACGCCGTACGAACCCGCATCGCTGCCGGCGATCACCGTTACGCCTATCGCGTGCGCTTGCAGCAGCATCCGCGCGTGCTGATCCAGGATATTCTTGAGGTTGGAAACGACCGCGTCATCGCAACCCATCCATTGGGCGTGGTCAATCTGCCTCTGCACCGGGGCAAACGTCGGCACCCACGCAATCTGCTGGTCGCGCATCTTCGCAAGCTGGTCGGCGCGAACAAAAAAACCGTGCTCGATCGTATCCACGCCGCCCTCGATCGCCTGTTCAATTCCGGCATCGCCGGACGCGTGAGCCAGAGTCTGTCTGCCCAATGACCTGGCCGCCGCAACCAGCTCGCGAATCTCTTCGGCCGTCATCTGCGGCTCGGTTGTAACCGCGCCCTTCTTGAAATTGATAATGCCTGTGGGAATCAATTTAATTCGGTCGGCCCCCGCTTTCACGCGAGCCTCCACGCATTCGCGCGGCGTAGCGAAATCCTCCATCGGCTCGGCCATGAAACTGCCGTACCGGCCGCGATGGTGAATCGCCGCGCCGGGACTGTCCACGTACGGCATCAGCGGCCGATCGGCGCTGCCGGACAGCTTGCTCAGCGCCAGGCCGACGCCATCTTTGTCGCCTGCGTCACGCACCGCGATGATGCCGAGCCGCACCAGCTTTTCGAGTCGCGGTTGTGCAAGCTTCAAAAGCTCCTCTGGCGGTTGCTTGAGATAAGCGGCCCGCTTGTCTGGATCCAGTTCGCCGCCCTCCAGGAAGAAATGCGCATGAGCCTCGATCAAGCCCGGCAGCAAGGTGCAATCCGGTAGATCGAGATCCGGTCCGCGCTGTTCTGCGTCCAGCAAATCGCGTGGCGGAGAATCTTCACCGGCAAAGAGAATCTGATCCTTGTCGTAAACCAGGTTCGCGTTTCTGATCGGGATTGTGCTCACGCCGTCGAGCAGCGTTCCTACTCGCAGCCAGATGCGGCGTCCATCCGTTGCACGGGGAATGAGATCGGGTCTATCCATCGCGGAGTGGTTCGTCATCGGGGCTCAGAAATCAACCACCGCAGTCTCCCGGCAGATGCCCATGATGGCCTCGGCCTGCCGGAATCCCGAAATGTCGTGCGTCTCGCCCTCGCGCGGACGCCCCTGCTCCAGCGCCTCGCGCAGCTTGGCGACCATCGGGTGATCCACCGGCAGCGGCCCCGGATCTTTCTCAGGATTCGCCAGGGCAAAATCGAGGCCCGCCTCCATTCCCAGCGTCAGATAGGCCTTCTCCAGCTCTTCCCGCGCGCCTTTCGGCGTACCCCACGCAAAATTCGAAAGCCCCACGATCATGTGAACACCCTTCAAATCGGGATCAGCGCTAATCAGCCGCATCGCATCCAGGCCGGTATTCACCAGACCGTATGTATCCGCGCCCACCGGCGCCAATCCCGGATCGATGATGATCTGGTCATTCCGGCGTCCCGCCTTGGTAACCAGCAGCTCGACAAAATATCTGGCTGCGCGGTGGGAATCCTCCGGCGTCAGGCATTGCGAAGTGCCGTCCGCGGCAAAGGTCTCCGATGCCATCACCACGGCGAGCGTATCGTAGTGCTTCACCAACTCGATCATTTCGTCGAGGTGTTCGCGCGATGCGGCCAGCGAGTTGAGAATTGGGGCGCCACTCTTTTTCCGGTCGTAGTGCTGGAGCGCAACCTTGTGGTACTCCATCGAGGGATTGTCGAATGCGATCGGCGCGGAGGTCGCTTCCTGGATAGCCGGAATGACCTCCGGCAGAAAGTCGAGCATCTCCTGCCGGCGCACTTGAATCCGCTGCGTGCCATCCAGATTGAGCGTCAAAAAATCGGCGCCCAGCTCGGCCTGCAGCCGTGCAAGCTCCTGATACCCCCCCGGATCGCGTTCGGTAAACGCCTTCCGCGCGCGGGCATAGGAGTTGTTCATCAGCTCGCCAACAATGTGCAGCTTTTTCCTCATGATTTTTGAAGCTCCGTTTCATGGACAATCGATGCCGTCTTGGCGGTTTCGCGTTTCGCCGTGTGGTCGCGGCCAAGCCACAGGTTGGCCCACGCGGAGGTTCCCCGCAGGCCCTGGTTCTGAACCACCGGCGCGTGGTCAAGCATCCCCTGCTCGCGGCCATCGTGTTGCAGCCGTTCATAAGCGCGCAGCCAGATGCAATCCCCATAGCCATCCACTTCGCAGCGTCCTTCGCGTGTGCCGCCGCATGGCCCGTTGCGCTGGTTTTTTGCGCACTGCGACTCCGGGCACAGGTAAGCAATCTCCGGCAGCGAACAGTCGCCGCAATCCTTGCAACCGAAGAGGGCAGCCTTGCTCATGTATTCGAGCGCGCGCAACGGCCTTGGGCCCTGAAGCGGATCCCTCGAGTGCGCGCAGACCTTCGCTCCCCATCGGGCAAAAGCCGTGCCCGGCTCGAACACTGTCCGATGCGCCAACTTCGAAATCTGATAAACCGCCGTCCCATGCTTCGAAGAAAGCGGCGGCCTCGGGTTTTCCCGGTTGGCATCCGCGAGCCGCGTCTCGGGGTTCTCTGCGTAATAGAAAAACTCTCCAGGGCGGGAAAACTGAATCTCGCGCGCGAATAGCTTCCAGTCGTCCGCAGCAAAGGTCCGCTCGATGGAAAGGATCTTTTCAATGGCAGAGAAACTATGCACTCCGCCCAGGTAGACGCCGCGAAATCCAAGCCCGCGGTAGATCGCGATCTGCTTGGCCGCAAGCTCCCAAAAGAACGCCTTCCCGCCATCGGCCGACCGGCTTTGCCTGCCGCAAAGCTCCCGCAGCGGCTCAGTGACCACGACACCGGGAATCTTCCCATCAGAAAAGATTTGTGCGACACGCGAACTTAATAGGTATACGTTGCCGATCAGCGGAGTCTCTCGCATCCCATGCGCGTCCATATATACGCGCAATTCGGAGATCTTCCGCGAGTCAAACCCGATCTGGTTGATGATGAAACGCGCCCCGCACTCGACCTTCTTTTTGAGCTTGAGATACTGCGGCAGCACCTCGCCTTCGCGCAGTTTGAAGTTGGTGGTCACGGCGCCGATGCAGAACTGGGTCTTTTCCAGCCGGGGACCGCCGGTTCGCGTCTCGCCCGCGCCCAGCCCCTGGTTCATGCTGTGCAGCAGCGAGATCAGGCCGACGGAATCGATATCGAACACCGGTTTCGCCAACCCCCCATTCCCCGCCACCGGATAGTCCCCGGTCATGGCCAGAATGTTGTTGAACCCCTCGCTGTTGAGCATCCAGGCTTCGCTTTCGAGGCCATTTCGATTCAGGTCCTTGCATGTCAGGTGGATAACGACTTCCTTGCCGGCATAAAGAATCGGGCGGCCCAGCGCCAGAGGCGCAAGCTGCGGATTGCCGCCGGCATTGTCGGTGATCGAGATCCAGTCAATCTCCGGGCTGGCGACCAGGTCGTTGGCGAAACTCCGCGCCCTGATCGCGCTGCCCTCGGACATCGAGCCGCGGACAGACACCAGCTCCGTCGCAATGAGAAAACGCGAGGTATCCGCCAGCTTTTCCCGCAGCGTTTGCATCCTGCGACAGTATCGCATATTTTTCGACTCGTGAACTTTTACCCCGCCGCGGACCCGGCACGACCACGGCCAAGCCTCACGGCAAAGCAGCCAAGGCTTCAATGCGGAGACTCAAAGCACACGTCGGCGCCAGCCGATGCGTGCTGCAACACCGAAAATAAAATTATTTTTCTATTGACAATCATCGCGCGGGCCGAATTAAATTCTCTGCGGAGGTCGGACCACCCCAGTCGCGGCCACTCAAATTCAGGCTCCACTGATCGATCTGCGGAGCCCGTGACAAACGTCCCACCGAGTTCATTTCAAAGGAGGCTTCCCAGGGGGAATTTATGACCACAAATACAGGCCGATTCGATCGGATTGGTAGTTCATGGGCCGGCATAGTCGCGGCGATGCTGGCATTGGCAGTCTGTCTGGGATGGGCGAGCTCGCCGGCGGCAGGCCAGACGGCCGGTGAAGGTTCAGTCGAGGGCACTGTCATGGACACCTCCGGCGCCGTTGTTCCCAATGCAACCATCACGATTACCGACGATGCGACCCACGTGGCCACGGTGCGCTACTCCTCGTCAGCGGGCTTTTTCAGCATCGCTCCCGTGTTGCCCGGAACGTACACCGTGCAAGTGGAGGCCAAGGGATTCCAGAAGCTGGTCCAAGACAATGTGGTCGTCGACGCTCTGCAGACCAGAACCATCGGCCCTGTGCTCAGCGTCGGCGCGGCGGAGCAAACGGTTACCGTGACCACGGCGCCCCCTGTGCTTGACACCGCCGATGCCACCATCGAGCAGACGATGGAGAACGCCACCTATTCGAATCTGCCGATCCTGATGAACAATGCGCAGCGCGATCCGACGGCCTTTGCCACGCTCACGCCCGGCACGCAGGGCGGAACGCGGCTGCCCGTAATCGGTGGCACCGGGAACTATCTTGGTCAGCTCTACCTGGATGGCATGCCGGCTGAAACGGTGAGCCAGCAGGGTGACAACCGGCTGGTATCGCAGGCGATGGACCTCGATGCTGTAGACCAGTTTCAAGTGGTGACAAGCACGCCGCCGGCGGAATATATGGGCGCCGGCGCGGAAAACTTCACCATGAAATCCGGCGGGCTGCAATACCACGGACAGGTCTCCGATTTCCTGCGCAATACGGCTTTCGACGCCTGGGGGTTCACAGCGCCCCACGCCACGACAAAGAATGCGGCGGGCCAGACTCTACCTGCGCCGAAGCCGGCGGAACATCAGAACGAGCTCTCCGCAACCCTGGGCGGCGTCGTTCCGCATACGGGGAAAAAGCTGTTCTTCTTTGTCGCGTACGATCGATACGCCGAGACCAAGGGTGCCGCGTATCAGCTCTACACCGTCCCCAGCACGCTGATGACAAAGGGCAACTTTACCGAGCTGAACGGCGGCGTGGGCTCAGGCCTCACCGGGACTGGAGCGAACAATCCCCCCATTCTTTACGATCCTGCAACCACTACCTGTGCGGGCACCGTCTGCACTCGCCAGCCTTTCGAGTACAACGGAACCTACAATGTGATTCCTCCGGGCGATATCTCGCCCATCGCGCAAAAGATGGAATCGTTTCTCCCCTCGCCTTCGGATTCTTCCGTCCTCTATAACAACTATCTGGGCGGCTTTCCGAGCGGTTACAACAACCACGTGATCGATTGGCGCGTGGACTATAACCTCAGCGAAAACCATCGCATTTCTTCAGTAGGCGCCATGGGCGCGGTCAATTACCTGAATAACTACGGTACCGGCGGATCGGGATCGACAGCCTACGGATTTCTCCCTCCGCCCTACATCGGCGGTGATCTGGCCAATATCTATCCGAAGACTTACATCGTCGAGGATGCCTACACCTTTACTCCGAACCTTGTGAACCAGCTGAAATATGGGTTCACGCGATTCTTCCAGAACATCCACGACGCCACCCAGGGTGTAACGGCGTGGGAGCCTTCGACACTGGGAATTACGAACCTTCCCGGCGGCCAGGCGTCGCAGGAGTTTCCGGGAGCGGCCTTTGGCACCACGGCATACTTCGGCAGCGCGGAGACCGGCTGGACGCAAAACAGCAACGCGGCTTCAACCCAGCTCACCACGCCCAATAACTATGCGCTCACCGACAACGTGGAGTGGACGAAGGGAAAACACGCGCTCACATTTGGGCTCACGTTTCAATGGCAGGAGATCAACAACGCTAACCCGGCCACCTTCACGGGCGTCCTCGATCTCTCCTACAACGCCTACTCGACGGCCAACTTCGGGGCAGGTTCGAACGCGCTCAACACGGGTGGGTCGGGCGCTCCCGGCACCGCTACCGGTCCTTCCGGATTCTCCTATGCCAGCTACCTGCTCGGTGCGGTGGGAGGGTCAACCGGGAACGACACGTCGGCTCCAGGCCTGGGCTTAGATTATGTAAGCGAGTTGGCAGGTCGGTACAAGACCATTTCCCCCTATGTCCGGGATAGCTATAAAATCACGACCAAGCTCACGCTGGATCTCGGGCTCCGCTGGGACTATCTGCCCCCATTCCACGAGTTGAGAAACCGCTGGACCTTCCTGAACCCAACCCAGATCAATCCGCTGACCAACACCCCCGGCATTCTGCAGTTCGCCGGCAACTACGGTGGGCCGGGAGTAAGCTGCGGGTGCACGAGTCCGGTAAAAACTTACTTTGGAAACTGGGGTCCGCGTCTTGGACTCGCCTATTCGATCAACAACAAAACGGTCATCCGCGTCGGGTATGGGCAGGTGTTCTCACAGGCCGGTGGTATCGGCGGACGCGGCGGCGCCTATAACGGCACTGGACAAACGGGCTTCAATACCACCGTTTTCGGCCCCACAGAGGTTGGAAGCGGCGCCGGAGCAGGGCCATCCTTCTGGCTGAACAGCAGCGCCGCCTACCTGGGAGCCAACGCCAACACATCGTTGTTTGGGCCGACGACAACCTATCCCGCTGCGCCTACGCCGGGCGTGGCCGCGCAGGAGCTGGAGACCGGCTACTATGTGAATCCCGCCACCGGAAAAATGGTGAGCGCCGGCGGTGTCTCCTATGCCGATCCGTATGTCTCAAGCCGCGCGCCGGAATTGGAGATGTACAACTTCGGCATTGAGCGGGCCATTACACCCAGTATGACCCTGGCCTTGAATTACGTCGGCAACGAGAGCCACTTCATCGTCAACTCCGGCACCACGGCGGGCAATGCGCGCGGGTACTGGAATGACCAGCTCAATCCCTATTACCTTGCCATCCTGGGACCGCTCGTGGGCGACAACGGTGCGCCGCTGCTGGATGCACCCGCCGATGCAGCCAACGTCCAAACCCTCCTGAAAGCGATCCCCACCGCACCGGCCCCCGCCTACTATCAGGCTGCCGGAGCGGTGAACAGCTCGGCGACCATCGCCCACATGCTCGTCGCCTTCCCGCAGTTCAGCGGGGTCACCGATACCTGGGGCGATGTGAGCAACTTTGCTTACAGTTCGTTGCAGGTTGCTCTCGAGCAGCGCATGAGCCATGGGTTGAGCTTCACCGTGAACTACACGTTCTCGAAAAATGTCGGTGACGACGGAACCTTCCGCACCGGCTTTGCGATTCCGGCGGATGCCCTCTCCCGCTCCACGGGCAGAGGCTATGCGCAGGATCGCATCGACCGTTCATGGACGGCGAACTCGCAGCCCCAGCTCCTGCACGCCTTCGGTGTGTGGCAGTTACCCTTCGGGAAAGGGCACATTGGCGATAGCTCCAGGCTGGTGCGGGGTGTGGCGGGCGGGTGGCAACTCTCGGGCATCTACAGCTATACCTCGGGTACACCCATGGCCATTACCTGGTCCGGAAGCACCGGTACAACGTATGTGGGCCAGGGCACAGCCATGCCCGACTTGAATCCGAACTCTGACTCGGTGCTGAACCACAACGCGCGCGTCAATGGAAGCTATGGAAGGGGTCCGGGCGGCTTCCAATACGCAAACCTTGGCAAAGTGTCGTATGTCGACGCCAATGCGTTTATTACTCCGCAAAATGTGTCGCCCACCAGCACGGCGCAGTATCTCATTGGAAATGCGCCCCGGACCAAGGCGATCAACCTGGTCAACCCGGGCACGGAGGATCTCGACGCCGGCCTGCGCAGAACGTTCCCGTTGCACCTGGAAAACACTCAATTCGTCTTCGAGGCGAACTGCACCAACGTGTGGAACAAGAACACGTTCGGCAGTCCCAACGCGAGCTGGTCAACTAATTCCTCCACCTTCGGCACCATCTCGAGCGCCAGCGGCGCCCGCGATTGGCAGTTCGCCGGGCACATTACTTTCTAACGCACTTCCGGACGCATCCGCCGCAGATCATCGCGGCTGCCCGCCCGGGAACCGAGCTTTTCGAAGAAGCACCGCCTTTGCGCGGTGCTTCTTCTTTGTGCCGGCTGCCGGCCGCCGCGTTCGCGGATGGCATTGACTTGAACCGTTCCGCTGCTTCAGACTGAGTCTCGACCGTACACGTGCGCAATGAGAGGGCCAGCCATGGTGGACAATGACGCGGGCAAGGCTGCGGGAGTGACGCAGCCTTCCGGCCAGAAGAAGGCGTATCGTCAGCCCTCCATCAAGGACATCGCGCGCCTAGCCCGTGTCTCCCATCCCACCGTTTCGCGGGCGCTGCAGAATAGCCCGCTGGTGAACGCGCAGACCGCCGCGAAGATCCGCAAGATCGCCGATGAGGCCGGCTATCGCGCCAGCGCCGTCGCCCGCGGCCTGGTTACGCGGCGTACGCGCACTATCGGCCTGGTGGTGACCACCGTCGCCGATCCCTTTGCCAGCGAAGTGGCCTGCGGCGTCGAGCAGACGGCCAACGATCATGGCTACTCCGTCTTCCTGGCTGATTCCAATGCCGACCCCGCGCGTGAGAAGAAAGTCGTGCAGGCCTTCGCCGAGCGGCGCGTCGATGGCATCATCGTCACCTCTTCCCGCGTCGGCGCGCTCTATCTGCCATTGCTCGCGGAGATGATGGTCCCGATCATCCTGGTAAACGATCAATACCCCGGCGCGTTTGTGCACTCCGTGATGATTACCAATCTCGAAGGAATGCGCGCGGCCGCGGAGCATCTCGTCGGACTCGGTCACCGCCGCATCGCCTATCTGGGAGACCAGTTCGGCTACCAATCAGACGCGGAGCGCCTCGCCGGCTATCGTGCCGCTCTCGATGGCGCCGGAATCCCGCCCATGCCCGAGCTGGTCGTTCGCGGCGATGGCAAGGCGGAGGCTGCGATGGCCGCTATGGAGAAGCTGCTGGTGCTCGCGCAGCCGCCCACCGCCGTCTGCTGCTACAACGATATGTCCGCCCTCGGCGCGATGCGGCAGATTCGCGTGCGCGGTTTGCGCGTGCCGGAAGATATCTCCGTGGCCGGCTTCGACGACCTGTTTTTCGCCTCCTACACGCAGCCGCCGCTGACCACCGTCCGGCAGCCGATGCGGCGCATGGGGCAACTGGCCATGGAGAACCTGTTCAAGCTGATGTCGGGAGAAGAATCGGTGGCGCAGGTCAAGGTGGACACAGAGCTGGTTGTCCGCGAGTCGACGGCGAAGGTCAAAGCACTCTAACTGGTTGCTGCGAATTTCGGAATCTGGGGGGCGGTCAGGAAACGCGATGCAAGAACCATTGACCCCGTTCCGCGTCTTCTGCCAGGAAACCCTCATCATTCCCGCGGTCCGCAAGCCGGAGCACGTGGATCAGGCAATCGCGGCCAATGGCAAAATTGTCTACCTGTTGACCGGAGACCCCGAAAACTCCGAATCCATGATTCAAAAAATCCTTGCCGCCGGCAAGCTGCCCGTCGTCAACCTCGATCTGCTGAATGGATTCTCCCGCGACAAATATGCGGTCAACTATCTCAAGCGCGTGGGCGCGCGCGGCATCATCTCCACGCATCTCGATCCTCTGCGGCACGCGCTTTCGATCGGCCTCTACGCCGTCCAGCGCACATTTCTTCTGGATAGCGGCGCCATGGATACCATCACCAACCAGTTGAAGAACACATCCGTGCACGCGCTCGAAGTTCTGCCTGCGCCGGTGGCCCCCAAGATGCTGGACCGCGTGCGCTCGCTCTCGCTCGATCTTCCGGTCGTAGGCGGAGGGTTGATTCAGACGCTCAAAGAGGTGGAAGAACTTCTCGCCGCCGGATTGAGCGCGATCTCCACCAGCAATCCGCAGATGTGGATTCGCTGATTGCCGAGGGCGGACGATTCGGTTTGTGCCGTTATTCCGTGTCGGGATTGGGCAGCATGATGTCGCGCACAATGCCATTGATCTCAGCGCAGGCTGCAATGAACTGCCGCAGCGTTCTGCGTGTCGAGCCGAATGTATCGAACTCCTCGAGCGACAGACCGTTCTCGGTGTACGCCCGCTTAAAATCAGGAAATTTCTTGAGCAGCGTATCCACGATCTTCGGATCGACCGGCACGTCGATACGCGGAGTCACTTCGATGTCGCTTTCGTTGTAGCGCTGCTGCCATGCGCACGGCGGAGAGATGACCACATCGCCGCCAATCAGCTCGCTCCAGTGCATGTGATTGCGGAATGCCGCGGAGAGAAGGCGCAGACGGTACCCGCGCTCGCGATAGATTTTGTAAGCTTTCTTGAAGACGGCCACGCCGGCCCACTCCAGATAACCGGGATCGACCGAAAGGTTGTGCCTGTCATGCAACACTTTGAGCCAGTCATCGAGCCGCCCCACCATGATGGTGCACACCGGGCCCATGCTCGCGATCTCGAGGCCCTCGGCTTCTCTGCGTTTGAGCCCGCGCTCCACGGCTTCGGCGACGGCGATGGCCTGGGGGAGGGTAAAGCTCACCGTGGCGTTGATGCTGATGCCGCGATAGGTCGCTTCTTCCATGGCGGCGATTCCGGCCCGTGTTGCCGCGATCTTCACGATCATGTTCGGCGCGAGCTGGTTGAAGCGGAGGGCCTGCGCCAGCATTGCCTCTGTGTTGCGATAGTTGCGCGGATCGGTCTGGATCGAAAGCCGCCCGTTGCGCCCCTTTTCGCGCTCGAAGATCGGCCTCAGCAGCTTCGCTGCATTGGCTGAAATCTCTTCCACAATCTTCCACGCAATCTCGTCCTCGGTGGCCTGCGGCATCTCCCGCACCAGTTGCTGAATGCGCGGCTTCCACACCGCCATCTCTTTCTTGAGCACGGTGACAGCGATTGATGGATTGCACGTTGCACCCACGCCGCCATGCTCGATCGAGTAGGTGAGCTCTTCGATGGAGGCCGAATCGTTCCATAGGCAAGTGGGCGTGGTCTGCGTCATCTGAAAGAGCGGACTCTTAAACTGGAGTGCGGATTCAAGCTGAGCCATGCAGCCTCCGAAGATGCAAACGTGTGCAAGCAAAAAGCTACCACTGCGGACACGCGCGGTCAAGGCGAGAGCCATTCGTGGTAGTTGACAGACGCGGCCGTCGCGGAGGATGATTCTGGTCTGGTGCACACGTGTGCATCCTGAGCATTAGCCGCTTGGCGTGAACCAGCGAGAATGCGTGTCTCGGATTCATGCAAGACGGTTCCCAAGACGGTTCCTAGGAGTGATCCATGAGTGATCTGCTTGTTCGCCCGGAGGTCTTTCACAACCAGATCGCGGACTTCGGCTTCGAGTACCTCTCGTTCGAAGCCCGCAAGTTGGAGCCGGGGCAGAAATTCAGCGGCAATACCGCGGGCAGGGAACTCGCCATCGTGGTTCTCGGTGGCGTGTGCTCGGTTACCAGCTCCCGCGGCGAGTGGCGCAACTTCGGCAAACGCGCAACCGTCTTTGACGGGCTGCCGTACACGCTCTATCTTCCCATCCATACCGAATTCACCGTCGGCGCGGAGACATCCTGCGATCTCGCCTTCTGCTACGCGAAGGCGGAGGTCGAGTTTCCCGCCCGGTTGGTCACGCCGGAGCAGGTCGGCATCGAGATTCGCGGCGGCGGCAATGCAACGCGGCAGATTCACGACATGCTGCCGCCCGGGTTTCCTGCGCATCGCCTCATCGTCGTCGAAGTCTTCACGCCCTCCGGCAACTGGTCGAGCTTTCCGCCTCATAAGCACGATGTGCACAATCCCCCCGGCGAGGTCGACCTCGAAGAGATTTACTACTACCGCATCGAGCGCCCCGAAGGCTTCGCGGTGCAGAAGGTCTACACGCCGGACGGGCGCATCGACGAGACGCTCACCGTGCGCGACGGGGAACTTGTCCTGATTCCCGAGGGCTATCATCCCGTGGCCGCTGCGCATGGTTACAACGTGTATTATTTGAACGCGCTCGCCGGGTCGGCCCGTTCGCTGGCTGCCTCGGATGATCCGCAGTACGCCTGGGTGCGCGGCGCATGGCGCGAGAAGGACCCGCGCCTGCCCATGGTTCACAGGTAAATTTTTCGGCCGCGCCCGCGTGGCCCCGCATTGCATTGGAACCCGAGCAGAGCTGAGGTGAAATCGTGATGAAGACGCGCCGCATAACCATGGCCCAGGCGCTGCTTGCATTCCTGAAGAATCAATACGTGGAGCGGGACGGCCACGAGCACAAGTTCTTCGCCGGCGTTCTCGGCATCTTTGGTCACGGCAATGTCGCCGGCATCGGCCAGGCGCTCGAGCAGAATCCCGATCTTCCCTTCATCCTGGTGCGCAACGAGCAGGCCGGCGTGCACATCGCCACAGGCTATGCCAAGGCCAGCAACCGGCTGCGCGCCTTCGCATGCACATCGTCCATCGGTCCCGGCGCCACCAACATGATCACCGGCGCGGCCCTGGCCACCATCAACCGCCTCCCCGTGCTGCTGCTCCCTGGCGATATATTCGCGCGCCGCAACGTCGCCCCCGTGCTGCAACAGTTGGAGTCGCCCGCCACGCAGGATACGGGCGTAAATGATTGCTTCAAGCCGGTCTCCCGCTATTGGGACCGCCTCTACCGCGCCGAGCAGCTCATCACCGCGCTGCCCGAGGCGATGCGCGTGCTCACATCGCCGTCCGATTGCGGAGCCGTCACGCTGGCTCTCCCGCAGGACGTGCAGACCGAAGCCTTCGATTATCCCGAGGAGCTTTTCGCCAAGCGCGTCTGGCTCATCCGCCGTCCCGCGCCGGATCAGCTCTCGCTCGATCGCGCCGTCGCAACCATCCGCTCCGCGCGCCGGCCGCTCATCGTCGCCGGCGGCGGCGTACTGATGAGCGAGGCCTCGCAGGCGCTCGCCCAATTCGCTGCGAAGACCGGCATTCCCGTCGCTGAAACGCAGGCGGGCAAAGGTTCGCTGGCCTGGGATCACGCGGAGTGCATGGGCGCGATCGGCGCTACCGGCACCCTCGCCGCCAACCGGCTCGCCCACGACGCCGATGTGGTGATCGGCATCGGCACCCGCTACTCTGACTTCACCTCGGCCTCCATGACAGCGTTCCAGAATCCCCAGGTCCGCTTCGTCAACATCAACACCGCGGAGTTCGATGCCTACAAAGTCGGCGCGATTCCAGTGATCGCCGATGCCCGCGTGGCTCTTGAGCAGATCGGTGCGGCGCTCGCGGGGTATCGCGTGCCCCAGAGCTATGCCTCACTCACCGCCGAGCTCAAGTCGAAATGGGAGGCCGAGGTCGATCGCCTCTTCCATCTCAACAATCCCGGCCGCCCCGCGCAGAGTGAGGTTATTGGCGCCCTGTGGGAGATGTCCGGTCCCCGTGACATGCTGGTCTCCGCCGCAGGCAGCCATCCCGGTGACCTGCATAAGCTGTGGCGGACGCGCTCGCCCAACGGCTATCACATGGAGTACGGCTACTCCTGCATGGGCTACGAAATTCCCGGCGCCATCGGAGCCAAGCTCGCCGATCCCAGCCGCGAGGTCTTCGTCTTTCTGGGCGACGGCACCTACCTGATGATGCCCACCGAGATCACCACCTCTGTGCAGGAAGGCATTAAAATCATCATCGTGCTGGTCGACAATTATGGCTTCGCCAGCATCGGCAGCCTGAGCCGTTCGCTGGGCCAGTCCGGATTCGGCACGCGCTATCGGATGCGCAATGCGGATTCCGGCCAGCTGGATGGCGAGACGGTAACCGTCGACTTTGTCGCAAACGCGCGCAGCCTGGGCGCCCACGCAATCAAAGCGGCAACCACTGCGGAGCTGAAGCAGGCTCTCGCCCAAGCCAAAGCGGCCGACCGCACCACGGTCATCGTGATCGAAACGGATGCGTCGATCGGCGTGCCCGGTTACGATTCCTGGTGGGACGTTGCGGTTGCTGAAGTTTCTGAAATGAACAGCGTGCGCGAGGCGCGGACGCGCTACGAAGAGGCGCGAAGGCGCGAACGCCATCACCTGTGAGGAGAACCGAACTATGACGGAACGCTTGCGGAATTTCATCGATGGCGCCTGGCGCGCCTCCACTGCCGATCAGGCTCTCAAGGTCATCAATCCCGCTTCCGCTGACGTGCTGGCGGAGGTCCCGCTTTCTCCGGCGACGGACGTAGGCCAAGCCGTGGAGATCGCCGAGCGTGCCTTCGTTGGATGGCGGCGTACGCCCGTGGTCGACCGCGTTCAGCCGCTCTTCAAGCTGAAGACACTGCTCGAACAGCATCGCGACGAGCTTGCGCTCGCGATTACCGACGAATGCGGCAAGACGCTGGCCGAAAGCAAAGGCGAGATGCAGCGCGCGATTGAGAATGTCGAAACCGCCTGCGGCATGCCGATGATGATGCAGGGCACCAACTGCGAAGATATCGCGGCCGGCATCGACGAGCACATGATCCGCCAGCCGCTCGGCGTAGTGGCGGCCATCACGCCGTTCAATTTTCCCGGCATGATTCCGTTCTGGTTCATGCCCTATGCCGTCGCCGCGGGCGACTGCTTTCTGCTCAAACCATCCGAGCGCGTACCGATCACCTCGCAGAGGGTTTTTGATCTGATTCAGCAAGCGGGATTTCCCGCCGGCGTGATTCAGCTCGTGAATGGCGGCCGCGATGCGGTGAATGCCATCCTCGATCATCCCGGTATCCGCGCGGTCAGCTTTGTCGGTTCCACTGCCACGGCTAAATACGTTTATAGCCGCGCGGCGGCCAACGGCAAGCGCGCGCAGTGCCAGGGTGGCGCAAAAAATCCTGTAGTCGTGATGCCGGATGCCGACATGGAGATGACCACCCGCATCCTTGCCGATTCGGCCTTCGGTTGCGCCGGCCAGCGTTGCCTGGCGGCCTCGGTGGCCATCACCGTAGGCGGCGCGCGGCCCAGCTTCACTGAGCGGATCGTCGCCACTGCAACGAGCCGCAAAGTGGGCTACGGCGCGGCGGCGGGCGTCGAGATGGGTCCGGTGATCTCGGCGGAAAGCAAGGCCCGTATCGAAGGGTTGATCGCCAAAGGCGCGCAAGACGGCGCCCGCGTGCTGGTCGACGGGCGCGGCCAAAAGGTTTCAGGTTATGAAGACGGCTATTTCGTTTTGCCGACCGTGCTCGACGATGTTGCGCCGGACGCGGAGGCCGCCCGCACTGAGATCTTCGGGCCGGTGCTCAGCCTGATGCATGCGCAGAGCATCGAGGAAGCCATCGCGCTGGTGAATGGACGCAGTTATGGCAACATGGCCTGTATCTTCACCACCGACGGCGCCAATGCGCGCCGCTTCCGCTATGAAGTGAACGCGGGCAACGTGGGTATCAATGTGGGCGTGGCCGCGCCCATGTCTACATTTCCGTTCAGCGGCTGGGGCGATAGCTTCTTCGGCGATCTGCATGCTCAGGCGCATCACGCGGTGGAGTTCTACACGCAAACCAAAGTGGTCGTCGAACGCTGGCCGCGGGAGTGGAGCCGTAAGTTTTAGAAACAGCTGCCAGCTTCTAGCTCCCAACTTTTCCTGGCGAGGGGCCGGAACGCTTCGCTCAAGCGAAAAAGCTAGAGGCTGGAAGCTCGTTAAGGAGTGGAATGAAAGAGCTATTGGTCGGGAATGCGCCGTGTTCGTGGGGTTTGTTGGAGAACCAGGACCAGAGCAAGGCGATCAAGTATACCCAAATGCTCGACGAGCTTGTGGAGACAGGCTATACCGGAACCGAGTTCGGCGATTGGGGCTATATGCCCACCGATCCGGCGGTTCTGCAGGCCGAGCTCGACAAGCGCAAGCATCTCGTGATGCTCGGCGCGTTCGTTCCGGTCGCGCTCAAGAACCCGGCCACCCATGCGGCGGGCGTTGCCACCGCGGTGAAGACGGCAAAGCTCCTCGCGGCGGTTGCCACCACGCAATCGCCCTATCTGGTGCTCTCTGACGATAACGGCACCGATCCCGTGCGCACCCATCTCGCCGGCCGCGTACCGCCGAGCGCTGGCCTGAGCAAGGACGAGTGGAAGACCTTCGCCGCCGGCGCGGATCGCATCGCGCGCGCGGTCCAGGACGAAGCCGGCCTGCGCACCGTCTTTCACCACCATTGCGCCGGCTACGTAGAGACGCCCGACGAAATTGCAACCCTGCTCGATCTGACCAATCCGGAGCGGCTCGGCCTCGTCTTTGACACGGGCCACTATTGCCACGGCACAGGCGGCGAAGATGTCGACCTGGTTGCGGGACTCGAACGATTCAAAGAGCGCATCTGGTATATCCACTTGAAAGACATCGAGCCGAACATCGCCCGCTGCAGCCGCAAGGAAGAGTGGGACTACTTCACGGCGATGCGGAAAGGCCTGTATCCCGAGCTGGGCAAAGGCTGCGTGGATTTTCCCGCGCTGCTGCGCTGGCTTGCCCGGCGCGACTACCAAGGCTATGCGCTCGTGGAACAGGATGTTTTGCCGGGCATGGGCACGCCGAAAGAGAGCGCCCAGCGCAGCCGCGATTACCTGCGCTCCATCGAACATCACTTCGCTTGATCCAGCTGTGAGCTTCTCGCCGCTGGCGTCTAGCTTTTCTGCGGTGGAACCAACGACCATGGTTGCCGCAAGAAAGAGCTAGAGGCTAAAAGTTGGAAGGCTGAAAGCTGTTTTTATGAGGTTATGAATGAGCAAGAAGAAGCTTCACTTCGGAATGATTGGCGCGGGGCGCATCGGCCGGGTCCACGCGGAGACACTTGCTTTCCGGTTGCCCGAGGCTGAAATTGCGGCCATCACTGATGTGAACCGCGAGGCCGCCCAGTCGCTCGCCGCACGTTGCAACATTCCTAAGCTTGCAGCATCGGCTGCGGAGATCTTTGCCGATCCCAAAATCGAAGCGGTGCTCATCTGCACTTCCACCGACACGCACGCGGGCCTGATCGTCGAGGCTGCGAAAGCGGGCAAACATATCTTTTGCGAAAAGCCGGTGTCGCTAAGCCTGGAAAAAATCGACAGCTCGCTCGCCGCCGTGGAAGCGGCCGGCGTCAAACTTCAGGTCGGATTCAATCGCCGCTTCGATTCAAATTTTCTGCGCGTTCGCCATGCGGTTGCCAGCGGCGAAATCGGCACGCCCAACCTGATGCACATCATCAGCCGCGATCCGGCGCCGCCGCCGCTCTCCTATCTCAAGCCCTCCGGCGGAATCTTTCTTGACATGATGATTCACGACTTCGACATGGCCCGTTACCTCATAGGCGACGAAGTGGAAGAGGTCTACGCCTCGGCCGGCGTTCTCGTCGAGCCGGGTTTTCGCGCGGAAGGCGATTTCGATACGGCCCTTGTCGTTCTGCATTTCCGCAGCGGTGCTATCGGCACCATCGATAACAGCCGCAAAGCCGTATTCGGCTATGACCAGCGCGTAGAGATCCTCGGCAGCAAAGGAAAAATCGCCACGGAAAACCGCTATCCGAATCAGGTTGTGGTCAGCGGCGACAAATGTGTATACACTGATCTGCCTTTGAACTTCTTCATGCAGCGTTACACCGAAAGCTTTGCGTTGGAGCTGGAATTGTTCACCCAGGCCGTGCTCGAAGACAAACCGGTTCCGGTCACGGGCGCCGATAGCCGCGTCCCGGTGGTGATGGCGCTGGCGGCGCGCAAATCACTGGATGAACACCGTCCCGTGCGCCTGGAAGAGGTAGCTCGATGAAAAGGTCTCCGCTTGTATGCATCCTCACTGACGTGCACCTCTGGGTGCCTGTCGTCGTACTCATTTTGGGAACTACGCTCTTGATGACACTGAGGTGAAACCATTGGGCGCAAATGCAACCGCCGCACCGGCGCGGTCAACCCTTTCCCTCCATAAGCTCGGAGTGTTCTGCGGCCTGGCCGCGGCCGTATGGCTGGGCAGCGCCGAGGCGCCCACCAAGCTGGTTAACGAAGGCTTTT
Organism: Occallatibacter sp.; assembly: GCA_036490385.1. Classification (GTDB taxonomy): domain Bacteria; phylum Acidobacteriota; class Terriglobia; order Terriglobales; family Acidobacteriaceae; genus Telmatobacter. The sequence goes on from DASXDX010000037.1 coordinate 18,185, forward strand.
CGCCATTTCTCATCTCCATGGGCATGGTGATGGGCGCGTTTGTGGCCCGCTGGTCCGTTCCCACGCTTTTGAAGGGGACGGGCTTTCTTTTTGCCGATGTGCGTGAAAAGCCGCACCTGATTGTGTGGGCGCTGCTCGGCGGAATGCTGTGGGCCGTCGCGAATACCCTCACCATCTTCGCTGTGCGCAACGTCGGCCTCGCCATCGCCTTTCCGCTCTGGAACACCAACAGCCTCATCGGCCTCTTATGGGGCTGCCTCTTGTTCAAGGAGCTCCGGGGTTCGCGTGCCAAGGATTGGGCCAAAGTCATCGGCGGAGCTGCAGCCATCGTCTTCGGCGCAGCGGTATTGGCCGTTGCCACGGCGCAGCAATCTTCCGGTGCGCCCGGCCGTGCGACGGTCGGCATCATCGCCGCTCTGGGCGCCGGCGTTCTGCTCGGCACTATGTATATTCCTTATCGCAAGGCCTACATCAGCGGCATGAATCCGCTTTCGTTCGTCACGATCTTTACCTTTGGTGAACTGGGCACGATTCTCGTCCTCGGCTTGGTCTTCTATGGGGGCGTGCATCCGCTGACCGCGGAGCTGCACCGCGCGCGGCCCATGCTTTTCTGGCCGCTCCTGGGCGGCTTCTGCTGGGTCATTGGCGATCTCTTCCAGCAGTACGCGGCCAAATACCTCGGCATCGGCCGCGGCATCCCGCTCTCCAACACCAATCAGCTTTGGGGGTTGGCCTGGGGCGCGCTCGTCTTCGCAGAGCTCGCCGGCTTAACGGCTTCCGGCAAGCTGCTCATCATTACCGGATCGCTCATCATGATAGCGGGCGCAGTGTCGATCAGCATGGCCGCGCCTCCGCCCTCCGAGATCGAGAACTGGAACAAGGCGATGCGCCGCGAGTGTGAGCGCTATAGTCTCGATTCGGGAACCGTCGCCGCGGTTGTAAGTGGGGATGACCCGCTGGCGGACAATCCCCGCCAACGCCGCTGGTGGGAAGTGCTCATCATGCTCGCGGCTTCGGCGATTTTCGTGTGGCTCGCCGTGGGCACCCGCGCCCAGCACATCTATGTGAGCATTCCCTGGATGGTCCTCCTCATCATCGGCACCATCATCCCGCTCGGCGTGGTGGGAACGCTTCTCTGGCGGCGCACCCGTTTTTCGTAGCAGCCGATTTCGCTTGACACCCCAATTTCACGTTTGTTACTTTCGCCTTGCGGAAAAAGACCAAGAGAATCCACCGCTGAACATAGGCCATCGTCAACCGGTTCAGAGCTTGCGCTCACCGGTTATCGGGCGCTTGTGTTCAGGGTGGATTTTTGTGTTTATTGCCCTTTTAACACTCTGTTTTTCGAAAATTAATGCGCGTAAAGAAGGATGGCAATTGAACTCACATTGAAGTGGCGCATAGCCCTCGTCAACGAGGGCGGCATTTAACCGTTGTTCGAACAGTAACATTTGGGGGGGCATTATGGGTTGGACTGGTCGATCTTCGAGCAGTTTGAGAAGTGTGTGCAGCGGCGCGAGACACAACAAGCGAGGCTCCGCATGGTTGATGGTATTGGCGCTCTTTTGGCTTATTCCCGCGGGCGCGGTATACGCGCAATATGACACGGGCAGCCTGGTGGGCGTGGTGCACGACTCAACAGGAGCGGTTATCCCCGGAGCCACGGTCTCCGTGGTAAACAAGGCGACGGGCGTGGTGTTCACAACTGTCTCGGGCGGCGCAGGCGAGTATGAGGTGCCGTCGCTGCACACGGGCAATTACAAGATCTCCGCCGTACACGCCGGCTTCAGCACCGCGGTGGCCGACAACATTACGGTTTCCGTGGGTGAGCGGCAGCACATCGACCTGACCCTCCAGGTGGGTCAGACGGCGACCACGGTCGAAGTGAGCGATGTGGCCCTGCAGCTCGAAACCGAGAGCAGCGAGCGCGAACAAACGGTTTCCGGTTACCAGACCGAGGCGCTGCCGCTGGTAAGCCGCAACTTCTCCGATCTCCTGGCGCTAGTCACCGGATCGCGGCAGGCGCCCACGGCAGCCACGACGAGCTCCATCTCAAGCCTGGTGCGCGAAGGCGCCTACAACGTCAACGGCCAGCGCAGCATGTTCAACAACTATCTGCTCGACGGCATGGACAACAATGCGTACGGCGAGAGCAACCAGGGATTCGACAACCAGATCATCGCCATTGCGCCGGATTCGGTAGCGCAGTTCAACGTGGTGACGAACAATGAGAGCGCAGAGTATGGGCGCTCTTCCGGCGCAACGGTCAACGTGGCCTCGGCCGGCGGCACCAATAGCTTCCATGGCATTGCCTACGACTTTTTGCGCAACACCGACCTCAACGCAGCAGGCTTCTTCAAGCCGACGCTGATCGGCAGCACCGGAACCAGCGTCCCTTTTCAGAAGCCCGCCTTCAACCGCAATCAGTTCGGCATGAACTTTGGCGGTCCCATCCTCAAGGACAAGCTGTTTTTCTTTCTTGATTACGAAGGGTTCCGGCAGGATCTGAGCCCGCTTTATGCGCTCACGCTTCCGACGCAGAACGAAATCAACGGCAACCTGGTTGTGCCCGTCACAAATCCCGTTACCGGGGTGACATACCCGATTAACCCGGTCACCGGCCTGTCGAGTATTCCAGCCGGCGCCATCAACCCGCTTTCAGCCAAGATCCTGAGTTACTACCAGCCGTTTCTCAGCCAGTTGCCTAAGTCCGGCGTCAGCACGACCGGCCTGAACTCCGACGATTACGCGAAGGAGGTTCCCTTCACGGACAACGCGGATAAGGGCGATCTCCGCCTGGACTATCAGCAGTCGCCGAACTCCTCATGGTTCCTGCGCATCAGCGACCGCAAGGAGACGGGTGTAAACCATCCGACGATTCCGCTGCCGCTGGACGGGCAGGCCAACGGAACCATCCGGATTCTCGATCAGCAGGTGGCGCTCGGCTACACGCATCTGTTCGGCACCAACAAGATTGTCGATGCGCGGCTGGGCCTGTCGCGCACCAAGGCCGGAAAATATACGCTCTCGATCGGCCAGAACGACTTCACGATTCCCGGACTTCAAGACGTACCGTCCTTCATCGCCGGCGGCTTGCCTTCAGTGAGCATTTCGGGCGGCTTCACCGTTTTCGGACGCCAGAGCACCAACCCGCAGTGGCAGAACCCGGCGCTGCTCGATCCCAAGGTGAACTACACCTGGGTCAAGGGCAAGCACTCGCTCAAGTTCGGCTATGAGTACGAGCACATCTGGATGGCGGTCAACGACAACAATCCGCTCTACGGCTCGTGGACCTACGGCGGCGGCTATAGCGGCGGATCAACCGCCGATAACAATTGGGCCGACTTCCTGTTTGGTAACACCAGCAGCTACCAGCTGGCGAACTACTTTGTGGTCCACCTGCGCCAGTCGATGGCCAGCGCGTATGCGCAGGATGACTGGAAGATCGCTCCGAAACTGACGCTGAATCTGGGGTTGCGCTGGGAGTACGGCTCACCCTACTCGGAGTGGAAGAACAACGTCTCCAACTTCGATCCCGTGAACCAGGTGGTCGACACGATTACGCCCGGTGCGGTTGCCGGGAATGGCATCCAGCCGGTCAGCGCCGGCGGGGTCTATGGCAAGACCCTGATGAACCCCCAGCTGCGCGACTTCTCCCCGCGCATCGGATTTGCCTATCAAGTCCTGCCGAATACGGTCATCCGCGGCGGCTTCGGCACCGGCTACGTTCACTACACACGCGCGGGCTCGGGCGACATCACGGGCATCAATGCTCCCCAGGCACAGTTCGCCGCAGTGACCCAGATCAAGCCCACCGCCACGAATCACTGCAGCACGCCCGTTCCCGCCCAGATCATCGCGATCGGGGCAACCACTCCGAGCTGCTTCGCTACCGCCGATCAGGGATTCCCGTCGGGCCTGGTGACCACTTTCAATCCGGCCACCGATAACATCACCTGGGTGCCCAAGAACACGCCCGACAGCTACGTGGAGAACTACTTCCTCAGCGTGCAGCGCCAGTTGACGAAGAATACCCTGCTCGACGTGGCCTATGTGGGCAACCACGGCGTCCACCTGCAGGGTTTTGTGAACGCAAACCAGAGAGTCCTCTCGACGCTGGGCACCGCCAACGTCCAGCGCGAGTACGCCAACTGGCCCAGCGATATCACTGAGGCGCTGAATGAGTTCTGGTCCAACTTCAACGCCCTGCAGGTCCGTTACGAGCAGCGTTTCGTAGCCGGCTTGACGCTGCTGAACTCGTTCACTTGGGAGCATTCGCTCGACAACGCTTCGGCTTCGCTCGAAGGCAACACGCCGTCGCCCCAGAACGGCCTTAACCTCAGGGCAGACTATGCGCAGTCGGATTACAACCTTCCGGTGGCCAATGTCACCAGCCTCGTCTATGACGTTCCCGTGGGCCAGGGTCGCCATTTCCTCTCCGGCGCCAATGGCTTGGTAAACACTGTCGTCGGCGGCTGGCAGGTCAGCGCCATCAACACAGCGCAGGCTGGCACGCCGTTTAACCTGAGCTATACGCCCAACACCACCCAACAGGTTTCACAGCAAATCTCGGCGACCTATCGCGGCGCCAACGAGTACCGCCCGGACTATGTCTCTGGTCAGAAGGTCACGCAGGGAAAGTCCAGCCGCGCCGCCAATACAGGTTACGTGAATTACATCAACTACTCGGCGTTTGTGCTGCCCCCAATCAAGGACTCCGCCGGAAACTACCTCAGCCCCTTCGGCAATGCCTCGCGGAATCCCGGCCGCACACCGCCGTTCAACGAAACCGACCTCGATCTGAACAAAAAATTCAATACCCCAATTGAAGGCTTGAAGGTCGAGTTCCGTGCCGAGGCTTACAACGTCTTCAACCACACCAACCTCTATCTGCCCGGCACCATCAGCGGCACGCAAGGCACCACGGGGCAGACTCTGGGAACAGGCGCGAACCCTCCCATCTCTGCCATTACCGGCGGCGTCCCGACCAGCGGCGGACAGATCACCTCCACCTTCGAGCCGAGAATCCTTCAGTTCGGACTGAAGGTGATTTACTAGCTCACAGAGGCCGCGAGCATCTCCCGCCCTGCCTTTTTTTCGCGGCCGGGCGGGAGCTTTTCACCTTTGACACTGCCAGGCGGCTCACCCCCACCCACGCGCAGTCGCACTTGTCCGGAAACACGCCGCGAAGGCGCGTGGGTTGACTCATTGCCGGAATTGTTTTTTCGCTAGCCCCAATGCAGTGGCATAAATTCGAGGTAGAACGATGAGAGCGGAGATTCTCAAGCGGCTAGGCAGCGAGACTGAACCCTGGGATGTGCTGGTGATCGGCGGCGGCGCCAGCGGCTTGGGCGCGGCGGTCGACGCGGCCTCCCGCGGCTATCGCACGCTGCTGGTCGAGCGCTTCGATTTCGCCAAAGGCACATCGAGCCGCAGCACGAAGCTCGTGCACGGCGGCGTCCGCTATCTCGAACAGCTCAACGTGACGCTCGTTCTGGATGCGCTGCGGGAGCGTGGCCGCATGCTCCGCAACGCGCCTCATCTGGTTCACGACCTATCGTTCGTCGTCCCGGCCTACAGTTATTCGGCTCTTCCGTACTACGGCCTGGGCCTCAAGGTGTACGAGCGGCTTTCGGGAAGCCTCTCACTCGGACGGTCGGAGCTTCTTTCCCGCGCCCACGCACTGGAGCGGCTGCCGGGCATAGCCGCGGAGGGCCTCCGCGGAGGCATTCTCTATCATGATGGGCAGTTCGATGATGCCCGCTTTGCCATCGCGCTGCTGCGCACGCTCGAAGATCTTGGAGGCGTGGCCATCAACTATGTCGAGGCGGTCGCCTTGCTGAAATCCGGCGGCAAAACCACCGGCATCCAGGCGCGCGATCATGAAACGGACACCGTCTTCGAGATCCAGGCCCGCGCAGTGGTCAACGCCAGCGGCGTGTACGCGGAGGAGACGCTGGTCCTCGACGGCGCCACGCGCGGATCGCTGCTCGCCATCAGCCAGGGCACGCATTTTGTTCTGCCCCGCTCCTTTCTGCCCGGCGACGCCGCGCTCATGATTCCCAAGACGGCCGATGGACGCGTGCTCTTCGCCATCCCCTGGCATGGCGCCACTCTGGTGGGAACCACCGACGAGTCTGTCGGCGGAGTTTCCGTCGAGCCGCGCGCGCTTCGCTCGGAGAGAGAGTTTCTGCTCGATCACATCGCCCGCTATTTTCATCGCATGCCCACTGCAGCCGAGATCCTGAGCGTCTGGTCGGGCCTGCGCCCGCTGGTGCGCAAGAGCGGCGTCCGCACTTCGAAGCTTTCGCGAGATCACACGATTGTGGTCTCGAAATCGGGCCTTGTCACCGTAACCGGCGGCAAGTGGACCACCTACCGGCGCATGGGCCAGGACACCGTCGACCGTGCCGCGGCAGTCGCATCTCTGCCCAGGCGCCCTTCGCGCACCTTGGATCTGAAGCTTCACGGGTGGGCGGCGAGTTCAAGCGCAACCCCCGAGTGGGAGCGCGTCTATGGCTCTGACCTGCCCGCATTGGCTGCGTTGTCGTCTGATCGCCCTGAACTCGACGCGTTCCTTCATCCGCGTCTCCCGTTCCGGATGCGCGAAGTGGTCTGGGCCGCCCGGCATGAGATGGCGCGGACCGTCGAAGACGTTCTCGCGCGCCGCACTCGCGCGCTCTTTCTCGATGCGCGGGCCGCCATCGAGGCCGCGCCGGCGGTCGCCAATCTCCTGGCCGCGGAGCTGAACAGGAGCCAGGCGTGGAAGGCGAAAGACCTCGAGAGCTTTCTTGAAACCGCGAAGGGCTATCTCCTTGAGGAGTGCGACCTGCGGCCGGCCTCGGTCAGCTATGCTCGCTGACCGGATGCATCCCGCAACCGCGTCAAGAATCCGCTACTCCGCATGCAACACCACTTCGAAGAGCAACAGGCTCACCGTGGTGAAGATGATGTCATAGCCCAGCAGAAGCTTGATCCAGAGTGTCGGGTCGCTGTCGCCGGTCAAAATCGCGGTCGTGGCCAGCACCATTGCCAGCAGCGCCGGCATGAAGATGGGAAAGAGAATCAGTGGCAGCAGCAGCTCGCGGTTGCGGCTCCTGATCGAGAGCGCGGCGAAGAAGGTCCCGTTCGCAACCAAAGCCCAGGTCCCCAGCGGCAGCACCAGCAAAAGCTGCCAGCCCTGGCCTTCGATGTGCAAGTTGTAGAAAACCAGAAACACCGGCGCAAGCAGCGCCTGCACGATCGAGACGAACAGGAAATTGGCCAGCACCTTCGCCAGAAAAAGTTCTGCCCCCGGCGTAGGCGCCATCCGCTGCGCATCGAGCACCTGGTGCCGGATTTCACGCGCCCAGGCCTGGTTCAGCGCGCTTACCGAAGCGAACATGGTCGCCACGCTGAGCACGCCGCCGGCAATCTCACGGGAAAACGCTCCGCGCGGATCGAAGGCCAGCGAAAACAATACAACGACCAGCAACGCAAAGAAGAGCATTGAGTTGATGGCTTCACGCGATCGCCACTCGATGCGGAGATCTTTCGCAAGATGAGTCCACAGCGCGCGGGTCATGCCGGGCTCTCCCCCGAAGTTGCCGATTTCGGAGGAAACGCCCGGCCCGCGTCCGGACCCGCATCCCGGCTAGTGTTTTTGACCAGATCTGCGGTTCGTCCCTCAGCGGCACGCAAATAATCGTCCGGGCTCAGGATCAACTGCGTCCCGCGGGCCCCCGCCGACACGCTGATCTTGTCGAACAGGATGGCGGTCTCATCTACCCACACGGGGAAGGGCTTTTTTGCCCCAAAGACCGTAACGCCGCCGCGCACATATCCGGTAAGCGCCTGCACGTCTTTGAGCGGCACCATTTCGGCCTTGCGCAGGCCCGCCGCCCGCGCCAGTTTCTTGAAGTCGAGTTCGGCATCGCCGGGGATCACGGCGAAGACGTAGATGCCCGATCCGCCCGTGGTGATCAGCGTCTTGAAAACCTGCTCCGCCGGCATGCCGATTTTTTTGGCGACGGTAATCGCCGAAAGATCGTTGGGATCGACTTCGTACTCGCGCAGTTCGAAGGCGATGCCGAGCGATTCGAGCCAGCGGGCGCCGTTGGTCTTCATAGCGCGGGTCGTCCGGGTTCAAGGGACGCAACTGTTCCGGCGCGAAGCGTCAGCACCCAGTCGGCGATCGGCGCGGCCAAGTCGCGCTGATGCGTAGTAAGCACGATGGTGCGGTCGCTCTGGCGGAGCTTGGCCAGCAAATCGACCATCTGCCGCGCGCTTTCCACATCCATGTTCGAGAATGGTTCGTCCAGCAACAGCAGCTCCGGCACCGGAAGCAGCACGCGCGCCAGGGATGTACGCTGGCGCATGCCTTGCGAATACTGGCCCAGGATGCGCTTCAAATCAGGATCGAGACCCACCTGGCGCAGCGCCTCCGCCGGCGTAAGGCAGCCGCGGTCAGGATAAAGCGTGGCGAAGTAGCGGAGATTCTCTTCCCCCGTCAGCTCGTCATACAGCATAGGGGCATGGCTCATGTAGCCGATGCGTGCCCGCGCCTCGTCGGGCCGTATCCCGCCGAAAACCAATGCCGTGCCAAAGCTGGGGCGCAGCAGTCCGGCTAGAATCCGAAGCAGCGTGGATTTTCCCGCACCATTCTCGCCCAGCAGGACATAGCAGCGGCCCGGTTCAAGATCAACTGAAACCTGGCGGAGTGCCGCAAACGAACCAAAGAGCCTGGAAACCTGGTCCAGCCGGGCGCTAAACGGCGTAGGGGCGACCGCGGGCGGATACGCGCTCATTCGCTCAGTTGGCTGCGGTCTGGCTGGCAGCGGGGGTCGCCTGGGTGCTGGAAGCAGCCGCGGGCCTGGAGGTCGCAGGCGCCAGCGGCGCGGCGCCGGGTTGCGCCGGCGCGTATTTGCTGGCGCATTTGGCCTGCAGCGTCGTCGCATGGAAGACGCCGTCCCGGCCGTAGGTGCCTTCGGCCAGCGCCTGCGCATCGTCCTTGAAGGTGTCGGGGGGTGGTTCGGAACCTTTGTAGGCCACCTTCAGCAGCCGTCCCGCGCCGGCTTTGGGCGAGTGGCTCTCAAACTCGTTCAGCACGAAACTCACGTGGGTGCCGTCCTGCACAATCGAGCCCGGCCGCACGAACCCTTCCACGCGCAGTTGGCTGTGGTAAGCCTTGTCGCCCATGCCGCCCAGCTCGGCGATCGTCACGTAGTAGCTCTTGTTCGCACCGTAGCCGGTATAAGCGAGCCAGCCAATGGTGCCCACGATAATGGCGGCTGCAATCCCAATCCGCAAACTGTTCCTGGAGGATTTCATGATCACTCTTAACGATACGAGCGTGGAAGGGCGCGGTCAACCGCGCCGACGTCGCCACACGGCCGAAGCGGAGCGGAAACACCGGGAATCCGGTGACTTGTCGGGAATTCGGTCACTTTAAGGTGTTTTACGCTTCGGGACAGGCCCCGCCGGTTCGAGACGGCCGCTCGCCGGTCATCGCAGCTTTTCCCGGTCCCTGACGCGCCGCGCGCAGTGAGGTCTATGCGCCCTGGCGCCTGGTCAATTCCCTTGGCACTTCGTTGCTCATCGGCACCAGGCGAAAATCCATCTTTGCCATGTGTCTCAAACAGGTGGCCACGAAGGCCGGTGAAACGATCATTGCAACGAAAGCGAAACCAAGCAGAAAGTCGATCATAACTACACCCTTCCCTTGCACTCCGCCGGTGGGCATATTGAGCTGTCGGCAATGGTATGCAACTGGACCGACCATAGCGCACCGGCACAACGGGTAGGAATAGCTCTTCGGCGTGGGAACGCGTACCCGGTTGGTACCGTGTAACCCGAGCGCCCCGCCACGCTCCATCCCACCGAGGAGTTAGATGCTCACCCGCTCGGTCCATCCACACGGCGCACCCCGCTCAGGCCGGCCCCCTTCTAATCCCGCTCGGGTGGAACCTGTTCGAGCAGGCGCTTCCATGTCTTTTGGTTTTTGCGGAAACCGCGCTTCAGATCCTCGAGAATGCGCTCAAAATCGGCGTTGGTGCGCAAATTGTTCCAGGCCGGATTCTTCTGGAACCACGGATAATTCTCGTTCCCGAGATAGATCGCCCGGCGCAGCCAGTGCAACGCTTCGCTCGAGTCGCCTTCGACCGCGAAGTATGTTGCCAGCCGGTAGGCCATTTCGTTGTCAGCCTCCGCCGCAGTCAGCGTGTCGTCTTTGAGCAGCGCCGCGGCGCGGGTCCGTTCGCCTGCCTGCACGTAGCACAGCGCCAGCGTGGGCACGGCGATGCGCAGCGAATCGTCGTCGCGAATCACGCCCTCCAGCATCTCGATGGCTGCGTCCAGATGGCCCAGGCGCATCTGCTGGTAGCCCGCGGAGGTGCGCAGCAGCGGATGGCGCGGCTCGAGCGCCAGCCCTTTTTCCAGTTCGTCGCCGGCCAGCTCCGTCTGGTTCTGGTAGTGGTACACGCGCGCGCGGTGGTTATAGAGAATCGCCGCATTCGCCGGGTTGAGCTTGAGAGCGCGGCTGAACTCGCCCAGAGCTTCCTCATACATTCCGTCGCCGCGCAGCGCGAGGCCAGCCACCAGGTGTACGTTCCAGTCGTTCGCGGCGCCACCCAGCAGATTCGCGATCCCATGCCGCGCCGATTCTTTTTCGCCGCGCGAGAGCAGCATGTAAATGCGATAGAGATTCGCCTCCGTCGATGCGGGATCGAGCTTAAGCGCTTCGTCAAATGCGCGGCGCGCGCGCATCACGTGAATCTGCCCGCCAAACCCGTGCCGCACATATTGGAGCTCCGCAATGCCCAACCCGCTCCATCCCGGCGCAAAGCGTGAATCGGCAGCCGTCACGCGTGTGAACAGCGCATGCGCGCGGTCAAGATCGGCGCGCGAGCTCGTGCGCACCATAAACGAGCTCAGCAGCGCCCGCCCCTGCAGATAGCGTTCGCTGATCGGCCCGGGCAGCGAGCCTTCCCGCGGCGCGGGCCTTCCGTCGTTGTGCGCAACTTCAATCCGGTTCGCGGCGCTCAGCCCGTGCAGCGCGGCAAACACTTCATTTGAAATCTCGGTCTGCACGGCGATCAAATCGAGCGAGGCCACGCGGATCGCCCCGCCTGAACGCACGCTCTGCGATGCCACATCGAGCAACTGCCAATTCAGGTCGAATCCATTCTCCGAGCGAAGAAAGCTGCCCGCGAGCACATACGAAACCAGCAGCTTCTGGCCAATCGCCAGCGGATCGAGATTCGCATTCGGCTGTGCCATCGGCAGCGACATCAGCGTGCTCGAAGGCCGCACGACGAGCGCCGGAATCCGCGCCAGCCGCGCTGCAATCGCATCGGCCAATGCATATCCATACAGCGGCGCAACCTCCGCGGCGCCGAGATTCGTGAATGGCAAAACAACCAGCGAGGTCTCGCCGGCTCGCTCGCCTGCCGACTCGCGAAACCGCTCCGCCAGCATCGAGAGAAATCCCGTAGTGCGCTTTTCCGCTTCGGCCGCCGTCGTGGGCAGATTGGCCGCGGCCTCGCCGGGAATGATTCCGGTCTCGATCTGCATCGCCTTCATGATCGTCTTCAGCGCTTCACGCACTTCAGCGGCTGAGGCGTAGCGCGCGCTCGGATTCTTTTCGAGACAGGTCGCGATCACGCTCTTCAGCTCCGGCGAGAGCCCCGGCACAATCGCGCCCAGATCCATCGGTTCCGTGAACTGAATGGCGCGGATGGCCTGAAAATCCTCAGCGTCAGGCCGCACAAACGGATGCCGGCCGCTGGCCAGTTCGTAGAGAATCACGCCCAGCGCCCACACATCCGACTGCACGCTGGAGTGGCCAGTGACAAACTGCTCCGGCGCCATGTAGCGAATCGTGCCTCCGCGTGCCGTGTACGTCGCCGCCAGCGAAGCATCCTTTGCAGGCCCCGGCGTGGCAGGATCGAAGTGCATGTCCTCGGGCGCGAGCCGCCGCGCCAGGCCGAAGTCGAGAAGCTTCACCAGCCCGCCATCGGTGAGCATCACGTTCTGCGGCTTCAAATCACGATGAAAGATGCCCAGCACATGGGCGGCCTGCAAACCGTCCGCAATTTGTATTCCCACAGAAAGCACGAGCTGCAGGTTCGCCGGACCGCGCGCGATCAGCTCGTCGAGCGATTGCCCCGGCACGTACTGCATGGCGATATACGCTTCATCGCCGCTCTCGCCCACTTCGTAGATCGCGCAGACGTTCGGATGTTCGATGGCGGAGGCCATCCGCGCCTCGCGCAGCACCGTCGTGCGCATCTGCTCCGCTGAAAGCAGGCCGGTGCGCAGAATCTTCAGCACCACGGGCCGCTGCAGCAGCGTGTCGTTGGCCAGGTAGACCACGCCGCTGCCGCCCGCGCCCAGGCGTCGAACAATCTCATAATGTTCAAGTGTTCTGCGCTTCATCACCTGCTTCGAGTTTACCCGGCAGGCCGTTAAAAACGTCTAAAGGGAAAGGTGACGAAAGATCATCAGTGCGATCGCGGGCGCTTATCCTTGGCCGATTCCCCTTCTTCGATTCCTGACCCCTGTTCTTCTTCGCGCAGCATGCGCATCTGGTTGCGCCGTCCGAAGACCAGCATTGCGATCCCGAACACCAGCAGCACCAGTCCCCACCAGAGATTCGCATCGATGCCCAGGCTCTTTGCATAAAGCCCGGTATTCTCCCGTGTGGCCAGACCAAACGACATGAGGATGGTTCCCGTCAGCGTGAACATCAGTCCCATCGGAATGCGCAGATCGAGGTTCATCGAAGTCTGTTCTCCTCAAGCGAAGAAAATGTTGAGCGCAACCGCAACAATCAGAATGCCCACCGCCAGCGCCTCCGGGCGCTTCCACCATTTGAGATGCGCATGCGGGGGCTTGGGCGTGAGCGAGTGAACCAGCCCCACCAGTTGCTCCTCGGGATGCGGCCTGGTCATCAGGCTCACCACCACGGCCACGATGAAGTTCGCGCTGAAGGCATAGATGGCGCCATAAAAATTCTGTGCCATGTCGCTCGGATAGCGATGCAGCACCGTGATCCATCCACCGTGAATCCCCGGATGCGCCTCGAGCGGCAGCGTCAGCCCATGGTGCAACATGGCCGCCGCAGTGCCCGCAATCAATCCCGCGAACGCGCCATGGCCGGTGGCCCGCTTCCAGAACATCCCCAATAGAAACGTCGCGAACAGCGGCGCATTCACAAAACTGAACACCAGTTGCAGCGTATCCATGATGTTGTTGAAGTTGATGGCCGCATAGGCCGTCGCAATCGAAAGCAGAATGCCGCCCACGGTGGCCCATCGCCCCACTGCCAGATAATGTCGGTCACTCGCGTTCTTGTGAATATAAGACTGGTAAAGATCGTACGTGAACACGGTATTGAATGCCGTCACATTGCCCGCCATGCCGCTCATAAAGCTCGCCAGCAGCGCCGTCAGCCCCAGTCCCAGAATCCCGGTAGGGAAGTAATGCAGCAGCATCATCGGCGTGGCCATGTCGTAATCGAGCAGCGGCTTGCCGCTCGCGTCGAGCATCGGCTGCCCGGTCACGGGATTCACTTTTGCGGGAATCAAGCCGTGGCCCTCTTCCACGTCTTTCGGCACGACGCTGATCTCGTGAACGATCGCGCCGTTCTCTGTGCGGACTACCTCCGTGGTATGCGGCGTAGGTAAGGCAATTGCCAGCAGTCCGGGCAAAATCACGAGAAAAGGAAAGAACATTTTCGGAACCGCGGCGATCAGCGGCACGCGCCGCGCCGACTCAACATCTTTTGAGGCCATGGCTGTCTGGATGACGAGGAAATCCGTACACCAGTATCCTGACCCAAGCACGAAGCCGAGGCCCATGCCGATGCCGATGATGTCGATGCCCATCGGGTTGGTGCTCGCGTGCATCACGCCCTTCCACTCGTGCATGTAGGCTACGGGCAGCGAGGCTTTGAGGCCCGACCACCCGCCAATGTTCTTGAGGCCCAGCAGCACCAGCGGCAAGAAGCCCGCAATGATCAGAAAAAATTGCAGCACCTCGTTGTAGATGGCGCTGGTCAGCCCGCCGAGGAAGATGTAGAGCAAAACGATAAGCGCTGAGAGGACGATGGAAAAGGTGAAGATCCAGTCCTTCGACCAGCCGAACGCATTGAACATCGCGTCAAAAACATGCAGGGCCTGAATCAGCCGCGCCATCGCGTACATCGAGATTCCGGAGCTGAATACGGTCATCACCGCGAACGAGCACGCATTCAATCCGCGCGTCTTCTCGTCGAAGCGCATGCGCAGAAACTCCGGCACTGAGCGCGCCTTCGAGCCGTAATAAAACGGCATCATGAAGATGCCCACAAAAATCATGGCCGGAATGGCGCCGATGCCGTAGAAGTGTGCCGTCTCGAGGCCATACTTCGCACCCGAGGCGCCCATCCCGATCACTTCCTGCGCGCCTAGGTTGGCGCTGATAAAGGCCAGGCCGCAGATCCATGCCGGCAGCGCGCGGCCGGCCTGGAAGAAATCCTTGCTCGTCTTCATGTAGCGCTTGAGGGCGAAGCCGATCCCCAGCACAAAGAAGAAATAGAGCAGCATGATCAGCCAGTCGACGGACGTGAGTTGCACGATGGCTCCTGAGATGCAAATGGAAAACAGGCTACCGGAACACTCTAAGCATCGGGGCAAGGGTGCGTCCAGCGGAAAATGAAAATGTTTTCAATGCCGCGAGAAAGAGTGGCAATGGTGCTGCGATTCCTCCCCACCATTTACACTAAAAGAGCATGATTCCTACGCTCACCTGGACCGACGACGGGGTTCGCTTTATCGATCAAACCAAGCTCCCGCTCGAAGAGAGCTATGTCCTCGCCACTACTTATGAGCAGGTGGCTGACGTCATCGTCACCATGGTCGTGCGCGGCGCGCCGGCCATCGGCGTCTCGGCAGCCTATGGCATCGCCCTCGGCGCGAAGACTACGAAGGCCAAAACCTCTCAGGAGTTTGCGCCGGAGTTTGAAAAAATCTGTGCGCGCCTCGCCGGAACGCGGCCAACCGCCGTCAATCTCTTCTGGGCCATCGACCGGATGAAGGCGCTCTTCGCACCGCTCGCCGCGGCAGGCAAGCCTTTGGACGAGATCCGGGAAAGATTACTGGCCGAAGCGCACGCCATGTACGAGGAAGACATCGCCGCCTGCAAAACCATGGGCGGCTTCGGCGGCGCATTATTGCCGCACGAAGCTGGTGTGCTGACCCACTGCAACGCCGGCGCTCTCGCCACCTGCGGCTACGGAACCGCACTCGGCGTGATCCGCGCGGCAGTTGAGCAGGGCAAGCGCATCCACGTCTACGCCGACGAGACCCGGCCCTTCCTGCAAGGCGCGCGCCTCACCGCTTGGGAACTGATGGCCGATGGCATTCCGACCACCGTCATCTGCGACAACATGGCCGCCAGCCTCATGCGCGCGGGCAAGATTCAGGCCGTCGTCGTTGGCGCCGACCGCATCGCTGCCAACGGCGATGTGGCCAACAAGATCGGCACTTACAATGTCGCGATTCTCGCCAAAGAGCACGGCATCCCGTTCTATGTCGCCGCGCCCTGGTCGACCATCGATCTCGCAACCCTCACCGGCGAAGCCATTCCCATCGAAGAGCGCCCGCAGCTTGAGGTCACGCATCATGGCGGCAAACAGCTCACGCCCCACGGCGTCGGCATCTGCAATCCGGCATTTGATGTGACCCCGGCGAAGTATGTGACGGCCATCATCACCGAGCGCGGCGTTCTGCGCGCGCCCTACGCCAATTCACTGCGTGAGATGGAACTGGTCGCAAGCTAGCCCGGCCGTTCTGGAGTTGTAACTGTTGTGCTTCGCGGCCTCTCCATCTTTCGCCTGCGGCATCGGTCGCTGGCGCGCGGCGTCCTGTTGTCGATGGGCGCGTTCGCGGCCAGTTTGCTCCTCGCCGGCTTTCCGCACATCGATAACATCCACGGCTCGCCCTGGCAGACCGCGCCTTTGGTTGCGGCGGTCTGGGGTATGGCTGAGACCGCCCGCTGCCTGCGGCGCAAATGGAGCATTTATCACGCCGGTGTGCTCATCCTGCTTTACTCTGACCTTATGATTCTCGCCGCCATCGTGGCTCTGCTGGTGCTAGCCTGATACTCCGGCTCGATACCCAAGCCTGACCGGCCGCATCAGGGCTCCAGCAAACGGGATGAGGAAGAGATTTTTCCGCCCCGTCAGCCGCGACTTCACCGTGTAGCATGAGCACAGCGCATGGAGCTCCCTCACGCTAAATCTTCCCGATCTTTGCATTCGGAAGACCGGCCCGAATTGAACCGAATGCAGGAGGCTGCGATGTTCAAGGGATTTCGCGATTTCATTCTGCGTGGCAATGTCGTCGACCTGGCTGTGGCCGTCATCATAGGTGCGGCGTTTGGCGCCATCACCGCGTCCATCACCGCGGACGTGATCACGCCGCTGATCTCGGCCCTCATCGGCTCGCCCGATTTCTCCTCCCTGGTCATCCACGTGCCGGTCTTGCATCCCGTTGCGCCCCCGCACCCGCTGCCTCCCAATTACATTGCGCCCGGCGAAATTCACATCGGCAAACTGCTCAATGCAGCGATCAACTTTCTGCTCGTCTCCGCCGCCATCTATTTCGCCATCGTGCTGCCCACGCACTACATGCTCAAGAGGCTCAATCCGCCCGCGCCGCCGGCCGCGCCCACAACCCGGCCTTGCCCGGAGTGCTTGAGCGAAATTCCCCTGGAGGCCAAGCGTTGTGCGCATTGCACACAGCCGGTCCCAGTCGCCGCTAATCCAGCTCCCTGAGCGGCCGCGAGAACGCAAAGAACCCCAGAAACAGCAGGGCGGCCGTCGCCGCCATCAGAGACAGCGCCTGGCCGGTGGGAATATACCTCGATAGCTCGCCGGCCACCAGCGCCCCCAGCGGCGGCAATCCCAAAAAGCTGGTGGTGTAGATGCTCATGATCCGCCCGCGCATCTCGTCCGACGAAAGATGCTGGATGCTCACGTTGAAACACGAGATCATCAGGATTCCGCTGTAGCCCTCGCAGAACGCCAGGCCCGCTGACAACGCAAAGATATGCGAGTAGCTGAAGCCGATGATCGCCAGAAAGAAGCCTACCCCGCAGAAGGTCAACACCCTGCCTCGGTGCCGGATCACGCCGCGCGCCGCCACCGTGATCGCTCCCAGCAGGGCTCCGAAGCCGGAGCAGGCCATCAGCCAGCCCAAACCGCTCGCTCCCACGTGCAGCTGGTCCTTTGCGAAATAAGGAATAAACGTGAGGTATGGAATCCCCAGGAAGCTCACCACGGCGGTCATCCAGATCAGAACCCGCATCTCCCGCTCGCTATGCAGATAGGCGAACCCGCCGCGCAGGCTGGCCCACATGCTCTCGTGGCGGCTGAGCTTTTCTGCCGGATAGCGGATGCGCAGCAATGCCCAAAGCACTGCCAGAAAGCTCACACCATTCAGAAAGAAGTTGCCCGCCACGCCGAACAGCGCCATCGCGTAGCCGCCCAGCGAAGGTCCCACGATGCGCGACATATTGAACTGCGCGGAGTTGAGCGCGATCGCGTTGGTGAGCTCCTCGCGCTTCACCAGCCGCGGCACCAGCGCCTGGTAGCTCGGCGCGTTGATTGACATCGCCACGCCGTTCAGGAAGGCGATCACCATCAACTCCCAGATGGTGATCACCTTGAACCAGGCCAGCCCCGCCAAAAGAAACGCGAGAATCATCATGACGGTCTGCGTCACCAGCAACAGCCGGCGCTTGTCCACGCGATCGGCCACCACCCCGCCGAAGAGCGAGAAAAATAAGAATGGGATAGAGCCGGCAAACCCCACCACTCCCAGCCAGAATGCGGAGTTGGTGAGCAACAGCACCAGCCAGCCCTGGGCCACGTTCTGCATCCAGGTGCCGATGTTCGAGAGGAAATTTCCGCTCCAGAAAAGCCGGAAGTTCGCATTGCCCAGCGCGCGCACCACCTGGGGCAGCGGCCGAATCTGCTCCTCGTTGAGGGCCTCGGCAATCTCCCTTTCATCCGGTCCGGCTGCCTCCGCGGCTTCGCCGGGCGAAGGGCGCTCCGGCTCGTCCTCTAGCTGCTTTTCGAAGTTCAGAAAATAGCTCTCCTTTGGTCTTAGTGTAAGCTGAGGCTTTATTGTCACGCATTGCGGCGGAGCTCTCACACTTGGCCCGAGCATAGAGTTCGAGCCGGCCAGCATGAGGTACAAATCCATGAATTTTTTGAAGGCGGCGGCCGCTCTCGCCCTGCTTGCGCTTGGGGGCCGGTCCTTTGGCTCCGGAGGACCGCCCGCACAGTCAGACGCCGCGTCGCAAACCGTCTTCGGCTACGCGAACTTCGCTGCGGAATCCAAAATTGAAGAAAAATTTCTCGCGGTTCCCGACCCCAAACTCGCCGGCCAGGAGCTCAAAACCCTTACGGCTGAACCCCATCTGGCTGCGACCCCTGGGGACCGCAAGACCGCCGACTACGTCGCCCAGAAGTTCCGCGCCGCCGGATTGGCCACCGAGATCGTTCCCTATCGCGTGCTGCTCAACCAGCCCAAGGTGGTGCGCGTAGAGGCCTACGATCCATCGGGAAAGCTGCTTATTGCCGGGCCAACACGGGAGCACGTCGAAGGCGATGCCTATGACGATGATCCGCAGGTCGTCATGCCCTTCAACTCATCTTCGGCCTCCGGCGACGTGACCGGCGAAGTCGTCTATGCCAACTATGGCCGCCTTGAGGATTTCAACGAACTGGCCGCCCAGCACATCGATCTCCACGGCAAGATCGTGCTCTGCCGCTACGGCATCAACTTTCGCGGCGTAAAAGTGTACCTGGCCGAGCAGCGCGGAGCCGCGGGGGTGCTCATCTACTCCGATCCCCAGGATGACGGCTATTACAAGGGCGATGCGTGGCCTCTCGGCCCCTGGCGGCCTGAAACCGGCGTGCAGCGCGGTTCCGTGCAGTACATCTTCAAGTATCCGGGCGATCCCGAGACTCCCGGCGTCGCCTCGACTCCGGAGCTTCCCGATTCCGAGCGCACCTCGCCCGAAGGAAATCAGCCGCACATCGTCTCCATTCCGCTCAGCTACCATGACGCCGCGCCCATTCTGGAAGCCTTGAAAGGCCCCGGCGTCCCGCAGGGCTGGCAAGGCGCGCTTCCATTCCGCTATCACCTGGGCCCTGGCGGCGTGACTGTTCATCTGGTTTCGCAGCAGGACTATCAGCGCCGCATCATCTGGGACGTTATTGGCAAGATCGAAGGTTCCGACTATCCGGACAATTGGGTCATCGCCGGCAATCACCGCGACGCGTGGGTCTACGGGGCGGTCGATCCTTCCAGCGGCACCGCCGCCATGCTCGAAGCCGTTCATGGCCTGGGCGCGCTGCTGCACGACGGCTGGCGGCCCAAGCGCACCATCGTCTTTTGCAGTTGGGATGCCGAAGAGGAGGGCCTGATCGGTTCAACCGAATGGGTCGAGCAGCACGCCGCCGAGCTCAACCAGGCCGTCGCCTATTTCAACATGGATGTAGGGGTCTCGGGGCCCGATTTTTCCGCCTCCGCCGTGCCCTCGCTGAAGCAGTTCATCCGGGACCTGACCCACGACGTGCCCAGCCCCATCGAGGGAACGGTGTTTGAGCAGTGGCGCGTTCACCGCGCAAACGATGAAACGCATCGCACCGTGGGCGCTTCCATCCTCAATCCGGGCGAGGTGCATGTGGGCGACCTCGGCTCCGGGTCCGACTACACCCCGTTCCTCCAACACGCCGGCGTGCCCTCCACGGACGTTGGCTCCGACGGTCCTTACGGCGTCTACCACTCCACCTTCGACGATTTCGCGTGGTACACGCAGAATGCCGATCCCCACTTCCTTTATCTCCAGGAGATGGCCCGGGTCTTCGGCCTCGAAGCCCTGCGTATGGCCGACGCCGACGTTTTGCCTTACGGCTACGTCGCCTACGCCCGTGAGATTGCCGGTTATCTGCAGGCAGCCAAAGTCAAGGCCAAAGACGCAGGGCTCGACTCGCTCGATTTCGCCCCTGCGGAAGCGGCTGCAGGCCGCATGCTGGAAGCGGCGCAGAGAGCACATCAACTCGAAGTAGCTCCATCCGGCGATCTGGCCGGGCTCAACACCATCCTGCGCCAGGCCGAGACGGCCCTGCTCTCTCAAACCGGCCTTCCCAATCGTCCCTGGTACCGGCACACCATCTACGCTCCCGGCGAATACACCGGCTACGCCGCCGTAGTCATTCCCGGCGTCAATGAAGCAATCGACGCGAAGAATTCAGCCCTCGCCGTGCAGCAGTTGGCCGCGCTCGCGCAAGCGCTCGATCGCGCCGCGCAAACACTGGATTCAGCCCGGTAATTCTATTCGCTCGCGGAGCCTGCAGCCCCTTCGCCATTCACCGCAGCCGACTCAAACTCCAGCACCACAATCTCCGGCTGCGACCCGATCCGCATCGGCGGACCCCACGTGCCGGCCCCGGTGGAGGTATACACCTGCAGTGCGCCAAACCGATGCAGGCCGTGGGTGAACCGGCCGAAGATGCGGTGCGTGAGCCACGTGTAAGGAAAGATCTGGCCGCCGTGCGTGTGCCCGGAGAGCTGCAGGCTGATGCCGGATTGCTCCACGATCGGGAGCCGGATCGGCGCGTGGTTGAGCAGGATGCTTGCCGTTCCTGCGCCCGGACTCAACTCTTCGAGCGTCGAGCGCGCGCGTATAGGGTAAGTGGACGTGCCATAGAAGATGCCCAGGACGTGCAAGCCATCGATCGTAACCCGCTGGTTGGCGAGAACCCGGATTCCTGCCTTGGTGATGGCTTCGAGATAGTCCGCCGGGTCATGAAACTCCTCATGGTTTCCAGTGGAGAAGTAAGTCCCGAAAGGCGGAGTGAGCGCCTTGAACGGCGCGAGCATCTCGTCCAGATTGCCTCTCGATCCATCAAACAGATCGCCGGGAATGAAGACCACGTCGGGATGAAAGCTTCCTGCCAGCGTAACCATGCGCCGGGAGAAACCTGCGCCATTCACGTTGCCCAGGTGCAGATCGCTCATCATCACCGCCTTGCGGCCGCGCCATGAGGGCGGCAAGTGGGGCAGGCGGATCGGAATGCGGCGAACCCTGATCCAGAGGGCATTGAGCAGGCCGAAGATGCCGGCCAGCAAGGCCAGCGCAAGCAACCCGCCCGCGATCACCGGCCGCATCCCGGAGGCATGGGTCTCCCCGAAGGCCAGCATCCCGTACCAGGTAAGCCAGCTCAGGCAGGCGCCCAGGAAAAAGAAGTTCAGAAAGCCTAGCCAGATGGCGGCAAGCTTGTAGAAAAGCGCGACGGCCGCATGGGAGAACCGGAAACTGAGCAAAGCGGCGGCCACAAAGGTGAAAGCCAGCATGAACAGGACGCTGCGCAGCTCAAGCCGCGCCGCCGGGCTCAGGCCGGGCCAGAAGGCCATCCAGGTGTGAAAGAGGAACCAATGAGCAAGAAGCAGAATAATTTGGATCAGAAGTATGCCCAGGAAAGGCCACGCTTTCAAACCGGATCTCCTTCTTTCCATGATTGCATGGCGGCCGTTGGGGAACGTGCAGCCTGAGGCGGTCCGTGAAACAATCTTTCTTGTGACCCGCATCGCGGAGAACGCGCTCGGCCTGTATCTTTCGATTCCATTTTGCCGATCGAAGTGTACCTACTGCAACTTTGCCTCCGGGGTCTACCCGGCCAGCCAGCACGAGCAATATGTGGATCGGCTGGTGGAAGACCTCCGCGGGGCCGCAGAATGGGCTGCCGGCATCGGCGTGGAACTGCCCCGCCGCGTCGATACGGTCTACCTGGGCGGGGGAACGCCCAGCCTGCTCGCTCCCGATCTCGTCACGCGGCTCTTTGCCGCCCTGCGCGCCCACTTCGATCTCGACGCCGATGCCGAGATCACGATGGAATGTGCGCCTGGCCAACTGGCAGACGCAACCCTGGAGGCGATGGCGGCCGCGGGCGTGAACCGCGTAAGCCTCGGTGTGCAGTCGTTCGTAGACCGCGAGGCGCATGAGAGCGGCCGCCTGCACAGCCGGCTCATCATCGAACAGGATCTGCGCCGCCTCCGCCAGGCCGGCATCGCCAATCTGAATATCGACTTGATCGCCGGCCTCGCCGGCCAGACCTTCGAGTCATGGGAGCAATCTCTTTCGGCGCTGGTCGAGTCCGCCGTGCCGCATGCCAGCATTTATATGCTCGAAGTGGACGAGGATTCGCGCCTGGGCCGCGAGTTGCTCGCCGGCGGCGCACGGTATCATGCGGGACTGGTTCCCACCGACGACGCGATCGCTCAGATGTATGAGCGCGCCATCGAGCGGCTGAGCGAGGCCGGTCTCGACCAATACGAAATCTCAAATCTGGGCGCCGCCGCATTCCGGTCCCGGCACAACTTGCGCTACTGGCAACGGCGCGCCTATCTCGGCGTGGGGCTCGATGCGTCTTCGGCCCTGCACTCGATCCAGGATGCCGGACCGCGCTACCTGTTGCGCGCCAACGCAACAGACGACCTGGCGAGCTATCTCACCGGCCCGCAGTCATGCGAAACAGCCTGGCTTTCGCCGGCGCGCCAGCATGAGGAGGCCTGGTTCCTCGGACTGCGGCTGAACGCAGGTGTCGATGTAGCCGCGCTGCAAGACGAGTTCGGGCATGCGCTCGTCGAGCCGGCGCTGGACATTGCCGATCGGCTCGCAGCCGACGGCCTCCTCACCTTCGACGGCGCCACCGTACGGCTCACTGCGCAGGGGCGGCTGCTCTCGAACAATGTCTTTCAGGAGTTTCTCGGACTCGAACCCGCGCGCGCGGCTTCCTCACCCGGCGACTCTGCATAAATCAAGAAAGGCGCGGCATCTTCCGCATCGTCCACAATCCCTATGCAGGACACGATTCAAGAGGCTCTCGGCCATCACCAGCAAGGCCGGTTCATTGAGGCCGAGCAGCTCTATCGCCGTATACTCGCCGTCGACCCTGAGCATCCAGACGCGCTGCATCTGCTCGGCATGGTCGCCTTCCAAACCGGGCGCAGTGAAGAGGCTGCCACCCTCATCCGGAAGGCGATCGCCATCAAGGGCAACGTCGCGGCCTATCACTCGAACCTCGGGAACGTTCTCGAGTCCCAAGGCAAGATCGTCGAGGCGGGCGTGTGCTACCAGCGCGCCCTGCTCCTCAAGCCCGATTCCGCCGAGATCTACGTGAACCTCGGCAACATCTTCCGGGCGCAAGGCCAATTGGATTCCAGTCTGGCCTGCTATCGCCGGGCCACGGCTCTCAGCCCCGCATTGGCCGATGCGGCCGCGGCCGAATCCGCAGTCCTGCTCTTGAAAGGAGACTTCGCCGCCGGCTGGCCCGGCTCGGAGCACCGCTGGCAAACCAGCGATCACACCACGCCGCCGCGCGATTATCCCTGGCCGCGCTGGAAAGGCGGCCCTTTAGCCTCCGGACGCCTGCTGATATGGGGCGAGCAGGGAATCGGCGACGAAATCATGTTCGCGGGCCTTATTCCGGATATTCTTTCGGATCTTGCCTGCTCGGGAAACCGTTGCATTCTCGATTGCGATCCCCGGCTCCAGCCGCTTTTCGCGCGCTCCTTTCCGGCCATCGATGTGGTCACCGGATTCAAGCCCGCGACTCATCCGGAGTTGCAGGCGGAGTCGAACGTTGCGGCGCACCTGCCCAGCGGCAGCCTGCCCGGCCTCTTCCGCGCCTCGAGCGCAGCCTTTGCCGCAACCACGTCGCCTTACCTGAAGCCCGATCCCGTGCAGAAGGCCCGGTTCCGCACCCGCTATGCCGACGGCCGCAAGCTGGTCGGCCTGGCTTGGTATACGAGCAACAAGAAGACGGGACGCGCCCGCTCCGTCGATCTTTCCCTGTTCGCGCCGCTCTTCGCCGCACCCGGCATCCGCTGGATCAGCCTGCAATACGGCGACCACGACGCTCTCGAAAAACAGGCGGCCGCTGCGAATGCTCCCATTCTCATCGATCGTGAAGTCGATCAGCTCACCAGCATCGATCGCTTTGCGGCGCAAGTTGCAGCCATGGATCTGGTCATCACCATCGACAACTCAACCGCTCACCTGACTGGCGCGCTCGCCGTTCCAACCTGGGTGCTGCTGCCGTTCGCGCCAGACTGGCGCTGGCAGCTCGATCGCGAGGACAGCCCCTGGTATCCCTCAGTCCATCTCTTTCGCCAGCCACAAATAGGCGATTGGCCCTCCGTAGTGGCACGCGTAGAAGACACGCTTCGAGTTCCCTGAAAGGGGCTACGGAACGGACGCCAGATGCATCCGTTCACCGAACAATAGCTCACCGGTATAGTGAATCGATTCCAGGCCCGCCGCCTTGGCGCACCGCAGCGCCTCTTTGGCCTCGCGCAAAACCACCACCGGAGAACGGCCTTGGCTGCAGGCAATTCCAAAGCATGCGGAAAGCTGGATTGATTCGCCCTCCACTTGGAAGGGGACGCCGAAGACCGCGTCGCGCAGCCGTTCGGCGAGCCGGGTTGCCTCGATCGCCCCGCAGCCCGGCAGTGCTATCAGGAACTGGTCCTTGCCGGCATGGCCGAGCAGATCGTAGCTGCGCAGCAGGCGCGACGTCCGGCCCGCCACCTGGCGGAGCAGCCCGTCGCATACTTCCAAACCGGGCCGTGAGTCCCACTGGTCGCAGTCGCCAAAATCATCGATACCCAACAGCACCACTGACAGCGCCGTATGCATCCGCTGCACGCGGTCGGTTTCGCGGAACAGCAATGCCAGCAGAGCCTCCCGGCCATAGACTCCGGTGAGCCCGTCTAATTGTGCGTGGAACGGCAGGTTTGGCGCAGAACCATCAGGCATCCTTAAGAACTCCCTGAAGGATGCATCGGCTGAGATTAGAAAATCTTAAATATCAGGACTTGAGCCTCAGTCGACGAACTCCACCCCAGGCTCGACGGGAATAATGCCGCGTTCGAAGCCCAGATTGAGTAGTTTACGGATCGCCTCGCGCCCGTCCGGTCCGTAGTCCAGGGTGCGGTCGTTCACATACATGCTCACAAAGCGGTTGGCGAGGCCGGAATCGAGATCACGCGCGAACTGCATCGCATATTCGAGCGCCTGATCGCGGTGATCCAGCGCATGGCGGATCGAGTCGCGGAGAGCCTTCGAGACGATTTTGTGCGTTTCGGCGCCCAGCGACCGGCGGATCGCGTTGCCGCCCAGCGGCAGCACCAGGCCGGTCGTCTCCCGCCACCACACGCCCAGGTCGATCACCTTGTAGAGTCCGCTGCTGGTATAGGTAAGCTGCCCTTCGTGGATGATCAGGCCGGCATCGTACTTTCCCGCCAGAATCGCCGGAATGATCTTGTCGAACGCCACCGTCGCCGTCTTGATCTCGGGATTGAAGATCTTCAGCGCCAGGTAAGCCGTTGTCAGGGTGCCGGGTACAGCCACTTCAATGCGGCCCAGGTCGGCCGGCGTGAGCGGCCGGTTAGAGACGACCATAGGGCCGTATCCCTCGCCTACGCTGCCGCCGCAGCCCATCAGGGCATATTTCTCCTGCAGATACGGGTACGCATGAAAGCTGATCGCGGTCACGTCGAAGAACGCCTCATCCTGGGCGCGCCGGTTGAGAGTCTCAATGTCGCAAAGCGTGTGCGAAAACCGGTAGCCGGGCACGCGGATCTTGTTCGTCGCCAGCCCATAAAACATGAACGCGTCGTCGGAATCGGGACTATGGGCGATCGAGATGTCTCGGACACCATCGGCGGCGGGAGCTGCAGTTTGCTGGGTGCTCACAGGGGAAAACATCCTTTCAACAGACCAAAGGAGACAATCGTTGGATGCGGGTGCAAGGGCCGGTGAATAAACCGGCCTTTTGGGTAGTGTGTTGGGTCGCCCTCGCGTTACTGGCCTGACTTCGCCGGCCGCGTATTTTCGTCTTCGCGGCCCACAGAACGGCGGCGCAGGCGGACAAATCCGGCCGCCAGCGCAGCGGCTGCCGCAATCTTGAGCGCGTCGCCCGGCAAAAAGGGAAGCACGCCCAGGGTGACGGCATGAAGGAGCAAACCGTGCGTGAGGACGCCGAGCCAAAGTCCGCCGCACGCAAGAATCGCCGCATCGCCGGCCGCGGCGCTTACCAGAGCGGCAGCAAACCCGCGCCCGCCGCGGCGCCACAAGAACGAGATCAACGCAGCAGCCAGCGGATAGGCGAGCAGATAGCCGCCCGTGGGGCCGAAAAGGTGAGCCAGTCCCGGTGCGGCAGGACCAGGAGCGAAAACAGGCAAGCCGGCTGCGCCCTCAAGAAGATAAGCCGCGAACGTCGCCGCAGCCAGTCCCGGCGTCAGCAGCAGCCCCAGCAGCAACACCGCGAAAGGCTGCAGCGTAAGCGGCACCGGGGTGAAGAAAAGCGGCACCGCCACGTGGGCGGTCATCGCCGCGAGCGCGCTCCCCGCCAGGACAATGCCTGCCGCGCGCAGCCACCTGAAGCTCTGGGTCGACGCCTGGGTCAAGCCGGTTGCCGGCAACGGTACTGAGAGCTCTTCACTCATAAAAGACCTCGCGGTTCTTCTTGCATGGACAGGTTTAGGGTTCCGGGTCCGTTTCGTGGGTGGACGGCGTACGACGAAGCTTCGAGCGATGGAGCCGGATGTGGCGCGCCACGCCTGCGGCTGCCAAAAGCATTGCCCCAAGCGAGACCAGAAGCCCAATCAATAACCAGCGCATAGGAGCAGCCGAACCACCCAAGAATACCAGAGCGGCCATTATCCGGCAGCCCCTCTCGGCACTCCCGCTCCGGTCGGTCCGTTCCGGCTGACCGGTCCCGGAGAGATGCGGAAAGACTAAGTCTGTCCGATGGGCGGCATCCCGGACGCCAGCGCTTGAGGCCTGCGCAGGCTGGCATGCAGCCATTCGAGGTATGGCTGGCTTCCGGAGTCTACGCTGAGGACCAGGAACTCCGGAACCTCGTAACTATGCAGCTCGCGCAGCCGGGCCTCGAGAGCCGCCAGTTGATCGTTGCCGGTCTTGAGCAGCAGCAGAGCCTCTGAGGAGGTTTCGATCTGGCCCTCCCAGTGATAGACAGACTCTACTCCTGGAATCAGCGTGGCGCAGGCCGCCAGCCGCTCTTCCACCAGCGTGCGCGCCAGCAGCGCAGCCTCATCGGCATTGGACGCGGTGGTGAGGACAATTCGGGCAGAAAGGCGAGATTCCGGCATAAGGCTCTTTCTGGAGCGAGATTCTCAAGAACAACTGTACCGCGAACTCCGGCGTCCAAGCGTGAGATTCCGCTATCGGCGGGGTCCCAAATCGGCCCCGCTTGCCGATCCTGGGCCGGTGTTGCAGTATGATCCTTGCGGCCCGGCTCGCCCTGACAGCGAGCCGAAAGATGCGTGTGGAGATAGAGATGAGCACAACGATCAAGTTCGGCACCTCGGGATGGCGCGCGATTGTGGCCGATGAATTTACCGTGGCCAATATCCGGCTGGCGGTCGCAGGCATCGCCGCCTATGTGAAGACGCTGCCGGGCGCGCACCGTGTTCTGGTCGGCCGTGATCCGCGCTTTCTCGGCGAGAGCTTCGTCTCCGAGGCCGCGCAGGTGCTTGCCGGCGCCGGCATCACGCCCATCGTGATTCCTGAAGCCGCGCCCACCCCCGCCATCTCTCACGCCGTGCGCACGCTCAAGACCTCCGGCTCCATCAACTTTACGGCGTCGCACAATCCGCCCGAATACAACGGCATCAAGTATTCGACACCCGACGGCGCGCCTGCGCTGCCTGAAGTGACGAAGCAGATCGAGGCGGCCATCGCCTCCCTCCAGGCCGGCAACGCGGCCATTCCCAAAGCCGGTCCTTCCGGAGCGGAACAGTTCGAAACCACCGACGTAAAGCCCGCGTTCCTGAAGCGTTTGTCCGAGCTGGTCGACCTCAAAGCCATCGCCAAATCCGGTATCAAGGTCGTCTACGATCCGTTCTGGGGCGCGGGGCGCGGCTACCCCTCCGATCTGCTGCGCCAGTCGGGCGTCCCCGTAGAAACCGTGCACGATTACCGCGACGTCCTCTTCGGCGGCCATGCCCCGGAACCCGACGACCACCTGCTGGGCGATGCGAAGCAGAAAATGAAGCAGACCGGCGCCGCCCTCGGCATCGCCACCGATGGCGACGCGGACCGTTTCGGCATCGTCGACGCCGATGGAGCCTTCGTGCAGCCGAATTACGTCATCGCCCTGCTCTTCGACTATCTGGTCGAGACCCGCGGCTGGCGCAACGGCGTCGCCAAGAGCGTAGCCACCACCAATCTGATCAACGCGCTCGCCGATTACCACAAAGTGCCGCTCTACGAGACTCCCGTGGGGTTCAAATACATCGGCGCGCTGATCGATGAAGACAAAATCGCGATCGGCGGCGAAGAGTCGGCCGGCCTCACCATCCGCGGCCACGTTCCGGAAAAGGACGGCATCATCGCCGGCCTGTTGATGGCCGAGATGGTGGCGACCCGCCGCAAAAGCCTGGGCGCGCAACTCAACCAGCTGTTTGCCAAGGTTGGTTCCTTCTATCCCGTTCGCGAAAACTTCCACTTGACCCCGGAGGTAAAGGCAGCATTCACTGAGAAGTTGAGGGCTGACCCAACCGAGCTGAGCGGGCGCAAGGTAATTCAGGTCGTTCGCACAGATGGGCTCAAGCTGGTCCTCGAAGATGGTTCCTGGGTCTGCTACCGGCTCTCTGGAACCGAGCCGGTCGTGCGCGCCTACACCGAAGCGCGTAATGAGCACGATATGGAAGCGCTAAAGGCGGCGGCCGAAAAATTTGTGCTGTCGGCTTAAACAGGGTAGTTCAGGTTCGTGGCTTCCCACCCTAGCGGCAAGAACGCCGCGAGGATGGGGCACCCATTTTCGTGGCCGGTCCAGTGTGAACTGTTTAGGGATCTTATGGGGCTGAGAATGATGACGCTTTGTATCAGGGCACGACTTCAGTCGTGCCGCAAGCGCGACAAAAAATGAAGGTGGGCTTCAGCCCCTGAGGAAACGCTTTTCGGCAGTTCCTGAATTAAATAGAGGTTAGATGACAGACCAAAGATTGCATCCTGTGCCAGACACGAATTCCGAACCCTCCGCGCCGATGCGTGAGCGCGCCTTCGACTGGGCGCAGCGTGTCTGGCGCCCTGCGGGCACGGCCGTTGCCGTCGTGCTCGCTCTGCTGGTCACCTGGCACGTGGTTCACGGCAAGCACGGCCTCTCCGTGTGGCAGCACGAGCGCAGCGAAGACCGCACGCTGCAGAAGGAGATCCAGGATCTGCAGCAGGAAAATGCGCAGATGCGCCAGCAGATCGACCGGCTCAAGTCCGATCCCGACGCCATCGAGCACGAGGCCCGCGAAAAGCTCCACTACGCCAAGCCCGGCGAAGTCATCTACCGGCTGCCCGATAAATGAGGCTGTGAACTGCCTCAAAAATCGATGTGCATGCGTGCGGTCCCCACCCACGCCGGGCCGCGGTCGCGATTGTAGCCGGGATCGCTAACATGCTGCACATCGACCGCGTAGTACAACCCGCGCCAGGCGTGCCAGTTGTAGTAGCTCTCCACGATATTCTCGCGGCCGTAGTTGAGATTGCCGTCGCCCAGCAGGAAACCCAGGCCGCCATGCTTCAGATAATTCTGGTGATCCTTCTTGATGGCATTTGAGACCACCGCGAACCCGATCTTGTCCAAAGGCCGATGCCAGCGGTTTCCGACGTAATCGGCGCAGAGTTCCACCGTCTGATCGACCTCGGTGTACGCAAACGATTCGTGCTGTCCCTCGTTCCACCCGAAGCGGCCGCCCACGCGAAGGCTCTCCGTAATCTCCTGCTCGAAGTTATAGCCAATGCCATATTTCAGCGCGCCGAATCGCTCGTGGAGCGTGATGGTAGGCACGGTGACGCCGTAACGCGCCGTGTCCGATCCGTTCAGGAAATCTTCCACCGCCTGGCGATAATTCCCCATGTGGGCGCGATTGGCATAGTAGAGCAGGCGCTCTACGCCTTTACGTTTGGGAACAAAGCTGTGTCGAAGCTCAAACTCCGTATTCTGCCCGTGCGCCCGGCTGAAGGCCCAGTCCAAATCGATTCCATTGGCGACCACCGGCATGGCAAAGATCCCGTACCGCAAACTCCAGCCGCGGTCGTCGTACTCGGCGATGCCGCCCACGGTGTAGCCTCGGGTGTCGGCGGCGTAATCCCACGCGCCATTGTTGTCTACGGTCCAGTTGAGGAATTGGAGATGGCTGTCTGTGCCGATCGAATTGACGTCGAAGAAATCCGGCAGCGTGAGTTTGCCCACGCGCAAGTCGATGCGGCGCTCCGGCACGCGCGGCGCGAGCGCATACGGCCCTGAGTCCTGGCTGACGGTCTGGTTGGTAAAGCCGATCACCTGATGGACTTGATAGCGGGCGATATACGGCGCCTGGCTCAGGTAAGGATTGCGCACCACGTCGAGGTTGGTGAATCCCGCCAGGCCGTATGCCTGGCTCAAGCCGCGGCCCGTCGCTTCTTCCATATCGAAGACCACGTCGGTCTCGTAGCGGGTCGAGCGGTCCGGGCGAAATGCGGTAAAAAGCGTTTCCACCTCAGACACCTTGTATTCGGCGCTGTTGCGGAAGCTGTGGGTTCCGTGGTAAGCCGAGTGGAACGGAAGACGGCCCTGGAAGATCACATTCGCTTGGCCCGAAAGCCAGTAGCGGCTGTCTTCGGGATGCGGGAACATCGTGACCACGGGATCGCCCTGCGCCGCGGCGGGCGTCGCGCCGGCCGCGCCGGAGGGGGCGCCATCCTGCTCGAAAATAAACAGGGAGAATTGCCGGGATTGCTGAACATGCTGAACAGGGCGCGCGATGAAAGCGAGTTGCGGCTCGGGTGCGGAGGGGAGATCGGCGGGCGGCTGCGCGGCGAGACCGGGAATCAGAACTGCGGCGAGGACGCCCGCGGCCGCGAAAAAGCAGGTCCGCAGAGCGGACGCGGCCCAGAGCGGATTAGAGAGGCGAACGGGCATAGAATAGGAGCACGCAGGGGACTATACCCCCACTTGGTTAATACTATACCCCGGATCGGTATTATCACGGCGAGGAGAACGGCGATGTCGCATCAGGAACGGGAAAAAGTGAAGCTGCTACAAAGGTTGAGAAAGGTCCGCGGGCAACTCGACGCAGTGGAGCGCTCGCTGACCGCCGATGAGGACTGCGGCGGACAACTGATGCTGCTGGCCGCGGTGCGCGGCGGGGTCAACGGGTTGATGGCTGAGATCCTGGAGACGCACATCCGCTTCCACCTTGCAGACGGAGCCAAGGAGCAGATCGCTCCGGAACTGGCCGAAGATTTGATCGACCTGGTGCATGCGTATTTAAAGTGAGTTTCAGGCAAGCAGTTCTCTGGCTGACACGCCGCCTTGCTGGCTGATTCACCGCCTTGATGGATGCGCGGTTCAGAGCAGCCTCGCCGGCGAGGGACTCGTGCTTATCGTAGCGGGAGGAAGAAGAGCGGAATGTTAAGGTCGGTTGAATAGAGCGGGGAAGCCGGGACGCAGAGTTGCTTTCTCCGTCAAGAAAAAGCCACCTCGAAGGACGGCGAGAAATGGCTGCATGAACTGTGAAACCGCTCTAGCCCTGGAGGAAACTTCCATGACGGCCTCCGCGCAACTACTCCGGCGGCCCGACGGTGAGCACGAAGTAAGAGGCCGGCTCGGTCTGGCTGGCGTTGTAGATCGTGTGCTGGTCGCCGGCGACGCACACGCCCATGTCGCCCGCCGACAAATCCCGCGTCACGCCGGCGGTCATCAGCCGCGCCGTGCCTTCATGGATAAACCAGATCTCCGTGTGCTTGTGTGTGCCGATCGGCTCCGGCGGACAGCCGGGCGCGAGATGCGTGAAGTGCGCCTCCAGCCGGATGTCGTCCGGCAGCATGCCCAGCAGGAAATGCTTCGACATGCGCGGCCCAGGGTGTGGGTTCGCGGGCTCGATCTGCGGATAGCGGCCCGAAACTAATGTTTCGAGCGGACCGGAGCCGGAAGGTTGCCGCGCCGCTGCGGGAGCCTGGCCTTCAACGGAAGGCGCAAGCGACGAAGCGGCCGCGAGCAGGGGCAAAAGCGCAGAAAATTCGCGTCGGTTCATGGGATGCCATGCTAAGGGCTAAACCCACAGGAAGCAAATCGAGCGAGAGCCAGATCGAATCCAGCAGCCGGATCGACCGAAAACCATCCGTGCCCCATCCTTGCGCCTTGTTCCCGGCGCAAGGGTGGGAAGTCTCAGCCCCAACTTAACCGGCTCGCATCCCTTGCCCCATCACGCCCGCCCCGCAAACTCACGCGTCTCGGTATTCACCTTCACCCGCTCGCCTTCCTTGACGAAAAACGGCACCCGGATTTCCATGCCGGTTTCAAGCTTGGCAGGCTTGGTCACACTTCCTGACGCGGTGTCGCCGCGCGTCGCCGGCTCGGTATACGCAATGGCAAGCTCCACCTGCGCCGGAAGCTGAAGGCCAATCGGATTGCCATTGTATTTGTCGATCTGCAGCATCGCGCCCTCTACCAGAAAATCGAGCGCATCGCCCAGCTTGTCCGCCGAAAGCATGATTGTGTCGAAGGTAATCTGGTCGAGAAAGTATGAGCCATCGCCGTCGGAATAAAGGTAGGAGGCCTCGACAGAATCGAGATCGGGCTCCTTGAATTTTTCACCCGCCTTGAAGGTCTTATCGAAGACCGCGCGCGTGAGCAGGTTGCGCATCTTGAGCCGCACCAGCGTCTGGCCGCCGCGCGCGGTAGGCGTGGAAACTTCAACGTCCAGGCAGTAATACGGAGTGTTCTCGTACTCGAAAAACATTTTGCGCTTGATGTCGATGGCGTCGATGAGTGCAGGCATAGGTTCAGGATAGCAAGTCAGCGAGTCAGCAAGTCAGCGGAGCTAGCGGAGTGAGTCGCCCCCCACTCGGCAATCCAGCGCCGTGCCCCACCCATTCGCCTTTTTCCTGGCGAATGGGTGGGAACGCACGAACGCCGCGGTCGTTAATTTCGGCAACTTCGCTAACTCCGCTAGTTTCCTTACTTCCCAAACGCATCCGCCTCCTTGTTCAGTTCCTCCGGCGTCACCGCGCGCGGATAAATCACGACGCGATAGCGGAAGGTGACGGACTGGCCTTTCTCCAGTGTGAAATCAAGCAGCGGCTGCTTCGCATCGAACATGTGCTGCCCCAGCGGATTCACGGCGAACAACCCGTAGCCGCGCGCATGCCAGTACGTCGGATAATTCGGATTCCCAGGATGATCGAAGATCGCAATTGTGTCGGTGTGGCCCTCGCCGTTGTGGCCCGTAAGCGAGCACCAGCGCCCGCGCGTCGCCCACGCCGCTTCGCCCTTCACGCCCTCGCTGGTCAGGTACTCGCCCGTCGGCGGAGCCACGCCCGGCAGATTGGCCGCCGCATCCACCTTCGTGGCCACGCCATTCGCATCCGTAAACGTGCCGCCTTTTTCTTCGGGTGACTCGAGCCACCGCGCTACGCGCAGCCCAAGCAGACCATCCTTGTCGTCGTTGAAGACCACCTTATCGAGCGCGTGCAGCGTAACGACCAAATCAATACTGCGCGCCGCGCTGCCCGGGGCGCCCTGCCGCGCGAAGACATAACGCGTCGTTTCGGCGATAATCTTTTCGCCCGCGCCCGTGATCCAGGTCGAGTCTGTAACCAGTTCCCCGCGGTTCACGCCGCTCTTCGCCGAAACAATCTTGTCGAGCACAATCGTGCCCATCTTGGGGCTGCGCGCGGCCGGAATCGCCTCCGAATTATTCCAGAAGTCGAACCCGTTCACGTTCGAGTAGTTGAACCACAGCCCGTCGTGGTGCGGATGATCGGTGCGTTCCCCCGGCCGCGGCTGCAGAGGCCAGCCCCGCGTAATCGTCACGCCGTCGGAATCAAGGATCGGATAGAGCACGGGCTTCTTCAGCGTGGTCGGCCAAATATAAGAAGTGAACGGGTTGCCGTCGATCGTGATGTCAACCCGGCGATTCGTCTCATCCGGCGTCACCTGCACGCCCTTGCTTGCGGCGACAGCGATCGGCATTGCGGCGAAAAGGTTCAACGCGGCAACGGTTGGAAGTATTTGTAGAAGCGAAAATCTGAAGATCATCAGGCGTTCCCTCAACCAATTCACGTTGAAAACTTCGCAGATGGCACGAAATGTCAGGGCACGACTTCACTCGTGCCCTACACCTCGCGCCTCGCCAGCACTTTTTTCCGACTGTTACGCGAAGACCTTTCCCCCCGCCATCACCTGTTGCGTCTTCTCGTCGAACGTCACCTTCAGCCCGGTCTGAATCGCCGCCACATTCATGCACAGCGCAATCGAATGGCTGTAGCCGGCTTCGATCGAGGCGTTCGGCGTCTTGCGCGAGCGGACGCACTCCATCCAGTTGCGCATATTGGCCGCGGTCTCAGGGTCGCTGTGCGTGTCGGCGTCCGTTGCCATGGTTTCGGTCTTCTCGAGCAGCGAGAAGCTGGGCAGCAGGTTGGCCTCCATATTCATCTCCGCGGCGGATTTGGCCGTCAAGCCTCCGGTGGGCGTCACGGTCTGCTTGGCCATATCCAGCATGCCGCCGTTCGAGTAATAAAGCTCCTTCACCCCGCCCGCCGAATTGGTGAAGCGCGAACTGTACTGCACCTGAAAGCCCTTCGTCGGGTCATCGAGCGGACCGTAATCGAACACCGACGTCATCGTGTCCCAGTTCTTGCGCCCATCCTTCCACAGATAGATTCCGCCGTTGGCCACGCACGAGCGCGGATGAGGCAGGCCCGTGAACCAGTGCACCGTATCGATCTGGTGGACTAACCACTGATCGGGTATCCCGGACGAGTAAGGCCAGAAGAGACGGAACTCAAGATAATGGCGCGCATCGAATGGGACCATAGTCCGGTTCAGCAGATAGCGCTTCCAGTCCGTGTCTTCTTCCTTGAGAAGCGGCACCACGTCAGGACGCCGCCAGCGCCCCGGCTGATTCACGTTCCACGTCATCTCCACCATCACGATGTCGCCGAACTTGCCCGACTGGATGTACTCGGCGGCCTTCTGATAGCTCGGCGTCGACCGGCGTTGCGTGCCCACCTGCACAATCTTGCCGCTCTTTTTCACGGCCGCGCGGATCATCCGCGCATCGGCCATCGTATGCGCAATCGGCTTTTCCACATAGGCGTCGCGGCCCGCTTCCACCGCTTCCGTGCCGTGATAGGCGTGCTGGAAATCGGCAGTCGCGATGATGACCGCATCGACATCCTTGCGCGCGTAGAGCTCGTCGTTGTTGCGCACCTGGTCCACGGGATTCCCGCAGAGCTTTTCGATGAAGGCAGCGCCCTCTTCACGGCGCCGGTTCCAGATGTCAGAGACAGCGACAATCTGGAAGTTCATATCTTTGGCGTTGGCGTGAAACGCGGGAAGGTCGCCTTGCTTCATGCGATCGCCGCAGCCGACAATGCCGACGCGCACGCGGTCGTTGGCGCCCATGATTTGCGCGTAGCTGGAAGCGGGAAACGATACGGCACTGGAGACCGCAGTGGCCGCCAGCGCGGCGCTGCCGGCCTTCAGGAAATCCCTGCGATTGTTTTCGGACATGGTGAATCCTCCCTGGCTCCGGTTGCTCGCGTGAGCTGCGGACGGCTGCACGCGGCGAAGCGACTCGCAAGCGTTCACGGCCCTGCAACCCCCTCCGCCACCGGAAGCAACATGGTCAGACCACGAGGCCACAATCGTCAAGGAAAGGGAAGGCGTTCCCGCCCAGCGGTTTCGAAACGTGAGACGGGGTGCCTAAACTCGGATCAATTCGGTCGTAGATTAAACCGGGATCAATTTGGATCAACTTGATCTCGTATCTGCCTGTGTAAACCATCTCGACCCAACCGCAAAATTCCAGTGCCCCATCCTGCGTCTTCTTTTTGGCGCGAGTATGGGAGACCAAAAGCCTCCGATCAGCCTCGCCATCCTCCCGTTTGCGCATCCAGAAAAAGCGATTTATGGTTATCTCGCTCCGCAATCGAAGAGGGACTCGCATGCAATCCAGAGTTTTCGCCGCCGTCAGTCTCGCCATCTTTGCCGTTGCAGCCTCCGCGCAACAGCGTCCCAAGATCACCGGAATCTCGCATATCGCCGTTTACGCTACTGACCCCGCGGCAACCGGGCACTTCTACACGGCCATCGTGGGCGCGGCCAAATTGCCCGACCCCGAAAACCTGCAGGGCGCGCGCTACGCCATCAGCTCCACCCAATTCATTGAGGTGTTGCCCCTCCCGCCCAACGCCGGCATCAACCGTCTCGACCATACGGCCTGGAATACCGGGAGCGCCGAAGGCATGCGCAAATATCTGGCGGCCAAAGGCTGGAAGACTCCGGCCCATGTTGAAAAGGGCGCCGACGGCAGCCGCTGGTTTGCGGTGCTCGATCCCGAAGGCAACAAAGTCGAGTTCGTCCAGCCGCCGGCCCACCCCAAGCCAATCGACGCGCCTAACCTCATCGGCCATCAGATCATCCACGTCGGCTTCCTCGTCCATGACCGCGCCAAGGAAGACACCTTCTATCGCGGTCTCCTGGACTTTCGTCCTTATTGGTTCGGCGGCATGCGCGAGAACGAAATCGACTGGGTGAGCCAGCAGTCGCCCGACGGCCACAACTGGCTCGAGTACATGCTGCGCCCGCTGCCCGCCGGCGCAACCTCGCTTCCCCCCGAGACGCAGCGCTCGCTGGGCGTCGTCGACCATGTCTCGATAGGGGTGGTCTCTGTGCCGGATACCTTCAAGACGCTCCAAACTGCCAACCGCCTCGAAGGCCGTCATGATGCCGCGCCCAAGATCGGCAAAGACGGCAAATATCAGCTCAACCTGTACGACCCGGACGACACCCGCATCGAGGTGATGAACTTCCACGCCACCGAGAAGCCGTGCTGCTCGCCCTTCACGGCCGAAGATCCGGCGGAGTGACGGCAGCGAGTCGGCAAGTCAGCGGGTTTGGGCCGGAGACTGGCGGCGGAGCCGGAATAACGGCTCAAGCGCAAGACCGATCAGGCCATAGAGGGCGGCGTTCAGCAGCATCACCTCGTAATAGGTGACCGGTCTGTGCCGCCAGAACAGTGACGCTGGCATCGTGACGGCGACCGCGGTCCAATGTCCAAAATCGGGCCGGGGATGCGCCAACATGCCAAACAGGACCCAGAAGCCGGCTACGGTAGCCCCGATGAGGATCCACAAACCAATTCTCTTCATCGCTCACCCCCAGGGTCTTCTGCCCAAATCCCCCGATGGAAAGAGTCTAGTCCTGATCGGACTGCAGCGTAGCAGAAATCGGGATTTGGCCGGAATTCGACTGTAGGTTATACTGGTTGCAGTCTTAAGCGGCAGGAAGTCTCTGTCTTTGAGGCCCGTGGCGGGCGATCCGCTCGTCCAGAACCAGGAAAAAACGAGAAGAAAAATGCCCAAGTTGAAGACCCATTCGGGCGCGGCCAAGCGCTTTTCGAAGACCGGCACCGGCAAGATCAAGCGGGGCCAAACGAAGACGCGGCACATCCTTACGTCGAAGGCGCCCAAGACTAAACGCAAGCTCGGAAAGACCTTGCTGGTCTCGGACGGCGACTACGCGAAGGTAGCGCGCATGATTCCTTATGCCTGATCGCTGCGTGGGGCAGCTCTTTAGATGAGGGCTGTACCACTGCTGATGGGCCGCAACATGGCCCCCGACGACCGCGAAATGCGTTAGCGCCGTCGCGAGATCAGGCTTGAACGAGCGAGTGAAGAGGTTCCGAGCGGTTTGAGTTTGCCGCCTCCTGCCTCCAGCCGCGTAACTGACGAACGCAAAAAGGAGAACCCACCATGCCCCGCGTAAAACGGAGCACCAAGCGGAATGACCGCCGCAAGAAGATTCTGGACCGCGCCAGCGGTTATTTTCTTACGAAATCGAAGCTCTATCAGGCAGCCCAGGAAGCCGTCGAGCGCGGCCTGAAGTTTGCCTATACCGGCCGCCGCCAGAAGAAGCGCCAGTTCCGTTCGCTGTGGATCGTGCGCATCGCTGCCGCGGCCAAGCTGAACGGCACAAGCTACTCGCAGTTCGTCAACGGCCTCAAGAAGGCCGGCATCGAGCTCGACCGCAAGATCCTGGCCGAGATTGCCGTAAAAGACGCGGCCGGCTTTACCAAGCTTGTCGAGCAGGCCAAGTCGGCACTGGCAACGGCGAAAGCGTAACCAAAATTACTTGAGGATGGCGCGGCTCGGAATCCTTGGGGGATTCCGGGCCGTTTTGCGTTTCGCAGAGAGCGAAAGTCGACGCCACGATATAATCGGGCGTGGAATTGTGCGGAACGCATGAAGGTACGCGACGTGCTGAAGCTAATTGAGGGCGACGGCTGGTACCAAGTGGCGCAGAAGGGTAGCCATCGCCAGTCCAAACACCCGGTAAAACCGGGGCGCGTCACGATAGCCGGTCATCCGTCCCAGGAAATGGACGAGGGAACGATCAGCAGTATTCTCAAGCAGGCAGGATTGAAATGAAGGAATATGCGGTGGTCTTTGAGAAAACCTCAAATGGCTGGAGCGCCTACGTGCCGGATCTCCCTGGCTTGGGCGTCGCTGCCGCAACCATCGAGGAGACGGAGCAGTTGATTCGCGAAGGAATCGAACTGCATATCCAGGGAATGCGGGAGGATGGCCTGCCCATTCCCGAAGCGGTTACACGGGTGATGCGGGTGGCGATTCCGGCGTGAGCTGCGGTCATCCTCGGGCCGCACTTTTCAAATTCATTCTCCGGCCCCGCCGCTATTGTTGAGAAAACCGTCCACCGTCTGCTGCCACATCTCCGGCTGGTCCACAAAATTCATGTGCCCCGCGTTCGGCAGGATCACGAGCTTCGATCCCGCAATCTTCTCGTGCATCTCGCGGCTCAAGCTCGGGTCGCACTCGTCGTGGTCGCCGGCCATTACCAGCGTAGGCACATGGATAGTCGGCAGCCGGTCCACCCACTCCACAGACTTGAGATTTCCGTCGATCACGAACTCGCCGTCGGAGCCCCACATCTCGCGATAAAGCTCCCAGTTGGTCGGCGCATTGCCCTGCGCCGGATCGTAGTTTGCATCCGGCCGCGCCCCATAAAGAAACGGGAAGTAGCCATCGCCCCAGGCCAGCGTCTCGTACTCGGCCGGATAGCGCCCGTGCTCCCACTTCGCGCCTTTCCCAAACAAACCTGCCTGTTCGAGCTGGTTCAGGCGTGCCAGCTTATCGGGCTGCATCTGCGCCTTTTCGCGCGCCAGCACCTCGTTCATCTCGCGCGTCGAGGCGAACGTGCTGTTGAGGATCAGGTGATTCAGGTGCTGCTGGTACTTGAGCGCGTAGGCCTCCGCCAGCACGCCGCCGCAACTGTGGCCGAGCAGGTCGATCTTGCCCAGGTTCAGCGCCAAGCGCACCGCCTCCACATCGTCGGCCATCTTCTCAATCGTGTACTGGCTCACATCCTGCAGCCGCTCGGACTGCCCGGAGCCCCGCTCATCGATGAAGATGAGCCGGTGCGTCCGCGCAAGGGGCAGCAGCCAGGGCAGAAAATATGTGTGATCCGCCCCCGGCCCGCCATGCAGCACAACCAGCGGCGCGCCCTTGCCAAATTCCACGTAGTAGATGAGCACGCCGTGCGCATCGACGAAGCCGCTCTGCTGTGGGTAGACGTTAGGCGCCGTCTGCGCGGCAAGCGCGGCGGTCAAGGGCATACAGAGGGAGAGCGCAAGGAACGCGGCACGCAGGTTCTTCATGGGGACCATGCTACGACACGACAGATGGCATCCCGGCATCTTATCTGCGCCGGCCAAAAATGGGACGGGCGCGCTCAAGCGCGCATCCGCTGCATGCAATGCTTTATCCTGCTCTTTACGCATGACGAACGATTCCATTCCCAATTTGTCGGCATTCGACGAAGATTCTCTTGAAAAAGCCTTTGCCGCACTCGTGCGGCAGGCGCGCGAAGCCGCGGCGCAGCTCGAAGGCCCAGACGCCATAGAAGCCTTTCGCCTGGAGTGGCTGGGCCGCAAACAGGGCCGGCTTACCGAAGTCTCAGCACGATGGCTGAAGGCCGCTCCGCCTGAGGCCAAAAAGGCCCTCGGCCTGCGCTTCAACGCGCTCAAGGCAGTCGTCGAAAACCTGCTGGAAGACGCCGCCGGCGCGGGGCAAAGCGGAAGTTGGAGCGACGCAGCCCTGAAGGGTGACGCCATCGATATCACGCTGCCCGGCACCCGGCGGCTCATCGGCGCCGAGCATCTCATCACGCGCACCACCAACGAGATTGTCGCGGTCTTTGCGGCCCTGGGCTACTCGGTCGGTGTCGGGCCGCAAGTCGAGACCGACTACTACAACTTCGAGAGCATGAACTTTCCGCCCGGCCATCCCGCGCGCGACACGCAGGACACGCTGGTGATCGCGAATCAAGAGCGGCGTCCGCAGCGCGACCGGTTGCTTCTGCGCACCCACACTTCGCCCGTGCAGATGCGCACCATGGAACAGCAGCCGCCGCCGGTGCGCATCGTGATTCCCGGCAGGGTGCATCGCAACGAGGCGGATGACGCCACCCACTCCTCGACTTTCTATCAGGTCGAGGGCCTGTGCGTGGATTCCGACATCACCTTCAGCGATCTCAAAGGAACACTGGATCACGCCATGCGGGCACTCTTCGGCGCATCGGTGAAGACGCGCTTCTTTCCATCGTTCTTCCCATTCACGGAACCCAGCGCCGATATGCAGATCAGTTGCATCTTCTGCGGCGGAAAAGGCTGCCGCAAATGCAAGCAGTCGGGATGGATCGAACTGCTCGGTTGCGGTATGGTGGACCCGGCCGTCTTTGCTTTCGCGGCTGAAAAGCAGCCGGCTTATGATCCGAAAAAGATCTCCGGCTTTGCATTTGGCATGGGTGTGGAGCGGATCGCGATGATGAAATACGGCATCAGTGAAATCGGGCAATTCTATGCGGGAGACATGCGCTTCCTGGGGCAGTTTGCATGATGCAGCAGGTTAGCGTGCGCTATGCGCACATCGCGAGTTAGCAAGTTAGCGGGATGGTGGGAGAACGAACAGGCGTGCCGAGAACCAGACATTTCCGCGATCTGCTCGCGTGGCAGAAGGCGATGGCGCTGGCCCGCGAGATTTATCTGAGAACGGAGGAGTTTCCCAAATCGGAGACATTTGGTTTGCGCATGCAATTGAGGCGTTCGGCAGTATCGGTGGCAAGCAATATCGCCGAGGGCCATGGCCGCCTGACAGACCCGCAGTTGCGAAACTCCCTAGGAATGGCGCGCGGATCGCTCTATGAATTGCAAACGCAAATCGAACTGGCGTGCGACATGCGATTCGTCGATCCAGAATCGAAGCAACGATTACTTGAGATGGCGATCGATGTTGCCAAACTCATCAACGGACTTCTGGGTGTCCTGGAGCCCTGATGGAATTGAAAAGCCCGCTGATCGACCGGAATCAGCTAACTCGCTAACTCGCGAATGTCCGCGAAGCGGACGCTAACTTGCAGATTGAGATTTCATGAAGATACTCACAAAATGGCTTCGCGCCTATCTACCGGAGCTTGCCGTCAGCGACGCGCAGCTTGCCGAAGACCTGACCCTGCGCGGCATCGCCGTTGAGGGAATTTATGATCTCGGTTCCGGCAACGGCTCGGGCAACAATTCACTCTTTGAAATGGACATCACCACCAATCGCGTGGATGCGATGAACCATTACGGCGTAGCGCGTGAGGCGGCGGCAATTTATGGGCTGGCCTTGCCAGAGCTTGCTTATTCGTTACCTGAGGCGCGGAAAGGTGCGGCGCCTTTCTCAGTACAGATCGAGGCCCAAGATGCCTGCGGCCGCTTTACGGCCCGTGTGCTGCGCGATATCACCATCGGCGAATCGCGCGACTGGTTTCCCGGCGCGGAGGTGCGGACCTACTTCGGCCTGATCGAGCAAAAAATGATTTCGAACGCCGTCGATGCCACCAACTTCGCCTGGTTGGCGATGGGCCAGCCCACGCATGCCTTCGACTTCGACAAGATCGAAGGCGGCATTATCGTCCGGCGGGCCAAAAAAGGCGAGCGGCTGAAGACCCTCGACGGCGTCGAGCGCATGCTCGACGTGGAAGATCTCGTCGTCGCCGATCATGTGAAGCCGCTGGGTCTGGCCGGGGTGATGGGCGGTTGGGACACCATGATCACCCCCGCAACGAAAAATGTCCTGGTCGAAGCCGCCTGGTTCGATCCCGTAGCAGTGCGCCGCACCGCGCGCCGTCACGGCCTGCACACCGACGCGAGCCACCGTTTCGAGCGCGGCGCGGATTTCAATGCTGCGCCTGTGGCGTCTGCGCTGGTGAGCGCCATTCTGCTTGCCAATGGCGGCTCGCTTGAAGGCGATCTGGTAGATGTGCGCGTTGCGGCCATGGAAGAGAAAACTGCACTGCGCGAGCCTGTCACGCTGCAACTCAGCGAGGTGCGCCGCCTTCTCGGCGCAACCGTCGACCCCGAAGGAATCACGGCGGCAGCTGTCGAAGGAGTGTTGACCGCCTTGGGGTGCGAACTGTCACCCGGAGTTGGGCAGACCTTTAAAGAATCGTGGCAGTTCAAGCTGCCCAGTTGGCGTCTTGATCTGGAGCGCGAGATCGACTTGATCGAAGAGGTTGCGCGCGTTTACGGCTACAACCGTTTCGCCAACACGCTGCCGGCATTCGGAACAGGCGTCAAGGCACTCGAATGGGCCGAAAGCGAAGCAGCCGTGCGGCGCACGCTGCTCGCCCTCGGATTGCACGAGGCGATCGGAAGCACCTTCTGCTCCGCCGCCGACGCGGCGTTGACCGCGCCCCAGCCCGGCCAGACTGTCCCGCTGGGCAATCCCCTCAGTGAGGAGGCAGGCCTGCTGCGGCCCTCCCTCGTCCCCGGCATGCTGGCTATGATCGGCGGCAATCTGCATCGCGATGTGAGCGACGTGCGGCTCTTCGAGATGGGAACTGTCTTCTCCGGCACAACCGAGAAAGTGGAGGAACGGCCGGCGCTCGCCTTCGGCGTGGCCGGAGCTCTTCCAGAGGTCAGCCCATTGCACGCGGTACGCGCCTTCGAGTTCCACGACCTCAAGGGCATGGTGGAACAGGTGCTCGAGCGGTTCCAGATGCGCGCGATGTACTTCGACCGGTTTCCGGCGGAATCCGGGCTTACGCCGCAATGGCTCCATCCCTACCGTTCAGCCCGCGTCGTGGCGGAAGGCGTCACCGTCGGCTGGCTCGGCCAGGCGCATCCCCGCGAGGCTGCCGCGCGCAAATTCAAAGAGCCCGTCTGGGTGGGCGAACTCTATCTCGACCGGCTCTATAAGCTGCCGCTGCGCAAGCCGCTCGCGCGCGAGCTCTCGCGCTTCCAGCCGGTGCGCCGGGATTTCTCCCTGATCTTGAACGAGAGCATCGCCTGGGAAACCATCGACAGCGCGCTGGCCGCTTTGCAGATTCCCGAGCTGGTTGACTGGCGCGTGCGCGAGGTCTTTCGCGATGCCCGCCTGGGCAAAGGCGAGTATTCGCTGCTGCTCGGCGTAACCTTCCAGGCCGCCGATCGCACTCTGCGCGAGGAAGAATTGCAGAGCTTTTGGGCCCGCGTGGTCGAGGCTGTTGGTAAAGCGGGCGCTCGGCTGCGCTCTTAGGCTGCAATCTCCACCGTGAACGGCGCTATACTCAAACGGAAACGGCGCGTTTTCGTTGGCCGGCCCAATACCGGGCAGCTCAGTGGCTCGGTGCTGCGGCGGCTCCAAACGCGCGGAGGTTGAATCAATGGCAGAGTCTTTTTGGGAGTCGGGTGCGGCCGTCGAGGCGCACCCGCAAGCTGAGGGCCAGGAACAGCATGCCGAGCAAGGCTCGCTGGCCGTCAGCGCCGACGATTTTTCCGGGCTGGAGCAACGCGTCCTGCGGGCAGTCGAACTGGTGAAGCGTGAGCGGCAGGAGCGGCTCGCCGCCGAAGCGCGCGCCGTGCAGGCCGAGGAGCGGCTGGCGCAGGTCGAGGAACGCGCCGTGCAAGCGGAGGGACGCGCCGGGCAAGCGGAGGGACGGGCCGGGCAAGCCGAAGAACGGGCTGGGCAAGCCGAAGAACGCCTGGCGCAAGCCGGCGAACGCGCCACGCAAGCCGAAATGCGCGCCGCGCAGAACGAGACCCAGCTGCGGGAGCAGGGTTCGGCCGGGGAGCGCATGCAGTCGGAACTCAATGCTCTGAAAGCCGAGCGCGACCATGTGCGCCAGCGTGTGGAGCGCCTGCTCCAGCAACTCGACGGACTGGAGCTGTGAGGCCGCATGACCGAGGAACCGGGCCAGAGCCCAACTGAGTACATCACCGTCGAAATCTACGATCAGGTCTATCACCTCTCCGGCCAGGACGCGGAGCACATTCGCAGCTTGGCCGCGTGCGTTGATGCCAAGATGCGGGGCGTCGCCGCGCAGGGGCGCACTGTCGATTCGCTGCGCGTGGCCGTGCTCGCGGCGCTCAATCTGGCCGATGAGCTGTCGCAAGCCACGGCGGACCCGGCCCTGGGCCGTCTGCGCGCCGCCAGCCTGCGCGGGCTTTTGGATGAAGTCTTAGAGGATGAGCGGAAAACCGGCTGAGATCTTCCGAAACTAATTTCTATTTGCGCGGTTGAAGAAACCAGGGGTGACGAAATTCGCCCCTTCGCATCCAATCCCCGGGCATGAATCTCTAAGCACGAAAACGCCCTGCATTTCAACCGGAAATGGACCCGTTTTTTATCGAGACGGGCTAGAACGAATCCACCCCCAGAGGAGTTCTATGGCAACGA
Source organism: Occallatibacter sp. (assembly GCA_036490385.1). Taxonomy (GTDB): domain Bacteria; phylum Acidobacteriota; class Terriglobia; order Terriglobales; family Acidobacteriaceae; genus Telmatobacter. The sequence continues at coordinate 63,002 of DASXDX010000037.1, forward strand.
AGCAATGGTTCCAATCTCTTTGTCTTGTCCTGGCGCTCACCGTCGCCGGATGCGGCGCAGCCTGCGCGCAGACTGACGTCGCACTCAGCCTTTAGCCCGTCAGTGCGCGCCGACCAGCATCAACAGGTCTGGTGTAATGCGGCAGGAAGCGCCTTCGGGAAGCTTCCAACCGGTGCCGTCCGCATAGGAGAGTGAAACCAGGTCAATCGTCTGCGCGGCTGTCACGTCCGGCACCAGGATATCGGCGTTCACGGTTGCGCCTGCCTGCGGCGCAAACGCGATCTGCACCGTCCGGGTTACGACATCAGGCCCCGCGTTCCGCTTGCGAACAGCTTTGAGAGTATCTATCGGGCCTGGCGGTGGGATGAACCCGCGTACCGCGATTGTGGCGGCGGCAATCTGGTTCGCGTCACGGCTGGTGAACGTGAGATGAAGCCGTTGGCCCGATTGCTCCGGCTGCCCCCTCCTCACCTGCATCATGTTCGCGGAAGAGATCTGCTGCGCCGTCAGCGAAACCGGGCAGCCACTCATAGTGGAGTGGGGCGTGGTATGGGCGACCGCGTCCTGACTCCTGAGCGTGGCTGAAGCCTTCAGCTCGTCTGGAGCGGTCAGCGTGGCTGGAGCGGTTTGCCCGCAAAGAGCGAGCGGGCCCAAAGTGAGAGAGAGTGCCACGGCGGCAAGTTTCATGGAAGCTCCTTTCGGCGGCTTTCACGAGCATGCACTCATTTGGACGGCGAAGAGCGCTCTTAGTCTTTCGAGGGCCGTCAGGCTTGACCCCTCGCAAGACGCGCGCCTGTTGTCTCCGGCTGCACGCCCACCGACAACTTACTCCCATCCGCCTTTCGGAGGCAAGCCGTTCCCGGTCGCCGCCGCTCCCTCCGGTGCATCCCCGCACCCCCGCTGTGTTACCGTTTGAATACGGCGTTCCCGCGTCGGCCCGAAAGACCGGCCAGCAAGCAGCGGTTTGGACGGGAATCGGGACGGCGGGCGCACTCAAAGGAATGTCCCAGCAGCCGGAAATGCCATCGTCCATGCTCGCCCTGAGTCCGGCTCCGCTGCCTGGGCCCGCAGGTGACTTTGCCTCCGATACTTCGGCTCCTTCCGAATCGGGAACCGCGGGCGCGGCACACCCCGAACCCCACTCACCGCAACGCATTCCCCGCTGGCTGGAGCGGCTTGAACTCTTCCTGCGCGTCATGTTGCGGATGTACATTGGCCTGGCTGTCTGCTATGCTCCGTGGTCGCACACCTTCTGGGACCAGAATCCGATCTTCTTGCAGTTTCCCAACCTCTCGGTCTTCGCGGCGCATGGCGCGGTTCGGGGGATCGTTTCGGGACTGGGCCTTTTGAATCTGTGGATTGCGTTTCACGACGCTGTCCGCCACCGGGATGGGTAAGCCATGAAGGACGACCGGCCAGAAGCGGGGAACCGGGAACAGGAAGCAGGGACTCAACATTCAGCTGGGTCCAACACTCCCAGCTCTCAAGATTCGGCGGAGAAGGCGGTCATCCCCTCCAATGACGCCCCGGCGCCCCTCGAATCGGCGCCCCTGGCCTACGAAAACCCCGGATTCCTGAACGGCGCAGACGGGCGGCTCATCCGCATCATTGCCGAGTACCTTGAGCCCCTGGCCCGCTTCCGCCGCGAGCAGATTCAAGACACGGTCGTCTTCTTCGGTTCGGCGCGCTTTCGCGGCCGGGATGAGGCCGACCACGCCCTGGAACTGCTGGAAAACACCGGCTCTACCCGCCCTGCTCCCAGCGAGGAGCAGCCCGCGAAAGCCCGGGAGATCGCCGCCGGCGAAGCAACCGACCTGCAGCGCAAACGCGCCGTAGCCGCGGTGCAGATGGCGCGCTACTACGAAGACGCCCGCCGCCTGGCTCAACTGCTCACCCGCTGGTCCAAGAGCATCCCCTCCCGCAAGCACCGCTTCGTCGTCACCTCCGGCGGTGGTCCCGGCATCATGGAGGCCGCCAACCGCGGCGCCTGGGAGGCCGGCGGAAAGACCATCGGCCTCAACATCCGGTTGCCCTTCGAGCAGGCCCCCAACCCCTACATCACGCCTTCTCTCAACTTCGAGTTTCATTACTTCTTCATGCGCAAGCTCTGGTTCGCTTATCTGTCGAAGGCTCTCGTGGTCTTTCCCGGCGGGTTCGGCACCCTCGACGAGATGTTCGAGATCCTTACGCTCACGCAGACGCAAAAGCTGGCCAAGAAGATCACGGTCGTCATCTACGGCTCGGAATACTGGAAGAAGGTCTTCAATCTCGACGCGCTTGTGGATACCGGCGCCATCTCCCCAAAAGATATTGACTTGTTCCAGATGGTCGACACACCCGAACAGGCCTTTGAACTGCTGCGCAAGGGGCTGACGGAAAACTATCTGGCGGCTGAGCTGGCCGCCGCCGAAGCGCGCGCCGCCCACCACCCCGGCGACCGCGAAGATGACCTGATGGCTGGCTGGACGGTCGAAGACTTCCTCGGCCCCGAGATCGCCAAAACCCGCAAATAACCGCTGCGCCACCGACGGTTCTTTTTCCGAAATCGCCGGAATTTGCCCTTCTATCCCTTACTTCGCGGCCCGATTACATTCGTTGGCCTGGTTACTTCGCTGGTTCTTTTGCCAATTGAAGCGTAATTCGCATTCCATTAACCGGAACTTCACCATTTCCCGTGGATACTGGTTGTGGAAAACCAGGGGGGGTTCGGCAATCGGATTGCTTCACGCACGATTCGCCGACCCAGGGGAGCAACCATGGCCAGTTCTACTATCTCCTATCTTTGGCGCGATAAAGATATACACAAGGGCTTTCGAACCGGCGTCTCGCTGCACAGCCACACCAACCAGTCCCAGGAAACGCTGGACTTTCTCGCCAACTTCGGCAACCAGTTTCCCATCATCCGCCCCTTGCTGGCGCGTTTTGAACGCCGCGCGGAGCAGTTGCACGGCATTCGGGTGGACTACGCCGCCAGCTATTGGACGCCCCCGACCACCCCCAAGCTGGCCTTCGATCTCGAAAGCCGGCAGATCGAGAACCTGGAACTGGCGTCCATGGTCTCGATCACCGACCACGACAACATCAACGCGCCCATCCTGTTGCGCGCCGTGCCCAGCGCCCGGCGGATCCCTGTCTCGGTCGAGTGGAGCGCGCCTTACGGCGGCGCGCAGTCCTTTCATCTTGGCGTACACAACCTGCCCAGCACCAAAGCCGTGCAGTGGATGGAGACATTGCGTGAGTTCACCGCCCATCCCAGCGACGCGCGCTTGACCGAGATTCTGGCCGCGCTGCACAAGGAGCCGCATGTGATGGTTATCTTCAACCACCCCATGTGGGATCTCTATCTCATCGGCAAGGAAAGACACGAATTCGTGGTCAATGAATTTCTGCAGAAAAACGGCGCCTATCTGCACGCGCTGGAACTCAACGGCCTGCGCAACTGGGATGAGAACCGCGCCGTGCGGCGGCTGGCCGCGCAGTGGAATATGCTGCTCGTCTCCGGAGGCGATCGCCATGGCGTGGAACCGAACGCGAACATCAACCTGACCAATGCCAACAGCTTTACTGAATTCGTGCATGAGATCCGCTACCGGAAAAAAAGCGATGTGCTCTTCATGCCGCAGTACGCCCAGCCCTGGAAGCACCGCATCCTGCAGTCGACCGTCGATGCCGTGCGCCACTACCCCGAGTTTCCCATCGGCTCCCGCACCTGGGATGAGCGCGTCTACCACCCTGACGTCAATGGCGTGACGCGCCCCCTGACAGAGCTTTGGCCCAAGGGTTCCGCTCCCAGGCTGTTCGCCGCGATCATCGGCATGGTGCAACTCATGGGCAGAGGCCTGGTGGCCGATGGCCTGCGCATGGCCTGGAGCGAATCCCACCAGTTGCGCCTGGCGTTAGGCGACCGTGAGTTCTGAAGGGGAAGAAGCAAGTTAGCGGGTCAGCGAGTTAGCGAGTCGGCGCACCGAGCCGAGTTAGTCCGCTGCCGCGGGTCAGGGTTCGTGTGATCCCAGGCTAGGCGCAAAAGCAAGAACGCGCCGAACCTGGGGCACCCATCCGGGGCATCCACCCTGGGGCACCCATCTGGGGCACCCACGTGGGGCACACACATTGTTGGCGTGTAAGCGGAGTTGGATCGTGTAGGGATGGCTGCAGTTTCCTCGCTGGCTTGCTGACTTGCTGACTTGCTAACTTGCTAAGTTGCTAAGTTGCTAAGTTGCTAAGTTGCCGACTCGCTAAATATGACACCGACCTCGCCTCGCGTTGCCTATTTTCCTGATTCGTTTCACGAAGTGAATGGCGTAGCCCACACCAGCCGCCACTTTGAGGCCTTCGCGCGGCGTCGCGGGCTGCCGTTTCTGTGCGTGCGCGCCGGCGATCGCGCCGAGGCCGTCGTGGAAGACGGCAACGTGTGGACGCTCGAACTGCCCCGCGGCGTTCTTTCCATCGCCCTTGAAAAAGACCTGCGCTTCGATCCCGTCTTTCTGCGCCACATGCCGGTCATCGGCGAAACCCTCGACCGCTTCCAGCCCGACCTCATCCACATCACCGGACCCAGCGAGGTGGGCATGCTGGGCGCAGGCCTCGCACATCATCTTGAGCTGCCGCTCGCCGCGAGCTGGCATACGAATGTGCATGAATACCTGGCGCGCCGCTCCGATTGGTTCCTGCGCCTGCTGCCTGAGCGCCAGTCGGCCGCCACGGCCAAAGCGATTCAGGATCTCGCCCTGGCCACGGCCGCCTTCTTCTACTCCGGCGCGCGTGTGCTCTTCGCGCCCAACCCGGAGCTGTGCACGGAACTCGCTCAGCGCACCGGCCGCCCCTGCCACCTGATGCCGCGCGGCGTTGACGCCGACCTCTTCAACCCGTTGAAGCGCCCATCCAAAACGCCACACAGCGAAGCTGTGCTGGGCTTCGTGGGGCGGCTCTCGGTCGAGAAAAACATCGCGCTGCTGGTCGATGTAGAGCAGGAACTCGAACGAATGGGTGTCGAAAACTTCCGCTTCCTGATCGTCGGCCACGGCGGCGACGAAGCCTGGCTGCGCGAGCGATTGCATCGGGCGGAGTTTACCGGCGTTTTGCGCGGTGAGCCGCTTTCCGCGGCCTACGCCAGCATGGACCTCTTCGTCTTCCCCTCGCATACCGATACCTTCGGCAACGTGGTCCTCGAAGCCCTCGCGAGCGGCGTGCCGGCCATCGTTACGCCCGACGGCGGTCCGCGCACCATTGTGCGCGATCACCAGACCGGCCGCATTGTGCAGGATGAAGAGTTTGCCTCGGCCATTGCCGCCATCCTCGCCGACCCCGCGCACCATGCAGCCATGCGCAAAACCGCCCGTGCGTACGCGGAGACGGCTAGTTGGGATTCGGTGTTTGAGGGAATCTATGCTGCGTATGAGACCATTCTGCCGGGACGCGAGCAGACAATGGATAAGCAGGGCGCCGCTCCACAATTTCACGGGAATAGTGAAGTTGTGGAGATTTAGCTAATAACCTGTTTGTTTTCAGCGAAATTTGCTCTTCACAGTTTCACAGTCAGAAATTGGATTTGTTTTCCGCTGATCGGCGAAGATCGAGCCGCAGGCCAGAGTCAGCCTCAAGCGATTGTGCGCCTTCTTGGAAGAATCTTCTGCAACAAGAGAGGGCAATGACAGGATGAATTCGCAATGAAAGACCTCATGCCGCTCCATTTTGAGCCGCGCCGGGAGCTATAAGGTTTCCCGCTTCAGCCGGATTCCGCTGCGCAAGTCCAGCGCAAACGCCGCTTCTTTATCCGTTAACATCGCCCAGCCCGTACCATGCAACACGCCGTTCCCGATGCCGGTGATCGTCACGCCTTCGTCGGAGAGCTTCTCCGACTCCCATGCCTGGCCATTGCTACCCCACGCAAGAATCATGCGATTGCCGACGAGGAGCAGCAGGCCGTCTTCGATTGCTGGGAGCACCTGCAGCACAGGCCGGTAGGGAATCATTGTGAACCGCTCGGGCGCGGTGGTGTCGATGAGGTACGCATAGCCTCCCGAAACCGCGCAGATTTTTTCCGGCTCCGGCGTCGACCAGAGGCCGGTTGGCGCTGCCGGATCGCGAAACCCCAACGCACAGGTGGCAAGAAACGGCTGTTCGGTTTCCGCGGGGGAGCTTGCAGTCGTGCTTTCCCAGGTCTCAGAAGCGAGACCTGGCGCACCCGGTTGAATCAGGACCTCCAGTGCGCCCCGCTCCACTTCTTCGGCGTCGCGCGGATACACGAAGTGCCGGGAAGGCAGGATCAGGGGGCGCGCGGCTAGAACTTCAGCCCGCCATGCATGCGGAAACCGGAGGTCGAGGATGGGGAGGATTCTGGTCACGGTCTGACTTCATCCATCGGATGGCTCATTCTGGAGGGGCTCATTCTGGATGGGCTCACGCTGGATGGGCTCACGCTGGACAGGCTCACTCTGGCTTGCGGTGGCCCACCCTTTCGCCAGGAAAAAAGCGAAAGGACGGGGCACGGAATATTTGACCAGAATTGCACGCGGCTCGGACTCCTCATGCGAAGTGCTCCCAGCCGCGCGCCTCCAACGGCCGCGGACCATCGGCTGTGTACAGCGTAACCGCAGGTTTTCCGGGTCTGCGGCGAACGATACGCCCGATCCGTGTCACAGGCACTCCGGCGATGGACGGCGGCACGCGCGCGCCGGATGCGGCGGTAAAGAGCAGTTCGTAATCCTCGCCGCCATCGAGCGCCTGCTCGAGCGTTGCGCCGGGAAAGACGGGCAGGGCAGCCGCATCCACCTCGGCGGCAACGCCCGATTCGTCGCAGAGGCGCCCCAGATCGATCGAGAGGCCGTCGCTCACATCCAGTGCAGCCGTCGCCAGCCCGCGTCGCATCAGCACCAGGCCCTGCGCAATGCGCGGTTGCGGATAGAGATGCGGCGCCAGCGTGGCCGACAGCTTCTTGGGAAGTTTCCATGAGCCCGGCGGCGCAGCCTTTGCCCGCGGACTGGCACCGGCCAGCTCCGCAAGGCGGGTTAGTCCCGCCGCCGCTCCGCCCAGGCTGCCGGTTATATAAAGCAGGTCGCCCGGCCGCGCGCCGGAGCGCAGCAGGGCCCGGCCGCGCGGGACCGAGCCAATGAGCACGATGTCAGCCAGCGCAAGCGGCGATTCGGCCAGATCGCCCCCGGCCAGCGGCGTCTTATGCGCTGCAGCCAACGCGAGGAAGCCCTCATAAAACCGGTGGAACCAGATCGCTTGCCCAGTCGCAGGCCAGGTCGTGACGTGAGTCGCCTGCCGGGCTTCTCGTCCTCCCGCGTTCCGGATCAGTTCTTTCGGAAGGCCGAGAGAGAGAAACGCCGCAACCGGCCGCGCGCCCATGGCGGCCAGGTCGCTCAGGCCGCGCGCCAGGGTGCGATGGCCCACGACTTCAGGGGCATGCCAGTCGAGCCGGAAATGGCGCCCGTCAATCGAAAGATCGGTGGTGACGGCCAGCTCCTCGCCGTCCTGGGGATGGAGCAGCGCGCAGTCGTCCCCGACGCCCAACCGGAGGCCGCGGCTGGCTGCTCCTGCCGCGCGGGCGCGGACCCAGCGGAGCAGCTCCAATTCGCCGCCGGCCGCGCCGCCCGATTTCGATCGCGATCTAAATTGGGATCGGTTCACTTTTCGGATTCCACCTCTTTGAAGATAGGGCAAACGGCTTCAGGGGGCGCAAATCGGGTGAAATCTCCCGAAGCTAGCTGGGAAAGATTCACTCAATCCAAATGAGTTAGCGGAAAGTGCCGGCCCCTGCGCCAACCCGGCGGGAGTTTACCGCGTCCACATGATTATGTGGATTTTTGCCGTTGGTCCATTGAGGATCATCGGCTTTCGTAATCCCACATAGGGTTCATTGACCCGCCAACGGAGGGGCTGTTAGGCTTGACGGAGTTTCTCCCACCTACGTCCTTCGGGCGTCTGGGATTTTCTTACGGGCCGACAGAGCCCTGCATTTTTGCGCCATTCTTGTGCCTCGGCGAAGTGCGCACCTCCAAAAAATTGAGGAGAGTAAATGCTACGCAAGCGCTATTACATTCTCTTTGTGGCTCGGGACGAAGACGGGCGGATTCGCAAGATTCCGCTGCCGCTGCACTACGCCTACGGCTTTGTGGCCGCGGCGATTGTGGGAGCTTTCACGATCGTGGGCCTGGCCGGCTCCTACACACGGATGCTCTTGAAGACCGAGAGCTACAACCAGGTGCGTCAGGAGCGCGAGGTGCTGCGCAAGAATTACAAGCAGATGGCGCAGATTGCGCATGACCGCAGCGTGCAGGTGGCCTCGCTGGGAGCGCTGGCCAACGAGGTGTCCGCTCTCTACGGGCTGCGGCAAAATCGCTTGGCGGCGGCCAGCAAGGCGCAAGCGGCCGATGTGGTGGCCACGCCCGCAAGCCTGGCCCAGGCGGATGACCTGAGCCAGCCGCAGATCAATCATTCCATCGACCAGTTTTATGCCCTGCGTTCGTATGCGCTTTCAGGCCGCGTCTCGCGCGCCCTTGAAGGCGGCCTGACCCCCGGCTTCGGCGGCGACTGGACGGCGCTGGCTGACGCGCCTTCTCTCTGGCCGATTCAAGGCCGTGTCGCTTCAAGCTTCGGTGAGCGCGAAGACCCCATCGACGGCGAAGGCGCCTTCCACTCGGGCATCGATATTGACGCACCTTCCGGCACGCCGGTAAGAGCCGCAGCGGACGGCGATGTTGCAGCCGCAAGCGTTGTCAACGGCTACGGGCGTGAGGTGATGCTCGACCACGGCCACGACGTGGAAACCCTTTATGCGCATCTTTCCGCCATCGCGGTGCTGCCGGGCGAACATGTTGTGCGCGGCCAGGTGATCGGCTACGTAGGCGAGTCAGGCCGCGCTACGGGGCCGCATCTTCACTACGAGGTGCGCCTCCACAATGTGCCTGTGAACCCGTATAAATATCTGCGCACGAGCTACGAGCAGGCCTTCACCTCGAATGGAAGCCAAGCTTCCGGCGCGGGGCAATAGATGCGGTAGGAAAAAAGCGATTCCCGATGGATCGAAACGGCTTCCGGCGCACGGAAGCCGTTTTTTATTGGAGAGCCGGGCGCACGACGTTCGCGGGTTCGGGCTTCTGCAGCCGGCTTACCGTGCAGCCATCGAGCACGAAGCTGAAGTTTCCCGTGTTGGCCACTTCCATGTTGAGCCGGGAGGGTATGGGAAAGCCCTCGAGTGTCTGGTACTCGATCTCCACATGCATCTCCTCCGCCTGGTCGGGCGGAACGCCTGCCGGCTGCACGTGAGCCTCGAAGCTCTTTACCAGCAGCCCTTGTCCCGAGGGCTGATAGTCGGGCTGAAATTTGATCGAGATCCCGCTCATCTTCACGTCGAAGTGTTCCAGGTGCAGGTCGCTCGAGAAGGTTTCGGTCAGCGCGGTATCGCCCTGTTCCGCGTGGATGGTGTGCAAAGTGCCCGTGTGCGTGATGGCCAGGCCGGCAGCGGACTCCGGCACGATGGAGCCGTCGACAAAGGGTGTCCAGAACTGAAGAAAGCCTTCCAGCGTCTGCTCGGTGGTTTGGCGCATTTTGGCCAGCAGGGCTGAGGCATTGTCGTCAAGCGGCTCGGCGGCGTGGGGGTCCTGGGTCCAGTCCAAGGTGGATCCGCCGTGCATGTGGGCGTGAAGATTGATCTTGACCGTTTCAAGCAGCAGGAGGCGGGCGTCGCCATCAGCCATCGCAGGCTGGCTTGCGGAGCCGTTGCCGGCGCTGCGGAAGAGGGTGCGCCAGTCGGGATGAACGGCGCAGTCGAAGCCGTCCAGCCCGCTTTTGGCGGACGAGTAGTAGAGGCTGCCGGTTTTTTTGAGCCATGCATCGTCTGACTCGGCCGCGGGCGAACCGGATGCCGGCGCTCCGGCCGCCGGACCGGAGGGTGATGCGGCCGTGCCTGGGGCCTGCATCTGGGTCTGGATCTGGGCTTGCATCTGGGAGCCTCCCAGACCCAGCGCCAGAACAGCGGCCAAAAGGCGCGCGGGAACATGAAGCGCGGCCTGAGAGAACGGCAGTTGAGCCATGAGAGCCTGCCTTCCAATCAATGCTGTATTGTCCCGCTTTCGCATCCGCGAGGCAAGGCGGATTCGGCATTCCTGTTGCTCTTCGCCATTACTCAGTTGGATTACTTACGGGGAAGGGAAGCGGCTCAGGGCGAAGCGGCTCAGTAGGAGGCGCCTCCGATTGTGCCCGGCGCGGAAGGGGCGGACGAATTTCCGCTCTCGACTAGCTTGGCCAGGAAACTGGCCGGCAAGGTGGCCGTGACCACCACTTGCTCGTGGTGCTGCGTGACCACAGCGGTTTTCAGCAGCGCTTTCAAGCCGTTGTTGGCGGGGTTGTCGCCGAGCGGCCCGGTGAAACCGCGCGCCAGCGTGAGCAGCGTAGCCAGGTCGGCGGCCTGCGCGGCAGCGGTGTCATCGCTGGGCGCAATCTCCTCCACCTTGCAGCGCAGCGCGCCGAGCGAGCCCGGCACAGGCAGGGCGGGCGCGACGCTGGCGATGATAGTCGAATCCGGCTGCAGGGGCAGCGAGAAGCCGAAGATGCGAATGGCGCCGCTCTCGGAAAAGGGCAGTCCGATCTGCCCCACGCCCCATGCCAGCGAGAGCAGCGGCACATCGTGATAGTGGCGCTCGAGCAGCGACGAGCCGGCAAAGGGCAGCGCTGCCGCCCGATGCCGGTCGATGATGGAGTGAATCTGCTCCGGGGTGGGCGTGTTCGAGACCGCGACCATGTCATAGCCGATCTGCGCGACGCGCACTGTCCGGTTTTCAGAAGGCACGCTGTAGATGGTCTTGCCCGCATAGGATTCGCGCGACGTGGCGTGAGCCTCGAGCCACGCGTTCAGCCTCTTGCCGGTAAGTTTGCCTTCAAGCACCAGCGAATAAGCTACCGGGCCGTTCGGGCCATTGGGATCCGGCATGCGGTGCAGCGCAATCGCCACCTGATCGAGGTCGCGCTCCCAGTCGATGCCGGTGGCATCGACGAACTGCTGATAATCGGGTGCGCGCTGGGGCGGCTTGAGGTCTTTGCGGAGGAAGGTGCGGACCGGCTTGAGATCGATATAGAGAATGCCGTCGGACTCCGGCAGGAGCCGCGCCGCTTCCGGAGGCGCCTTGGAGCGCAGAAAGATGGCCACGGCCAGCACTGCCAGGACCGCGGCCACAATCAGAAGCGTGTTGCGCTTGCGTCGGTGCATCGGGAGCCGTCAAAACTACCCTATCACTCGGCAGGGCGGGGTGCCCTCCTCGGCGGATCGAGTCGCCACCGCCTTACTGGTTTCCGCTACTTCCTATTGTCCAAGAATTCCTTTTTTAAGTGTTTTGCCACCGCTTCCGAAAGCGATTGAATTCCCTCCGGGCCGCCATTTGCCTTGCGGACCTGATAGGCCCACACTACAGAACTGTCGCTTACCCGAACAAGTTGAACCGAGACGCTTGATGTTCCCTCTATCCCGATGCAATAAGCGAAAAGACAGCGCGCGATCTTGCTTGCTCCCGACTCCTGTTTGGCCGCTACGCTCGCCGACTGTAGAACGTAGTCGGCAGCATTCTGATCCAGCACAATGGTTGCAGGGGCGTGTTTCTTGTTGAGTGCAGCGGTCAAGGCTACACCAAAGCCTGGCTCGGCCTTCACAAATATTCTAGGTTGGCTGGGTGATTGGCAAAAAGAATGGGCGGCGAACGGCAAAATCCCGACAGCCAAAAGACGTGCAAGCAAACTTCTGCGCATGCAGATTCTCCTTCGTTTTCGAAACAGTTGATGGCCTATCGAGGGAGGCAACCGAATGATCTACCCCAGCAGCGATTCCTGCAAGCGGATTTTTGGGGGATTGACAAAAAACGTGCGGTTGCAGCGCAGGACCGCTGCAAACAGGAATCCGCCTCTCAGTACGCGGCGCGTTCAGAACGCGACGCGATATGATAGGGCATGATCGCCGGGTTTCGGGATGCGGATACCGAGAAGCTTTGGACAACCGGCAAGAGCAGGCGTCTGCCGCCGCGGCTCAATCGCGCGGCGTTGAGGAAGCTCTACATTTTGAATGCCGCGCTGGCGCCGGAGAACCTCGCGGCGCCTCCCGGCAACCGGCTGGAGAAACTGCGGGGAAGCCGGAAAGGTCAGTACAGCATCCGCATCAACGACCAGTACCGCACCTGCTTCGTGTGGCGGGAGGGAAACGCGCACAGCGTGGAAATCACGGACTATCATTGACAGCTCAAGCCAAAGGGACAGTTCAAGCCAAGGGGACAGCTCAAGCCAAGGGGACCCCTACGCCAAGGGGACGGCTAAAACCGAAAAGGGACCGCTCAGGCCAAAGGAGACAAACATGCCAGGAAAATCCGCTCTGATCCATCCCGGAGAGATTCTGCTGACCGAGTTCATGGAGCCGCTGGGATTGTCGGCCTATCGTTTGGCGAAAGACCTGGATGTGCCCGCGCCGCGAGTCGGAGAAATTGTGCGCGGCAAGCGGTCGATCTCAGCCGATACGGCTCTGCGGCTAGGCATTTATTTCGGCTTGCCCGCGCAGTTCTGGCTGAATCTGCAGAATGAATACGATCTCCGCCGGGCTGCTTCCAGCGCCGCGCTCAAGAGGCTCGCGCCCCGAGCCGCCTGACGCCCGCCGCCAATTGCCGACCCGGCGGCCGCGTAACTTTCTGCTCCGCGCGGCTGCGGTTTCCTTGGCCGATGGCCGCGAAACTGGAGTAGACTCGTAGCACTTCAGCAGTGCGGGCTCTTTTTCCCCGGTATTTCTACTCACCCGAGGAGGCGTCTCTATGGCAGAGGAGACTGGTCAACGCGTCGGCGACTACGAAGTCCTGACGCTGCTTGGTTCGGGCGGCATGGGCCGCGTTTACAAGGTGCGCAGCGTGATCTCGAATCGCGAAGAGGCGATGAAGATCCTGCTTCCGGACTTCGCCTCAGAGCCCGAACTGGCCGCACGCTTCATGGCCGAGATCCGCACCCTCGCCGGGCTCGACCACCCCAACATCACGCAACTGCGCACCGCCTTCCAGATCCAGAACCAGTTTGTGATGGTGATGGAGTTTGTGGAGGGCACGACGCTCGACAAGCTCTCCGCGCAGGTTCCGCTGGAGCAGGTGATCGAGTATTCGATGCAGGTGCTTTCGGCGCTGAGCTACGCGCATGGCAAAGGCGTCACGCATCGCGACATCAAGCCGGCCAACATCATGATCACCTCGCACGGCGTGGTGAAGCTGATGGATTTCGGCATCGCCAAATCCACCACCGATCTGAATCTCACGCGCCCCGGCACCACCATGGGCTCCATCTACTACATGTCGCCGGAGCAGGTGCGCGGGGGCACGGTCGATGGCCGCACCGATATCTACTCGTTCGGCGTAACGCTCTACGAGATGCTGACCGGACGCAAGCCTTTCGAGGCCGAAACCTCCTATAGCGTGCTGAATGCGCAGCTCAACGAGGCGCCGGCGCCGCCGGTGCAGTGGAATCCCGCTTTGCCGCCGGAGCTGAACGACATCGTGCTGCATGCGATGGCGAAAGATCCAGCCCACCGCTTCCAGTCCGCGGACGAGTTCCGCAACGCGCTCAAAGCGCTGCGTGAGCAGAAGACCACGCCGGCGGTTGCGCCCATGTTAGCGGCCATTCCGGGGCAGGGTTTCGCTCCGGTGGCCCAGCCTGTCTCGACGGGGCCGCAGCCGTTCCAGCAGACCGTGCTCGAATCGGCAATGCCCACGGCTGCGCCGAACCAGGGATTCGCGCCGGTTCCCATGGCGGCCGCACCGCCGCCGGCCGCGGCCAAAAGCAATCGCAGCTTATGGATCGGCCTGGGCGCGCTCGCGGCGATTCTGGCGCTGGTGGCGGCGGCCACCGTGCTGCCGCACTTCTTCGCTACGCATGCCGGGCAGCAGAAGTCCAGCTCTACCTCGACAGGCGCGCAAACAGCCTCCAATACGCCCCCGGCCAGCAGTCCGGCGGCGCCGGTTTCCTCAGCGCCGCAGCCGGATGCGGCAACGCCTGCTGCTGGATCGCCGTCAGCGAGTTCGAGCCAGTTGGGCTCGAACCAGCCCAGCTCGAATTTGCCCAGCGGGAATCCGCCCAAGCCGAGCGGCGCGTCGACTTCTCGCACGGCCTCCTCGTCGACGGCCGGCAGGAGTTCTCCGCCGCAGCCAAAACCAGCCGCCGACACGCCGGATGGGGGTTCGGGCCCGGGGATTTCGGCGAATGAGCCTCCCGCACCGGCAGGCGCGTCCCCTGAGGAGGTTCGCCATACGCGCGACCGCTTCATGGATCTGGATGCGCGGGCCGAGACGGCGAGGAGCGGGATCGACCAGCTTCGCCGCCAGCAGCAGGCGCAGGGTTACGACATGCGGGGCGACATGGTGGCTGCGATGAACAGGATGAACAACAATCTTCGCGAGGCGGACCGCGCCATCAACGAACACGACCTGCAGACCGCGAGAGAGTACATGGACCACGCCAACGCCGATCTCCAAAGATTGGAAGCATTCCTGGGCAGGTAGGCGCGATCCGGCTCAAAAAAGCAATGCCCGCCGCAACTCTGCGGCGGGCACTCTTCTTGCGCGTATCGGTTTCGGATCCGCTTATGCCTTCGGGTCCGCGCAGCACTTCGGGTCATTGCGTCATTGCGTCGTTGTCTTGATCACATCGCCTACCTTGAAGCCCGCGCCAGAAACCGCGGTGCAAATCGCGGAGACGTCGTCTACATCGGTAGCCTTGATCACGCCGACGGTGGTGGTGAGCTTGCGCAGCACGGCGCCGGTTGTGGGATCCTTGATCTCCCTGGTCACGCGCAACACATTGAACTGGTCGCCCGCCTTCACGCCGGCCTTGGCTCCCACGTTGAGAATGATCTGGCCGCTATCGACCGCTGCCACTACGCCTTCAACGACGATGGTGCGCACCGGCACCTTGGCGGCCTGCGAGTCCAGATTGGCGGCCAACTGGTCCGTGGCCATCTTGGTAGCTTCGCCGATGATCGTCTGCTGAAAATCGCTGGAGCCGAAGTCGGCGTTGCCACCGCCAAAGCCATGCCAATTGCCGCCGCCGCCGAGCATCGAGGTGCTGGAGCGATGGGATTGGCCCGTGCCATCGGCGACGGCCATGATCTCGCCGGTATCGATGTTGATGATGCGCGCGGTGATGGCGACATTGGCCTTGGAGTTCGAGTGGCCGAGTCCGCCGAGGCCGAATCCGCCCCAGTTGCCGCCGCCTCCGCCCAGGTTGGTCTTCTTGGTCTCGTTGCCAAACTCGGTGATGGTGCCGGTGACGATGGCGTCGACGCCGAGGAGCTTGCCGATCTTAGCGGCGCTGTTGGGGTCGGCGCGATTGGAGTTGGAAAAATTCTGCTCGTTCAAAACCTTGTCCAGCGCCTGGCGCTCAATGACGGAGAAGTTGCCGTCTTTCACCAGGCCGGTGACCAGAAGATTGGTGATGCCCTTGCCTATATCTACATTGGTCCCGAAGACCGCGGCCGATGCGGTTTGTACGGTGCCGTAGTCGAAGTCCATCACTGCCACGCGCGGCCTGCGCCCCGCGAGCGGGGCCTGGGAATGTGCGGGAAGGATAAACACCCCCGCCAGAAGCGACAACCCGACGACGCAGGTTGGGAGAAATCGAGAGATTTTCATAAGATCCCCTGGGGTGAATTAACTAAGTAGCAGATTCGGCTGCGATCGGTGATCTGTCAAGCCAAATCTTTGTTGCGATCAGGGCCTTGGCGAGCGTCTCCGCCGCGTATTTCGCCGCCGGATCGGCTGCCCGGATTCCTCGCGAAGCCGGTCTGCACAGAAGCCTTTCCCGCATGATCGTGATTCAATGGGCGCATCCGTTTCCAGGCCGTGGTGCGGGCGTTCAACGCCTCATAACGAAGGTAATGCGGCTCGAAGCGGGTGTATCGTATCGCCATGCTGCAGAACCGCTCCGTTCCGGTCGATACCGTGCTGCCTCATGTCTTTTATAAGAATGTCGCGGAAGCGATTGATTGGCTCGGCGCGACCTTCGGCTTCGTCGAGCATTATCGCTATGGCGATCCTGTGGCCGGCGCACAGATGCGCCTGGGCAATGCCTGGGTGATGCTGGGATCATCTCGTCCGGGACGCGCAAGCCCGGCCGAAGCTGGCGTGGCTACGCAGTTCCTCACCCTCTTTATTGAGGACGTGGAGCAGCATTTTCACCGCGTCCAAACGGCGGGAGCAAAGATCGTGGAAGAGCTGAGCGAGACCGTCTATGGAGAGCTGCAGTATGCGGTCGAAGACCTGGAGGGCCACCGCTGGATCTTCTCGCGGCACGCGCGCGATCTCAGCCCGGGCGAATGGGGTGCGACCCTCGCCGGGCGGTGAGAAAATCCCACGCTTTTTCAGTCAATTTTCGCTTGTTTCCCGCTCGAGATTGTGGCGTTTGGGAAGGCTTGCGCCCCGTTTGCCCATCCCCTGTTTCTCCCGCCGATTCCCCGCCAACCATCGTTTGCTCCACTGACGGCGGTATGCTAACCTTGATTTCTGTGCCGTACAACGTGCGGAGAGTCAGTGTGTCCGCACGTTCGTTGGGAGTCCGGGTGGTTTTCCGGGTGGATTCGGGCTGGCGTAGCTCAGCTGGTAGAGCATCTGATTTGTAATCAGAGGGTCGGGGGTTCAAATCCCTTCGCCAGCTCCACAAGGAGAGACCGGAACGGTTCCCGAAACGGTAAGCAGTAAGCATCAACCGACGAGCGGTTAGGCGCCGGGCCTGTCCTCCGCGGTGATCCCACTTCAGGTGCAGGCTCCGAAATTCCGGAGGTTCTCCGGAAGAGGCGTAATGCGTTGAAGTGCTTCGCAGGGGAAGACAGGCGAGGAAAGATTGGGGCTCCCAATAGGCGGATGGGAAAGCGGATCGCGGCTTTTTGGGGTGGCTGTGCACAGGTGGCCGAGCGGTTAATGGCAGCAGACTGTAAATCTGCCGCTCCTTGGAGCTACGGAGGTTCGAATCCTCCCCTGTGCACCATGAGTTCGGGCGGGAATGCGCAATGAGGGCTTAGCCAATGAATTTGTATCGGGCCGAGCAGAAGCGCATGATCGAGGGTATGCAGAGTGCCGGGCCCGAGCTGGGCCGGAAGTTCTGGGCGGCTCTCGGGATGTACGCGGTTTTAGCGGCATTGGTGTGGTTCACCATGGACGCCGGCAAGGTGGACGTCCTGGGAAAGCCGGTGGAGTTGAGGCTGGTTCCGCTCATCATCATCGGCGGTCTTGCGTTGCGCACGGTTTTGACCCGCCAGGCGGATCGAATTCGCCGCGGCGGGGAGAAAGACAGCTGACGGCTGAAAGCTGTGAGCTGGATTTAGCGGGCTGATGTAGCTCAGTTGGTAGAGCACTCCCTTGGTAAGGGAGAGGTCACCAGTTCAATCCTGGTCATCAGCTCCAGAGATTCAGCTTTTAGCTGCTAGCTTTTAGCTTCTAGCTCGCGATGTGGCAGATTGAACCGACACTGCTTGCGTAAGCGTGATGGAGCTAAGAGCTAACGGCTAGAAGCTAGCGGCTGATTTTCGGGCGGGAGTAACTCAGTGGTAGAGTCACAGCCTTCCAAGCTGTTGGTCGCGGGTTCGATCCCCGTCTCCCGCTCCAATATTTGAGAAGGCTGAGAGCTGTAACGAGGATAAGAAAAGAATGTTCGAGCAGGCAGCGATCGCGGTCCGGAATGAGCAAGGTTACGCGCGGCTTCATGAACTGGTCGATGCCGCCTTCGAAGCGAAGGATATCGAGGTCTTTCTCAATCGGGTCACCAAGGCGGGGCTGCGGGTTCGCGATTACGAGAGCATTCTCAAGCGCGGCCTGCTGGGCAAAGAGGCGCCGGAACTCTACGCAGCATTGCCTGTATCGGACCAGGGATTGACCCGTGAACGGTATCTGCGGCTGGTGGAGAAAGTGCCGGTGGAATTGCGGCAGAGGTATTTGAAGGCGTACGCGTACTACTGAGAAAGACAGCCGTCAGCTATCAGCTCTCAGCTTGGGCATCAGCGAAACGGACTGATGCGGCCAGCACGGGCAGGACGGAGCTGAAAGCTAACGGCTGAAAGCTCAAAGCTTTTGAGCGAGCAATTCGACGGAGGAATTGAAGGAAATGGCGAAGGAAAAATTTGATCGTACGAAGCCGCACGTGAACGTGGGGACGATCGGTCACATCGATCACGGCAAGACGACGTTGACGGCGGCCATCACGAAGGTGCTGTCGAAGCACAACCCGAAGATCCAGTTCCGGTCC
>DASXDX010000039.1:0-109542 GCA_036490385.1 Occallatibacter sp.
AGCCCAGCCGGCCCAATGCGATGACTTGTTCTCGTTTTTCTCTGCTCAAGACGTGGCTCATGACCACAGAGGCTAACTTCCCCCCGTGGAGGCTCTGCCTTAAGCCTTCTCTCTATGGCCGCTTTTGGGTGATCACCGAGGGGGACACTCCCCTTATGGCCAGCGCACCGCTTATTCAAACTTTGAAAAGAGAGTCGATGCGCTATCCCGCACAGAGTTGGATGAGAGCGGCAGGCCGGTTCGCAGAAAGAAAAAACATACCTCGCTTCCACAATCGCATCCGCCTCTTCGGGCGACCGTCAGCGTTGACCCCCAGACTGACCTCCTGAAGATCAATTCGGAATACACTGCCTCGCTCATTCTCGCCAGATGCCGGGAAACGCCGGCTGGCAATCACCGCTGGCACCTTCGCTTCAACTCGTGCTGCGCGCAAATATTCCAAAGTTCATGTTGCACCTTTTTTTCGGGACTCGCGCTTATGAAAGTGAAGGCGGCCAAGAAGCGTGTAAATAAGCTTCTTCGCTCTTCGAGCAAATGTCTGGCTCAAAAGCCAAACCACTACTTCAAGTTCAAGGAGACGAAAATGAAAAGCTCAATTCTCAGAAAGCTGCGTCCGGCCTTGGTTGCGACGACCCTAGCCGTGACTCTCAGTGCTACTGTCACTTTGTGCTTAGCGCAAGAGCAAAGCCAAAAGGAAGTAGCTGTAAACGGAAACGTCACTCTACCTCATTCAGACGGAGCCGTTCTGAATCGCTCGGAACGGGGCCTGATCGAGCCTGACAGTCTCAATCAAGATCCTCTCTTGATTGCGCAGGCGGGCGGGCTATGGTGCTACACCAACTACGGACGGTACCCCATGTTGTATTTGGCCCCGGTGGGGTCTGTGTGCAGTGTTAACGTTGGATTTTACCCCTACGTCTTGCCAGGCACCGTCGGATATTGAGCGCCTCGGTAAAAAGCGACGTGGCAATTGATGATCAATTTGTGGGGACCGAGTCACCAACCCGGTCCTCAATTTTTTTGCCTGTCAGCTTGAGGGAGCAGGCTCAAAAGGCCCTCAACGGCGGGTGAGGGGTTTATCAGGATATCTGCGGCTTTGGACGTCCGGATGAAGAGCTTGGGGTTTTCATTGTGATGATCGATGCAATCACCCATGGGCTCGATCAGTTCCTCGATGCTGCGAAAGATACCGCGGCGCAGCCGGTTCAGTCAGGTCGTGGAACAATCGCTGCACCATTTTCAGCCGCGAGCGGACGTGGGCATGAAGTGCATGTGAAAGCGGGAACCCCGCACGGGCGCGGTTATGGCCAAAGACAAACATTTATGGTGGTTCAGAAATTCTGGACCCCGGTAAATGTTAATCGTCGGGGCCATCGTCATTGATGCTCTTGACGGTGTCATCGCTGACTGCCTGCGGCGGTATATTATTCGATTGACCTCCCGACGTACCACTACCACTACCACTACTCGAACTGGCTGCATTGTTTGCGTTGGAAACCGAGTTGATCACCTTTGTTTCCTCCGAGGTGGGCGAGTTGCCCGCGTCCCTGGAGGGAACAAAAGTATCATGTGAATTTAAGCTTTGGCTATGCGCCTCGCTTGGGGTTGGTATGTTTGTGTTCTGTGACTGTCCCATTGCAATCGTGGCTAGCGCTCCGATCGCAACAACTACCAGAAATTTCGTTTGCATGGCTCATTTCCTCCTTGTGTGCGTTCTTGAACGAGCTTTGATTGCTCCTTACTTCGACGCACACTTTCTATAGCGCAATAAATGCAGGTGAGGGGACATCCATGAACTCAACTCGAGACAGTTTCGGGGATGTGGAGTCTGACATTGCCTCATTTTGGCAAAATTGCAGGAGCCGCCTTTTCAAATTGAGCTATACTTGAGCGACCATTGGACTTCCCCCGTCCCGTTCAGCTTATGCACCCAAGTTGTTTACAGCTTGGGTTCAAGGTTAAACAGTGCCGAAGATCGGCAGGGCAGAAATCTATCGTAGGAATCTCTTCGCGAAGTCGGGCCTACGGCTTTCCCCATTTTGGATCACTGTGAACTGACACCGAAGGAGCCTAGGACCCGAAACTCATTCATCGCGAAGACTGATAATTTGGCGATACGATGACACCGGAATTCTGGGAACGCCTGAACCCGCTATTCAATGCCGCCATCGAGACGCCGCGCGGCGAACGTAGCGCATTTATCGCGGAAGCTTGCGGTAACGACTCGGAATTGCGCCGGGAATTGGTCGCATTGATTGATGCCCATGAGCAGCCGGACAGTGCTGCTGAAAAAATCAAAGAACATATCCAGACGTTAGTCCTCAGAGCGCACCCTGGCTTTTCCTCGGGCGACGTGGTCATGGGTAGATTCAGGATCGTGCGCGAGTTAGGAAGCGGCGGCATGGGGGATGTCTATGAGGCATTGGACCTGGAGTTGTCCCAGGCCATCGCGCTTAAGTCGATTCGTCCGGAGATCGTGGAGAATCCCGGAGTCCTGGCTCGCTTTAGAAGGGAAGTCCAGCTAGCCCGCCGGCTGAGCGGGCCGAACGTTTGCCGTATCCACGAGCTGTTTGTCATCGGCAGCAGTGGCGCTCTTGATAGCGCATTCCTGACTATGGAGTTCCTTGACGGGATCACGCTCTCTGATCGAGTAAAGCAGACGGGCCCAATCCCCTGGCGCGAAGCCCAGGCGCTGGCGAACGACATATGTTCGGGTCTAACGACGATTCACGATGCCGGAATCATCCATCGCGATCTGAAGGGCAGTAACATCATGCTGGCTGACCGGAACGGGTTCCAGCGCGCCGTGCTGATGGATTTCGGCCTGGCCCGCGAACTCGTCTCTCTCAGCGCCGCTAATGAATCCGGACTGACTGTTCCCGGCGCCGTTATGGGCACGCCGGAATATATGGCTCCCGAGCAGTTCGAAGGCAAACCAGTCACCCCAGCGACGGATGTCTATGCCATGGGCGTCCTGCTTTACGAGATGGTAACGGCCAAATGTCCCTTTGCTGCCTCCAGCCCACTTGGCGCAGCCGCGCTTCGGGGAAAGCCGCCGCAGCCCGCGTCCTCCGTTCAGCACACTGTCCCGCACCGCTGGGACGTCGTGATTCGTAAATGCCTGGAGTACGACGCCGACCGCCGCTATCAATCGGCGAACGAATTGGCCGAAGCGCTAAATCGAAACAGGCTTCGATCTCATCGAGTCGTGGGGAGTTGGTTTAGAGCACCCGCCGCGGGGTTCAACCCGATTCCAATCCACCAGCCAGCGAGTTCGAGCACGGCTCAGAAGACACCCAAGAATTTGCGCTCTCAGAAGGGAACACGTTGGGCGATAATTGGTTTCGTGGCCGGTATATTGGCGGCGCTGGTCGCGGGAATACATTATCATCGTTCGCATCAGGACAGGCGCTTAAGCGATAAGGACACAGTCGTTCTTGCCGATTTTGCCAACCGTACGGGTGAGGGTGTGTTTGATGACACACTCAAAACCGCCCTGGCCATTTCGTTGAATCAATCACCATTCTTGAATGTTCTGGCCGAAAACAAGGTGGCGAACATAGTCAAGTCGATGACTCGTCCTGCGGATACACCGCTCACGAGTGAAGTGGCACGCGAGGTTTGCGAGCGTGCCGGAGGCAAAGCCTTCATCGCGGGATCAATCGCAAAATTGGGCAACAAGTATATTTTGGGGCTGACGGCAGTGAATTGCCAGAACGGCGATCTAGTGACTCAGGAACAAATAACCGCCAACGATCAGGAAAAGGTCCTTGATGCACTCGGGAAGGCGGCCAGCACGTTGCGAGGCAGGCTAGGCGAGTCCCGGGGCTCGGTGCAAAAATATGATATTCCACTTGCCGATGCCACCACATCCTCGTTACAAGCTTTGCAGCAATTGAGCCTTGGCCGCAAGTGGTCCCGAGAGCTCCCCCAAAATGCCGAGTTTTATTATCAGGAGGCGATCAAACTGGACCCGAACTTCGCCATGGCTTATCACGATCTTGGCCGCCTGTACTTTGCCTTGGGCGAAGTGGAAAAAGGCAGAGCCAGTTTCAAAAAAGCTTTCGACCTGAAGAATCGATCCAGCGAACGCGAAGAGCTGGAAATCAGGGCCACCTATTACGAGGATGTCACCGGGGATCTCACAAAAGCTCTCTTCGTCCGAAATGAGCAGGTAGCGATTTACCCGCGCGATTCTGGGTCCTTTGAGGGATTGGGGTACACCTACATTTTAGAGGGCAATTACGAGCTTGCCATTGAAAAGTTTCGTCAGAGTATTCAACTTGATGCCTATGACTCCGCAGCATATGGACTTCTTGCAAACGCGCTGATCTCCCTGCAGCGATTTGAGGAAGGTCATAAGATCATTACCATGGGCCAAGACCATTTCCCAGATGTGTTCCTACTGCACAACGCTCTCTATGGCTTGGCATTTCTCGAAGCCAACGCTTCAGACATGATGAAGGAAGAGCATTGGATGAACGAATATGTCCAGTATGAGAACATAGGTTTCTCACTCGCCTCGGATTCGGAAGCCTATGCAGGCCATCTGCGGAAAGCAGGAGAACTAACCGAGTTGGCCGTTGATTCTTCTCAGCATGCAGACTCAAAAGAGACTGGAGCTGTCTGGTATGAGAACCAAGCGCTGCGCGAAGCTGGTTTTGGTAATTTCAATGACGCAAGAGTGACGGCAGCAAGGGGCCTGACACCGAAGCCGATGAGTTTGGGCGCTCGGGTTGAGGCTGCTCTTGCATACAGTCTTGCCGGCGATAGCTCCAAGGCGGAATTGATGGCTAAGTCACTGAACGAAGACTTTCCTTCGGACACGCAAGTGCAGTATATTTGGCTGCCCGCAATTCGGGCGCAAGTGGCTCTCAATCGAAAAGACCCATCTTCCGCCAGAGATGAATTGCGAAAATCAGTTCCCTTCGAGTTTGGATATATTCCGTTTGCTACGAACGCATCGTGCCTATATCCCACCTATATTCGCGGTCAAGCGTACCTGGCTCTCGGGCAGGGCAAACTTGCCGCTGGTGAGTTCCAGAAGATACTCGACCACAGCGGCCTAGTTTGGAACTGCTGGACTGGTGCGTTAGCCCATCTCGGTCTTGCACGCGCGAATGTGCAACAGGCGAATACCTCACAAGGTGCAGATGTGGGCGCCGCTCGCGCTAGCGCGCTCTCCTCATACAACGATTTTTTCAAGTTGTGGAAAGACGCCGACCCCAAAATCCCCGAGCTCAAGAAAGCCAAATCGGAATATATTGAAATCGCCCGCCAAATAACGCCGTGATATCGGGAACAAGTCAGCGCGTTGGAGCATCACAAAATTGATCTTGCGAAGAGCTTTGTATGCTAGAATCGGGCTCTCAACAATCGATCAGTTGGCCGAGCAAGATTCATGTTCTGCCTAAGGGGGTTTTATGCCTGAGAAGCTGGTGCAATTCCTGTGTGAATTAGCTGTAGATTCCAAGAAACTCGCGGAGTATGAAAAGGATCCTGACACCGCGATGCAAAAGGCCGGCTTGGAGCCCGGCGAACGCGCCGCTCTGACGAGCAAAAATCCACATAAGGTTTATGTAGAACTTCTGGGGGACCCATCCGGAGGTAGGGGACCTGAGCCGGGATTCTGGGGGTTCGAGCCATCCCGTCATCCATGACTGCTGACCCCGCCATTCGAGGCTTTTGTCGAAGCAAATCTCGCAATATGCTATGAAGACAGGAAACCTCATCGTCGTAGGCACCGGTATATGCAGCGTCGGACAGCTCACGAACGAATCGATTGCCGCGATGCGGAATGCCGACAAGATATTCTATGGCGTGTCGGATCCTATTGCTGAATCGCTAATTTTACAACTGAATCCCTCCGCGGAATCCGTGCTGAAGTTCTATGTAGACGGTAAGTCTCGTCTGCAGACATATAAAGATATCGTCGACCAGATCCTGGAATCAGTGCGCGGTGGGACTCGAACCTGCGCAGTATTCTACGGACACCCCGGCGTGTTCGTGCTGCCGGCGCACAGGGCTATTCGCCAGGCGCGGAGCGAAGGCTACGAAGCGCGCATGCTACCCGGCATTTCTGCGCAAGATTGCCTGTTCGCCGATCTGGGTGTCGATCCGGCGGACAACGGTTGCCAGTCGTACGAAGCCACAGACTTTGTCCTGCACCAGCGCAAGCTCGATCCTTCCAGTGCAGTCATCCTCTGGCAAATTTCGTTTATTGGTCACTGGATATTTCAAGAGGCCGGCTACACCAATTTAGGTCTGCCGCTTTTACTCGAAAAGCTGTCGGAATATTACCGGCCAGATCACGGCGTATTCATCTATGAGGCAGCCGTATTTCCCGGCTGTGAGCCGGTCATCAGGCCCACAACGCTTTGCCAGTTACCCGAGACGCCCCTCACCTCTGCCTCGACCCTGTACATTCCTCCCGCCCATCCCGCTGCACCGGATCGGAAGATGTGGATGAAACTGGGACTGCGAATGAATTCCTAAATATCGACGATCCGCCTTTGCCATGCATTGAGCGATTACTGATTCAAGCCTTCCTGACAGGCGGGCCTAACCTTGTCAGATGACCTGGAATCTTTGGCGCCTTCGCGGCGCCGCCAGCAGGCTTCGACTCCACGAGGTTGCAGGGGTTTGAAAAGTCCTGGTCAGTAATGGGTGCGTTTCTAAAGAAGAGGGTATAGTCGATGAGTTGAGGAAGATTTGATAATGAATTAAGGTACTTGGCTTCAGAGAACAACATCCCCACTCCGTTGTCCAGGAACCAAACCCAAAAGATCGATAGTTCACCTGACGGACCCGGCATTTCAGCCGCTATGAGACTCAGAACCTGATCCGGCTGAAGCCCGAAGTTTGGATTTCCCGTGATTTGGCCCATCACAGCTGCGTTATCGCGAGCGAGCCAGTCCGGATACGGCAGGCCGACACGGCGCAGAGGCGGAAGACAGCACTTCAACCGCCACGACTCGGATGGGGCATCCCACTCAAAACAGGGCATATCGGTTCGATATGTGTTGAGGCAGGTATCCATTCGTTTGAGATAGCTTCCATCGCCAGGGCCTTGCCCCAATCCGACGAAAGCCGCTTGTTCTTTGCTGTGTTTATCGCCGGTCCAGTTGTAACAGACTCTTGTATACCAGGGAATCAGATCGAGTCCTAGAGTCCATCCTTCGATGTAGAGTTTATTGCTCCATGTAGGTAAAGGAGTTTTGGGCGACGCCTCGGCAGTAAAGCCGGGCAAGACCTTCTGAATATCTTCAATGGTGCACTTGGCAGAAGCGATCGGAAATTTAAACGCGCGCTGAACGTCCTGTTGCGTAACCAGAGGATTCCAATACGCAGGGTGGTTGACTGCACGGCCGGCCTTAACGTTCTTTAGCAATTTTTTGGATTCCCTGCTGACGCCCTTCTGAAACGATGCGAAGTTCACCAGATAGTACGCACCGAGGAAGGGCAGCATCATTGGATTGTTCGTATCGAATGTGAAGACGCGAAAAATCTGCCCCGTATCCCGCCGAACGGAATACCAACTTCCGTGATCGGTTTGCGTGCCCGCCGTGGGGATCACCCAGTGATCGCAGTCAATTCCGCGCGGGTTCCTGTCTGTACACATGAGAGGATATCTGTTTCCCCAAACTGCCCGATTATCTTCCAGGAAGCGAGGAGCTGGAACTTGCAATGTGGTGCCGAATGGCCCATGGATCTTCTCAACCCGTCCGCTGACCGAAGAGTCAATCCAATACCACTCGGACTGGAAGTTATAGGGGTCCTGCGGATCGTTTACAGAAAGGAAAAGAAAATCCAAGTACCGCAGGTCTCTGGTGAGATATAGCCTTATGCGCATCCAGCTTTCGTGGCCGACTGTTGCCGATTCAACTCTTCCTACAGCAAGCTGTGAATAACTCTCCTGAGGCGCAATGGAGTCTCCAAAAGGTGTTGCGAGCACCGAAGCACTCCAGGCGTCTGGCATTTCCGGGAGCGTCGCCGGTCTATTCGATAGCCAATAAGACTGCATCTCAGGACCCGTCGGAATCGGATTGAGCTTGGACATTCTTTGTCCCTCCTAGAGTACAAAGAGTCTCGCTTGAAGAATGCTTATGTTTTCGATTGCGGCAATTTTACTTCATATTTGCCAATCTGGTCCGTTTTCTTGTGCAAGCCGTGATGCCCTGAACGGGAACGTCCTGCGGCCTTCGCCGATGCCGATTCGGAGAGCCCAGAAGAATCGGCTTGAGCTTTGCCTTCCGCTCTTCTTTCTGCAGCCAGATAAGCAATGGTGCAGCCGCAGGAGCCTTCTAGGTCGGCCCTCAGCCCATGCGCGGTCGAGGAGACCCCGGTTGAGCCGCGGCCTGGCTCTTAGCCGAATTCGTCGAAGCGCAATGAGAATTGTTAACCGGATCATTCACATAGTTGAAGCAGCACACCGTTGCTGATTCGTCTTCGTTCTCCGTGTCACTTCACTCGCAGATCGCCGGATACGCTTGACCGAAGATGAGCGCAAACGGACCGTAGGGCGTAATGAATCTGCCGATCACCACCCACAGTCCTGCGGCGTTCGTGTCCCAAATACGATACGAGTAGTCGACCGAGCAGTTCACGCCGTTCACATAGCACGTGTCCATCACAGGCACTGGCGGCAGCGAGTATTGAACGAACTGGTACTGTGCCTTGTCTACGTCCAGCGCCGAGGTGTGCCTTTGGTTGTCAGGAAACCTGTGACCACCAACATGGCAATTGCGATCTTCCATTTCATGACTCATGTCCGCCGGGAAGGCTTTCTGTTTTCGACTGCCTTCACTCTCAAAAGCGCAAGCCATCGGAAAATCGCGCAACGTTGAATTCATGGGCCGACGAGAAAACGCACAGAACGGACAGGCGGCATGCCGCCGATCAGAAATGCATCAGTTTGTTATAGGGATTCCATAAGACCGCGCTCACAAGGCTGCGAGCGACCTGCTAACCTGCCAATTGTTGTTGCAGCCAGGCACGGGCAATCGTCCAGTCGCGCTTTACAGTGCGCGAAGTAACACCCAGCTGCGCAGCGATTTCATCGAAAGTCAAGCCGGCAAAAAAATGAAGCTCGAGAACTTTAGCCTGCCTTGCGTCAAGCTGAGCAAGCCGGTTCAGTGC
The DNA here is from genome assembly GCA_036490385.1 of Occallatibacter sp. GTDB lineage: Bacteria > Acidobacteriota > Terriglobia > Terriglobales > Acidobacteriaceae > Telmatobacter. The sequence goes on from DASXDX010000039.1 coordinate 9,139, forward strand.
CTCATCGACCGCCAAGACCTCGGCCAAGGTCCCACTAGCTACGGCAAGGCCTTCGTCCAGGGTGACCTGAATCGCTCCCGCACCGCGCTTGCCGGCCCTGTGCGCCCGCGCATGATCTACCAAGATGTGCCGCATGGCATGAGCTGCTAGGCCGAGAATCCGCGACCGGTCCTTCCAGACCGATTGGGGCTGATCAGCTAACCGCAAGTACGCCTCGTGGACCAGCGCCGTGGGCTGCAGAGTGTGGCTACGCCTTTCAAACTGCATCCTGGCCGCGGCGAGCTTGCGCAATTCCCTGTATATGCTCGCAGAAATCTCGGCCTCAGTCTGATCCGGCGTCGGTCCTAGATGCCCCTCGCTCTCATTCGGTTTTTGATTCATGCACCCTCCCGTGAAAGTGGCGCCAGTTTATCGCAGAGACGCTGTTGTTCCGCAGAATAAATGACAACCACATGTCACTCTGGCTGCCCAGTTCCCGCTTTCTGGGGTACGGACCCGATGGTTCCGAATTTCAGAAAAGGAGAACCACAATGAAAACCACACTTTTGAAGCTCGCTCGCGTAACGTCGATAATGTTCGTGCTGACTGGCGTCACTGGTTATGCATTCGGACAGCAATATCGGCTCCATCTGAACAATGTATCCGGCTATGACGTATATGAGGTCCACGTCTCCCCAATCGATGACCCTTACTGGGGCCCGGATCTCCTTGAAGACGATGTCCTTGACTCGCCTGGATCAGTCGACATCATCAACATCGCCCCCGGTGCATACGACTTGCGCCTGGTTGATGAGGACGGCGATTTCTGTGTCCGAAACAATGTTCAATTCTCTGCCAACCGGACGATCAATATCACACCGGATTGGCTTCTCGGATGCGAATTTCATACCAGCGGGTTTTGATGTCAATGGATCACTCCAAGTGCTACCAGCCATTGAGATCCATCTCGCTCCTTGTCGCTGGGGAACGGGTTGTCCAACCCCATTTCGATTTGGGAAATCTAAGGAGTTGACCTTGAAAAATGTGATCGTGCAATCACTCGTCTCTTTGGTTGGCCTGACGCTTGCGTCCGGCCAATCAACTTTCCAAGCAACTACGCTTACCTTCTTTCAAAAATGCTGATCTCGCTGATTTTCCTCGAGACGTACATACAGCGTACATCGGAGGGCCTAAATTAGCCCAAACGATCCCAAATCATCCTAAAACCCGATTGCTGTAACTCCCTCTGCATAAATCATTTCGCTGATTCCAGGCCACTCAAGAAACTCGGCAGGAGGCCCTGAAAAGGCTGGCGCCAGCGGTTCAAGACAAACTGAAAAACTTCGGTCTGGTGTACTCCATTCGCGCCGTGGAGGAATTGGATTGCGATTTTCCCGTAATTTCTATTGCCTATGGCCTCGCTTGAAAGAGCGAGTGTGCATGAGGACATCGAACCTTTTGCGGATATTCTTGCAACCCTCGTGGGGAAACGACTGAGAGGCGAACCGCTTCCGGAAGTGCCGGAGGGTGCGAGGGGCGTCATATCTGAGTGACGAGATTGCTATTGCCGTATCAATTGAGGCGGTTTTTTCGCCTGCGGACCAATGCTCATGTCCTGGCAACGATGTTTATGCACGATCACACTGCCACTGTTATCGTGCATGTGGACTCCCCAAAATTCCGCCATGCTCTTCGACTGAATGACCGGATTATTCTGGATGGCGAATTTGAGAAGCAGCGAAATCTCCTGGCCTTGCATGTGCTTACTGAAGGCACTAAGTTTCCAATTTGGAAATTGGAAATCGCGCCGAAAGAAGTGCAATTCCAACGATCGTTGGGTGCACCACCCGCCCGTTTGCGGGGAGTATTGCTTGGACGTCCCGTGCAACCCCAGGTTCGTCATCACCGGTCCCCAACTGCAAGGGACCGGTGGCACCCTCAGTGTGATTTTTTGGGCGTCGAGACCGAGGCCACCCGCCTGAAGCAAACTTGTTGACACTCATAGGTTTTCCAAACTAGCATGAAACCACTTCCTAGTTATGAAGTGATTTGCCGTCACTTGAAGCCGGGCGTTTGGCCAGGCTGAATTGTATTGAACGGGTATGGGGGCGACTAACAAGCCCTTGACCCATCCCGGTGCTCAGAGAATCAGAGCTGAGTTGATAAGGGGCTTATCGGAAAATTTTTATATTCATCGTCTCCGCCGAATAGTCTTTGTTTGTGGTGGGGAAATTGATCCGGCAAAGGCGAATCTCCGTTCAGATTTCGTCATTTGGGCGCAAAAGAATATCGAATCCGACGCTCTAATTCTCCTCTCTGAAACTGCCTATAGGGCGGCAACTGAAATTGGAAAATCATTCATAAACATCGCTATATTTGAGGAGCTGTTGGCGTCAATCTCAGATTGCGTTCTTATCTTTCCAGAATCCGCTGGGTCTTACAGTGAGGTTGGCATTTTCGCAGTTACCGATTCGATAAGAAACAAGACCCTCATTGCTAACGATTCATCTCACGAGAAGAATGATTCGTTTTTGAATCTTGGACCAATACACGCAATCAATACGGTTTCTTTGTTCACCCCCTCTGTTGACTTCGATTCGTCGCGGGGAGCGGACCCATCGTTCGCGGAGCGGATTTGGAAGCGCGTCAAAGATAGGACTAAGAAATTTGAGGTGTCGCGTCGGCCCGACATTATCCATTTTGTCGATATGTCCCCCGTAGACAGGATTGCCATCGTCTCATGGATATTGAATATCGCAGGAATTTCTAAATTCGGCGATTTGTTGGACATAGTGAGGGCAGTTTATAAGAAACATGCACGTGACTCTAAAAAACTGAAAGAAACTCTAGGCCTATTATTGGCGATTGAGCAGATCTCAATGCCAGCCAACGAACTGTATCGAACGAAGTCCCGCCCGGATTTTCAACTAAGCGTCAGCATCGATGAGGCCAAATTGATGGCGCAGTTCAGGATCTTCTGGATTAAAGAATTCCCCCGATTGTGGAGTTGCTGAACTTGGATATCATTAACAGAATGGCGGCCGAACTAGCGATGGAACCTACGAATATTCATCGCGTCGCAACCACGGCGGACAAAAGATATCGCGAGATTCTGCTCCGAATTCCGGGGAAAAAGGAGCGTTTAGTTTATCAGCCATCTTCAGAGCTTCGACTAATCCAGAGATGGTGTGCTGATCGGCTTTTCGTTACTCTCCCAGTTCACGAATCCTGTTTCTCATATAGGACGGGTCGGAATATAGCAATGCACGCCTCGGTTCATGTCGCAAGCAATTACCTTTCCCGCATAGATATTAGGAAATTCTTTCCGTCCCTTCAAGGCAAGAACGTGGTTGATCTACTTCTCCGGCACCGAATCGCACTCAAGCTTGCGACCGATGCAGAGGTCTCTCTCGTGTCACTTCTGGTCACGAGGCACGGGAACCTTGTAATCGGTTCCCCGAGCTCGCCGATCTTATCGAACGCGCTTCTTTATGATTTTGATCGTAAATGGGCCCAAATTTGTTCAGAAAATCAGACTCAGTACACTCGATACGCGGACGATATATATCTTTCCACCCGTCTGCCGAACATATTGTCCAATCTCATAGTGGCCTTAAAACAAGATCTAGTAGAATTGCCCGGCTTCAAATTCCAGATCAATACCGAGAAGGACGTTTTCACTTCTCGTCGGAGGCTTAGACGGGTAACAGGGGTCGTATTGACTCCGAATGAAATGCTCTCTATAGGACGAAAGAAGAAACGAGAAGTGAAGGCTCAAATACATCAAGCTCTAAACGCCAGGCAGGATGTTCAGCAGATTCAGAGGCTGCTCGGCATGCTCTCACATGTTGATTGTGTAGACCCTGCTTTTTCTCGATCCTTACTCCGAAAATATGGAGCCGCATATCGAAAGACATTGGCGTCGCTTTTGACGCCCAACTGACGCCGGGCGCCCCCGGTCGCTCGCGCTTGGGGATCGGCGATTCCACCGGCCTCAACAGGCCAGAAGAGCCTAAATCCCGATAAACGCCCATCTCACGCTTTCTCGGGAGAAAATTGAGGCCGCTTCGCTTGCCGCAAACTGGGCCGATGACATCTCCATCACCCAAAGAATCGGGGACAGCTGGCTGGCAGAACGGCGCTCCCTCCTTCTCGAAGTTCCTAGCGTTCTCGTCCCTGAAACTTGGAATGTGCTCGTGAACTCTGGGCATCCTGACGTGAACCTGTTGAAGGTCACAAAAACATATCAGCACGCCTTTGACACCCGACTGTTCTGACCGCCAGATCGGGAAAGATCTGATTTTGGCTCGTGTCGCTGGGCGGATTTCGCAACGATCGAGGCTCACTTCCACTGACTCCCAAAGGGATGTCCAGAATGGGATAATTTCCAATTTGGAAATTGGAAATCACGCCTAAATATGAGCAATTCCAATAACCGTTGGGTGTAAAACCCAACCGCTGAAATTTGCTCCCGACTGACTCCCAATAGGGTGTCCAGGGGGTACTTTTCCGTACTTCGTGGTCGCCATAAGTGCCGTAAAGTCTGTTAGATACCTGATCACATGGTCGCTCATAACCCAAAGGTCGCTGGTTCAAATCCAGCCCCCGCAACCATCCGAATTTGCTGTCGATTCCATTTCAAAGGCCCTTGATTATGGGCACAGCCTAGGATTGGTATCAACACCCCGCCCGCAACCCGTTCTGAGATGACAATCGTTTGCTCTGTAAAGCCAGCCCCTGCGGTGGTGGTTAGATCGACCCTATAAGAGATCCAAAGTCTTCGTACTCATTCATGGCTTTTACCGGTCTGACTGGGATGATTCGGTTAACAGGGGTTTCGAGACCACCGGAGTACGTGTATTCTTAGTGACTTACGTGGAGCCGTGCGGCGTTTTTGGAGCCCATTTGGCGCTAAGTTTTCCAACTTTGCAGCCGGTTCTGCTCGGCCGTGGAGGAGCTGGCTCAAAAGATTCCAGAACCTTATCGAGTTTGCTACTACCCCAGCGGCACATCGATCAATCGGAGGGCGATCCGCCAAAGTCTTGGGGATTACCGCATCTAGCGCTGATTGTTACGACATTTTTCCTGACCCTCTATCGATTTATAAACTGGACCTCGCGTGGTCCGCATCCGAATCCAGTATTTGTCGGAACGATCCTCTCAATCATGTTCCTGTTGATCGTAGTCCATGCCTTCTTCGTTAAAGTGCGTTGGAGGATGCACCCTCTGCACCCGAATCGTCGATATTGAGCAAGTCAATATTCATTCACTTTCTACAATTGCGGATCAGCAGGGCTCGGAACACGTCGAGTCATGAACCGGCGATGCACCAAGGACTGCGCTTCAACTCGATAAGGTGCCCGTTCAATCGTACGGGATGTGGACGTCGTTTTCAGCCCGTCAGAAATAAGGAAAGTGCCGGTGGTTCTTGCGCAGCGTTTGGGCAATAGCCTTCTCGGTGAGCGGTTGCATGATGCTATAGCCTGCCTCGTTGGGATGCACGCCATCTCCACTTAGAACTTGAGGTAGGCCATGCCTGTCATCCTGCATTACCGTGTAGTAGTCCAAATAGGTCAGATGATGGATCGATGCGTAATCGCTGAGCCAATAGTTGAGCGCAGCGATCTTCGCTACCGGCTGCTGTCCATGGCGCCATGGATAGTCAAATGCCGGAAGAACGGAGGCGAGTATTACCCGCACTCCGCTTGCTTGCGCAATCTCAGCCATTGACGCGAAGTTCTCCTCGATTGCCTTGAGTGTGATCGGGCCGGTGTTACCCGCGATATCGTTTGTCCCGGCAAGAATCAATACCGCTTTCGGAGAAAGATCGACTACATCCTGGCGGAACCGCAGCAACATCTGAGAGCTCGTTTCACCGGAAACGCCGCGATTGACGTAGGGCTTTCCGGGGAAAAACTTCTTGAGACTCCATGCTTCCGTGATGGAATCACCAAAGAATACGATCCGGTTCTCGCCGGGCGCGGGTAGTCCGAGCCGAGCGTCATCCGCGCAGTATCTCCACAAATGAGACCATCCAAATCGTACTTTTTCCTCCGCGTTACCAGGGGTTGGACCAGTCGTATGGCAGTCGTCTGGAGAAACCTGCGCGGAGGCACAGATGTTGCTGGTACTAAGAACTGAGAGCAGCAGCAGACAACAAAAAAGGAGGGACGATTTCTGTCGCATATTCTCCTTCCCAAGAAAGGCCTATGGATATCCTTCTCCAACAGGGAGTAGTATACATGCCAAGAGTTGTCGACCTTGCCATATTCGCCGTTCTTGGTGGCGTGCGCCGGCAAGAAGCAGCTTGGGAATAGTGTTGTCTCTGGATCAGTAGATTGAGACCGAATAATCGAAGGTCGCGGGAGAGGGGTCAACCGGCTCCCGCTTAAACTCGAATCAATTACTCGATCTCGAGCCTGATCGAGCAAAAGAATGGAGTGTTGTATTCACAAGACCCGCAGAATCTGCAATCTAGGCCGGCACTTGAATTGCCGGAAATCACTTCCTGTCGACATGGCCCTTATGGCATGATTGTTTGCAATGATAGCGGCAGAATCGACGGGGATTGTGGCGACTGGTCGGCGTTTCATTTTCACGAGATGAGGTTGAAAAAATGCCTACGCTTTTAGACGTAGCTAAAGTAGCCGGCGTTGGAGTCATGTCAGTATCCCGGGTGGTTAACGGTACCCGAAAGGTATCGAAGAAAACAGAGGAAAAAGTTCGATCGGCGATTGCGCGAATAGGGTATGAGCCGAACGAAGCTGCGAGAATCCTTAAGGGTCAGCGTGCTCGTGTCCTGGGTCTAATAGTTCCGGAACTTGCAGATCCCTTCTTTGCAACCTGCGCAAACGCAATTCAAGAGGCCGCGCGGGAAGGTGGATACATGACCCTGATGGTAGCTTCTGGCCATCGAGCTTCTGTAGAGCGCCAGCAGGCTGAACTCATGATGCAGCGACAGATTGCTGGTTTGATCATTATCCCATCGGGCCTGGAAAACGATTACCTCCTGAAGGCAAAGGGAAACGGCCTTCCCATTGTCTCGCTTGACAGACCTTTGGATAACGTCGACACCGACGCGGTGCTCGTAGACAACCGCGACGCCTCCATCAAGGCAGTTGAACACATTTTGAATCACGGCCATCGTCAGGTCTTGTGCATCATTGACGAGTATAGGATCTTCACAAAGCAGGAGCGACTGGCAGGTTATATCCAAGCTATGCGTAATGCGAAGTTGACAACCATGGTGTGTACGGTCGGCCCTACCAGCGGCTCGGTGGCCGCGCAACTGTCACCTCTTCTAGCTTCCGAGTCAAAGCCAACTGCGATATTTGTTGCCAGCGACCTGTTGACCATTGAAACGCTTCAGTATTTACAACAGGCAAATGTACGAATTCCAAACGACATTGCACTGGTCTGCTTTGACGATTTTGATGCAGCAACCTTGGTAACGCCGCAAATAACGGCGATTCGGCAACCAGTCGCCGAGCTTGGACGTAAAGCGGTATCCCTTCTACTTGAGCGCCTTAGCGGAGTCGACACAAAATCATGGGAGCGTGTCGTTTTAAGCACCGAGCTAATTATCCGTGGCTCCTGCGGCTGCGGAAACGCCAATTCTACGATCAAGCCCGATACAACTGCTACAGGTAGAAGATCATCGAGGGGAAAAGCGATGCGCCGCTGAGTTTATCTGACTCGAGCTTTTTCGCATTTTAAGATCAATATTCGCTGCGCCGCGCCAGCACTAACACTTCGTGGTAAATGGAGCCAGTTCATTTTGCTGCACGCGAATTGTGGACGCCGCTGGTCTCTATGCAATGCGCTGTCTTACAGATCCACTCCGAAGAGGAATCCCGCTGCTACGTTGGCAGATACTACTTTGCCATTCGAGTCGGTGAACGAAACTCTGTTGCTTTCGCAACGGACGGTGTGAACTTTGCCAAAACCTTGCGGCGTACGCACAGCTCCCTGAATATAGGCAACACTTAGCGGGATGTTGGCTTGAAAATCCTGAACCGTCCTGATGCCGCGTTCGGAAAAAGCGTTTGGAGCTGCTGAGGCGTTGCTCCCCGCATCAAAAAAGCTGCAGACATCTTCGAGACCGAGCGAGCGATTACGACCATTCCATGGAGCGTGACCTCGGCCTTCGTTTTCAATCCAGAAGATGGTTGACGGCAGCAAAGCCGCGTCCCGAAGCGAGAACCAGAGATACCCGTCTTCGGTATTGACAGCAGCCGTCCAGGCTGGTTCTTCCTTCTCAGTCTGTATTCCAATTTGCAGCAGATCGGTGAATCCTCGGCGCACCGGATGGATGCTGCAGTCGATGTTCGAAGAATCGTTACTGGAGGGCACGGACGTAAGATCGTCGAAGACCGAGCCGAGAGCAAGCGAACGATGTTCTGGATGCTCGGAGCTATGAAGATGCTCCGGATAGGTCATCCCGAATATTTGTTTGCTGGTGGACACGAGCAGCGAGGATTGCCTATGAGGTAGTCGCAGCACGGCGTGATGTCCAAGAGTATGCCTTCCCGACAGGCCGCTGATCGTCGTTCGATCATAAACCACGTTCTCTCCATCCCTGAGGAAGAACTGGCGCGTGACTTGGGCCTCCCGCAGTGCATTCGTCATGTGGATGCGGAGTTCGTGGACGCCCGTCAACGAACGAAAGTAATCGAATAGCCAGGCTCCGCTCGCAGTCCTGCCGTGTGAGGGCATCCCAGCTTCCGGTCCCGCATATCCGAAAGGGAGACAGAAGAAGTCTCCACGAAGGACCTTTTCAGGTAGTCCATAGGGGACCCAGTTTTTTTCGCACTGCCATGGACTGACGTGATACGGCTGAAGCGAGCGCGGCTGATCACAATCAAAATGGACGGGGCCCATCTGCGCGCCAAAATGTGTGATGGCCGCTCGAACCGTGCTGCTCTGCATCACCCAGGATGGCTGACAGAAGACCCTTTCCTCAGCAAACATAGGCTCTCACGTTTACAGATGCATCTCTGCAAGCTCGCAGATGGTATGCATCAATAATTGGTGCATCTCCTGAACGCGTGCTGTGGTTCCGCTGTTGACAAGCAGTTCAATGTCTGCCAAACCAACGCACACGCCGCCATCTTTACCGAGAAAGGAAACGGAAAGGACCTGTTGCCTCCTCGCGATTAAAAGGGCCCGGCGTACATTTTCACTTTGTCCGCTGGTGGTAAAGGCCATTAGAATATCGCCGGTACGGCCAAACGCTTCGATCTGACGCGCGAAGATGTCATTGAAGTCGTAGTCATTCCCAATCGCCGTAAGGTCGCCGCCATGAGTTGCAAGTGAGATGGCAGGGTAGGGTCTGCGATCCTTATTGAAGCGAGATACAAATTCGGTTGTGAAATGTGACGCATCCGCAGCGCTGCCACCGTTGCCGCACGCGAGGATCTTGCCGCCGCTCAGCAGAGCTTTGGCGAGCCGCTCTGCTGCTGCGTACACTCGCGGCTCGAGTCCAGAACTTTGGTCCAGTAACACTTGTAGTTCCTCGGCATTGCGGCGCAAAATTCCGACGGCTTCCGTTTCGCTCATTCAGCCTCCGGGTTGTTCAGATAGGTTTTCGTGTAATCGCTGATGGCGTCTTCCAAAGTCCAAAAGGGCGCCGTGTAGTTCGAGGCGCGGAGCTTTCGCATATCGGCTTCCGTGAAGTATTGATATTTACCGCGAAGCTCCTCAGGCATGTCGATATAGTCGATCCGCACAGGCGCTCCAATGGAGTGAAAGACCGCGGTGACCAGGTCCTTCCAGGTTCTTGCTTTACCAGTGCCGCAATTGAAGAGGCCGTTTCGGCCGAGTTCATTCAAGAAGGAGAGCGTCACTGCTACTGCATCTTTTACATAAACGAAGTCGCGCATTTGTTCGCCATCCGCATATTGCGGGTCGTAGCTCTTGAAGAGCTGCACTTTTCCGCTGTCTCGAATCTGGCGGTATGACTTCGCTACAACTGACTTCATGCTGCCCTTGTGATCCTCAAATGGACCAAACACATTGAAGTATTTCAGCCCGACAATTTGCTTAAGTGCTCCACTCTTCAGCGCCCAGAGGTCGAACATATGCTTGGAATAGCCGTACATATTTAAGGGATGCAGCTCTTTTACGGTCCCCTCGTCGTCGGAGTATCCGCGGGCCCCGTCTCCGTAAGTCGCAGCGCTCGATGCATAGATGAAGCGAATTCCATGTTCAAGGCTGAATTCACAAAGACGGCGCGTGTAGCGGTAGTTATTCTCGAGAAGATAGTCCGCATCGGTCTCGGTAGTTGAGCTGCAAGCGCCGAGGTGTACGATTGCTGCGGCATTGCTGAGATTACCTCGGTCAAGTTGTGAGAGCAGGGCCTGGGGTGCCAGAAAATCGTCATAGTGCAAGCCGCGAAGATTGCGCCATTTCCCATCCCGGCCAAGAGTGTCTACCAGAATCAGATCTTGATATCCCTGCCGATTCAGCTCCGCGACTGTATTGCGCCCGATGAAGCCGGCTGCACCCGTAACGATTATTGACTTAGACATTTCCCGCTCCTTTGTCAGCATAGACCGCGAGGATTCGTCCAATCGTACTGGTAGTCGACCGTCCGTCGACGAGATCGGCAAGCACAACTCTCCCGCCGCTGGCCTCCACTACGTCCCGGCCGCTCACATAGTGTGCCCAGTCGCGTCCCTTAACAAGAACCTGTGGAAGAATCTGCGCGACGACATCCCTGGGCTCCTTTTCATCAAAGAACACGACGTAGTCCACCGGTCGCAGTGAAGCAAGCACATAAGCACGATCCTCCTCGTTATTTATCGGTCGATCATTGCCCTTGTTGGTTCTTACAGAGGCATCGGAGTTCAACGCGACAACGAGTGCATCGCCCTGATTACGCGCAAAGGTCAGATAAGTCACATGACCACGATGAAGAATGTCAAAACATCCGTTCGTGAAGACCAGGTCTTTTCCTTCAGCCACAAGGCGATCCCGCTCCGCACGCATCTGTGCAATCGTCAGTATCTTGGGATCTTCGATCTTCATTTATTTCCCTTTTCTTCCGGCGCTGTCGACCAGCATTTCAGTTCAGCCGCATCGCCTTCAGGAGTGCCGGCAATTGACTGTAGTCGGGAACTATCAGATTTGCTCCTGCTCGGATCAGGCGCTTGCGCTTTGATAAGTTGAGGCCGAACCGGCGACATTCGTCACTGGCAACACCAATGCATAAGCCTCCGCGGCGCTGCGTTTCCCTGAGCTCTACCGGTCCATCACCGAAAGTGGCAAACTCATGCCCGGACAGGGCGTGCTCGCGTATGATCTTTTCAAGCACTACCTTTTTTGCCTCGACCTTAATATCGCCGACTGCGCCGAAGATGCGTCCATCGAACAGGTGTGCGTAGCCCATAACCTCAGCCTCAGCAATCACATCCTCCTGATCCGTGCCGCTAGCGAGATACAGTTTTATTCCGCGCCGGTGGAGTTCTTCCAGCAGCAATCTGGCATTCTTAATCTGGAAATCCTCTAATGCCAGTTCGCCTCTTATGAGCTTCTCGGTACGTGCGTTCACCATCTTGAGCAACTCTTGATTGTAAATGTGCTTATAGCCATGTTCATCCAGAACCTCGGCCGCCGGAACAAAACGGGCCTGTCGCACCAGATCAGCTAAGCCCTTCATCTGTACCAGCGTCTGAATCCCTGTTGTGCGGTCGATGAACTGCTTGACTGTGGCCCGGACGCGCTCAAATACGACTTCCTCAACGGTATCGTGCTGAGCTCCGAGGATGGCCCGCAGCATCATGGGCTCCATAATCCCTTCCCAGCCCTCTCGCAGCACTGAAAGTGTTCCATCATGATCGAAGATGCAATGCGCGATCTCTAGGTCACCAGGCAAGTCGCCAATGACCTCGATTTCAGTGTCAGGTATATATCGCGCCTGGCGTGGGGAGTTCGCCAGCTCTGGCTGGAAGACGTAATTTAGATCCGCAGTCGCGGCAACTATTTCATCAGCGGACGCTGTTCCGGTTGTCTGAAGCTTCTTTACTGTGATCATCGCCGCAATGTTAGCGACCGTAGCGGCATGCACAGGGGATGCACCTACGGCGAGCGAGGCTGCAAGCGCAGCAACGACCGCATCTCCTGCTCCGACAGTGTCGGTTCGCTCAAGCACTTGTAAACCAGGGATGACTGTAGCCTGGTCATCCATCGCTACGACAATACCAAGTTCTCCGCGCGTCAGAAATGCAGGCTTGGCCGTTTTGCGGCTGATTCGAAGAGCCAGTTGGATCGCTTGTGCCTCCGTGCGAGCATGCTCCGCATTCTCTTCCAACAGCTCGACCGCTTCGCTCGTATTGAGTTTCAGAACGGCGCCTCTGTATTTGTCAGCAAAGTGCCTGCCATCGGCAAGGAATGTAGTTTCAGGATGGGCCGCGATCATTTTATTAATGCGCTGAATTGTATCCGAAGAAGAAAGTCCAGTGCGGATCTGTTGATTCAGGATGACGACGTCGCTTTCAACAACCGCCGCTTCCAAACCGCGAAGCAATAGGTCACACAGATCCGGCCGCACAGAATTGAAAGTACCGAAATCAATGCGGCTGTCTTCGCGTATGCCATAGTATGGCTTGGCGTAGACCATCGTTTCCCATTCTGCATCAATAAGAAATCCGGTCGTATCGGCGCCGCTGCTTTCAAGCATGCTGCGCAGGGCCGTCCCGAAAATGTCGGTGCCGGCCAACCCTACAGCACGCACATGACGAACGCCCAGCTCGGAAAGATTAGCCAACACGTTTCCCGCTCCACCGAGGGAGTAGCGCTGGCTCATCACTCGTCGTACAGGGACGGCCGTCTCTACGGAAAGCTCAGGGCGATCCTCACACATGTCCCAATATGCGTCGACACAGAAATCCCCAAAGACGGTAATTCTCGCGTCCCGCACACATCGCAGTGTCTCCAGGACGCTCTCTGCAGAACTGAATTTCATCTCAGAGTTCTGTAAACTCTCGCTACGCTGTCCGATCATTTAGCCAGCTCCTCCAATCGCGATACTCCTTGATGCAACAGGATTGTGGCTCTTCTACGCGAAAACAGGATAACATTCTCCATCAATCGACAGAACGATTAAACGTCTTCCCTGTTGAACTGTCAACTGAAAAACTGGTTGCGTGGCGGATGCCAAAGGCCCTTACCTGTAAAATTCAAGATTCGGGAGGATGATCCCTCAATCCTAATGATTTCGTGGCGCATGAGCGATGACATCGTACTGATTTCCCATCGTTTCTAAGCCCCGAGAATAGCGGTCCTCGATCCGAATACCATACGCAGCAATGTGTCACGGAGTCCGGTTGGATATAGGGTAAGGTTATCCTCGCGATAAATACCCCACCATGCCTCATCGATGCGCCTACACAACATGGCAAACAAGCTGGCCCGACAATGCCCGAGACCTTTAAGCAAAAGCTGCCGAGGCCCGCAGCGGGTCCGTACCAGCCTCTATCCGGTGCGTGCGGGCCGTGACAAGGGCGCCCGCACGTTTACATGGCCGACGGACGATTTTCGTAAAAGAGTATTTCAACAATATGTAGATCGCGGTTGCACCGGCTCAACCCGCTGTTTTGTTTGGGTCCGCTGGACGATGGATGTTTTGATCTTCGTATCAGACCATCGGTGTGAGCCGGCGCGGACAGCTGAAGCATGCAGCTCATACACCGAAACGAGCCAGAGGCTCCCATTACTTTACTCGCATTGTCTCTTCCATTGGTAGCTCTTCAAGGGACGCCGTAGCATCAAATCTCGAAAGTGTAGATTTTTCCGATTTATAACCGATCATGTAGCGCGCGTAGAAAGCGACGCCTAGATTGCCATAAAGGGGGATTTGATAAGCGAGCGCGGTGCTGTGCACCCATTGAGCAAATAAGCCCATTAGGGGAGTCATCACAGCTCCACCAATAATGGCCATTACGATAGCGGAACCTGCGATGTTGGTGTTTGCGCCCAAGTCCTTTAAGCCCATGGCAAATATTGTAGGGAACATTAAGGACAGGAAGAAACTTGTCAGGAAGATCGCGACGAGTCCCGTCCAATTCGGCGACAACATCCCGATGAGAAGCAGCACGACATTCACTAGACCATAGGTCATCATGATCTTTCCCGGCGAGAACCGGCGCATCAAAGCCGTTGAACAAAAGCGGCCGACCCCAAAAAGGCCAATGGTGCACGCGAGCAGAATGCCAGCGATTCGGTCAGTTGCGTGGGCATATTCTTTGGAATATTGAATGAAATAGCTCCAGGTGCAGACCGATGCACCGACATACAGGAACTGCGCTCCCACGGCCAGGAGGAAATGGCGCTGCCGCAGCAGATCACTCCAATTTCCGCTCACTTCCGCGGCGTGTTCACGAGCCTGCAGGAATGCGGGGAACCGCACAAAGGCAAGCATAAGTGCCCAGATCAGAGCGAAAGCACCCAACACAAGGTACGGCGCAACAACCCGCATTGTCTCACTACGCAAATACGCATCGTAGATTCCGGTAACCCTCATTGCAGCAACCTGCGTAGCGGAGAGCTCGACACCCGAAAATATGAAAGCAGTTCCGACCAGAACGCCCGTAATGCACCCCAGAGGATTGAAGGATTGAGCGAGGTTCAATCGCTGCTCTGAAGTTTCTCTGGGGCCGAGCTGCGCTATGAAGGGATTGGAGGCAGTTTCAAGAAACGCGAGCCCGCTTGCCATGACAAACAATGCTGCTAAAAAGAAGCCGTAGCTTTCTGACTTTGCTGCGGGCAGAAACAGAAAACAGCCCGTTGCAAACAAGATGAGACCAGTTATAAAGCCCGACTTGTACCCGTGCCGCTTCATCATGAGGCCGGCAGGTAAGGCCAGCAAGAAATAGCCAAGGTAAAATGCTGATTGCACGAGGCCCGCCTGAAAGCGGCTGATCTCGAAAGACTTCATGAACTGCCGAATCAGCACATCGTTCAAATTATTCGGAATTCCCCACAGGAAGAAAAGCCCTGTGACCAGCACGAATGGCCGCATGACCCCGCGCGGGAGCACCATTACCGCGCGGCTCGACGCCTGTGCCTGAACCTGTGAATGGCGACGATTCACGCTACCAAAATCAAGCATCTCTTAGTCCCCCGGCTAGTTCACGGGGATGCGCCATTCGATACAGGTAATGTCGATTAGCGTTGGGCGTAAACAGGATAACCTTCTCCTCTGCAACTGAAGATTAGACAGCACCCTCAACCGCTCTGTCAACGCTCCCGAGCAAGGTGGTTGGACTATTTGGGGCTTCAGCGCTTTCGAATTTGCGCCCTTTCCAAATCTGATCTCAAGTTACATGCCCCGCAGCACAATTGGACCCTAGAGCGCAGAATATTTTTGCAACTTTTAGCTTGACAGGCTTTCTCGTGCAGGTGTTAAATTCTCGTCGACAAAGGATAAGGATATCCAGTCTTGCTGAATCTGCTGCACTGCGGTACTCAGATCGCTTCATATGTGGGTGATATAGCTGTATTTGCTGGCGGACGATCAAATAGAGCCTTTGCGCAATTCATAACTCAGGCTGGCGACTGTTCAATCAGAGGAGAATGATACCCAGCTTTATCGTTGCTTTCCGCGGTGCCGCGACACATCGACGTAGGCAGAATCCCGAGCAGAACTGGAGTGCATCGTGCCCCGCGACCATACATCTGGGCACTCCAACAAACATCCATTTGGAGGCGACTATGAATCGAGTTGACGAATGTTATTTGCCCCGGGTGCCGGCTTTTCTCTCGAAAGCGGGATTCTGGGTTCTTGTATGCGTAGTTTCAATCGTTATCGCCAGTCCGGCATTTGCTCAAAACCGCACGCTGGGCGAAATCAGCGGAACTGTTACGGACTCGGCAGGGGCACGGATCGCTGGTGCTCAAGTGTCGTTGCTGGACGTGCAGACTGGGGTGGAAAGCAGGGCCGTGACGGACGACAGCGGCGTCTACGACGCCAACAAGCTGGTTCCGGGCACCTACACTGCTAGGGTCACGAAGGATGGTTTCAAGACGTTCGTCCAAGAGAACATCTTGTTACGCGAAGAGTCCATCCTTGTAAACGCAAATTTGCAGGTAGGTTCGGTGTCGCAGGAGGTGAGCGTGTTGGCCACGCCTACTCTTCTGCAAACTGAGTCGGCAGAACAGCGAACCGACATCAGTTCGGAGCTGCTCATGCACCTGCCTAATATAGGCGAATCGGAGTTCGGGTATCAGGCCCTGATGGCTGGAGTACAACCATCTGGCGAGGGCGGCAGCTCGAATGGCTTGGAAAACAACGGCTGGGTTTCGATCAATGGCACTCAGTCGAACACGCAGAATTGGACCCTTGATGGTGGGACAAGAACAGTTGCAACGCAGGGAGTTGATTGGGCTATCGTTCCCCCCGATGCGACTGCGGAGGTTAATTACATAACGGGCAACTTCGGCGCGGAGTATGGAAATGGCTTTGCCGAATTCAACGTGACCAGTAAGAGTGGCACCAACGAATGGCACGGTTCGGTCAACGAATATGTACAAAATTCTATATTCAAAGCGCGCACTTATTTTAGCCAGCCGGTTCCGGTACTGCCTTTCCGCTGGAACTATTATGGCGGCACAGTCGGCGGCCCGATCAAGAAGAACAAGGCATTCTTCTTCTTCACCTATGAGTACAACCCCACCTACAACGGCTCCCCCGCTTATTTCACCTTCCCGACACCGGCCATGGTCAAGGGAGATTTCAGCGGTCTACCCGTGACCGTGTACGATCCGAACTCGCTGACCACGGTGGGCGGCGTGTATACGAGAACGCCACTTCCAGGAAATAACGTGGCAAACGGCACCACGCCGCTTGATCCAGTGGCCAAGGCGATCACTCCCTATATCCCAGTGGCGAACTTCCCCTCCCCGTCGCAATCGACGTGCAATTTGTCAGGGGTGCTCCCTTCTGCTTGCTTCACTAACAACTTCTACTGGCCTGGTTACACGGAAAATAACACCACCTGGTATCTCCTAAGGCTTGACTATCGTTTTTCTCCCAACAACACATTGAATTTCACGGCAATGCCGACCAAGGACTATAACCCGCTCCACAACACGCCTGGGGCCCCTCTCAATGTCGACAGGACGGTTTCCGGTTGGTCAATTCCTTCCCAGATCAGCGATTTCTGGACGATTAAGCCGAATTTAGTCAATGAGGCACGCTTCTCCATCTCTTACTGGAGAGACAACAGCTTGATGGCCGATTTGAATAAGGGCTACATGCAGAAGATTGGACTGGCCCAGGTCGGTGACATATCGCCAGTGTTCCCATACCTGACATGGAGCGGCTACACCTCGCTCAGTAGCTTCAACAATGAGACCTTTGGTTACGGCGGGCAAATGGGTTATCAAACGTCCGATATCGCGACCCTAACGAAAGGTAGGCATATCTTTAAATTCGGTGGCGAACTAGACAAGTATCAGTATGACGGGAGAGGATGGGCCGCGGAAAACTTCAATTCCACGGGCCTCGACACCCGCGACCCGGCGCTCGGTTCGGCGAGTACAGGCCTGGGCTGGGCAGACTTCCTCTACGGTGGGCTTGCGAGCTTTAACGTCAATCCAGATCCCTCGACGAATTTTCGCGCATGGACAATGCAGGAGTTTGTGCAGGATGACTTCAAGGTCAGGCCGAACCTTACGGTGAGCTTAGGGGTGCGACACGTCATGATATCGGGTTGGAGCGAAGCCTACGGCATCATATCCAACTACGATCCGTATTTGGCGAACCCCACTGCGACGTACCCGCAATATGCGGGCGGCATGTGCTATGGCAAGTCCACTCCGGCATGTCCGACAGTTCCCAAAGCTCGTTTAGGAAATTTGGCTCCCCGGCTTGGATTTGCGTGGCAACCCCGTGGGAACTTGTCCATTCGCGGCGGGTATGGAATCTATTACCAGGAGAACTCCTATCAATCCTTTGGCGCCTCCAACAAAGGGAAAGGATGGGGCACTTCAGGCTCCACGCCCAGTTCGGATAATGTGCATCCCGCGTTTCAACTGTCGACCGGACCGGCCGCATATTATATTGTTTCCTCGGCCGCAAACCGTCAGCCCGGCACGTTCAACGGGCAGGGCCTCCAATATAGTCCCTACAACGAGAATTTTGGATTTGACCAGGAATGGAGATTGGATATTCAGCGGAGCTTCGGTCAGAAGTTTGTGGCGGATGTGGCTTACGTGGGAACACATGGCAACAAGAACCCGTTTACGAGGAGCATCAATGCCGTTCCGGCAAGCCTGATGTATCACAACGCAGTGCCCGGGACAAACATGAATCAATATCGCCCCAACCCGAATTTTCAGTCCATCAATACAAACATCAATGATGGACACTCTCTCTACAGCGGGCTTCAACTAGGACTGCGGAAGGAATTCACGTCCGGGATGTCACTAATCGTGAATTACACCTTTTCAAGAACCATGGATAATGGCAGTTCGTCGGGGGGCAATGGTGCAGTAAACATCGACGCAATCCAGAACCTATACGACCTTAACGCAAACTGGGCCAGGGCGATTAACGACACCCCAAGCGTGTTCTCTGCGGGAATCGTGTACCCGATACCAGTTGGGTACGGAAAGACCTTCCTGAATCGGAGGGGAGTGCTGGATGAGGTGATAGGCGGATGGCGGCTTTCCACGATTGTGATGCTTCACTCTGGTCTTCCGTTTACGCCTACCGTGGGAACCGGAAACCAGAGCGGTGCAATAGACGGCAGCTGGTTTCCAAATGTTGTAGGGAATCCGAAGGTTGCGGGCACTGTCTCTGCGAACCCAACATGCGTCGCCCCGGCAGCGGTTCATACCGTAAGCGCCTGGTTCAATAAATGCGCGTACGTTGTTCCCCCGGCCGGGCAATTTGGCAACGGCACACGAAACAGCCTTCGCGGACCGGGCATGGAACAGTTCGATGCCAGCATTTCGAAGAGCTATCGTGTGCCATTGCTTGGAGAGGCAGGAGCATTCGAGCTGAAGGCAGATGCGCTCAACGTATTCAATCACCAGAACCTGCTCAATCCCAGCGCATCCATTGGAACTGCTGCTGCAGGAGTGATCAGTAGCACCCAGGCAGCGCGCAACATGCAGTTCGGTGCGAAGTTCATCTTCTGACGCAGTGCTCCGGCTTCGACCTGTTCAAGACCCCTCGCCATCGCCGCTACAGCTTTCTCTGTTTCGGCGATGGCGCTTAGGCCAATAGCTCGGTCAGAACTCGAGACGCGATATTTGTGAAACTGCGAAGGGCTCCTGTGCGGATTCCGAGTAGGATGCCGGGAAGTGGATGCATCCGAACGGGCAGCCTTAGAGCCGGCCGCAGTTTCGATGATTACCACTGCGGGGTCTGTCGAGGCTCAGAAATCGGTCGAATCAAAATTATTCGGAAGGACTCCGCAAGGTGCCTGTGTCGGTCGGAGTTCATTGCTTCACAGGACGATCGAGGTAAATATATGAAGCACACTATCTCAGTTTGTTCCTATTGGCTGTCGGCTCTGTGCCTTGCTGCGGGATTCCAAATAGCTGCGCCATCCGCATTCTGTGCGCATGGAGCCGCACAGGCTGCGTCGACACAGAATAATGCGCAAGTCAAAGAGATTGAAGCGAGCATCGCCGAGCGCCGAGCCAAGGTGATCGCGTGGAGCAGCTCAGCGGTAATTTCCAATGAGCTGAAACTTACACCATACGATTATCTGGCGGCGACGGCGCGGGATGGATGCGGCCCTTCGGAACGCGCGCAGTATATGGCAGACTTGGGGAAAATGGGTATGACCGACACAACGAAGCCGATCCCGTTCGAGATGTTTTCGCTGCCCCCGCTGGTTCGCTATTTATACATGTTTGGCAACTGTATGAGCGATGCGCAGAAGACTTTCTTGCTCAAAGGGCTGTCGGAAAACCGGAGGGGTCTGTTCGCGCATGGAACGCTGAATCACATGATCATGCAGTCATCGTCGTGGTACCTGCTGGCGCAGTACTTCCCGAAGGCTACCTGGACCGACATGGATGGCACAAAATATAAGTCCAGTGAAGTAATGGCGCGCACCAAAGAATTGATGGCGCGGCGGCATTGGCGATTCTTTCAGACCGGGAGCCAGGAGTTACTCTCGCCTACTTATTCGTTGACGAATATCTTTCCGACGCTCAATCTGATCGATTTTGCCAAAGATCCGGAGGTGGCCAAGCGAGCAAACGAAGAAGCCTCACTCGAGGTCATACTGCTGAAAGCGGATTCCTTTCACGGCGAGATTATGCCGCCGTTTACCCGCCGTAACGTAGATCAGACTAACGCTCCCTTACCAAAGGACTGGCCTGATTTTCCATCGTGCGGCCAACACGTGCTGTGGTACTACTTTGGCGAGCCGAAGACTGGGCAATTCGACCTTGTCAAGCCAATCCGTGAACCATACTATCCAATCATGTTCGCTCTGTCCTCGTGGCGACCACCTTTGGCCGCGTATTCAATGCCTTCGGAAAATTACGTGGTACGGTATGTCACGCCCGATTTCTCCAAGTGGGATGATCGCCCCTGGCCGATTAGTTATGGCGATACTTATATCGGAAAAAACTATGCGCTTGCTACGGGAAACATGATCTTCGACCCCACCGGGTACAACGATCACAATGAAACGTTTGCAGTGGCTTGGCGCTCAGATGCGCGCCGCAACCTGCTGGAGTGCCAACAGCCGTATTGGATAAGCAACGAAGGCGAGAACGCCTGGACGACCGACTTCTGGTCTCCTTTCGTGCAGACGTACCGGTTGGACAAGCAGCGCGCTGTCCTGATTGCCTCAATTCCAAAAAGCGACCCATGGACCGTAGGCGTAGAGAACAGGTTCTGGACCGAGCGCGATCAGCACAAGGACGCATTGTTTCAGATGGTGCAATGCAGGATTCCACGAGCCGTTGACCAGCTTATCGTTGACGGGCGGTGGGCTTTCTTTCGCAGCGGGAGCACATACGTTGCCCTCGCCTCCTTGAAAGGATCGTTTCAAGTGGAGAAGGAAGGGCTTCCTGCCCGCATCTCCGCAGACTTTACCGTATTGAAAGTACATGAGGCGAAGACGGCTCTGTTCGTCATGGTGAACGACGCAGGCGGCAACTTCGCTTCCTTCTGCACGCGTGCCAGAGCGGCAAGTCCGCGGTATGACGAAGATTCGTCGACCGTGAGGTCTGTTGATGGTGATGGCAAGCCCGTAAGTGTGCGTTTCGTCACCCCTGCGCCCGAACCGGCGAATCCCAGATACTGGCGCTCCCTGCCGGAAGTAAGCATCGACGGTGTGGTCCAGGCATATCATGACTCGCCGGTGTACGAAACTCCATTTATCAAGTTGGCGAATGGAGTGTTGCAAACAACAGGACCCAATGCAATCCAGTTTGCGCCAGAGAAGCCATAGGGCATGCTGTTTCTACACACGGGACAAATACTCGCGTGTGGCCTCGTTCACGCAGATAGATCGGGGACCGCATGCGATGCCCAATTGAAAGGGCTCTGAACTCATGATGGAAGGCAGGTCAGCACGTTCGTCGCCGCTCGGGAACGGTTCGTTGGATATGGTGGCTCCGTTGATGCAAGCCGATATGCTATCTTTGCGGGCCGCACGTAATCACGCGCAGAGCAGAGTGTCGCGATTCTGCTGTGCCGGGATCTGCAGGCGCGGCGCAATCGTGCTATCCGCAAGAGCGATTCGCATACAATTGCAGTGGGCATTGCTGCTTTTGGGGTGCGTCGTGATGCCTCCCGCGGGCGTAGCCCGCGCCGAAGTGAAACTGCCATCCATTTATGCCGACCACATGGTCTTGCAGCGCAACCTTCCGGTGAAGGTGCGCGGACGCGCCGATGCGGGCGAGATGGTCACGGTCACATTCCGCGGCGAGACGCAAAGCGCGACTCCCGACCAACTCGGCCGCTGGGAGGTTGTGATGCCCGAGGGCACAGCGGGCGGCCCGTTCGACATGGTTATCCACGGCACAAATACTATTCATTTGACGGATATTTTGGTTGGAGATGTGTGGCTCGCTTCCGGACAATCCAACATGGAGTTTTACACAAGCAATGCCAGCAATGCTGCGGCGGAGTTACAGGTTGCAAACCTTCCAAATATTCGCCTCTTTCGCGTCAAGGTAGCCACCTCGCCCTATCCGCTCGACGATCTATCCGGGCGAACCTGGGTAGCGAGTTCGACTGAAACAGCCGCGGACTTCTCGGCTGTAGCCTTCTTTTTTGCAAAAGAAATCTATGCGGATCAGAAAGTACCGATTGGACTCATCGACTCGACATATGGCGGCACTACCGCCGAGGCGTGGGCCAGTATGCGATCCCTCTCTGAAGACGCTTCGCTGATGCCGGTCTTTGCGAATTGGTCGCGCACGATGGACAAAGCCGCCGACGTCAGTGTGCAGAAGGAGTTCGAAGACCAGCAAAAGGAGTCGGCCAAAGCTCAAGGCAAGCCCGAGCCGATTTTTCGCGACCACGCAGACCTCGTGTCAAGGAACACGCCGGCAGCGCTTTATAACGCGATGATAGCGCCGCTCACTCATTTTGCCATTCGGGGCGTGATCTGGTACCAGGGCGAAGCCAATGCAAACGTAGAGCAGGCGCCCGTCTACACAAGATTATTCCAGACGCTGATCCAAGGTTGGAGATCGGATTGGGGCGAGGGAGATTTTCCATTTCTCTATGTCCAGCTGGCCAATCTCGATACCAACCAAGGCGACGGCTGGCCTGAGCTCCGTGAAGCACAAAGAAAAGTGCTCGCCCTCAGAAATACTGCAATGGCGGTGACAATCGATATTGGCGACCCTACGAATGTCCACTTCAAGGACAAGCAGGATGTCGGAGCTCGGTTGGCTCTCGCGGCCCGAGCCATCGCATATGATGAGCCGATTGAGTACTCCGGTCCGCTATTCAGAATGACGGCGCGCGAAGAGCACGGTGTGCGGATCTGGTTCGACCATGGTGCTACGCTCGTGGCAAAGGGTGGTCCGCTCGTGGGCTTTGAAATTGCAGGGGCAGACAAGAGATTCGTTGGGGCCGATGCGCGAATCGATGGGCCATGTGTGGTGGTTTCCAGCAGAGATGTTTCCGATCCCGTCTATGTCCGATATGCGTGGAAAGACAATCCAATTGGCAATCTTTACAACCAAGCGGGCCTTCCGGCTTCGCCATTTCAGTCGCAAGAGTAATTGCAGAATTGCGATTTCATGTACCCATACTGCTTCTGGCTGTCCTGGACGCGATAGATCGCCCGATATAGCGGATGGCCAGAACGCAACTGGGAAAGGAACACCACATCATGCCACAAGATAAATTGTTCAACTTCTCGCGGAGAGGCTTTTGTGAGGGCCTCTTTTCGCTCTCAGTGCTTGGTCCGATTCGCGGCAAAGTAGATGCAACCGAAGAGTGGGACTCGACCACCCAAAGCGCGCGCCGTTCAGAGATCTTTTCCCTCCACCAAAACAGCGTTGGCTTCCTCTTTGATGACACTGGACGCTGGATTGGTAAGTCGACGCCGCCTATTGGCCGTGAGCGCCTGTGGAACTGCTTGTCGCTTTTAAGTAATGCAGCAACACGCGACAAGGCGAATGCTATTATCGCAAGGAGCTTCGCCGAACGGACAAGTTATGCTTATCCATTTTCCATCTTTGAGTATTCGGCTTCATCCCAGCTTCTAGCCAAGTGCAATGATTACCTGAGCCCCACAAACAAAGAACTTCTGCTATCGCTCGTCCGCGAAGCTCTTCATTCTCCGGGTCCAATCCGGTTTCTGGGGTATAACGACAATTTTCCGTCGATGGCGACTGTAATCGCGACTCTTGGCGGTGAAGCGATCGGAGATGAAGATGCGAAACAAAGCGGCATAGATGGCATGCATCGTCTGCTTGAGCTTCTCGGCCGTAGAGATTTCCTGTCTGAATATACGAGCTCTACCTATTCTCCGGTAACCATGCTGTCTTACGCTGATATCGCGCAGTATTCCAAAGATCCACGGGCGCGTGAGTTGGCCTTGGAGATAGAACGTGAGATATGGATGGATGTTGCCGCCCATTTTCACCCTCCCACAAACATCCTGGCCGGCCCTCATTCGCGCGCATACACCGTAGACAGCGTTGGTCATCTTCACCAGGTACAGATGATGCTGTACATCACCTTTGGTAAAAGGTTATGGATGAATCCAGTACGATTCATGTTTCCGCCCGTCGCCGGACAGGTCATTCACCACGACGGCGACGTACCCTTTATGCAGTCTTGCACGGCATTCATAAGCAGCGGAACTTACCACGCCACACCGGCCATCGAGCGTCTCCTCTTTGATAAGGAGTTTCCGTTCACTGTTTCCGGAACGTCCGAATTTGGCTCTTCCGCGGACTCGATCTGGGTTCGGGATGGCAATGAAGGAAAGCCGACAAAGCTGGATGACGTATTTGAATATTCGTCCGGCGATGTAGTCACAACCTGCTATATGACAAAGGACTACGCCGTTGGCAGCGCCACCGCGCCCTTTCTGGATGGTACTCAAACAGATGCATTCTTTATAAATTTTCGACGAGCGGACAAGCCGAATTCGTTCGAGGATATATCGACGATATTTACTCGCTACACGACAGATGATTTTGGACCTGGAAAGCCGTGGAGCAATCCGCACAATCCCGGCGTTGAATTGACAACTTCATTGCTAGGAGACGCTGGACGTGTTCGCGCGGTGCAAAAGAACAATACCGCTCTTGTAGCCTATCAGTCCAAGAATCAATTCATCGGCAAGTATCGCGGCCTGCGCCTTACGATCGCCGTGCCGATCATTTACCGTCCCATCAAACGAGTGCTCTTTAATGGTAAATCGGTGCAACTCCCGTTTCGCTCTGTTGAACCAGGAGTAGTTGCGCTGGACGATGGTGATTTCTTCTGTTCGTTCCGACCATTAGTCATCACAGATATAGGACGTCAGGCGGCGGTGCACATCGAAGAGGCAAATAGGTTCCTCTCCATTCATTTTATCAACTATGATGGCGAAGAAAAAGAGTTCACGAGGCTGAGTCTATTACAGATCTCCAACGGATTCGTCGCAGAAGTCGGCGGCCTGCAGGACTACGGCTCTTTTGAGGCATTTGAAAACATGTATCGAGACGGTAACATCACTGACGAGGTCATGGCTGATCAGAGAGTGGTGACTTATCAACGGCCCGGAGTGGCTTTAGCGTTATCGCACAGCTTGCGATACGACGGATTGAAATATGCCCTGGTCGACGGCCGGGAGCTTTCAGGACGATTTCGTAGGTAGCATAAACAGCAGTGCAAAAGCTCTTCTATCAAAGACCACTTATGCGTAATAGGTGGATGTGCGACATTATCGGGCGTCTATGTTCGTTCGTGTTATTCCACGTTCACGAAACTGGCGCTGATGAATAAGACTGTTTCCATTAGTGCGGACAGAATAAGACAGCAATTGCATGTATTGGGAGTAAGAGAGTGGCTGAAAAGCGAAGGAAGCTATTCGAAGAGTCCACAACTGCACTCGCAGTCTTTTGTTGCGGAGTTTGCACTGTTTGGGCACAGAGCGCGATCACGCAAAGTAATTCAGTGGCAATCACAAGCCAGGGAGTTCAAATTGAAGCATTTGCCGGAGAATTGAATATAGAAGCAATAGCGCCGAACATTCTTCGTATCGACGTGCGGCCCGGCGGCAAGACAAGCCCGCGTACGCCAGTCCTGGATCCCACGTTTCAGTCAGAAACCGTTTCTGATATTACGGTCCAAAATACGGGCGTAGGAGCGGCAGCAGCCACTACATTGCGTACGCCGCAGATGGTTGTCACCGTCGCTGACACGCCCTCCTTTTCGATCTCAGTTATGAATGCCGCTGGAAAGAAGTTAGTCGGAGAAGCCGCACCATTGGCAGATGCGCGATCTCACCGCGCCACTTTCGATTATGCCGAAGAGTCAAACCTGTATGGTATGAGCGGTCTGGCTATCACGGATGCTAGTGGCGGTCTGCTGCGCAATCAAGGCTCGTTAGTGGCCGCCGGCGCGCAGGGAGAAGGCGGCGCACCCTTCTTTTTCAGCTCAGATTTCGGCGTGCTTATCGATTCTGATGGAGGCACGTTTGAATGGGCGTATGATGACCGGATTACGTTCAATGGCGACTCGCGCGATGAAATCGAGTATTTTGTGATTACGGGTCCACCAATGGATGTTATGGCGGGACTATCCAAGCTGACCGGACGTCCTCCTCTCCCACCTAAGTGGACGCTTGGATTCCTCAACAGCCAGTGGGGATCCAGTGAAGCCGAAATCAGAGATATTGCCGCTACTTATCGGGCCAAACATATTCCCATCGACGCCTTTGCCCTCGATTACGACTGGAAAGCATGGGGTGAGGACAATTACGGCGAATGGCGTTGGAACAGCACCTCAAATCCTGGCAATGTAGCCCCTGACAAGTTTCCCGACGGAGCGAGTGGGATTCTTGCCAAGGAATTGGGCGACCAAGGCTTTAAATTCGTTGGTATTTTGAAGCCGAGAATTCTCGTGAGCAAGTTAGGCAGTGAAGCGGAGATGACCGAGGCCGCTACATATGCTACTCAACATGGTTTCTGGTATCCCGGAGAACCAGGGCCTCCGAGAGATTATTGGGCCGGCTGGGGACCAGAAGGCCGTACGATGCGCGATCTCGATTTCAGTAATGCGGATGCCCGCACCTGGTTTTGGAAGCACCTGGAGCCATCGTTTGATGCCGGGATGCACGCATGGTGGAACGACGAAGCGGATCACGCTTTTCCATGGTGGCATGGCGGTGCGTCAGACCAGCAATCCAGCCGGATATTCAATTTCAATAACTTTCAATTCTTTAATATGGGCCGGATGCTTTATGAGGGCCAACGTGGGTATTCCGACCTGCGCGTCTGGTCAATCAACCGCAACTTCTACCTCGGCGCGCAACGTTATGGATATGCCGAATGGTCGGGCGATATCATAACCGGATTTGAGAGCATGCGCAGGCAACGCGCACGTATGCTCGCCACGCTCGATCTGGGCGAACCACATTGGAGCATGGACACGGGCGGATTTGAAGGGCATCCATCGCCCGAAAATTATGCACGGTGGATGGAGTTCGCTGCCTTCGTGCCTATAGATCGCGTACATGGCACCTTGAATCAGAAACGCCAGCCGTGGGTATATGGGCCCATTGCCGAAGCCGCGGCCACGCGCGCCCTCCGGTTCCGATACGCACTGCTGCCTTATATCTACTCCTATGAGCGCGCCGCATACGAGACGGGCGTGGGCGTGGTACGACCGCTCTTCTGGACCTTTCCCGATGACGCGGAGGTGGCGAACGAATACCGCTCATGGATGTTCGGAGATGCATTCCTGGTTTCGCCAGTTGTTGAACAGGGCGCGTCCACTCACGCTGTCTATCTGCCCGCGGGCGTCTGGTACGACTACTTTCGCGGCACAAAGATTGAAGGCGGCCAGACCATCGCCTATAAGGTTGATCCGGAAACGTGGCAAGACATTCCCCTTTTTGTCCGTGCTGGATCCATTGTGGCTACGCAACCGCCAGAGGACTATGTGGATCAAATCCCCCTGACCGAAGTCACGCTGGATATATTTCCCGCGGAGGAGCCCGGCAGATTCGTTTTCTACGATGACGATGGTACCACCTATGCATATGAGCACTCCGTTTACTATCGCCAATCGATCTCCGTGTTCGCACATCGAGGTTCAACCCAACTGCAGATCGATGCACCTGCCGGAACCTATGAGACTCCACTGCGAAGCTATCTGGTCAAGGTACACGGCGGCGCGGCGAGCACCGTGCTCTTAGATGGAACTTCCCTGCCGAGGATGTCGATCACCGAACTTGAAAAGACAGGCGACGACGGGTGGACTACAAGTCACGATCGCTTCGGTTCCGTAACCATCCTCAGAATTCCGGCACGGCGTAAATCTGCTCTTGTCCTTGAGAGTGCAGCTACCGGAATGAGGATGACAAGATGAACGAGCATGATTGTCGCTATGGTCGGGACTGAATGGCTATTCGGTCCAGTAGGCATCGAACTCCGCGAATCGCTCGCAATCGCTGGAGGGTTCCCGATCGTCCTTGCACTGCCCGACCTGTTACAGGGTGAATACATCACCCTGGGCGTTCCCCGCGCTCAGGAACTGGACGATACCCATCTTCGTGTATGGGAAATCGGTTTCTACGGCGAGGATGATTGGCACGTTAACAAGCACCTCACTCTGAATCTTGGCCTTCGCTACGACGTGTACACGCCCTTCACGGAAATCCAGAACCGCATCGCAACGTGGGATCCCGCAACCGAATCACTTCTGGTGGCAGGCCGGAATTGTGTTTCGAATACCGCAGGCATCCAGACCGACTATCACGGCGTGGAGCCGAGAGTCGGCTTCGATGCACAGACACAGATCAGGAACGATTTGGTGGTGCGCGGCGGATACGGCATCAGCTTTGTTCCGCCATTGACACAGGTCGTGCAACTCGTTGAAACTACGTCTATACCGCCATTCATAACCCAAAGGTCGCTGGTTCAAATCCAGCCCCCGCAACCATCCGAATTTGCTGTCGATCCCGTTTAGAAGACCGCTCATTGAGGGCGCGGCCTGAGTTGGGATTAGGTTCCGCGCCTCGGTGGAATCTCTCAAATCCAGCAATTTGCCTCCCCAAATTGATTTGTGATATGCTGTTCGCAAGAAACTGCGACGCGAGCGCTATGCTCCCTTCACCCGGCAGATTCTGCATGGGGTGGCTACGCAGAGATAATCGGATCGCCCGGTTGCTCTGTACGTCTTGGAAGGGTCGGACGTGTTCGTTGCGCCTTCGGCGACGCCGGTAGCTATCGGCAAGCGGAAGGAGATGCGCCAGGGTCACTTAATCGTGCCCTTAGCACCTCGGTTATGACACCAATCGTCGCAACCGAGGTTCCTGGTCCAGCCAGGTGGTGAGTGCCTCTGTTGCCCTCACCAATGCTAAGGAGCAATCATGACACCCTATTCAGAAGAAAGCGTCCTTCCTCGTCCCGTCGAGGCATTGCCTGAATATGCCAACGCTCGCTCGCGCCAAACTCTTGCAGAAAAGCTGAAAGAGGCATTCAAGCTTTCGCCGGAAGCTGCAACCGCCATTGCAAACGCCGTCGTCGATCCCTCTGAAGTAAGAAAGACGATTGGCGATCCCCTCGACCCAGGAGTGGAGGAGATTGCTGTCCCAGGTGGCACACTCCTGGGAATCCGCACAAATGTGTGGGCGAGGCGGGTCATGCCTGATCCCCGTAACCCGCGTATCCTGCCGTCGCGCTGTCATCCATTCGCGGTTGATCCTGGAACGGGTGGTGAAGAGTCGAAATTCCGGCCCATCCCCGAGCCGAAACCTCGCAATCCAGAGAAGCCAGACGAGGCCGAACTGTGTGTCGAAATTGAAAGCCGGCACCACCTCACATGGGCTTCGGAGCAGGCCGCTAAATATGTCCTCTTGGCCAACGACTGGCGCTCCTCGATCGCGTCGCAAGGCGTAATGGAAGCCGTCTGGTTAGCAACCACAACCTATGTTCACGCGGACGGTTTCGATCCGGTGACAACGCTAACAACTGTTGAGGGCTCGTCTCGCGTTACCGCCGACCACTATTTGCTGAAAGTCAGGTCGGCGGATGTGCCCTATGAGGAGCATGAGACCAAGCTTAGGGTGATCTATCGCAAATTGAATGAACGTCGGGAAGCTGGGCCGAATGGGGAGGAGCAAATTGCGCTGCGGTGCGAGCGTGTTCCGGCACTAATCCTTGTGGGTTTTCGCCGTCACCCATCCGGTAATACAGGGTTCCCGACTGCTGTGAAATCGCTGGTCGCTTTGCGCCATGTTGACCCGCCACAACCGTGGGGCGCAGGACCGGAGAATGAATCTCTCGCGGATGAAGTCCTTGATGAACTCTACCGCCAGGGGATTATTTCCTCGACGAAGCGGGATTATTTTGCCGGCTCATGCACCCGCAACGAAGCCAAGGCTGCGCATCTTTCCGATGACCCGGCAGTTCGTGCGGCGCAAATCGCAGACCTCTTTCTTGCGAAGGATGACGCGATCAAGAAAGCAATCCGCGTCGCGGTCACCAGTCAGTCAACACGCAAGCGGATTGGTCCCAAGCTGCTCAATGAGCTTGCCACGGCCTTAATTTTGAGGGCGAATGCGGATGATCCTGCGAAGACCGATCAGAACCGGCGCTATCTGAAACACGCATACAGCAAGTCGGCCCACCGAGAAGCATGGTCTGGTACTGACCGGAGCGCGGATCAGCTTGCGGACGAAGCAATGAAAGAAGTACTTCAAGCACTCGCCGGTCCTACCGATTCCGATCCAGGGCCAGCGTCGCTTGAACTCGCGGTTCGCGCGGCTTACCCACTCATCGTCTCTGGTCGGTTGAATGCTGATCGAGGTTCGACGGGTGATCAGCCAGATCGCCGCACGCCCGGTGAGGTACTTGACACTATGCGCCAGACGCCGCAAGGAGTGCGTCAACTGGCGCAAGCTTTGAGCGACTTCGCTGCTGGCCGATCGATTCGGGCGGTTGATGAGGACGGGCAGATCAAACTGCTTTCTGATAAATCCGGAGAGCAGATGGTCACGGACAACTTCCTGCGCTCAGAATATCCGCCGGCAGGCAAAGCGCGGGCACCGCGCCCAGGAGATACTCCCACCGATCACTTC
The DNA here is from genome assembly GCA_036490385.1 of Occallatibacter sp. Classification (GTDB taxonomy): domain Bacteria; phylum Acidobacteriota; class Terriglobia; order Terriglobales; family Acidobacteriaceae; genus Telmatobacter. The sequence goes on from DASXDX010000039.1 coordinate 39,852, forward strand.
AACAATCGGGTAGGTGATCTTGCTCAGGCGATGGAGCAGCTTGAAACAGCGTTTCGCGCGGTGGCCGCGGTCAGCGGCGATGACGGGCGACCGCTGGTGGATACGTCTGGCGTCGACAAAAAACTCTGCAACATATGGCGAGACCAGATCGGCCGCATAGATGAGGAGCTTGTCGTTTGGGGGCGCGCATTCCAGCGGTACTACTCAGCATCTTCACAGGTCGTCAGCAGTCACCTTCAGCTAGACGACGAGGAAGTTCAAGAAGCAGATGTGGATGTGTATGCGGACGCCGAGAACTGGGACGCGGAGTCAACGGCAACAGCAGCGGCAGATAACAGCTAATGAAAAGGCGCCCCCGAGAAATCCTCGGGGAGCGCCTTTTAGCTTTCGGAATCAGCTCTTCGATCTGTTGCCCGTCCCGCGCCAACGAGATACGAGGCAGACAGGTAAACCGTCAACCCTAACCGAAAGGAACACTCAACATGCCGACTGAACGCTTATTTGTCGAGCAGCGCCCCGAAGGAGATTATGCCGTAAGAAGGCCGAACTCTGGAAGGGCCAGTGATGTATTACCCACACAGGCAGAGGCTATCGAGAGGGCCAGGGAGCTGAATCCCAATGTTGCCCCCTTGGTAGAGCGCGTCCGCCATACCTCTGCCGGTAAGCCGGATCAATGGCGCAGACCATAGCCTACGGCCATCAATCAATGGTTCGTCCACAATTGGCGGCAGATGGCGCGGGAAATTACCATCTGCCGCTAAACCGAGCTCCGTATTCATCGATCGAGTAAGGGAAGAGCAGTTGCATGCTTGGGTAACTGACCTTTCCAGTTGAGGAGGGTGATCCAGATGGCACAGATCTTTATTCGGGTAGAATTGCGGGGTAATCCCACTTATCAGGACTACGAGAGACTCCATACCTTCATGGATCGGAAAAATTGGTATCGAGCAATTAACGGGACGGCGAAACGCAGCATGTTGCCACACGCGATGTATCAGGGTACTTCAGATGCGGAGCCGAGCAAGATCGCGAGCGCCCTACGTTCTGAAATTCAGGCTGAAGTTTGGACCGTTGCTATCATACTCGTAATTAACGCGCTGAGTTGGGGAATGAACCCAACGTAGCGTTCACCCGTGCGGAGCCATGGCCTGCATGGACTTTGCAGCGACCGATCGATATTCGCCCCCCGATTTCAACTAGGAGCGCCCTTGGCTGACCGTTCTTCCGAACTCGTTTTCGCTTTTGCGTATCCGGTCGGCGCGTCCGTCGATCACGTCATTACAACCTTCGAAAAGATCCTTCGCCAGTATGGATACGACAGCCACCAATATAGGATCAGCGATCAATTGCCAAAGATGAACCTGAAAACCTCATTTGCAGATTCATCGGCGTACGGAAGAAGCGACGCTCTCATGAAGGCAGGAAATGAAGCACGATCGATCGCTAAACATGATGGGATACTCGCGGTTATGGCGGTAGAGAGCATCGGCAGCCTCAGAAGCTCAGATGAGAGCGAGCGGCCGATTGCAATGCCCAGAACTGCTCATCTCGTGCGTTCTCTCAAGCGGCCAGAAGAGGTCTCATTGCTCCGCGAGATTTATAGATCGGGCTTTTATCTGGTTGGTATCGCCAATGACGACGATTCACAAGAGAAGTATCTAACGAAAGTATGCGGAATGTCATCAGAGCAAGCAAAGGGTTTGATGGAGCGCGACCGCGATGAGGATACAGAACACGGCCAACGGACCAGACAAACCTTTTATTTATCGGATGTTTTTATTGATGCCGATGATGATCATTACGAGGATCAGATCGATCGATTTCTTGAGCTGGTCTTTGGGCAGCCATTTATCACGCCCAGACGTCATGAGCATGCAATGTTTTTGGCTTACGCGTCAGCGGCACGATCGGCTGAACCCGGGCGGCAAGTTGGGGCAGCGATTGCTACACCAGACGGAGATATATTGGCTGTCGGTATGAACGAGGTTCCATCTCCCAAAGGCGGTGTTTATTGGGACGGAGATGAGGAGGACCATCGAGCATATACCAAAGACATTGACTCTAACGCCGCACACCGGAACATGATAGCCACAGATATTGTCGATAAGTTAGTAAAGAGCAAAGTACTCGACGCGCAGAAATTGCGGGAACTTCTGGGATCAGTTTTCGAGCAATCTGGTGTTGCGATCCCAGACAAATTTGAAGAGAGAGTCCAGGAAATGCTCGACGGAGAAAGCGGCATATTCAATGTTGAATCTGTAATGACCGCGATCAACAAGAGCTCGTTTCGGTCCATCACGGAATTTGGGAGGGCAGTCCACGGGGAAATGGATGCAATCCTAACGTGCGCTCGACTCGGAATCGGCGTTCGGGGGAATGATCTTTTTGTGACGACTTTCCCCTGCCACAACTGCACCCGACACATTATTGCGAGCGGTATACGCCGCGTGTTTTATGTTGAGCCGTATCCTAAAAGTAAGGCCCGCGATCTCCACGATGATGCAATCTGTTTCGATGAGGAGGACGCAAAGAAAACTGGGCGAATACCTTTCCTACCTTTTGTCGGTATCGGTCCGCGACGCTATCTGGATTTCTTTTCCTTGGAACTGAGCAGTGGCGGACCAGTTAAAAGAAAGGGAGACGATGAGAAGCCCTGCAAGCCAAACAAGGACGATCGAGTTCCACGGGTATTTTTAGACCCGGATAGCTACCTCGACAACGAAGAAAGATTGCGGAAGAACTTTGACCCGGTGTTACAGGTCCTTCAATCGAAACAATCGCCTGACGACGAGGACAAACCGCGGGTACCTATTAAATAGACCAGGCTTTGAAGGCCAGGCTGTCAGATGCAAAAGGGGATAAGACTACTTGTCCTTGTCAGAGCGCTTGCGAACAGCCTGTTCGCGGAGCTTTTCCTTGATAAACAATTCTGGGCTCGGGTAGCTGAATGTATTTCGCTTCCATTCCGGCCAAGAGTTCACCCTTTCGATGACGCGCTCTCGACTCTGCATCGGATTTGGGACTGGTCGTAACTTTATTGCCTGACTCGCCATCTTTTCAGCTCCCTGCGTGATATGTTGCTTCTTTTCTGTCGTACACCATCGCTGTGTCCATCCAACATCCACCTTTTTCCCTTGAGGACGCCAGTGGAAGCCAGTGGAAAAACTGGAAACTAATCATCCTCTTTCGGTTGAATCAACCTGATTCGATTCGGGTTGCTTCAACGGTATACCTTGCGCTGCCAATTCCTTTTGATTCTGCCAAATCCAATCTGTGACGATCCGAGTTGCAACTTCGGTTGAGGTCTTCCCTAAGATCGCGATGTCTGCGAGCTGGGCAAGCACAGCGGCTGCGTTTTTCGAAAGCGAGAGGTAGACCCTTCGCGTCGGAACTCGATTCGTTCTCCTCATAATCGCCTATAATTAGGAGCTAATTATAGCGCAAATGTTAACGATCTTGGTTCTGCATTGGGCGGGCTCGGCATCTCCAATCCGACTTTCTCAAATGAATTCTGTTAGTTAGTCAGTTAAAAGTTGTATTCGCTTTTTATTCGCCTATTCATCTTAACTCTCATCTGCATGACAAAACAAGCGCTTTTCTGAACGGGACGAACAATGGACATTTGGAATCGGGAAAAGCTCTACAGTGAAGTCTGGTCCACGCCACTCTCGAAGCTGGCGGCCACGTATGGAATTTCCGATGTTCGGCTCGGAAAGGTGTGTCGGGAGTTGTCTATTCCACTGCCAGGGCTTGGCTATTGGGCCCGGAAGACGGCAGGACAACGAATTGAAAAGCCAGCATTGCCCAAGCTTAAGGAGATCCCGATCGTCACCCGTCTGAAGATGCGGGACGAGAACTCAGCCGAACAGAGCTCTAGATTACTGCGGGACCCAACGGACGAGTGGTACCAGCGGGTTTTGAAGATGGAGTTCCGGTCAATCCATTTTCAAGACATTCAGACCCGCCACAAGCTTGTCGCAAAAACGGAGAAGCGGCTCGCTGAGGCCACGGCCAATCGCGACGGGATTCTGGCGGGACAATCCCAATCATCTTTGGACATTCGCGTCTCCCAGAGCATGCTTGAGCGGGCGCTCGGCCTATTGAATGCTCTGGTTATCCTGCTGGAGGCCGAGGGCTTCCCGGTCACCATCGCCACGGAGCGCAACTGGACTGTCGCCGAGATTTTTTGGATACCACATTCGCTTCGCGATTACAGAGAGACTGGAACGCACGGGACAACATGTCGAGCAAGATAGATGGGGAAGCACGGTAACCGTTGCAGACCGATTGCTTACAGGCGTTCTGGAACTCCGACTCGGTGACTTCAGCTACGGTCAACAACTCCGCGACAATCGCAGGGACGGAAAGCTGGAAGGACGGTTGCCGGAATGCCTCGGCAAACTGATGAGGCTCGGACGCGAGGAAGTTTTGCGTGCTGAGCACTTCAAACGACAGAAAGAAGAGGCCAACAGAGCCGCAGAAGAGCGTCGGAAACTGGCGAAGGCCATCAAAGAAGAGGAAGAGAGGGTCGAGGTTCTTGAGGTGTGGACCGCTGCCTGGCTCCACGCTAATAACATGCGTGCTTTCATCGATGGATATGAGGTGAGGCTTATCTCACTGGGCTCCATCGTGTCTGCCTTCATCGGGTCGTATCGCCGGCGGAACTTGCCGGAGTTGAACAGCACGCGCAGAATCTCTACGTCATGCTTGGTCGCAATGCGGGCGATGATCACGCCAACGATGAACAGGCCGATTCCGCCAAACAATGAATGGAGCAGAGAGAAGATGGCGCCCCCGGAGATCAGAGCGACGAAGAACAACCGACGCTCCGCTCCGAGGACAGTCAGCGGGCGGTTCATGGCCTTGAATACTGGACTCACCCTGCCGCCCGCTGGCTTAGACATGGATCACCTCCTCTCTAGCTCGGAAAGGCTATCCGGCCACAGCGGAGTCTTCCCGAAACTGAAGTCGCTGGCGAAGACCCAATCGTCAGCTTTCGGGTAGCCGCAAACTGGATACCATGCCTGCAGTTCCTCTAAAGCGATCTCATCGAGTGGTACGGGCTGCTCGGAGATCTCGGTCTTGCAGGGACCGATCGCCCCGTCTGAATAAGAGCGAAGGACGTCGGCCATGCATGTGCTGAAGTTAATGTCCTCCCATTTCAGACCGAGCACCTCGCCGATCCGCAGACCAGTGGTTGCGCAGATCGCCCCCAGCGCCCTTTCGCGCTGGGGGAGTGCCTTCAGCAGAGAACGGAATTCCTCTGCAGTAAGCACGTCCGGTCTCCTCAAGCGCTTCGAACTAACTCGCACCATGGTGATGGGGTTCTGGTCCAGCCAACCCCAACGCATTCCATGACGAAAGATTGCGCTTAACACGTTGCGCACCTTTGCCCGGCTTGCCGGTGCAAGCTGAAGTGACTTCAGCCATTCCTCAACCTCAGACGCGTCGCCAAATCGACTGCGGCATCCGACAACCCATGCTTCTTGTATTCGACTCTCTTCGCCACATTTTGAAATTCCGAAAGCTCATCCTCATCGATGCTTAGAACTGTCGTATTTGCAGAATGGTCTTTATAAGGAATTTCTGCAAAGGGATGCTCCCAATCCACGGCAATAAGATGTCGCCAAACATCTCCCTCTTGGGTCCTAATTGGGGACCGCTCATTATAGAAGTATGCAAGGTCCCCCTCTTTGCCTAGAACATGCCCAAAACCCACTAACAGGTTCGGACGGCTTGAATCCCGTACATAGAGCTTGTCACCTGCCCGGATTTGCCATGCGAACTTACTGATGCTTCCTTTCTGAGAAGTAGAGAGATCTTGCCAGCCTGGGGGCCTCCGCTCAGGACCGTAACGGCTCAGGTCCGTTCTAAAAAGTGGGCGGTAGGTTATTGCCGCCAGACCTCTCGGGAGGCACTTTTTGAACATGTCTTCGCCTCTGTAGCCCTTCCGCATTGCCATTCGCCAACTAGCCATAGGGTCATTCTAGGGAACACCGGATGCTCACTCGGGTGACCACTTCATTTCATGGTGTCCTGACAGGACACCGAGTAGAAGATTTTTCCACGTTTTCGACCTCTGCTTCGCCCTACCTTCACATCCAGCACGTTGCACCGAGAGTGGCCACTCGACGGCAAACCACCAAAGGAGATCCCTGTGGAGAGCATCCGTCCGTCGAAGCGCCCCCCCTTCTTTCGTTGGGCGCGCAGCCGCCCCCTGACCCGTCTTGCTGTCCCTCTGTTCCTGTTGTCCGCCCTGCCGGTCTATGCGCAGAGCGGCAGCGATCCGTGGGACAACGCAGTCAACGTTCTCAAAACCGCTTTCACCGGCACAATTGCGACCGGGCTGTCGCTGGTCGCAATCGTCGTCGGAGGGCTGATGTTCGCCTATGGCGAAGGACAGTCCAAAAAGACCATCGCCGGAATCGTTTTCGGTGTCGGTATGGCGATCGGCGCAGTCAACTTCATGGCTTGGCTCTTCGGTCTAAGATCTTGCAGCCGATAGCTAGGAGGGTGGGGATCACAAAGCGGATTGGCTGGCATACGTTCCGTCGTACTTACAGCTCGTTGCTGGCTACCACCGGCAACGATGTGAAGGTGGTTCAGGAACTGATGCGTCATGCCAAGATCAGCACAACGATGGAGATCTATGCGCAAGCGGGCATGGAGCAGAAGCGTGTTGCACAGCGCAAAGCTGTAGATCTTCTGATGGGCAGGAAACCGAAGACCGGTTCCCACGAGGGGGCAATAAAGGAGTGTTCCCAAACTGTTCCCACAAAACAGGTCCAGTTCCCAGAAGTGGCAATCTAAGTTGTTGAAAATAATGGTAGGCACGACTGGATTCGAACCAGCGACCTCTTCCGTGTCAAGGAAGCGCTCTAACCAACTGAGCTACGCGCCTGAAAAAAGCGACTTCCCTAGTCTAGCAGGACCCCTGAGCGAGTGAAAGCTGGAGCCTGCCTGAGGCGATGCTTTACCATTCCTGCTGTACAGGCCATTGTTCCTCGGAGAGGCTTGCCTCTCGCCCACCGCGTCGCCCTCCTTACTTTGGCGGGCAGGCGAATGGTCTGTGCATACGGAAGCGCGCTCCTCCTGGCGATCCGGAATGGCTCGCGGGAGGGCGGATCATGCGATTGCGGTTTCTTTTACGTCTGCCATGACTGACGATTCGAAGGTTCGTTTCAACCCACTGCGCACCACACCCAATCTGCTTACGCTATTGCGCATTTGCCTGGCTCCGTTTCTGGTGGCTGCCATTCTGGAGAGCCATTATGCGCTCAGCTTCGCGCTGTTCGTCGCCGCAGGATTGACAGACGCGCTCGACGGAACCTTGGCCCGCATCCTCAAGCAGCGGTCGATGCTGGGCCATTATCTTGATCCTGTTGCGGACAAGCTGCTGCTGAGCACTCTTTTCCTGGTGCTGCTGCACAAATCCCTCATGCCGGTGACCGTCGCCGTGCTGGTCTTTGGGCGGGACGTGGGCATTCTGCTGGTCGCCGCCATTCTTTATGCGGCGGTGGGGCGGCGCGAGTTTCACCCCAGCATCTTCGGCAAGGCCAACACGCTCGCGCAGATCACGGCGGTGGCCGCAGTTCTCCTGCACCAGCTCACGTCGGCCTATTGGGTCGACTGTTTTCGCAGATTTGCGCTCTATGCCACGATGGTCCTCACCGTAGCCTCGGGATTGCATTACGCATGGACGGCGTCGCGGCGGGTGGGCGCCTCGACGGCCAACGGCTCCGGGCCCAAATTGAACGTGGACTGACCGGGTTTAGGAGTCGTCCGAGACGTCCTCTGTTTCGGCCGAGTCTTCGATCTCCATGTCATGGAACTCTTCGGAGTCGAAAACCTCGCCACATTCCAAACACTCGACAAATTCCGTGTCTTCGTGCCGGGAGACGATTCGAACCTTAGGGTGTCTGCAGGCGGTAACCATCGCTCGTCGTTTCAGTTCAAATACGGCCTTCTCCCCTCGATATCCTGAATATCCCCTGACGTGCCAGCCGGTTAGGCTGGGCCGGGCAGGGCCGGAGCGCCGCCTTGAGTCTCTTTATGAAAGCGGCTCCTGGATGGCGAAAAGAGAAGGGCATAGTGCTCTTGGGGCCAGATTGTAGCCGCTTTTCCGCATTTTCCAAAGGATAATTGTTTGAATATTTGCCCCACCGGATCGTGATTTCCGTCTCCAGAGCGGATCTGCCTCGGCCGGTCTTGAAAACCCGAAAGATACGGACGTATACTAAATACGGACCGAACAAGTCGGATATCATGCTCAAGCTGACCAAAAAGGCGGATTACGGGTTGATGGCGCTCAAGTACCTGGCCGAGCACCCGGAAACCCCTGCCTTGAGCGCCAAGGATATTGCCGACGCCTATGGGATCCCGGCGCAACTGCTGGCCAAGATTCTGCAGCGGCTTACCAAAACGGGGCTGCTGCGCTCCCATGCGGGAATGAACGGAGGGTACGCGCTATCGCGGGACGCGCGCCAGATTTCGGCCTACGAGGTGATTCATTCCATCGACGGGCCGTTTTTCATCACCTCCTGCACTAAAGGCGCCAAGGGATGCGACCTGACGCCGAGTTGCACCATCAAAGAACCACTGGCGCGAGTCAACGACACGATTGCCGGAGTCTTGAAGAGCATCAGCATCCAGGATCTGGCGGAGCATGAACATCCGGCGGGGCGCGTGCGCGATCCCCACAGGCTGGTTGCATTGACGCTTTAGCAATGCGGCTGGCGGTGCTCGCCCATTGCGCCAGCGCCGCCAGCCCACGAACAACGCGCAGGAACAACGCGCAGGAACAACGCGATTGAAGCGCGTTGAAGATTGAACAGGGAGTGAAAGATGAGCACAGTCGTCAGCCAAGTGGAGGTTCCCTCCGGCGTAAGCCTGCCGATCTATATGGATAATCACGCCACCAGCCCGCTCGATCCGCGGGTGCTGGAGGCGATGATGCCCTATTTCACCAGCAAGTTCGGCAATGCGGCCAGCCGCAACCACTCCTTTGGATGGGAAGCCGAGCAGGCGGTGGAGACAGCGCGTGAACAGATCGCCAAGCTCATCGGTGCGACCGCCAAGGAAATCATCTTTACCTCCGGCGCCACCGAGAGCGACAACCTGGCCATCAAGGGCATCGCCGAGATGTATCGCGAGCGCGGCAATCACATCATCACGCAGGTCACCGAGCACAAGGCGGTGCTCGACACCTGCAAGCGCCTGGAAAAATATGGCTATCGCGTGACCTATCTGCCGGTGAAGGCGGATGGCCTGATCGATCTCGAAGACCTGAAGCGCGCCATGGACGACAAGACCATTCTGGTGACGATCATGGCCGCCAATAACGAGATCGGCGTGCTGCAGCCGATTCGCGAAATCGGCAAGCTGTGCCATGAGAAGGGCGTGATCTTCCACACGGACGCGGTGCAGATCGTCGGCAAAGTTCCGTTCAACGTGATCGCTGACAACGTAGATGTGGCTTCGATCTCGGGGCATAAACTCTATGGGCCCAAGGGCGTGGGCGCGCTTTATGTGCGCCGGCGCAATCCGCGCGTGCAGATCGCCGCGCAGATTGACGGCGGAGGGCACGAGCGCGGCATGCGGTCCGGCACGCTCAATGTTCCCGGCATCGTAGGCCTGGGCAAGGCCTGCGCGATCGCGCTCGCGGAGATGGATTCCGAAGCTGCGTATCTGCGCGGGCTGCGCGACCGGCTCAAGGCCAGGTTCGAGTCCGAGCTCGATTATGTTCACGTGAACGGCTCGTGGGAGCACAGGTTGCCCGGCAATCTGAACATGAGCTTCGTGTATGTCGAAGGCGAGTCGCTGCTGATGGGCATCAATGATGTGGCGGTTTCGAGCGGATCGGCATGCACGTCGGCGACCCTCGAACCTTCCTATGTGCTCAAGGCATTGGGCTTGGGCGACGACGTAGCGCACAGCTCGATCCGTTTCGGTCTCGGCCGTTTTAACACGCAGGCGGAAGTGGATTATGTGGCCGCCAAGGTAATCGATATCGTGCAGAAACTGCGTGAGCTTTCGCCGCTTTATGAGATGGTGAAGGAAGGCATCGACCTGACCAAAATCGAATGGCAGGCGCACTAAAAGATTGTGAAAGCATCGGCGGGCATGCCCGCCGAATCAAACAACAGGGAACAGGACGACGCGGCTTTCCCCGCGGAGGAGATCGGACCCATGGCATACAGCGATAAGGTAGTAGATCACTACAACAATCCCCGCAACGTCGGCACCCTCGACAAGAGCTCAGGAGACGTGGGCACCGGCCTCGTCGGCGCGCCGGAGTGCGGCGACGTGATGCGCCTCCAGATCCGCGTGAACCCCGAGACGCAGGTGATTGAGGAAGCCAAGTTCAAGACCTTCGGCTGCGGCTCAGCCATTGCTAGCTCCTCGCTCGCGACGGAGTGGATCAAGGGCCGCAAGGTTGAAGAAGCCCTCACGATCAAGAACACCGACATCGTGAAAGAGCTTTCGCTTCCGCCGGTGAAGATTCACTGCTCGGTGCTCGCTGAAGACGCGATCCGCGCAGCCATCGGCGATTGGAAGAAGAAGAACGGCGTAGCGGAAACGGTCGAGACGACCGCCGCGGCCAACTAAGCAGCGGAGAAGGCGTTTTGTGCCAGGGCACGGCTTTCGGCCGTGCCCTAACGCCGGGCGTGGAGAGCTGCGGGCCTTGGCTCCTGAGAGTTCCGAGCACCCGTGAGAGTTCAGAGGGATTGATAAGACAGATGGCAGAGATGGTCACAATCGGGTCCAAGCCGGCGGAAGGCGCCTTTGCCGCGCAGCCGCAACCGGCTGCCGTGTCACAGGCGCCGAGCCAGGGACTGCAGGTGACCGAGCGCGCTGTCCAGAAGATCCGCTCGGCCATGGCCAAGGAAGGCGTCTCGCCCGAAGAGGGCGGGCTGCGCCTGGGCGTGATGGGCGGCGGCTGCTCGGGGCTCTCGTACTCGATCAAGTTCGACACCCAGCCCCGCGAGCGCGACCGCATCTACGAGTTCGACGGTGTGCGCGTCTTCGTTGACCCCAAGTCCTTTCTCTACCTCCACGGTATGACGCTGGACTACGAAGAGACGCTGATTCGGCAGGGGTTCAACTTCATCAATCCGCACTCCAAGCGCTCCTGCGGTTGCGGTTCGTCTTTCTCTTCGTAGGCTCTTTGCGTGTTGGGATTCGGTCATGTTGAAAGTTGTCGATTCCGCCGTTCCGGTTGCGTGCTGGTCTTGTTCCGTGGCTCACGATGAGTCTTCTCTCTTCTGCCCGCATTGCAGCAAGATCCAGCCGCCGCCGGGCGGCGATTATTTTTCGGTCTTCGGAATCGAGCCTCGACTGAATCTCGATCTGGCCGCTCTGGAGCAGGAGTTCCATCGCCTCAGCCGCAAGCTGCACCCCGACCGCTTTGCCCGCGCCGGCGAGAACGAGCGCGAATGGAGCCTGGCCGACACGGCGCTGCTGAACGACGCTTATCGCACCCTCAAAGACCCGGTCCGCCGGACTGAATATCTGCTCAAGCTCGAGGGCGCGGAGATTGGCGAAGAACACAGCGGCAAAGATCGCGGCCAAAAAGATATGGGGCCCTCGCGCGTGCCCCCCGATCTGCTCGAAGAAGTCTTCGACCTGAACATGCAGCTTGAAGAGATGCGCATGGGCCGCAAGATGGGCGAGATCGACGAGCAACTCGAAAAAGATTTGACGCAGGCCAAGGGAAAATTTGAAGGCATGCTTGGCGAGGTCGATCGCGATCTGCGCACTCAGTGGCAGGCTTGGGATAGCGGCAATGAAGCGGAGCGCCAGTCCGCGCAAAGCGCGATGGTGGCTCTGCTCGATCGCCGCCGCTATCTACGCAACCTGGTTCGTGACGTAACCGAAGCTTTGGGAGCTTAAGCAGAGATCATGGCGGAAAATACAAGAGCGGTGGTCGTGGGAATCGACCTTGGAACTACCAACTCCCTGGTCGCCTATATGGAAGGCGATAAGCCGGTGGTCATTCCCGGCGCGGACGGCTCCAATCTCGTGCCCTCCGTGGTCGCGCTCGATCCCATGCCGGCTGAAGGCGGCCGGCCCACCGTCACCGTGGGCAACAGCGCGCGCCGAGTCTTGATTGAAACGCCGGAGCGTGTCATCTACTCGGTCAAGCGCCTCATGGGCCGCGGCCTTGAAGAGGTGCAGAGCGAGCTCAAGCTCTTTCCGTTTCGCCTCGCCGACGATGTGGAGGCTGGTCCCCCGGATCCGAATGAGGTGCCGCGTCTGCAGCTTGGCGAGATGCGCTTCACCGCGCCGGAGATTTCGGCCTACGTGCTTCGCCAGCTCAAGCGCAATGCCGAGCGGTTCTTCGGAGCGCCGGTCACGCAGGCCGTCATCACTGTGCCCGCTTACTTCAACGATGCGCAGCGCCAGGCCACGAAAGACGCGGGCCGCATGGCCGGCCTCGACGTGCTGCGCCTCGTGAACGAGCCTACAGCGGCGGCACTCGCTTACGGCCTCGATCGCGCCAAGGAAGGCACCATCGCCGTCTACGATCTCGGTGGCGGCACATTTGACATTTCGATTCTCAAGCTGCGCGACGGCATCTTCGAGGTGCAGTCCACAAACGGTGACACGCACCTGGGCGGCGACGACATCGACAATCTGCTGCTCGCCATCGCGCTCGATGAGATTCACTCCGAGCATGGTGTCGACCTGCGCGCCCATCCCGGCGCCGTGCAGGCGCTGCGCAAGGCCGCGATTGACGCCAAGATCCGCCTCTCCACGGAGCAGTCAGCGAGCTTCGATATCGAGTTGCCGAATGGCGACCGTTATCAGCGCGAGATTCCGCGCGAGGTCTTCGAGACGCTCATCGAGCCGGTTCTCAATCGCACCGCGGGCCCCTGCAAGCAGGCCCTCGCTGACGCCGCCATCGCGCCCGAGCAGGTGGATGAAGTGGTGCTCGTGGGTGGGTCGACGCGCATTCCTGCGGTGCGTGCATTGGTCGATGATCTCTTCAAGCTAAGCGCGCGCGGCAAGAAGCCGCACATCGAGTTGAATCCCGATGAAGTGGTCGCACTCGGCGCGGCGGTGCAGGCCGATATTCTGGCCGGCGACTCAAAGAGCACCGAAGAGCTGCTGCTGCTCGACGTGACACCGCTCTCGCTGGGCATCGAGGCGCTGGGCGGCGTGGTCGCCAAGATCATCCAGCGCAACTCGACGATTCCTGCTTCAGCCACTGAGCACTTCACCACCGGCGTCGACGGCCAGACCAACGTGGCCATTCACGTGGTGCAGGGCGAGCGCGAACTTGCTTCGGACTGCCGTTCGCTGGCGCGCTTCGACCTCAAAGGCATTCCGCCCATGCCCGCCGGCCTGCCGCGCATCGAAGTGAAGTTTCTGATCGACGCCGACGGCATTCTGCAGGTCTCCGCGCGCGAGCAGCGCAGCAGCAAGGCCGCCGAAATTGAAGTGAAGCCGACGTATGGGTTAACAGACGAGCAGGTCGAGGGCATGATTCTCGATTCCTTCGATCACGCCGAAGAAGACTTCGCCAAGCGCCTCCTGATTGAAGCGCGCAATGAGGCCGAAACGATTCTCACCAAGGTCGAGCAGGCGCGCGAGAATCCCGCGTGGGCGCAGTTGAGCGCTCAAGAGCAATCGGCGATTGAGGCAGCCCGCGACCGGCTGGCCGCTGCCAAAACGCGCGAAGATCTGGGCGCAATCCGCGAAGCGAGCGTTGCTCTCGATCAGGCCACCCGCCGGCTCGCGGAGCTGATGATGGACGCGGCTGTATCGGAGGCCATTCGCGGCAAAACCATGAGCACAGCCGGCGAGGAGCTCAACGACAACATCACCGCGCCCCATCCGATGGCCGCGGCGGAATTCAAATAAGAGCGAGTTAGCGGCGCGCCGCGCCGTTAGCCACGCTTCGCGTGTTCGCGAGTTAGCACTGAGGAATTTTTAACCATGAGCGAAGCAAAGACCACAAACATTCCACCCGAGAAGCTGGTGCGCGTCACCTTTCTGCCCGAAGGCAAAACCGTCGAATTCGAATTCGGCACCATGCCCTACGAACATCACGGCAAGCCGATGTCGTTTCTCGACGTAGCGGAGAACTTCGGCATCTTTCTCGACCACGCCTGCGGCGGCGTCTGCGCCTGCACCACCTGTCACCTGTGGATCAAGGACCAGGCCGGCATCACCGAGGCCGACGACGACGAGCTCGACCGCATGGACATGGCCGCCGACCAGCAGTTGGAATCGCGCCTCGGTTGCCAGGCTGTCATTACCAAACCCGGCAATTATGTTGTGGAGATTCCCAAGTGGAATCGAAACTACACCTCGGAAGGTAAGCCGCTGGCCATGGCCGAGCAGAAATAAGCGCAGGATTTTGGTGAATCACAGCAATGGGTGCCCGGCCCTTAATAGTCACAGGAAATTTAGTGAATCACAGGAATGGGTGCCCCACCCTCGCCGCGTTCTTGTTCTTGCGGCTAGGGTGGGATAGCACGAACTTGATAAGGAGCAGTTTCATGCCGCGCGAGATTCACTGGACCGACGCCGAAGAGATCGGCATTCAATTGCAGGAAAAATTTCCTGACCTCGATCCGTTCACCGTCCGCTTCACCGACCTGCATCGCTACGTGACCGAGCTCGAGGGCTTCGTCGACGATCCCGCCAAATCGAACGAGTCGCGGCTTGAGGCCATCCAGATGGCCTGGCATGAGGAGCGCGAAGACGCGCAAGGGTAGCGCGGTTCCCCACCGCTGTAGTCTTCAAGCTCAATCCGCGGCGTGTTGCGAAATCGAGAGCACATTGCCATCGGGGTCCTTGAACCAGGCCACTTTATCGCCGGTCGGGAAGGTGCAGACGCCGCGCTCGTCCTGGCCCATGTTCGGGTAGCGCTCAAAGACCACGCCTTTCGCCCCCAACTCTTCCATCGTGCCCGCCATGTCGCTGCGTTCCCAGCCAAGCACGGTGTGCTGCGCAGGCGTGAACGACGGAACCTTGCTGATGCGAAGCATGATTCCATTCATATCGAAGACGAGCGCGAACCCGTCATCCCGCACAAACGTGAAGCCGAGCGCATCGCGATAAAACCCGAGAGCCGCCTCGGGATTCTGTGTGAGCAGGAAAGTAACGACGCTATTCACGGGAACCTCCAGCGACCTTGCACAACCCAAACGGAGCAGGGAAGAACGGGTTGAATCGGCAGAATTTAATCCCAGTCTTTGCGTCGCTCATCCCATCCAAATGCATTTTCAAAGTGCATGAATTCTTTTGGCTCGCCGGGCACAAGGTAGACGCTCAATACGTCGAACCGCACCTGGGGAGCGGTCGTCTGCGGCAACTGGCGCACGTACTGCCGCGCCAGCCGGCGCAGGATGCTGCGCTTGTGCGAGTCAACGGCAATTTCAGCCGGGCTCAGGTCGCGCGCGGTGCGGGTCTTCACTTCAACGAAGCAGAGCAGCTCACCCTGCCACGCGATCAGGTCCACATCGCCCGGCAGATTGCCCGCCGACCAGCGCCTCGCCACAACGACGTACCGCTTGCGCCGCAGAAAGAAGTACGCTGCGTCCTCGCCCTCCATTCCGGTGCGCAAATGCGCAGGCAGCGCCGCTTCCCGTCCACGCCAGCGCGTTAAGCGGTCCAAACCAAGTAGTGCGCGCTCCAGGCCGCCGATGCGTCCTTGCTCGAGGGATGATTCCAGAGATTGCTTCAGCCATTGCATGCGAGATCATTCTCACCCCGCAGGTGTTGAAGCGCAATGGGAAATCTTTGCGTGGCGAATTGGCGCTTTCAGTTGGGAACAACCCGCAGATCAACTAGCAGCCCAAATAAATGAGCCGGCGAGTTCATCGCCGGCTCGTTTACTTCCTGCAATCAGGAGCCCCTGAATTCAGGCCGTCGCCATCTCCGCAGCTTCCCGCTCGTGTTCCTTCTCCACCACCGTCAACGCCTCTTCCAGGATGTCGAGAGCCACGGTGGCCTCTTCCTTGCTCACGATCAGCGGAGGCGAGAGACGCAGCGAGGTCTCTCCGCAGCCCAGGATCATCAGGCCGCGTTCGAACGCCAGCGTCTCCACGCGGTTGCGCAGCTCCGCGGCCGGCTCGCGGGTTTGCTTGTCCTTCACCAGCTCGATGCCGATCATCAGCCCGCGCCCGCGCACCTCGCCCACCAGCGCGTGCGTCTGCGTCCAGCCACGCAGCCGTTCCAGCATGAACTCGCCTACGCGGGCCGCATTCGCAATCGCCTCGCGCTCCAGAACGTCCATGGTGGCCAGCGCCGCGGCGATCGAGACGGGATTGCCCCCGAAGGTCGAAGCGTGCGAACCCGGAACCCAGTCCATGATCTCGGCCCGCGTCATGCAGATGCCCAGCGGCATGCCGCTGGCAACGCCCTTGGCGATGCAGACCATATCCGGTTCTACGCCGGAGTGTTCGACAGCCCACCACTTGCCGGTTCTTCCACACCCGGACTGGACCTCGTCCACGACCAACAAAATACCGTGCCGGGTGCAAATGGCGCGCAGCTCGCGCATGAAGTTGTCGGGAGCCACCACGTAACCGCCCTCGCCCTGGATCGGCTCGATAAAGATGGCCGCGACCTCTTCCGGAGGCAGGATGGTCTTGAACAGCTTCTCCTCGATATACCGCGCGCAGCCGAGGCTGAAGGCTTCCTGCTCCTCAACTCCGCCGGTGCAGCCGCGATAGGTGTAGGGATAGCGGATGTGCGTCACGCCCGGCACCAGCGGCGAAAAACGGCGCTTCTGCTGCGGCTTGGAGCCGGTGAGCGAGAGCGCGCCCATGGTGCGGCCGTGGAAGGCGCCGAAGAACGAGATCACCTGCTGGCGTCCGGTGTGATAGCGGGCCAGCTTGAGCGCGCACTCAATCGCCTCCGCGCCCGAGTTGCCGTAGAAGAACCGGTGCGGGCCGGGCATGGGCGCGACGGCCGAGAGCCGGTCGGCGAGATCGGTAAGGTGCTCGTTGTAGAAATCCGTGCCCGAGATGTGGATCAGCTCCGCGGCCTGCTTCTGGATGGCCGCGACCACCTCAGGATGGCAATGGCCGGTCGAATTCACGGCGATCCCCGCGGCGAAATCCAGGAACTCGTTGCCGTCCACATCTTCCACCCGCATGCCGCGGCCGCTCTTCGCCACCAGCGGATACGAGCGCGTATAGCTCGGTGAGATCAGCCGGCTATCAGCGGCCACGGCCGCCTTGGCTTTTGGCCCTGGCAGCGGACAGACCAGTTTCGGTCCGTATTGGGTGTGCAACTCTTGTCGATTCATAGCGCTCTCTCCTCGGCAGATCGGTTGTGCGGCCGGCGCCGGGCCCCATTCGGGTGCACCGCAGCCGCGGATCCTGTCAGTTGGGATCGTCCTTTACGCGGACCAGTGAGCGGGTCCGATAGACAGGCGAGGATCTTCGGCAGCTTGGATTTCAGTCGCCGCCGAAGAGGCTAGGTCGAGTCCGGATGGGCAGCACACGCAGATGCCGGCGCGGGCAGATACCGCGCGCACGCGACCGCGACCAGCGTCTGGCGGCTGGTGTCATCAACGATTCCTTGGGAAGGCGGGTCTGCATGGGGCGCTCTGCTGAGCAGAGGATAGCACGGCGGCGCCCGAGATTTCCAGGCTCAGGAGGGCGCCTTGTCAAAGGCGGTGGAGGGCACCAGCGGCGCGGCCGCCTCGCCGTCCAGCGTCACGCGCCCCCGCTCGAAGGCGCGCAGGCTGGCTTCGTCGGCGGCCATGGTCATCCAGCAGGCAGCGCCCTTCTTCAGCATCGAGCAGGCAATTTCAACCGTATATTGCGTTTCCAGATGACCCTTCAGGCTGCCCTTGGCGCGTTCAATCCAAAGACGATGGGTTCCGAGCGCGTACTCGCCGAAGACCGGATCGGTGAGGTCGAAGTCTCCTTTGAGGCTGTCCGCCGCGCCCGACCCGAAACCGTCCAGATCCTGGTCCGACATCGCCTGACCATAGCAATCGAAGGGCAGCGCCATGACCACAATCACTGACGAGGGAGCTCCGTGCATCGCGGTCAGCGCCACCTGGATGCAGGCGGTGCCCTTCTTTTGTTCCACCGTGGTGGGCGCCTCGGCCGGAGCGGTCTTTATCTCCTGGGCCGAAGGCTTGGCCTCGACCACCGTCCAATCCGGCGGCAGGTCGTAGGTGAATCCCAGATGCCCGGCGAGATCCTGCGGAGCCGGCGCCTGTGCAGAGAGCAGGCTGCACAATACGACCGAAAAGATGGTGATGGCCGGTTTTCGCATGGAAAACACTCCTCCAGGCGGCCCGATGGAACTGTGATCCCAGCCCCGGCGACTTCAACGCTGGCCGACTTCAGCGCTATTTGAGGAAGAAGGCGGAGAGCGCCGATGCCACCCCGGCTACGGAAAACACAATCCCCAGATACCAATAGATGCGGCTGCGCGTCAGCAGGGTCACCGATGTGATGACCAGGCCGATCTCGAGCAGCGCCTCGGCCAGGTCGAAACGGGAGGCGCGAGCCTCGGCGTTCCCCACGTGGGCCTCGAGCGCCTCGGCCTTTTCCTGGGCGTCTTTGAGCTCCTGCGCCCACTTGGCCTGGTGGTCGGCATACGATTTGCGAAGCTTGCCGGCGGCCTGCTGGTCGGCGATGGTCACGGCGCCCAGCAGGTCGGCAATCAGCTCCGTGTCGTTGGCGCGAATCTTGTGCGCCTGATAAAAATTCCACTGGTCGGTGGCACGGTTCTGCGTCAGCACCGCTTCGGTGTGCGTGCGATGGCCCAAAACCGTGGTGATGGCCACTAGTACCGCCAGCAGGGCCATGGTGAAGGCCACGGGCCGCATCGCCGACTCGTGCGATCCGTGCTCGGCGTGTTCCTGCAACTCCTGCGCTTCTCCGGCTTCCATAACTTTCGAGTCCTTTGCACTCAGAGATCGTCGGGCTTGAGACCAGTGCGCTTGGCGATCTTAGCAAGCATTTTGGGGCCTATCTCGTCACCGTCGTGGAAAGCCCATGTGTATTCGAATGGATATTTGGGATTTTCAAGCTGCCTGTGCGAACCGCTATGACTGATCCGCGGCTTCTCCCGCAATCCGATGCGCAGCAATGCATGATAGACCTTGTTCGCATTAGGAGATGGAAACGTGCCCATGCCCACAAGAAATCACACGAAGTTGAGAGGACGCAATGGAGTCATTTGACACTTTTTGGCATTAATTTTCTTTAGGCAACGGCAAAGCGGACCTGATCGGGTGCACTCCGCTCAATTTCGATGCGGTCTGCAATGACGCGCAGCGCCAGCGCTTCGACCTTCGATCGCGCTCCAGCTTGAGTAGCCCCGTAGGCAAGCACGCCTGGCAGGCTCTCGATCTCCGCAATCCAACGCCCGCCTTCTTCCCGATCGAAAACAATCTCAAATTCCATCGAAGACCTCCACTGAAGGGCCGGGATTCCGTCTTCCTCAGTCTACTTCGGGTGAGCGGATCTTCCACAACCTTATAAGACCAGAGCAGCGAGCGGGAAGAGAAAGTATCGCACCGAACCGTCAAGCTGAAAGCTGGCGGCTGATAGCTGAAAGCTGTCTCACTTCCGCTTCCACCGGACTCCATCCTTCGAGTCTTCGATCACGATCCCTTTTTCCGCCAGTTCCTTGCGGATCTCGTCCGCGCGGGCGAAGTTGCGCTGCTTCTTGGCCTGGGTCCGTTCGCCCACCAGCGCCTCCACTTCCGCGTCGCTCAACGATTGCCGGGCCACCAGCCCGGGCGCCACATCCTCCATCCGCCCGGCCTGCGCCGCCCATTCCAAAGCCTGCCGCGTCGGCTCGGCGTCGTGATCCTCGATCACATCGAAGACCGCGTCGAAATCGGCAAGCACCGCCAGCATCGCATCCCGGTCGCGGGCCAGAAGCTGCCCCTGGTCCATGGCCGTGTTCGCGCTCCGGACCAGTTCAAAAATCGGCGCGCGCGCCTCGGCCGTGTTCAGGTCGTTGGCCAGCGCGGCGCGAAAATCCGCCTGCGCCTTCCCGGCCATCTCCTGAAGCTGCGGATTTTCGCCGGCTGCGAAGACGCCCTGAGCCAGCCGCGTGCGAAAGGTGCGCAGCCGCTCGATCGCGTTCGTCGCCTCGATCAGCCCGTCGAAGGTAAAGTTGAGCTGGTGCCGGTAGGGTACCGAGATCAGCGCCAGGCGGATTGCCGAGGCCTTGTAGCCCTTGAGCAGCAGATCGCGCAGGGTGTAGAAGTTTCCCTCGCTCTTCGACATCTTGCGCCCATCCACCAGCAGGAAGCGCACGTGCATCCAGTGCCGCGCGAATTGTTTCCCCGTCGCCGTCTCGCTCTGCGCAATCTCGTTCTCGTGGTGCGGGAACATCAGGTCCTCGCCGCCCGCATGCAGATCGAGGGTGTCGCCCAGATACTCCATCGCCATGGCCGAGCACTCGATGTGCCAGCCCGGCCGGCCGCTCCCGATCGCCGTCTCCCACGAGGTCTCCCCCGGCTTGGCCGCCTTCCACAGCGCAAAGTCGCGGGCCGAATCCTTCTCGTACTCGTCCACATCGACGCGCGCGCCATCTTCCATGCCGGAGAGATCTTTTTTGCTGAGCTTGCCGTAGGCGGGAAAGGATGCCAGCCGGAAATACCACGATCCATCCTCGGCCCGGTAAGCGGCTCCGGCCTTTTCGAGCTTCTGGATGAGCTCGACCATCCGGGGGATGTGCTCGGTGGCCCGCGCAATCTGCTCCGGCCGCTCGACGCGCAGCCATTCGAGATCCTCGAAGAAGGCCTGCTCGTAGATGGCCGTGTACTCCCCGATCGGGACACCCGCCTCGGCCGCGTTGCGGATGATCTTGTCGTCCACATCGGTCACGTTCATGACGTGTTTCACTTCTATCCCGGTCAGCCGCAGGAACCGGCGCAGCACGTCAATTTGGAGAAACGTCCGGAAGTTGCCGATGTGCCCGTAATCGTAGACCGTCGGCCCGCAGGCATACATCCGCAGCGCCTTGCCGTCCGAGGGCGCGAGCGGGTCCAGTTGTCCCGATAGGGTGTTGAAGAGGCGGAGGGTCATCGTTCGTGGAATGGGATTTCTAGTGTGCGCACGACGGGCGATTCAACCGTTTTCGGCCTCTTTGCGTCTTCGGCCTCTTTGATTGTAGCAGCGGGAGTCCGCGCGATTGGCGGCTTTACACCCGCAGCTCCCGCCGTGCCGTCTCCGCCACGCGGCCCAGGTCGGAGGTGGTCAGCACCCGGATGCGGTGCTCCTCCATCGTCTCCACGCCGAAGCGGTACATCGCCAGCCGTTCCGGCTCTTCGTCCGTAGCGCCCAGTTTGGCGGCGGGCTCGATCACTGCCGTCAGCTCCAGCTCGGCCTTCTCCATGCGCTCCACGCCGGCGCGCAAGCCCGCCGCCGAGAAGGCCAGGACCTTGGCCATCTCCATTCCCGGTTCGAGACTGACCGCGTGGAACATGCGGATGAGCCCATTCGGCCGGTAGCCGGCATCGATCCGCAGCGGGTCGCCCGGGCGCGTGTACTCGGAGGCGGCGATTCTCTTTCTCAATAGATCCCACACGCCCACATGCTCGAACTCCGTGCGCATCCGCGCCTGGATGGCGGCCCGCCCGCTCAGCCGCGGCAACTTTTCGCGTGGGGGCGGATCGACATAGAGCCGCATCAGCTCCTCGATGCCCGCGGGCAGGCTCTCGGCCAGGTAGCCCTTGGTCTCCGTCATCTGCACGCCGAGCGAGAGCGACTCCTCGAGAAGCCGCATCAGACGGCCCGATTCCTCCAGAGCCGCCTCTCCTTCCAGCCGCCGGCGCAGCTCGCTTTCCATGGCTTCGAGCAGCGCCGTGTCGGCGTCCGGGTCCAGGCAGCGCACGCGGCGCCAGTCGCGGGTAAACCGCACTTCCGTCCGCGCGCCGCCGCGCGCCATGCCCGGTTCGCCGGCCGGCACCGCTTCGCGCAGGATCACGCCGATGTGCACATACTCGTTCCGCACCGCGTCCGGCACATACCGCAGCAGTTGAAACTCACAGGCCCGCCGCTCGCTCTCGTTCCTCATCGTCTCCGTCCGCGATCCTGCCATCCCTCTCCCGGCCTCAATGCAGGCTCCCCGATATCGTATGCCCCCATCGGGCCGCATTCCAGATGCCGTCGCCGGTTTCTCCCCCTGAGTCTCCCAATCTTGAGTCTCCCCATCCCGAGTCTCCCCATTTCGGAAACGGCTTGCGGTCGGAGCGGGCGAAGGCCTCGATCAGCTCCCGGATCCGGCTCCGGCGCGCGAGCAGCTTTTCGACCAGCGCTTCCATCTCGGCCAGGTCGCCGCCGTACCACTCGGGCGGAATCTCGCCCGCGGCCGCCCATATCGTCTCGGCGGCCATGGTCTCCATCCGCGTCAGCCACGGCTCAAAGGCGTGCCACGCGTTTACTTCCTGGTAGACGGTATTGCGGTAAAACACGCCACGCAGCGGCGCATCCTCGAAGCGCCACTCGCCGGCGTGGAAGCAATAACCGAAATCGATAAAAGCCGCCTTGTACCGGCGCTCCCGCTGCCGCCGGGTGAAGACCGCCTGCCGTCCGTTGGCGTTGCCGGTCCACTTGTCCAGCGCCAGGATGCCCGCGAACTCGGCCAGGTTCTTCACATCGGCCATCTGCTCCTCGGGCAGGTAATCTACGACCTGACCGGGCATGGTGCCGCCGGCATACCGCGAGCCGAACTGCAGCCCCGGCTTGCAGCGCTCGCGGGTATGGCCCATGTCCATCTCCAGCTCGGGCGTGTTGCCGATCAGCCAGCTCGAAACCTCCACCAGCTCCGGCTGCGGCACCGTGAGCCCGGCGGCGAGGGCCAGCCGCGAGGCGAGAAACTCGTTGGCCAGCACCCGCGTATGCTGCGGGTTGTTCTGGAACTTGACCACGTAGATGTGCCCGTCGGCGCCGAGCATCAGCTGCCCCTGCGCGCCGCCCCGCATCCGCCGGATCTGCTGCACCGCCAGAACCGCCAACCCATGCCCCCGTCTGCCTTCGAGACTCTTTGCATTCTAAGCGCATTTGCGGAAGAGCAGCTTCCACTCGCAAAAAAGCCGGCAGCTGTCAGCCGGCAGCTGTCGGCCGTCCCTTTTCCAGCATCTCGGCCCGCGCCGCCAGGCCGATGGCCATCGCCATCACGCGGTCATCGTGCGTCCCTGGCCGTGCCCCGGCGCTGCCGTTCTTGAGCCGGACGAAGCTGCGGCACTCGCCCAGCAGCCGCCGGCTCAGGAAGCGCTCCGGCTCGTCGACCAGCGCCGCAGCCAGCCTGCCGAGCGCCGCGGGCCGGCTCAGCGAAGTGGTGAGCCAGCCCGGCTGCCCGTCCCTGCGGTATACCCGCTGGTAGCCGCACGGCGCTTCCAGATAGGCCAGCACGCCGCTGCCATGGTTATTCCGCTCCACCACCACCCATGCCTGGCCGTACTCCGCCGCCAGCTCGCAGATCAGTCTCGATAGTTCCAGGCCTCCGAGATGGCCGGCAAACTCCGCGCATTGCAGGCCGGTCTCCATCTCCAGCACTTCGATCGCGGAATAGTCGCCATGACTCCCGCCCCCGGCCGGGTCCACGGCCAGCAGATACTGCTTGCCCCGAACCGCCGGCAGCCAGATCTCCAGCTCGCCGTTCCGCCGCCGCTCCACGGGTTCCGGAGCTTCCACAAGCCGCGCCTCGATCGCCTCGAGCTCGAAGACCGGCTCGCCGCTCGCCCGGAAGCAGCTTTCTTCGTCCTCGGCGTACTCCTGCGCGGCCAGCCCGCGAAAGTTCGCGCGTATCCGCCGGCGGTAGCCGATCTGTTCGAGGGTGAGCCGTCTCCGCCTCCTCAGCGCGCGCTCTTCCTCGCTGAGCGCGGCCTCCTCGACGGCCTCGGCACGGTAGCGCCGCTCCATCCACCAGGGGAAGAAGTGCTGCACCGTGCCGGTCTCCGCGGCCCGCATCCACTCCTCGTGGAAGCATCCGCCCACGCCGTCCGGCGTCGACTCGAGAATCACTTCCGCCTCCGGCGTGGTGGCCGCGCGCAGCCCGGCCAGGGTCTCCGCCGGATCGCCCGGCCATCGCGCCAGCTCGGAGCAGTGGAGATTCTGCACCGTCGATCCCCGGCCGGCGTTGCGGTCGCCCGCCGTCACCACGCGATACTCCGAGTCGAGCTCCGGAAACACGATCTGCCGCACATTGGCGCGGCCGGTCCGCAGCAAGCCCTTGCGCAGATGCTCCGGCAGCCAGTCCACAAACCGGTGCACGATGCGGAAGATCTCCTCGGCCGCCTCGCGCGTATGCGCCACCTGCAAGGTCAGCGTACCCGGCTGGGTGATGGTCTTCACAAAAAAGCGCGCCCCGGCCCAGGTGGTGATGCCCATCTGGCGCGCCTTCAGAACAATGTTCCGCCGGCCGCGGCGCTCCTCGAACTTGCATTGGGCCGCATTGGCTTTGAGCGGCGCGGGCCTTCCATCGCGCGCGCGCACCAGCAGCAGCTTTTCGATGAGCGCCATCCCGACCGTGTGGCCGCGGAAGCAATGCGGCCTTTGATCCAGCATCTCTCCGTACCGCATCAGCGCATCCAGACCCAGCTCTTCCGGGCAGATCTCCAGCAGCCCGGCGTCAACCGTAATTCCGCCTTGCTGCGCCAAACCTGCCCCATTTGCCCGGCCGGCAAGAGCGGGCTCGCCCATCCTGGGCTTCGGCCTCTGCGATCCGGATCCGCTGCCCTCATCGCACACCGAACGCCTGCTTTCCTAGAGCGGTTCTCTGTTAGCGGTTCTCTGTTGGGTTGAGGGACGTCACAACCCCCTCTTGCTTGATCGCCACCATAGAGCAGCGGTCTGTTCCGGCTTGCGCGTATCATTTGCACGTATCAATCGAAGCAAGCCGTCGAGCCGTTATAGGTGCCGGAGCCGGAAGTCCAGGCCGGCGTCTGTGAACCGGCGGTCGCCGAGAGCAGCGAGGCCGCGGCATCTCCGGTGTCGGAGAATATATCGCCCGGATAGACAAAAGCGTTCCCCGACTTCGGATTCGCCGACACGCCGGTGCCCGACTCCGACACATTGGCGATGCAGAAATCGACGGCTCCCGAAGTCGTCACCGCTGCACCGGTCGCGGTCCCGCTGCTCACCGTGCCGTGAATGTGATTGCCCGATCCGGAGTTGTCGATCGCCCAGGTTCCGGCATTGCCTTTCTCGGCCTCCCAGTACATCGCCTCGGCATTGGTGACCGCGCCGGAATAAGTGATGGTGATCGTCGTCACCCCGGCTTTGGCGCTGAGCAGCACCCATTGGTCGGTGCCGGGCAGGGTGCTGGCCACGCCCGCAGCCGCCGCGCCCGGCACCTGGGTAAAGCTGTTTCCCGCCGCACAGGCCGTTCCGTCTGTGCATACTTTGCTGACCGTGCGCAGCGTAGCCCCGTCATAGAAGCCGGTAGCAATCGCCAGCAGATCCCCCGCCCTGGTCGCAGGCACCGTGATTGCAAGGCTCGAGCCGGAGGTCGCCTGCGTGTTGGCGGTATTGACGATCCCGATCCCATTCGGCGAAAGGAAACTGACCAGGTCGATTACATAGGCATTCGCTTCTGAAGTGGAGGCCGAGAGATTGGTTTGGAAGGAGAGATTGCCGAGCGTCGAGAAATAGCAGTGGCTCCAGATATTGTTCTGATCCAGAGGCTCTGGCCCGTTGATCGATTCACCGCCCCAGAAGCCCGCATCGAAGTAGCAGCCCGAAGATGGTTGCGCTATGGAGATCGAAGTGTTGTACGCTTGCCCGCCGTTCGCGAAGAATACATCGGAGGTCGCGTTCGGCAGGTAGGTAGCCGCTGTGGAGGGCATCCTCGTGGTAGTAGTCGGCGTACCGGTAAAGGCGTGGCGTTCCACAAAAGGATTTGAGGCCGGCGCGTTCACGATGTCGTACATGGTGAACGTGCAATCACCGCTTGATCCCGTGGTGGCAAAGGTCTGCGTATTGGTCGAATTAGGCCCGGCACCGAAGGCATACCATTCCAGCAGATTGCCCGCACTCGCCCCGCCATTCGTATAACTGCCGGTCGCACCCCATGCGTTGCTGCCGGAATCTGTCAGCGTGGTCGGCACCAGCGTGCCGCACACGCTGGTTGCATAGAGCAGATTGCCCCCGGATGGAAATTGCAGGGTGAAACCTCCGGCTGCCGCCTCCGGCGTGCCCCACGACTCCAATCTCTTCACATAAAGGCCACTCGGCGCGCTTCCTGCACTGGCCGCCTTGAATGCGGTAATGAACTCGATATAAGTTGACGCACCGCCCAGCGTCATCGACGGCGTAATCGAGCCGGTTCCCGTATCGACCTCGAACTCCGTCGCGCAGCCGTCCTGATATTGCGCGGTGCCCAGAGTGAACCCGCTTCCCGGCTGGAACGCGGAAGTGCTCAAAGGGGTTCCGGCGCGGCACAGCTGCACGTAGATCAGGTCATTCGCTGCCGTCGTCGTCACGCTGCCGCAGTTGGCCGTTGTCGAACTGCTTCCGGCGCAGGAAGTATGCGCGTCAACCGGGCTCGAAGTAGAAATGTTGTTGAAAGTCCCTAACTCCGCTTGAACCTGAGTCACCGCAGTAGTCCCGAAGGTCACCGTCACCAGGTGTGCGCCCGCCGTCAGATTGGGCGAATAGCACAAGCCGTTCCATTTGCCGCTGCCGCTATCCACGGCACCGGGCAGACAGGTATAGGTGTCGCTCTTGTCGTCCGCAGCCGTTGCCGTCGTGGGTGTGGAGGTCGAGTCGTTGTCGTACTGGAAAGAAACAATGCCGATATTGCCCGCAAGCGCCGCCTCCGGGTACGGAATGCAATAGGAATAGGCGGCGCAGCCCGTCTGCCCGGTGGGATTCGTAGTCAGCGCGTTCGTAGTCAGGCTGTTCTTGCTGGTCTCGCCCACGAAGCCGGGCGCCGTCGCGGCCGCCGTTTGCGGCACAAACGGGAACGGCAGCATCTGCGCGCAAGCCGCGCCGCCGCTGAGCAGCAGCGCAATCATCAGCACGCGCGCGCTCATCGCACCACTCTCCAGTTCAGCGTCAAAGCTCCTGGAGTGATCGACGCGCTCGTGGAGTTGCACACCTTGAAGTTCACGTTGCCTGAAGTCGGATAGGGATAGATGGTCAGCACCGCGCCTGTCGACGATGCGCCGTAGCCGGTCACCGCCGTCGGATCGCCGTTAAAGCCCGCTTGAATCGTGTCCGTCGTCGCCACGCCGCTGGCGGAAGCCGTCACCACCGTCGCGCAGGCTCCGGAGGCGATCGCGCCCGTTCCCAGCGCCGCCGTTCCACTGGCGATGGTCTGCGTGATCGCCGCTGTGCCGCTTGGGAAAGTCAGCGCCGTGTTGCCGGTGCCTCCATTCGCGGTTCCCAGCGTCCCCGTCGTCACATGCGCCACGCTCACGGCCGTCGGATTCGGATACGTTCCCCCCAGGTCGCCGCCCGCTGATCCGTTCGGCGGCAGCGCGCTCGGTCCGTTGATCGTCAGTCCATTGCTCCCGGCGCTGAAGCTCATGCCGGTTCCGGCCGCCAGCGGCGCATCGCCGCGGTAATCCGTCGAGGTCGCGCTGTTGGCGTAAATGGGAACCACGCGGTAAGAACTCAGCGCCGGCACGCCGGTGCTGCCGTTGAAGGTGTCTGAGCCGCCCAGCGCAATCGTCGCCAGCGTGCTGCCCTGGCTCGTCATCCGCGCGTACCAGCTTGCGGAAGGCTGGGTCGCCGGCAGCGTATAGGAACAGGCGGACGAGCAGTTCATCACCACCAGCTTGCCGTTATCGGTCGCGCTGGCGGTCTGGCTCGACGTGTACGTGACCGTCCCGCCGCTCACCGTGCAGCTCGATCCAAGCGTGCACGCCTGTCCGTTCGCAGTCGTCGATCCGGAACCCGGCAATCTCGCCGCGGCCACTGTGCCGCTGCTCAGATTGCTGGCATTCGATGCATTGCTCTCGGCATTCGATTGCGCCGTAGCCGCCGCGCCCGATGCATCATAGACGCCGGAGCCGATCGCGGTTTGAATCGCGCTTGAACTCGCGGCCACAAGCTGCTTGGAAGAATTGGTTCCCAGCACGCCGGCGGACGCGGGAATCGCCGCGCCTTCCACCTGGTTCACCGCCGGGTTGGGATACGTTCCGCTCAAATCTCCGCCCGCCGAGCCGGTCGGCGGGCCACCGCCCCCGCCCGAGCCGCAGGCCGATCCTGTATTCGTGACATAACCTGAGTTATCGATCTGCAGGCAGTTGTCACCCGAAGAGGCAGCCAGTCCGGGAAACTTGATGCTCGTCGTGCCAAGGAAGGCCGCTACCAGTGCGGTGTTCGAATAGATATCCGTCTCCGCTCCCGAGCCGGATTCGTAATTCAAGCGGATATGGCCGCTCGTGTTGCTCGCGTTGATGTACGTGTCGCCGCTGTTCGAGCTCTGGTAGGCCTTGAAGCTGTCCAGCCCGCCCACGGCCGAGTTCAGCGCCCAGTTGTTGCTCGCGTCTTTCACCATGTACCACTGGCTGTTGCCGTTCCAGTCCTTGTAGGTGAACGAGCCTTTCTGGCTGGCGGTGAGCCCGGGCCACAAGTAGTAATCCACCTCGGCATCGGCGTTGTTGCGCACCGTCATGGTGCCGGCGGACTGCGCCGTGCCGCTCACCTGCAATGTGCCGTTGAACTGCGCGTTCCCGGCATTGTTGATCGTGGCTACTGTCGTGGGCGAAGAGCCTCCGGAGCCGAATGCCACTCCGCCTGTGCCGGCATTTGCCGAGCATTGGAAGCAGACCAGCCCCGTTCCCGCCGCGTTGAGATAACTCTGCGGGCTGCCGCCGGCCGCCGTGTTCTGCTGCACTCCGAAGCGCTGCGTATTATTCAGCATGTCGAGGAGGCTCCAGACCTGCTGGCCGCTCACGCCATCGCCGGGCCCCCATTGCCACGCATTCTGGTAGCTGCCTGCCGAACCGGGCACGTCAGTCGTGTATTCCTCCGTCAAGCCGCGCACGTTGCCGAGACCGATGCCCAGGTAGTAGTGGTTCGTGATTGTGCCGTCAACCTGGCTGCGATATTGATCGCCGTTCAATCCGTTGAAGCTGCGGTGGAAGGTATCGAGAAAGCTGTTGCGCGTTCCGCTATCGGTGAGTTTCCCGGTGAACAGTGTCCCGCCGCTGATCCAGTCGTTGTACGAGCTGCCCGTGTCCGCCACTACCTGATTGGTCGAGTTCTCGTTGCGCAATCCGACGATCGTGTTGTTCTGCGCATTCGCGCCCAGATGCAGCGCCGTCGCGCATCCCTCCACGTCGCCGCCGGTGAACGTATTTCCATCGCCCTGCTGCAGGTTAATCCCATACGTTCCGCTGATGGGGCTCCCGCCGCTCGTCGGGCAATCGATATGCAGCCGCACGAAGGTGCTCGCGTTCATCCAGTCCGTCGTGGCCGGGTTCGCAACCTGGTGGCCGATCGCATTCACCGCGGTGCCGAACCCGCCGAGTTGGATATCGAGGAATGTTCCGCCCGTGTAGTTGCCCGTACCGTCGAGTGTCATGCCGGTCTGATTTGAATTGCCGAGAAAATAGAGGCTTGCGAGATCCAGCTCTTGAGTGCGGTACGCGGCCAGCCCCCGCGCCGTGGCGCTGGTCGAAGCGGTTGTGTTGATCACCGCATTGTCGAGATGGAAGCCGGGCGTATCCGCCGCATAGGTCGGGTCGCCCACTTGTATTGCCGCAACTGCGCCCGAGTATGCGAAGACGGTACCGCCCTGGCTCCCGCTCGCCGCGCTTCCACCCCGCAACGCGCATCCGCGCAGCGCCACATTGCGCGTTGCCGCCGTTACGACGATCTGATTTGCCGTGGCAATTGTCGCGCAGGGCAGCAGCACCGTCGTGTTGGCGGTCGAGATCGTCAGGTTCGACGCCATCGACAGGGTTCCCGTAAAGTTTCGCGCATCGCAGATTCCGCCGGAACTTGCGCTTACGCTGGCCAGGCATGCCTGGATCTTCGCCCCGATGTCCGCGCCGGCAAACTGATCCACCTGGTACGCGGCCCCGAGCTGTGTTGCGGTCAAAGGACCGGTCAACGTACCGCCGCTTAAAGGAACGGCCGTCGTGTCCACGTAATGTTTGTCCGCTGCCTGCAACGGTTGCGTCGGATCGCCGCTCAGATAAAGCGGCCCGGTCAGAGTGCCTCCGGATAAACCGATTCCGCCGCCGGACAATCCCGCGATCGCCTGATCCACATACGCCTTGCTCACCGCCTGCACCGCCTGCGCCGAGGGCATCACCTGCGCCTGCACCCCGGCCAGCGTGGCCGTGGAAGTTGCTGGAACGATCCAGTACTGCGTGTGGGTCGAGCCGTCGCTCATGTAATACAGCGCGGTGTAGTACTCGCCTGCCGGTGTGGCTCCCAGATTGGGCGCGAGGTTTACGTTCACCAGGCCGTTGGCCGGGATGGTCACCGAGGTCGAGTCGGCCTCGATCAGTTGCCCTCCCGAGGTGGTGAACGTCGGCCAGCTTAGCACCAGCGTTCCCGAGCCCGGCAGCCCATTGGCCAGATACACAGTGCCGCTCACGGTGGTCGTGCTGGGAGCCTGTCCCGGCGCTGCCGCGAGCAGGTAGAGCGCCGTCAGGAAGATTGCCAGCCGTTTTCCGGAGATCCAACCTGCGCAGTTCGCGAACTTCATCGTGTACTCTTCCTTCTTATCGAGCCCATAAGTTGCCGAGCCCGAATGATCGGATCCGGTTATCGAATCCGGACCAACAAAAAAAGCCGCGGCCGCGCCTCCCGCTGGCTGACCGCTCCAGCGCGATAGGAACAACCGCGGCTTATCCGCCGCTTGTTTCTTGGCTTTGTTGCGGGAAGAAGTTGAGCCGGCCGGCTCAGCCCCACGCCTGCTTATAGCGGTTCTCCAATTGCTGTGCACCGAAGGCACGATGCCGAGTGGCTTTTTCCTCAAGAAAAAGCCACCTTGCACACCACCGGACAGTGCACGTGAATTGGGGAACCGCTCTAGTTCGCCGGCTCTCCGCCATCCGGACCGGATTCAGTCTTCGTCTCCGGAGGTTCTTTCCACGGCGGTTCATGCGCCAGATTCTCGGCTACAAGCAAACCGCGCCGGATCTTGCGCGAGTTCTTGTTCCCTTTCTTTTCCGCAACCGTGAGCAGGAACTTGGCGCTGTTCAAATCGCCATCGGCTGCCTTTTTCCCCAATGCCTCGGCGATCTCGCCGCTGCGTCTGCCCAGTTGCTCGTCCGCCGCGGAGCGCAACGTCTCAAACCCGTCTTCGTTCTCTTCTGTTTCCTTGCTTCGTCGTTCGTTGAGCGGTTCACTTCCCGCCTTGCTTCGAGTCTGCTTTGCTTTCGGTTCCCGCTTCCTTGTTGCCATTGGTCCGCCATTCCCGTTCCGCGGTCGTTCGCAAGCCGCAAAAACCCTGACGGGCGGCCGCTTCATCGCCGGCCCGAAACATCAACATTGGAATTGCTTTGGGTTGCTCGTGGAATGCGGGGTCCCTTCTTCTTGCCCGCGCGTGCTCCGCTCCGATAGCTCGAAGAAGATCAGCAAAGCGGTTCGCCTTCCTCCGGGGATTGCTTTTCGTATGTTGTGAATGTTCCCAGCTTACCGAATTCGGCGGGAATTTCCTGCAATCCGCTCATCGGAGCGTTTGCAGCCCATTTTCAAAGAGTTGCATTCTCTCCCTGATCTCCGGTTCTTTGACACGAAGCGAAACGTTACCGGAGCGCGAGCGCGGGATCAGCCGTGAGTTCTTCCGGAGCGAACGCGCGCGTGAGCAGCCGGGGCCACGCCGCCGCCGCAATCATCGCCGCATTGTCGGTCGAGAGCGACAGCGTCGGGAACGAGACTCGCAGCGCGCGGCGTCCGGCCTCGTCGCTGAAGCGCCTTCGCAGCTCGCGGTTCGCGGCAACGCCTCCCGTGACAAGAATGCGCGCCACGCCAAGCGACTCCGCGGCCGCAAACGTCTTCTTCATCAAATCGCCCACAACGGCATGCTGAAAGCTCGCCATCAGATCGAGAGTCGTTTGCGAATAAAAAGCGAGCGCGGCCTCTTTTGTCTGTGGCGGACTCGCCATCTCCGGGTCGCCGGCCTTCTCGCGCGGAAAGAGCCGCGCTGCGCGCGTCTCCGCCTCTGCACGCATTCCGTGGAACTCCACATAGCGCAACACCGCCGTTTTGATCCCCGAAAACGAAAATAGAAACCGCGGATCGAGAGCCGCGATCGGCGCGGTCTTCGCGGCCTTCGTTCTGGGCGTCTTGCCTGCCAGGTGGGCCTTGGTCTTGATCTGCGCGAAAGCAAACGGCACGGCATGCGGATCGCCGTAGCGGGCCAGCGCGTCGATCCAGGGCCCGCCCGGATAGCCGAGGCCCAGCAGCTTGGCCACTTTGTCGTAAGCCTCGCCGGCCGCATCGTCCACCGTGCGTCCGATGAGCCGGTAATGCCACGTCCAATCCGAGGGCTGCGCAAGATAAAGATGCGTATGCCCGCCTGAGACCACCAACGCGAGCGCCGGTTCTGTCTCCGCGCTCACCACATCGCCGTCATCCTGAGCGGCTTCATCCTGGGCGCGCTCATCCAGGCCGACGAGTCGAGAGACCTGTTCCCCCGGATCTTTCTGCGCCAACCGCTCTTCGCGCTCCTGCAGCAACACCGCATGAATATGCCCTTCCAGGTGATTCACAGCAATCAGCGGCAGTTCATTGGCGAACGCGAGCGCCTTCGCATACGTGATGCCCACCAGGAGCGCGCCTGCGAGTCCTGGCCCTGAAGTCACCGCAAGCGCATCAAGATCAGCCAGCGTGACCTGTGCCTGATCGAGAGCCGCGCGCACTACCGGCACAATGGCCCGCAGATGCTCGCGCGAGGCCAGCTCCGGCACCACGCCGCCATAGCGCGCATGCGTCGCAATCTGTGAAGCCACGACGGAGGAGAGCGTCCGCGCTCCGCGCTCAACGACAGCTGCGGCCGTCTCGTCACAGGAGGTTTCAATGCCCAGAATGAGTCCGCGCGCGGTCACATCTCCAGTGTAGCGGGCGAGCAAACCAACGCAGTTTGATCTGTTGCGCGAAAATGGAAGAAGCCATGTTCGCCGCCACACCCCAATTCGAAGCTGCCCTGCGCATTATCAAGAGCCTGCGCGATGCCGATCATCAGGCATATTTGGCCGGCGGCTGCGTGCGCGACCTTCTGCTCGGCCGCTCGCCTCTGGATTACGACGTAGCCACCAGCGCCACGCCCGACCTGGTTCTCGAGATGTTTCCGCGCACCTTCGCCGTGGGCGCGCACTTCGGCGTTGTGCTCGTGGCGCCGGAAGACACCGCCGCGGGCTTCGTCACCGAGGTCGCGACCTTTCGCTCCGATGGCGCCTACTCCGACGGCCGCCATCCCGATGTGGTCCGCTATACGACCAGCCCGGAAGAGGACGTAAAGCGCCGCGACTTCACCATCAACGGCCTGCTCCTCGATCCGGTTCTTGCATTGGCTCAAGACTTGGCCAAAGGGTCGCACCCCGCAGGGGTTCTCGACTACGTTGGAGGCCTTGCCGATCTCGATGCCGGCATTTTGCGAGCCATCGGCCGCGCCGATCTGCGCTTTGAAGAAGATCATCTGCGCATGCTTCGCGCCGTGCGCTTCGCCGCACGTTTCGAATTCGAAATGGAAGCGGGTACGCTGCGCGCCATCCGTTCGCTTGCCTCGCGGATTCACGCCGTCAGCCGTGAGCGCATTCGCGACGAGCTGACGAAAATGCTCACCGAAGGCCACGCGCGCCGGGCATTCGAATTGCTCGATGAAACTGGATTGCTCCAAGAAGTGCTGCCCGAGATCGCCCGCATGAAAGGCGTCGAACAGCCCCCGCAGTACCATCCCGAGGGCGACGTCTGGACGCATACGCTCATTCTCCTGGAGCAGGTCGAAGCCGGGTGCCCGCTGACTCTCGCCTGGGGCGCGCTGCTCCACGACGTCGGCAAGCCGCCCACCTTTCGCGTCGCTCCTGACCGCATCCGGTTTGACGGCCACGTGGAAGTAGGCGTCGCGATGGCTGGCGATATCTGCCGCCGCTTCCGCTTCTCCAACGAGGAGACCCGGCAAATCGTGGCTCTGGTGCAGAACCACATGCGGTTTGCCGATGCGGAGCGCATGAAAAGCTCCACGCTCAAGCGGTTCTTCCGCCTGGAGAAGTTCGGCGAGCATCTCGCCCTGCACCGCATGGATGTGCTGGCGTCGAACCGCAACCTTCACTACTGGGATTTCGTCCGCGAACGCTGGCAGTCGATGCCGCAGGAGGCAGTGCGGCCCCAGCCTCTTCTCACCGGCCGCGAGCTGATCGCGGCCGGTTACGTCCCGGGCGCACAGTTCCGGGAGATGTTGCAGGCCGCTGAAGATGCGCAACTGGAAGGCGTCATCCACACGCCGGAAGAGGCGTTGTACCTTGTCACGGAACAGTTTGGCGCGCCGCCGCCCAGTCCGCGCTAACGCATCTACTGCGGCTGTGCGCCGCCGGCAGACGGCGAGACGTTTTGCACCTGCCAGCCGCCATTGCTCTTGACGAGCGTAGCCGTCGCGGCCGCGCCGCTGTTTTGTGCCGCAATCGAGGGGAAGGTCATCTTGATCTCCGCGGTGTTGGCCCAATCCGGAAGGCTCAAGCCGTAGTGATAATTCACAACGTACTGTGCCGCGCCGCCGGTGTTCGGCGTAATCTGATCGATCGAACTCACCTGGGGAGGGCCGAAGCAAAAGTTCCCGTATCCCGGTTGCGAGGGGTCGGCTGTCCAGTGCGATCTTCCCTCACCCGAAAGATCATAGTTGTTCACCTGCTTTGATCCAATCAGGAACCGCTTCTTTTCGGCGGGAGTTCGTGTGAGCAATCCGGCATCGGTCAGCGCGTCGAATCCCTTCGTCTGGTCCTCGTTGTTCGTATCCGCCTGAGCCGGGAACTTGGCCGGCTCTGGCCACAGGCAGACCTGCCGGCTGCTGTAGTAGTTATTCAGCGCCGACTTGAACTCTGCTTTGTCGACCACTTTGGAATGGCATCCCGCCGCCAACACAATCGTCCCCAGCATTCCGCACAATGCGGCTCTCAACGCAACGCTCGTTCCAGGCATAGTTCTCATCTCCCATGCGCTTGGATGCACAAAATTTAGAGGCGAACCGGTAGCGAGCCGGAATGGAGATCTATCCAAGGTGAAAGAATCCGATGCGAAGGAATGCGAGGCTAAAGGGCGCGACCGGCCGCTACCGCAGACGCCCAGGCCCACTGGAAGTTGAATCCGCCCAGTTGCCCGGTCACGTCGACAGCCTCGCCGATAAAGAAGAGGCCTGGCACGGCGCGAGCTTCCATGGTCCGCGCCTGCAGCCCCGCGGTATCGACCCCGCCCGCCGTGACCTCCGCCTTTTCGAATCCCTCAGTGCCAACGGGATGAAACGGCCAGCGGTGCAAGCGCCGCTCGCAATCTTCAAGCGCCTCATTCCGCCAGCTCGCCGGCGCGTCGGCCTCCGCCAGAAAAGCCGCCAGGCGCTGCGGCAGCACTGCGTGGAGCGCCTGCCGCAGAGCTGCTTGATCGCGCGCTGCCTCGGGCTCACGCAACGGATCGAGCAGCCTGCTCCCGCGCGGCAGCCCCGGCGCGAAGTCCACAAAGAGCGGCTCGCCCGGCCGCCAATACGACGATGCCTGCAACACCGCCGGTCCGCTTAGTCCACGATGCGTCACCAGCAGCTTCTCCCGGAAACGAGTGGTTCCGCGCGGCCGGGAGCGGGCAGAGCGGCTCGCCTCTTCGGCCCATGCTTCCACTTCGGCGGCCACGCCGGCCAGCTCCGTCCAGCGCGCCTCGTCGCCGGCAAGTAAGAGCGGAACCAGT
The DNA here is from genome assembly GCA_036490385.1 of Occallatibacter sp. Taxonomy (GTDB): domain Bacteria; phylum Acidobacteriota; class Terriglobia; order Terriglobales; family Acidobacteriaceae; genus Telmatobacter. The sequence continues at coordinate 75,650 of DASXDX010000039.1, forward strand.
GCCGGACGTGGCCCAATCACTGCGAGCCCGAACTGGCGGGCAAGTTCGTAGGCCAGCCCCGTCGCGCCGATCTTGGGAATCGACAGTCCGCCCGTGGCCACGACCAGCGCATCGGCCTCGAGCTCGCCCCGCGAAGAAGCGATGTGAAAGCGGCCGCGGGCATCGCGATCCACTTCAGCCGCGCGCGTGTCGAGTAGCAGCTCCACGCCGCCGCGTGCGCATTCGGCCAGCAGCATGTCGAGAATCGCCCGCGCCGAACCATCGCAGAACAACTGCCCCAGCGTCTTCTCATGCCAGCGAATCCCGTAACGTTCCACCAGCTCAAGAAAATGCCGCGGCTGGTAGAGCGCGAGAGCGGATTTCGCAAAGTGCGGATTCTCCGAAATAAGATTCGCCGGTCCGCAATGCAGATTTGTGAAGTTGCAACGGCCGCCGCCGGAGATGAGAATCTTGCGCCCCGGCTGTGCATTGCGCTCCAGCAGCGCCACGCGCCGGCCGCGCCGGCCGGCGACGGCAGCGCACATCAAACCAGCCGCGCCCGCGCCCAGCACAATCACGTCGAACTGGCGCGGAGCAGGCATGGGGCAGGTTCAGGATAGACGGTGATGGGCAGAAAACCGGGACCCGCTGACCAGCCAGGCGCCTGTCGCGCTAGAACTGCTTGCATAAATCCGGCTTTGAAAGGGCACGGCTTTAGCCGTGCCGTAAAAGCCACATAAACATTGGGCTTCAGCCCTAGAGGAATGTTCTTTGGTTGCCTAAGACTATTTATGCCGCCCGCGTTGCTTCCTCCAACCGCACGCGCACCTCCTGGCCCGGCTGCAGCACGATGGCAAGCGGGACAGCCTCGAATCCCGGTACAAGATTGAACGTCCGTTCGTTGGGGATCGGCTCGAAGCCTGCGGATGCATCGGTGTGAATCATCAGCGTGCCGCCGCGCTTCGCGATGCGCACGGTCTGCGCGTCAGGCTGCTCGGCGTGCTCATCGGCACGTGCAATCACCGGAATCAGGAAGCGCAGCGGGCCGGGGGATGCGCCCGTCGCGCTGGCCGTCAGTTCGACGGCTGCTTCGCTCAACGAATGCGTGAGCTGATAGGCGAGATCCCCGCCTGCAGGAGCCCTGCGCGAAGCCGTCAACAGCCGCCCGCGCGCGTCAAAAAAGATTTGGCCGCCGCGCTGCCCGGCCGTCAGCACAGCCTTCAGATCACTGAGGCTGGTGTAGGTCTCGCCGGCCGCGCACTCTATCCGCGGCGTGAGGCCCATGTGAAAGTTGTCGCGATAGGCTTGCTGGTTCGAGATCTCGATCATCTGATACTCAGTCATGCTGGCCGTGAGAACAGGCCCGAGCGTGCGATGGAAGAGCATGGAAAGCGCGCCTCCCGAGACGTGGCCGCCCCCGGAGCCGCCCCCGCCCGCCTGCACATGCTCTGCATACTCCCAGTCGTACTCGGTGACGGTGGCGCGCCATGGTCCCACCGCGGCCAGGTGCGTGCCGATGTCACGAAAGCTCTTCAATCCGTAGGCTTCATCGCGAGGAAGCGCAGGCCGCGCGCTCACATGTACGTTGAACGTCCCTCGATCCAGAACCGTCGCCAGCGCTTTCGCATGCGTGAAGGTGTGATGAATGCAGGCCGGATCGCCGTGCGCAAAGTAGCCCGGACCGCCGTAGAGAAGCCCCTCGTGCGTGCACGCGCGCATCAGTTCCACATTGCGCCGCGCGGCCTCGCGAAAGCGCGCATCGTGTTCGGCGAGAAGCACAAATCCCGGATGACAGCCGTCGCTGGTGCGGCTGCCCCACCAGCTCCACTTGTAGTTGCGCGTGCCCCAACTGTTGTCCCATGCGCCGTCGGGCAGCATGAACTCCATGTGCGTTTTGAGCGCCGCAAGCACCTGATCGAGGACCGGCTGGTCGCCGGTCAGCTTGGCGTAGAGCGCGAGCGACGGCAGCGACTCCTCCACGTTGTAGCCCAGATCCACCGGCCGGCAGCCTTTAGGCGAGATGCCCTTCAGCGGATGCCCCTCGCCAAAGAGGAATCCGCTCGGCGTGAACTGCTGCATCACCTCGTGCGCCAGTCCGCGCCCGCGCTCGATGTAATGGTCGTTGCCGAGCACTTGGCCGCACAGCACAAAGGCCAGGCTTGCCGTGACGGGGTAGTTGATGTTTCCGGTCTCGATGGAGATAAAGCCGTCAAGAAACTTTGCGGCGCGCGCCAGCCGGTCTGTCCATCGATTGCGTGTGGGCGCGTCCAGCACCGCGCCGTGATGAGCCAGCGCCTCAGCCAGCGCAATGGAGTGAAAGACGGTGATGCCTTGCCATGTGCTCAGCGAAACATCGTTCACCCAACTGCCGTCGGGCCGGCTCACGGTGCGCTCCGACCACTCATGCACCGCGAGCGCAGCCCTCAGATATTTGGCATCGCCCGAGGTGTGCGCCATCTTGAGCAGCGGATATACGGAGTCGCCGCAGCGTCCGTGTATCAACGCACAGGCTGCGCAGAGGAGGCCTCCGTTGAATGCCGGATCAGCCATTCCCGTCACCTGGCGCGCCAACAGCCCGTCGCACCATGTGCGCAGCAACTCCTCGTAGAGCTGCCGCTCAGTGCCGCCGGACTCCGGATCGCTGCCTGCTCCAGGTTCCGAACCCGTTTGCAATGGATGCGTGGCGGCATGGGGCATCAGTTCCGGAAAGAGCCGGCGCGCACTCATCGCCGCTGCGCCCGCCGTCGAAATTCGCAACAATTCTCTCCGCGTAAAGCTCATCCGGGCACCTCGTTGTTTCTTCGAACAAAATACTATAGCGAGCCTTCCAGGCATGTACAGGAGAGCGCCGCGCGCCGGCTTTGATGAACCGCAGCGAGAAGCAAAGCGGCGCGGTCCTTCGCGCGAGCCTTAAGCTGGAAGCTAGGAGCTCGAAGCTGGAAGCTGCCCCACAACCTCGCTACCTCGGTCTCGACGTGGGCAATCGCCGCATTGGCGTTGCGGTCTCGGATGAGCTGGGCCTGACCGCGCAGCCCGTGCTGACTCTGGAGCGCAGACACAACCGGCGCGAGGATCTCCGTTCCCTGGCCCGGCTTTGCCGCCGCTTCGGCGTGGCCGGGATCGTGGTGGGCAATCCGCTGCACCTCTCGGGAGAGGCGAGCCCGCAGGCGGCCAGGACCCAGGCCTTCGCGGCTGAACTGGGTGAGCTGGCTGGCTTGCCCGTTCATCTGTGGGATGAGCGGCTCACCACCCGCGCGGCGCACCAGATCCTCTACGAAGCCGGTCATGCGCGGCAGACCCATCGCCGCGTCGTGGATCAGGTGGCCGCCGCATTGATTTTGCAGGGTTTTCTGGAGAGCCGGCGCACCGGTAACAGGGAATAGGGAACGCTGCGTTTTCCGCGCCGCTTGCCGCGTATAATGAAAAGTCAAGGATTTTCATCTTTCGCGGATGGAGTTACCCCGCTCCCCGCCACGGACACTGGATGCCCGAACACATCAAAAAAAAGCTCCTCGAAGAGATCAAGGTCCTGGAGCACGAGCTCGCCTACGAGCTTCCCGCGGAGATCAAGAAGGCGGTGGCGCTGGGCGATCTCTCAGAAAACGCCGAATATCACATGGCCAAGCAGCGCCAGGATTTCGTCAACGCGCGGCTCGGCCAGCTCAAGAAGCGCATGGCCGAGCTCTCGCTGGTCAACCTGTCGAATATTCCCAGGGGCCAGGCGGGCTTCGGGTCGACAGTGGTGGTCTACGACTCGACCAAAGACGAGGAGATTGTTTATCGCCTCGTAACGAGCGAGGAGTCTGATGTGACGAAAGGGCTCATCTCGACCACTTCGCCCATCGGGCGCGGGCTGGTGGGCAAACGCGTGGGCGATGTCGCCACGATCGTCACGCCCAACGGCAAGCGCGAGCTCGAGATTTTGAAGCTTACGACGATTCATGACGAGGCTGCTGAGGGCGAGGGCGAACAAGCCGCAGCCGGCAGCCAGCAGTAGCAGGAAAGAACGATGACTTGGACCAGCGCATTCGGCCGCGCCTGCGGTTGGCTTCTTGACCGCGTCGTGCACGGGCTGGCGCTCACCCGCATCTCGCCGAACGTACTTACGTTCCTCGGGCTGGTGATCAACATCGCCGCCGCGTTTCTTTTCGGGCACGCGAACGCCTCGAACGCCGACCGCATGTTCCTCTACGCCGGCCTGGTGATCGTGGGCGCCGGCCTGTTCGACATGGTGGATGGCCGCGTGGCGCGGCGCACCAACCAGGTCACCGTCTTTGGCTCATTTTTCGATTCGGTGATCGACCGCTACTCCGACGTGGTGCTGTTCTTCGGCCTGCTGGTCTACTACGGCCGCATTAACCGCTTTCGCTACGTGGTGCTGGTGGCGTTCGTCATGGTCACATCGCTCATGGTCAGCTACACGCGCGCCCGCGCCGAGGCGCTCATCGGCAGTTGCAAGGTGGGCTTCATGGAACGGCCGGAGCGGATCGTGCTCATCATTCTCGGCGCGCTATTCAATCACTGGGGCGTGATGGCGCCGGTGCTCTGGATTCTCGCGGTGCTCTCGACCATCACCGTGATTCACCGTGTCACGTATACCTACTCGAATACCAAGCACCTGGCGCCGCTGGCTTAGCGCTCCTCGCCGCCCCTACCGGTGGTTCTTCTTCCACTCCTCATACGAGATGCGCGGGATGGTCATGAATGCGTCCCGCGTGTGCACGTAGTTGCCCAGGCCGTTCATGCGGCCGACGGAGTGCAGCTCCTCGGCTTTGATGTACGGGCCGGCCGGATCGACATAGCGGTCTTCGACATAGATCGCCACCACGCGGCCGAGGATGATGCGCGAGCGGCCAATCTCCAGGGTCGTATGCTCGCGGCACTCGAGGGCGGCGTGCGCCTCGGCCAGGCGCGGCGGCTTCACCTTTTCTGAAGGAGTGGTCGTGAACCCGGCGATCTCCACCTCGCCCATCTCGGCGGGAAAATCGGTCGCGCAGATGTTCATCTTCTGGGCGATGTCCTCGGTGACCACGTTCACCACGAACTCGCCGGTGCGGCGGATGTTCTGAGCCGTGTCTTTAGGCACAAACTCGCCGCCGGGGCGGTCGGTGACGCCTATGCCTACGATAGGCGGATCGATGCAGAAGTAGTTATAGGCGCTGAACGGGGCCGCATTGAGCCGGCCTTTCTCATCCAGGCTGGTGATCAGCGCGATCGGCCTCGGCGCCACCAGGCCGATCAGTAGCTTGTAGGTCGTGCTCGCCGGTCCCGTTTCCAAATCAAATCGCATCCGCAGTCTCCGCTAGCAGTTCACCACAACTGCCGAGCAGCCGGGGCGATTGGGCCGCCATTGCACCAGGAACGCCGTGACGGCGGAGGAATCCATGCGGCGCATGGCTTCAAACTCTCCATTCTTCTGGCTGTAGAGCAGCTTCCCCTCTTCGCTCAGCACCGCCAGCGCGGGCACGCCCTTTTCCAGCGGAATCTCGAGCTGCCGGGCCAGATTCTGGTTGGTATCCAGGTGGCCGACGTTGATGTGGACCACCACGAAGTTGCGCTCCAGCAGCTGCAGGTTCTTGGCATCGTGAAAATAGATGTCCAGCACCTGGCAGTCGCCGCACCAGTTGCCGCCGAAGTCCACCAGAACGCGCTTATGCGTCGCGGCAGCGGTCCGCAAAGCCGTGGCCAGATCGGTTTTTGCCTGGCCGGGATCGGGATAAATGTCGCTGCCCGCGGAATGCGCCAGGCCGCCCGCCAGCGAGAGCAACATACTCAAAACGATAAACTTGACCGTCTTCACTGTTCAGACCTCCACAACCTATTTCAGTCTGCCACAAACGTTCGAGATGGTCCCACTTTCATTCCCACTCGATCGTCATCCCAGGCGTTATCCTGGGTATTGGATGCGAGACCGTACCGATGTGCGTCAGCGTCTTGAGTCGGCGGCCTACCCTGACCTGGGCGGGATGATGGAGGGCTACGCGCAGGCAGCCATCTCGCTGGGCGCGTCCGATTTCGAGCAAAAGCTGGATTTTTCTTCCGAATCGATCGATGCGCTGGACGAGATCCTGGTCCTGGTGGGCGAGAGTCCGGAGCTCGATCTCGACTTCGAGGTGCGGCTTTGGGGCAGCTATCTGGGTGAGGTGCTGCGGCGGCGCTATGCCGGAAGCTGGGAGATGACCGTCTATCCCGGTGGCGCAACTGCGGTTCCGTCCGTGGATGTCCGTGGATCGCGGCTCTTTCCGCTCATGAAGGTCTACCGCAGGCTTACCACCGGCGAAGAGGAAGACCTGCATACATTCTTCACCATGGTCACGGAGCGGCTCGGCCGGCCCGCGCAGGTGAACTGAGCAGGTGAACTGATTTGAGGAGCTCGGGTCCGCAATCGCAGGGCGCACACGGTGCACGGCCACCCGGTTCTATGCGACAATATTGAGTGAGCTGGCGTGCCGGCGAATGCGGCGCGCGGAGGGAATACTGATGGGCGATCTACTTCAACCATGGCATTTGATTGTGCTGCTTGTGGTTGCATTCTTGCTCTTTGGCGCCAGGCGGCTGCCGGAGCTGGGCAAAGGATTGGGCGAGGGATTGAAGGGATTCAAAGAGGGCATCAAGGGCGTGACCGAACCGACTCCGGCGGCCCCGCCCGTGCAGCAGAATACAGCGTCTGCCACCCCGGTGAGTTCGGCTCCGATCGAGCCCAAGTAACGCGGCGCGCGGCCAGACGCGGTCTGGCCCATTGCGGAAAGCTGTGGACGACGGAAGCAAACTTGAAAGGCCTGCGCGGATGCGCGGGCCTTTGCTCTTTAAGAGCTCAGGATCGCCACCGCGGCCAGCGCCAGAGCCATGCCCGCCCATTGCCGGCGCGTAGGATGCTCATGCAGCACAAGCGACGCCAGCAGGATAGTGCCTGCCGGATAAAGTGAGCAGATGACGGCCGCCGCATCCAGACGGCCCAGTCTGGTGGCCTCGATATAGAAGAGATTGCCGGTGGTGTCCAGCAAACCCGCCACCATTCCCATGCGCCAGAAGCCCCGCCAGGGAGCTTTGGGCGGCATCGCCAGCAAGGTCAGCAGCAACGCCGTCACTCCGGCTGCCCGTGTGGCAGTCATCACCCACAACAGGTTGCCCCCGCCGGCCATTTTGAAAAAGATCAACTGCGCTCCGAAGCCAACGCCTGCGATTGCGGCTAGCCACAGTGCGGCGGCCGGCGTGGCCGTGTTTCCCGGCTCGCTGCCCTTTGCTCCGGGCCTCCGGGTAATGAGCCAGATGGCCGCGCAACCCGCCGCCAGGCCGACGGCGGCAAAGGGGGTAGGCAGGCCGTACCGGATCGCAGAAAATCCCACCGGAACCAGCGCGGTGAGCAGCCCCGCAAGAGCCGCCGTCAATCCCATGCCTCCCATGGCCAGGGCGCGATAGAAGATTGCAAGCGCGAGTGCGCCCTCAAAGCCTCCCATGGCGGCGTAGAGCAGAAAATGGAAGTCAGGCAGGCCGGTCCTCATGCCGAGGCAGACGGCCACAAGAATCAAAAGGGAGACACCATGGCCGGAGACCGCCACCAGAACCGCGGGAGCCCGGCGCGCGCCAAAGCCGCCCGCGAAATCCGATCCGCCCCAGGCGGCGGCCGAGATCAGCCCAAACCCGGCTGAAGATCCCGAACCGCTCACAGGCTATTTGTAATCCTGCGCGGAGGGATAATAGCCGTGTTTGGCGATCACTTCCAGATTCGGGCGGTCTACGCGCACATCGATTGTGTTGAACTTGGTGCTGTAGATCGACTCGTGGCTCAGATAGCCCAGCGTGTACTGGTTGCGGGCCTCTTCGGCAATCTTTGCGTAGCTCTTCTCAATGCCGTTGACGCCGCCTTCTGAATCCGTGTCGCCGCCGGTCAAGGCAGTGTACTTGTACAGGATGTTGTCGTACATCGTGAAGGGCAGATGGAAGCGGTCGAGCCAGCCTTCACCCCAGCGCGCGGAGTCGCCCACCAGCGTTCCATAGACCGCAATCTTGTTGGTCTGGAGATAACGCACCACCTCGCGGTAGGTGGCCTTGCTGCCATATTCCTTGCCGTCGGAGACCACGTAGATGATGCGGCGGCGATCCTTGGGCCGTGTCGACAACTCTTTTGCAGCCGACAGGATCGCGTCGTTGAGGGTGTGAATCTCTTTGGGAAGCTTGATGAAGGTATCGTTGCCCGTTGAGCCGCCAGGTTGAAGCACCGGGTCAACGCAATTGCCATTCTCCCGCAGCTGACAGCCTGCCAGCGGGCCTTCGTTGGTCGGGACCATCGGATCGGTTCCCGAAGCCTTGGCCAGCGCCAGCACTGCCGGCAGCCGGTTACTCTGGGCGCCGGTAAAGCCGGTCCACTCCTTCGGCCCGTTGCTGTAGCTGAAGACCGACACTTCATCGTAGGGCGTAAGCGCGCCCTGCACCGCACTCAGCGAGCTATTCACCTCGTCCATCACGTTGGAGGGAAGGCTCTGGTCAATCACGAATGCGATCGAAAGCGGCTGCGCGTCCACGCTGAAAAAGCTCAGCGGCACGCGGGTGTTGTTCTCGTAGACCTTGAAGTCCCGCCAGGTGAGGCCGGCCACCTGTTTCAGCTTCGCGTCCTTCACGGTTACCGGGACCTCAACAAAGTTGACGTTGATGACGAACGGAGCGATGTTGCCGCTGGAGGGCGGCGTGGTCTGCACGTTTTCCTCTGCGGCGGGTGCCTGGCTGCCGGGGGCGGGCGTGGTGTTAGCGGGTGCTTCGGGCTGCTCGGCCGGAACGGGTGAAGAGGCGGAAGAAGACCCAGCCGAACCCGTGTCCGACGGCGCGTTTGCCGTATCCGCGCCCGCTCCCTGCCCCGGTGTAATCGTCCCGTTCACGCCGGGCAGCGGCGGCGGCGCCTGGGGGGTGGGTGCATCCGGCACAACGGGTTGCTGATCCTGGGCCAGAGCCATCGGAAGAGAGTTCAGGCTCAAGGCGAGCAACCACGTCAGCGTCGATGCAGACAAGCAAAGCTTCACAGGTGTTTCGTCCTCCGGAAGATGCTGCATCCCCGCCTGGGGGAATGCATTGCGCAGGAACCCTATCAATGCAGAGGGTGCACCTGACAGAGTATCAGACGCGCCAGAAGCGCGCAGGTTGCCCGCGGGCCATTGAATGCGTATGCTTTCTTCGGAGCACGAAAGCCGTCTAACCAGCACAGGATGCGCATGCGAACCGCCGCCGCCGCTCTCTTGATTGGCCTTCTTGGGGTACCGATGGCCATCTGGGGCCAGCTTGCGCCTTCACCGGACGCCTCCCCGGTGAGCAATGTTCCTCCGCCTCCGCCCGACCAGACCCCGGTAGCCACCTTCAAATTAAACGTCAACCTAGTCGACGTGTTTTTCACCGTCAAGGACAAGAACGGCGAGCTCGTCCCGCACCTCACCAAGAGCGATTGCACCGTTGAGGAAGACAAAGCCCTGCAGACCTTGAAAAACTTTGTGGCCGAGACCAGTCAACCGCTTACGCTGGGCATTCTGCTCGACACATCCGGCAGCCAGCAACGCGTGCTGCCGCTTGAGCAGGACGCGGGGAGCCAGTTTCTGGAGCGCGTATTGCGGGCCAAAGACGAGGCGTTTCTGCTCTCCTTCGATGTGAATGTCGACCTGCTGCAGGACTTTACGAACAGCCCCCATATGCTGGCGCACGCCATGGGCAAAGCGGAGATCAATACCGCGGGGGGTAATGGCGGCGGGGGCATTCCCGGCGCCGGCGGCGGCACCGTGCCCACCATCGGCGATCCCAAGGGAACGCTGCTCTATGACGCGGTTTATCTCGCATCCAACGAAAAGCTGAACCAGGAATCGGGCCGTAAGGCGATGATCATCCTGACCGACGGCGAAGATGAGGGCAGCCGGACCAAGATTGCCGACGCCATCGCCGCCGCGCAGCGCTCGAACGTGATCGTCTACGTGATCCTGATTGCCGATCGGGAGATGTACTGGAATCAGGGCATGGGTTACAGCGGTTATTCCGCCGCCAAGCGGATTGCCGAAGAGACCGGCGGCCGGGTCATCGATGTAGGGAACAACGGGCCCAAGTTGCAGGCGGCCTTTGATCAGATTCAGGACGAGCTGCGCACGCAGTATGTGGCGAGTTATACGCCCACCAATACCAAGCTCGACGGAACCTTCCGTCATCTCGCCGTGCAATGCGGCGAGGGGATGAAGGTGCAGGTGCGCAAAGGCTATTACGCATCAACGCCGCAGCAATAGCGGCTCGTTGTTAGCGGCTGGCCCCCCAATTCCAGCCAACTCCCAGCGAAATCCTGGCCAACTCCCAGCCGAATATTGGCTTGTTGCGAACACTTGCCGCTGCCGCGTGTCGCCCCTCGAACCAGTGCCTGTCTCGAATTCAAACAGCGGCACTCTGCGGATGTAGGTGGGCCCCAGATTTGAAACTGAATTTGTATAGTTTCCGGACAGTTAATTACCGATGGGGAGGTATCTGGTAATCTAGCGCGCAATTTGGCTCTTCGCTACTATCGGCACAGATCGAGAAAACTTGAGGCGGCCGAAAAAATATTCTCTCACCGCCGCCGTCGTAGCCCGGAGGAGTTCGAGATCATGATCAACTGCATCCCATTCGAAGACTACGAGATCAGCCCCAGATTTCGCCAGACGGTCGAACAGCGGATTGCGCGTCTCGAGAAAGATGCGGCCCAGGACGAAGCGCAGGTGGCCACGCTCGAAGATGCCGACCATATTCGCCGCCAGATGCGCCTGGTGCTGGCGCAACGCGCTGAGGCCCTGCGGATGCGGATATTCCTCGAACGCGCGACGCCCCGCCCATCTCCTCCGCTCATCGCCCAGTAGAGACCATGCGCTCACAAAATGAGCCGCGCGCGCAGTATCGCGCGGAAGCTACGCGTCACTGAGATCCGGAGCCAAAGGCTGCCCGGCCGCTTCGAGATCCTCCCATCCCAGGATTCTCTGATAGGTTGACGCAAGCAGATCGACGCAGTTGTGCACATTAAAGCGGCTCGCCTGAAACAGCTGCAAATTCTCCGCAACTTTGGCAACTGAATCTGCCTCGCGTATCGCGCAGAGCTGTGCAGCCCACTCCTCCGCCGGCCGCTCGAGCGAAAGCACATGCACCAGGGACGGGATCACGGTGGCCTCGGCCGGAATCCGATCGGCAAGAAGGCAGGGCAATCCCGCCGCCTGAGCCTCTACGGCAACTAATCCCAGGCCTTCGTAGCGAGACGGCAAGAGGAAACAATCCATCGCTGCGGTCATGTAGCCCGGCACCGAGGTCGTGTCCGGCACCAATGTGACGGATTGGCTCAGTCCGCGGCGCTGAATCTCGCTGGTAATCTGCTGGCGCAACGGGCCGTCGCCGATCAGCAGGAAATGCGCGTCTGGAGCGCGACGCACCATGGCTTCGGCCACCTGCAAAATAAAAGCGTGATTCTTCTGCTCGTGGAAACGGCCGACGTGCCCGACGACGAATGCATTGCGGGGAATGCCCAGCCGGTCACGCAGCCCGCGATCTGGATCGGCTGCGAACGGAGCAAAATCTACGCCGTAGTAGAGCAGTTGAAAGCGCGTATCACGCTTCCATCGGCCGCCGAACATCGATGCCGCGGCGCGCTCGCTGCAGGCGAAGCCCATATCGGGGAGCGCCCGGTAAAGGGAGCAAACCATGCGGCAATAAAGGCGGTAATACGCAGGGCTCGTTTCGAGCAACGGAGCCAGATCGTTGTGGCTGTGCACGATCACGCGTTGAACGCCCATCGCCCTGGCCAAAAGAAGGCACGTGAGGCCGCTCAAACTGCTGCCGTGGATATGGACAATGTCGTAAGGGCCATTCTCGCGCATCGCACGGATAAAATTCCCTGCGAACCGCGGCGGATTTTTGTAATGCAAACAAGGAATGACGCGGACGCCCGCCTGGCGAAAGGATTCAGTAAACGGCTCCTCTTCCGCGGTGCGCACCAGAATGTGGTGCGAGAAATGCGAAGGATCGAGACGCTGGATCATCTGATAAAGCCACATCTCGATGCCGCCCCGCAATAGATGCCCCATCACATGCAGGACCCGGATCCGGCCGCCTTCGCGCGGCACGGGTTTTTGAAAAGTCAATGAAGCAATTGTCGAAGGAATTGTCTCTTCGATACCTGGATGAAGCGCGCCATCTACGCTGTTCACGTTCCTAACCCTCCCCCGAATCGATTCAGCTTGCGAGGATCGTATGTCTTTCTCTCCCCAACAATCCTCGCCGGATAGTCGATCGCCCCTCGCAGGCCGCACCGGCAAGCGGCTTGCCCGTATTCAGCCCCTGGAAATCTCAGGCGCAGTCTGCCATGAGGAGTATTCATACGCCGGCCGGCACATGCTGATCTCCTTCATCGTGAGAGCAACGACAGCCCACAAAAAAAACCCCGCCTGCGCGAGCATCACGCTGTTGAGCGGGCTCTGGATAATGAAAGCAACGATCACCGCGCGTCCCACGCGGATCATCTCCGACTGCGAATCACCTGCATGCCGGAATGTCCTGATCCCCGCCAGTCCAACTCCGCCTAAGTAGATGAGCGTACCGATCCAGCCGAGCGAGTAAAAAGACTCGAGAAACGAGCTGTCGTGAGGGCCGATAATTTCGCCGGTATGCAGCGCGGCCGCGCTTCCCAAACCCTCCCCAAAAGGTTCGTGGAGAATTGTGTTCACTGCTTCCTTGTAACCTTGCACGCGGTCGTCGTAACTCGCGTCGGATTGGATGTCATTGAAGTTTCGGAATCGGTCCGCAATGAACGTCCCCAGCATGGGAACGCGGAGAACCACCAAAAGCAGCAGAGCGCACGCTGCGAACTGCAGAGTCAGCCGCTGCCGCTGCCGCCTGTCAGCGTAGGCGAAAAGAAAGACCGCTCCGGCTGCAAAGCCCACCCACGCCGAGCGGCTCGCCGTGAGCAACAGGGCTATGAATCCGATCATTGCCGCCGGGATTCGAAGCGCCTTGTTCCACGCGGGCAGAAGCAACAAACCCACCATCATCGCTAAGCCGAACACCTGCGTGGAATTCATGGTGCTGAAAACGCGAAACTCCATTCGCTCCGGCGATCCAATGGAAGCAAGCTCGTCGACGTTGCTCTGCAGCCAGGTCATGTCCCAGGAGGGCGCGGTGAAAAACTGGTAGAGGCCATACGCTCCGGTGATCAGCACCGCCCAGCCGAATGTGTTGATGAAGCTCCTGCGGATCTCCTCCTGCTCATAAGTAGCGGAGAAAAGAAAGATAGCGAACAGCACCGGCACTAACCACTCGCAGAGAACCGTAGCCACCAGCGTCGGGCCAAACTGAACGGATCCAATGCACAGGCCGTAGAAGATTGCCGAAAGCGCGCACGTAAATGGAAGCATCTCCGGCTGGGCTAAGAGATACAGATTACGAAGCAGGTGAACACCTGAAATCGCGCCGACTAGATAGGGCGCAAGCAGAATCGTTTGCTCTGATCCCACGCGAGCGTCAACCAGCCGGTGAACGAACGGGGTGAGAAACCACATCCACAGAACCAGGCTGACATAACTCGACTTGGAGCGCGCATAGACATAAGCCCCGCAAAGAAACGCCAATGCGGGAAAGAGTAGCGGAAGAAGCGGAACCAGCGGACTTACATAAAGAAATAAAGAAAGAGCAATGAGCAGCCCAAAGGCCCATCGCGCGCCAAGCGATGCCCTGCGGCTCATCGTCTCAACTGAAAAGGTGGGAAGGGGCTCTAACGGCGGCGCTTCCATCGTATTGCTCCGTGACCATGAGCGATCGGTCGGCAAACAAGAGCCGAAAAAAGCTAATCAAGAACGTTGCTTTGCGAGTGGCTATCTGCAGAGATGAGGCGAAACTTTGTGGCCGGGGACGAACGTTCTTCCGCGAAAAAGGCCCTGGCAAAAAGAACTGCAATGTTACTGCATGTTACTTTCGGTAGTTACCTGATTGAGTTTTTGGTGTTGAATGCACTTACAGACCTGCCAAGTAAAAGACATTAGGTTCGAATGCAGAATTGGGCTGTGGGATGCCTCGGAATAAATAGATTCTGAATCCGCCGGCGGACCGAGCGGTCCAGCCGCTTGAGGTCAGCCTATGGCTCCGCCAAGTTTCTGCTGCAGAGCGGCGGCATTCTGGGCAGCCGCATCGGCTACAAGCTGGCTGTCGTTGATACCCGCGAGCACGGCTTTCAGGGCGCTTACCGCGGCATCGAGAATGCTATACTCCTCCGGGCTGATCCTGCCCTGGTCGCGATAGTTCGCCGCCATGGTCATGTACTGGTTCAGAATTCCGGTAAGAGACAGATCCACCTGAATGGGCGTGGCCCCGGCTGGGCGAACGAGGGGCTGGGTCTTCACGTTTTGCCACAGCGCTTCAAACTCTGCGGAAGTCATATTGGCCACGGGGAACCTCCTTGGGGTGACGCCGCCGGCTTCGCAATCCGGTTGCAGGCGGACTGCTCACACCGTGATATTCGTCGCATTGATCGCTCCGATGTCGATGGCCTCCAGGCTGATCGCCTGCAGATCGACCGGCACGCCGATGTTTTGAAGAATAGCCTGGGTCACCGAGCCGGAGAATGCGACGCCCTGCAGTTGCAATGCGCCGATGCTGATGAACGCCGTGGGCGTCACATTCAGTGTGCCGCCAAGAACACCGAGGCTGAGTCCCAGCCCCTGCGGACTTGCGGAGCCGTTGAAACCCAACGCGGTTGTTGCTTGAACGTCCGCGGCATTTGCAGACGGAACCTGCACCGGACCCAGCGTAACGCTGGGCAGCACGACGTTGGCGCTGGGATGGAAATCCTGAATCGTCACCTGGGCCACGGTGGATTCGGGAACCTGCACGCTGGCGATGCTGACTGCGCCCAAGCCGAGACCGGTGAGCGTAAAGCCACTCTTCGGCAGCGCCGCATTGGTGGCAACAATTCCGCTGAAGGCGCCGGCGCCTAGATCAATCGAGGTGACCGGCGCCACGGCAGCAGTCAGATTCGCAATCACGATATTCGGAATCGAGAGCGGGATACTGCCGAGCGAAGGAATCGAGACGTTCCCGAGATCGAGAGCAAACGAAAGGCCGCCAAGATCTGCCGATCCGGAATCGCTCCAGAACCCGAGATTGATCCACCAGTCGAACTGAAAATCGAGAGTGATGACGATGCGCACACTCTGAAGGGAAGCGCTGCCCGAGGCGATATCGAGCGACGTGCCTTGCAGGGTCAGCTGGCCGATGGTGATGCCGCCGAGCACGATCTCGCCGATCTTGATGTCGGCCACCGAGCCGGAGGCGACGGTTGCCTGTGCAATGTTGATGGTCTGCGCCAAATTCCAGGCTCTCCCCAATGCTTTTTAGAGGATGGTCTATTGCACGGCCCGAATCGCATGCCCGCTTTCGACCGGAATCCCCTCGACTTCAATCCCTTCGACCTGAATCGATACCCTCTCATCACAACGGTGACGAGAGACAGACGGGCGTTTCAGAGAAATCGGCAGCATGGCGATCTTCCCACTGCCAGAAGGAATCTGAAGAAATTTCCGGTGAAGGGGATTGTAGTCCCGCGCGGAGAGCGAGTACAGGATAAATTTGAGATAGAAGCTGACCGGGAGCGCAGAGGGGTGGCATGGCAGCGGAACTCGATTACTGCATCGTGGATGTCTTCACCGATACGGCGCTCCAGGGCAATCCGCTGGCCGTCGTAATCGACACGGCAGAGCTGCCGACGGAACGCATGCAGGCGATTGCGCGCGAGTTCAATCTCTCCGAGACCACATTTGTGGAACGCGGCGCATTGGAGGCGGAGCGGCGCGAGGGAGTCCGGGTACGCATCTTCACCGCGCAGGAGGAGCTGAACTTCGCCGGCCATCCGACGCTGGGCACTGCCAGCGTGCTCAGGCTCGTGGCGCCAGAAGCAGCCGCGGGCGATACGTTGAAGCTGAAGCTGAATGTGGGCACGGTGCCGGTGCGATTTGAGGGCGAAGGCCTCAACGGCGAGATGACGCAACGGGAGCCCGAATTCGGCGCGGAGCTGGACGCCGCGAATGTGGCGCGGCTTTGCGGCCTTGACGTTGAGGATCTCGTCCCCGGATTGCCTCCGCAGGTGGTCTCGACGGGAACGGCATTCGCGATTGTGGCGCTGCGTTCTCTTGAGGCATTGGCGCGGTTGAAGGTAAATCACGATGAGGCTACGCCGTGGCTGCGGGACCGGGGCGCGCGCTGGTTTTATGTTGTGGCTCCGGAACTCAATCAAAGTCAGAGCCCTGCGCAGCAGCGGGCACGCATGCAGTTTTATAACGGCGAAGATCCCGCTACCGGCTCGGCCGCGGGCTGCGCCATCAGCTATCTCGTGGCGCGCGGAGCAGTGAATTCGGGCGAGCGCATTCTCCTGCGGCAAGGGGTGGAGATCGGACGGCCAAGCCACATTTGGGTCAGCGCGCGGAGTCATGAGGGCAGGGTCACGGATGTGCGCGTCGGCGGCAGCACTGTTCTTGTGGCAAAAGGCCGGCTTTTCCTGCCATGATGCACATGCTTTCAACAGATATTCATCATCGCAAGTAATGCAGCATGTTTGCGCTAGCCGATTTCCACTTGTTTCAGCCGGATTTTCAACGTCTTCTTCGCCTGCCTTTCCCTCTTTCCATGGCCTTCCGGGAATCGTAGTCTTCACCTTCATTGAGGGAAAACTGAACCGGACCCTGAACCGGTTGTTCGGCGCGTCAAAAACACTGATTCATTGACCGTGAACGCTGGCAGGCCCTCCATGCGATTGTGTGCCTCGAGCCGCAACGCGCAGATCGCGCGCGGCTGGCAGCCAGAATCGCCAAGGGGGTTGCATGCCTGCGCTCCGGTTTCAGGCCCTGGTGAGCAACGCGCGTATCCGCTGCACAGGCGGAGCGGCGTTGTGTTGCCCGCGTTCGAAGGAAAAGAAATTAAGGAGAAAATCCCCGCCCCATGCGTCCCAAGAAAATCATTCTTTGCGTAGATGACAACGAACAAGAGCTCTCGGTTCTCAAGTTCATGCTGGCAACCAACGGATACAAGGTAGTTTCTGCTTCGACTGGCCAGGAAGCGATCGACGTTTTCGGCTCCACGCAGGTGGACCTGGTCCTAGCCGACTTCAACATGCCGCAGATGAACGGAGGTCAACTCGTGAGCCGGCTGAAACGAATCGCGACCCATGTCCCCATGATTCTGCTGGGCGATCCGCAGGCAGCGGGCGGGGAGATCCATGTGGCGGACGCGATGCTGGCCAAGAAAAACTGTTCCTCCCACGAACTGCTGGAGCGCATCAAGGTCATGAGCGCGCGGAAGCGCGGCCCACGCAAAGGCGCGCAGCGCGTGGTCTCTGCGCCGGAGCTCGCCGCAGCGTCGTGAGCCAAACAGGTACCCAGGAGCCGGAGATCGGGGAACGCGGAGCCGAGGCGATTCGCTGAAGCGCCGCACGAAGGCTGTCTTGCAGCTCTCGCCGGCCAACCGCAGTCAACCGCGGAAGGACTCCTCGATCTGGCCCCTCGTCCCTGTTCCCTGCCTCTCATTCCCACTTGACGAGCGCATGGGCCCATGGGCATACTCGCCAATTGTGTTCAGGCCGGCGCATTTTTCCGCGCCGGCGAAGGTTGGCTTTATGGATCTGGTCTTAGTTCGTCTTCTTTTTGTGGTTCTTTTTGCCGGGGTTTGTTATTACCTTCGTCCATTCGGTATTCAGAGTGGGTGGGTGGGCGTGGTCGCCGGAGCGCTGGCGGCTGGCGCGGTCATCATCTTCGAGCTGCGCGTGCGGGCGCTGAGCCTCAAGCGGCTGATTGGCGCGGTGGTGGGCTCGGTGCTGGGCATCATCGGCGCGGCCCTGTTTTGCCTGGTGCTGCGCTCGGCGCTGCTGCCGGGCGCGAACTCGGCAGTGCTGCAAATCTTCGTGCTGCTGCTGATGACCTACGTCGGCCTGCTGGTGGGCGCCAGCAAGGGCGACCTGCTGAACGCCGCGGCCCTCGGCACAGTCTTTACCGGCGACCGGCCCACGCGGCGCAGCGCCAAGGTGCTCGACACCAGCGTCATCATTGACGGCCGCATCGCCGATATCGCCGAAGCCGGGTTCATCGACGGCATGATCGTGGTGCCGGAGTTCGTGCTGCGCGAGCTGCAGGTAGTGGCCGACTCGACCGACGGGTCAAAGCGGCAAAGAGGACGGCGCGGCCTCGACATGCTGCAGCGGATGCAGTCGAACGCGGCCTTGCAGGTACAGATAGTGGGGGACGATTTTCCGTCTATTCGTGAAGTCGACCTGAAGCTGCTCGAGCTGGCCAAGAAGTGGGAAGCCAAGGTGGTGACCAACGACTTCAATCTGAACAAGGTGGCTCACCTGCACCATGTGGATGTGCTGAATATCAACGATCTCGCCAACGCCCTGAAGCCGGTCGTGCTGCCCGGCGAGAAGATGAATATCGTGATCCTGAAAGAAGGCAAGGAATACAACCAGGGTGTCGGCTACCTCGATGACGGCACCATGGTGGTGGTGGATCACGCGCGCAGAATGATCGGCCGCTCCGTCGATATCTCCGTCACCAGCGTGCTGCAGACCGCGAGCGGCAAAATGATCTTCGGCAAGATGGACGAGAACGGCAAGATGATGGAGACGGTGTAACCGCTGCCGGCGGGACGCGCCCGGAAAAGCAACGAAACTCAAGGCCCGGATGCCGGAGATCCATCCGGATGGGCATCGGCATCAATAACCTTACCCGGCCTCAGTACTTCGGCACCTTGGGATCGATCTGGTCAGCCCAGGCCAGTATCCCGCCGGCGAGGTTCGACACCTTGGGATAGCCGGACTGCGCGAGGAACTCCGCGATGCGCTGGCTGCGTCCGCCGCTCTTGCACTGGACCACGATCTCGCGCCCGCGGTCGATCTCGGCGAGGCGTTTGGGAACGTCATTCTGCGGGATGAGCTTTCCGCCGATGTTCGCAATCTGGTATTCGAAAGGCTCGCGCACGTCGAGGACGAGAAGATCGTCGCCCGCATCGAGCCGCTGCTTGAGTTCCTTCACGCTGATCTGGGGGATTCCGTTCTTCACTGCCTTCTCCTGTGCGGTCTCCGGCTTGATGCCGCAGAACTGCTGGTAGTCAATCAGCCGCGTCACGGTCGGGTTCGGCCCGCAGACCGGGCACTCGGGATTTTTGCGCAGCTTCAACTCGCGGAACTTCATGCTGAGCGCGTCGATGAGCAGTAGGCGCCCGATCAGAGGCTCGCCTTTGCCGAGGATGAGCTTGATCGCCTCGGTGGCCTGCATCACGCCCACCAATCCAGGAAGAATCCCCAGCACTCCACCCTCTGCGCAGCTGGGCACCAGCCCCGGCGGCGGCGGCTCGGGATAAAGGCAGCGGTAGCAGGGGCCCGTTTCAGTGGCGAAGACGCTGGCCTGGCCTTCAAACCGGAAGATTGAGCCGTAGACATTCGGCTTGCCGAGCAGCACGCAGGCGTCATTCACCAAATAGCGCGTGGGAAAGTTGTCCGTGCCGTCCGCAACGATGTCGTAGTCCTTGAGAATCTCGAGGGCATTGGCGCTCGAAAGCATGGTCTCATGCTTCACCACGTTCAGGGCGGGGTTGAGCGCCAGCAGCTTCTCGGCGGCGGAGTCGAGCTTCTTGCGGCCGATGTCGGCCGTGGAATGGATGATCTGCCGCTGCAGATTCGAGGCGTCGACCACGTCGAAATCAACCAGCCCCAATGTGCCGACGCCGGCCGCAGCCAGATAGAGAGCCAGCGGCGAGCCCAGGCCGCCGGTGCCCACGCACAGCACCTTGGCCGCTTTCAGCCGCTGCTGGCCCTCAACGCCCACCTCGGGCATGATCAGGTGGCGCGAGTAGCGGGAGAGGTCGTCGGTGGTCAGCTCGGGCAACGGGATGGATTCGGTTGTAGTAGCCATAGAGGGTTCTCAGTTCACAGTTTCGGATGCCCGGGTTCAAGCCGAAGGCGCAGTTGCCCGTCCGGCCAGGACCCGCCCGCGATGGATGGGATGATGGAGAGCGTGTCGGCCGCTTGAACGGCCGTCGCATCCTTCTCGGGAAGATAGCGCACATCTTCGTCGTTCAGATATAGGTTCACAAAGGCGCGCAGCTTGCCCTCCGGCGTGAAAAGGTGGTTGCGCAGTTCGGGATGAGACCGGGTAAGCGCGTTCAACGCCTCACTCACGGTCGGCGCTTCCACTTCGACGGACGATGTGCCGCCGGCGTAAGGCCGCAAGGGAGTGGGAATGAAGATGGTCATCAGGCAAACACCTCGCCGGCAAATTCCGGCTCCTTTATAGATAATAGGGGCGCGGAAAGGACGCAGATTGCTGCCGTGGGATGGGAGGAGGCCCACGGCTCGGCAAGCTGACTCGGCAAGCTGACTCGATCCCATCGCGATCCCATCCTCGGACGGAAGAAAGTCACAAGGATGGGGGGGCGGGAATCGCTGTAGAACCGATCTAGAACCGCTTTAGGGGTTTGATTTCTTGTCTGGAGCCGGTTTGGCGGCGGGCGCAGCCGGCGCTTTGGGCTTCCAGAACTCCGGATTGGCCTTGATCCACTCTTCCGGAGCGTAGCTCTGGCGCGGATTGATGGTGAACAGTTCCGAATCAGAGCTCTCAATGGTGGCTGCGGCCAGCTCCCCGAATTTCTTCATCCCGTCTTCGCCCATCGCGGCTTCAAACTGTTTGCCCTCGGCGAAGCCTTGATCGATATCGGCCATGGACTTATCCGCGCTGAGAATGACGTACTCGTCTCCGCCCCCATAAGCCAGCTCGTAGGTCGCCCAGTGGGCGCTCGTTCCGGCTTTCTGGTGGGCCGCAATCACCATCTTGGCGAGTTCTGTCCAGTCGTGGTCGTGGCCGGGGCGCACATGGAACGAAGAGACCTCCATATACCGGGCATTGGAGAGGTCTGCATTCGGCCGGTAGCTCGTATCCTCATCGAAATAGAAGACAAACTGGTCCATCGAATCCAGCAGTTCGCCGTCGGCAACGCTCAGCCGGTCCAGTTCGGCCGAAAGAGCGCTGTTTTTGTCGACGGTGTCATTGTCCTTTTGCCACGCTGCGAAGGAGGGATAGCCGGTAAGGTACAAAGCCCGCGTCTTGCCCGAGAGCGAGCTCAGGGCGATGTAATGGGTGGGGAACTTGGCGCGGGCCATGGCCTGGACGAAGTTGCTTTCTGAGCGATCATGCATCGCGCCGGATTTGCCCGGCTTGATGAACTCGCGGGTGACCTGCAAGACCTTCGGCATCGAAGCCGTGTCCTGCGCTGCGGCCAATGAGCTTCCTGCACCCGCGGCGATGAGCCCCGATAGAACGTAGCTGACGATTTTCATTTGGATCAGAACCCCCTGGCATTGCTCAGAGATCTCTCGCGATGGGGGATCGTGGAAAGAAGCGCAGACTCTCTGGATGCCAGGCGATTATCCTCGCTCGACCGGCCAAAGTAAAGAGGAAGTTCCTGATTTACTTGGCGTTGAGGAGATGCGGAGACCCGCTTCGGGATTTAGAACCGGGAACGTCAGCCGCCACCGGCGGATGGATCGCCACCAGCCGGCGGCGGGTTCTCAACTGGCGCCGAATTCTCCGCGGGGCTCTTGCCGGCCTTCGCTCGAATCCAAAGAATCCTTTGTGGCAGGGTTCTCTTCGCGGCAGGCTCCTTGGGTATTTTGGCGACTTCTAATTCGGTGATATTGCTCACGATTGATTCCCTAAGCTCCGTGAGAGCCGGATCATCGGAGGCAAGTTCCTCGGTATTCTCAAGGCGTTTAAGCGTTGAGCGCACCACATCTGCGACACTGGGGGAGGTCGGGGGCACCACTCTAAGTACGATGCAAGGGTTCGGGGTTCTGTCGGCGCAAAAGTCGTCAAGGGATCATAAGATTCCCAAAACCCTCAGTTGCCTTCCACTGCGCCGCAAACAATTGACAGCCCATAAAAACCTACTCCGAAGCGCCGGCAAGGTCGAAAACTTCGACGGCCTGTGACTCAAACCGCTTCTCTTCTTCTCTGGAGCCGGCGAGAAGGAATGAGTTCGTCTGGCCGGCCTTACCCTGGGCGACCTCGGTGATCATGTAGCAGCAGCCGAGCCAATGCGCTTCGTCAAAGTCGGTTGTCGACCATTGAGCAGGGTGGTCGGGATGCGAGTGATAGAAGCCGGCGATCTCCAGACCCTGCCGGCGCGCCTCGCGCTCGGTGCGGACCAGCTCGACGGGATCGATGTGGTAGCGGTTGTGGGCGGAGTCGGTACGGGTGTTGCCCGCGCGCACGGCTGCTTCGATCTGCCAGCCCTGCGCCTGGGATCGGCCGAGCAATACCCCGCAGCACTCGTGCGGATAGGTTTCCTCCCCATGGGCACGAAGCGCCTCGTACACGGCGCGGGGGATCATGAGAGCCCTCACGATTCCTCCCAGAACCGCTCGCTGAGATATTTGTCGGCTGAATCCGGAAGAACGGTGACGATCACGGCCTCCCGGCCCGCGGCGAATTCCTCTCGAGCGATCCCCAAGCTTGCTTCCACGGCTGCCGCAGCGGAGACACCCACCAGCAGCCCCTCTTCGCGGGCAAGCCGCTTGGCCATCGCATAGGCAGCCTCAGTTTCAACTGAGATGTTGCGGTCCGCAATCAGCGGGTCGTAGATGGCCGGCACAATCGACGTGCTCATGTGCTTGAGCCCCTCGAGGCCATGGAAGGGTGAGTCGGGCTGCATGGAGATCACCCGGACAGCGGGATTCAACTCCTTGAGCCTGCGGCTTACGCCCATGAACGTCCCGCTGGTGCCAAGACCGGCGATGAAATGAGTGATGCGGCCGCCGGTCTGCTGCCAGATCTCGGGGCCCGTCGTCTGGTAGTGCGCCCGCCAGTTGGCTTCATTCGAGTACTGGTCAAGGTAGCAAAAGCGTTCAGGCTCGTTGCCCGCGAGCTCGCGGGCGCGCAGAATCGCGCCATCCGAGCCTTTATCGGGATCGGTCCAGTCGATAGTGGCGCCATAGGCCCGCAAAATGCGCTTGCGCTCCGGAGAGACGTTCGAGGGCATGGCCAGATGCACCGGAATGCCAAGCGCCGCGCCCAGCATCGCCAGGGCAATGCCGGTGTTGCCGCTGGTCGCGTCCAGAATTGTTTTGCCGGGTGTGAGCAGGCCGCGCTCCTGGGCCTCGCGCACCATCGAAGCGGCGGCGCGGTCCTTTACGCTGCCGCCGGGGTTGGCCCACTCGGCTTTGCCCAGAAGCGCGATCCGGTCCAGATCTTGCACCAGCCGGTCTAACCGCACCAGCGGGGTGTTGCCGATGCGCTCCGTCAACACGGAGCCGGATTGCACGAGAGGCGATATCATGAGCCAACAGGTCGCGATCGGAGGACAGGCGACATCCCTCTTTCGGCGTCGTCCCTTTTTCCATCTTCGCATTTCCATCTTCGCATTTCCATCTTCGCAGGCCGGCGCGTTCTCCGATTCACATTCTGCGAGCCCGCCCGTTTGCCCTTCAGGACGGGCGGCAATTCATCCGAGAGCCGGGGAAGCCGTAAAATGCCAAGTATGAAACGCAAACTCCGCCATCCCGGCTTCGAGCAAACGCTCGAACAGCTGCGCGCCCACTCCTTCGACGTTACGCCGGCGGCAGGAATCGCCGCAGGCTACCTGGTAAGCAAACATGGGGCCGGAGCCGTGCTGGTGCCGGCCGAAGACGCGCCCGCGGCGTTTGCTGTGAGCTCCGGCCTGTTGGTCAAGGGGGAAGTAGGCCGGCTGCTGGACCGCGGCTATCAAAAGTTCATCAAAACCTCCCAATATGAGATTCCCGCCTCGGCGGCCCAATTGCAGGCGATCCACGCGTTCAGCGAAGAGTTGAAACGGGTGACGGGAGCAATCAGCCTATACAATGAGGCGCTGGGGACCACCAGCGATGTCTACCAGTACGACCGCTTGCAGGGCCGGGACGATGAGCCTCAGCCCGACGGCGCGCAGCCCTGGGAGACGGCCGATGGGCACTGAGCAACACTGATTCGGGTGAGATTCCGGGGACGCAGGCATGGAAGAGACTGAGAATGCAGAAGACCCAGTAGCGCAGGAATTGGAACGCCGGGGAATGCCGCGCTGCACGGTGAACGAAGAGGCCACGCTCTTGCTGCTGACGGACGGCTCCGTGATTCCGTGCCAGATCGTCGAGCTGAGCCTGGGAGGCTGCCGGATGGAAATGGCGCGGCGGATTCCCGCAGGCCAGCACACGCCCGTTGAGGCAAGCTTCAAAATCAATGGCATCGCCTTCCGCCTGGGCGGCTCAACCGAATGGATGGCGGGCAAAGTGGCCGGCGTGAGCTTTGGGCCCATGAGCTCGCGGCGCCGGGACGACCTGGTGGAGGTGCTCTGCGAAGTTGAGAGTGCGAATGCGGCCAAGGCCGAAAAAGAGGCCCTCCCCCCGGGAGCGGCCGCCGAGGAGCGGCAGAGCGAGAAGCCGGCCCCGGCTGCCGCCGAAGAGCGCAAGCTGACTCTGCTGGATACGGTCTCCAAGAGCCCATCTTCTTTGGAGAAGAGATTGCCGCGGGAAAGCGGCGCCTTCTCCGCCGCTGAATCTGCTGTGAAATCTGGTGCTGGGCCGGTTTTGGTGCCGGAGCCGCGGCCGGCGGTAGCGAATCCGGAAAAGCCAGGCGATGCGGCGCCTGCGCCCAGAGGGAGCGACCGCCGCACCGCGCCCCGGTGCGACCTGGATACCTCAGCGGTGATTTATCTGGTGAAGGTCGGCTCGACGCTGAGCGGGCAAATTCTCGACCTGAGCCTGGGCGGCTGCCGTATCCGCACCGCCGCGAGGTTTCCGATGGGCATTTACACCCGGGTCGAGGCCGAGTTCCGGCTCCAGGGAGTGCCGCTGCGACTGGCAGGAGTGGTCCAGGCGATTCACGGCCGCGATCTGGTGGGAATCCGCTTTCTCGACGTGAGCCAGCGCAAGCGTGAGCAGGTAGCGGAGCTGATCGAAGAGATCATGAAAACGCGGGGAACAGCGGCTGCCGACGAGGAATCGGGGACTGCCAGCTGAACCGCGGAACTCAGCGGCGGCGGGCACGTTCGCGCTGCAGCTCGCGATAGAGCTCGCTCTTCGATCTTCCCAGCTCCCGCGCCAGTCGCTTCAGGGCCTCCTTCTCGTCGATGCCGGATTCGGATTGAAGCCGCGCGACCCGCTCTGACAGCTTTTCGGCCGATGCAATAGCACCCGCCTCGCCCGTTGCGCGGCCGGTCTGCGGCGCCTCAATCAGCAGCGTGATTTCGCCTCGGATGCGGTCGCGGCCGGCCAGCTCGCGGCGTACCTCCGCGGCCGTTCCCCGCAAAAACTCTTCATGCAGTTTGGTCAGCTCGCGCGCCAGTACGATGCGCAGGTTCGGTCCCCATACAGCTTCGAGGTCGGCGAGCGTCTCTTCGATTCGATGCGGCGCTTCATAGAAGATGAGCGTGCGCGGGCTCTCACGCGATTCCTTCGCGAGCGCTTCAAGCCGGGTGCGGCGCGCGCCGGCCTTTTCCGGAAGAAAACCCAGGTAGTGAAACTCCGCCGTGCCCAGCCCGGAGGCGACCAGCGCGCTCAGCGCCGCATTGGCGCCGGGGATTGGAATTACCGGCACCCCGGCGGCGATCGCTTCGGCAACCAGCCAGTTCCCCGGATCGCTGATGCCGGGCAGCCCGGCATCGGAGACGAGCGCAATGCGCGCGCCGCTCCGGAGAGCCTCGACGAGCTCCTGCGCGCGCTGGCGTTCGTTGTGTTCGTGGCAGCTCACGGTGGGCGTCGAGATCTCAAAATGATTGAGCAGCTTCTGGGTGTGGCGCGTATCTTCGCACGCGATGCGGTCGGCCTGGCGCAGCACGTCCAGGGCGCGCAACGTGATATCGCCCAGATTGCCGATGGGCGTGGCTACCAGGTAGAGACCGGGCGCAAGGGTCGATTCCGGGCCGGCGGCCATAGGCGCGCTCAGTCCGCGGATTCCTGGCGCTCGAGGCGACGCTGCTCCGCCAGCAGGGACATCGAGCTCATAAGATTTTGCACGCTCACGATGCCCAGCACGCGGCCGCTCTCCGTAACCGGAATCAGCGCCAGGCCGTGGCCCGCCGTCAGCCGGCGAATCGTGGTGCCGAGCGTGTCTTCGGGCCGCGCCACCTGGAAGGCGCGCGACATGACCGATTGGATATAGCCGTTGCCGTCATTGCGCAATGCATCCACGATGCGCTGCCGCGAAACGATCCCCACCAGGATCGGCCCGCGGACGACCGGAAAATCCTCCTGGAGCGAGTGCACGCAGCGGAAGAGCGCGTCGGCCAGTGTGTCTGAGGGCGAGAGCGTAGCGAAGTCGGTGAGCATCACCTCGCGCATCCGCACCGTATCGACGACGGATTGGAAGAAAACGCCCTGGTCCTCAATCTGCGCGCCGATCATGATGAAGAAGCCGGCCAGAATCAACCACGGATCGTGCAGCAACATGCCGCCCAGCATGGCGGCGAGAGCCAGCGCCTGGCCCAGCCCGGCGGCGGCGCGTCCGGCCGGCGCATAGCCGTGCTTGCGTGCAAAGCTGTTGCGGATGAGCCGTCCGCAATCGAGTGGATAGGCCGGCAGCAGATGCAGCAGCCCCAGCCCCGCCTGCATCCAGACCATGGCACGCAGCAGATGCGCAGAGGTGATGAGCGGAAAATCGAGCAGCCGGACATCGCCGCTCGCGCCCAGAATCGCGGCAGCCAGCACCAGGGCGGTAGCCCAGTTGGCCAAAGGCCCGGCGAGCACCAGCGCGATCTGGCCCGCTCCCTGGTTGGCTTTTTCCTGGCTCTCCGGATTCGCATAGGCGAACAGGCCGCCGATGGGCAGCAGCAGAATCGCCCGCAGCCGCAGGCCGAGCCACGCAGCCACAAGCAGGCGCGCTGTCTCGCGCGCGATCACGGCGGCAACCAGCAGCAAAAACAGTGCCAGGCCGCGCGGCCAGCCGTCCGCCGCGCTGATGCCGAAAAAGACGATGGCCAGCAGCGGGAAGAAGACATGGACGCGCATCTCCACGCCCATCCATCGCCCCAGCGGAATCGACCAGCCTCGCATATCTCGATTGTACGAGGTCGGCGGGCGCAGGGGCGCCCCAATTTCGCGCTTCCCGCTTTTTGCGCATTGGTATGCTGGAGGGCGATGCGGATCATCTCAGGCAAGTACAAGTCGAGGAGTCTCGAGGCCCCTCCGGGGCTGGCCACGCGGCCCACCAGCGATCGGCTGCGGGAGACGCTCTTCAATGTGCTCGCGCCCAGGATCGAGGGGGCGGTTTTTCTCGATCTGTATGCCGGATCAGGCGCAGTGGGTCTCGAAGCGCTCAGCCGCGGCGCTGGCTCGGTCACCTGGGTCGAGCGGTCGCCCGCGGCGCTCAAAACGCTGCGCGGAAATCTTGCCCGCCTGGGAGCCGAAGGGAACTTCCGTGTGCACGCGGGCAGCGTGAACGCATTTCTGGGCAACGCGCAGCCCGGCGCGTTTGACCTGGTGTTTCTCGACCCGTCGTATGACGCAGCGCAGGAGTACGAAACCGCTCTGGGATTGCTCAGCGCGCCGGCCGGAATCCGCGCTCCGCACGCAATGGTGATTGCCGAGCACCGGCGCAAGCAGAAGCTCGCAGACGCCTATGGCGTACTCAAACGCACGCGTTTGCTTGAGCAGGGCGATGCGGCGTTGAGTTTCTATAG
Source organism: Occallatibacter sp. (assembly GCA_036490385.1). Taxonomy (GTDB): domain Bacteria; phylum Acidobacteriota; class Terriglobia; order Terriglobales; family Acidobacteriaceae; genus Telmatobacter. The sequence continues at coordinate 103,319 of DASXDX010000039.1, forward strand.
GGTGAGTGATTGAGATTCGCGCGATCCCACCCTTTTCGCAATCAACGCGGAAAGGGTGGGCATCCGGTTTTAGTACGGCCGGTACGTGAGATTGGCGGTCTCCATCCCCGAATCTCCGGCCACGTGATCTGGTATTTGCTCCGTGCCCCAGCCTTTCGCTTTTTTTCTGGCGAAAGGGTGGGAGACCATTGACCCCAAGGGCACAAAATCGGTCGCGGACCTAGGGCATTTCTCCTTCAGATATAGCCCTTTGTGCTCCGTGAAAGGCAGCAATTTCTTAAGGAAGCATCCATTGAGAAAATGTCTTGGCGGCGGCCACGACTACAATGGGGCGCATGAAAGTGGATGGAATTCTTGCCGGCGTCGCCCTGATGGCATGGGGCCTGGCCGCTGCACCCGGTCTGCCGAGCCAGATCCCCGCGCAACCTGCCTCCGCAGCGCCTCAGCTCGTCATCCTCGACACCGATATTGGCGACGATATCGATGATGCCTTCGCGTTGGCGCTGGCGCTGCGCAGCCCGGAACTCCATCTTCTGGGAATCACCACAGAGTTCGGCGACACTGAACTGCGCGCGCGGCTGGTCGACCGCTATCTGCAAGCCGTGGGCCGCGAAGATATTCCCGTTGCCGCCGGAGTCGAAACACCTGCTCCCAATCATTTCACCCAGGCAGCCTACGCGCGCCAGGAGCGCGATCATCCCCACCAGCAGGCAGTCGATTTCCTGCTCGGGCAGATCCGGGCGCATCCGGGCGAGATTACGCTGATTGCCATCGGGCCGCTGGTCAACGTGCAGGCGGCGATCGCGCGCGATCCCGCCACCTTCAAGAAACTCAAACGCGTGGTGATGATGGGCGGCAGTGTCTATCGAGGCTACGATGACGCCAAAACCGGCACACACCGGCCGCCGGATCCCGAATGGAATATCCGCTGCGATCCGGCCGGAGCCCAGGCGCTGCTGGCCTCGGGCGTCCCGGTTTTCATGATGCCCCTCGATTCGACGCAGGTCCATCTCGAGCCGCCGAAGTTGCTGGCGATCGCCTCCCACAATTCGCCCTTGACCGGCCAGTTGACCGAGCTCTATCACCAGTGGGCCGGGAATCGGGAGTGGCCTGTGCCGACCCTCTTCGATCCCATCGCCGTCACGTACGCCTTTCATCCCGATCTCTGCCCGGCCACGCCCATCCGCCTTGCGGTCGACGATCAGGGATTTACACGGCCTGTTCCGGGCGCTCCCAATGCCGATGTCTGCCTGCGCTCCGATGAAAAGGGCTTTCTTGCGCTGCTGATGAGCCGGATTTTGCAGTAGGTGCGGCCTCCGCTTCCACGGGAAACGGTGGCACGGCCCTCGACTCCCTGCTGCCCGGCGTCACCTGCAACTCCATTGACATCAGGGGAAAGTAGGTGAAAAATGGCGAGTCACGGGAATTCAAGCCATCGGAAGCCGTCTACGGAGGGAAGTGTGAGAAAAGCTGGGAAACTGAAGAATTGGGGAACATTGGCGGTTTTGGGTGCGGGGCTGCTCGGGGCCGGGTGCAAGTCGGCGCCGGAACTGACTCAGGCCAACGCAACTTCCATGATCCAGGCGAATTACGACCAGTCGGCGCCCGTACCGCTGAATATCGTCGTAAACGACCTTGGGATGCAGGAGGGCCTGACGGCGAAGTACTGGCAGGAGATCAAAAGATATCCAAACGGCTACTGGGCCGATTTCAAGCTGACCCCGGACGGCAAGAAGCTGGTCAAATTGTCCGATGGGACCGACGTCATCCAGTGGCGTCTCGACGGCCCCAGCGATCCCCATTACGCCATGACGCTCACAACCATAGCGGCCAATCGTTTGAAGCCCGTCAATATAGGGGATGCTCAGGACGACGGGGCCGGGAAGAGCGTCGCGTTCAGCGAAGATGTGAATATGGATGGGATGCCCGTTCCTCTGCAAGGGATCGCCCAAAATCCCGGCAACCAGCTGAGCACACCCCGCCATGCCAACTTTGTCCTGGCCAACGGAGCCTGGAAGCTGGATTCGATCAAGTAGCGGCTTGGGTAGCGGCTTGGGTAGCGGCTTGGGTAGCGGCTTGAGTAGCGGCTTGAGAAAAATCCTCCGAAAACCGGGGTGAGCCAGGGCCGAGCCGGGTTGGAATCGAATCGGTTTGACCTCTCCTTTTTTTCTTGTTATCTTAAAAAGGTTCCGCAAGAACGCCTCCGCGTGTGTGTTCTAACCCGTGGAGACGGATGGGAGACCCGATCCGGCAGCAATGGTTGGGTTGGTCCCCGCGAGCCAGGTGAAAGTTGACTGGCCGCACAAGTCCCGGAAATTGCTCTTTCTTGCGGAGGGCAGCCGGGGCCTCAGTGACAGGTTTTCGTCGTTGGGGTGGAGAGACACATTTCGCATCGGCGCCCGCGCGTTTCTCCACCTTGGAGGGCTATGCGGGCCGGAACCAGCGAAACGGAGTCGGCTTTTCCTCAGAAATTGCGGAAGACGCACGGCCACCGTCCTGGTTCTCGTCTGAGATTGGAACGAAGGCAGACGCGAAGCAGCAATAGGGCTTCTGTGCGCTTGGATTAGCTGGAGTGCCGTCCAGGGCCAGAATGGCCTGAAGGGCGCTCGCGGCTGCGCAATCGAGTGTTGAAGGGTTTTGAGCAGGTAAGGAGTTTCGGTTTGCCTACGTTTAATCAGCTTGTCCGCAAGGGGCGCACGGCCCCCCGTTACAAGACGGCGTCACCTGCCCTGCAGGCCTCGCCGCAGCGACGCGGCGTTTGCACCCGCGTGTACACCCAGACGCCCAAGAAGCCGAACTCGGCATTGCGCAAAGTGGCTCGCGTGCGGCTGACCAACGGGATCGAGGTCACGACCTATATTCCCGGTATCGGCCACAACCTGCAGGAGCACTCGATCGTGCTCATCCGCGGCGGCCGCGTGAAGGATTTGCCCGGTGTGCGCTACCACGTGGTGCGCGGAACGCTGGACTCGGTGGGCGTGGCCAACCGGATGCAGAGCCGGTCGAAGTATGGGGCCAAGCGCGCCAAGGGCGGCGCAGCGGCGGCCAAGGGCAAGAAGTAAGAGGGCTTTCAGCCGTCAGCTATCAGCTGCCAGTACAGAGAGAAGCTGGTGAGGCGGGAAGGCGCGAACGCGATCAACTGAAAGCTGACGGCTGAGAGCTGAAAGCTGGTTTTTGAGGGATTATGCCGAGAAAAGGGCACATTGCGAAGCGGGAAGTGGCGGCGGATCCGGTCTACGGGTCGACGCTGGTGACCAAGTTTGTGAACTCGATGATGTGGGGCGGCAAGAAGTCGACCGCCCAGGGCATCTTCTACCAGGCGATGCGCAATCTCGAGGAAAAGGGCGGCGGCGACGACGCGCTCAAGCTCTTCAAGAAGGCTGTCGAGAACTGCAAGCCGTTGCTCGAAGTGAAGACCCGCCGCGTGGGCGGCGCCAACTACCAGGTGCCGATCGAAGTTGGTCCCGATCGCAGGACCTCGCTGGCGATCCGCTGGCTGATTACCTATGGCCGCAACCGTGGCGAAAAAGGCATGACCGACAAGCTGTCCAATGAGTTGTTGGACGCGGCCAACGGGCGTGGCGCGGCCATGAAGAAGAAGGAAGACGTGCACCGCATGGCCGAGGCCAACAAGGCTTTCGCCCATTACCGCTGGTAGCGCAAAGAAGATTGGGTGCCCCGCCCTCGCCGCGCCTTTGTTTTTGCGGCTAGGGTGGGAACCAGAAGAGTTGACGGGGTCCGGCGATCCGGGCCTGAACCAAGAGATGGAAGTAACGGCGGGCCCTTAAGCGCCCGCAAGGAAAATGACCGTGGCTCGCACCGTACCTCTGAATCGTTGCCGGAACATCGGAATCATGGCGCACATCGACGCCGGGAAGACGACAGCGACAGAGCGCATCCTGTTTTACACCGGCATCACGCACCGTATCGGCGAAGTGCATGAAGGCACGGCGACCATGGACTACATGGAGCAGGAGCAGGAGCGCGGCATCACGATCACCTCCGCGGCGACCACCTGCACTTGGCGCGACTTCCGCGTCAACATCATCGACACCCCCGGCCACGTGGATTTTACCGCCGAGGTCGAGCGCAGCCTGCGCGTTCTCGACGGCGCGGTGGCCTTGTTTGACTCCGTCTCCGGCGTGCAGCCGCAGACTGAGACCGTGTGGCGGCAGGGCGACAAGTATAAGGTTCCGCGCATCTGCTTCGTCAACAAGATGGATAAGAACGGCGCGGACTTCGAGCACGTTCTCGAAACCATCCGCAAGCGGCTGGGCGCGCGGCCCGTGGCGCTGCAGATTCCGATCGGCGCCGAGGCGAACTTTAAAGGCGTCGTCGATCTGATCGAGATGAAAGCGATCCTGTGGCACGACGAGACCATGGGCGCCGAGTTTTCCATCGAGCCGGTCCCGGCCGAGCTCCAGAAAAAGGCCGAGGCTTTCCGGATGCAGCTGATTGAAGTCATCGCCGAGACCGACGATGTGCTGCTCGAAAAGTTCCTCGAAGGCGAGACGCCTTCGATTGAGGAATTGAAAGCCGGCATCCGCCAGGCGACGATCGATCTCAAGGTTTTCCCGGTCATCTGCGGAAGCGCCTTCAAGAATAAGGGCGTCCAGACGCTGCTCGACGCGGTTGTCGATTACCTGCCGAGCCCGCTCGACAAGCCTCCGGTTGAAGGTCCCGATCCGCGCCATCTGGAAAAGATTGAAGTGCGCAAGCCGGACGACAATGAGCCGCTTTCGGCGCTGGCCTTCAAGATCATCAACGATCCTTTTGGCAAGCTCTGCTTCATCCGTGTTTACTCGGGCTCGCTCAAGACCGGCGACACGGTGCTGAATCCCCGCACCGGAAAGACCGAGCGCGTGGGCCGGCTGGTGAAGATGCATGCCAACAAGCGCGAGGATGTGACCGAGATCTGGGCCGGCGACATCTGCGCCTGCGTAGGCTTAAAAGACTTGAAGACCGGCGACACGCTCTGCGCCCCCCAGCATCCGATCGCGCTCGGAGCCATTACTTTCCCGGATACGGTCATCTCGGTGGCCATCGAGCCCAAGACCAAGGCCGACCAGGAGAAGATGGGCCTTGCGCTGGCACGGCTGGCCGATGAGGACCCCACCTTCAAGGTGCGGACCGACGAAGACTCGGGCCAGACCATCATCAGCGGGATGGGTGAGCTGCACCTCGAGATTCTGGTCGACCGCATGAAGCGGGAGTACAAGGTCGAAGCCAATGTGGGCGAGCCCAAGGTGGCCTTCCGCGAAACCATCCGCAAAAAGGCCGATGCTGAGGGTAAATACATTCGCCAGACCGGCGGCTCGGGCCACTACGGGCATTGCAAGCTGCGCATCGAGCCGAACGAGCCGGGCAAAGGCTACGAGTTCGTCAGCGAAATCAAGAGCGGTTCGGTGCCCAAGGAATTCATCAAGCCGATCGATCAGGGCGTGCAGGGCGCGCTCGAACTCGGCATCCTGGCCGGCTACCCGATCGTGGACGTGAAGGTGACGCTCTACGACGGCAGCTATCACGAAGTCGACTCGGACGAGATGGCCTTCAAGATTGCCGGATCGATGGCATTCAAGGAAGCCGCTCGCAAGGCCTCGCCGGTGCTGCTGGAGCCGGTGATGGCTGTGGAAGTGACGGTTCCCGAGGAGCACATGGGGACCATTATCGGCGACATCAACTCGCGCCGCGGCCGCATCGAGGGCATGGAACACGCGGCCGGCTCGCAGGTGATCAAGGCGATCGTCCCGCTCAAGGAGATGTTCGGTTACGTGAACGAGATTCGCTCGTCCACGCAGGGCCGCGCGTCGTATTCGATGCAGTTTGCGCGCTACGAAGAGGCGCCGCGCATGATCGCCGATGAGATCATCGGCAGGGCGCAGGGGAAATAAGCTGTCAGCCGTCAGCTTACAGCTGTCAGCTATTGCTCAGGTGAGCTGAGGCGCTAACAGATACGAGGCTGACAGATACGAGATGGAGCTGAAAGCTGAGGGCTGAAAGCTGAATTTTGGGGCTGGAGCCGGATAGCCGGCGCCCCTGGATGAAACGGGCAGTACAAGCTACGAAAGGGATTCAGGACTTTTATGGCGAAGGAAAAATTTGATCGTACGAAGCCGCACGTGAACGTGGGGACGATCGGTCACATCGATCACGGCAAGACGACGTTGACGGCGGCCATCACGAAGGTGCTGTCGAAGCACAACCCGAAGATCCAGTTCCGGTCC
>DASXDX010000028.1:0-93179 GCA_036490385.1 Occallatibacter sp.
CGAAAGAGCGAATATCCATGACTTCTGGTTTCACGATCTGCGTCACACCTTTGCATCCTGGTACATGATGAACGGCGGTGATCTCTACGAGTTGGCGAAGCTTATGGGCCACGCCAACATCAAGATGACTGAGCGCTACGCCAAGCTGGGACGCGCCCATATCACCAAGACTGGAAATACAGCCAAGGTGATCTGGAACATGATGGACAAGAACAAGCCAGTGCAGGAAGAAGGCGACAAAGCGAACATCGCGTAAGCGAATGTTCGCGTATTGTTCGCGCGACTAAAATATCAACTCTGTGGTTACCGCTAAGTGCTTTAGAATGTGGTGGCCAGGGACGGGATCGAACCGCCGACGCCGGCCTTTTCAGGGCCGCGCTCTACCACTGAGCTACCTGGCCTCAGTGCAGACTTTAAAGAGTTGCAAATTCCTGCGCGGAGTTCCGGCGGAGCCGGCTGGGCGGGTCTGGTCCACGGACAGTGCGCTGCAACAACTCGACCATTATACCAACTCCCTGGGAACGGGACCAAGCCGGATCAGCCCCGGCGCCCTACCCGGAAACGCTGCCCTGGGTATGGAAGTAGTCCGGCCTCTCGCGGCGGCCGGATTACCCGCCGGGCGAGCGCCTTCGTGGGTTGAGCCGTGCACTACACTGTTAAGCAATCATGCGCAAGCGGTTTCTTTCCCTGGCCTATCCTCTGCTCGCTTGTCTCGCTCTTGCCGCCGTGGCGGGCTGCGCCCATCAACCTGGAACGCAACCGCCGCCGACGCGGGCCGAGGCGCGAGCTTCGCTGCTCTATGAGGCTAACCTGCACCAGGGCCCGGAGGCGCTGCGCGCATTTCTTGCTGATTTTCCCAAGGGGGCGGACCTGCATGTGCATCTCTCGGGCGCCGTCTATGCGGAGACGTTTATCCGCGATGCGGGCGAGGATGGCTTATGCGTAGATGCTGCGGCGCTCAGCTTTGCCAAGCCGCCCTGCAGGGGCAAGCTGATTCCCGCGAAGGAGCTTTCGGGGAACATCAGCAGCGCGGATCAGGCGCTCTATGACAAGCTGGTCGATTCGTTTTCGCTGCGCAGCTTTGTGCCCTTTGCCGAGTGGAGCGGGCACGATCAGTTCTTTGCCACGTTCGCGAAGTTCAGCGGCTTGAACTGGAGCCATGCGGGCGAATGGGTGGATGAGATCGCCAGCCGGGCTGCCGCGCAGAACCAGCAATATCTTGAGTTGATGGAGACGCCAACCTTCAGTCATGCCGCGCAGATTGCCCATGCGATCGGCTGGAGCGCGGAGCTGGCGCAGGCGGACCCGCAGGCGTTTGCGCGTTTCCGTCAGGCGCTGCTGGGTCGCGGGCTCCGCGATGAGGTGACTGCCGACCGCGACGATGTGCGCGCAATCGAGGCCAGGCGCAAGGATCTCGAGCACTGCGGAAGGGCGCAGGCTGCGGCGGCATGCGGCGTGGAGATTCGCTACATCTACCAGGTGCTGCGCGGGTTTCCGCCGGAGCAGGTGTTTGCGCAGACACTGCTGGGCTTTGAAACCGTGCAGGCGAGTATGGACGCACACGATGACACGTGGGTAGGGATCAACTTCGTGATGCCGGAAGACGGGATGATTTCCATGCGCGATTACACGCTGCAGATGAAAATGCTGGACTATCTGCACTCGGTGTATCCGCGGGTGAATATCTCACTGCACGCAGGCGAGCTGGCGGAAGGGATGGTGCCGCCCGAGGGATTGCGCTTCCATATCCGGCAAGCCGTGGAGCTGGGCCACGCCGAGCGGATCGGGCACGGCGTAGACGTGATGCACGAGGACAATGCTCGGGAGCTGCTGCAGGAGCTGGCGCAGAAGCATGTGATGATCGAGATCAACCTGAGCTCGAATGAGGGAATTCTCGGCGTCGAGGGCGATCATCACCCTTTTCCGGTCTATCGCGCGGCCCACGTGCCGGTCGCACTCTCGACCGACGACGAAGGCGTGAGCCGCATCGATCTTACGCACGAGTACGTGCGCGCCGCGCTCGATTACGGCCTGACCTATCGGGACCTGAAGCAACTGGCGCGTACTGGAATGGAGCACGATTTTCTGCCTGGTGCGAGTTTGTGGACCAGGCCGGATGGGTTCGGCACGGCCGTGAGCGCGTGCCGCGGGCAGGAACTCGGCGACAATCAGCCATCGTCTGAGTGCAAGGCATTCCTGAGCGGGAGCCAGAAGGCGGCGGCGCAATGGGAGCTGGAGCGGCGATTTCGGGTATTCGAGTCGCAGTTCCAGGGGCCCGGCTACGAAAGGTTGTCGCATGGACAATGAACACATCCGCACGATCTGCATGGCCATGCCCCATGTGGCAGAGACGGTGAACTGGGGTCATCACCTGGTGTATTGGGTGGGGGACCGCGACATCGGCGGAAAGATGTTTGCGATGACGGATCTCGATGGGACGGGAACCGGCGTTCTATGGTTCCACTGCGGAGCGGAGAGGTTTCACGAGCTGCAGGAGCTGGACGGGATTATCGCGTCGCCGTATCTAGCGAAGGCGCATTGGGTGACGCTCGAGCGGTGGGATGCGCTGCGGCCGCGGGCGATTGAAGACGAGCTCAAGCGCGCACATGCGCTCATCTACGAGAAGCTGCCGCCGCGGACCAAGACGGTGCTGGCTATGCCGGAGAAGGAACGGGTGAAGGCGATCAGGGAGCGGAAGAAAGTGGTTGCGGCGCGAGACAAAGCTCAACGGAGAGGCTGAATCGCTCTCAACATTTTGAGCCAAGCGGCAATTTCCTCGCGGAGATTGCCGCTCGGTCATCCCGGCTCCAGAAGAGAGCCGGGCGAAAATCCTTTAACGGCGTCCACCATGACCACCACCGCCGCGATATCCAGGCAGGGCGTGTTCGCCGCCGGCATCATGGCCCGCGTTGCCGACGTGGCCTCGCCCATCGCGCGCTTCGTTGCCATGGAAGTGATTGAACGCCTCCGCTCCGTGCTCCGGCATCGGCCCATGATAACCGTGGCGAGGATCATACCGGTTGTCGACATGGCCATAAAAACCGTGCGGGCCGTGGAACCAGGGACCGGCTCCAATAAACAACCCGCCCGTGAACCAATCCGGTCCGTAGTAACCGTAAGGAGCACAGTCGTAGGGAGCGTAATCGAAGTACCCGTAAGGGCACACAGGCGGACCGCCCACGCCGATGCCGACGGAAATCTGCGCCGGCGCCGCGGGTGCGCACCACAACAGCGACATGCTTAGAACCACAAAGGCAAAAACCTTAACTTTAGACATGTCATCTCCTTTGAATAGTATAGAGCCGCAAAGAGGGCTGTGAGTTGTCTCTCCCGCAGACTGTTTCACCTGGGGCTGGAATGGTGTCCGGCTGAAGGGGAGCGTTCCACCCCACCAGAAGCACAGGCGCGAGCTTGCCTGGGAACCGTTTCTCCAGGTGTTTCGTACCATGAGGCAGATGCGGTAGGCATCGAAAATTGCGGGCGCGCGCCCGCGAGGCGCTGAAGATATGGTGAAGTTTCTGCTGTGGTGCATTCTCTTGGTCCTGTGCTGGCCGCTGGCGCTGGTGGCGCTGGTGCTGTATCCGCTGGTATGGCTGGTGCTGCTGCCGTTCCGGATGGCGGGAATCGCGGTCGGCGGGGCCTTAGCCTTGGTGAGCGCCATCATCTTTCTGCCGGTGCGGCTGCTGCGGGCCGTCTGATCTAGACAACTTGAGGGACAAATCATTATGATCATATTGATCGTAATGACTGGAGCTCCCATGGTCACCGAGGTCAGCGCCGTGAATTTTCGCCAGAATCTGGGCGAGATGCTCAACCAGGTGCAGTACCGGAACGACAGCATCGTGATCAGCAAGGATGGCAAGCCGGTGGCTGCGCTTGTGGATGCGGAGCTGTTTGCCCGCATTCGGCGGATGCGCGACCGCTTCGACGCTCTGAGCAACCGGATTGCGGAGGCGTATGCGGACATCCCGCCCGGCGAGGGATTGGCGGAGATCGACGCAGCGGTGGCTGAAGCGCGGCGGCATTAATGGCCGGTATCCGGGTGGTGCTGGACACCAATGTTCTGGTGTCGGGCCTCGCATATCCAGCGAGCATTCCAGGGCGCATCTTGAGGGCATGGCAGCAAGGTGGACTGAGTGTCGTGCTGTCACGCTACATCCTTGATGAGATGGCTGCAGTGTTGCCGCGGCTGGCGCGGAATACATTAAGCCCGGAAGAAATTCGAGACCTCGCCGACAGTTTCTTATTCCTGGCCGAAGTGGTGGAACCGAGCGCGGCATCGGATGAGATGTTGCGCGACAAGGCCGATGCTCTGGTGCTGGGAACGCTGTTGGCTTCGGGTGCCGATTACCTAATTACTGGAGACAAGGATTTGCTGGCGCTGGCGGAGCGCTATCCGATCGTGACGCCGGCGATGTTCTGGGAGCGGCATGGAGGATGATGGACGGCCGGCGATGTTCTGGCCGTACACCACGGGTCAGCGCCGGGTGAAAAAATACATGCAGTCCAGGAAGAGCAGAAACAAAGCCAGGAGTACTGTCTCTAATTTCACAACCGGGGTCGCCCAGTTTGTTTCAGAATCGAACGAGGCATGAGCGTCCATGCCCCTCCACACACTGCGCTCGCGCGCCCTCGACACGCCTGACAACCATGCGTTAGCGTGGCGCTATGGCCTTTTCGCTTTCTCTGAATGGGAAGATTGCCTTGGTTACGGGAGGCTCGCGGGGCATCGGCGCCGAGACGGTGCGGCTGTTTGTGGAGGCGGGGGCGCGGGTTGCGTTCAACTACCAGCAGGCGCGGGACCGGGCTGCCGCATTGGCGGCTGAGTGCGGAGGGCCGGACCACTGCGTCGCCATCGCGCAGGAGCTGAGCACGCCTGAGGATGGCCGCGCGCTGGTGCGAAGGGCGATCGAAGCGTTTGGGCGGCTCGATATTCTGGTGGCGAACCACGGCGTGTGGGAAGCAGAGGATGTGCCGATTGCGGAGATGGCCGAGGCGCAGTGGCGGCGGACACTGGGCGTGAATTTGGATTCGGTCTTCGGGCTGGTGCAGTCCGCGGCGGCGCAGATGGAGCGGCAAAGCGCCGCACACGGCAGCGCTTCAGAAGCAGGAACAGTGAACGGCTACATTGTTTTGATCAGCTCGACCGCCGGGCAGCGGGGCGAGGCCTATCATGCGGACTACGCCGTGACCAAAGGAGCGCTGATCAGTCTCACCAAAAGCCTTTCGTCGGAGCTGGCGCCGAAGGGGATACGTGTGAACTGCGTGGCGCCGGGGTGGGTGACCACCGACATGTCGGCCGGCGCACTGGGCGATGCGGAGCGGGGAGCAAAGATCAGGGCCGGGATCCCGGTGGGGCGCGCGGCGACTCCACGAGAGATCGCCGGGCCGGTTTTGTTTTTATGTACGCCGCTGGCGGGCTTCATTTCGGGAGAGATCTTGAACGTGAATGGCGGAGCTGTGCTGGTGGGCTAGAAATATCTTAGAGGCAATTCCGGAGGGAAGAATTCATGCGGAAGTTTTGGCCGGCGGTGGTGGCGGTGATGATGCTGGCGGCGCCGATGGCGACGCGGACGCAGACAGCCGACGATGTGGCAGCGAAGAACGCGCAGCAGGCGCGCGTGGCGCTGGACGCAATGGTAAAGGCGCTCGGCGGCGATGCCTGGCTGAACATGAAGAGCAAGACGATGGAGGGGCATGTGGCCGCCTTCTTCCACGGCGCTCCCGACCTGGGCACGACGGAGACCTTCGAGTATCACGAATGGCCCGACCGCGACCGGATCGAAGTAACCAAGCACCGCGACGTGGTTGAGTTTTTCATTGGGCGCGAGGGCTGGGAAGTGACGTATCGCGGCAAGAAGGCAATGGACAAGGATTTGCTGGACGATTTCCTGCGCCGGCGCGACCACTCGATCGAAACGGCTGTGAAAGTGTGGATGAAGGAGCCGAACACGATTCTGGTTTTCGAAGGGCAGCACCTGGCGGAGCGGCATCTCGCCGACCAGGTGACGCTCATCTCGCCGGAGAACGAATCAGTGACCATCCTGATGGACGCGCAGACCCACCTGCCGCTGCGGCGAGTCTTTGAGTGGCGCGATCCGGAGTACCACGACAAGAACTCCGACGCCGAAGAGTACGACGACTATCACGACGTGGACGGATTCCCGACTCCGTTTACAATTTCGCGTTTCAAAAACGACGATCAGGTGCGGCAGTATTACGTGACCAAGGTGAGCTATAACCAGTCGCTTCCTGGCGATTTCTGGGATGTGGATGCGGCCGCGCGGCGGATCAAGAAGTAGTGGGCAGATTTCCGACTTACAAGAGACAATAAGGACCTTTTAGATATGGATATCCCGCAAGGTCGGGCACCCATTCTTCGTATAGGTTTCTCTGCGAAGCGAGCTGCGGCCATCTAGTTATAATCCAGGGGGAGCGCGGACCGGTCCGGAGCAGCCCCCTAATTTGGCCGTGCCCTTGTCTGGAGACGAAAGAATGACGTTTTCCATCCAGGAGATCCTGGATTTCCTGCCTCACCGGTATCCATTTCTACTGATTGACAGGGTTGTGGAGTTTGAACCTGCCAAGCGGCTGGTCGCGATCAAGAATGTCACCATCAATGAGCCTTTTTTTCAGGGGCATTTTCCCGGCTATCCGTTCATGCCCGCCGTGCTGGTCGTAGAGGCAATGGCCCAGGCCGGCGCGATCATCATGCTGGCCGAGATTCCCGATCGCGACAGAAAGCTGGTGATGTTTACCGGTATTGAGCGCGCCAAGTTCCGCCGGCCGGTGACTCCGGGCGACCAGCTTCGGATCGAAGTGGACGTACTTTCATTCCGGACGCGCGCGGGGCGCATCGAGGGCCGCGCAACGGTGGATGGCAAGCTGGCTTGCGAAGCAACGTTAACCTGCATGGTGGTTCCGCGGGAGCGGGAGCGGCACAGCTCCGATGCACCGAGCTCGGCGCCGCCTGAGGATGCGGGGGTCGAGTGAGCGTTCATCCGAGCGCGGTGGTTGCTCCGGGAGCGGTGGTTCCGGAGTCGTGCACGGTAGGACCGTTTTGCACCATCGGGCCCGAGGTAGTGCTGGGCGAAGGGTGCACGCTCATCTCGCACGTGGTGCTCGACGGCCGCACGCGGATCGGAGCGCGGAATCTGTTTTATCCTTTCTGCTCCGTCGGCGTGGCGCCGCAGGACCTCAAATATAAAGGCGAGCCGACTGAAACCGTCCTTGGCGGCGACAACACCATCCGCGAAAGCGTGACCATCAGCCGCGGTACCGTGGGCGGCGGCGGCATGACGCAGTTGGGTTCGAACTGCCTGCTGATGACCTCGGTGCACATCGGCCACGATAGCCGGGTGGGCAACCACTGCATTCTGGCCAACGCGGCCACGCTGGCCGGCCATGTGACGATCGAGGATCATGTCACGCTCGGCGCCTTCTGCCCGGTGCACCAGCACTGCGTGGTGGGCGCGTACGCGTTCGTGGGCGGCGGCACCATTGTGACCCAGGACGTGCTGCCGTTTTCGCTAACGTCCGCGCGGCGGGAAAACAAGGCCTTCGGGATGAACAAAGTCGGCCTGGAGCGGCGGGGGTTTTCGGCCGAGCGGCTCCGGACGCTGCAGCAGGCCTACCGGCTGCTGCTGGCCGCGAAGATGAATACGACCCAGGCGCTTGAGAAAATGCGGGCCCTCGAAGGCGAAGACGTGGCCCTGCTGGTGAGCTTCATCGAGCGCAGCCAGCGCGGGGTGATTAAGTAGCAATGAAACTCGGTCTCATCGCCGGCAATGGCCGCTTCCCTTTCTTGCTTCTTGACGCGGCGCGGGCGCAGGGGCTGGCCGTGGTTGTCGCCGCCATCAAAGAGGAAACCGATCAGGAGATGAACCGGCGCGCCGAAGCCGATGCGGGTGTGCGGGTCTACTGGCTTTCGCTGGGCGAGCTGTCGCGGCTGATCGAGACCTTTCAAAAAGAAGGCGTGCGCAAGGCCGTGATGGCCGGCCAGGTGAAGCACAAACAAATCTTCAGCTCCATCCGGCCGGACTGGCGGCTCGCCAAGCTGCTCCTCAACCTGCGCACGCGCTCGACAGACATGCTGCTGGGCGCGGTGGCCAAGGTGCTCGGCGACGAGGGCATTGAGCTGATCAGTTCGACCTCATTCCTGGAACCGCTGCTGGCCCGCGAAGGTGTTCTGACGGAACGCGCGCCGGACGAGGAAGAACGCAAGAACATCGATTATGGGCTGGGCGTGGCTCGGGCCGTGGCCGGGTTCGACATTGGGCAGACGGTGGTGGTGGCCGCTCAGGCCTGCGTGGCCGTCGAGGCGATGGAGGGTACGGATGCCACGATCGAGCGTGCCGGCCGGCTGATGCGTTCGCTGGAAGACGGCGCCCAGGGCGACGCCGCGGCGGAGCCTTCAATTCTCGCCCGAAGACTCACCGTCATCAAGGTGGCCAAGCCGAACCAGGACATGCGCTTCGATGTGCCGGTGATCGGCCTGGCGACAGTGGAGGCGATGATCCGCGCCGGCGCCAGTTGCCTTTCCGTGGAAGCCGGGCGTACGCTTCTATTTGATCGCAGCGGGCTGCTCGATCGTGCGGCCGAGGCTGGCATTGCCATTGTGGCGGCTCCGCGCTGATACTGTTGAAGAGGCTTGGGAGAAAACCTCCCGCTGCCGCAGCTTCTGTTCCAGCTTCTTCTCTTCACTCGTATCTCAACCCGGGCCCGCGTTGTTCAGGAGGTTTTTTCATGAAGAAATCTGCTCTCATTGCCCTGGCCGTAGCAATCGTGGCCGCGCTCCCCTCTGCCAGGCTCATGGCGGACGATACGATGCCCCAGGCAGGCCAGAACGCGCCTGGATTCACCTTGCCCTCTCAGGAAGGCACGCCCATCTCGCTGGACCAGTACAAAGGCAAGTGGGTGGTGCTCTACTTCTATCCCAAAGACATGACCACGGGCTGCACCATCGAAGCGCACAATTTTCAGAACGCCCAAGGCGATTTCGCGGCCAAGAATGCCGTAATTCTGGGCGTGAGCGTGGACTCGACCGATAGCCACAAGCAGTTCTGCGCCAAAGACGGGCTGACCTTCCACCTGCTCTCGGACACGAGCCACTCTGTGGTGAGCGCGTACGGGTCGCTGGGCAACTACAACGGCGTCAGCATCGCGAACCGGAACACATTCCTCATCGATCCGAAGGGCAAGATCGCCCAGGTGTGGGTCAAGGTAAGCCCGGCCACGGCCGCATCTACGGTGCTGGAGGCGATTCCGGGAGGGACCGCCTCGATTCCTGCGCCAACGGGGCTCTCCGGCACAGTGAAATAAGCGCCGGGAAATAGGCGCTGCGAAATAAGCGCTGAGCAATGAGCACTGGCTGCGCCGTACAGGCCTGCTCCTGAACCGGCGCAGTCGCAGAAGCCGCCGGGGCCGCAAATGCGGCCCTGTTGCGATCGCGCACGCGAGGGCTTCGCGCAGCGGGGCTCGCCGATTGCCCACATGCCTCGAGGAGAATGGATGCCGACCGAGCTTGCACGGGGATTCCGCGCCGAGCTGGATGATGTGCGCGCCGCGCTGCACGCGGTTCCGGTCGAACTCGCAGACGTGCCATGGCGCGCGGGCGGCTGGACGCGGAAGCAGATCATCGGGCACATGATGGATTCAGCGGCCAACAACCGGCAGCGGTTTGTGCGCGCAGCCAGCGAAGGCCGGTATGCCGGGCCGAAATATGCACAGGATGCGTGGGTCGCGGCACACGGTTACGCCCGCCAGCAATGGCAGACTCTGTTGCGCTGGTGGGATGTGCAGCATGAGCTCCTCGCCGCCATCGTGGACGAGATTCCCGAGGAACGGCTGGGGGCCCCGTGCGTAATTGGCGAGGACGCGCCGGTAACGCTGCGGTTTCTAATCGAAGACTACATCGCGCATCAGAGATGGCACCTGGGGCAGATCGCTTCGGGAGCGGCCAGGGAGTAGCGCGGACAACCAACCCAGCCCAGGATTTGCGGGCGCAAAAAAGTCCGCCGCAGCGGACTCTTTTGCTTGCCTCGGAAACCTACTTCTTTCTCTTCTTGGCAGCCTTCTTGGACGCTTTCTTCGCGGGCGCCTTTTTGGTTGCCTTCTTGGCTGAACTCTTCTTCGCGGCCTTCCTGGCTGGAGCTCTCTTGGCAGCTTTCTTTACTGCCTTTTTGGCTGCCTTCTTCGCGGCCTTCTTTACTGCCCTCTTGGCGGCCTTCTTGGCAGCTTTCTTCACTGCCTTCTTGGCTGCCTTCTTCGCGGGAGCTTTTTTCGCGGCCTTCTTGGCTGGAGCCTTCTTCGCCGCAGCCTTCGCGGGAGGCTTGGTCGCAGCCACTTTCTTGGCGGGGGCCTTTTTGGCTGCTTTCTTCGCGGCCTTCTTGGTCGGTTTGGCTGCGCCTGGCTCCACGGCAACGACCAAAATGTCTTCAATCTCTACATCATCGTCGTCCGATGAAGTATGTATGCCGGCAGTTTCGATCTCATCTTCCTCGTCATCACTCAAACCACCGACCCCATCGGGATCAAGTTCATCCGGCTCCCCGGTGGGATCGCCGGCACTCATCGCGTACATCTTGAATACGTCATCCATCCGATTGCCTCCAGCGGCTCGCCGCTGCCCTGGTTTTGAGTTACTCACACATCGAATGAAAACGAAGACCCCGATGCGTGGAAGTTATTGTAGCTATAGCTTGCACACAAAAACCAGCAAAACACAAGCAAGTAATGCGATGGGCCGAAATTTTTTACTTCTGCGATGAAGTCTTCGCGAGCTCGGTGCTCTTGTGAGATGAAGAGCTCGACGTATGGCTTGATGACTGGCTTGATGACCGGGTCTTTTTGCGAGAGGCTTTCCCCGCCGATTGCGGCTTCTTGCCTGCCGCGAGCGCGCGTCCTCTGCTCGCGGAAGACGTTGTCTTCGACGAGCCAGCGGAGGCAGCGGTATGTGCGGCTGCCGAGGAACGGTGACGGCGGCTGCTTCTGCCCGACGCATGCTGCACGGGCGCGGGCTCGGCCACATGCAGCCGGCGGCCCGGCTCGACGTGAATGCCGGTCACGTTGTTCCAGCGCCGCAGTTCCGCGAGCGAGACGCCGAAACGGTCCGCAATGGTCACGAGCGAATCGCCGCGGCGCACCGTGTAGAGAATGCGTCGCGCGGTAGGCGCGGCCTCAGGAGCGACCGGAACCACCAGGGCATCGATCCCTTGCAGGCTGTCGGCCGCGCCGAGCTGGTTGGCCGCAGCCAGTTGGCCGGGCTGCACGCGATACTCCCGCGCCACCGATTCCACGGTGTCCCCGGCGGCCACCGGATGATAGCGCCAGGAGCCGCGCTTGGACTCGGGAATCCCCGCGATCCGTTGATCGAACAGCGTAGCGGTGCCGGCGGGCAGATGGAGATCGAAGGGAGAGTCCGGCGGCGTAGCCATGTGCAGCAAACTCGGATTCAACGCTTCCAGCTCGTCCACCGGCGCGCCCACCAGGTCAGAGACCAGGCGCAAATCGATTGAGTAGTTGATCGGCACCGTATCGGTGAGCACCGGCGGATCGAGGGTGAGGTCATCGAATCCATACTGCGTGGGATGATTGGCAATGATGATGGCGGCGAGAATTTCGGGAACGTAATTCTGGGTCTCGCCCGGCAGGTTATGGCGCTTGTAGAGCTCCCAGAAATCGGCATAGCCGGTCTTCTCCACGGCCCGCTGCACGTTGCCGGCGCCCCAGTCGTAAGCCGCCATCGCCAGGTACCAGTCGCCAAGCTGGTTATAGAGGTACTTCATATAGCGGGCATAGGCGCGCGTGGATTTTTCGGGGTCGAAGCGTTCGTCGACGTAGCTGTTGCGGGTAAGACCGTAGTCGCCGTAGGGCATGAACTGCCAGATTCCGCCCGCGTGGGAGCCGCGATTGATGGCGCGGGGCTGAAAGCCTGATTCAGCCACTGCCAGGTAAATGAGATCCTGCGGCACGCCCTCATCGGCCATCACGCGCTGAATCATGGCCCGATAGCGGCCGGCCCGCTCGAATGAGCGGAGCAGGGTTGCGTGGCCGCGCTGCGAGTATGCGAAGAAGTTGATGAAGGCGGCTACGTAGTCGTTCATCACCAGGGGAAGGTCGGACTTGGTGGTGGCCAGTTCGGCCGTCGCTTTGGCCACCAGATTCGGGTCAACGGCAAACGTGACATCGCTGGCCACGTCAGCCGGCGTAGGCTCTTCCTGGGGCACAAAGCCGTTGCCCTGCTTGAGGGCCTCCATCTCCAGGCCGTTCACCTTGTCGACGATGTGGTCGAACTCATCTGAGAGCTGCGCGTTGCTGCGGACATCCAACCCGCTTGAGAGCATCAAATCCACAGCTCCGTCGAACTGGATCTTTGCCTCGGCCAGCATGCCCTTGCGGTAGTCGGCGTCGCCGCGGGCGTAGGCCGCTTCGACCTGCTGAATGAGCTGGCGCACCCGTTGCTGCTCGGCGGCGGAAGGCGCAGGCGTTGCGGCGGCAACCACCGGCGCGGGTGTGGCAGGAGCCTGCACGGCAGGCGCAGTGGCCTGCGGCGGTTTGCTCGCGGATAAGCTCTTCGAGGGAGACGGACCGCAGCCAGACAGGAACCAGACGAAGAGCAAAACGGCGCTCGAAAGCACGGCTGCCGATGAGAGCGGATTGCGATGCATACGCAAGATAAGACGCAACCGCCCTAACGAGTGTGAGACCGGCGAGGACACTATGCCGATGATAAGCTATGCCATGGAGCCTTGCGCATCCTGATGCTCTAACTCCTTTATTTTCCAACTCCATGGACGCACGCTTTCTTCGCAATTTCGCCATCATTGCCCACATCGACCACGGCAAGTCGACGCTGAGCGATCGCCTGCTCGAGCTGACCGGCTCCGTAACCGGGCGGGAGATGCAGGCGCAGATCCTGGACGACATGGATCTCGAGCGTGAGCGCGGCATCACCATCAAGGCGCACGCCGTACGCATGATGTACAAGGCCAGGGACGGCCAAACCTACCAGCTCAATCTGATCGACACGCCCGGCCATGTGGACTTCAGCTACGAGGTCTCGCGCTCGCTGGCCTCGTGCGAAGGCGCGCTGCTGGTGGTGGACGCGAGCCAGGGCGTGGAGGCGCAGACGCTGGCCAACGCCTACCTGGCCATCAATCACGGCCTCGAAATCATTCCGGTGATCAACAAGATCGACCTGCCCTCGGCCGACATCACGCGGACGCAGGAGGCGATCGAGCAGGCCGTCGGCCTCGACGCAACCGATGCGATCCCGGTGAGCGCGAAGACCGGCCAGGGCGTAGCAGAGGTGCTGGAAGCGATCGTGCACCGGCTTCCACCCCCGACTGGAGATGCAGAGGCGCCGCTCCAAGCATTGGTCTTCGACTCATGGTTCGACGCCTATCGCGGCGTCATCGTGCTGGTGCGCGTGATGCAGGGAACCATGCACAAGGGTCAGCGCATCCGGCTCATGTCGAACGGCAAGGCCTTCGAGGTGGACTCGATGGGAGTGTTGATGCCCAAGCCGGTCGAAATCGGCCAGCTCACGGCGGGCGAAGTGGGGTTCTTTGCCGCGACCATCAAAAACGTAGGCGACACCAAGATCGGCGATACCGTCACCGACGATGCGAGGCCGGCCACGGAGCAGCTTCCCGGCTTTGAGGACATCAAGCCGATGGTCTTTGCCGGCCTGTATACAGTGGACTCGCACGAGCATACCTTGCTGCGCGACGCGCTCGAAAAGCTGCGGCTCAATGACTCGTCCTTCTTCTTCGAGCCGGAAAGCTCCGTAGCGCTGGGCTTCGGCTTCCGTTGCGGCTTTCTGGGCCTGCTGCACATGGAGATTATCCAGGAGCGGCTGGAGCGCGAGTACGAGTTGGACCTGATTACGACCGCCCCCGGCGTGCGCTATCACATCACGCTTACAGACGGCACGGTGCTCGAAGTCGACAACCCCTCCCGCTGGCCGGAGCCCACCAACATCGAATCCATCCGCGAGCCCGTAATCATGGCAAAGATTCTTAGCAATGAAGAGTACGTGGGCGGAATCCTCAAGCTCGTTGAAGAGAAGCGCGGCAAGCAGATCAACTTTGAATACGTGACGCCCACGCGGGTGATGCTCACCTACGAGCTGCCGCTGAATGAGATCGTGCTCGACTTCTACGACCGGCTCAAATCCATCTCCCGTGGCTACGCCTCGCTCGACTACCAGCTAGCCGGCGAGTGGGTATCGCCCATGGTGAAGCTGGACGTGCTGGTGTCCGGTGAGCCAGTGGACGCGCTCTCGATCATCGTGCACAAGGACCATGCCTACGAACGCGGCCGGGCGCTGGTCTCGAAGATGCGCGAGCTGATCCCGCGCCAGCAGTTCGAGGTCGCCATCCAGGCCGCTATCGGCGCCAAGGTCGTGGCCCGGGAGACGGTGAGCGCGCTGCGCAAGAACGTCCTGGCCAAGTGCTACGGCGGCGACATCAGCCGAAAGCGGAAGCTGCTAGAAAAGCAGAAGGAAGGCAAGAAACGGATGAAGCGGATAGGCAAGGTCGACATCCCGCAGGAGGCCTTTTTGGCGGTTCTGCGGGTGGGCGAAGACCAGCAAAAGTAATGCCAACTCTTGCTTGACTTGATACTTTTGTCATGAAACCTTCATGGCCGATTGTGGAAACCTGCCAGATGCGCATGGGAGACGCAAACCATCGAGGTCGTCTCGGGGCACACATTAACTACCCCGATTTGCCCTTGATATATAAGGATTTAGCCCTCCTATCAGAAGGCCCGAGCAATTGGCAAGAGAAGAATTGAGCCTAAATTCGCCGCGTTTCCGAAAGCAATCCACAATTTTTTCCACAGAAACCATCGAAAAACAGCGGAACTGGCGCCCAGGGTCAAGGCAACCTTTTTCTCTCTTTCCTTAATTTACTCAAATATCGGCACAAAACCCCAACTCACTGGGGTTTTGTGCGCAAAAGAAACTAGTATTTTCCCTTAGTGACCGGCTGGCTTCGCCGTCGGCGTCATTGGCCTCGGCGCGTCGGTGTTGGCCTGCGGCGGAGGAGCCGGGATGCCGGACTTCACGTTGTAGGCGTCGATCACCTGCTTGGTGATGTTGGTGCTGTTGTTGGCGAAGAGCACCGGCGACTGCTGCTGCGAGACGTCGAGGACCAGCGTGAAGCCTGCCTTCTCGGCATAGGACTGCATCACGTCATAGACCTTCGAGGCAAGGCCATTATAGAGGTCCTGCATCTCCTGCTGAAAGTCGCTCTGGGCATCCTGGGCGTCGCGGTCCAACTGCTTCTTCTTAGTATCGATCGCGCTGCTCCTGGCGCTGCGCTCGGCATCGCTCAGGCTGGCGCCCTGCGTCTGCAACTGCTTGGTCAGGCCGTCGATTTCATCGGAGAGGACCTTGAGCTGCTGGCGCTTGGGATCGAACTTCTTCTGGAGATCGGCAAAGTTGCGCTGCCCCTCATTGGTCTGGGCAACGGCGACCTGGAAGGCGATGACGGCGATCTTGGTCGGGCCGGCAGGAGCGGTAGCCGTGGCAGGGGTAGGTGACGCGGCCGAGACGGCGGGTGTTTGGGCGGCGGCGCTCAGGATCATGCCCGAGGCCAGCGTAGCGGCGATTGCAAGCGAACGCTTCATGTGAATCCGAAACTCCTTCGAAATTCCTGCCCGGCTCCTGGTTAGACGCACGAGACCGTGCCTCCTGAGAAACCTCGCCGTCTTTTATGGGAAACTCCGTGCCGGATCGGCCAGAGACAGAAAAGATGCGAATAGAGACATCAGCAGGAACTAGGAGGATTATACGGCATCTTCGCGCCTGAAACTGTAAATTTGCCGCGCATTCCGGAGGCGTTTCGTTGATCCGCTGAAAGCCAAAAACCCCGCCGGCGCGGGGTCTCGGCCAGAAACTCCAGGCGGCGTGCTCAGTGCGCCGGGGAGGGTTGCGGCGCGGGTGCGTCCGGAGTGGCGCTGGCGGCTGGAGCAGGGACGCCCGACTTCGTGTTATACGCTTCAATCACAGCCTTGGTAATGTCGCTGGATGGAACCGCATAAAGCACCGTGGGGGCCTGCTGCTGTTGCTCGCTCGCATCCAGAACCACCGTGTAGCTGTGTCTCTGGGCGTAGTCGGTCATCACCGCGCCCACTTTTGAGGCGATGCGGTTCAGCAGTTCCTGCATCTCGGACTGGAAATCGCTCTGCGCGTCCTGGGTGTCGCGATCCAACTGCTTCTTCTTTTCGTCGATTGCGCGCGCGCGAGCCTGCCGCTCTTCATCGCCCAGCGTGGCGCCCTGGGCCTGTAACTGCTTGGTCAGGTTGTCGATCTCGTCGGAGAGCGTTTTGAGCTGCTGGCGTTTCGGATCGTACTTCTTCTGCAGGTCGGCAAAATCGCGCTGGAACTCGTTCGTCTGGCCGACCGCGGCCTGAAACGCGATGACCGCCACCTTGGCGGGACCGGCAGGGGCGGCTTCGGCTGGCTCATGGGTGGCGGAAGGCCTCGGAGCAGCCGACGTTTGCGCGGCGGCGAAAAGGGCTGATTCCAGTGCAAGGACAAGGACAACTGCGGACACGGGCTTCATGCGGATTCAACAACTCCTTCGAACTTCCTGCCACTCGCGGCAAAGGGATTGTCCGCGGGTTCCGGCCCTTGTCTCACCTCAGCCATTCGCCTTACACGCGAACCGCGAGTACCCCTCGCGCTGAACTTTCGCCAACAATCCTGAAGGCCGGGCGCGAGAGAGAGGTGTGGCAAGGCAACCGAAAACATCGCCAGGAACTACACGGGAATTATACGGCATTTCGATCAGGTGGGCAGAGCACAACCCCGCGAAGCCCGGGCAGAAAAAAGGGCCGCTCGCAGATGCAGGCGGCCCTCCATAATCAGGTTCTGAATCAAGTCCTCTTCGTGCTCAGAAGGTGGTGGAGATCGTCAGCCGGAAGGTCTTGCGGGGTTCGCGGAAGATATAGCGCGAGCCGTACGACTGAATGGCTTCCTGGTAGGTGTAGTCGCCTGCGCCGCCGGGCGGGAACAGGTCGCGGGTAATCAGTTCCGCCGAACAGCTTCCCTGCTTGCCACCGACGAGCACGTCGTTGCAAAAAGGCGTCTCGAAAAGGCGCAGCGGGTTGTAGGCGTAGTAGATGCGGAACGGCGCGTTCACGATGGGCATGATCACCGAGAGCTCGGCGCCGGTGGACATGCGCGGAACGAAGTTGGTGCCGGTGATGGTGCGGATGTTCTGCTGGAATCCCACCTTGGAGCCGGGGATGCCGCCCTGGCAGGAGCCGTTGTTATACACCGGGCAGCCGTAGAGTGGCGCCGTCAGCGAGGCGAAACCCTGGGGGCTTTGCTTCAACTGGTTCTTGTCGAGTGCGACATCGACCCCAAAGTCGTCGAACAGCTTAAACGTGAACGGGCCAACCACGGGAATGCGGTACTCGGCATTGGTGGTCAGGTTGGTATCGCCGCCGATGGAGGCCACGCCGTAAACGGGCAGCGGTACCTGGATGCACTGGTTGTCCTGCGGATTGGTGGGATCGCGCGGAACGCAGCTTCCGTCGGGATTGGTGAGCTGGAAGTTGACGCGGGTGGGCACGTAGCCATAGGGCGTAGCGCCGCGCACGTCAAAGCCGCGGAGCTCGTTTTCACCGCCGGAGTAGAAACGATTGTTGGGCGGAGCCACATCGCCGCCAAAGCCCACCACATACCCCAACTGCGCACGCAGACCCAGCACATTGCGCCCACTGGCAGATGGGATGAGGTAGTGCATGGGGATGAACCGCGTGGCCGCTACGAGCGGTTCAATGTAGCGGACGTTGCCCCAGAGACCCGACACCTGCAGCGCGGCCGTGTACT
This sequence comes from Occallatibacter sp., assembly GCA_036490385.1. Lineage (GTDB taxonomy): Bacteria > Acidobacteriota > Terriglobia > Terriglobales > Acidobacteriaceae > Telmatobacter. The sequence goes on from DASXDX010000028.1 coordinate 17,849, forward strand.
CCTTGCCCGAGTGCGGCTTCAGCGGATCGCCCACTGTGTTGTAGGCGTAGCTGAGCGAGATATAGCTGTTGATGATGCCGGCCAGCGAATTCGAGCCTTGGATTCCCGACCGGAACGCGATGGTCTGGAAGAAGGTTTGCGATGCGGTGCTGAAGGCCGTGATGTTCGAGCGGGTCCACGAATAGGTAAAGCCCACCCGCTGGAAGGCGTGCCGCTTCAGCGGATAGCTGACCGAGAAGTTCATGCCATCCGAATCGGTGTTGTAATTCTGCGTCAGAGACTTTTCCGCCGCCGACAGGTTGGCGGAGGCGCCGCTGGTGGCCTGGTAGTTTTTGGCCGCGTTGTAATCCTGCTTCTGGTTGAAGATCTGGAACCCGACGTTGATGGGGCGGTTCTTGATGTAGGGCTGCGTGAAGCCGAAGAGGAACTGCCGGCTGATGCTGCCCAGGTTGGCCTGCACGCTGAGCGTCTCACCCAGGCCGAGGAAGTTGTTGGTCTGGTAATTGAGGCCGATGAACGCGCCGGAAAGTCCGCTGACGCCGCCGTTCATACCGATCGAGTTCTTGCCCTTTTCCTTCACCTTCAACAGCAGTTCGACCGTCCCGTTATCCGGGTCCTGGTGAGCTTCGGAGTCCTGGTCGACCTTGAGCGGCTCGAAGTACTCGAGCTGGTTGAGACGGAGCAGGCTGTACTCCCAGAGCTGGGAGTTGTACACCGAACCTTCATCAAGCAGCAGCTCGCGGCGGATCACGCGATCGCGCGTGATCGTATTGCCCTGGAACTCGATGCGCGACACGTAGAACTGCTTGCCCTCATCGATGTCGATGTTCATCGACACGGTCTTCTTTTGGTCGTCGTAGGTCAGCTTGGGGATAGCGCCGAAGTTGATGTAGCCCAGGCTGCCGTAGGCCTTCTTCAGGTTGTCGAGACCCTTGCCGACCATCGTGGCGCTGAACCAATCGCCGTCCTTGATGGGGAAGGTGGCGCGCAGGGCCCTGAGGTTCTGGATCTGCTTGTTGCCGGTGAAGGTGATCGTGCCCAGCCGGTAGCGGCCGCCCTCCTCGATAGGCAACAGAATGTCGATGCGCTTGCCCTTGTTCGGCCGGAAGGTGAACCAGTTCAGGCCGCCCTCGTCGCGAATCTGGGTCTGTGGCGTCTCGACGGCAGCGTTGGCATAGCCCTTGTCGCGATAAGCCTGGCGCACGCGCTCCGTGTCTTCTTCGAGCTTGGAGGAATCGTAGGTCTGCGGAAACAGATCCTCAAAGATGATGGAGTATGGAATGCCGATGGGCTTGAGATTCTTCATCGAGCGGCGCAGGTAGAGCGCGTTCAGATGGGTGTTGCCGGTGAACTTGATCTTGCCTACCTTCACCACCGGGCCTTCCTTGATGTTGAAGTTCACCTGGACGGAAGCCGGCGGAATGCTCTTTACGTCGGTCTTGATGGTGGCGAACTGGTGGCCGTGCTCCGCCTCCATCTCCTTGATCACGGTCTCAGCCTGCTTGATCTTGGTGGGGTCGTACTGGCTGTCTACGGTGAGAGGAACCTTCTCTTTCTTGAAGCGGTCCAGAATATCGGACTGCGTGATGGAGTTGAGGCCCTTGTAATTAATCTCGCGGATCGAGGGTTTTTCACGAACAAAGATGTCGAGGATGACCCCTTTTTCCGTCTCCTCGCGCTCGATGCGCAGGTCTTCGAAATAGCCGGTGTTCCACAGCGAGTTGAAGTCGCGCTCGGCGGAGATGGGGTCGTAGATGTCGCCGGGGTGGGTAAAGAGCCGGGCGAGGATCGTCTCCCTCGGAATGCGGCGGTTCCCGATAACCCGAATCTGGGTAATGGTCTGCGGGGCCTGCGCCAGCGCGGCGCCGGCGCTGACGGCCAACAGGGCCAGCGCCAGCACGCGGACAAGAACGCGAGCGGCACGGGCAATGGATGTGTGCTTGATCTTCACCGGGCTGCAGCCCTGCGGCGAGCACAAATAGCACTGGTGCGGTCCATGGTTCAGCTTCACGAGAAGAATTTGCACACCCTCACTGCTCAAAATCTCATCCTGCATCGAGGAAAGATGATTATATTTGACTCCGGCGACCCCACCCAAATGAGCGAGTTGTTGTCGGCGCGGACACCGTCACTTTCCCAAAATTCCCTGCCGCGCTTGCCGCCTTCGGACTGGGGGTGGGACCCAGGATCGCCAGCGGCCCATGGCGCCGGGTGCTCTCTGGGTTGGCCGTCGCTGCGACCTAGAAAAACTGCCGCAGGGCGACCTGTGGTTGGATACCCATTTCACAGTCTACCGGAACGAGGCGGGTTGAGCGCCTGTGCATTCTCTGCGGAGTTCGCAGTATTCTCATTAGACGTGCATGGACCCAACAGGACATCGGGCACAGGCGAGGATTTCAAAGACCGGCCGGATCCCCAAGGCCGGACTCCAAGGCTAGACCTGAAGGCGAGATCGAGACGGGAGAGCAAAAGCGATGGTCGAACGGCCGCGATCTGTCTTCGCCTTTTCCGCGACTCTGCTGAATGGGCAGACGGTCGGCCTGGAAGAGTTTCGCTGGCAGGTGCTGCTGATCGTCAACACCGCCAGCCAGTGCGGCTTCACACCGCAGTATGCGGGCCTCGAAGCGCTCTATCGCAGATACCGCGAGCGCGGCCTGCAGGTGCTCGGCTTCCCTTCAAACCAGTTTGGCGGCCAGGAGCCGGGCGCGGCGGTGGAGATCGCCGCATTCTGCGCCACTCGATATGACGTCAGTTTTCCGCTGTTTGCCAAGATTGACGTGAACGGCAAGGACGCCCATCCCCTCTACCGGTTTCTCAAGAGAGAAAAGTCCGGGAGCCTGGGTCTCTTCACGCGAGGCCGCGTGACCTGGAACTTCACCAAGTTTCTCACCCGCCGGTCCGGCGAGGTGGCCGCGCGCTATGCGCCCTCCACGCGCCCGGAAAAACTGGCGCCTGCAATCGAACGGCTGCTCGACGAGCTTTAAAGCGTCTCCTCCCGGCTCACATGCCGGGATGGCGGGGGCTGAGAATGTATCTTTTCTTATAGGGGGTCCGTCTTACAGGTGTGGAAGTGATGCTTTCTGCACCAGTATTTCTCTCCGTCCTTCGACTACCATAGTAGATTCGATTGAATTGCGAGCTGGATTTCGGCTGATCTCGAATCCGGTTCCCGAACCCGACGAGCCGACGCAAGCACGGCCGGGATGGTGGCCGATCCGCACAGCAAGCGAGGCGGGTGAAGGCATCCCGATCGCGGCCAGAAGCACCATCCGGACGACGGCCCAGGAGCGAGTACCAGCCTTATGATGTGGATTGTCCGGCTTGCGCTGCGGCGGCCTTATACTTTTGTCGTCTTTGCGTTCCTGATTCTGATCCTTGGGGCGTTCAGTATTACGTCGATGCCGACGGATATCTTTCCGAACATCGATATCCCCGTCGTAACAATTGTCTGGAACTACACCGGCCTCTCGGCCGAGCAAATGGCCGAGCGCATCGTGGCTCCCGCCGAGCGCGGCATGACCACCACGGTCAACGACATTGAGCACATCGAGTCGCAGTCGCTGGTGGGCGTGGGCGTCATCAAGATCTTCTTCCAGCCGCATGTGAATATCGGCGAGGCGGTGGCCGAAGTTACGGCCATCAGCCAGGTGCAGCTGCGCCAGTTGCCGCCCGGCACCGTGCCGCCCTTCATCATCCAGTACAACGCATCGAGCGTACCGGTGCTGCAACTGGGGCTCTCCGGCGAGGGCCTGGACGAGCAGCAACTGAACGATCTGGCCACCAACACCATCCGCGTGCAACTGGCGACGATCGAGGGCGCGCAGACCCCCTTTCCCTACGGCGGCAAACAGCGCCAGATCCAGGTGGACCTGGACCTGCATGCTCTTCAGGCCAGGGGACTGTCGCCGGCCGACGTTGTGAACGCGATTGACAACCAGAACGTGATCGCGCCCTCCGGCACCATCAAGCTGGATCGCTTTGAGTATCAGGTCGAGACGAACTCGGCCCCAGCGGCCCTGGAAGCCCTCAATGACATGCCGATCAAGGCTGTGAACGGCACCGTGGTCTACATCCGCGATGTGGCTCACGTGCGCGACGGCAGTCCGCCGCAGACCAACATCGTGCGCGTAAACGGGCGTCGCGCTTCGGTGATGAACATCCTCAAGACCGGCTCGGCTTCGACGCTGGACATCATCAAAGACGTACGCGACAAGGTGGCCTATATCCGAGGCGAGCTGCCGCCCAACCTGCGCATCAGCCCGGTCTCGGATCAATCGATCTTCGTGCGCGGCGCGATCAGCGGAGTCGTTCGCGAAGGCCTGGTGGCGGCATGCCTGACCGCCGTCATGATCCTGATCTTTCTGGGAAGCTGGCGCTCGACGCTGATCATCGCGGTGTCGATTCCGCTCTCGATCCTGTGCTCGCTCTCCGCCCTCTACGCGCTGCACGAGACCATCAACATCATGACCCTCGGCGGCCTGGCCCTCGCCGTGGGCATTCTGGTTGACGATGCGACGGTGGAGATCGAGAACATCAACCGGAATCTCGAAGAAGGCAAGGAGATCGAGCAGGCCATTCTCGATGGCGCGGCGCAGATTGCCACGCCGGCTCTGGTCTCCACGCTCTCCATCTGCATCGTCTTCGTGCCCATGTTCCTGCTCAGCGGCGTGGCGCGCTACCTGTTTGTGCCGCTGGCCGAGGCGGTGGTCTTCGCCATGCTGGCCAGTTACCTGCTCTCGCGCACCGTGGTGCCCACCATGGCCCGCTATCTGCTCAAGGAGCACGACGCCGCCGAAGTAGAGCGCAGGAAGAAGAGCCGCAATCCGCTGGTGCAGTTTCAATTTGGCTTTGAGCACCGGTTCGAGCAGTTGCGCCACGGCTATCTGCGCGTGCTCACGTTGTGCGTGGATCATGCCGGCGTGTTCATGCTGCTCTTTCTCGTCTTCGCCCTGGGCAGCCTGTGCCTGACGCCCTATCTCGGCCAGGACTTCTTCCCCCAGGTAGACGCCGGCCAGTTCAAGATTCACGTGCGCGCGCACACCGGAACACGTATCGAAGAGACAGCCGCCCTTTGCGACCACGTCGACCAGACGATTCGCGAGCAGATTCCGGCCGACGAGCTGGTAACGATTATCGACAACATCGGCCTTCCCTACTCGTCCTTGAATCTTTCCTACTCCACCTCGGCGCCTGTCGGGCCGGCGGATGCCGATATCCAGGTGCAGTTGGCCACGAAGCATCACCCCACCGAAGCCTACGTGGACAAGCTGCGCCGGGTGCTGGCCCGCGAGTATCCCGGTGTGACCTTCTATGAGCTGCCGGTCGACATCGTGACGGAAATTCTGAACTTCGGCCTGGCCGCGCCGATCGACATTCAGCTCGTGGGGCCAAACCTGGATGGAGATCGCGACCTGGCTGAAAAGATGCTGGACGAGGTGCGCTACCAGACCGGCGTCGCCGATGCGCGCATCCAGCAGCCATTCAACAATCCGAATATGACGGTGAATGTGGACCGCACGCGGGCCCAGGAACTCGGACTGACCCAGCAAAATGTGACGCAGAGCCTGTTGGTGGCCTTGAGCGGCAGCTTCCAGACCAGCCCGAACTTTTACCTCGATCCGCACAATGGCGTCTCCTATAACATCGCCGTCCAGGCGCCGCAGTACCGGTTGGACACGATGGCGTCCTTGAACAGCCTGCCCGTGACCGGGAGCGCCGCGATCGAGGAGCCGGGCGGGAACGCGCCTGCGCTTGCGCCTGGCTCCACGGCTGCTCCATCCGCGGGCGCGGCGGTCACCACTGCTCCCGGCTCGGCCAAGCCGGTTACCGTACTGGCGAACCTGGCCGATCTCGTGCCGGGAACCGAGCCCGGCACGGTGAGCCACTACGACATTGAACCGGTGATCGACATCTATGCCAATGTGGTGGGCACCGACCTCGGTTCCGTAACCAGGGCCATGGAAAAAATCGTGAAGGAGCACCAGAAGGATCTGCCGCGCGGCTCGCATTTCATCCTGCGCGGGCAGAGCGAAACCATGGACAAGTCCTACATCGGGCTGCTCAGCGGGCTGGCGTTTTCCATTCTGCTCGTGTATCTGCTGATCGTGGTGAACTTCCAGTCGTGGCTTGACCCGTTCCTGATCATCTCGGCGCTGCCGGCGGCGCTGGCCGGGATCGTCTGGCTCCTTTTCCTGACCAACACGCGGTTGAGCGTGCCTGCGCTGACTGGGGCCATCATGTGTATGGGGGTGGCCACTGCCAATTCCATCCTGGTGGTCAGCTTCGCCCGCGAGCAGCTGGAGATCCTGGTGGGCAATGCGCGCCAGGCCGCGCTGAACGCCGGCTTTGTGCGGCTGCGGCCGGTCATGATGACCGCGCTGGCCATGATCATCGGCATGGTGCCGATGGCGCTCGGTCTCGGCGAGGGCGGCGAGCAGAATGCCCCGCTCGGCCGCGCGGTGATCGGCGGACTGATGCTGGCCACGGCCGCGACCCTGTTCTTTGTGCCGGTATTTTTCTCGGTAGTGCACGGACGGCTGGAGCGGCGCCGCAAGGCGGCCCCGCTGCAGCCGAACGCGGCAAGCTTTGATGAATTCGACGAAAACGTGGAGTAGCCTCTCATGACCGACAAGCCTAATCCCAACCCGCCACAGCATCCGCATGCGGCCACGCAGCACGGCGCCCAGCCCCCTGAAGCGCACGGCAATGCGCCCGAGCAGGAGCCGATTTCACCGCGCAAGGCTCTCGCCGGCGCAGGGGTCCTGGCGCTGATAGCCGTCGCGCTGGCAGTGATCGGCATCCTGACCCGCCATCACGCCGATACAGTGCTGGCCCGCGACACGCAGGAGATGGCTGCGCCCATCGTGGAAGTCGGGCCTGCCAAGCCGGGCGCTCCAGTGGATGAATATGTCCTGCCCGGCAACGTGACCGCCTATACCGATGCGCCGCTCTACGCGCGGACCGACGGCTACCTGACGCACTGGTATTACGATATCGGCGCCCGCGTGAAGAAGGGAGACCTGCTGGCAGTCATCTCCACGCCCGAACTGGACCAGCAACTGGCGCAGGCCGAAGCCGACCTGGTGACAGCTGAGACCAATGCCGGCAACGCCAAGGTGCAGGCCGACCGCTACAAGGGCCTGGTGGATTCGAACGCAGTCTCCAAGCTGGACACCGACACGTTTGTCACCCAGGCCGCTTCGACCTCATCGGCGGTGAAGTCCGCGCAGGCCAATGTGCAGCGCTTGAAGGAACTGCAGGGCTTCGAGAAGATCTATGCCCCCTTTGACGGCGTGGTGACGGCGCGCAACGTCGATGTAGGGCAGCTGATCAACCAGGGCGCGGGCGCCGAGCTTTTTCACATGCAGGCGCTTGAGACCCTGCGCGTCTACACGAGCCTGCCGCAGCTTTATTCGCGCACCATCAAGCGCGGCATGAAGATTGCCCTCACCTTTCCCGAGTATCCCGGCAAGACCTATACCGGCACGCTGGTGCGCACCGCCGACTCCATCGATCCGGTAAGCCGCACGCTGCTGGTGGAGGTGGACGTGCCGAACCGCGATGGACAACTGCTGCCCGGCGCGCTGGCTCAGGTGCACTTCAAAACCCCGCCCGTGGGCGCGACATATATCGTGCCGACGGCAGCCCTGATCTTCCGCAAAGAAGGATTGCAGGTGGGCACAGTGGTGAACTCGAGCCGCGGCACTGTCGCGCACCTGGTCAACATCGTCATCGGCGAGGATGACGGAGCGACCGCGCAGGTGGTGAGCGGCCTGAATGCCGACGATGATGTTATCCAGGATCCGCCGGACTCGCTCATCGAAGGAGAAAAGCTGACGGTGGAGAAGCCGGGCAGCCAGTCGAACGCGGGGGGCTTCTAGTGAGGCGTTTGCAGCCCAAAACGTCCCGTGCCCCATCCTCGCGCTTTGTTTCCGTCGCAAGGGTCGGGGTCCTCATGGCTTCACTCTTCACCCTCGCCGCGCTCACCGGCTGCAAGCCAGTCGGGCCCAACTACAACCGGCCTGGCTACACCGCGCCCGACGTCTATAAGGAGACCGGCGCATCGATCGTGACCGCGCCGCCGCCGAACCCCCAGGGAGGCAGTTGGCAACCGGCGAATCCCTCCGATGGCATGCTCAAGGGCAAGTGGTGGGAGATCTACCAGGACCCCGAGCTGAATAAGCTCGAAGACCTGATCGTCCCCTCCAACATGACGCTGCGCGCCGCGCTGGAGACCTACCTCTCCGCGCGCGATCAGGTTGCGGTGGCCCGGGCCAACTTTTTCCCTACCCTCTCGGCGGGCGGATCGGCCAGCCGCGACCGCGTTTCGGCCCACCGTCCGCTTGTGGTGTCCGGCACCCAGACCACCTATGGCGACTTCCAGCTGGGTGGCCAGGCGAGCTGGGCTCCGGATTTCTGGGGCCGAATCCGCCGCACGGTGGAGCAGGCGCGCGCCAATGCGCAGGCCAGCGCCGCCGACATGGCCAACGTGGATCTCAGCCTGCACGCCGAGCTGGCGCAGGACTACTTCGAACTGCGCGGGCTGGACTCGCAGAGCCGTCTGCTGCAGACCACCGTCGCCGACTACGAGCATCAGCTCGATTTAAACCAGCGCCTGCTCAAGGGCGGCCTGACGACCGACGTTACAGTTGCCCAGGCGCTCACGCAGCTTGAGACCACGCGTGCGCAGCTTGTGGATATCGACGAGGCGCGCGCCGAGTATGAGCACGCGATCGCCACTCTCATCAACCAGGAGGCGGGCAAGCTCACCCTGCAAGCGGCTCCGCTGGATTTGGCCTTGCCGCAGATTCCGCTGGGCGTGCCGTCGCAACTGGTCGAGCGCCGGCCTGATATCGCCGCCGCCGAGCGCCGCGTGGACGCCGCCAACGCCCAGATCGGCATTGCCGTCAGCGCCTATTACCCCACCATCAACCTGGGCGGCTCCGGCGGGTTTGAAAGCACCAGCATCGGCACCTGGATCCAGGGCCCGAGTTCGCTCTGGTCATTGGGCGCGCAGGCCAGTGAATTGTTGTTTGACGCCGGGCAGCGCCACGCGCTGACTGACCAGGCCCGCCACAACTACGAAGCGCAGACCGATAATTACAAGGCCGCAGTGCTCGGCGCATTCAATGAAGTCGAGGACAAGCTCTCCGACCTGCGCGTTCTCGAGCAGGAATCGGTGGTGGAGCGCCGGGCCGTCGCCGCAGCGCAGCACTCGCTCGACCTCTCGAATCAGCGATTCAAGGGCGGGGCGACGAGCTACCTTGAGGTGCTGGTGGCCGAGAACACGCTGCTGGCCAACCAGCGCACCGATACAGACCTGCAGACCCGGCAATTCGCCGCGAGCGTGCAGCTTGTTCTCGCCCTCGGCGGCGGGTGGGACGTAACCCAGCTGCCGAAGTGAACGACAGGCAAATCGGACGCAGGGACGGGGAAGGATTAATCTACGAAGCGCCGTGCCCCATCCTTGCGCCGTCGTTCTGGCGCGAGGGTGGGAAGCCGCCATCTATCTCTTCACCGTGTCTTGTTTCAGCTGCGAGTACACGCTCGACGGCACGGGCGCCAACGGCATCCCCGGCCCTTCCCACAGCAAAATCGGCGCGCTGCCGCTCTCTGAATGCAAGCCTTCCAGATGAATCGCATGTCTGCCGGCGCGGAGGCCGAGCGAGCCCACCGCATAGCGGGCCGCGTTGCCGGGAGAGCCGCAGACCTGCGCAAACGGCGGCCCGGTCTTCGCCACTTCCATGCCATCGATGACCAGGCGCGCACCGTCCCGGTCGATCAGCGAAAAGGTGTAGCCGCCATCGGCGGGGATATCGAGAAAGCCATCCCACGCGATGGCATAGTGCATGAAACCCTGCGCGTCGACCTCGAAGCCGGGCGATGAGCCCGCCAAGACCGCTCGCTGTGCAGCGAGGTCGGTCAATTCCGTCCACTCACCCGGATAGATCTTGTACGCGAGTCCGGCATCAGTGAGAGCGGTCACCTTCGCCGCATCGTGCCACTGCGCCACAGCGACAATATCTTGCTCGGCCCAGTCCTGATGGCCGGCTTTGTCTTCGACGTTCAGCAGCACGCGGAAGCGGCCTGCGCCGTTCTGGCCATCGAGCTCTGTGCCTTCAGCGTCGGGAAAGCGGTGCACCACGCTGCGTCCCTGCGCTTCGGTCCCATCGCCAAAGAGCCACGTGTAGCGCGCGTGCGGAGCAAGCTCCGCGGTGAAGGTGATCTTCTTGCCGGGCGCGACCACCGGCGGATCGAGCACGAAGGCTGCCGTGGGCGTATGCGTCGGCACGAATTCAGGTTGCGCCGCGCCGGCCGAAACAAAGACCGGAATCGCTGCATCCGAGTCCACGCGCGCCTGGCCGTATTTGACATTGTCTATAGTCACGCCGGAGACGTTGCCGGTCAGAGTCGAGGGCACGAGCGGCGGCTGCCCCAACGCCCAGATGTTGCGAAAGGTCACGCCGTGAATGCCCGGCTGCTCCTGCTCGATCTGCGCGAGAGAATACCAGTTATCGAGGAAGATATTTTCAAAATTGATGTTGGAGTGGTCGCCGCGCGCGCTCTTCGCGCCCCAGATGCCGAGCAGCCCGAAGCTCTGGCCGCATGCGCCGATGCCCGCATGCAGAATGTCGGAGTCGCGCAGTGTGAAGTTGCGCGAGTTGAAGATCTTCTCCGGCCACGCGGCGCGCACGATGTTCGAGATGCTGGTGGAGAGCTCGCTGTGCTCGATGAGAATGTTCTGGACGTCGTGGCCGGGGCGCAGGAGATCGTCTTCGGTGTACCCGTCCCAATTGCCCTGCATGGCGAAGACGTCATCGGACGCGCGCAGGAACGCATTGCGCACCACCGCGTCGCCGCCGCCCAGCCAGTCCATCCCGTCCTGGTTGGCATTGCCGGGGTTGCCGCCGATCAGGCGCAAATCGTCATACACAAATCCAGTCGAGTCCTTCATCTGGATCGACCATGTTCGTGAGCGGATGATGCAGGTGAGCCCGTCGATCTCCACATTGCGCGACTGATAGGCGCCGACGCAATGCCAGTCGGGCTTTTGCATCCAGCCCTCGTCGGCGTTGGGGTCCTGCGTCCCCTCATAGACGATGGTGCCCCGGCCCAGCACCTTCACTTTCTCCACATTCCAAAGATTCAGGCTGCCAAAGACAAACGCGCCCGGCGCGAGATAGAGCGTGTCGCCGCTTTTCGGATTGAGGCTCTCGCGATGCACGCCGGCGGGCACAATGTGCACATTTGGGCCGGCCGGCGGAGGCGGAGGCGGAGAGCCGGCAAAGAGAAACAGCATCTCCGCGTGATTCAAAAACTCGCCGGGCCGCGAGATGGAGAGCTTCACCGGCCCCGGAATTTTGAAGCGGATGGTCTGGGGCTCTTTCTGGTTGCGTGTGGCGCGCAGGCCCAGGCGCCACGGCTCAATGTCGACGCCGCGATCCCAGAAATGAGGCTGGGCCGTCGTAATGGCAATCTCCGCCGGTCCAGTGATGTCGAAGCTCGCAAATTCGTAGCTCGCCGCGGCGTGAGCCACATCCACCGGCTGCCCATTCACGGTCACGGTAAAGATGGAGGTGCGCATCTCCGCGGGAACCGGAGCGGCGGAAACACGCGTGGCGGGATGCACGGCAATGGGAAGCACGAAGACAAGTAGAAGAGCCGTGGCAGGCAGCGTGCGAGAAACCGGCAAGAAGCAGAGCTCCGGTAATGGGATGGGAACAGATTAACGGGTCCAGGCAGGCTGGGTCCTGTGCTATCCCATGCTTGCCGCAAAAGCAACAACGCGCCAAGAATGGGGCGCCTGGTTGCTCAGCGGGGAACTGGCGGTTAAATTCAATCGAACAGGCGACGAGAACGGGTCGGTTCTGTATAATTCGTGGCGCGAAGTAAATCTGATTTTATACGCAGGGAGATTTCGATGCTGCTCGGTTATGCTGTGCGCACTCTTCAACGATTCACGCTTGCCGCCGGAACGCTCGTGCTGCTGATCTTGGCCTCTGTCGCGGTATGCATTGCCGCACCATCCGGCTTTGCGCAGGGAACGGCGGGCGGCGGCGCGATTACCATCAACGGCGCGGTCACGATTGTCGAGAGCGCGCAGGAATCCGGGCCGGTGCAGCGCGCGACCAAGGATCTCGAGAAGGATTTCACGAAGGTCTTCGGGCAGGCGCCGAAGCTCGTGAATTCTCTTATCGACGCGGGGCCAATCGCGATCCTGATCGCGCAGCGCGATCATGTTCCAGCGGGCGTGGATTGTGCAACCACGACCAACACCGAGGCCTTTGCCTTCTCCGTTGCCAGTGCCGGAGGCGCCACGCGCGTCATCTGCCTCACCGGCGCCGATATGCGCGGCACCATCTACGCCATCTATGAGTTCTCGCAATCCGTTCTCGGCATCGATCCGATGTATCTGTGGACCGACAAGCGGCCGGCCAAGCGCGTCTCGATCACGCTGCCGAGGGATTTTGCGAAGACCTATCCGAGCCCGGTCTTCCAGTATCGCGGCTTCTTTCCCAACGATGAAGACCTGCTCACCGGATGGGTCGTTCCTCCCAAGGGCGAGCAGGACGGCATCGCGCTGAGCGTGTGGGACCAGGTCTATGAGACCATCCTGCGGCTCAAAGGCAACATGGTGGTGCCGGGCACGTGGACCTTCCCCGACGACGCGCCCGTGCGCGCGGCCACGGAACGCGGGCTGATCGTGAATCAGCATCACGCCATTCCGCTGGGCGTGAACGTGGCGCGCTGGCCGGCGAATGTGCCTTACAACTTCTCCACCCATCCGGAGATTCTGGAGCGCGCGTGGACGAATGCTGTGGCCGAGTACAAGCCGGACGAGGAGATTCTCTGGTCCGTGGGGCTGCGTGGCCTGTCGGACTCGAGTTATGCGTCGCTCGACCCCAGCGTGCGCGATAACGATCCGCTCCTCGGCCAGCGCATCAGCGAGGCGGTTGCCGAGCAGATGAAGATTGTGCGCGCCAAATATCCGAATGCGCAGTTCGTGACCGATCTGTGGCAGGAGGGTGCGCGGCTCATGCGCGAGGGCTATCTCAAAATTCCGCCTGAGGTGATGCTGGTGTGGGCCGATACCGGGTACGGCGACATGCAGGATGACGGCAAGGTAGCCGCGGGCCAGGGCATGTATATTCACACCGCGATGATGAACGGGAACGCGAATCAGCTCTCGGAGATGGTCCCAGTGGAGCGGATTCAGGAGGAGCTGGGCCGCTACAGCAAGGCCGGCGCTACGGCCTATGTCCTGGTGAATACCAGCGACCTGCGGCCCGTGGCCATGACCACACGCGCGCTGATGGAAGCTGCATGGGCCGGCGTGCCGCAGGAGAACAATGCCGACGCCGCCTATTACCGCAAGTGGGCGACGGAGGAGTTTGGCGCGAAGTCGGCCGATGCGCTGGCCGCAATTTACAAGGACTACTTTGCCGCGCCGGCGCTGCGCAGGCCCTTCTATGGCTTTCCGGGCATGACCTCGGCCGGCAATGCGCCGCCGCCCCCGCCGGCCATCAACTTCACGCGCTGGGATGGCGACCAGCATTACCACTCCGAAGCGCGGCGGCTGGTTCTCGACGACTTGAGCGTGCACCAGGTCATTGCCATCCCGAGCCAGTCACCGAAATGGACGCTGCCGCGGGTGTTGCCCTCGGGCGCTGCGGAGATGCGCGAGCGCGCGCTGGAGGACGACATCAAGGATGGGGAAGAGGCCGCTCCGCGCTGGGATGCGGTGTGGAACAAGGCGGTCGCGGCGGAATCTTTGGTGGATCCAGCGCGGCGCCCGTATTATCAGGCCGAAGTGCTGACCATGATCACGATCAACCGCGAGAGCAACGCTATGTTGCTCGATCTCGCTAAGGCAATGAAGGATGCCGACGCCGGCGACAAGGAAAAAGCCGAGACCGAAGCGGCCGCGTCGCTCGCCGCGCTCGACGCCATTCAAAAATCGATGGCGCTGGCAGAATACGGCAAATGGAAAAACTGGTATCGCGGCGACTGGCTCACGGGCGTCTATCGCACGCACGAGCTGGTGCAGGATTACTTGAACCACCTGAAAGATCCAATGGCCAAGTTGCCTGCGCCCGCCTCCTGGAGCGGATGGGAGGCATACTTCCACATCATGGCGTATGAGGATGACCGCTCCGTAGATGTGAGGTGACTGTCGACGTGCACTGATTCTCGACGTGCGCCGATTCAGGGGTCTTTACTGTGTTCTCCCGGTTTCAGCCGCAAGTCCTTCGCCCGTAAGAGCTGCAGCGTCCCAAATGCTGGTGCATCGGCTCGCTCATCCCGCTCCGGATGACAAATCCGCCGGAGGGGAGCATACTGCGTCCATGACGTTTCTGCGCCCGCCGTCCCAAAACGCAGCGATTTCCCTCTCCCACACGTCTTATAGCCACGATCGGCTTCAACACTAGCCAGTCGACAGGAGCCTCTCGATGCCTGCAGACCACCCGCTTCCCCAAACGCTGGGCGAACTGCGCGCCAGCACTTTGTTCCCTGAAGCGCGCCTCAAAACGCGCACCGTGAAAGAAGAGATGCGCGCGAACCTGATCGCGCGCCTCAAGACTGGGGCCGCGAACGGGTCCAGGTCCGCGGGGGCAAAGGCCCGCGAGACCATGACGCGCGAGACCATGACCCGCGAGACCATCTTTCCCGGCATCGTGGGCTACGAAGACACGGTGGTGCCGCAGATCGTAAACGCCATCCTGTCGAAGCAGAACTTCATCCTGCTCGGACTGCGCGGCCAGGCCAAGAGCCGCATCCTGCGCGCGCTCACAGCACTGCTCGACGAGCGAATGCCGTACGTGGCGGGCTGCGAGATTCGCGACAACCCCTATGCGCCTTTGTGCAAGCGCTGCCGCGACCTGATCGCCGAAAGAGGCGACGCGACGCCCATCGCCTACATCACCCGCGATGATCGCTACGTGGAGAAGCTGGCCACGCCCGACGTAACCGTTGCCGACCTGGTGGGCGATCTCGATCCCATCAAAGCTGCGCGCGGCGGCCAGGATCTTTCGAGCGAGCTGACCATGCACTACGGTCTTCTGCCCCGCGCCAATCGCGGCATCTTCGCCATCAACGAGCTGCCCGATCTGGCCGGCAAAATCCAGGTGGCGCTGTTCAACATCATGCAGGAAGGCGACGTGCAGATCAAAGGCTATCCCGTGCGCCTGATGCTCGATGTGGCGCTGGTCTTCAGCGCCAATCCTGAGGATTACACCGCGCGCGGCAAGATCATCACGCCGCTCAAAGACCGCATCGGCTCCGAGATTCGCACCCATTATCCGGAGACGCTCGAAGAGGGCATCGCTATCACCGCGCAGGAGGCATGGGCTGCGCGCGGCGCCGCGCCTACTGAGATTCCAAAGTATGTGCGGGAAATCGTGGAACAGGTGGCCTTCTCCGCGCGCGAAGACAAGAAAGTGGATAAGCGCAGCGGCGTGAGCCAGCGGCTGCCGATCTCGACCATGGAGCTTGTGATTTCCAATGCCGAACGCCGGGCGCTGGTGAATGGCGACTCGCTCGTGCTGCCGCGCGTCACCGACATCTATGCGGCCATGCCGGGCATCACGGGCAAATTGGAACTCGAATATGAAGGCGAGTTGCGCGGCGCCGATACGGTCGTGCAGGACCTGATCCGCACCGCGGTGGGCAAGACGTACGATCGCTATTTCGCCAAGGAAGACATGCAGCAGATCGAGCAGTGGTTCAATCTGGGCGGCACGGTGAAGCTCGACGAGAATCAATCTTCGGCCGACGCGCTCAAGGCGCTCAAGCAGATTCAGGGATTGCTTGAAAAGCTGTCGCCTCTCAGCGTCAAATCCTCCGATCCTGCGTCCAAAGTTGTGGCCGCA
Organism: Occallatibacter sp.; assembly: GCA_036490385.1. GTDB lineage: Bacteria > Acidobacteriota > Terriglobia > Terriglobales > Acidobacteriaceae > Telmatobacter. The sequence goes on from DASXDX010000028.1 coordinate 33,718, forward strand.
GCCGAGTTTCTGCTCGAAGGCATGGTGGCGCACCGCAAGCTGAGCCGCAACCAGGAGCACGGGTTTGCCGCGCAGGAGAGCAGACGCCGGCAAGACCATGAAGAACACGTGCAGGAGCGGCAGGAACTGGAGACCGAGTACGAAGACTGGCAGCGGACGAGGCGCGGGCGCAGGGGCGGACTGAACTAGATCGCCGGCCGTCGGGAGATGGATGTGTCTCGCATAACTGGTAGCGCCGGACTCCAGTCCGGCTGTACTGTCGGCGTCTACGCCGGGAGAGGGTGCAGGCGGCCCGCAGGGCCCATTCGACAGCCGGGCCGGTTAGAAACCTGGAATTGCTGAACGGTTCACATGAATTGAAGGATGATTTCCCATGAAGCGCGTTCGCTACACCAAATTCACCGGCGATCTTGCCTCAGAGATTGATCTCGAAGACCTGCTGAAGGCGCTCTCGGACTATCTGCTCGATTCCGGGTACTACGATCCGTTCACGCGCTTTCAGGATCTCGATCATACGCTTGACGATCTGCGCCAGGCCCTGCGGCGGGTGCTCGAGTCAGGTGATTTCCTCGACGAGTCGATGCGGCAGAAGATTCAGCAGATGGCCGCCGAGGGCAAGCTGGACGAGCTGCTCGATCAGCTGATCGAGCGCATGGAGCAGGAGAACTATATCTCCTCGGGGATGCCGTCAGACCAGACGCGCCCCTCCGATCCAAACGGGCAAGTGGGCAATGCGCAGGACCCGAATCATCTCGACGCCCGCTTCGAGGTCACCGACAAGAGCCTCGACTTTCTCGGATTCAAAACCTTGCGCGATCTGCTCGGCTCGCTGGGCAAGTCGAATTACGGCCGGCATGACACGCGGCACTGGGCCACGGGCATTGAGGCCAGCGGCGCGTCACAACGATATGAATTCGGCGACACGCTCAACCTTGACGTCACCACGACGCTCAACTCGGCCATTTCGCGCGAAGGCCTGGGGCTGCCGCTCAATCTCGAATACGAAGATCTGCACGTGCACCAGTGCGAGTATCAGAGCTCCTGCGCCACCGTGGTGATGCTCGATTGCTCGCATTCGATGATTCTCTACGGCGAGGACCGGTTTACGCCGGCCAAGCGTGTGGCGATGGCGCTCTCACATCTCATCCGCACGCAATATCCCGGAGATTCGCTGTCCCTGGTGCTTTTTCACGATTCGGCGGAAGAGATGCCGGTTTCGCATCTCGCGCGCGTGAAGGTCGGTCCCTGGCACACCAACACGCGCGAGGGGCTGCGTGTGGCGCAGCGCGTGCTCGCGCGGCAGCGCAAAGATATGAAGCAGATCGTCATGATCACCGACGGCAAACCTTCGGCGCTCACCCTTCCCGACGGGCGAATCTACAAAAATCCTTACGGCCTCGACCCACTGGTGGTCAGCGAGACTCTGGAAGAGGTGGCGCGGTGCAAGCGGTCCAACATCATGATCAACACCTTCATGCTGGCATCCGACTTCGGCCTGGTGCAGTTTGTGCACAAGGTCTCCCGCATGTGCCGCGGCAAAGCATACTTCACCACGCCGGATACGCTCGGGCAATACCTGCTGATGGACTATATGCAGGGCAAGTCGAAGACCATCCATTGAGTAGGTCAGGGCTTAAGCCCTGACAATGGCAAGCCCAAATTCAATCTTCTTTCCGGTTCCCTCATGCCTTCGTCCTCGCATCGTCAGATGCCTTCGCCCATTGACACGTAGGTACGCAGCCGCTCCAGTTCAATCCGGTACGCGCTGCGCTCCGCCTCCTCGTCGGCAAAGGGCTTGGCGCGGTGCTCGGGGGCTCCGCAGCGCTCTTCTAGATCTTCCACGCGGGCCGAGAGCGCAATCAGCGCATCGGAAAGCGGGTCCTTCACCTCGTGGGGATCGGTAATGAGCACGCGCTCGCCGTTGCGATAGACAATGTGCGCCGGAACGCCGACAACGGTGGAGTTGGGCGGCACATCCGAGAGCACCACGGAGCCGGCGCCCACGCGCGAGTTCTCGCCCACGGTGATGTTGCCCAGCACGTTGGCGTTATTGCCGATGAAGACGCCGTCACACACCGTCGGATGGCGCTTGCCGTGCCCTTTGCCCGTGCCCCCAAGGGTGACGCCCTGGTACATGGTCACGTCGCTGCCCACAATGGCGGTCTCACCAATCACGACCCCGGTGGCATGGTCGATGAAGAGCCGGCGGCCGAGCAACGCGGCGGGATGAATATCCACGCCGGTGTAAAAGCGGGCGATCTGCGATAGAACGCGCGCAGGCAGGCGCAGGCCGGCATGCCACAGCCAGTGCGAGATGAGATAAATCCACACTGCCCAGAGTCCGGGATAGCAGAGCAGAACCTCGAGCCGCGAGCGGGCGGCCGGGTCGCGCTCCATCACGGAGGCAATGTCTTCGCGGATACGGACGAACAGGGCCATGACGTGCAATCGAAAAACGGAGGGACACTGGAAACGAGGGAAGCAGGGACGAAAGAACTCGATCAAAATGCCGTGCGAAGATCCAGCCCCCGCTGCCGGGTGCCCCAGGTCTCGTTTTCGAGACCTGGGATAGCACTATCCTCCACCAGATGCCTACGCCGTGACCGCGATCTGCTCGGGCTGCAGCGCCAAGGCCTGCTGGCGCAGCGGCTCGAAGAGGACGCTGGAGAGATAACGTTCGCCGAAGTCGGGCAGCACCACCACGATGAGCTTGCCCGCGTTCTCCTCGCGCGCAGCTACTTTGAGCGCAGCAGCCACAGCCGCTCCGGAGCTGATGCCCACGAACAGACCCTCCTCAAGCGGCAAGCGGCGGGCGGCGGCGACCGCTTCATCGTTGGTCACCTGAACGATTTCGTCGATCAGCTTGGTGTCGAGCACGCCGGGCACAAAGCCGGCGCCGATGCCCTGAATCTTGTGTGGTCCGGGCTTGCCGCCGGAGAGCACCGCGCTGTCAGTCGGCTCAACGGCAATCGCTTTGAATGAAGACTTGCGCGGCTTGATGTAGTTGGCGACGCCGGTGATGGTGCCGCCCGTGCCGATGCCGGAGATGAGAATGTCGACCTTGCCGTCGGTATCGTCCCAGATCTCCGGGCCGGTGGTGGCCAGATGAATCGCCGGGTTGGCCGGGTTATCGAACTGCTGCGGGATGAAACCTTTCGGCGTCTTCTCCAGGATCTCATTGGCCTTGGCGATGGCGCCCTTCATGCCGTTGGGTCCAGGGGTAAGCACAATCTCCGCGCCGAATGCCAGCAGCGTCACACGGCGCTCGAGGCTCATGGTCTCCGGCATGGTGAGGATGAGCTTGTAGCCCTTGACAGCGGCCACAAACGCCAGCGCGATGCCGGTGTTTCCGCTGGTGGGCTCGATGAGGGTGGTAACGCCGGGCTTGATCTTGCCGGCCTTTTCGGCGGCGTCAATCATGGCAAAGCCGATGCGGTCTTTTACGCTGGAAACGGGATTCTGGCTTTCCAGCTTGGCGACAACGGTCGCGGGCAATCCCGCAGCCACACGATTCAAGCGCACCAACGGGGTGTGGCCGATCAATTCAGTTACGTTCGCAGCAATGCGCGCCATATGGGATCTCCTTTTCCGGGAGCATAGGCCCGGAGTTCTCATGGGTTCGGATTTTGAGGTGACGGTGCAGCTCGTCAGGATAGGAAAAACGCGCGCAACCAAGCGCACATCGGCATCGGAGCTTCTCACCAGGGCGGTGTTAGCGACATCGACGCATAGGAACAGGGTAGACCCGCGGGGCGGGCTGTGGCAAGGGTGGGGGAAGAAAAGATCGGCATTTCGCGCGCGGAACCGCGACGTCACTCCACGGCGGTGGGATTGTTGATCGCTCCCCGGCTTAGCGCCCAGGCGATGAAGCCTTCAGGGGCGTTCCTGACCGCTGCGACGTTGGCCCGCTGCAGGCTCCTGAGATGCTGCCATTGAACATCTTGCAAATCTGCATGGCGCAGGTCGGCGTCGTCGAGAGTGGCGCCGGAAAAGTCTGCGCCCACAAGGCTGCTCCCCACCAAATCAGCATTGCGGAGATCGGCCTCGACGAATCGTGCGTGATCCAGGGCGGCGTTTCGCAGGTTCGCGGAGTTGAGGTTCGAAAAAGTGAAGTCGGCGGAAGTGAGATTGCTGTTGCGCAGGTCGGCGGAGCTGAAATCGGAACGCGTCAGATTGGCGTCGTGCAGATCGAGCCCTTGCAGGAACGCGGACGAGACATCGACGCCAACCAGCGGGACCCGATCGGCGTTCAGCTCCTGCAGGGCCTCGATTCGTCCGCCGCTGCCTCCCTTGCCCTGCGCGGTGTTGATCACCTGCCACGCCTGATAATGCCGCTGCTTGATGCGATCGCCCGACTCCGAAAAGTAAAAGACGACGGCGATCAGCACCGAGAACGTGCCCAGGTACTCAAGCACCTCGAGGAACGACCATCGGCTCAGGGCGTAGGCGACCCACTCCCACATCCATTCCACGGCGAAAAACGGGAGGGTCCATCTCCATTTCGCACTGACGGACTCTTTCCGGATCGTCCATGGGACGGGCTTCGACCTGGGGCTGTGCAGGATCATCGAAATTACCTTGGCGCTTACCGAAAGTATGGCAGACCCATGCACCACATGGCCGGCTGGAGCGGTTTTTGGGGCCCACAATCGTGTCCGGCCGCCTCTGGAGAGTTTGCCGCCTGAAGACTCGCGGGCTTCGGTTCGCTTGGGCTGCAACTTCTCCCCTCGCGAAACGGACGGCTCACCGGAAGAACGCCGCGCATTCGGGCGACCGGCTGGCTTAGAATGGACGCGTTACCGGCTGGCATCACCACAGCAAAGGCAAACGGTTCATGCCGTGATGCGCCGGGGGGGTGTAAATCATGAACAGCACGGCGATTTGCACTGAGCGGGAAGGAACGGTTGTCGACGGACGATTCAGCCTTCTGCGCTGGTTGGGCGGCTCCCAGCGAAGCGGCGTCTATCTGACCGAGACAGCGGACGGAGACGCTACGCGGAAGGCTGCGATCAAGCTGGTTGCCGCCGGCGCCGCTGAAGCGGAAACGCGCGCGGCCGGCTGGACGGCGGCCGCAAGCCTCTCTCATCCTCATCTGATCCGCGTACTCGATACCGGACGGTGCGCGATGGACAGCGGCGAGGTCGTATACGCCGTCACGGAGTTCGCCGACGAGGTGCTCGCGGAGATCATCCCGGAACGGCCCTTGACGGCCGACGAAGCCAGGGAGATGCTCGGCCCGGTGCTCGACACGCTCACCTATCTGCACGAGCAGGGCTTTGCCCATGGCCGCGTCAAGCCGTCGAATATTTTGGTGGTCGAAGACAATCTGAAGCTCTCCGCGGACTGCGTCTCCCTGACCGATACTGCGGAGAGGGAGCTCCCTGACCTGGGGGTTTACGATGCGCCGGAGCTCGCCCGAGGCGAGATCTCCCCGGCAGTGGATGTCTGGTCGCTGGGCGTAACCCTGGTGACCGCATTGACGCAGCACCCGCCGGCCCGTGAGAGCGCGGCTGGGGAGGAATGGCTTGTGCCGACATCGGTCCCAGAGCCGTTCGCAGGAATTGCCCGGGAGTGTTTGCGGCTGGACCCTGCGCGGCGATGCACGCTGAGCGAGATAAAGGCGCGGCTTGAAGGAAGATCGGTTCCGGTTCCGACTACGACTGCGGCTCCGGTTGTGGATATCACTCCGGCTCCGGCTACCATTCCGGCTGCGCCTGTTGCTCAGGCAGCTACCGCTCCGGCTGCGGCTCCGGCGGTTGAAGCGGCGATGCCCGGCTCCCGCCGGATTTTGAGCGGCCGGTCGGCCGTGCTGATCGCCGCGGCTGTTCTCTTGGTCGGGATAGGGGCCGCCGTGCTGCTCCGTTCCCGGCAGACTCCGCCGGACGCCGATCAACCGCCCGCCTCTGCGGCTTCTACCGCTCCCCCGCCGTCCTCTGACGCTTCCCAGGTTCAGCCTCCGGCTGCCACGCCCGCGGCGATGCCGGAGCCGCCGCACAGAAACCTGCCTCGCGGCGCGGAGAAGGGTGAAGTGGTGAAGCGCGTCCTGCCCGACGTGCTTTCGAAGGCCAGGGCGACGATCGAGGGTAGAGTCGTGATCAAGGTGCGGGCGGATGTCGATGCCAACGGCGACGTTTCCGGCGCGGTCTCTCAATCGCCGGGCGCGAGCAAGTACTTCAACAAACTCGCGCTCGAAGCGGCCCGGGCGTGGAAGTTTACGCCTCCGCAGGCAGATGGCAGCCCCATGGCCAGTGTGTGGACCTTGCGATTCGCGTTTCGCCAGAGTGGGACGGAAGCGACCGCCGCCGAGGCAACTCCCTAGAACGGTTTCGGGCGGCAGCGCGCCCCGCAATCAGCCGGTATTTCTCAGCCCCGCCGAGATGCCGCTGATGGTGGCCGCAATCGCCCGGTTCACCTCCGGCGTGTCTTCGCCGGCGCGCTTGCGGCGCAGCATGTCTACCTGGATCAGGTGCATGGGATCGACATACGGATTGCGCAGCTTGATCGACTGCGCCAGCACGCGGTTCGTCTGCAGCAGCTCAGTCTGCCCTGTCACCGCGAGAACCGCGCGCACCGTGCGGTGAAACTCCGCCACGAAAAGATCGTAGGCCCGCTCGCGAAGCTTCGCGTCCTCGACAAGCGACGAATAGAGCCGGGCGGTGGCCAGGTCAACCTTGCCGAGAGCCATCTCCACGTTGCGCAGCAGGTCGATGAAAAGCGGGAACTCCTTCGCCATGCCCCGTAAAAGCTCGAGAGCTCCGGGCTCGGCAAGATAGTGCTCCATGGCATAGCCCACGCCGAACCATGCCGGCACCAGCAGCCGCGATTGCGTCCAACCGAAGACCCACGGAATGGCGCGCAGATCGGAGAGTTTGCGCGAGGCGCTTCGCCGCGCCGGCCGCGACCCGATCTTGGCATTTTCCAGTTCGCCCACGGGCGTGGACTGCTCGAAATACGTGACCACCGCGGCATCTTCGAGAATGTGCTTGCGATAAAAACCATACGAGAGATCGGAGAGCTGGTCGAGCGCCGCCTCCCACTCGCCCTTGAGCACGCCGGTAAAATGGCCCTGCGGGTCACGCGCATTGGGCCGGGCGAGTGCGTCGAGCGATGCGGCGATCATGAGTTCAAGATTGCGCTCGGCCAGCACCTCGTCGGCATATTTGAAATTGAGCACTTCGCCCTGTTCGGTGATGCGCAACTGGCCGTCGAAGGAGTCAATGGGTTGCGCGAAGATGGCGCGGTGGGTGGGCCCGCCGCCGCGGCCCACGGTGCCGCCGCGGCCGTGGAAGAGGCGCAGCTTGATACCGGCCTCCCGCGCAACCACGTGTAGATCGCGGTGGGCGCGGAAGATCTCCCAGGTCGAGGTCAACATCCCGCCGTCCTTGTTCGAGTCCGAGTAGCCGAGCATGACCTCCTGCCAGTTGTCCCATGAAACGAGCAGCTTGCGATAATCAGGACGGCTCCAGAGCTCGCGGCAGACATTCGCCGCATTGCGCAGGTCCTCGATGGACTCGAAGAGCGGAACCGGCATGAGTCCCGGGTCGGGTCCTGGATCGGGTCCAGACTCGCTGCCCGCCCCGTGGCCTGAGCCCTCGATCTTGACGCCGCCGAGACGCGCCAGCCGCACGACCGCCAGAACGTCCTCTACCGTGGACGCGCCGCTGATCACGTATTGACGGATGGCCTCCGGCGCGCAACTCTCTTTCATCTCGGCCACCACGCGGAAGGTTTCGAGCACACCGGCAGTCTGCGCCGAGAGGCCCGCGGGCAACGAGGCCGCTACGGTGTCGGTGATGGCCTCCTGCAGAGCGGCCGCGTGGACGCGCGCGTGCTGCCGAATATCAAGCGTGTGCAGATGGAGACCGAAGGTGCGCACCTGCAGGATCAGCGGGTCGATCAGCGTCCGCGCGATGCGCAGGCCGTCATGCGCGGCGAGCGAGGCGCGCAGCGCCTCGAGATCTTCGAGGAAATCCTGCACCGAGCCGTAGGCGGGCAGCACCTGCGCCAGCTTCTCCGGCCCGTGTGCGAGCGTATATGGCGCAACCGGAAAAGGCTGTCCGGAGTGGCCGCCGGTTTGCTCCAGTGTGCGCTGAATACGCGCCTTCAGGCAGAGAACGAAGCGGCGGTAGTACTCGAACTCATACTGCGCCCCGAAGATCTGCGCTTCCGGCGTGTGCACCTGCGCGATGTAGGCGCGAAGCCGCTCCAGCAGCGCCTCGCTCACGGGCCGTTGCTGGGCGCTGGTGGTCAGCAAGTCCATGATGACGTCCAGCTGGCGCTGATAGTAAAGCAGGAGATGGCCGCGCGCCATTTGAATGGCCATGCGCGTGACCTCCGGCGTGACAAACGGATTGCCGTCGCGGTCGCCACCGATCCAGGAGCCGAAGCGCAGCACGATGGGCATCTCGTGCACTTCGATTTCCAGGCCGTACGCGGCGTGTAGAGCATCGGAGATCTCGCGATAGAGACCAGGCAGCGTCTCAAAAATGGAGACGTCGTAGTAGTCGAGCCCCATCTTGATCTCGTCGAAGACTGTAGGCCGGCGCGAGCGCACCTCGTCGGTCTGCCAGAGGCTGGTGATTTCCGCCAGCACAAGCTGCTCGAGACGGGCGAGATCCTGCTCGGAGATCGGAATGCGATCGAGCGCTTCAAGAAACTCGCCGATGCGGCGGCGCTTGAACATCACGCTGCGGCGCGCGGCCTCTGTAGGATGGGCGGTGAACACGGGAATCACGAGCACGCGGCGCAGCCAGTCGAGCGCCTCTTCGGCGCCAATGCCCACGCGCCGCATCTCGTTCAGCGTGCCTTCGAGCGAGCCGCGCTGGCGGCCGGCCTGGCCGCTCAGCCGCAACGCCATGCGGCGGCGCTTGCGATGATTGGTCTCCGCCAGGTTGATGAGCTCGAAGTAGAAGGCAAACGCCCGCGTCAGCAGCGTAGCCCGGTCGACGGGGAGCGAGTGCACCAGCTCAAGCGCCGCGGCGGCGTGGCGTGCCGCCTCTTCTGATTGCCCGTGCGCCTCGGCATCGCGGCGGCGGATGGTGCCCTGGCGCAGCGCCTCCACCTGCGTAAACAGCTCTTCCCCGGCCTGCTCGCGCAATACTTCGCCCAGCAGCATGCCGAGCGAGCGCACATCGCGGCGCAAAGGAGCCTCTTTGAGCTCGCCGGTTTGCGCTTCCAGCTCGGCCAGCCGTTGCGACCAGCTCTCAGGGTTCCACAAAAGGGCCATCTTGATTTGATTATGCACGACCGGTGCGGCCTGCATGGACGGGAAAACCGATATACAACCATAGTACTCTGCCGCTGAGGCCGAATGCGGTGTAGCATATCTGGCAAACACCTTGAGAGGATGAGCCAAAGAGCATGGGCGAGACAGCCGATTACTTCAAGAGGGAGAAATATATAACCCGGAGGCTCTCCCTGCTGATTCTCGGCGGCACGCTCATCCTGGTGCCGATCACGCTAGCAAGTGGCCACGGCCGCATCCCCGTTGGCGTTCTCGAAGGGATGATCCTTGCCTATGTAGTGTTCGTTGCGTTCGCGGTTGTTCTTATTGTGCGCGGTGCGTATGCGAGGTTCCCGAAATCAGGCAGCACTTACGACTGGACCCTGGATAAAGCAACGCGCCAGAAGCTGGTTCGGCGCATCCGGCTGCTTCAATTTTTCGTCGCGGTGTACGCGTTCGGGCTGCTGAATGCGCTTGTGCACGTTCGCCGCAGCTCATGGTTGACCACAGCCATCGGTGCGGCGATCAGTCTGCTCTTCGAGATTGTCCTGGTCAAGGCGATTCTAAGGTTGAAGAACAAGCTGAGGGCAGCGTCCATCATGCAGGCGATCGGAGTCGCATCCCAGCCCGAGTAAGCCGTTCAGGCTTTATCCCGGCGCCGTTTCGCCCTCGAGCTGCATCGTCAGCTCCTCCCACTCCGCCGTCAGCATCGCAAGCTGCGCGCGAAGTTCCTCGGCCAGCTTGGTTAGCCGCTCGGTCTCGGCGGCCGAGATATAAACGCCCAGTTGCTGCTCCGTGTGCGCGATGGCGGCTTCGATCCGCGGCACTTCTTCTTCCAAAAACGCGCAGCGCTCCTCCATCTGTTTCTGCTTGATCGGATTCAGGCGCCGCGGCCTGTCTTTCGGCGCGCCATTTGTGCTCTCCGGAACAGCTTGAATCGCATGGCCTCCCGGCGCATCCGGCTGCCGCGATCTGGATTTCATCGCGTCTTCAATCGAAACAAGCTCGCCCCCGGCCAGCGCGGCCTTGCGGCGCAGATAATCCTCGTAATTCCCTTCGTAAGAAATTACCGACCCGTTCCCGACTTCGAGCACGCGCGTCGCCAGCCGATCAATGAAATAGCGGTCGTGCGAGACGAAGACGACCGTGCCGCTGAAAGCGGCCAGGGCTTCGAGCAGCACGTCTTTGGCGCGCATGTCGAGGTGATTCGTTGGCTCGTCGAGGAGCAGGAAGTTTGAGGGCGAGACAAGAATGCGCGCCAGCGCGTAGCGGTTGCGCTCGCCGCCGGAGAGCACGCCGAGCGGCTTGAAGACGTCGTCGCCCCTGAAGAGAAAACATCCGAGCAGCGACCGCAACTCCACCTCCGGCACCTTCAGCGCAGCGCGGCTGATGTCGGCGAGCATGCGCGCCTCGCCATCAAGCACCTTGTACTGGTCCTGCGCAAAATACTCGCTCACCACATTGTGGCCGAGACGCGCCGTACCGGCCGTAGGTGCTTCAGCGCCGGTAAGCAGCTTGATCAATGTCGACTTGCCCGCGCCGTTCACACCCACCAGCGCCACGCGGTCGCCGCGCTCGATGCTGAAGCGCACATTGTCCAATACGTGCTTCGGCCCGTAACTCTTCGAGAGGCCCTCCGCCTCCACCACTATGCGGCCCGAGGGTGGTGGTTGCGGAAACTTGAAATGAATGACCGGCTCTTCCTCCGGAATCTCGATGCGCTCGATTTTTTCTAATTCTTTAATGCGCGATTGCACCTGCTTCGCCTTGGTGGCCTGGGCACGGAAGCGATTGATGAATGCCTCGAGATGTTCGATCTGACCGCGCTGATTGCGGTATGCGGCCTCAAGCTGCGCGCGGCGCTCGTCCTTTTGCGAAAGGTACTTCGTAAAGTTGCCCTGGTAGATGCTGAGCCGCTTGTTCCAAATCTCCACGGTGCGGTCGATCGTCACATCCAAAAAATAACGATCGTGCGAGATGAGGATGTAACCGAAGGGATAATTCCTGAGATAATCTTCGAGCCAATTGCGCGTTTCGAGATCAAGGTGGTTGGTGGGCTCATCCAACAGCAGAAGATTCGGCTTGGCAAGCAGCAGCTTGGCGAGCGCAATGCGCATCTGCCATCCGCCGCTGAACTCATCCGTCAGGCGCGGCCAGTCTTCTTTGCTGAAGCCGAGGCCGGTAAGCACCGCGCCCACCTGCGCATCGAGCGCGTACCCATCAAGGGTGTGAAACCGCTCCTGCAGCGTGGAGTAGCGTTCCGCAATGGATTCATACTCGGAGCTGGCGTGATCAAGCTCAGCCATCTGCGCCGCAAGCCGCTCGATCTCGCCCTCCATCTCCCGGATCTCATCGAAGACCGTCAGGCACTCTTCAAAGACTGTGCGGCCGGTAAGCCGCAAACCCTCCTGCGGCAGATAGCCGATGCTCATGCCGCGGGTCTGCTGCAGCATGCCGTAGTCCAGCGTCTCCAGCCCGGCGAGCACCTTCATCAACGTGGATTTTCCCGTCCCGTTCGCGCCCACCAGCGCAGTCTTTTCCTTGGCCCGGATAAGCCAGTTCGCCTCAAGAAAAAGAATTCGCGGCCCGAACCGCTTGCCGGCATTTTTGAGCGAAAGCATCTCTTCTATTTTCGCAGACGGCTGCACCGGCAGCGCTCGTTGTGGCACAATCGGGATGTTTCGAACGAACAAGATGAAGCAGGCAAGGAGAAGCAGGATGACACGCGAAGAGAAATACGCGTCATTTCAGGCGCTGCATCAGCGGGCGGAAGTCTTCATCATCCCCAATCCATGGAATGCGGGCTCAGCAAAAATCCTCGCCGCGCTCGGCTTTGAGGCCCTTGCGACCACCAGCGCCGGCTATGCTTTCAGCGCCGGCCTTCCTGATTCGCCGCTAGCCCTGACGCGCGATGCGATTCTAGCCAACGCGCAGTCTATCGTGGACGCGACAGACCTTCCCGTCTCGGCCGATCTACAGAACGGTTTTGGGCATACGCCGGATGCGTGCACTGAGACCGTTCGGCTGGCCGCGCAGGCAGGTCTTGCAGGCGGCTCCATCGAAGATGCCTCGGGCGAAACCGGCGAGCCGATCTACGACTTCAAACTTGCCGTGGAGAGGGTTGCCGCAGCGGCCGAGGCTGCTCGCAGCTCTCATTTTCTGTTGACGGCGAGAGCCGAGAACTTCCTTTACGGACGTTCCGACCTCCGTGACACCATCCGCCGGCTGCAGGCCTTCGCCGAGGCAGGCGCCGATGTGCTGTATGCACCGGGTTTGCCCGGCCTGGACGCGATCCGGGAAGTCTGCGCTTCAGTCCCGAAGCCCGTGAACGTTTTGATGGGTTTGAAAGGCGCCACCTATTCCGTAGAAGAGCTCGGAGCCGCAGGCGCCAAGCGGATCAGCGTGGGTGGAAGCCTGGCCCGCGCGGCTCTGGGAGCGTTTGTCCGCGCAGCCCGCGAGATGAAAGACAAGGGCACGTTTAGCTATGCGCAGGAGGCTATCTCGCACGCGGAAGTGAGCGGTTATATGAGCCGCAAGGAAGGTTAGCCGATGCAGCGCTGGTAGCGCCGTCTGGATTCGCGGGCATGCCTAATCCGCGTGGAAGACCTCCTCCATCGCCGCCCACCACGCGCCGGGCTTGCGGCCGGGCAGCGGGCTCTGCATCGGCTCCATGATGGCCCACCACTCCTGCGTAGATTTGTCCGCGGCCATCTTGGCCATATCAGCAGCGTAGTCGGTGCCATGGTATTCGAAGTAGCCGAAGAGCGTGTGGTTTTGCAGGTAGATGGAGTAGTTGCGGATGTTGCAGGCGCTGATCGTCGCCAGCACTCCGGGCCAGACGGCGGCGTGGTACTGCTTGTACTTCTCTTCAGCCTCTGGCTTGAGGCCAATTACCATTCCATAACGAGTCATGCGCACTCCTGGTCAAAGCAATTGACCTCATCAGGATAGTAGCTGTCGGCTGCTGCCCGGCAAAAGTGCACGCCTGGCGGCGCAGCCAATTATGATCAATCTGGCAGAACGCGCGACAGACGGCGCGAATCTACTTTGCGGAACGCGTGCAGATGCGGAGGCTCGATGCGCAAACCTTTTACTGACCGGCGGGATTTCTTGAAACAGGCAGGCCTTCTCGGTTCGTTGGGATCGGTGGGATCAATGGCGATGATGACTGGCTTACCGGAAGACGCGATGGCATTCAGCGGAGCGCCGAGCGGCATAGGCATCGAAAGCGCGGCACCCGCGCAGGCTGAAGAGGCGCCGAAGTATCACATCACGTTTGCCGTGTGCGGCATGAGCCATGACCATATCTACGGCATGATCGGCGCAGTGCAACGCGGCGGCGGCGAGCTGGTGGCCGCGTGGGGCGGCGAAGAGGACAAGCTGGCCGCCTTCAAAAAGAGATTTCCCGATGTGAAGATCGCCGCGACCCAGGACGAGATTCTGAACGACGACGCCATTCAACTCGTGCTGAGCTCGCAGGTGCCGTACGAGCGTGCCGGTCTCGCGGTGCGCGCCATGCGGCACGGCAAAGACTTTCTCTCCGACAAGCCAGGTATGACGACGCTCGAGCAACTGGCCGAGGTGCGCCAGGCGATCGCCGAAACAAAGCGCATCTACGCCATTCTCTATAGCGAACTGCTGGAGGTGAAAGCAGCCGTCTACGCGGGCGTGCTGGTGCGGCAGGGGGCCATCGGCAAAGTGATCCAGACCATTAACATCGCGCCTCATCAGATCGTGCAAAAGAGCGGCGATGCAGGCGGATCTATGCCGCGGCCTGACTGGTTCTGGGACCCGGACAAATATGGCGGCATCCTGTGCGATATCGGCTCGCACCAGGTGGATCAATTCGTCTACTTTACCGGCTCCAGGCAGGCTGAAGCCGTCGAGTCGCAGGTGGCGAATGTGCGGCATCCCGAGCATCCGCGCTTTCAGGATTTCGGCGACATGGTGTTGCGTGGCGACCGCGGCTTCGGCTACGTGCGCCTCGATTGGTTCACGCCGGATGGGCTCGGCACATGGGGTGATGGGCGGCTGTTCATTCTCGGCACCGACGGCTACATCGAGGTGCGCAAGTACGCCAACGTAGCCGTGAGCCCGCAGGGCAACAATCTCTTCATTGTGGACAAGAATCGCGCCCGCTACATCGACTGCAACAACATGCCGCTGCCATTCGGCCCGCAATTCGTGGCGGATATCGTGAACCGCACGCACGAGGCGCAGAATCTTGACGAAGCGCTGCTCGCCGCGGAACTGGTGATCAATGCGCAGCGGAATGCGAAGACGGTCACGTTGAAAGATTAGAGATAGATCCGGAAACCGCCGGCAGAAAAAGGAAAGGGCTCGATCGCAGGCTTAAAGCGGCGGTTTCGCGAAGCCGGGCGCGCCGGGAATTTTGCAGACCGCGTAGCCACGCTCCTGGTAGGGACATTCCATGCCCGCAGGCGCCGGCCCATGGATCACAGCCCAGGTCACCGGATAATCGCGGGCCAGGCGCATGAAATCCTGCACGCTGAAGTGATTCAGCCCGTACGTTGCGTTGCTCATCTGCTTCCATTCGCCGGCGAGTTTGGGAAAGATAGCCACGACGCCACCATCTTTGTAGTAGCCGGCCAGCGCCGAACGCGAGCTGAGCGCGCGGAAGCCGTGCACGTCCACCTCCGGCTCCTTGAAATACCGCGAGTCCACCGCGAAGATTGCGTCCTTCGGCGTGTTTGCCCGTATCCAGAACAGCGTATTGATCCAGGGATTCTGGCTCGTGGTGCGACCCGGCCACTCGATCTGCGGACTGAAAGGATAAGTGCACCGCGCGACACAAAACATGCCGGCCGCCAGAGGCACGCACAGCGCGGGAATCACCCACAGCCGGCCAGCAGCCAGGTATTCGCCTAATACCCCGGCGAAGAAGAGCATGAAGACGAACGTGATGAGGTGAAAACAGCGCAGCGGCTGAAGACGCGCGTACATATCCAATTGGTGCGTGCTGGCGATGGCCGCGCCCGCCAGAATCGAAACCGCCCCAAACGGAATGAGCGCAAAGCTCAGCCGCGCGAACTCCGGCGTAGTGCCGCGCACCTTGCCTCTCGCGCACCAGATCAAAAAAGCCAGCGGCGCCAGCAGGCCCAGCCAGTCGTACCAGGTCCAGGTAGAAAGAAAATAGAAGTCGCGCGCGTAGAGGGCTTCACGATAAGGCTCCTGCGCCGGCCCCAATTGGAAGCCGACCGGTAGCGCCAGAACTAGAGCGGGCAATGCGGGAACAGGTTCTTGCGAAGCAGAGAATCTCTCCGCCGCCCACAGGACCGCGCCGAGGAAGACCAGATACGCTGCCATCTGCGGATGGATGGCCGCGGTGAGCAACGTGAGCAATGCAGCGGCCAGATAGCGGCGCCGGACGAATGCTGTGAGCGCGAACAGAGTCAGCGGCGTGGAGAACGAACGCGCCGTCAGGTAGGGGTCCATCAACAGCAGTCCCGTATTGGTGGCCGGCATCGTGAGAGCCGCGGTGACCACAAGAACGGAACACCAGCGCGCGCGGGGTGACTTGAAACACGCCGCCGCCAGAATCCAGCACGCTGCCAGCGTGAAAAAGAGCGTCACCATGTACCAAAGGAACACCGTCCAGTCCATCGAGAGATGCGTGAGCCGCGCTGTCCAGGCCAAAATGGGCGCGAACAGCGAGAGGCGCTCGTGCGACTGAAAGAACTCGGTAGCGTAGGGATAAAGATCCGGATGCAGCAGTTTGCGTGCGGCCGGAATGTAAATCTCGCCATCTTCCACCCCCAGATGGTAGCCGTGAAGCGCGAGCGCTGCAGCGGTCAGCAGCCCCAGGCGCGCAACGGGCAAGTGAAACTCCGGGGTGGTCTTCATGGGCTTTCAAAGCAGGCATCCGAGCGTGAGAGGACTGATCCGGATCAGCGAGGGCGCCGCGTTGCTTCTGCCATAATAACGGCGCGGACTGCGCGAAACAAACGCGGGAGACGGAGAAACTGCTCGACGATCCGGTCGGAAAGAAAGGAACTGGTTCTCAACCCACCTGCGGGGATGTTGAACTCACAAGCGCTGCCTGGGGATGCGATGCGTGGTGGACACCGGACTTGGGAAACAAGCGGGCCAGCCAGGGCAGGTTCACGTAGAGCATCACCGTCAGCACGATGCTGCATACCACCAGCAGCGCCATGATGCGCGGTTCGCGATAGAGTTTCTCGGGATTCTGCACCGGGCTGTCCTCAACGAACGAGAGCTTGAAGTAGTCGGCCATGAGCAGAGCGACAAACGGGAACGAGAAGACCATCTCCATGCGGTAACGCATGATGAAGGCGCCAAAGAAGAGCATCGCCGCCGCGGCATAGAACAGCACCGAGGCAAGCAGCGACTGTTCGTTGTAGAACTCGAAGGAGCGGCGGTATTTCATCGCGGAGTCGCGGCCGATCTGGCGGTACTCGCTGAATCGCTTGAGAGCCATGAAGTATGCGCCGAGCATCCAGTAGGCGATCAACAGCGAAGCCGGCGGCAGCACCGAGGACGTGACGATGTACCAGCCCACGCAGAAGCGAATGGGATTGTTGATCGACTCCGACAAGACATCAAGATAGGGAATGTCCTTGGTGCGAATGGGGGGAAGGTTGTAAATGCATCCCATCACCCACAGGCTGAGCACGCTGAAGAACAGCAGTTTTGAAACCGCCAGCGCGAGCAGAAAACCGACGGCGGCCGTGACCAGCCACTGTGCGTAAGCCAGAGGAATGTTCACGCTGCGGCAAGCGGCGGGCCGCAGGCGCTTGGTAGGGTGCAGCCGGTCAAAAGGAGCATCCAGGAGCTCATTCAACACGTAATTGCTGCTGGCGGCCGCAAGCACCGCCGCCAGGCCAAGCGCCAGACGGACGATCCATGCCCTGTCGAGCGCGGCGCCGGTCAGGCTGAAGGCGATCACGATGCCGGGAATCACGAAAATCTGCTTTACGGAGTGGTCGAGACGAAAAAGATTCAAATGAGAAGCCGCGCGGCTCCTTACGACTCCGGCTGCAGGGGTAGCGGTTATAAGGCTCATCAGGTTATCTCGGCACTTCTCGTTCTAACGGCGGCCATTTGTTTTAGTTGCGGTAAGCCATGAAAAAGCGGGCGACCGCCAAGCCATCAAACGCCCCTCGGGCGCAGGCTTAGCCCCACTCCATTCACAAGGAAGCACAAGGGTTGGCTTATGCTGTTGCACTTTGTATGACGGGAAAAGCCGATCGAAAGATCACGCCCTGTGCTGTTTTTGTGCATTTATGCGAATACAACTGAGAACCAGGCACCTTTTCGCGCCAAATTTCCACTCATTTCCACGCAATTTCTTCCCATGCCGAAAAGATCCGGCTGGCAGTGGATAATGGTGTAAACTGTGCTGCCCATCTCAGCGTCTATTACCTATGCCCATTCGTCCGGGATGTGTGCGGACCAAAAGGTCAATCCAATTCTTGGAGTGGCGGACCCACGAAATGAAACTGCTGCTGCGAATCCTTTCTTTGGCTCTCATCTTGACCGGCGCAACCCTGCTCTTCGAACGGCCGGCTTACGCATACGCGGACCCAGGAACCGGTCTCCTGGCCATTCAGGCAGTCGGTTCCGCACTGGTTGCCGGAGGATGGTACCTGCGCAGGAAGATCTATTCGCTCTTTCACCGCACCCCCCCGCCGAAGCAAGAGCAGCAAGAGCTTTCCTCTCTCGAAGACACCGAGGGCTCGTCCCTCCAGTGACGCGCACGGAACGTCCCTTATCTGCGCCGTTCGAGCTGGAGCCAACCTTTCGCGATCCCGCCGGACAGCTTCATCTGATGCACAATCATGCCCTGCGGCGGATTCGTGCGAGCGCCGCGGAAGAGGCGCGCGCCTTCCTTGCTTCCCCTCTGCGGCAAGAGCTGGAGCGTAGTGGTGATCTGGTTTCAACCGAGATTCTGGATCAAGCCAGCGATGCGCCCGCTGACGGCGGAGATCTCTGGTTGCGGCATCCGCTCATCGACCCCGTCTCATACCCCTGGGAATGGGCTCCGGCCCAGTGGCGCGCCGCGGCCGAGCTTACGCTGCGCGTCGCCGGCAAGGCAATCGACGCGGGCTGGACGCTGAAAGACGCTACACCGCTCAACGTTCTCTTCGCCGGGGCGCGGCCCGTGTTTGTGGATGTTTTATCCTTCGAGCGCCGCGATCCGCATTCGACTGTCTGGCTTGCTTATGGCCAGTTTGTGCGCACGTTCCTGCTGCCGCTCGTAGCCGCGAAATGTCTGGGCTGGCCATTGGAAGCTACATTGTTCCGGCGCGACGGCTACGAGCCAGGCGCTCTCTATCGCGCCCTGCCTCGCTGGCGCCGGCTCGATCCGCGCCTGCTGGATGTCGTCACTCTGGCCGCTCTCCTCGAGGGAAAAGGCAGCAAGCCGCAGAAAGCCTCGAGGCCCGCCTCTGCATCCGATCCGGACTTGGCCCGGCACATCCTGCACAAGCGCCTGGCGCGGCTAGGCAAACAGATTCGCCACGCAGCCGGCGAAAACACCGCGAGCCAATGGAGCCGCTACGAGCAGCGGGCCAGCCATTACGGCACCAGTGACGTGGAAGCCAAACAGCAGTTCGTGCGCGGCGCGCTGGGGCAATGCCGTCCGGCGCGCGTTCTCGATATCGGAGCCAATACAGGAACGTATTCGCTGATGGCGGCCGAGGCCGGAGCCGAGGTGGTAGCGCTCGATAGCGATGCCGCGGCGCTGGGGGCTTTGTGGCGCGCGGCGGCGGCTCAGAGCAGGCCCATCACCGCGCTGGTGGCAAACATCGCCCGTCCCACCCCGGCGGCGGGGTGGCGAAATCGTGAGCAGCTCTCGTTGCTCGACCGGCTCGCCGGCAGATTCGATATGGTGCTGATGCTGGCCGTGATCCACCATCTCATCCTGCGCGAGCAACTGCCGCTTACGCACATCGCCGAACTCTGCGCGGCGCTCACGCGGCGCTGGCTGGTCCTCGAATGGGTGCCTCCCGCGGACCCGATGTTTCAAGAATGGCTGCGCGGGCGAGACCATCTCTACGGCCATCTTGCCGAGGCTGACCTGAACCACGCCTTCGCTTCCTTCTTTCGCGTTGCCGATCGCTCCGAGCTTGGAAACGGCCGCGTGCTGCTTCTCCTGGAACGTGCCGGCATGGAACATGCAGGTACAGAGCAAGTCGCTGCCTCCATCGATCTCAATCCGCCCTCCGCTGCTACGGATGTTCCATGATCAAGAGAATCGCGCAGGCGTGGGGCTTCGCCACCATCCTGCTCTTGCCCAACTATATTGATATGACGTCTTCGGCCGGCGACGCGCGCATGCGCTTCCCCACGCCGCTTACGAAGATCGCCCTGGCGCACCTCACCGATATGGTCATCGTCGCCCTCGTCTTCGGCTTGGTCATGGCAGGGCTGCGCAGTCTTAAACGCTGGCACACGATCCGCTGGTTTCTCATGGGAATCTTGCCGATCTTCCTGCTGATCCGCAACCTGAATGTCTTCCCGTTTGATGTGGAGCCTGCCTCCGTAATGCAGATAAGCCTCATCTGGATAGCGATCCTTTCCTTCATCGTTCGCCAGTTCACGCCGGTTGCCCATCGGATCCGCACGTTGGGAAGCAGCGTACTCGCCGGTTTTGCCATCTTCGGCCTCGTCATCGCCGGGCAGCTTGTCCGGGCTGCCGTCTGGCGTCCCGGGCCGCAGGCGTTCGCTCCCGCGATTCCGGCACCGCGGCCAACCAAGCCAAGGCTGGTGTGGATTCTCTTCGATGAGCTCGCGTACAAGCACACGTTTGAAGGCCGGGACCCGTCGCTGCACCTGCCCAACCTCGACCGCCTGCGCAGCGAGAGCACGCTCTACACCGGCGTAACGCCCATCGGCTACCGCACCACGCATGTGGTGCCCAGCCTGATGCTGGGCCGCGAGGTGACCGACGTGGAGTACACGCAAAACAACCAGTATCTGGTCCGCACCACCGACTCGAATCATTGGCAGCCGTTCGATGCAAATGCTTCTCTCTTCGGCGTGGCCAAGCAGCAGGGCGTAACAACTTCCATCGTGGGGTGGTACATCGCCTACTGCCCGATCTTCGCCAACATCGCCACGCAATGCTACTGGAGCAATGACGACGCGCAGGATCGCGGGCCCACGTGGCTCGACAAAAGCTATGCCGAAAACGTATGGTTTCCGCTGCGTATCCTGGTGGAGCAGTTCCTGTGGCGCCCTCGCGCATGGCAGGACGATGCGCGCCGCAATGCCGAAGGGCACATCGCCTCGGTGAGGGATGTAAGCCAGCATGCGCTCGAAACGCTTGCGGACAGCCAGGCCGATGTCATCTATCTCCACCTGCCCACGCCGCACCCTCCGGGTTTCTGGAACCGGCGCACGGCGCAATATGCGATCGGTGGATCGTATCTCGATTCTCTCGACTATTCCGATCGATTATTGGGCGAGATGCTCGACGAGTTGGAGAAACAGCCCCGCTGGGCAGCGACCACCTTAATTGTGCAAGGCGACCACTCCTGGCGCACCGCCATGTGGAGGCCCCTGCCGGGATGGAGCGGAGAAGACGAGCGCCTCTTCCGTGCTGGCGGATGGGATCCGCGGCCGTTGCTGCTGATTCATGCCGCCGGTCAGCATCATCCTGACTCCGTCACGGCGCCGACCAGCGAGATGTTTGTTCACGACGAGGTAGCGGCGCAGATCTGGGCCATCGCCCAGGCCAAATAACCAGATTCCCGCTGCATACCCGACAGGTCAGGAGCTCTTGCGGATGTGATCGACGAGCTGCTGGAAGTGGGCATTGGTACGGAGCGCCGCAAACGCCGGATCGGCTTCCACGTAGACCATCCAGCCCTCGTGAGCCTGGTACGCGCGGTCGAGCAGACTAAGCGCGCCCGTCGAGTCGCCGGCCGAAGCCAGGCAGCGCGCTCCATCCACAATGCTGCCGTAGTATTCCATATCCTCGCTGACGGCGAACTCCCTGAGCGCCGTCTGATAGCCCTGGCTCCGCGCCATATCCTGCATCTTCCGGGCGTGCACGGGATCGGCAATGGCCCCAACCACCCATTGAAACTCCTCGTTGGCGTGCGCCTGGTCGCCTGCCGCCGCATAGATGTACCAGAGCTTGTAATGAGCGGCGAGGAAGTTCGGGTTCTCGGCCAGCACGCTACGCACCTGTTCCGCCGCCTGCGAAAATCGCCCTTCATACTCGTAGAGCCAGCCGAGATTCGTCCTGAGAATGCGTGAACGGGGATCGACATCGAGAGCAGCCCGCATCTGCTGCTCGGCCTCAGAGTCACGTCCGGCCGTCATCAGGAGCTGCGCATACCAGTGATGAGCATTCACGTTGGCCGGCTCGAGCGCGATGGCTTTGCGGAACTCCGCTTCGGCGGCCGGAAAATCCCATTGGTAATACCAATAGGAGAAGCCAAGCGCAGCATGCGCCTCAGCCAGCGATGGATCGAGCGACAGCGCCTGCTGGGCGGCCGCCCAGGCCAGGCTATGCGCATCCCTGGGATTCATCCAGCTGTATTGGCCCATCAGGTTATAGGTATCGGCCAGCTCCGCGTAAGCCGCGGCGTACTTGGGATCGATGGCCACCGCATTGCTAAAGCTCTCGACGGCCTGCTCGAAACCGCGCTTCGTACGCTGCGAGAAAAAGTAAAGCCCCTTGAGGTAGGCGTCGTGCGCCTCGTATTTGCCGGGCCGGTACTCGGCGCGGACCAGCGCCGGCACGTGCAGCGAGAGCGCGTGGCCCACCGAGTCGGCGACGCTCTCTTCGAACTCGAACTGGTCGCTCAGGTCGCCTTCATAGGTGTTTGCCCAAACGCGCGACTGGTCGTCGACCCGCACCAGCTGGGCGGCTACCCGGACATTGGCGCCCTGCTGCTGCAAGCTGCCCTCGATCAGATACTGCACATTCAGCTCACGGCCAATCTGCTGCGGCGGCTTGCTGGAGTTGGCATACATCTGCGCCGAAGCCGGAGCGATCACGCGCAACTGCCCCGGCGTGAGATGGCCGAGCCGGACAATCAGCTCCTCGGTAATTCCGCTGCACACATAATCCCGCGACACATCGCCGGTCATGTTGACGAAAGGCAACACGGCGATCGAGATCGCCCGCGCATGGGTACCGCGCCAGCGCACAAAGAGCAGGGCGGCGCAGCCCACGACGAGGCAGACCAGCAGAATCCCTGCCGTGGCTCGGATCACCGGTCTCATGCGTGGCGCGGGAGCCGGACCGGCTTCAGGCCAAGCCTCAGGCACGACGGGAAGCACCGGCGCCGCAGAAGGCGCCACCGTTTCGCCAACCACCGCAATTTTGGCCATGAAGCGGTAGCCGCGCCCGCGCACAGTCTCGATGTACTTGGGCGATTGGGAATCGTCGTCGAGAGCTTCCCGCAGCTTGCTCATGGCTGCGTTCAGGCCATCTTCAAAGTCGACAAAGGTATCGTTCGGCCACAGGCGCTCGTGCAATTCCCTCCGGCTGACCAGTTCGCCGGGCCGCTCGGCGAGCGCCAGAAGCAGGCTGCGGGGCTTCTCCTGCAGCCGGACAGGACGGCCGTTTCTACTCAGGTCTCCGGAATGGAGGTCCAAAGCAAACGGCCCAAAGCGGTAGCCCGCTTTCATCGAAATGGGAAAACTCACCATCGCCAACTGAAATTTGAACGGGAGCTCCGAACTCTCTGGCGGAGCTTGCGCCGAGAAGGAGTAGTGCTACGATAGCACACAAATTGTTGCATCCTGATCAATTCAAGCTGTTAATCTCACAAAATAAATAACTTAACTGATTAGATATATTTTAGATAAAAATAAGATTGCGCCCATTGACCCTCACCCGTGAAGCCCGTACCTTGCAAACAACCGGGCGCGGAATTCCCACTCCGGTCTACGCCTCACCCAGGAAGTGGTCTAAAAATGAGGTCTACTTTAGATAAAATCGTTTCTGCTTGCCGATCCCAGTTCCGCCGGATAGGCTTTCCGGTCTTGGTTCTCGGTCTATGCGCCTTGGCACGGTCCGCGTCCGGCCAGGCGCAACTCGGCACCAGCGAATCTTCCTTCGACGAAGGACCGGACAAACTCCCATCGCACATCGTCGCCTCGATTCCTGCGCCGCCTGCGCCGGTGCTCGCCGACCTTGCGCAACACGCCGCGCCGACGAGAATGCGGCCGGCAAAGGCCCCGGCGGAGAGACCTGGGCGCCCCCTGCAGCCAGGCACGCTCAACCGGAATCGCATAGCTCCGGCAAAAAAGAACCCCGAGGGGCTGCTAACCGCCGCCCGGTAGCGGTCTACTGCAGCAAGCCGAAGACGGCCACGCCGCTCGGAGTGCCTACGAAGACCTTCCCGTTCACCACCATCGGGGTGATGAATTTGTTTCCATTGCCGAACTGGTCGCGTCCATTCGCCGCCTGGCTGCTGTTGTAGAGCTCCGTCAAAGTGCCGGCGTCATAAGCGTGCAGTACGGCGGGCGAAGCATTCTCCACAGCCCAGACAATACCGTTCGCCGTTCCGTTGGCGCTCACCGCGGGCGTCGTCCCCGGAAAAGCAAAGATAGTTGTGCTCTGGACGGAAGGCGCGGTGGCGAGCCTGGCGTTGGTGATCGGAAATGCCTTGAGCGCCCGATACTGATCTCCGTAATAAATGGTGTTGTTGAAGTAGGCGGGCATGGACCAGGCGCCGTTGAGCACCTTATCGATCTCCTGATAGATGCCGCTGTCATTCTGCGCGTTGAATTTGCCCATCGAGTCGCGGTTCACCACATAGATGTTGCTATCCTTGCCCGCTCCCACAGCCAGATGATGCACGGTGCCGGAGCTATCGGTCATGTCCGGAAGAACCAGCGCGCCCCCGGAGCCGAGATCCTGGTCGGCGTTCGATTCGCTCACCGTGTTGAAAGGCTCGAAGTAATCGGCTACCGCCAGCGCGTTGCCGGCCGTGGAAACCTTCAGGAACCCGTTGCCGTAATCCGAGTTCACCGGGAGTCCATTGGCGGTGAGCGTGGTGTCAAAGGTGCCGTTGGCGTCGAGGAAGTAGATGGAGCCGTTCGCATCGGCGGCCAGCCCCGCGCCGGACATCCAGATCGAACCCTGGCTGCCGTTCGGGGTCAGGTTCAGCACGCTGGTCTGCGCCAGCGTCGCCTCGCTATAGCCCATCAGCCAGCCGGTATAGGGCAGGCCGTCGCAATGCGAGGTCCAGCCCATATAGATGCTGCCATTCAGCAGCAGGAGCGCCGCACGTTCCGCGTAATAGCCGGGGTTGAACACCACCTTGCCGCTCGAATAACTGGCGGTAATCTCCGTAGGGCTGCCCGCGATCTCGCTGCCCGTGGTCACGTCAAGCGCATGAAGCCGCTGGTGGTAGTTACTGGACGAATCCTCCGACATGCCCACCACAAAGATCGTTCCGTGCGGGCCGGCGCTGCGGTCGATCACCGGCGTGGAGGTGATGCCGATCTCCGGCGTGATCTGCCCGCAGCCGTGATCGCCGCTCGTGGTCTCGCTTGTGCCCAGGACTGAAGTCTTCCAAAGCTGCGCGCCGGTGTCCGCATTGAAGGCGTAGACGCTGTCGTGCTCCGTCGCCGCAAAGACGACATTTTGCGACTGCCCGCTGACTGTCAGGTTCGAAAGATAGAGTGGCTGCGCGTCCACCTTGCCGTCCACCGAGAGAGTCCGCAGCAGCCCGAACTGGGAAGACGTGACGTTGGACGTGGTCAGCGCGCTCTCATTCGGGTTCAGGCCGGTTCGCCCCACATCATAGTGATAGGTGGTCACATCCACGCTCGATGTGGGCGGAGGCGGAGGCGGAGGAGTCGTCGTCTGCGCATTCACGGTCAGCGTGAGCGACGCCGCATTGCTGAGCGTCCCGGAAGTGCCCGAAAACTTGAGAGTCGCGGTGCCGGCCGCGGCTGAGGAAGCCGCCGTCAGGCTCACCGTGAGCGGCGTGCCGGGTGTCACACTCAGCGTAGAGGGAGAAGCGGTGACGCCCGCCGGCAATCCGGTAAGCGCGACGGAGATCATTCCGGAAAAACCGCCGGTCGCGGTCGCCGTCAGCGTAACCGGTTGCGCGCTGCCTCCCGCCGTCACGCTCAGGCTGGTTGCGCTGAGAGAGAGCGAGAAGGCCGCCGTCGCGCCCCCGCCGCCTCCTCCGCCGCCACCCGAAGATGAAGCGACGGTAGTGCCGCAGCCGCAGCAAACGCCCGCCAGCACGCCGACGAACGCCCAAATCAGCGCCGTCTTCCTGGACCGGCGCAGGCTATCTGCTATCCACATGCAAGTAATCTGATGCAGTCTTGCCATGAGACGTCCTCATGCAGGCCGCAGTCGGACAGAAAACGGAGCCGCCGCGAAGCGGAGCCCTATAAAACGGAGCCGCTGTCCCGCGGCTCAACGGTTTTGTGCGTTCCGGATTCCTGTTCGTTACGGTTCCTGGGTCGTCTGGGGAAGATGCCCGAGGGCGAGAATCTCTAGCTTCACCGGGGCCACGCCGGATTTCACGATCTCCAGCTTTTGGGCCGCTCCATAAGAGAGATCGATCACGCGGTTGTCAGGAAGAATTCCGCGGTCATTCACCCGGACCACAACTGATTTATGGGTCCTGAGATTGACGACCCGCAGCAGCGTCCCAAAGGGCAGCGTCCTGTGGGCTGCCGTCATCGCACCCATATCAAACCGTTCGCCGCTGGCGGTGAAATGGCCGTCGAGCACTCTTCCATACCAGCTGGCGAGCCCCCTCAGCGCCTCGGCGGGAATAGAAGGCCTGGCGGCCGTGGTGCGTGCGGCCGGCAAACTCTCCGGAGGCGGAACCGGGGGAAGGGTTGAGGCAGGACGGCCCAGCGGAGTGTCCGCATGCACCGTCAACGTAGAGTCGGTAAAGCAAGCCGCGGCCATGGCCAGGGAGAGCACCCCTGTAACAGGCCAAAACCATCGCGGGCTCGCCGGACTCAGATTACGCAAATTCTGTCGTTCAACCATTCGGCTATTTTACTAAACGGATGCGTGGCGGGATCGACAGATCCCCGGTTTCTGCCATTTATCTCATTGAAAATAAAGGCAAGTTACTTTCAGAATAAATCTGCGTTCCGGGCCTCTTCCGGGTCGGTTTCCGCCTGTCGGAATCCGATAGACCCGAGCAGGTTCCGGCGACAGACACACAATAACTGGATGCCTCCTATGGCACTTTCGTTGGTCTCGGAACTACCCATGCGGGTAGGTCATAACTGTCGATCAGGTGGAGTAATCTTGTGTGGAAACTTCCATGTCGCTCAGTTCAGGTCCTTTCTTCGCGTTCTTGGCCGTCGTGTGCCTGCTCTACTGGCTCGCGGCCAGATCGCGTGCCCTTCAAATAGGACTGCTCGCCGCGGCGAATCTCTTCTTCCTGGCGCATTTCAGCCCCATCTATCTCGCCGTGCCGCTGGCCGCCTCCGCGGACTTTCTTGTGGGTCTCGGGCTCAGCCGTTGGCAAAGCGCAGCCGCGAAACGGTTGTTGCTGGGCGTGTCGCTGGGCATCAACCTGGGACTGCTTCTGACCCTGAAGCTGGTGCCCCTGGTCACGGGAACAAGCTTGCGCTGGCTCCTGCCCTTGAGCCTTTCTTTCTATTGTTTCCAATCGCTTACCTACACCATCGACCTTTACCTGGGTGAGACGGAGCCCACCCGCAATCTGGTCAGCTATCTTGCGGCCGCGCTCTTTTTCCCCTCGATCGTCGCGGGACCGATCCCCCGCATGAACAAGCTGCTCAAGCAGATCTCCGGGCCGTTCGCTTTAAGCGCCGAAAATGGTGCGCAGGCCATGCTGCTGATCGGGATGGGCCTCACGAAAAAACTCCTCATCGCCGATTACCTGGCCAACAATCTCGTCGGCCGCGTCTTCGACACACCGGCGTTGTACTCGAGCGGAGAGATCCTGCTCGCAATCTACGGGTACGCCCTGCAGCTCTTCTTCGACTTCTCGGGATACACAGACATCGCCCGCGGCGTGGCGCTGCTGATCGGCATCGACCTGCCTGAGAATTTCCGGCGGCCCTATCTTTCCCTCAACGTGGCGGAGTTCTGGCGCCGGTGGCATATCACCTTCTCGGAGTGGCTGCGCGACTATCTGTTCGACTTCTTTCCCAAGAGCAGGAAGTTCCCGGTGCTCTCCTACAGCTACGCGTTTCTGCTCACCATGATGCTAGGCGGGCTATGGCACGGCCTCTCCTGGAACTTCCTCATCTGGGGCGCGCTGCACGGGCTGGCGCTGGGGGTTGTCTTCGCCTGGAAGCGCTGGCGCAAAGCCTCCCGTCCGTCACGCTGGGCCAACCTGCTCGCCGGCGTGATCACGTTTCATTTCGTGTGTTTTACCTGGATCTTCTTCCGCGCCGCCACTCCGGAGAGCGCCCTGGCGATGTTGCGCGGCCTGGGTGCGCACACCTGGTCGATGGCCAATATCACCGCGCCCGTAGCTGGGGTGCTGCTCGTCGCCGCACTGGCGCATTGTCTGCCATCCGGTTGGTTTGACCGCGCGGCAACCGTATCCGCCCGGGTTCCCTTCTGGGTGCAGGGCCTGGCAATGGCCGGGCTCATTTTGTTGATTCAAACGTTGGCGGGCCGCGGCTCCGCTCCTTTCGTCTATGGCAATTTCTGACATCTCCGAGATCCTGCCGATCCGGCCAGCGCCGCCGAAGCTGCGGCCCTTGTGGCGAAGGCCCCGCTTCCCCTCGAAGGCGGCCATGGTCTTCGCCGTAGTGGCCGTCGCGCTGGGAAGTTGGCGCGCAGGTGTCAACCACGCCCAGGGGCTGGCGCCGGGAGTCTTCGCCGAGGCCTTTCGTCTGCGTTGGCCCGTTGCGCCCGCTCCACCGGTCCCGCGGATTCCCTTCATCCGCGACGCGCATCTGTCTGCTCCCTCGCCGCTTCTTGCGGATGATTCTCACGAGCTCGACCCCTTCTTCGCCGCGCTCTGGAAGCTCGAACAGGACAAAAACGGCCTCGTCACGGTCCTGCACTACGGCGATTCGCCCACCACCGCTGACCTGATTACCGGTGACGCCCGCGCCCAGTTGCAGCGCCGGTTCGGCGATGCCGGCCGCGGCTACACGCTGATCGCCAAGCCGTGGGCCTGGTATGGCCATCGCGGCGTGGAGATGAGCGACGATGGATGGAAGATCCGCACTGGCGTGGGACTGATGCGGGAGGGAGTCTATGGACTCGGCGGGGCGGCCTTTGAGGGCCAGCCCGGCGCATGGAGCAATTTCCGCTTGACCGGCGCGGACCAGTCAGCGGTTGCTGTCGAGTACCTGGCAGAGCCGGATGGTGGCTCCTTCGCCGTGGAGGCCGACGGACAAACCCTCGTCGAGCAGGCAACCGGCGCTGCGGAGCAGGCGGCTGCCGTGATCAATGTGGCGCTGCCCCCCGGCGCGAAGGAGATTTCAATCCGGCCGACCCGCGGCACGGTGACCCTCTTTGGCGCAGACTTCCGGCGCGGCTCGATCGGCCTGCTTTATGACAGCCTGGGCTTGAACGGCGCAACCACCAGTGTGCTCGCCCGCGTACTGCAACCTGCACTGTGGAGGGAAGAACTGGAACACGCCCGGCCGGCGCTCGTGGTGGTCAACTACGGTTCCAACGAGAGCAGCTATGCCGATTTTGTCCATAACCAGTACCCGGACGAGTTGCGGCTGGCCATTCAGCGCATCCGCACCGCCGCGCCCGGCGCTTCGATCTTGATCATGAGCCCGATGGATCGAGGAGAACGCAACGGCCTGGAAGATATCGAGACCATGAAGACGATTCCCGAGATCGTTGCCATCCAGCGCCGGGTCGCGGCCGAGACTCACTGCGCCTTCTTCGACACATTCGACGCCATGGGCTCAAGCGGCACCATGGCGCGCTGGTTTGCGGCCAGCCCGCGGCTGGTCACGGCGGACCTGCTGCATCCCACACCGCAGGGCGCGTCGATCGTAGCCACTCTGCTCGTGGAGCAATTAGGGCTGAGCTATGATCGGTGGAAGATGCAACATGGAATCGCCGTTCCGGCCGCGCCTGCTCCATCTGCTCCTCGATCCGGCGCGTTGCGGGCTGCATTGCAACCCCGCCCGAATCAAGCTCGTCCGAATCAAGCTCGCCCGAATCAACCAGGCCCGGGTCAACCGAACGCGCTGAGAACCCGGGCGCAATGACCACGCCTCCTCTGCACGCGCCATGGGGAGCCGCCTTCTTGGCGCTGCTGGTTCTTGCGGCGGGTACAGCATCGCCTGCCGCCACGGCGGTCAAGAAAAAGCCTGCTGTGGCCGGCAGAACGCATCACGCGGCGCGGCGGAGCCGCAGACGCGCCTCCGCTCCGCGCCTCGATCCCGCGCGCCGCGCCGAGATGATTGAGGAGATCAGCGCACGGCTCAAAGATCCGGCCCCTCATGCGATCGCATTTGAATCGGCGCTGGAGGGTTTCTACGCTCAGCTCGCGCTGCATGAAGACGAGCGCCGCAACGGCGGCGTGGAGACCGGCACCGTGCGCGTGATGCAGTGGGGTGACTCGCACACCGCGGCCGACATGTTCACGGGGGAGACAAGGCGCATCTTTCAGCAGCAGTTTGGCAATGGCGGCATCGGCTACTCATACGCCGGCCATCCCTTCCCCGGATACCGCATCCTCGGATCCGCGCGCGCCCAATCGCCGGGCTGGAAGACGCAAGGCAACAAGTTCCTGCAGCTCGGCGACGGCAAGTTCGGCATGGGCGGCATCAGCATCTCCACCGATCGCGCCGGCGAATGGGTGACGCTCGATACTCCCTGCGCTTCGCTCGACCTCCAATATATGGAGCGGCCCGGCGGCGGCGGCCTGCGCTTTACCGATAATGACGGCGAACCGGCGGAGATTCCGACCGGCGCTGCGCAAATCGGCCCTGGCGCCTTCCATTACAACTGTTCCGCGGGCGATCACCGCTTCAAGATCACCACCGAAGATAGCGCACCCGTGACACTCTTCGGATGGGTCGCGACGCAGCCCGGTGTCACGTGGGAGTCGATCGGCATTAACGGAGCCGAGGCGCCGCTGATTCTCAAGTGGGATCAGCAGTTGTTCTCGCAATATCTCAAGGACAATTCTCCTGGATTGATCGTGTTGGCCTATGGCACTAATGAGGCAGCCAGCGCGCATTGGGACGAGGAGAATTACCGGCAGGCGTTTGCCTCGGTGGTCGATACCCTCCATCAATATGTTCCGGAGTCGTCGATTCTGGTAATCGGTCCGTCCGACAGGTCCGTGCTGCGCCGCCACGCGTGGCGGGCCTATGACGGCACTGACCGGATCGTCGCCGCGCAGCGCGCCGTCTGCCGCGCCGAAGGCTGTGCCTACTGGGACCAGCGCGAGCGCATGGGTGGATTCGGCTCGATGCAGCAGTGGGCGTCCGCCGGCTGGGCCCAGCCGGACCACACGCATTTTTCCGGCGAGGGTTACCGCGCGCTGGCAGACGCATTCATGGCCGATCTGATGGCCAGCTATCTGACATACAAAGAAAAACACTTCCCCAATACAGAGACTGCGATACAAGGAGCTACCCTTGGAGCAACAAACCCGAATCCTTAAAGTCCTTCACCGCGTTTCAGGAAAACAGATCAACCCCGGCCAGAATGAATCCTTATTTGCCTCCGGACTGCTCGACTCCTTCGCGCTCACTGATTTCGTAACCGGGCTCGAGGAGGAGTTCGGTGTAACGATTCCCGACTCCGACCTATCCGCCCGCAAGTTCGACACGGTCGGCAAAGTGGCTTTGTATCTTTCTGCGAAAGCAAAATAATGGCTTATTTGCGAGCGTTCGGTTCGTATCTGCCGCCGCGCCGCGTGGGCAATGAAGAACTGGCCGCGCTGGTAGACGCCACGCCGGAATGGATTCTTACCGCAACCGGCATCGAAGAGCGCCGCTACGCAGCCGCAGACGATACCATCGCCGGTTTCGGCCTTCTGGCTGCGCAAGACTGCCTCGCCAATGGCGGAGCATCGGCGGAAGAACTCGGTATGATTCTGTGCGCATCGGGCTCGAGCGAGCGTTATTGTCCCGGCCCGGCAAGCCAGATCGCCGCCAGACTCGGCCTGACCGCAACGCCCGCGCTCGATATTCCCGTCGCTTCCTGCGGATCGCTCATCGGCCTGGCGCTCGCTGCGCAACTTGCGCCCCGCGCGGGACCGGTTCTCGTTGTGGGCGCAGAGATCATGTCGCGATGCGTCGAGCTCTCGCCGCAGGGCAAGGACACGGCCATCCTGTTTGGCGATGGCGCGGGCGCCTGTCTGATCGACGCAAACACCGGCTTCGCCCGCATCGCTGACTTCCAGTTGCATAGCGACGGCGCGTCCGCCGGGATCCTGAAAATCGAGAACGGTACGATCCACATGGATGGGCGCAGCGTGATTCTGCAAGCCTGCCGTAAGATACCCCGCGCGATCAGCGAAGTGCTCGAACGCAATGGGCTCGCCCCCGCTGATCCCGGCGCGTATCTCCTCCATCAGGCCAATCTGAACCTGATCACGCGCGTCGCCGGAGCCCTGAAAGTTCCCGAAGAGCGGTTCTTCACCAACCTCAGCCGCTACGGAAACACCTCGTCCGCATCGCTGCTGATCGCCGCCGGCGAATGGCGCTGCAGCCAAACCGGACCGCTCGCCGCGCCACTTGTCTTCTCGGCCTTCGGTGCGGGCCTGAACTGGGGCGCGCTGCTGGCTGTGCCGGTTTAATGGATGTCGCGCATGCGCAGGAAGACAAGCGCAGCGCCGATCCAGAAGACCAGCATCCCGCCCAGCGCAGCGAGGCAAGTGCGCAGGCCGGTGCGGCGCTCGGAAGGAAACTGCCAGTCGGCGATACTCTGGCCTTCGCACTCGGTTCGTGTGCTCTTTAGATACTCCGTTGTCTTGCTCTTCACAATCTCATCGCAGTTGGAGTAGTGGTGCGTCTCGCTTTCAGTGACCAGCGCTGCCTCGAAAGCCCAGCGCGAAGGAACGGCCATCGCAATCTGCTGCACGGCCTTCGGCATCTGGTGAATCGGAATCAGCCCGCCGCCCAGAGCAATCACGGGCAGCAGAATCAACGGCAGCATCGCAATCGCCGCCTCCGTGGTGGAGGCGCGCGCGGAGACGCAGAGCCCGATGGCCGCGCCCACCAGCGAAGAGAGGTAAAGAATCGCCAGCGCTCGCAGAAAATCACCTTGCAAATGGCAGATCAGCGTGACGATGCCCAGCAATGTGGCGCATTGAAACAGGCATAGGACGGCCGCGATGGTGAGCTTCGAAAATAAATAGGACGGCAGCTTGAGGCTGACCATCCGTTCACGCTGAAAGATCGACCACTCGCCCACAATGTCGCGGGCAACGTTGTTGCAGCCGAACCACACGGCGGCCAGAACCGTCAGAAATTCAAGGGCGCCCACGCTGCGCGCAACCTTATCCCAATCGGCGGCCGTGGAGTACCGGAGCGAGCCGAAGACCGCGCCCAGCAGAATTCCGAAGAGCGGAGCCTGCGCAAGCAGAATGATGCTTTGCGCGCGGTCGCGGGCCTTGAGCAGGACGTTGCGGCGAACCAGCGTCCACCACTGGTCGAAGCCAAAGCCCCGTCGAGAGTTCTGCGCTCCTGCTTGCTGCCCGTCCTGCGCCGGCGGAATTTTCCCGGAGCGGTCCGCAACGAACAGCCGCTTGTAGCGCGACTGCTCGTACATCGCCGCCCATTCCGTAGTCGTCCTCTTCGCCAGGCCGCTCAGCAGCATCTCCGGGCTCAGTTCCTCTTCATTCCGGCTCTCGGGATTGAAGAATTCGATGGCATCCGGATACGCAGGGCCGAAGTACGTCAGCGCGCCGTAACCTCCGCGATCTCGCGAGATCATGATCAGGTTGTCAAACTGCTGCAGGATGCTGATGCTCGGCTGATGAATGGTCGTCACAATCGTCGTGCCCGCTTGGGAGAGCTTCTTCAGCACCTGGACGACATTCTCCGCGTCATAGGACGAAAGCCCGGAGGTCGGCTCGTCGAGAAAGATGACCGGCGCATCCGCGATCAGTTCCATGGCAATGTTGACCCGCTTGCGCTGTCCGCCGGAGAGCACACGCCGCTCCTGCGAGCCAATGATCGCGTCCTTCTTGTCCTGAATCCCCAGGCTGGTCAGCACGGCGTCAATCCGCTGCTCGATCTCCGGATCGGTCAGGTCCGTGCGCAGCTTGGCTGTGAAATAAAGCGCTTCGCGCACCTTCAATTCCGCGTGCACAATGTCATCCTGCGGCACGTAGCTCATTTGCTGGCGAAAGCGGTCATAGAACTTGTAAAGGTCGCTTCCATTGAACAGAACGGTACCTGCCGCGGGTGCGCTGTAGCCATTGACGGCCTTCAGGAAGGTGGTTTTTCCCGCTCCCGCAGGTCCCATCAAGGCCACCAGCTCGGCCGGAAAAATCGTGAGCGAAATGGCATCAAGGAGCCGATGCCCATCCGGCGCATTGACGGCGGCTGCGTTCACCTCAATCGTGACGTTGCCTGTGTATTCCCGCTTCGCCAGTGCGCCGTCTTCCAGCAGCGTGAAACGGAAGCTGCCCAACCCGATCTCTTCACCGGAGCGCACCAGAGTGCGACTGCTGATGCGCACGCCATTCACATACGTGCCGTTCCGCGAGCCAAGGTCTTCGACGTAGACGCCTTCCGGCGCACGCTCCAGGGCCGCGTGGCGCCAGGAGATCATGGGATAGTTCAGCGAATATCCAGAGGCCGGATCGCGCCCCAGAACCATGCGCTTGCCCTGGAAACGGATGTGCTCGCCATCGCCCTCGCCTTGCACGAGCCTTTTTTCATGCAGAATGCGGCCCGCGGAGATCTTGTACGACCCGAGATAAATCTCGTCCGCGGGATCGAGCATCGCTCGCTTGATCTTGTTTTCGATCCGGTTCAGGGCCGTTCCATTGGCCGAATTCAGATCCTCGATGATCCATTGATTGCCGCTCTGCAGGATGCGCGCGTGCCGGCGCGAGATCATCGGAAAATCCAGCCAGATCTCGTTCTCAGCAGCGCGGCCGATGTTCAGCACCAGCGTGCCCGATAGCTGGCTCTGCCCATCCCCTGCAGCGTGCGAGGGAATGGT
This sequence comes from Occallatibacter sp., assembly GCA_036490385.1. Taxonomy (GTDB): domain Bacteria; phylum Acidobacteriota; class Terriglobia; order Terriglobales; family Acidobacteriaceae; genus Telmatobacter. The sequence continues at coordinate 68,019 of DASXDX010000028.1, forward strand.
CTTCTCCATTGTGGCGGGCCAGGGAAAACTCAAACCCGGCCCAAGTGTGATGTAATCGCCGCGCGAGACATAGACGGGAGTCCGCGGCGCGAGGCGATGACCGTTGACGAAGGTGCCGTTCGTCGATCCGAGATCCTCAAGGATATATTGGGTATTGTGAAGGCCTAAACGGCAGTGCTCGCCGGATACGGTGGGCTGGTCGACAACGATATCGCACGTGGGAGAGCTTCCCACCCTCCAAAGCGCGCTCCGGGCGGTTACCGAGTCTGGCATAGGTATTCGACGAAAAGCTGCGTAATGTTAGCACACGCCGCCCCCGGACCCGATGCCCGTGATGAATTGTCCTTAAGTCAGTGATTCAGTGCGGTCCGGCATTACCGCGTCCCGCCCAAATCCGGCAACACCTGCGAATTTTTCACCAAGTAGACCAGCTTCTCGAACGACGCCCTCCACATCGACATCTGCCAGAAGTATTCAGCCGCCGATGCCAGGCCGGTGTGACGCAGTTCCAGGATGCTGCTGCCGAAGTTTCCCCGCAGCCGGATATCGACCATGCTGAATCCCGGCGAGACCCCCAGGTTCAACCAGGTGAAAAGGATCTTCCGTTGCCTGCACGCGAGAAAGCATCCGCTCACGCCGGTCTTCAGCTCCCCGGCTGAATAAAACTCCAAGCCGTAATCATTCCCAGAGCGCGATGCCGTCACCGAGGTCGCTGCGTCTTCTTCAGGAAGGCGCAACCACGCCTCCACATACTCGGGTACCGTGAGCAACTGGAAGATCCGCCGCACGTCGGCATTGAGGCAAATGGACGTTCCGATGCTCCAGTGGGCAGCGCGCAGACGACGGTGTGGGTGAGCTCCCTTTCGGGTAGCTCTTTCCACCAGCGATATTGGATTGTTCATGGCGATGCGGACCTATGCACTGCGGCGGTAGCAGCAAGTCGTCCTCCAAAGAGGATATACGACCGGCCTCTGTGACCAATGGCCTCGCTCCGTGTCGAGTTGCACCAGGAGCGAGACGAATGAGAAATCCACTCCGGACCAAGTTACGGTCTTCTACCAATTCTGAAATTTTCTGGGCAATCATCTACGAATCCGCATATCTCCGGACAAATATCCCCGGACAAATATCTCCGGACCAGCGAGCACAGCCCGGATCATCATGAACCATATCCAGTAAGGTTGCCGTTGGCGGTGGCCGAGTACAGCAGCGGCAGCCGGATGGCAGCTTCCACATGAGAGGCGTCGATTTCGCGAAGCACGAACGAGCCGCCCGGGCCGTAGTGCAATTGCAGCCGGCTCTTGATGTTCGCCAGGCCCACGCCCAGCCTCTCCGGCGGTCTGCTCGCATCGGGCTGCGCGCCTGCACCGTTGTTCACCACCCGCACGCTGATGTGAGCGCCTTCCTTGCGAATGTCCACCAGTAACTCACCTCCGCAGTCGATTCTGGACAGGCCGTGCACATAGGCGTTCTCCACGATCGGCTGCAAAATCATCGCCGGAACGAGCGCATCATGCAGATCGGGCTCAACCGAGAGCTTCTGCTTGACCTTCCCGGCGTACCGCTGATCCTGCATGGCCAGATAGATCTCGATAAATTCCATCTCGTCGCGAAGCGGAATCAGCGGCACATCCCCGCGCTCAAAGGTGATGCGCAGCAGGCTGCTCAGTTGTTCGAGCATCGTGTCCGCCGCGTTAATGTCCGTGCGCATCAGGCTGGAGATGCTGTTCATCACGTTAAAGAGGAAATGCGGGTTCAGCTGCATCCGCAAAGCGGAGATCTTGGCGTGAGAAAGCTCCACCGCCAGTTGCGCCGCGGCGCTCTCTTTTTCGCGGAACCGCTGGTAATAGCTGATGCCGCGCAAAAGGCAGAACGCGCACCAGAAAGTAACCATGTTGTCGACAAATTCCGCATCCAGGTGGAACGCAAGCCGCCGCCAATAATGCATCGGCGGACGATTCACCGGCAGGTGGGGAAAGAGGAGCACCCAGATCATCTCCTCGACTACGCTCGTGGCAATGCTCAACGGCAGCACCTGTGTGAACAAATGCAGCGCGGTCCCGTGATGCACGAGCGGGCCCAGATATCTCCAGATAAGCCAGCTCAGTACACCCCACAGCAGGAACTGCGTTCCCCACGACTCGAACACGATGGCCGCGCCGATCTGATAGCCCCATCGGCATAGATTCAGCCACTCCTGCAGAGCAAACAAAGCTCCGATCAGAACCCACGATCCGATGAAGATAGCCGGGTTCATGAATACCGGCTGGATACGCCTCAACTTGCTTCGCAAATCGTCCTCAAGATGTGCCTACGCGTATTGGCTGCCGCAGCCTGCTTAAAATGACGGTGTGGCCAGCAGACGGCCTATGTGGGTATCGGCGTCCGGCTCGGTAAGGGCAAAGACGGGAAATCCCTGCCTTTCGTTCTCTTTCCGATAGACGAACGCAAGCCGGATCGGGTGCTTCTGAACCCAGGCCCCGGCCTCCGCATCCTGGGCCGCGGTTCGCTCAGGCCCAAGCCGCGCCCCGAGGGCCTGCAAATCATGCGCGAGCAGCCCGGCCGCCTTCTCGCCCCCTTGCAATGCGGCCACTCGAAAATGAAAGTAAGCCGCCGCCGGGTCGGCCGGCATTCCTGTTCCATCGCGAGCCAATATCCCAAGGAGCACGGAAGTCTGCCATGTCCCCGCGCTGGCCGCGTCCTCGAGAAGGACTAGAGCTTCATCCGGCGACCGCGACAGTTCCGGATGATCGACCAGAAGCACGCCCAGCCTGTGCTTTGCCGGCACATAACCCGCTGCTGCCGACTGGCGCAGCAACTCTGCGGCCCGCTTCAGTTTGCGCGGCTCCGGATGATCCTGCACGATGATCGAACCCAGCCTGAACTCCGCCAACGGGTCGTGCAGCCTGGCTCCCAATTCGTACCAGTGTTGCGCGGTGGCAGGATTCTTTTCAACGCCCACGCCGAAATAGTACATCTCTCCAAGAGAAAATCCTCCCGAGCCATCCCCTTTAGCCAGCGCCTCGCGGAATAACTGTGCGCCCATCTCCGGATCTTTAGGCACCCCAATTCCCCACACATAGGCAACGCCGAGATCGGTCTTGGCGCTTGCGAGGCCGCCTGCCGCTGCGCGTTGAAACCACGTCACGGCGCGCACCGGATCGCGGGGAACTCCGATTCCCGCCTCATAGAAGAACCCAATCTGTTTTTGCGCGTACGGATCTCCCGCGTTGGCAGCCTTCTCATACCAGTACGCTGCGAGCCGGTCATTTTGTTCCACGCCGCGGCCGGTGAAATAGGCTGCTCCCAGCTCGATCTGCTGCTGGATCGATCCTCTCTGCGCTCTGGTCTGGATCTCGGGAATGTCACCTGCGGCTGCCCGCGCCGCGCCTGAGTTGGTTAGCAGTAGAAGGCCGATTCCTAGCGTAACGGAAGACAGGACACGTCTAACATGACTGCGGACAAGGTAGCCCATGATTCCCCCTCTGCGTATTAAGTGGTTGGGTTGGTTCTGGAATCTCGCGCCAATTAACGGTTACGTCGCGGTTGACGCCCTCGATGATAGGAGGTTAGCAATGCGGGCAGAGCATTCAGGCTCGAGTTACACGGGTATCATGCTGGCCTAGAGCCCATAAGTCGCTGTTCGTCACTCGAATCAACCAACTGGTCACAAAACTAACATCGGAGATTTTGCCAGAGGAATGTTATCGAGCCGTAATGTGGACTAATCGAAGGGCCGCAACGCAAGAATACACAAGCATTCGATGGGCTGCAATGAATCGAACGAGCCCGCCATCTGGCGCATACTTATAACGTTCTGGCGCGATTAGTTATGGAGGCGCGCTGAGACGTGTCTTTTCCGGGATAGACGGCATGTTATCGGGGACGAAGATGTTAAATGTGCAACCTCGATAAGAAGTAAGCCCGAAATAAGCGAACCAAATTTCCTGCTTTTCGTAAATTGTCACGGGTCATCTAACAGATGCATAGATCAACGGCGCTCGATACCGATCTCAGGGATGGACCCCCGCCCATCGAATCATCCGCCGAGTGAAGTGTCCGCAGGCGGACACAGAATTCCGGTTCCGGTCACGTAGGAGCGCGGCGGCAATCCGGCGATCGAGAGCTATCGGGCGTTTTTTGAGAGGTTTGTAGCCGCTTGCGCTTTGGTATCGAACGTGCCTCTCTGCAAGCAGGCAAGCTGCACGTTTGCAGACTGAGATACAACCAACCGGCAACCTGATTCGTGGAATGGGGAGGCACTGTGTTGATCCAAACGCTGCTTGCGGATGACGAAGTGCTTGCACGCCAGAAGCTGCGTGAACTCCTGCGCAAAGATTCAGAGATCGAGATTGTCGGCGAGGCGGCATCCGGCCGCGAGGTTCTGGAACTGGTCCGCGCTACCGCTCCTCAGGTTCTGTTTCTCGATGTGCGCATGCCGGGCATGGATGGCTTCGATGTGGTCCGGGAGCTATCGGCATCGAGGAGTGTCCCCATGCCGCACGTCATCTTTTCGACGGCCTACGATCAATACGCGCTGCGGGCCTTTGAAAGCCGGGCCGTGGATTATTTGCTCAAGCCCTACACCGCGGAGCGCCTGCGGGCCGCAGTAGAGAAGGCGCGCGAACAGGTTCTTATTGCGGAGCACAAATCCGTGCGCAATGGGATCGGCGAGGAGAACGGCAATGGCTATCCGACCCGCATCGTCTTCAAATCCCGTGGCCGCATTTTGTTCCTGCGGGTTGCCGAGATCCGCTGGATCGGCGCGGAGGAGAATTACGTGCGCATCTCCACCGGAACAGAGACCCACCTCCTGCGGGAGACCATGACTTCCATTGAGGAGAAGCTCGACCCGCAGATGTTTTTGCGTGTGCACCGCTCAGCCATCGTGAACCTGCATTTTGTAAAAGAGGTTCGTACTGAAGCGCAGAGCGAGTTCGCCGTCCTGCTGACGAACGGCCACAAGGTCGCCATGAGCCGCAGCTATCACTCTCGCGTGCGATCAATGCTGGAGAGCGCCTGAGGCTTCTTCAGTTCAGTCAGACGCTTTTCTTGCTGAGAGATGCGTAAATTCGGCGCAAGGATTCGTCACAAGCTTCACCAGCTTTTCTTAATCAGCGTGTCCACCGCGAAGCCGCCATTGGGGTCCCGCGTCGCGCTGATCGCGACCCGCGGCGAAATCTGATACTGCCCCTGGATCGTCTGGTCCTGCGTCGTGGCCACATTGGTGGAGAAAGTGACGAAGAGGTTTCCCGTCACCCGCTGCTGAATCGTGATGTTGGCGCCGGCCGGCCCCTGCTGGCTGCTCCCCGCCAGTACCGGGCTGATGGAAAGCTGCGAAATACCGGCAATCTTGGAGATACGGCTGGTGACCTGGCTCGACACCTGCGAAGCCACCAGCGATTCAGCCTCTTGACCTGTGCTGGTTGGCGCCGCGGCTGCCGCCGCTTCTGTGGTTTGGCCAAAGGCAAGCAGATGGATGATATCGGCCTGAGGCAGAGCGGGATCAGAGCTGTACTCGGTGCGCATCTGGTCGACGGGACCGTTGAAGCGCAGGTCGATTTTGTACTCCTGGATGGTCGTATTCAACGAAAGGTTCAGCACCGGCTCGGTCTCAGCCGGATTGACGAATTGAACCGTGCCGCCGGAGAGCACAAACCGGTTGCCGTTCAGAATAATGTCGCCGCCGCTCAGGTTGACCCGTCCCAGAATCACAGGCTCGGCCGCCGTGCCGCGCACCTGAAGATTGGCCGATCCGCCGACACTCAAAGTTCGGCTGACAAGATTCACATTGTTGGTCGAGTGCACAGCAATATTCAGATCAAGATCCTGCGAGAATCCTTGCGATGCGGGCGCGGTCACGCCGCCGGAAAACTGGCTCACAAAGCTGGAGAGGTCGAAGGCCGGCGTAAAGGAAAGGTCGGCAAGATCGACAGATCCTCCCAGGAATGCCTTCGTATAGGAACCGGTCAGCGTCAGGTTCGCGTCGACATTTTCACGCATTCCCTGCGGATACAAGATGCGAATGCCCTTGGCTGCGGCCCCCAGGTTGAATTGCAGCCTGGGCCGGTACGCCACGCCGCCTTGCGCCGTGATTGTGCCTCCGCCAATATTGCCTTGAAACTTCTGGATGTTGAGCCGGTCGCTGGTAAGCGTTAACACGCCGTTGCCGTGCTGCAGCCCGACCGGCATATCCGCCGAAGAAAGATTCGCGTCCACAATATCGATTTCGCCGCCGAGATTGCCTCCGCCGAGATTGCCTCCTTTGATCGGCCCATGCGAATCGATATTCAATTTGAGCTCGCCCGAACTCCGCAGATCGGGATCAAACAACTGCGCCAGATGCAGATTGACGCTGCCGCGCGCCTGCAGAGACATGGGCCCATTTCCCGCTATCGGCACGCTGCCCTGAAGCTGCAGGTCGGTATCGGTGCCGCGGATGGAGGCAGGTTGCAGAGTGACAACCTGATTTTTGTAGTCAATCTGAATCGGCGCTGCAGACGCAAGCTGGATCGTGTTGCCGTATCCCAGCTTGAGCACCGGGATGGTGACATGCGCTTCGAGCAAATTCTTGTTCTTGAGCGGCCCATGCACCGTGGCGTGAATCTCGGTTTCTCCGCTCACGTCGGAAGCTTCGTCGGGCGAGTAAGCGGCAAGCAGCGGCTGCAATGGAAATGCTTTGGTATCGAGCGAGGCATCCGTGGGATAGTCGCCGGTGAGACCGATCTTCGCCTTCGCTTGAATCGCCGCGCCTACCGCGGACGAGGTGAGAGCAGCATTGGCCACGTGATTCGCGAGATTCGCGTCGAGTTTCAGGTCGGAGACAGTCTGCCCTTCCACAACCAGCTTGGGAATTTGAAAATTCGCATCGAGCTGCGGATCGTCGAAGGCGCCCTGTCCCTTCACCTCGAAGGCAAGCGTGCCCGCTGCATCGATGTTGCGCGCTTTGAGTGCCTGCAGGCGCTCAAGGTGAATTCCGGTCGAGGAGAGCTGCGCCGTGTAGGTCTTCTGCCGCGGCTCAACCGTTACGTCTCCCTTCACGCTGCCCGCCGGCAGCTGCAATGCGAGCACAGCGTGCGCCTGCTCGCCGCTGCCCGAGAAATTTACCTGGAGCGATTGAACCGGTTGATCGTAGGCCGTGACGCCCGTGAGCGTGACTGCACCGCTGCCTTGCGGATTAAGCTCCGTGCCGTGAAGCGCGAGATTAGCGTTCAACGTTCCGGTCACCGGTATCTGTTGGCCGGCTAACTTGGTCAGATCCGACACGTTCAGTTGTTCCGCATTGAGCTGCACCCGCAGCGGGCTCTGGTTCGTGAAGGACCAATTCGTCAGCCCAACGCTTGCGTTAAGAGTGATGCGGCCGCGCGAGGCGGGCTCAAGATCGGCATGCTGCAGGCTGGCCCTGTTCGGATCGAAATCGACACCGGTGCGAAGCACCCTCCAGTCCGTTCCGTTGAAATGCAGATTCTGCGCGGCGAGTTCGCCGGTAAGATGCGGCGCACTCGTAGAACCCTGAACCGTTCCCTGAAATGATGCCTGGCCCGCAAGGTCCAGCGGCGTGAGAGATTGGCCGGGCGCGGCAGAGCGGAAGAGATCGGCGATCGCAGAAACCTCGCGAAGATCGTTTGCCTGCAAATGCAAATCGAGACTCGATCGATTGCCCACCACGCCGTTCATGGTCAGATTGGTCTGCGGCGTGCGCAAATAGCTGTCGTTCAGCGCCAGCTGCTGGCTTACGCCCTTATAGACAGCATGGATTGCGGTCTGCACCGGGATCGCGCTTGGAGCTGCCGCCGTCGCAGCTTGCGCCTGCGGAGTGTTGCTTCGGGTCACCAAGGCATCGGCCGTTGCGTCAGCATGGGCGGTCATATCTTTGAGCGATTGGCCCCACGCCGCTGCCGCGGTCGCGTTGAAGGTTCCGGTAAGCGTGACGCCCGGCAGAGATGCGAGGTGCGCCAAAGCCTGCCTGGCCTGTGCCAGAGAGATCCCATGCAACGCCGCCGCCACGCTGGTGTGTGAGTTCCCTCCGATGTTCTCCATTCTTCCCTGCGCGGTGAGCTGGCCGCCGAGCAACTCCGCGCGCAGATCGTTCAAATTCACGTCGCCTTGGGCCAGCGAATAGTGAGCTGCGATGTTGGCGATCTGCGCACGCGCCGCCGAAGTCTTCACGTTGAGCGCGCGGCTGGTCAGGGTTCCATTCACGGCCAGCGATTGAAGCAAGGAGCGGCCGGCTGTCTGCTGGTATTGGACCGACCCGGCCGCGCGAACAAGACCCGCGGGAATCGATGGACTGTTCAGAAGCCGGCCGGCTTGGTCTCCGTCGACCGTGGCGTCATACTGCGCTTGAACCGTCGGCTCGTTGTAATTGCTCACGGTGGCGGAAAGGATGAGCTGGGAAGGCCCGCTGCTAAGTTTCGCGCTCTTGAGATGGAATGTGGACGGAGTAGCGTCGAATTGCACATCAAGTTCATGAGCAAACGGCTGGAACGCGCCGTATTGGAGGTGCGCGTCGGTATAGGCCAGCCGTCCGCTGTACATCTTCAGAAGGCCCTGGAACGAGGCGCGTAAATCCAGATTGTGCACATCGGCGGTCAGCGAACTGGGCCGGCTGTTGAAGTACACTTCGCCACGATTGAGCAGCGTGTGAAGTATGCCGAGATCGAAGATGCTGGTGTTGCTGCTCGATTGGCTGCTCTGCAGCTTGGGAATGTTCGAAACCCCATTCTTGTCGATGTGAACCCAGGCGACCGGATGATCGATCTGCAGGTTATCGAGATACCACTTTCCGCCGAAGATCGAGACTACCCGCACGCCCACTGCAATGTGATCGACCCGAAGAAGCGCGGGCTCCTGGTAGGGGCTGGCTCCGTCAACCGTGATCCCATAGAGATCCAGGGCAAGTACAGAGGGATGCAATGTGAAGTTCTGGAGTTGCACGCGCACTCCGAGCTTTTGACTCGCCTCCCGCTGCACGAGGCCAATCAGATAGCGATGAGCGCCGCCGGTATTCACCAGCGCCACGAGGCCGATGGCGCACACCACGAGCAGCAAAACCAGGCCGCCGCCAATCCATGCAAGGGTGCGCAAGCGGCGATGTGTCTCTTTGCGGGGTTGGGAGTTCGGCGGATCGCCTGATGGGTGAAGCGCTCTGAACGTATTCATAAGGGCCGCCTTTCAGAAAGCCTGGCCGATGCTGACGAAATATTGCGTCGCGTTGATCCCGGGAACAGGATTGAGATTGCGCCCAAGATCTACGCGAATCGGGCCAACTGGCGTGGAATACCGCAGGCCGAGGCCGACGTTGTTGGCATAGTAGGTCGTGAGATCGCTCCATCCAAAGTTCGGCAGCACGTTGCCGCCGTCATAGAAAGGAACAACGCTCAAGCCCTTTTTGAAAGGAAGCGGAATACGCGCTTCAGAGTTGAAGATGAGCAGCCCGTTCCCGCCGCTGGGAACGTTGATATCTGTGCCGCAAGATGTGGTACCGTCGGGGCACACTGAAATCGCTCTTTGCGGCCCCGCTCCGTCCAGCGGGAAGCCACGCAAGCTGTTGCCGCCGCCGCTGAAAAACTCCTCGCTCAGCGGCACAAAGCTGCCGGCAAATGCCTGCGCTCGTCCGATGCGCAGGCTCTCTGCCCACACGATGTGATGGAATTTTTCTCTATAGAAAGCTGCCTGCGCGGTCAGCTTTGTGAAATCCACGCTGGAGCCGAGCTTGGTGGTATTGAAGTCAAACTCCACCGAATCGAGAACGCCGCGATGCTCATCCATTGCGTTGTCGCGCGTGTCGCGGGTCAGGTTGGCCGACAGTGCGGAAAGGCGGACATGCTGATCCCGCGCCGGCACCAGATCCGGTATCAAGACGCGCGTGAGATCAGTCTTGCTGAAGCTGTAACGCGCGAAGAAGATGTTCTTCTTCGCCTCGTCCACCGGCCTTTGTAGCTGAAAGCTGCCCTGGTTGGTCTGCGAAGAAAAGATTGGATTCTCTTCATCGCGTTCCACGGAGTAGCTCGTCGTTGCCCGCCACGGGGACCAGCGGAAATTCGGGTCGATATAGTAGATGGCTGCGCGCTGATCGAGCCTGCCGGCAAAAGCGGTGAGCGAAAGCGACTCGCCTTTGCCGCGCATGTTGTTGCGCGTATACTGCACGGTTCCGCGAGGGCCGTAATAGGTGGTTTCGCTGGTCTTGAAGTTCGCCGGCAGGCCAATCGGCGGCAGGTTGGGCAGCGCAACAGTTCCACTCGGAATGCTGCCGCCGCGTTCGATCACCTCAAACCCGAAGCCATAGGTGAAGTCGTTCCTCTTGGCCTCGTGGACCTTCACCAGAACGTCTTCCTTGGTCTGCGTCGTGATCTCCCGCTTCGGGTCGACCTCCGCCCAGTCGAACACGCCGGTGTGGTCGTAAAGCTTGCTGCCGGCGGTGAGTAGTTCGGTTTCAGTCAGCGGATGGCCGGGCTGGATGGACGCGACATCGTCATGAATGAGCCGATCCCGCGTATGCAAGCGGCCGAGCGTCAACGCATCTCCGGTGCTCACCCGCGGACCTTCGTGAATGTGGTAAACCACATTGATGCGATGCGGTTCCTGCTTCGAAACCTCGGAGGCTGTCTCGCGAAAGCTCGCCTGCAGATAGCCGGCCTGCAGATAATGAGCCACGATGCTGGCCCGGTCGGCCTGAACGTGCGCCTGCGAATAGGGCTGGCCCGCGGCCAGCTTCAGGCCGCCGGGCGCGAACTGCGATTGCGGAAAGGTGCGCGCGCCTTCGATGGCCAGCGCATTCACAACATCCCGCGGCCCCTCCGCGATGCGGAAGGCCACCTGCACGTTTTGGGAATTGCGCGTGACCTTCGGCGTAACCTGCACGCTGCTGTACCCCTCGGCCTGATACACGGCCTGCAAATTCTTGATGCTCGTTCGTACCAGTTGATCGCTGAACTTGCCGGGCGAAAACCAGTGCTTCTTTTGGACAGCAATGCTCGGCATCAAGCGCGAATCGGCCATTTGCGTATTGCCGGAGACGGCGATTGAGGTTACCTTATGCTTCCGCTCCTTGACGATCCGGTAGATCACCGTATCGTGCGTAGAATCCTTCTCGAGTTGAGAATCTACTTTCACGTCAAAGTAACCCTTGGACTGGAAGTAGGAGAGGAGCGCCTGCTGACCTTCGAGCACCGCCTCGGAATCAACGCCGATACCCTGGTAGATGGGCAGAATGGATCTTCGAGTCCAGCCCCACAGATGAGCTCCAGTGATCTGCACGCGCGTCAGCACACCGGGATCGATGGTGAAGTGAATATCGGCGCGATTGTCGCTGGCGTGGTACTCCGCTCCGGCAAGTTTGACCTGCGCGCCCAGATAGCCCTGCTTTTCAAGCAGCGCCTGCGCGTAGTGCGCCGCCTTCGTGACCGTGCTGTGATGATATGCCTTTCCAGGGCGAATGGCGGCTCCGCGGAGGCGCGCAAGCAGCGACTTGAGCTTGCGCTGTAAGTCGGGGTCGTCATTCGCGGGAGCGCCGTCGAACTGCATCGAACCGAACTTCGCCCTGGGCCCCAGTGTGGTGCGATAGACGACGTTGGCGACGGCGTGCGCGGAATCCGTCTGCACCTCCGATTGAACCTTGGCCTCGAAATAGCCTTCCTGCCGAAAGAATGTAACAAGACCCTGTCTGTCGTCCTCCACTTCCGTCGCGCTGTAAGGAGTTTGGACGGGATAGTTCGCCACCTGGATCAGTTGAGAATAGGGAAATCGCTCCGCTCCCGGAAATTGGTAGATCCCGAGGTAGACCGCCGGCTCCAGAATGAAGAGAACGCGAATGCCATTCGACTCCGGTTGCGCCTGGATTCGCACCTCTTGGAACTTCCCCGCGGCCTTCAGGGCTGCCGCCGTCTGATCCACTCTGGCTTTCGAAAATGGCTGGCCGGCCCGCTGTTGGAAGAGAGACGCGAACTGCGTAGAACTCAAGTTGGGCTGGCCCGCAATATCGACCGCAGCTACATTCTGCCCTTCATAGGAAGAGAGGATCTGCTCGGAGGTCGCGGTGTTTCCGGGAGTCTCGCTCTGCGTGGCTGCGGCTGCTTCAACGGGAGCGCGGAGATCGAACGCTGAAACCAGCAGCGCACAACCCACAACAGAAAACAGGGGCCATAGCCACCGGCGCCTCCCTCCGTTCTTTCTCGATCGTGGTTTCACAGAGACACTGCACGTATCAGGACCGCATGTCACTTTGGGCTAAGATGCATCGCTAGAAAAGTTGGTTTCATTCTGCTGAATAGGCCTTGCAGGGCGATTCAGCGCGCGCCTTCCCGCCCTCTCCCGCGGGCCATCGGCGGCTTCGAACTGCGCATCCATGAGAAAGAGCGCGGGGAGAAAGAGCGCGGGACTGGCAGACAGCCAGAATCATGCGGATTGCAGAAGAGGAGCCGTCGTTTTTCACGCTGATTCCACCACCGGTCCACGGCCCGGCGCCCATGAGTGGCGCGTCTGGAAGCTCGTGTCGTTTTCTCCCCTCGAGTCGCTGTGGGACCTCCAGGGAGTCCCAATTCGAGTACTGGCTGCGCGGACGTGGAAAGCGATCCTGGCGGACCGTCTCTTCGGCCATGCGGCCGAACTGGGTTTCTATTTCCTCTTCGCGCTCTTTCCCACGCTGTTTTGCGCCGGCTCGCTATTCGGTCTGGCCGCGCGGTCCGCTCACCAGATCTACGACCGGCTTCTCGATTATCTCGCGCTCGTAATTCCGACCTCGGCTCTCGGCACGGTGCTCAGCACATTCAACCAGACGGCCGCGGCCTCCAGCACCGGCAAGATCACCTTCGGATCCATTGCCGCGGTCTGGTCTGCGTCCGTAGGCATCTCCGCCCTGCAGGACACGCTGAACGATGTCTACAAAATCAAAGACTCCCGATCGTACATCGTCGCCCGGATCTACGCCATCGGGCTCACCCTCATGCTCACGGTTGTGATGAGCGCGGCCCTGGGCTGCATCTTCGCGGGAGATGTAACGGGAAAGCTCATCTATCGCTATTTTTCAGATCATGTGTTGGATTTGGCCGCCACCATCGGCGCACGGGTGATCGGCCGCGCGATCGCGCTGACCTTTCTGGTTCTCGCCTTTGCGATGATCTATTACTGGGCTCCGGACTGGAAAAAACGCCGCTGGCGCTGGTTCACGCCAGGCGCCATGATCGGGATTTTCGGCTGGCTCATCGCCTCGCTCGCCCTCCGCCTCTATCTTCATTTCTTCAACAATTATTCGTTGACTTACGGATCGCTCGGCGCGGTGATCATCCTGCTCATGTGGTTCTACATCACCGGGCTGATGATCCTGGTGGGAGCCGAAATCAATGGTGAGATTGAAGCTGCAGGCGCGGAACGGCGCCTGGCCACGCGCGGCCGGCAGGGAGCCAACCGGCAGCCCGTCCCCCTGAATCGGCCCGCAAGAAATCCTTGACAAGCGGCGATGCAGTTTTCAGGAAAGATCGTCTTCCGATCCGGACTTTGATCGGTCGGCCTGCTTTCGAATTTCGCAGACCGGCCGGCCGCTCTCCAGTATGATCAGGCTTGTATAAACTGGCGATATGGTCACACGGCTCAAAGACATAGCGGATGAACTCGGGGTCTCGGTGGTCACCGTCTCGCGCGCGCTCCGCGACCGGCCCGACATTGCGAAAGAGACCAAGGCCAAGATTCTGGACCGGGTGAAGCAGTTGAACTACCGCCCGAACCTGATGGCCCGCAGCCTGGTGACGGGCCGAAGCTCATTGGTCGGCCTAGTGGTGCCGGACCTGATTCATCCCTTTTTTGCCGAGATCGCCAAAAGCCTTGCGGCGACGCTGCGCAAGAAGCATTACTTCCTCATCGTCTCCTCGTCTGACAGCGATCCGCAGCTTGAGCAGGACGAGATCGAGCACATGCTGGCGCACCATCTGGATTGCTTCGTGGTGGCTTCCTGCCAGAAAGATCCTGAAAATCTGCGCAGAATCGGCGAAGCCGGCGTGCCGCTGGTGTTGATCGACCGAAGTTTTCCGGGATTTCCCTCCAACTTTATCGGCGTCAATGACTTTCGCGCGGGCGAAATGGCTGTTGAGCACCTGATTGCCCAGGGCTGCAAGCGGATCGCCCACATTCGCGGACCGGGGACCAATGTCGGCAACCGCCGCGCCGAGGGCTATCGCGACGCTCTCGCCAAGCACGGGATGCCCGCCGCGGATCATTATGTCGTCTCGTGTGGCGAGGCCTCTGACTCCGACGGCGAGACACGCGGGAAACGGGCCATGGAGGAGGTGCTCGCCCTCAAGCCGCGGCCGGACGGCGTCTTCTGCTTTAACGACACAGTGGCCGTGGGCGCGATGGTCAAAGCGATTGAGACGGGACTCCGCATTCCCAGGGACGTATCGATCGTAGGCTGCGGAAACTTCCACTACAGCAGCAAGTTGCAGGTGCCGCTATCGAGCGTCGATCAGAAATCAAAGGAGATCGGCGAGCGCACCGCCAAGATGATTACGGCGCTGCTGGAGAAACCGTCCGCGCGGCCGCGGACCGTAATTCTGGAACCGGAGTTGATCGTTCGGGATTCTTCGCGCTTGAAGTGAAGACCCGGCGCAACCAGATCTTCGGGTGCCCCATCCTCGCCGCGTTCTTGTTTTTGCGGCTAGGGCGGGCTTCCACGAACCTCACTCGAAACCCAAAATCAGACGTGAGGATATTAGATTCCCATGCCGAATTCGCTGGCCTGCTGTTCGCCGGCATTCGAATAGAAGTCATACGGCGTGCGCCTTCTGAACCGCGCGCGGCTGCGCAATTCCGCACCCAGGTAGATGCCGAGGGCAGCGACGGCCAAACCCGCCGAAAACCACGTAATCACCCGCAACACCTTGCGTTCGCACTTTTCCAGCGTGATGTTCTCTTCCGCGGGTTGGGGAACGTCGGGTTCGACGGACATGCAACAGCCTCCTGTGCCCCCATGATACCGCAGAACGCGCGGTGCCGGCCCCCGATGCGGGGGATGCGCAATCAAACCTTGGTTATGTGGGAATGTTCCTTTTGGGGCAGTTCCGCTATGGCGTTTCAGGAGTTACTGCAGGGCGAAGCAGCGATGCGGATTTGGCGCGACCAACAGGGAGCGACGACCATGCACTCGAGCAAAAACCTCCCACGGGAAGCGGCTGCATCAATAGCGTCTTGAAAGGGCTCGGCTTCCGCCGTGCCGGAAATGGCCATAAAACGAGGGGCTTTAGCCTCCGAGGGATGGGTTCACGCGGCCCAGCTGTATTTATGCAGCCAGTTCTATTTCCTAAAACGCCCTAAGCAACCGTTTCCAGGCGCTCGATCCATGCCACCTTTTCCGATTCAGGAAGAAAGCTGGCGCGGATGGAGTTGCCCGCGAGCCGGCGCAGCTCTTCGCGCGTAAAGCCCTGCTCGGTATGCGCCAGCAGGTACTCGTTCGCAAGATCGGAACCGAAGAATGCGGGATCGTCGGAGTTGAGCGTGGCGAGCAAACCCAGATCGAAGTAGCGGCGCAGGGGGTGCGCGGCAAACGACGGGCAAACGCCCGTGCGCACGTTCGACGTAGGATTCAACTCCAATGGTGTGTTCCGCACCTTCAGGTTTTGGAGTAGTTCGGAGTCCTGAATGGCTGACAGCGCATGGCCGATGCGCTCCGAGCCGATCGAGAGCGCCTCCCAGATTGCCTCGGGCCCGGTGGTTTCGCCGGCGTGGTTGGTCAGGTGCAGTCCGGCGCGGCGCGCCTGCGCGTAGAGAGCCCGGAACGGCTCCGATCCACAGCGGCGCTCATCACCGCCCAGGCCGATGCCGATGATGGCCGGAAACTCCGCGCGCAGCTCGGCTGCCTTGGTGAAGACGACCTCGGCCTCCGGCACGGTGAAGTGACGAACGGCGTCGAAGATCCAATAGAGCGAGAGGCCCAGCTCGCGTTCGCCACGCGCCCGCGCCCGCTCCAGCCCCGCGAAGATCGGCTCGAAGCAGGCGGGATCGTGATTGCGCCAGAGATAGATGACGCCGACCGAGATATACACCTCGGCGTGAACAACGCCCTGCTCGGCGAGGCGCTCCACCATGCGCCACGCAGCCAGCTCATAATCATCCGGGCTGGTGAGCAGGCGGGTCACGGCTTTGAACGCCTCGATGAATTCCGTGAAATTCGTAAATTTGTAGAGCGACTCGGCCTCGGGCAATGTGAGAGGCCGCGCATCATGGCGGGCGCTCAGCTCGACCAGGGTGGAAGGCAGAATGGTGCCTTCGAGATGCAGATGCAGCTCGGCCTTGGGCAGCCGGCGAATGAAGTCAGTCAGTTCGTGCCCGCCGGACGGCATATCCCCTCTCTTCTCTACTGAAGATAACGCTACACCGGTTTCGCAGTTACCGTGTCCAGAAGCCAACGAGCTTGAGTGGCTCTTTCCTTAAGAAAGAGCCACCTCACTCCGAACCCAAAACGGCTGCATCAACTGCGAAACCGGTCTAATCGCTCTTGACCGCCGTGGCATGATTCTGGGCATACGTGACGGTCCAATGCCTGCCCGCCTGGTCGTAGCTCACGGTGCGGTTGCCCTCGGATGAGCCCTCGACCTGCAGCTTCTGGCCAATAGCCATGCGGGTTTCCAGCTCGCTCATGCCGGGCTTTACCTGGTGCGCGTCGATGGCGGCCCACACATCCGTAGGCCAGTTGTCGTAGATGGTATGCGGATCGTCGTAGTAGAAGAGCAGATCGCAGTAGTAGCGTTCCTGGCTGCCATCGATGACGCCAATCGGGGTAGCGTAGAGCGCCGTATTGCCGGGCAGCGCAAAGACGGCAAAGACCTGCCGGCTGCCATGATCGATGCTGTCGTCCACCGGCGCCGGAGGCGAGGCTTTGACAATCTTTTTCACGTCAAGCCGCTGCGCTGAGGGAATCAAGCCCACGCGTTTGCTGAACGCGATGCGCCCGCTGTCGAACGGAAAATAAGGCATGGTGTAGCCGTTCTTCATCCACACGCTTTTGCCCTGCAGCGTGAGCGTGTCGTCGAACGAGGTCATGAACATCATGCGCACCACGGCCACGTCATCCGGGGTGAGGTTCTGGTCCTCGCTCTTGGTGGGCGTCACGCCGGGGTTCTGCCGATGCTTCCAAACGGTGAACAGATAAATTCCGCCGATTCCCAGAGTAATGAGAGTCCAAATCAGAATCTTCTGCCAGGTTTTCATGGTTTCTCCGCGAGTAGGGGATTCTTGCGGGTTTTGGCGAACTCGGAGCGGTGGCGGCTATAGAAGAAGTAGATCACCAGGCCGATGACCAGCCAGATGATGAACCGGTACCAGGTGATAATCGGCAGTCCAGCCATCAGCAGGAAACAAAAGATGACGCTGAGCGCGGGAATGAACGGGCCACCGGGAACCGTGAAGCCGCGCTTGCGCTCCGGCTCGCGAATGCGCAGCACGATCACGCCAAGCGAGACGAGCACGAAGGCAAAAAGTGTGCCGATGTTCGAGAGGTCGGCGAGGGTTCCTATATCGAACAAGCCTGAAGGAATCGCCACGACGAAACCGGCCACCCATGTAGAAAATGCCGGGGTGCGAAAGACAGGATGAACTGAGCTGAAGATGCGGGGCAGCAGCCCATCGCGGGACATGGAAAACCAGACCCGCGACTGCCCAAGCTGGTAGACGAGGATCGACGAGATCATGCCCATGATGGCGCCGAAGAGCACGATGAGCCGAATCCAGCGCAGTGGATGGCCGCCAGGCAGGAGCGAGAGCTTCCTGAGCGCGTTGACCACCGGCGCCGCATCCCCGGCCATGGATCGCCACGGCACCAGGCCCGTGAGGCAGACGGCGACAGCCACATACAGGACCGTGCACACCACCAACGTGGCGATAATGCCGATGGGCATATCGCGCTGGGGATTGCGGCATTCCTCGGCCGCGGTCGATACGGAATCGAAGCCGATATAGGTGAAGAAGATGATCGACCCGCCCGTGAGCACGCCCGACCAGCCGTTCGGCATGAAGGGGTGCCAATTGCCGGGATGAATAAATCCGATCACCGCAAAGACGAAAATCAGAATGGCGATCAGCTTGAGGCCGACCATGGTGTTGTTGGCGCTGGCCGACTCGCGAATGCCGCGAACCAGAATGACCGTGAGGATGAGCACGATCAGGAACGCGGGAATATTGAAGCCGAAGTGCCAGCCGGGGTGATAGATCCAATTCCCGGCCAGATCCTGCAATCCATCAGGCAGGTAAGCCGGCGAGATCCAGGTAGCCGGAGGATGCAGACCGAACCAGTCGAATAGATCGACAACATGCGCGGCAAAGCCGACGCTGACCGTCATGTTGGAGCCGGCATACTCCAGAATCAAGTCCCAGCCAATGATCCACGCAATCAACTCGCCGAGAGTTGCATATGTGTAGGTATAGGCCGAGCCCGCAATGGGAATCATCGACGCCAGTTCGGCGTAACACAGGCCGGTGAGAGCGCAGACAGTCGCCACCAGCACCAGCGACAGCGCGATCGCCGGTCCGGCGCCGGGCCGGCCATCCATGGCCGTGTGGCGGATGACGAAATCCGCCAGCGGCGTATTCAGAATGCTGGAGGTATCGAACTGCTCGCCGGAGATTGCCGTGCCGATGACGGTGAAGATGCCCGACCCGATAACCGCGCCGATGCCCAACGCCGTCAGCGACCACGGCCCGAGCGTCTTTTTGAGCGAGTGCCCGGGTTCTTCCGAGTCCCGGATGAGCTTGTCGATCGACTTGCGAGCAAGCAGTTGGCTGGGCAGGGGAATTCTCCTCGACTCGCCTGCGGGCGGGGCTTGGTCACAATATACAGGCTTTTGGCGCCGGGAGGAGCGTGCATGAAGTTCCAGCCACTGGCTCCTTCACGCCGGCGCGATGATCTCGGCCTCAGCGGAAATGGAGCCAGAAGCTGGCAGCTAGAAGCTTATGGCCGGTTTTACCGCTTCGACTGACCGCGAACTAGTTTCTTCAGTTTCTTTTTGTTCGATCCCCGCGGCGTGGTGCGCTTGGCCTTGGGAGCTGCCTTCTTCCGCGCCGTGCGCTTCAGCTTCTTGCGTTCTACCTTATCTTCAATCTTGGTGGTGTTGGCCACGATACCCTCTTTCCATCGAATCGCTTTCATTCCCGCTCAGCGCGGATTCGACTCTTAGGATAACAGGGATTGGGTTGTTCCTCGATGCCGCATCCGGTTCGGCGTTCCCGAAAAACGGGTCGATCTGGATGTGGAAGAAGCGGGAAGCGCCCCCTAAATCTTCTCGAGATTCGCGAACTTCTCCATCAGCTTTTTCATGCCGTGCCGCTGAAACAAGACCGTCAGCTTCGCGTCTTCTCCTTCACCCTCGCGCATCAAGACCGTGCCTTCGCCATATTTGGCGTGGCGCACGCGCTCTCCTTTTTTTAGGCTCGTCGCGCCGCTGGGCTCGGGAATGTCCATGGCCGGCCGGCCGAACGATCCCGGCTTGGGTGCGCCGGACTTGCCGCCAAAGAAGTGCGCAATGTTCTCGATCGAGGGCTCCGCCCCTTTGTTCTTTGGATCCGAGTCGCGCCCGGACTGGCCAGACTTCGTGCCTCCCGTCATCCACGACGCGGTAAACGGCTTCGAAGAACCGCGTCCGCCGGCGGCTGCACGCGAACTGGTCTGTGTCTCCTGGCTTTCGTCTTCGTAGTTATAGTGGCGCTCTTCCGAATCGTTCGCAGACCGGCGGCCATTTCCGTAGCTCGACGTGTACGCCGGAACGGCCCACGCCGGGCTGCGGCCGCTCAGATTTTCGACGAGCTGCGGCGGGACCTCCTCGAGAAACCGCGAAGGCACGCTCATCTCCGGCGCATCGTTCCCATAGCGCCGGCGATAATGGGCGCGCGTGAGGATGAGCGTGTTCATGGCGCGCGTCATGCCCACGTAGCAGAGACGCCGCTCCTCTTCAAGCTCTTCAGGGTTGTTGAGCGTACGCGAATGCGGAAACAGGCCTTCCTCCAATCCAGCGAGAAAAACCAGCGGAAATTCAAGCCCCTTGGCGGCGTGCAGAGTCATGAGCGTGACGCGCGCATTGGGATCGATCTGGTCGGTGTCAGAGGCCAGCGCGGCATGATCGAGAAAATCCGCCAGCGTTTCTCCGCGCACCTCCGCATCATGCGCCGCATTGGCCAGTTCCTTGAGGTTTTCAATGCGGCTGAAGGCCTCTGGCGATCCTTCGGTTTCAAGCGCCTTGATGTAACCCGTCCGGTCAATGAGAAACCGGATCAGCTCCGGCAGCGTGGCAGCATCGCCAGGCGATCGGAAGGCAGTCCCTTCGATTGGCTCATCCTCTTTCGCTTTTTGTGACGCCGGTTCAAAGCCGCGATTGGCGCGAGGCGCGGCGGACCCGCTCTTCTGGCTGGGCATCTTCAGGAACGGCCGTGCAGGCTCCGCAGCGAACGGCGAAAAGTGAGAAGGATCGAGAAGCGCGAGCTGGTCTTCACTGCCGCCAAAATTGAAATCCGTAGCAGCTTCCAATGCCTCGTTCACCTGCTGTTTTTGTTCTGCGTTCGGCTCTTCCGCGCCGAAGGCGAAGCCCGTATCGTCCGCTTCGGCTTCCGCCTCCGCAATATCGGTCGAAAGTTTGCCGGCGAAATCCGGATCCATCATGGCCTGCGCGTCGAGCATCACCTGGCGGAAGGAATCGAGCGCCATCAACGCCCGCGTCGGAATCAGCTTGTCGTGAAGGGCCGCCGCAATTGCATCCCACGTGGACTTGCCTGTCTCGAGCGCCAGCCGTTCCAGGGTCTCGAGCGTCGCCTTCCCGATGCCGCGCGCCGGCGTATTGATGATCCTCTGCAGCGCCATCGAGTCATGCGGATTGCGCACCAGGCGCAGATACGCGAGCAGGTCTTTGATCTCGGCGCGCTCGTAAAAGCTGAACCCGCCGACCATCGTGTAGCTGATGTTGTAGCGGCGCAGCGCCTCTTCCACCAGCCGCGACTGCGAGTTGGTGCGATAGAGCACGGCGCAATGGCCGGCCGCTCCAGGGTCCTGGGTCTCGGACGAATTACGCTGCTCGCGTAAAAACGCTTGAATTTTGTCGGCGATGAACAATGCCTCGTTTTCGCCGTCGGGCGCTTCGTAGTAGCCAATCAGCGAACCGCCCTGCCGATCAGTCCAAAGCTTCTTGCCCTTGCGGCGAAGATTGTTCGCGACTACGGCGCCGGCCGCTTCCAGGATGTTCTGCGTAGAGCGATAGTTTTGCTCCAGGCGGATGATGTGGGCGTTGGGAAAGTCCTTCTCGAACTCCAGGATGTTGCGGATGTCCGCTCCGCGCCATGAATAGATGCTCTGGTCCTCGTCGCCCACCGCGCACACGTTCTTGTGCTCGCCGGCCAGCAACTTCATCAGCTCGTACTGCGGACGGTTCGTGTCCTGGTACTCATCCACCAGCAGATAGCGGTAGCGGCGCTGATAGCGCTCGCGCACCTCGCTCGACACCTTGAGCAGGCGCGCGGCCTCAAGCAGCAGGTCATCGAAGTCGAGCGCATTGTTCTTGCGCAGTTCAGCCTGGTAGGCCTGGAAGATATGGGCAATGCGCTCGCTGTTCGGGTCCTTCGAGGCCAGGTAATACTCCTGCGGATCGACCATATGGTTCTTCGCCCAGGAGATGCGGCCCAGCACGGTACGCGGTGTTAGCTGCTTGGTGTCAAGCCCCATGCGCCGCATGATCTGCTTCACGATCCCCTGCTGATCGTTCTCATCAAAGATGGCAAAGGAGCGGGTGAGCCCCTGGCCACCCACCTTCAGCGCCTCGATGTCCCGCCGCAGGATGCGCACGCAAAGCGAGTGAAAGGTGGCAATCAGCGGCTTGGCCAGAGAAGTATGGCCGAGCAGCCGCTCCACGCGCTCGGCCATCTCGGCCGCGGCTTTGTTCGTAAACGTGACCGCCAGAATCGAGTCGGGGGCAACGCCTTTCTCGCGGATCAGCCACGCGATGCGGCTGGTGATCACCCGCGTCTTGCCCGAGCCGGCGCCCGCCAGAATAAGCAGCGGGCCCTCGGTCGCTTCTACGGCGGCGCGCTGTTCAGGGTTCAAATTGGCGAGGAGCGGATGCACGGTGAAGATCCAGGAGGGAAAGGCCCTGTCTCTAGTTTACCTGCTCCGCGCCTTACGCGCAGGCAAGGCCCGCAGACCACGCCCCGCAGATTACCGCCCGCAGACAAGGGCCTGCAGACTAAAACTGGTTGCATAAATCCGGCTTTGAAAGGGCTCGGCTTTAGCCGTGCCGTGAAAGCCACAAAAACATTAGACTTTCGCCCCTGAGGGGACATTCCGTGCTTGCCTCAGGGCATTTATGCGACCAGCTCTAGACCCCGCGGACAAGACCGGTCAGATCGGCCTTGGGCTCGTGTTCTCAGCGGTGGTTACGTTGTCGGGAACATCGGTGAACGATTTGCCCGCCCTGTAGGCATATTTCTGAAATTTCGACCCAACTTTGCGAATGGCGTCCTGTGCGCCATCGTCCCAGGTAATGCGCGCCTCGCCGTTCAAGTAAACCCAGGTGCCGTGTACCTCGTTGAGTGAGCGCTGCGCGTCGCCACTTGGATCGATGGTGATAACGAACGTGCTTCCATTCCCATCGCCCACGAGCCATCTGCCAACGAATTGGCCCCGCGGCGGCAATTCGGCAGTGGCAGGCGTGGCATCGGGAGCGCCGGGAAACTCGACCCGCGCAATCTCGGCCAGATTGAAGCTCTGCCTGTCGCCATCTTTGAAGATGATGACGATTGTGCCCGAAGCGTCTTTGGGCTTCGGCGGCGTCTTGGCAAAGCTGCTTGGGAGCATCGACAAAAGCAATCCCGCAAGTCCAATGACAGGGGCGAATTTACGCATGGTCCTTCTCCTCGCAGTTACAACGCGGCCTGACCCGGTCGGGCCGCTCACTAGGACATTTGAGAGGCATTACGCAGCCGCGATGGCTGCGGTTCCCGAGCACAGCGGAATTGGCAAGAATTCCATTGAACGGGCGGCGCCTCCGGCGTCCGTACCGCAAACGGGCGCAGCGCTCCGAAGATTCAGGCGACGTTTCGTCCCCGGCTATGGCGGCCTGGATTTTTACATCGCTGCTTGCCGGCTCCGATCCTGCGATGAGCGTGAGGCTCTAGCTTGTCTTGGGTTGTGAGCCGGGGGTGCGTCCGCCGGCTGTATGATTCCCCCATGTCAAAGAAGCTTCGCTTTGGAGTGCTCAGTACCGCCAACATCGGTCTCAAGAAAGTGATCCCGGCGATGCAGCAGGGCCAGCTCACCACGGTGGCCGCCATTGCCTCCCGCGATCTCGCCAAAGCCAAAGAAGCAGCAGCCGCGCTCGGCATTCCCACCGCGTATGGCTCATACGAAGAGCTGCTAGCCGACCCCAATATCGACGCAATCTATAATCCCCTTCCCAACCAGTTGCATGTGCCCTGGACAACGAATGCGGCCGAAGCCGGCAAGCACGTTCTCTGCGAGAAACCAGTCAGCATGACGGTCGCCGAAGCGAAATCGCTGCTCGACCTGCGCGCCCGCACCGGCGTGATCATCTGCGAAGCCTTCATGATCCGCAGCTTTCATCAGTGGCTGCGCCTGCGCGAGTTGCTCGATGCCGGCCGCGTGGGCGAACTGCGTTCGATCACTGGATTTTTCAGCTACTTCAACATCAATCCGGCCAACATTCGCAATCGCCCTGAGACTGGAGGCGGCGGTGTGTACGACATCGGCTGCTATTGCATTCAAGCCTCGCGCTATGCATTCCGCCAGGAGCCCACGCGCGTGGTTGCCACGCTCGACCGCGATCCCGAGCTGGGCACTGACAGGCTCGCCTCGGCTATTCTTGAATTTCCCGCCGGCCACGCCATCTTTACCTGCAGCACGCAGTTGATCCCTTATCAGCGGATACATTTCCTCGGCACGCGTGGCCGCATCGAAATCGAGATTCCTTTCAATGCGCCCATCGACCGGCCCACGCGGTTGTTCTTCGATTCCACCGGCGACTTATCCGGCAGCGGCATCACTACGGAGATTTTTCCGGCCGGCGATCAATACACGCTGCAGGGCGACGCCTTCGCCAAAGCGGTCTTTGAAAATCGCGAGGCGCCGGTAACTCTTGAGGACTCCGTCGGCAATATGGCCGTGATCGAAGCTATTTTCCACTCCGCCCAATCGGGCCAGTGGGCTGCTCCGCAGCGATAACTCATCGCATCGCGCCGGTGGAATCAGCTCGCCTCGGCCCTCGGGCATTGAGCGGGAAGCGTTCAATCACCTGTCAGCCGCAGCCAGTTACTTCTGCGCAGCCGATGCGGTTTTCTTGTGCGCTTCCCAGCGCTGCTTCTGCGCTTCCGCAATGCGCCTCCGGCCTTCCGGCGTGAGTGTTCTCTTCTTTCTTTTCCCCGGTTTTGCAACTACTGCTTTGCCTGCGGCCTTCCTGGATACGCCTGTTTTTTTGCTCGCCCCCGATGGCCTCCCGCCAAGCAACGCACGCGCTTGTTTCAGATGTCCAAGCTCTCTATCGACGGAAGCTAAAATCTCCGCGATTCCCATGGTTCCCTCCAATGGCTGCGGCAAACGATCTGGTCGATGTGGGATAAGTCAGTGCGCGATATAGCGGTTCTCCAATTGCTGTACACCGAAGGCACGATGTCGAGTGGCTTTTTCCTCAAGAAAAAGCCACCTTGCACACCACCGGACAGTGCACGTGAATTGGGAAACCGCTCTAAAGCAAATCAACCGCCGCCTCGAATTACCATAACCGCAACTCTGTTTGTTCCGCAAACGAATTACCCACGGAAACGGGCACGAAAGTACAACCACCACAACATTCCTTGTGGAAATCACTCTTCGAGTAATCCTCGCCATGATCTCAAGGGAAGAAACGGCGATAACTCCCGCTAACATTCCGCTCCCTTGAGTTACTCCATTGCCTCCCGCCGGCTCATGCGGGTGCCGCTAGGTCTCTGACCGCTTGAAGTTGTACCAACGATGGGTGCCCCACCCTCGCGACGCTTTTGTTTTTGTCGCTAGAGCCTGTTATTAACTTCACGCGAGTAACCTGAAAAGGTTTGCGATCATGAGGCAGGCGAAGGCGAGGAAGTGGAAGGCTCCGAGTGTGGTTGTGAGTCTTTCGTAGTCGCGGGCCAGGCGTCTGAAGCGGGCAGCCC
>DASXDX010000023.1:0-250287 GCA_036490385.1 Occallatibacter sp.
GGACAACTGCAACAACAGGCCAGAACCTGGAACTGGAAAATGAACCGCAACCAAGTCATCATCAACTGGCAGTTCACTCGCAAAAAAGCAAGGCACAAGTTCGGATACAACAGAAACAACTTCATGCGGTCAGAGACCTAGCGAGCGCGAGGCGGACAATCCACATATTTGAGCTCCTGAGAGGCGCGCCGGAGGCACACCCTCTCTTTGTCTCCTGTGCCCGAAGAGCGTCAAGCGACGACGCAATCCAGTGACATGCCAATCTAGATTCATGTTCGGCATGATACGAACCGTGAAATGTTTCGATGTGCAATATGCTCAATGCGCATACTGGCGCCATTTAGATGAAAACTTGCGGAATCTGCTTGGTTTGTCGGTACATCCAAACAGGAGTCACGTTAGAGGAGGGAAGATGAACTTCACAGATCTGGAAGCCCTTGTATCTGTGCTCGACCATGGATCGATCGTCGGAGCATCCGCAGCTTTACACCTGACCCAGTCTGCCGTCTCAAGGCGCATTCAGAATCTCGAAGATGTCTTGGGAGTTCCTCTTCTCGACCGGCAAATGCGGCCTTTGCAGCCGACTCGTGCCGGCTCTGAGACATACTCCTTCGCAAAGCCCGTGCTGAGTTCGGTACGTGACCTGAAAACGGCGGTCATGCTCAACGGCGAGACGTCGGGAGACTCGCGCTTTGGTATGAGCCGCGCGCTCGGCGATATGACACTCGTAGCACCGATCCGGAGTGTACGGTCTCAGTTCCCCAAGGTGCGGCTCCAGCTATTCGTTCAATGGTCTGGAGCTTTGCTTGATCAACTCGTAGGCGGGGCTCTCGATGCTGCGGTGATCAATCTACCAGAAGAGAAGGCCCCTCCTTCGTCACTGGCGTCGGAGCTCATTGCGACAGAAGCGATCGTTATCGTGGCGGGAAAGTCAACCAGGCTTTCTCAGCCTTCCACCCTTGAAGAGATCTCGTCCCATTCATGGCTGCTCAACCCGCAAGCCTGTGGAATCCGCCAGATATTGGAGACTGCGTTTCGGCAGCGCGGTCTGCCTCTAAGCTGTGCCGTCGAGTCCGAGGGCTACGACCTCAAACTTAGCCTCATTGCGGACGGGGTAGGGCTCGGGCTGGTCATGCAACAACTTCACCGCACATCGTCATTGCGCAAGAACCTGAAGATCGTCAAAGTAAAGGATTTCGCACCGAAGGTGAACGTGTGGCTTCTGCATTCGAAACATCTTGGCCGCCTCGCTTCCGCCGTCCAGTGTCTCCGGGACTCTGTTCAAAAGAGCCTCAAAGCAGGGACGCCGAAAAAAGTGATAAGTCAGCCTCTGCGTGAAGCGCACGAGAACTTCCATAGTTAGCAATGCCGGAAAGCGAACTCGTCCCAAGCGACTGGTGCATTCGGATGCTCGCGAACGATCGCTGGCTCCCTCGAGGTGAGCAATGAAAGGCTCACTCATGACGGCGCCCTACTTCCGGAGCCGAATCTGAGTATCAAGATACGAGTCGAGAAATGATTGTGCAGCTAGCAGTGCTTCTTTATCTCCTTCCAGGCGGCTCATCATTAAAGCCCCTTCGAGGGAAGAGATAATGATGTCTGCCAATTCCTTCGGATTGATCTCTCGTTTGATCTCTCTGCGTTCGATCCCACGCTTGACCGCTTGGATGAGATCATCTCGCCAGCCGCGGAGGGCCCTTAAAGCAAGTTGGCGCAACACAGGATTGCCGTCGTCCGCATCGACTGCGGTATTGAACAATGGGCATCCCCCAGGTATGGGGGACCGGCGGTGGACAAAGTTTCTAATAAACTGCCTCAGCCATTCGACACTGTTCGAAATGGATTCTAAATCGCGCATTCGAGTGTCGAGCGCGGCTTGCCACGCGTATTCGAATGCCTCGGAGGCGAGCTGTTCTTTGCTGTCGAAGTGTCGATAGATCCCGCCTTTTTCCAGGCCCGTTGCTTCCATCATCCCGGACATAGAAAAACCCGAGAATCCGCGCCGATTTAGAAGCGCGGCGGCTTTCTCGACAATTGTTTGCCGAGTGTCTTCGCCCTTTGTCATCGTTCAGTCCAGTCCGCCTACCAAGTCCATTATGCGACTGTTCGGTCTCGTCTGCAATCGATACCTGACATCCTAAATTTGTTTGCGACCGATCGGTCTCTTGTCAAATCTAACCTCGTAAATGCGACCAAATGGTCGCATGGTAGTGGATGGGACGACCTTACGCCGGATCAGAGCAAGGAGAAATAAACGTATGGGCAAACTGAATGGAAAGGTCGCGCTCGTAACGGGCGGCAACAGCGGCATTGGTCTTGCGACAGCAAAACAGTTCGCCGTCGAGGGTGCGTATGTCTTTATCAGTGGCCGGCGCGAAAGTACCGCGAGCTACTAAAGGCGGGCATCAAGCTCGCAGACCGCTGAATTGTCCAAGCCGCTTAGCTCTAAAAAGGGGGCGGATTGTCTCATGCATAAGTGAATCTCATAGCCATAGAAGAGACCGATCGGTCTCAACGACTTGAGAGGCCTGCGTTGTCCACTACTGTTCTGGCGGCCACCACTGTTCGAGGGCGCCGCGCAATCAATCCGTGGGTCATTGCGCTGACGGTCACATTGGCTACCTTCATGGAACTTCTCGATACATCAATAGCCAATGTCTCACTACCTTATATCGCCGGCGGGCTCGGGCGCTCGTACGATGAAGTCACCTGGATTTTGACCACTTATCTGGTGGCCAACGCGGTCGTCCTGCCCATGTCAGCCTGGTTATCGCGGGTCTTGGGCCGCAAGAATTACTACCTGACTTGCGTTGCGTTGTTCACGATCACGTCGTTTTTCTGCGGAATTGCACCGAGTCTGGGGGTGATGCTGTTCGCTCGCGTGCTTCAGGGCATCGGGGGCGGTGGATTGGCACCCGTAGAACAGGCAATCCTAGTTGACACGTTTCCACCGCACAAACGGGCGATGGCTTTCGCTTTATATACGGTCGCGATCGTCACGGCGCCAGCGATTGGCCCTGTGATCGGGGGCTGGATCACCGACAACTACAACTGGCGCTGGGTATTCTTCATCAATATTCCGGTTGGCATTCTTTCACTGTTCTTGACTACGCGATTCGTTCACGACCCGCCTCAGTTCGAAGAAGAAAGAAAGACGGTTCGGGTAAGCGGCCATCTGAGGGTCGATGCGGCCGGCATCGCTCTGGTTGGGGTGGGATCGGCGGCGCTTGAAGTTTTGCTTGACCGCGGCCAAATCGATGACTGGTTTGGCTCGACCTTTATCTGCTGGATGTTTGCCGCGGCGGTCACATGCCTGGCAACAGCCGTTTGGTGGGAACTGCGGCAGCCCGATCCTATCATCGATCTGCATCTGCTGGGCACGCGCAACTTCGCGATCTCCTGTTCGCTGTATTTCTTGTTCGGACTCGGAATATTCGGGTCGACCACCATGATTCCCCAGCTGCTGCAGTCGCTGTACGGCTACCGGGCAATCGATGCGGGTTTGGTTCTCGGGCCCGGGGCCTTCGTGATCACGCTGCTGGCGCCGGTCGGTGCGCAACTGGTGCAGCGTGGAATCGTGCATCCGCGGGTGCTTCTCACCGGCGCCATCGTTGTCGTGGGAGTTTCGTTTCTGCATTACAGTAATTTCAATCTCGCGACGGACTATAGCCATTATGCATGGGCGCGAGCTTTGCAGGGTCTCGGCTATGCCTTCTTCTTTGTTCCCCTTTCGGTGATCACGTATTCCCAATTGCGGCTCGACCAGAATAATCGAGCCTCTTCGATCACCAACTTCTTCCGCAACTGGGGCGGCAGTTTTGGCGTCGCCCTCGTCACGACTATGTCCGAGCGCCGGCAGAATTTTCATCAGACGACCATAGGAGCCGCATCCTCGGGCACGTCAGCCGCGCTGCAGAACGCTGTGAGGCAGACTACAGCGTATTTGCAGTCGCACGGTTTCAGCCACGCTGACGCCGCGAGTGCTGCGAATTTGCACTACTACCAGCAATTGCAGGAGCAAGCACGCCTGCTTGCCTTCATGGACTGCTTCCATGTGCTCGGTGTCATCACGCTGCTGGCTGCGCCGCTGGTTCTGCTGACGCGGAACTTCAAAGCTTCGTCTCGCGGAGGACCGGCGCATTAAGCCGAAATCGGACCGCGGAATTAAGAAGGAAAGAAGTCGTACTCAGTGCAATGGAGGTGACCATGAAGTCGAGCACAATTGCAATCGAACGAATCAGCATTATTTCCGCCCTGCCCTTCGATGAGGTACTTGCTCGCATTGGGCGCGACGTGGGGCATCCTGAGATGAACCGTTTTCGGCAAGCGATGAAAGACGCACGAACGCTATCGGAGCTTGAGGAAATTGTTGGGCGCGCAATCGGACCGTCTGGTCTGATGGAATTTGCGTGCCACGACCTCGGGGCGGTTGTGCGCAAGGAAGGCGGCTCGGCGACGCCGAAGAGCGTGCGACTCATCGTGGGAAATCCGGTGATCATGAAAGAGATGGTAAAGCGTGTGCCCGATGCTGGCGCGTATGTGCCCGTGACGATTCTGATCGATGAGCGGAGCGATGGGGTGCATCTGTCTTATGACCGAATGCAGAGTCTGCTGGCCGGGTACGGCGACGCTGAGGCCGGCAGAACCGCAGCGGATCTGGATACGAAGGTCGAGCGCCTCCTGATGCAGGCGGCAGCATTTCAAGCGACTCAATCAGGCCGCTTTTTTGTATGAAGCATTTGAGTGATGACGATCTGGTGGCTCAGGCCAAACTCGGCAACGACCAAGCTTTTACCGAGCTTTGGAGCCGTCATGGCGAACAGACGCGTCACGTGATTCGGCGAATTATTCGCAATCGGGAGGACGCCGAGGACATCTTGCAGGAAGCATGCCTGAATCGTTTCTGCATCTTGTGTCGTTCAATGGCTAATCGCAATTTTCCACGTGGCCGAATCGCATTGCCATTAACACGGGGCTCATGCTTCCGTGGAGGCGGCAGAGTCATCCTGAGGTTTTTATCGGGAAATTGCAAAGGGATCCCTCTACACTGGCGATGGATTTTCCCGACCGCTCGGAGAACATTCAATTGGAAAGCCAGTTGGAGTTTCAGCAAAAGGGCCGGCCCGCCAAAGAAGTTTCGCGCCGGTCGCGTCCTCGAAGAAGCGAATGGCTTCATTCAGATCTGGCACCGTCATTCCGAAATGATCGACATGCTGCGCGGAGACGATTCCTTGATTCGA
Organism: Occallatibacter sp.; assembly: GCA_036490385.1. Classification (GTDB taxonomy): domain Bacteria; phylum Acidobacteriota; class Terriglobia; order Terriglobales; family Acidobacteriaceae; genus Telmatobacter. The sequence continues at coordinate 5,241 of DASXDX010000023.1, forward strand.
CTTTGCAATTTCCCTCTTATTTCAAATGAACGACAGCAAGCAGCCACGGATATGCTTCTTCTCCGAGCACCATACCGAGCAATCCCAGAAGGGCGATCACGGGAGGCGCCGGGCTCTTCACGCGGAGCGTCGCATAAGGCAATCCAACACCCAATCCAACAGCAAATGAGAACAGGTAGGATTTCATCGCGCAGACCTTCCACAAACATGAAGAAGTTGAGTAATCGCTCCGCTAAAATCTCAGGCTGTTCTTCCATGACATAGTGTCCGCAATCTTCGATTGCACCACCGTCAACCCGCTCTGCGAGCAGCAACCCTGCGACCAAAGGCCAATTTCGACGAAGAAGCCGACTGACTGGGCGGCGGGTATCATCGCCGTGGCGCCGAGCATCACCAGAGTGCTTCTAGTATGGAGCGTCATGACGGCCCCAAGGCAAAGCCGGACAAGACTATGAGGGCGAGCGATCTGTTTCCGACCTCCGCGAGTTGACGAGAGAGTTGAGCAAATTCGAACGGAGGCCTTAGCGACTCGACGAGGGCCTGCAGGCTGAAAGCCCCACCTTTCCGACAAATTCGAACAACCTACTGAGCCATCGCACAGGTCTTCTCCTATTGGATTTCTGGCCGAAGTCGCCGACCTGTTGTGAGAACGTGCACGGTCATGGCGATAACTATCGGATTGAGTGTCGGAAGACAGGCCATTCTTTTTGAGCAATAAATGGCTTCCAACATCGTGATACTGACAACAACACTAAGGAGGCTTCGAAATTACGTGTTTCTGGTGGGGAAGAGTGGCGCAGTTGCTGAACTGATGAGACTGCTGGCTTCAAGCAATCATGGCTTTCCCCGCGTTGCATGCCCGTATATTTGCCGTAACTCCAATCGACACCTCAGCGCAAAGGCGCTCAAGGGATTCGCGCGTTTGTCCAGGGCAGCCGTCTCCACCTCCGCGATGCTCATATTATGTTCTCCATATTTCGAAATAAGCTTCTTGACGAATTCCTCGGCTGCTTCGAGGACGCTTTCTGACGCAAAGAGGCTGATTCGGTTCACGAGTGCATACATCGCGACTAAGTCGTCCATCCTCTCGAGGCTCTGAGAAAGCGCCCTTGCATAGCACGCCGTCCCTTGCCGGATGAACTCTGCGTAAAGGTCCTCTCTCTGTGCAATCTCGCGATTCATGAGCTCACGTTGAGTCAGACTTCGCTGCAATACGAAATTACTCACAATAGATGTAGAGGCGCCGACAAGTGAGCCGCCGAGAGCTGCGAGTACGCTCGTGAAAGCACTATCCATGGTGAGGGATCTCGCAAGTAACATGGGACCGGCTATCCATACGTGTGGCGTCACCGCGGCTGATTGATCGCTTCAAGTCTGCTTCGGCCCCTGAAAGATTAAGAATTGCTTCCAGACATGATGCTGTTGAATTCGACAGATTCGCGTTGAGCTTGACTGCGACCAGAGTATCTTGATTCCCCGCGACGGAGCCGGGCCCTGACGGCGAGCCAGAGGCTGGCATACGGACGGGACCTTTCGGTCGCGTCGGAAAAATGACCCGGAGGAGTGGGATCTCGTCATTCCTGGCCACGGCACGGGATCAACGATCGCTGCGTGGACGTTTGCTGGAGAAGGAAAAAGGAGCACGGTCATCGAACGAAAATACATTGACGGATCATGCCCCAACATTGCGTGTTTGCCGAGGAAGAACATCGCCAACAGCGCGGAGGTCTGCGCGGGCTTTCAGTGGAACGTTGCGACTCCTTCTGCGCCGGCGACTCAAGCTCGGAGTGAAAGTGATGAGAAGGGCTTCCTGATCGTAGCGCCGTACATCGACTAAACCAAGTCTCGCGGGATTTGCTGCATCCTGACGGGGAGTTTTTCTATCTCGCGTGGCCGTGCTAGGCTGTAATCTCTGCCGGACAGTCGGTTCCCCTGTGTCTTCGACCCGGCACATCTGATGCTGGCAGTGGGTCGGAATGTCTAGTTTTCTCTTAGTTGGCATTTCTTCATTGGTTCAGGCTGGACCGGCGCCCTCACTGCCGGTCAATGCCTAGACATTTTTGTGGTCATCGAAAGAACATCACTCCTTCAGACGGGTCCGAGGGATCTGGATTTTGAAGCACATGATTACCAATGGCTGGCTCATGACGACTGCATTGCTTGCGCCCGCAATGCTGCCTGCCGGTGTCGTGGCGCAGGGCACTCCACCTGCGCCAGGTGTTGTTTGGCAGCCCAGAGGAGCGCAGGCGCTCGAAAAGGAGTCCGCCCAAAAGCCCCACGACCGGATCAGTCTTGCACCCGACAAAATCTACACGCTAGCTGAATTGATCGATCTTGCCGAGCAACACAATCCCGAGACACGTGTTGCCTGGGAAGAAGCGAAATCGAAGGCCGACGAGTTAGGCATCGCAAGAAGTTCTCTCTATCCAACCTTGACGGCAGTCGCGCTCGCCGTCTCACTGCGGACAGCTACCCTGATCGGCGAGTACTATCATCGCCAAACAGAAGGTGTCTTCGAGCCCATACTCAACGTGGAGTATCTCGTATTCGATGTTGGCGGTCGCAGTGGAGAGATCGACGCCGCCAAGGCAAACCTGCTGGCGTCAGATCTTGCATTCAACGACACCCATCGCCGCATCATCTACCAGGTTGCCGAGGCGTACTACCGGCTTCTCAACGCGCAAGGTCAGCGCCAGGCAGCCGAATCCAGTCTGGAAAACGCCAAAGCGGTTGAGGAAGACGCGATGGCGCGCCTTGAAAATGGTTTGGCTACGAAGCCTGATGAACTTGAAGCAACCGCGGCGCGCGCCCAGGCAGACTTCGATCTGCAGGCCGCCATTGGCGCCGTCGATATCGCGCGCGGTGACCTGGCCACCGCTCTCGGCGTCGATCCCGGCACGCCGTTCTCGGTGGAAGGCATCGACCAGCTCAAACTCCCCTCGTCGATCGTCGATTCCGTCGATCAGGAAATGGATCGGGCCTTCAGCCAGCGGCCTGATTTGCTGCAGCAACTGGCGCGCCTGCGCACAGCAAATGCCTCGATCAAACAGGTTAGGTCGGAGTATTTTCCCACTCTGAGCTTCAATGGGGATGGCGGGCTGGCGCGCGCCTACGGCCAGCAGGATCTTCTTCCCGGAAGCTACGCAGAAGGCGAGGTGTGGACAGCCGAGCTCGACTTGCGATGGAATCTCTTCGACGGTGCGCGGCGCGAGTATCGTCTCGCGCAGGCCAATGCCGACAAGAAGGCGGCCCAGGCGCAGATCGATACACTTCGCGACCGGATCGCCGACGAAGTGTGGGCCGCTTACACCAACATGCGCACTGCTCTCAGGCAGCAGCAGGCCGCAGCTGCGCTTCTCACCGCCTCGCAGGAATCGTACGAAGCAGCACATGAATCGTACGGCTACGGTGTTCGCAATTTGCTTGATGTAGTATCCGCGCAAAAGACCCTGGCGCAGGCACAATCTGAGGATGTTTCCGCACGGGCCCAGTTACTGCTCCAGGTTACCAACCTGGCTTTTCAAACGGCCGATTTTGTCCAAACTCAGCATTGGAGCCCCGCGCCATGAGTGCAACGCTACGCGGGAGGAGCGACGTGAATTCGTGAGCCACCTTCGACGCTGGTCGATTATGCCGGCTGCACTGCTGACGATTGAAATCGCAGGCTGCAGGCGTGCGCCCACCTTTAACATTCTCGGTTCCTTTTTCCCGTCCTGGCTCATATGCCTTTTCGCAGGAATCGCGCTTTCGGTCATTGCCAACCGCATCATCGCCCGATTTGCACTCGACAAGGAAATCCTCTGGCCCATTGTTGTCTACCCATGCCTCACGCTGCTTTTCGCCGGCGTCCTTTGGCTCATCCTCTTTAACTGATCAAACGAGGAACCGTGGGAGGAACCATGCCGCATAGCCGCCTTCACATCACCGGCCGCGCCATCAGCGTCGCGATCATGGCAGGCGCCGCGATCGTCGCGCTCCTGGTGACTCGCCAGGTTACCGCCTACCCACGCACTGACGATGCTGAAGTTTTCGCCAACTTCATTGGTATGGCCCCTCTGGTCAACGGCCCGGTAATGCATCTCTATGTCTCAGACAACCAACTCGTGAAGGCCGGCGCCCCGCTGTTCGACATTGACGATCGTCCGTATGCATACGCCCTGGCCCGTGCTAAGTCCGATCAAATTGCTCTTCAGGGCCAGATCGGCGACGAGAGCCGGATCATAGCGGGGAAGGCAAGCGGAGTCGATGTTGCCAAAGCAAATGTGCTTGGCGCGGATGCCAGTTTTGCTCGTGCCGAGGCCGCGGTGCAGCAGGCCAAAGCGGACGTGGCTAACTCACAGGCAGCGGTGGAACGTTCCAATGCGGAGTTCGAGTACGCGTCAAACAACCTGCACCGCATTGAGCCGCTTCTGGCGCGGCAGTTTGTCACTGTCGATCAAGTTGACCAGGCGCGCACCCTTCAGACGTCCCGTTTGCAGGCCGCGAATCAGGCCAAATCGCAACTCGTTCTGGCCGAAGCCGGTCTGCTTGCGGCGCAAGCGCAGTTGAGGCAGACACAAGCCCTCGTCGAGGAAAGCCATCAACAGGTCGAAGAGGCGTCGCATAACGTCACCACGCTGCGGCCGTTGGAGGGTCAGCTTCCCGGAAAGCAGGCGGCCATCGACACCGCACAATACAATTTCGACAATTGTCACGTTGTTGCTCCCGTCGACGCGCGCGTCACGAACCTGACTATTTCAGAGGGCGCTTACGCGACTGCCGGCGAGCACATTTTTACTCTCATCGATACGCGCATCTGGTGGGTCATCGCCAACTTCCGCGAAACGCAATTGCATCACATCCAGCCCGGCATGCTCGCCGATGTGTATGTGATGTCGCGCCCCAGTGTCCGCTACAAGGGAGTCGTCGACAGCGTCGGATTCGGCGTAACTCCCGATACAGATCTCGTGGGGCGCCTGGCTGCGCCGGGCCTTCCTGATGTGCAACGCACCTTGAACTGGGTCCATCTGGCATCCCGTTTTCCCGTGCGTGTTCGCATTCTGGAACCTCCGTCCGAGGTGTTCCGCCTCGGCGAATCGGCAGTGGTGATCATCCGCGGCGACGCGGCTCCCGGAAACAGGGAATAGATATGGGATCTGATCCATTTCATCTTCCGCATGAGGAACACTTCAGCGAGTGGTTCCCCGACTTCCTTAAAAAGGAGCTGGCGCCTTATCCCGGCCGCGCTACGCTCGTGGCACGCATCGTCATCTCCGCCACGCTGACCATGATCATCATCGAAACTTTTCGCATTCCTGGCGGTGTCGTCGGCGCATTGTCTGCATTTTTGTTTTCGCGCGAAAATCTTGTTTCTACCGCCCGTTCGGCAATTTACATGATGTTCGCGTTTCTGATCGGAGCGCTTTTTATTCCCATCGGCGCGCGTTTTCTGGCTTCGACTCCTGAGACACATTTTTTCTGGGTTGGTTGCAGCTTGTTCCTCGTTTTCTTTTTGTTGCGATGCCTGGCCAACTATGGCGTGGCAATCGGTCTCGCTCTCGTCGTCAGTAATGTCGTTGGTATCTGGTACCTGCCCGGGCCTCCGGAACGCAACGTTGAGCTCACCCTATGGCTGGTTTTAGCCACGTTCATCGGTGCGCTCGTAACATTGGGTGTTGAGGTAGTGTTCAGCGCGCTGTACCACCGAGATGATTTGATCGATGGCATTGATACACGCCTGGCTCTGATTGAAGATTTGATGGCGTGTTACGGCCAAGCCCTACCCGTTGCGCCGGCGACACAAGCTGGTCTCGCACAATTCGCCATTGTGGGAGCGGGTTCTCTCCGCCGTCACCTGGCCCGCGGAAACTACGCGCAACTCTACCGCACCCAAATGACGACGCTGGTATCTCTCACGGCGCGCTCAATCGACTTCGCCGCTGGTCTTGCCAGCGCATATCCGTCTCTGCCTGCCGAGCTGGCGGAACGCGCGTCACGCATCAATAGAAGTCTCGCTGATATTCGCCACTGCCTTCGCACGCACGGTCAGCCTTGCGAGGCAACGCTGGAAGCGCAACCCAGTCCGGGTACTCCGCTCCTCTCCGAGATCGAGTCCATGGTGTCACTGATGCCGGCGATCTTTAGCGAGGAGAATGCCGTCGATCCTGCGCTGGAAACACTGGAGGATGAGCCCGACACCTTTCGCATCTTCATCCCCGACGCCTTCTCCAATCCGGAGCATTTGCGTTACATTCTTGGTGGAACTCTCGCGGCCATGCTTTGCTACGTCTTTTACGTTTCGCTGGACTGGCCTAACCTCTCCACGGCCGTAACCACCTGCGTGCTCACCGCGCTGACCTCGATCGGCTCATCGAGGCAAAAACAACTTCTTCGTGTCCTGGGCTTTATCCTTGGCGGCGTCATCGCCGGCCTGGGAGCACAGATTTTCGTGCTCCCGTTCATCGACACCATCGGTGGATTCACACTGCTTTTCGCCGCGATGACGGCCATCGCAGCTTGGCTTGGAACCTCGAGCTCGCGGCTTTCTTACGCAGGCGTGCAATTTGCCTTCGCCTTCTACCTGATCCACCTGAGCGAGTTTTCGATCCAGACCGACCTCACCGTCGCACGCGACCGCGTCCTCGGCGTGTTGCTCGGAATCACCATGATGTGGCTCATATTTGAGCGATTCTTTCCGCGCTCTGCCACCGATGAGATGGTGCGAATCTTCGTTCATAATCTCCGCTCGATGTCAGACCTGATGACCTTCACTCCGCGCCCGGAAGAGCCGGGTGCGGTCCTCAAGGTTCGGCGCATGAGAGAGGGTATTTACCGCCGCTTTGACGAAGTCAACGCACAGTCCGATGCAGTTCCATTCGAGACTGGCCCACTCCGGTCAGGCGATATGGCCGCGAGGGATCGCGTGCGGCGCTGGCAGACGTCACTGCGCAGTTTCTATTTGCTCGAGGCGCCGGTGCTTCAGTTTCGTCTCTTCGGTATTGCTGCTTCGAAGTCGCCATCGTTTACTGTACTCGAAGACGATTTTCGATTCGAATGTTCGCGCGTTTTCCTGCAGATCGCTGAAAGCCTTGAAAGTCAAAGTGGCCGTCGGGTTCACTTCGCCCACCCGACCGCCAGCCTTGTTGATCGCATTGATGCGGCATCCTCAGGAAACGACGCGGCGCTCTCCGAACGCGAACGGGCGCTGGCGCGCCTTATCCGGTTCATCGCGCAGCTTGTCGATCACCTGCAGCTCGAGGTCGCTTCTGAAGGGCTCTATGACGTGATCCCGGCCCACGAGCCACGACAGGCCGGCTTCGAAAATGCATAGAAAACTATCAGCTCTTCGGGCTCGCGCCCACTCGAGTGAGACACTTGACCGCCATGGGCTAGCGTGTGCGAGGACGCATGAGCTTTCAATCGGCGAGTTCCTCGTAGTCCCGCCTCTTGTTGGCAGTTCTCTCTCGGCCCTCCCGCGGGCTGCAACGGACTCCGTTCAGGCAGCGCTCTCGTTAGGCAGTATCGGTGCGGCTTGGTCCGCCGGAAGGGGCCATGTCTCCTCCGGGTTCGACGAGAGTAGCGGCCGGCCCTTGGCGAGCACGTAACGAAGCCAAACGCCGCATGCCTGGGACGTGACGACCGCCGTGATCACCAGCGCGGTATAGAAGGCAGCATTGATGATGTGCGCGTCGTAAGCCACGCTGGCCAGCACAATGCCGGGGCCGCCACGGGCATTCGTGGTAATAGCAATGTTGGCGATGTCGAGGCCACGAAAGCCGCCGAGGCGCGCAGCAAGGGCTTTGGTGGTAAGGGCGATTGCCGATGAAGCGAAAAGGAAGACCAGCAGAACAGCCCAGGAGAATTCCCGGCCGAAGACCAGCTTATAGCCCACAATGCCAAAGTAGATGGGAACGAAAACACCGAACGAAAACTTGGCAATGGCGCCTAGGGGATCGGCCAGCCGCTCGCGTTCCGTGCCGCGGATGCCGCCGACCACGCCGTAACCGGCGAGCAGCGCCGCGAACTGCAGGTTGACATCAGTCACAGCCGCAATTGCGCAATAGGCCATCAGCACCAGGACGATGTAGCCGACTGGCGAGGCTGTGTGCAGCACGTTCCAGCGCGCACGTCCAAGCCAGCGCAACACCATGGGCATAAACACCATGGCAATGATCATGTAAACGAAGGTGCCGACCACGTGCGCAGTTACTGTGGTGCCCAGGTGCTGGCCGGCAAGCGACTCGGTCTTTGACATCGCCATGGCAAACGCCAGCACCACCCATAGCGCGATGTCCTCGAGCACGGCATAGCCAAGCAGCAAACTCACAAAGCGAGTGCGCATAATGCCCAAGTCCCAAAAGATGCGCGAGATTACGGGAATCGACGTGACTGATACGCCGATGGCGACAATCAGCAGCGTCCCGGATGGCCGGCCCAGCGGCCCAGTGAGCCGCGCCAGTGGAATGAGCCCCAGGGCTCCCAGCCCAAGAACGAAAAGAAAGCTGCCGATGTCTGAGACCGCGATGAGCAGGATCGTCTTGTTGCGGTTCTCGCTGGCCAGCAGCCGCCGGGTCTCGGCGCCGGAACAGAACATCAGCAGGATGAGGCCGAGCTGATAGAGAAACCCCATCACAGTATTGGCACTGGAGGAAAAGGCGAATAGCTCCCCGAAAGCGCCGGGGGCGATGAGCTTGAACGCGAACGGCCCCAGCAGGATGCCGGCCAGAATTTCACCTACGATGCGCGGTTGTTTCAACCGTTCCGCGAGATAGCCGAGCCCGTGAACTGCCGCGAGCAGAACGGCAATGGTCAGCACAAATTGGCCAAAATCAGCAGCAGACATATCAGCAAGCTCCTTGAAGGTAGGGCCAGTGATCAAGCGACTTAACGACGACGGTGGTACATCCGCTCTCTTCCAGCACCTCACAAACCCCTGAAAGGTGCTTCAGCCCGCAAGGGCGAGAATCGACAAAAGATGAATGTAATTGGCTAAGTTCTTGAAAGTCGCGGATTGCCCCATCCGTGATGACTTAGATGTTTAAAAGTCAGCGCTTGTTGTCGCAAATCCTGAATTGCGACTGCCCCGCACAACTCAATTGCTGCGAGCCATCTTCATCGCTCTACATGAGCGGCACGTCAGGGAGGTGGACCGTCCGCGGGAAAGTTAATAACAGGCTCTAGACCTGGTGGCCTTCCTGCTGGGCAACATGGTGGACGCTTTTGGTCACGCTCTTGTGCTGCGCCGTCCGTTCGGGCCTTCGCTTCGCAGCGCAAGGGCCGGTGTTTGCGCGGCGATCCCGGCCTGCCTCAGATGTTGGCATACCACTGAGCATGCAGCCCGGATTCGGGCGGGCAGCCTTTAGGATGGATCTGGAGAGGAAAATGGCCGTCGACGGTGTTCCGGTTTTGATCGTGGGAGCGGGCCCAGCGGGGCTGACGCTGGCCTGTGATCCAGCACGGCGTCGCGTATGTTTCCGAATTGTTGAAAAGCGCCGCGGCGCCTTTGCCATTACGTTCCCTTCACTCACTGTCGTCGTTGCGCGCAAGCCAACTTGAACCAAATCATTGCGACCTGCGGATCCGATTATGGATCGATTTGTTCTATCTCGGAGAATTGACTTGAACCAGGATTTCTCTGCGTTCGATGCTATCAGGGTGGTTTTACCATGTTGCGGCCCGAAGATGTCCCGGAGAAGGAACAGCCTACCAGATCACCGCCGCCACGGAGTGGCTCAATGCGGAACGGGGACGTCTCCCCAGACCCAGATTTCGGGTTGTATGCAAATGCAGAGATTCTCGAATTCAAATGGAACTTCGGAATGGAGAGGAAAAACTGCGATGCAGCTCTTTAGCTACGGCGTTTGGAAGGACGATTTCCATTTCACGATAATCTTCCTCTTCGCCACCATTCTCCTTCTAGCTACGTCTGCGCGAGCACAGATCGATCGCGCCGGACTCAGCGGCACTGTCACCGACGCCGCGGGGCGCGTTTTGCCGCAGACGCAAGTTACCGCAGTCCAAAGCGCGACGGGCCTGCGGAGACAGACGACCTCATCTGTCACGGGGACCTATTACGTTCCCGAATTGCCGGTCGGGAATTACACGGTCACGTTTGAGCATCAAGGCTTCAGGATGCTCACCTACGTCAACGTGCAAGAAGTGCTCGGCCGCACCCGAACTCTCGATGCCACATTACAGGTTTCCGGCAACAACGAACGCGTAGAGGTTTCCACCAGCTCCGAGCAGATCGACAAAATGTCGGATGCACTGGGCGGGCGCACTGAGCAGGAACAGGCCAGGGAGTTGCCTCTCAACGGGCGCAACTGGGCGACGCTCACGGCTCTTGTGCCGGGAGCCGTCGACACCGGAGGCAGCAATCAGCGCGCTGTTCGCTTTGCCGGTCGCGGACGCGATGATGACAACTTTACCTACGACGGCATTGACGCCACAAACATTGTGAATCAGCCGCAGCAGCCGTACGTGCGCTTGTCAATTCCCCTGGACACGATCCAGGAGTTTCGTGTCGACTCCATGCTCGCCACCGCTGAAGCCGCAGGAACGGGCGGCCCGCAACTCGCAGTGACTTCACCTTCGGGAACAAATGCGTGGCACGGCGACGCATTCGAATTCCTGCGCAACAACGCCTTTGACGCCGAGCAACCGGTTCCGGTGGTGACGACGCCACAGCCGCCTTTCCACTTGAATCAATATGGCGCGTCATTTGGAGGTCCCATTGTCCGGCAGAAGACATTCTTCTTCGTCGCGTATGAGGGCTACCGCCAGCACTGGGGATTTCCACTGCTTGGGTATGTGCCCAGCGATGCGTTCCGCGCCCAGGTTGCGACAGATTCTCCGGTCCTCGTTCCGATTCTCAATGCGTATCCAAAGGGCGAAATTCCGACCAGCAATCCCGATATCAATGAATTTACGAGTTCGGGCCTGCAAGTCGTCACCGAGAATTCCGCCATGCTGCGGCTCGACCAGCGGTTCTCAGACAAGACAACCGCATTCGTCCGATTCAATATTGATCGTGCTGTGAACACGCAGCCCTTGGCCAGTTCGGGAAACTATCTCTCCGATCTCCAGCAGCTGACCTCTGCCCCCGTGAATGGCGCCATCGAGCTGCTGCACGTTTCTTCTTCTACACTGGCGAACGAATTCAAGTTCGGCTTCAATCGCGGCACGGCAGACACCACCGACATCAATACGACTGGCGTTCCTTATGCCATCTCCGTTTCCGGCCTGACCACCCTCAACAACAACCGCATCAGCACCGGCGTCGGCAACTCATTTTCCGAGATTGACAATCTCACCTGGTTGAAAGGCCGGCATACGATCAAGGCCGGGGCCGAAATCCGGCGCATCCAGCTCAACCAGGGAAACACAGAAGCCGGAACCGTCGCATTCGCCTCCCTTGCCTCCTTTGACGCGAACCAGGTCAGCACGGCCAGCCTCAACGGAACACTTCCGGTCAACGGTCTCCGCAAGACGCAGTATTACGGCTACATCCAGGACGAGTTCAACATGACCCAGAAGGTCACTTTCAATCTGGGCGTCCGTTATAGCTTTTTCAATATCTTTCATGAGGTCCAAGGCCGCGCCAATCCATTCGATTTTGCAACCTGCGGGCCGCAGGGCTTTTGCGGAGTTGGAGCCAGTTTCGGCCAGCCCAACTACGGAGACATCGATCCGCGGCTGGCGTTCTCCTTCTCGCCCGACAAGAGCGGGCGTTCCGTTATCCGCGCCGGCTATGGTCTCTATCATGAGGACGGTCAGCTTGATGATCAAAACCTCCCCATCAGCAACGAAGTCTTCGCGTACTCGCTATCCAACAAGACCATTCCCAGCCTGAGCTACCCAATCGCTCCTTTCTTAACCGATACGACTGGAATCATTTCTCCGCGGGACGATGACAGGCTCCGCAAAGACACGTATGTGGAAGAGTGGGGCGTCTCGGTTCAGCAGCTGCTGCCGGTTGATTTCGTTGGCGCCCTTTCCTATGTCGGCAGCAGGGGCATACACCTGCTTGCACTCTCGGAAGTGAACGTTGTTAATCCTGCGACTGGCGCGCGTCCCTATCCTGCCTTCGGCGAGGTCAGCTGGCGAGGTAATAAAGACAACAGCAGCTACAATGGCCTTTCGGCCGCTGCGAAGCGCACCTTTTCTCATGGTTTCCTGCTCGCGGCCAACTATATGTGGTCGCATGAAATAGATGACGGGTCTGACGGAAGCGGCGATGGCGATTCGCTCGTCCCTGAGAACGTTGCCTGCCAGGCCTGCGAGCGTGCTTCCGGCATCTGGGATGCGCGCCATGTCTTCAATGCGAATGCGGTCTATGAACTGCCATTCGGTGCGGGCAAAGAATTCGCAAATACGCCTGGTTTCTTGAATGCGGTCGGCGGTGGCTGGCAGGTCACATCAACTTTCGCAGCCCGAACCGGATTCCCGGTTGACGTTCTCATCAACCGCTCAGCCTCTGCCGTCCCCGACGGCAATGCGACTGACCAGCGCCCCGACCTCGTACCCGGCGTTCCGCTTACGCCGCCTGGTGGCGCGCGCATCGGCCAGTGGATCAATCCTGCAGCTTTTTCAACTCCTGCCAACGGCACTTTTGGCGACGCGCCACGCGACGTCGCTCGCGGACCCGGCGCGTGGCAAATGGATTTCGGGATCGACAAACGCATCCCGCTCTCGGAGCATGCACGACTCGAATTGCGTTCAGAGTTCTTCAACATCTTCAACCATCCTCAATACGGATTGCCGCAAGCCACTTTCGGTGTCCCCGGCTTTGGCGCCATTATCCAAACAGTTAACACGACCACACCGGTCAGTCCGGTCGGCTCCGGGACTCCGCGCGAGATTCAGTTTGCGGTGAAGGTAGCGTTTTGATCGCTCAACGGGTGTAGGAGCGGCGATTCACCGGCGAAGCTCGCAATGATCGAAACAGCATATCCCCGTGAGCTCGTTTGAGCGACGGGTTCGCGACTATCAAGATGAATCACTTGCCCGCAGCAATCTACTCCGCGCGTCGTGCGGCAGCATAAAGGTTCAGCCGGGAGTACACACCAAACTCTGAGCCATTGTCGAGAAATCCGCCGCCCGGCCCTTCTGTTTCCGTGAGGATCTTGTCAGCCTGCGCCAGGCTCAGAGAAGGAAAAGCCTGCGTCAACAGATATCCAGCCTCCGGAGCAATTTTCGCCACATCTTCCAGCATCCCGGCATTTTTTGGATACACAACGGATAGGCTGTAGGTCTGTGTCGCATCATAGAACGCTTCATCCGCGGCAGCGTTGCTGAATCGCCCGATATCCTCTTGCGCGCAAGCTTCAATCGTGTTGCCGCACCCGCTCTGCAATATCGCAATCAGTTCGGCGCGCGCGCTTTTCACGGCGCTTTGAAAATCCTTGATCGGCGGAGCTTCACGTATGGACAAATCCATGTACGCCGGATCATTCGCCAGAAGATGCGCCATGTCATAAAGCGCCAGCGTCCGCCCGCCCATCACATCCATCACGTAGTGCGAGCCCATGATGACGCGATCGTTTCCATACTCGGCGCCGCGAGCGATCATCTGCGCATATCGTTCGGGAACCAGAACGGCAAGCAGCACCGCGCCTGTATAACCATACGTCGTGTGGCCGCTTGGATACGATGGGCTGTTGGTCAGGTTCATGACCGGCCCGTGGTTATACACAAAGTTGTCGGAAGGGTTGTTCAGGTAATCCAAGCCAACAAACCGTGTGACGCTCGGCTCCGTCTGAAAGGGGCGCGAATCGCCATACGCATCGGCCCCCGCGGTGCCTGCTGGAAGATGGTAAGCTTTGCCAAAGATGTCCTCGACACCGCCAATTTCCTTCAGAATTGCACCTTCGTCCAGCGATACGGGCGTTTTTCCGTCGGTCGTCTCGTTGGCAAAAAGGTATTTGCCCGCATTCGAGCGTGAGCCGGAGACCGCGGTTGCATAGCTGATCAGATTACCGATGGATTGCGGGAGCCGGGACGTTTGTTTTTGATCGATATAGTGAAAGCGCGCCAGATACGCAGATCCGAGTGTCGTTCCCAATCCATCCGCAAGCTGCGCAAGATTGCTGTCCGAAATGAAAGCATCCCGCAGCGCCTGCTGTTGCTGTTCGGGAAATGGCAGCAGCGTCGGCTGAGCGATTGCTCCTGTTTGAATTCCTCCGGTGACCGTATAGTTCGCTCCCAGGGCGGCTTTACCGGCATCCGTATTCAACAAGACGGTAACCGGAGCCAGTCCCTTCAGCGCTGCCGTATCCGGGGCCGACTGCGCCGGCGCTTGAGAGGAAATGAGAATGCAGAGAGCTAGTGCGCCTAACGATTTCTTGAAAGTCATTCGAACTCCACCGTAAAGAGATTACGCAAGATCATGGCACTGAGTCCATAAAGCGATGGCTCGATCGCTGGCGAGCCTCCCCCTGAACAGATCGAAGGTGCTGCTCTCGGCACGCCTCTCGATCTGCAATTGTGTCGCAACGGCGCGGTGGACGGGAAGGCTGCAACAAGGTTGAGATTCTTCAGCGGAATGAGCCGACGACGACCGCAAACGATGCCAGGCTTGCGCTCCGCCGTCCGACTGGAGCGGTGGAGCGGGATGGCTGCTTAGAAATAAATGTATACTACCGAAAATAAATTGGACCGCGTCCGATGCTCACCGAACCCATCCAATCCAATCACTGTACGCCCGCGATGAGGTCGCCCGCCGAGCGCGTGTGGCTGCTGGCGGACGATGTGACTGGTGCGTGCGACGCCGGCGCGGCCTTCCTCTGTGCCGGGCATGCTGTGCGCGTATGGTTTGGCCCCAAGGCGCTGTTTCCCGCCGCTGAGACGGCGCAGGCGTTCCACACGGCTTCGCGAGCACTGGCGCCGGAAGCAGCAGCAGATGCGGTTTCGCGGGCAGCCGCCGGCCTGGCGCTGGATTCCGACACCATCTTGTTCAAAAAAATCGATTCGGCCGGGCGCGGTCCGATTGCCGCGGAGTTGCTCGCCTTGCATCGCGCGCTCGGCACACGGGCGGTTCTGCTCGCTCCCGCCTTTCCCGCGGCAGGCCGCACAGTGCGTAGTGGAATCCTGGAGGTTCGGGATGGGTGCGGGCTTGTTGCGCAGATCGATCTGCGCGCGTGGTTTGCGCCGGAGATACGGGACGCGATGGTCACGATCTCAGATGCTGGTGAGATTGCCCCCGCCCTTGCATGCGGCAAGACTGTGCTGGTGGGCGACAGCGTGACGCAGTGCGATCTCGATGCTCTGGCGCGGGCGGCAGGGCCTCTGCCAGGATTGTTGTATGCAGGATCGGCAGGGCTGGCGCGGGCAATCTCGAGCCTGCATCCGGTTGCGGCGCCGGCAGCTCCGGCGCCTGTGGCAGCGCGCACGTTGGTGATCGCCGGAACGTCGCATCGGGTAACGGCTCTTCAGCTTGCAGCGCTTGAACAGAGAGCGCACGGATGCGGGGATGTGCAGATCTTGCGCATCGAATGCCGTTACGATGGAGACGCGAAGGTTCGTGCGGCATGCGCATCGTTCGATCCGGAGGCGCTGATCGTCACCGGAGGCGACACGGCGCAGTTCGTTGCGGAGGCGCTCGGCGCGCACTCAATTCTGCTGCATGGAGAGTTTGCACCGGGCATTCCGTGGGGAAGGCTGCAAGGCGGAATGGCGGAGGGGCGCATCGTGGTGACCAAGTCGGGAGGATTCGGATCCGCGACCGCGCTCATCGATATAGTCGCAGCATTGTCAGGAGTTGCGTGAACAATCTGCCCCGCATCGCGATCAGCATTGGGGACCCCGCAGGCGTGGGCGCCGAGATTGCGCTCAAAGCGCTCAGGGACGACGAACTCAGCGCCATGGCGCGGTGGCTCGTCGTGGCAGACTCCGCAGCCCTGAACGCGGCTGCACGGGTCGTCGGAGTCGATCCCGTCGGTCTGCCTTTCACGCTGGCGGAAACCGGAAGCCTGAGCGCCGATCATGTTCTCGCATTTGGACAACTGCGCGGCGAATATGGCGCGGCGGCGATCAGTTACGTACGACGCGCGGCCGAGATGTGCCTGAGCGGCGAGGCCGATGCAATGGTGACCGCGCCGCTGAACAAAGAAGCCGTCACGCTTTCAGGGCGCGCCTTCTCCGGACACACGGAGTACATAGCGGAACTCGCCCGCGCAACGGAGTCACGCATGCTGCTGGTATCAGAGAAGCTGGCGACGGTGCATGTAAGCACGCATGTTCCGCTGGAACGCGCCTGCCAACTTGATCAGCACCGGATCGTGCGCACGATTGAGCTCGGCAATGAGGCGTTAACGCTGATGCGGAGGAAGCCGCCGCGAATCGCAGTCTGCGGCCTGAATCCGCATGCCGGTGAGCACGGGCTTTTCGGCTCGCAGGATGCGGCAGTGATTGCTCCGGCGATTGCCGAAGGGCGCGCGTCAGGCATCGACTGTTCCGGCCCGCACTCGGCCGACACGATCTTCGTGCGTGCCCTGCGCGGGGAGTTCGACCTGATCGTCGCCATGTACCACGATCAAGGTCACATTCCCATGAAGCTGATTGACTTCGAGGAAACGGTGAATGTGTCACTGGGCATGCCGATCATTCGCACGTCGGTCGATCATGGCACGGCCTTCGATATCGCCGGCCGCAATCTGGCGGATGCGACCAACATGAAGGCTGCAATGCGGCTGGCCGTGCGCATGGCTGCCGGCAAGATGGCAGTTGATCTGGCACGCGGCTTAGGCGAATCCGCGGTGCACGAGCCTCACGGCGCCTGAGAGTTTCCCTTAAATGAGCACTCGCAAAATCATCGCAAACGTGCTTGCAGCGGCCGTGCTTCCCGCAGCCGCAGCGGCGCAGAGCGCCAATTTCGCCGTGCTGCATGCGAACGACTATCGGCACTACGTTACGCGGTTCGCAGCCGATGAACTCGAAGCTACCGGCAAATCGCCTGCGGACGAATGGCCCTGGATGCAAGCCAACATTCCGCTCTTCGATGCATCGGACAAGCAATTCGAAGAGATGTATTACTTCCGGTGGTATGCGTGGGAAAAGCACCTGGTTGCGACGCCGCGCGGGTTCGTGATTACGGAGTGGCTGCCGAAGCCGGATGCGCCGGATGGGCTGTATGGAGCGCTGCCGGACGCGGCGCCATTCCATCTCGGCGAGGCGCGCTGGCTGCGAAACCCCAAGATCGCCGCCGATTATGCGCGCCTGTGGAGCGAGCCCGAGGCGGGAGCGCGCAAATACAGTTTCGCGTGGGCGGCGAGCGTGCGCGAGGTCACGCTGGCGATGGGCAATGCAAAGCTGGGCACGGATTTGCTCCCGGCCCTGGCTGCCAATTACAGGGCGTGGGAAGCGAGCAATCTCGATCCTTCCGTGGGCCTCTTCTGGCAGATCGATACGCGCGACGCGATGGAGAAGTCGATCGGCGGCGATGGTTACAGAACTCCCTTGAACAGCTACATGGTTGGCGACGCGCGGGCGATTGCCGCCTTCGCCCGCATCGCGGGAGACAAGGCGCTGGCGGACCAGTACGCCACCAAGGCGGACGGGCTGGAGCACTTGATTGAAGTGAAGCTCTGGAATCCGAAAGACGAGTTCTATGAGGATTTGTCGCCGGCCGCGGACTCGGGGATTCGAAGCCAGAAGAAGTTCAAAGAACCAGGCACGGTGCTTAAGTTTTCCGACGTCCGGGAACTGATCGGCTACATTCCGTGGGAGTACTATGCTCCATCTCCGAGCCACGATGCGGCGTGGAAGCAGCTCTTCGATCCGGATGGGTTCGCGGGCAAGTATGGCCCGACCACGGCGGAACGGCGCAGCCCGCGGTTCCGGTTTGCATCCGACGATCAATGCACGTGGAACGGGCCGTCGTGGCCCTATGCGACCACGCAGACGCTGCTGGCGCTTGCCGATCTGTTGAACGGCACGGCACAGAACGAGATTGGGAAGCCGCAGTACTATCGGCTCTTCGCCAATTACGTCCTGTCGCAGCACCTCAAGCTGCCAAACGGCCGTGTGATCGACTGGATTGACGAAGATCTGGATGCCGACACGGACGAGTGGATCGCGAAAGACATTCTGGTTGCCAAACGCCGGCAGGTCGGGCGCGGAAACTATTACAACCACTCGGGATTTGCCGACCCGCTGATTACCGGGCTCATCGGGCTGCGGCCGCAGGCTGACGGGCGTGTCGTGGTGAATCCGCTGCTGCCGCCGGGTACGTGGAGTTATTTTGCGGTAGATGGCCTGCCATATCACGGACATACGATCGCGATCGTTTACGACCAGACAGGAGACCATTATCAGAATGGCAGGGGGTTGATGCTCTTTGTGGACGGGAAGAAAATCGCGAGCCGGCCGACACTCGGGAGGATCGAAGCGGAGCTGCCGCGATAGATAACCCGCCCAAAGAATGGGCATTGGGGATGGTGCGGGACTGGGCGCCCGCCATTCAGCTGCGGCGGACGGGCAGATCCCCAGGCCGGCCGGGGCGGGAAGACGCGGATGCGCCGCACCTTCCGTGCAAGAAAGTGAGTACGGAGGGCATCTAATCCAAAAATGAAAATTATTGCGCCGTGAGATGCGGACGACGTATAAAGTTGGGAAGAATATCTTGAACGAGTGAAGGGTCCCACCCGATGGCAGCAAAAACCGAAACTCCCTATCTTCCCGAGAAAGCCGTTCGCCGGCGGATACCTAAATGGGCTCTTCAGTCGGTTCCAGACGCGGCCGCGAACGAGCAATATTATCTGCGCTCGATCGGCCGCGCTCTTGAAGTGCTGGACTGTTTCGACGGAACCGCTTCTCTCTCGCTGAAAGAGATCAGCGCGCGGACAGGATTGCCGGAGTCCACGCTCTTTCGCGTCCTGCTGACACTCGAAAAGCACCGCTATCTGGAGCAGGCGGTGGACGGAACCTACCAATTGGCCGCGAAACTGCGCTTCGGCTGGTTGATCGAGGAAGCCAACGCTCTGAAAGCCAAGGCCCGGCCGGAGCTCGAGCGGCTGGCAAACCGGTTCAACGAAACTGCAAGCGTTGCTTATCTTTACGACGACCGGATTCACGTGCTCGATTCGATTGAAACCTTCCACGAGATCCGCATGTCGAACCGGGTCGGCCGGGTTCTGCCGCCGCATTGCAGCGCGATGGGCAAAGCGATCACGGCCTTTCAAACCCGTGCGCTGGCTGACCGCATCCTGGAGGTCTACGGGTTGTCGCGCCGCACCGAGCAGACCATCACGGACCGCGCCCGGCTCTTCGAGGAGTTTGAGCAGATCCGGAAGAGCGGCATCTCCTGCGATCGTGAAGAGTCGATCATGGGCGGCATCTGCTTTGGCTCGCCCATTGAGCGTCCAGGGCAGGGCGTCGTCGCTGCGCTCAGCCTGTCCACGCCCGTGGTTCGCATGACGGCAGCCCGCGAAGAGGAGACCCGGAAAGCGGTTCGCGAGGCGGCGGCGCGGGTCGCGGGAAGCTGAGAATAGGCTCTGAAAATAAATCAAATTTATTTTCACTTCGACTCTTGCCGCGTGGAGAAATCTGCTGATTCCCTTGCCTGCCAGAGGCTCCCGCTGCCAGAGATCTCACCGCGAACGCGGTCCCTGAAGAACCTGCACAATCTCATCGAGCGCCGTTTCCCAGGCCGGCAGCTGGACAGCGAAACGCTCCTGGAGCCTGGCATTCGAGAGAACGGAGTTGCGCGGGCGCAGCGCCGGCGTCGGGTACTCTGCCGTGGCGATCGGAACCAGTTCCGGAGCCTTCACGCCTAGCAGGGCGGCGCGGGCAAAGATGGCCTGCGCGAAGCCGAACCATGAGGTCGAGCCGGAGCACGTCATGTGGTACAGATCGGCCGGCATTTGCGCGCCGCCGAATCGGCCGGCCAGCAGCCCGGAGACAATCTCGCGTGTGGCCCAGGCCAGCGCGCGGGATGTAGTGGGCGCACCAATCTGGTCATCCACAACCGAGAGGCGCTCCCGCTCGCGCGCCAGCCGGAGCATCGTGAATAGAAAATTCTTGCCGTGCGCTCCGTAGACCCAACTGGTGCGGAAGATCAGAGCCCGGCCACCGGTGCTCTGAATGGCCACTTCGCCGGCCAGCTTTGAGGCCCCATAGGCGTTCAGCGGATGGGTGGGATCGTCTTCGGTCCACGGACCCAGCTTGATGCCGTCGAAGACGTAGTCGGTGGAGTAGTGAATCAGCAGCGCGTCGAGCCGGAGGGCCTCCTGGGCCAGAATGCGCGGAGCCTCGGCATTGATGGCGTAAGCGAGCTCACGTTCGGATTCGGCGCGGTCGACCGCCGTGTAGGCGGCGGCATTCAGAATCACGTCCGGCTGGATTTCGCGGACCAGGACCCGGATCTGATCCGGCTGTGCCAGGTTGACGGAGCTTCGATCCGCTGCGGTGATGGCGCCCAGACCAGAAAAGCCGCGTTGGAGGTCAAGGCCGAGTTGCCCCGCTGAGCCGAGGATCAGAATCCGCGGCCTGGAGACCTGAGTTGCGGCTTGCTTCTCGCTCATGCGGCTGAGGCTCCGGTGCTTTCCCATTCTAATAGGGTAAGTTGGGCCCGATTTTCGCGGAAGGAGAGCCGCCGAGGCGCAGGTCGCATGAAAGCATGATTCCCCGTACAATTTAAGAAGGAGAGCTATCCCTGTGCCCCGCGTGTATATGGACGCCAATGCCACCACGCCTCTGCTGCCGGAGGTGATGGAGGCCATGCGTCCCTATTGGATAGAGCAGTTTGGGAACGCGTCGTCGATTCACCGCCAGGGGCAACAGGCGCGCTCGGCGGTCGACCAGGCCCGCGAAACACTCGCCGAGTTCTTCAAATGCCGCGAGGCAGAGGTGGTGTTCAACTCCGGCGGGACCGAGGGCGACAATGCCGCGATCTTCGGGCTGCTGCATGCGGGCGACCACCTCATTACCACCTCCATCGAACACTCGGCCGTTCTGCAGGCGGCAGAGCGCATGGCGGAACGGGGAGTAGACGTGACGTTTGTCGCGCCGCAGCCAAACGGGCTCATCGATCCCGAGGCCGTCCGCCGCGCGATCAGGCGCCCGACCAAATTAATCAGCGTCATGCTCGCGAACAATGAGACGGGCGTGCTGCAGCCGGTGGAAGAGATTGGCAAAATCGCCGCAGAGGCAGGTGCTTTCTTTCATGTCGATGCAGTGCAGGGCGCGGGCAAGGTTCCACTGGACGTTCGGCGCTTCGGGTGCCACCTGCTTTCGATCAGCGCGCATAAGATGCACGGACCCAAGGGCGTGGGCGCCCTGTACGTGCGGCGTGGAACGCCTGTGGAACCGCTGCTGGTGGGCGGGAGCCATGAACGGAGGCAGCGCGCGGGAACCGAGAACGTGCCCGGCATCGTGGGAATCGGGAAAGCCGCGGAGCTGGCGATGGAGAGCCTGGTGGATGGGACCGTTGAGCGCATGGCTGGGCTGCGCGACCGGCTCGAGGCGGGGATTCTCAAGATTGCTGGCACCAGCGTAAACGGAGCCGGCGCGCCGCGCACGGCGAATTCGACCAACATTCGTTTCGACCAGGTGGAGGGTGAGGCTCTGGTGATCGCGCTCGATCTGAAGGGCGTCGCGGTCAGCGGCGGGTCGGCATGCCACTCGGGATCGACGGAGCCGAGCCATGTGTTGATGGCGATGGGGATGGACAAGAATGCAGGGCGCGCCAGCCTGCGGTTCAGCTTGCTGAAGACGGCGACCGAAGCGGACGTGGATCACGCTTTAAAGGTGGTTCCGGAGGCCGTGGAACATCTGCGGGCGCTTTCGCCGGTAGCGGCAGGAACGCTCGGATAATCGAGATTGGGCTTTCCCACCTGCCCGCAAAAGCACAAGCGCGGCTAGGGTGGGCACTGAAATTTTGAGGTTTGAGGTTTTTCAGTTTTTCGAATGAAACAGCAGACGACCATTGCCGTAGCCATGTCCGGCGGGGTGGACTCCTCGACGGTAGCGGCGATGCTCGCCCATGAGGGCGGCAGCACGGTCGTCGGGCTCACGCTGCAGCTTTGGGACCAGACGCGGCTCGCGGGCAAGCATGGGATTCCGGACGCGCCGAAGGCCGGCCGCTGCTGCTCGCTGGACGATGTCTACGACGCCCGGCGCGTGGCTGAGCATCTCGACATCCCTTATTACGTGGTGAACCAGGAGGAGCGCTTCGAGCGAGATGTGGTGCGGCCGTTTGTCGATGAATATCTGGCCGGCCGCACGCCGATTCCCTGCTCTCTTTGCAATAACCACATCAAGTTCGATCAGTTGCTGAAGACGGCGCGGAGCATCGGGGCCGAACGGATTGCGACAGGCCACTACGCGGTCAACGAGTACGATGAGCGGCGCGGCCGGTGGATCTTAAAGCGGCCGGCGGATCTGGCCAAGGACCAGACATATTTTCTCTTTGTGCTGACGCAGGAGCAGCTGGCGCACACGCTGTTTCCCCTGGGAGGGCTGACCAAGCCCGCGGTGCGGGAGATGGCGCGGCAGCGTGGGTTGAAGCTGGCCGAGAAGCCCGATTCGCAGGAGATCTGCTTCATACCGGGCGGGGATTACAAGCAGTTTCTCACCGCCTATCTCGAGGAGCAGGGCGAGCAGGTTCCGGCTACGGCCGGCGAGCTGGTGGCAGCGAGTGGCGAGGTCATAGGCCGGCACGACGGAATCTCTAACTTCACCGTGGGACAGCGCAAGGGACTCGGCGTTGCTTCGCCGTCGCCGCTCTACGTGCTGAATATCGATCCGGCGAGCCATCGCGTCACCGTGGGCGCCGATGCCGAGCTGGCCACGCGCACGCTGCGCGCAAGGCGGCTGAACTGGATCAGCATCCCGGAACTGACCGGGCCGATGAGGGTGCGGGCGAAGATCCGGCACCGCCATGAGCCGGCATGGGCAACACTCGAACCAGCGGGCGCAGACGAGGCGGTCGCCACTTTCGACGAGCCGCAGCGCGCGGTCACGCCGGGCCAATCAGCCGTGTTTTATGACGGAGATGAAGTGGTTGGCGGGGGATGGATCGTTTAGAGCAGTTTCGGAACTCACTTCGCCCTGCAGTAATTTCCCTCAACGCGCGAGTTCTGAACTGAGGCCAGGCTCTCCGTCTCAGACAAACATTTCGGGATCGGTGGGCGTGTGATTGGTGCGCGGATGAGACGTGGGTTCCGGCGTCCGAAAGGTGTCGACGACGGCCTTGATAGAAGCCAGGATGCCGGAGACCTGGCGCACCGGCTTGTTGACGGCATGGCTCATAAAGTCGCCGGCGCGATCTGCGGCGTCCATGACGCTTGTGGCCATGGTGTCCAGGCGGATGGCTTGGCGGCGCGCGCGTTGGACCAAGTCAGCGGTCGTGGTCTGCAATTCGGCCGCCTGCACGCGCAATGAATGGGTGAGCGCGGCAAGATCATCGCAAGTTCCCTCGATCTTGGGCGCTACGCGAGACATTGACTCGCGCGTCTCTTTCAACAAGGGCAGCACCGTGGCGCGCAGTTCTTCCACCTCGCCGCGCGCCAGGGCCATTGTCTTGCGCAGCCCGAGAAAGATCGCCAGCAGGACGATAGCCTGCAACAGCAGCGCCAAGGCAACTACGGCGGCAATCACGAGCAGGATCATCTGAGAATCGGCGTTCGATATCATAGGCAATCTCGCGCAAATCTGCGGAACTTGTGTCAGGCCCAAGAAGCTGCGGTGCACAGCCGAAAGGCTGCCGCCGTGGCGGCGCCCTGCGAGCTTACTTCAAGCCTCGGCGCCGCAATAAGCCACAGCATCAACATGCCGGGAGCTCGATGTGAACACCGAAACTTCAGAAGCTCAATCGTTTCCAGTGGTAGCGGACTTGTAAGCCTGACGGCCGGCATCGACGGCGGCGTTCACGCGGCCCGTCTGCTCCGACACCAGATTCTTACCGCGTTCGACAAACTCTTCCCACTGGGCGCGCCCCCGATCGACGGCGTCGCGGCCGCGATCGACGTATTCGGTCACCTGCTCCTTGCTCTTTTCAACCAGCGCGCTTACCTGCTCCTTGCTCTTGTCAACGAAGGCGCTGACCTCGTCTGCGGCCTGGCGCGTGCGCACGCGGAGATACTCACTGCCCTCGCGGGCGCTGTTGGCAAGATCCTCGCGGGTTTCGCGGCCGCTCTTGGGCGCGTAAAGAATTCCCACCAGCGCGCCCACGCCTAAACCGGCGAGAAACCACGCCAATCCGTAAGATTTGTTTTCGTCTGCCATAAAATGTCTCCTTTCATTGTATTTAAAGGATGCCTGAGCGTATCAAAAGTAC
The DNA here is from genome assembly GCA_036490385.1 of Occallatibacter sp. Lineage (GTDB taxonomy): Bacteria > Acidobacteriota > Terriglobia > Terriglobales > Acidobacteriaceae > Telmatobacter. Next base: position 29,494 of record DASXDX010000023.1, read on the forward strand.
CCAGTTTACCGCAAATTACGCTGGCGCCCGGACCCGGCAAATCGCCGCGGTTCTCGGAACAGGGCGGGTTTCTCGGGCTGCCTCTCCGCATTGGACGCGAGCGCGTTGCGGGGAGTTGCAAGCCCGATTGTTTCCTGACTAGCCGTCGCCGCCGCAGCTGCGGGCGAGGACCTCCGCGAAGTGCATCGCACGGCGGTTGGAAAGCTGAGCGATCTGCTCGCGACAACTGAAGCCGTCCGCGACGATCAGGGTTGCCGCAGCCGCCGATTCGACGGCAGGCATGAGATCCTGGCCGGCGATCGCCTTCGAGACTTCGAATTTGCCGGCTTCGAAACCGAACGGGCCGGCCATGCCGCAACAGCCAGCCTGGATGGGCTCAACCGTAGCGCCGGCCTGGCGCAGAAGCGAAACCTCGCTTCCCGCTCCCCCAAACACAGCCTTGTGATGGCAATGGCCATGGACGAGAATGCGTGCGCCCTCAAGACGGCCGGAGGCGAACTCCGGAGCTTTGGCGGCGAGCCAATCGGCGAGGAGCCAGATGTTTTCACTCAACTGCTTCGCGCGCGGATCGTTCGGGATCAACTCGAGCATTTCATCTTTGAAGACGCTGGCGCAGCTTGGTTCGAGAAAGAGGAAGGGGATTCCCGCCTCAATCTGCGGGGCCATGCGGTCGAGAACACGCAACAGATAAGAGCGCGCCGCGGAGAGGAAGCCGAAGTCGTAAAGGGGACGGCCGCAGCAGAGGTGGCCCTGCGGGCTTTGCACCTCGAAACCAGCGGCGGCAAGCACCGATTCGGCGGCGGCGAGCACTTGCGGGTGATAGTAGTTGTTCCAGGTGTCGGTCCAGAGGAGAACCTGTCGTCCGGCTGTCTGCGGTTGTGCAGATCTCGGGTCACGGTTCGACGGATCTTTCGAAAGTGAAACTGCGCGCGCACGCGTTTTCTGATAGCTTTGCGCAGCCAGCCGGGGCAATTGCCGCTCGCGGGCAACACCGGCAAGGCGCTTGATCAGCGGGCTGGTCAATGACCCGGTGAGCAGAGCATTGGTCAGCTTCGGCGTGAGCGAGCCATAGCGCGCCAGGCGATCGGCAAAGCCGAAGGCGTAATGCTGCAGCGGGTGCAGGCGGCCTTTGTAGTGCTGGGCGAGAAACTCCGCCTTGTACCGGGCCATATCTACCTGGACAGGGCACTCGGACTTGCAAGCTTTGCAGCTCAGGCAGAGATCGAGCGCTTCGTGGACGGCGCGGCTTTTGAAGCCTTCCTGGCGTAGTGAGCCGGCGAGCATCTCCCAGAGCAGGCGAGCGCGGCCGCGGGTCGAGTGCTGCTCGTCGCCCGTCGCGCGGTAGCTGGGGCACATCACTCCGCCGTGCGCATTACGGCAGGCGCCTACGCCGACGCAGCGCTCGGTGGCGCGTTCGAAAGAGCCCTCGTCCGCGGCAAAGGCGAAGTGCTTTTGAGGCTCGGCTGGAGCCGGATCGCCCGGTTTCGGCGGATTGTAGCGGAGATTTTCGAGCGGATCGTAGACTCGCACCGCGTCGGACACTTTCCCGGGATTCATGCGGTTGTCCGGATCCCAAAGCATCTTGAACTCGCGGAAGGCCTCGACGAGCTCGGGACCGAACATCTTGGGCAGCAGCGCGGCGCGCGATTGGCCGTCGCCGTGTTCGCCGCTCAGCGATCCGCCAAAAGAGATCACGACGTCAGCAGCCCGGCCGATGAACTCGCGGAATCGGCGCTGGCCTTCCACCGAACGGAAATCGAAGTTGATGCGGGTATGGACGCAGCCTTGGCCGTAGTGGCCGTAAAGCGGACTGCGATAGCCGTACTCGGCCATGAGCGCCTGGATGCGGCGAAGATAGTTGCCGAGCTGCGCGGGCGGCACCGCCGCATCCTCCCAGCCCTCCCACCGATCCGGTTCTCCGGGCACGAAGACCATGGCTCCCAGCGCGGACTCGCGGACATGCCAGACGTGCGCAGCCTCTTCCGGCGTGCAGATATGGGCGACGGGCGGGGAAGGCCATGACTGCGATGCGCGCGCGACCTGCTCAGCCTTGGCGTGCGCTTCTTCCTCGGACCACGCGCCCATTTCGACCAGCAGAAATCCTACGCCGGCCGGGAGCTGATCGAGCTCCTTCAGCGCGAGCCCTTTGCGGCGCATGAACTGGACCAGCAGGTGGTCAAACCCTTCCAGCCCGATGGGCTTCTGCTCGAGGGCCAGCGGTACGGCGTCAGCGGCGAGGAAAGGATCATTGAAACCAAGCACGGTGAGCACGCGAAAGGGCGGGCTGGCCGTGAGATTCAGCTTGGCCGAAACGACGTTGACGCACGTGCCTTCCGAGCCAACCAGCGCGCGGGCTACGTGAAAGTTGTTTTCGGGCAAAAGCTCATCGAGGTTATAGCCGGAGACGCGGCGCGGGATGCGCGGGAATTTTTCGCGGACCAGATCGGCGTAGCGATCGCGGATGCGGGCGAGTCCCGAATAAAGCTGGCCGACCCGGCCGCCGGAGCGGCTCAGCAATTCAAGTTGTTCGGGAGATGTCGCGCCCACCGTAAGGCGCGTGCCGTCATAGAGAACCACATCCAGAGACTCGACATTATCGACAACCTTGCCGCCCAGCAGACCATGGACGCCGCAACTGTTATTGCCGATCATGCCGCCCAGTGTGCAGCGGGAGTGGGTAGCCGGATCGGGGGCATAGGTGAGGTGATGGAGCTCGGCGGCGTCGCGCAGGCGGTCCAAAACGATGCCCGGCTCAACACGGGCCAGCTTGGCCTGGGGATCGATGGAAGTGAGCGCGTTCATGTGGCGGGAGTAGTCAAAGACGACGGCAACATTGACGCATTGGCCGGCCAGGCTGGTTCCCGCTCCGCGCGGCAGAACCGCAGCTCCCGTGGCGCGGCACGCGGCCAAAGCTGCTTCTACGTCGGCCGCATCGCGCGGAAAAACAACGCCGATGGGAAGCTGGCGGTAATTCGAGGCATCCGCCGCGTAAAGAGCGCGGAAACCAGAATCGAAGCGCACTTCGCCGCGAAGATTCTTCTTGAGGATCGCCTCAAGCTCGCGGCCGGCGGAAAAGCTTTCGTGGACCAACGGGTTCGTAAGAATGGGAAAGGAAGAATTGCTCACGGAGGAATGGTAACGCGTTCACCCGGACTGACTCTACGCGGCTGTTCAGCGCGACGGCCACTCTTCGACCACGACGCCCAGGTCGTTGAGCTGTTGGATCGCCACTTCCACGTTACGCCGGACACTGCGCCGGTCCTTGGATGTGGCAAGCGGAGACTCGGCAATCGCAATCACGCGGCCATAAGGCCATGCACTGGGCGGAATGGCGGTGATGGCTTTGGCGAGATCGCCGGGGCGTAACTGGAGCTCCTGCCGGCGGGCCGCTTGCGGGCGGAGCAATGTGCCTTCACCGACGGAGCTTGGATTGGCGTCAGGCATCAGGACGCGGAGGGTAAGCGTGCCGGCACCTACCGCAAGAAAGGGGTTGACCCACTGGGAAGGCTCATGCACGTCGATATACAGGCTTTTGGTCGGCAGCGGAATCTGCGCCAGCTGCGCGCGTTCCTGGTCGCGTTCGGTCGCGCTGGCCTGGGCCTGCTTTTCCGCCTTCACGGCATTCTGCGCCACGCCTTCGACCGCCTGCTCTTCTTTGTGGCAGGCGACCAGCGCGATGGGAAGAAGGAAGGTTATAGCTAGAATGCCTTTGAAACGCATGCGGAAACCACTCCTTCCAGAATAACAGCAGACCGGGAGAGCCGACCTGCCACACGAGACCCGCTTCACGGGATTAGATCGAGGCGCGGCGGCACGCGCAGAGAGAGCTTTTTACTTGGGAATCAGGCTGCGTGCAATCGAATCGAGCACGCCGTTCAGGAAGTTGATTGATTCGGGCGCCGAGTAGCGGCGGCTGATCTCGAGGGCCTCGTTGATCACGATAGGAAAAGGCGTGCCCTTGAAACCGAGCATCTCGCCCACAGCCATGCGAAGAAGATTGCGATCTACCGCAGGCATGCGTTCGAGCCGCCAGTGCTTGGAGTGGCTGGCAATCAGCTCGTCGATCTTTTCGTGCTCGGCCACGGCGACCCGAAAAAGATCCTCGGCAAAACCGCGGACGTCTGGCTCGACTTCGCCGGCGGATTCCCAGAACGTGGCGCGGACGTGGTCTGGAGTATGGCGGCCGATGTCCGCCTGAAAGAGCATCTGCATCGCCAGTTCGCGGGATTTGCGGCGCGTGCCTGCACTCAAGCGGAACCGCCTTCGCCGAGCTTTCTGCGCAGGCTCACCATCTCGATGGCTGCCACGGCCGCCTCGAAGCCCTTGTTACCCGCTTTGATGCCGGCGCGGTTGAGCGCCTGCTCGAGCGTTTCGCAGGTGAGCACGCCAAAGCTGTGAGGAACGCCGGTCTCCTGTTGGGATTGGCCGATTCCCCGCGCAACTTCGTTGTAGATCGCCTCGTAGTGTGCGGTTTCGCCGCGCAGTAGGCAGCCGAGGGTTACGATTGCGTCCACGCGACCAGCGTTGGCGATGGCGCGCGCGGCTGCCGGAATCTCCCATGCGCCAGGTACGCGAACCACCTGAACGTCTGCGCGGCCTGCGCCGCTGCGCAGAAGCGCGTCCAGAGTGCCCTCGAGAAGCCGGTCGGTAATGACGGCATTCCACCGCGCAACGACGATGGCAAACTTCATTCCGGCGGCGGAGAGATCGCCTTCGAGCGCAACGGGCTTGCCTTTGACGGGATCGGTCCATGCCCAGAAACTGAAGGCGAAACCCGGCTCCGGCTCGACCGTGAAGAGCCGCGACTTCCAGCGCGTGTCGGCCACCGGCGAGAGCCGGGCAACCGCGGCCTCGCCACCGTGTGCGCGGAGCCAGCTTTCAGCCGCCTGATGGGCTGCATCGAGCGACGTCACTTCCACCAGAACATCGGCGGTCGAGGGCCGCTGGCCGTCAACGAATTCCAGGTTGCCCAGCGGCGCGAGGAACGATGCGCCGCGGCTTCCATTCTCCTCCCATCCTTTGCCCGGCGCGAAGCCAAGCGCGGCAAAGAAGCCGGTCAGCCTTTCGTGGGACGCTGCGCTGCCGGCGGGACGCAGAAAGGAGATCCCCTTGATCATGATTCGATTCTATCGTGTGGAGGTAATCGGTCAGAGGGGACAAGCCGGCCGGCACGAGAAGACGCCGTGTTATCCAAAAAAATGACAAGGCCGGCACACGGCCGGCCTCGATCGATGAGTTCTTACTGCAGGTGATGCCGTGGCTAGGTTGTCGACCGCGGTTTCACCGTGATCACCGTCGCCGGCACAACGGTCCCGGTCCCGGTGCCGGTATACGTACAGCCCGCATCCACGCCACCGCTGGCCACGGGTGTGCAAGCAGGAAGATTGGGGCTGATCTGTTGAGTATCCGTGGGCGCCGCCGTGGTGCTTACCGCCGGAGGGATGCTGATGTAGTGAATCTTGTTGTCGCCCGCAGTGGAGACGAAGAAGATCGTGTTGTCCGGAGCAAAAGCGCCCACCAGCGGCGCAGTGACCGCCGCACCGCCGGTCAAAGCGACAGTGCCGGATGCGCCGGCGCCGCTTGTCGCCGGGAGGTAATAGGGAAGCTGCGCGCCTCCGGTCGCCGAGCTCGTGCTGTACGTGAGGAAGGCGATGCCCGCTGCCGTGGTTGCAAACGACGTAGTGGGCGCAGCGCCAGTCACCACCTGGTCGACGGCGCTTATCGTTATACCGGGACCGCCAGTGAGCGTTACGGTTCCGGTCAAAGTGGGATTCGTGGAGAGGGCCGAGAGAGTCTGTACCTGGCTGGCGCCTGTGCCGGTAGTGGTCTCTGGACATGCAGTCGTGGGAATGGTGACGCCAATGTCGGAGAGAGTGATACTGACGCCGTTCGCGGTTGCGCCGAGGATGTGCGCTCCATCCAGGGTGGAGTTCAGCACGTCGGATTGCACAGATACGTCGGCGGCCTTCGGATCTTCGGGATAGAACTGGATGGTGCTGTTGTTGCCAACCGTGCCGGTGGGGCACCAGGTGTGAGCCACGGTAGGACTGCCGCGCAGGTATGCGCCGACGCCCGGCGTCAGAATAGCCGGAGTCTGCGCGGTCAGAGGCAATGCCGAATTCGGCGCGGTGGTGCAGGAGGGCCGCGCGCTGTCTGGCAGGGGGCTCGGAGGCAGCGGCTCGGTGGTCCATCCGGTATTCACGTTGTAGACGTAAAGCGTGTCGCTGTGCCCGGTAATCAACGCCGTCGAACATGCGGAAGGCGTGTTCAACAACGCGTTGTCGACGATGTAAAGCGTCTCGGAATCGGGCGTCCATGCGGCTGCCGCGCCCATGCCGCCGAAGGTCGTGTACCCGCCGGCGGAGGCATTGTAGATATAGAAGAGCTGCCGCGCCTGGTCGTTGATGAGCAACTGCGAATCATTGGGCGCAACCGCCAGCACAACGCCTGGAGCGGAGGGATCCTGCTTGGTCAAACTGTTGCTGCTGGTGCTGTAGATCATCAATTCGCGCGGCGAACCGAAGTAAAGACTGCTGCCGCCGCGGTCCATCATCATCGAATTCGGCACGTAGGGCAGTCGCACATTGGAGCCGACGGTGCCGGTGAGCAGTTCGACCGGCACAAAGTATTGCGACTGGCCGGGAGAACCGAACCAGGCGAAGTCGCTGGCCGTTCCGGGCACCGTAATGCTCACTGGATTCGAAGAGATGGAAAGTCCCGTACCGTTCAAGCCGAGTTCGTTAATGGGCGCGGGATTGCATGTGGCAGGCTGACAGACGGCATTCACAGATGCCGTGCCGGGGAAGCTGGTGGTGACCGCGCCGGCGGCGCCGGCGGAGATGTCAATAGGATTTGTGGACTGATAGGTCAGCGTGAGGCCGGTAATGGAGTTCCCGTTGGTATCGCGCACAAGGGTCGTAAGGTTCTGCGGCGTGCCCTGGGCGATGATGCCTGAGGTCGCGCCGTTGGCGAGAGTGACGCTGATGGATGCGGGCGGGCAGGTGGAGAAATAGCCGGCAGACGAACCGGAGCCCGCGATCGACGCGGTAATGGCCGTGGTGCCGGGCTGCTCCGCCGTGATCTGGTTGGTCGCGGAGTTGATCGTGGCCACAGAGGAAGTTCCGACACTGAAGCTCAGGGTTCCGATGGACGCCAGGCAATCGGGCGCCGATGTGGAGTTCGGCGTGCAAAGCAGCGTCTGGGTGCCGTTCAGGTCATAGTAAGCGGCAGCGTCAAGCTGCGAAATGGTGCCCTGCGACTCGCATTGGGACGGCCCTACGAGACTGATGGAAGTGATCGGCGCGTGGATGTAAACTGCCACCGGATTGGACGTGATCGAGTCCGCAGAGGCGGTGATATAGGCAATGCCGTAAGGCAATCCTTTGCTCGAGGGCAGCGGGTTCGGGTAATTGCAGTAGGTGTAATCCGCAATGCCGCCTCCGGTATTCCGGTTCCAGGTGCCGGCGCAGATATCGCCGGAAGGCGAGATATCGACGAGCTGATTGTTGGTGGTGCCGTAGGTGTAACTCGTTGCGCCGACGCTGGCTGACGCGCCGGTGCAGGTGATCGCCGAAGGCGACTGGGCCTGGAGGGTCTGACCGTAGGCCAGCGAGATGCCGGCAATCTGCGGCTCCATCGTGATCGAGTTCACATCGTTGATGGTTCTTCCGTAAGTAAATCCGGGGCAATACTTCGCTGCCGGGTTACGCACACAGCCGGAGATGGAAACCCCGGCCGGAATGGCCAGGCACATCAGAAAAACAAGCGTCAAAAACCGCCGCATGAATCCTCCCCGTTCCGCCTTCATGAGCCGCGGAACGGTCTCCTCAAAACACGTGAAGAATGACTGAGTTATCGCCGTCCGCCCCCATGCGCGAGGAAGGCTTGCCGACGGCCAAATGCGCCCAGACGACTTGCTCCGGCGGCACGGCCGTGCATGCAGCCAGGAGGGCGAAAGAGGCTCTCAAATGCTCCAAGAAAAAAGTGTATCAGCACGGGCCCACTTCTGTTGCGATTCCCTCCCTGCATAGACTCCGCGGCGCGGAGATGGCGAGCAGATTTCAGCCTTCAGGACCCGGGCGGCATGTACTGGAGAAACCACGCCGCGGCGCGTTCGAGAACATCGCGGCGATGCACGGGACTGGCAAACCCGTGGCCTTCATTGGGATAAACCACGAACTGCGTGGGGACGTCCAGGGCGTGCAGCGCATGCCAGAACTCGAACGACTGGGGCGCCGGGCACTCCCCGTCCCGGTCGCCAACCACGATCAGGGTGGGGGTGTGGGCCTGCTTGATGAAGTCAATCGCCGAGCTCTTGGCGTAGGCTGCCGGGTCATCGTATACGGATGCGCCGAAGTAAGGGATCATCCACTGGTCGATCGAGTTTTCCCCATAATAGCTGAGCCAGTCGGAGATGCCTGCGCCAGCAACTGCGGCCCTGAAGCGGTGCGTCTGCGTAATGGCGAACATGGTCATGAAGCCGCCATAGCTCCAGCCATCGACGCCGACGCGGTTCGGATCGATCGAATACCGGGCCTCGACGGCATCGACCCCGGCAAGAATGTCGCGCAGATCTCCGTAACCGAAGTCCTTGCGGTTGGCCTGGGTGAACTCTTCACCCTGGCCGTAGCTGCCGCGGGGATTGGGCATGAAGACAAAGTAGCCGAGAGCTGAAAAGACCTCCGGGCTGAAGGAGCTGCCGATGCCCCAGTGCGGGAGGACCGCCGAAGCCGGACCGCCGTGGACCTGGACGATCATCGGATATTTTAGGGTTCGGTCGTAATTCTTCGGCAGCATCAGCCAGCCCTGCGCGTGGAACTTGTCGCTCGTCCATTCCACCGAGACGGATTTGCCCCAGGAAGGTTCGACTCCCTCGTTAAAATGCGTGATCTGCCGGGATTTGCCGCCGCGATCGATCCAGATCTCCGGGGGCTTGGAGAAGGAGCTGAAGACGAACGCTTCCGTACCATCGCGAGCCACGGATTGGGACGACATAAGCTCTCCACCCCCGATCGCGCCATCGAAGGTTTCGTCATCGGGCTGGGTTTCGCCGGTTGCAGCCGCCGATATCTTAAGCCCGGAGACCAGGTGTACTGAGCCATCGCGAATCTCAGTCAAGTCGATGGCATAGTCTTCGCTCGATCCCGCAACGTGGTTCACCGGGTCCCAATGGAACCAGGCAATGCTGGCCTTCCTCGCGGTCAGCCTCTCAGGCTGACCGCCGGTGGCAGGGATCAGGTAAAGGTCGCCGCCGGTTACGCCCTGGTCGCTCATCAGTCCGCCGATAAAGGCGATAGCTTTGCCATCCGGCGACCAGCGGGGAACCGCAATTTGCAACCCGTGCAGCGGCCCGGCAACTTCAGCGGGAGCCAGAATCACGGTGGGCGAGCCGTCGAGCGGCTGGGTATACAGTTTGGCCACCCACCAGTTGTTCTCGCCCGGCGGAGCGGCCGCGATATAAGCGAGAGATTGCGAATCGGGAGACCAGTCGAACTCGTAAACATGAAGGTTGGCCGGGGAGATGAAGGCTGGCTCCGCCGGCGCTGACGCGTCCACCTGGGCGACAGCGACGCGCTGGATCTCGATGCCATCTTCGCCGATCACTCCCGACGGAGGTTTCATCGCGGCAAGAGCCCCGGCGGGGCGCGTGGCGCCTTCGACATAAAGGAATGCGATCTGCCGCCCGTCGGGTGAAAAGGCCGGCGAGTCAACATAGCCGTGAAGGCTGGTGACGGGTTTCGCGGGATTTCCATCCAGCCGGGCGAGAAAGAGATTGTCCTGCGATCCGCTCCCGCCGGCTCCGGATGGGCAATCAGAGAAGAACGCCAGCGCCGACGAATCGGGTGACCAGGCCAGGTCGCGCTCGGTGCAGCCACTATCGACTGGGTCGGACATACCTGCTGTTACATGCTGCCGCTTGTCAAAATTGTCAAGCGGGGCTACCGAGATCTTCCCGTCCTCAATCCACGCCAGGCGCTTGCCATCTGGAGAGATCGCCACTGGCTCGATGAGATGGCCTTCATGGAAGCCGCGGAGAACTTCTTCCACGCGAGCCGCCGAGGCCCCGGCCGCCGCGTGCTGTGCGACCGCAGCGAAGGGAAACACGCCGCAGGCCATGAGAGCGGCAAGCGAAACCATGCGGAGTAACTGGAATTGCATGGGGAAATGTTAGCAGGAGCTGTGCGCCCCAAGCGGCGATTTCCGCTGAGGCTCCTAACTCGGCGCAAAACTTCCGGACCATTTGCAGATAATTTCCCGCGTTCGCGGTAGGATCGATTTTGTTGAGCGGTAGAGGCAGTTAGAAGCCTAGGCTGATGAACAGGTATCGAAAAGAGGCGGAGCCCGCACGGGCTGTGCCTCTTCTTTTTTTGGAGCGGCAAACAAGGAAGGTGCGCGTGAAGCTGGGTGAACACATAAAACAGATCTGGCGGCAAACTCGCCTTGGCGGCCAAGCTCTTCCTGGGCAATTGCGGCAAGCCGATGGAGCCGCTACGGCAGAACCAGAGCGCAAGACATTGGCCCTGCCGTCCATCCTGAGTCCGGTGCACCTTCCAGGCCGGCATCTGCCCAAGCCGACGCCCGTCCATCTGCGCCGATTTGCGGAGACGCCGGTGGTGCGGCGCGCCATCAACGTGATCAAGGACCGCATCGCCGCCATGGACTGGCAGGTGCGGGTGCGGCGCGGGGTTACGCCGGAGGATGTGTCTTTCCTGCCGAGAAAACTGCGAGCGCTGCGCAGAGTCCTCGAAGAACCAAACCCGGTGGACAGCTTTCGCACGTTGATCGAGCAGGCGATCGAGGATGCCTTGACAGGAGGCTTCGGAGCCATCGAGATGGAGCCGACGGGCGACCCCGAACGGCCCGCCATGCTGTGGCCGGTCGATGGCGCATCGATCCGGATCAATGCGCGGTGGGATGGGCAGCAAGATTCGCCGCGCTATGCACAGGCCGTTCCGGGACAGCTCGAATCAAGCGCTGTGGAATTGCGCGACAACCAGTTGATGTATATCCGGATGAACCCGCGAAGCTTTACGCCCTTCGGCCTGGGACCGCTGGAAGTAGCCTTCGAGACCGTGAATCAGTTCCTGAGTGCGCACCGGTTCGCCGGCAAGCTCGCAGCCAATTCTGTCGCGCAATATGCGCTGTGGCTCAATGAGGCGACGCCCGCGCAGCACGATCGGCTGATTCGCTGGTGGCAGGACGAGATTGAAGGAACCGGCCGCGTGCCGTTGCTCTCAACCGCGCAGAAGCCTGAGGTGCTGCGCTTCGCGCAAGGCACTGACGCGGACCTGCGGCTGGCATGGCAGGAGTTCCTCATTCGCATGGTGGCGAATGCCTTCGGCCTGCCGCCGTTGATGCTCGGCCTCGAAGCCGACGTGAACCAATCCACAGCATCCGAGATGGCCGATGAAGCATTTCGCGGAGCAATTTCGCCGCTCGCGATTCTGCTGGCCGGGCACCTCACGCGGGATCTGTTCGCGAAGTGCATCGGATGGCGCGAGTTCGAATTTGTCTTCAACGAGCTGAGCGCGCGCGATGAAACCACCGAGCTCGCCGTGCAGGTGCAGTTACTGCAGGCCGGCGTGCTCACCGTGAACGAAGTGCGGGCGATGCGGGGACTGGCGCCGTTCGAAACAGCGACTCGGGAAATAGGGACGTAAGAAGTCAGGAACCAGAGATTGAGAAGTTAGGCGCGAGGGATCGCCCGGAGCGAGACGGGGCCCAGGAGTTTAGAAACCTAATCCCTATGTCCCTGTTCCCTTTTTTCCGTAAAGCGGAGAGTGTATGCGACTGGAAGCGATGGCAGTAAAGATTCCACATGTGGAAGGACATCCCAACCGGGTGGCCTTTGAAGGCGTTTTGACCGTGGTGAACGCGGCCAGCGATAAAGCGCCGGCCGGGGCGCGCGGTCATCGCGTGATTTTGACGCGCGACGCCGCGGAAAAGGCGCTGCCCTCGCTGCTCGGCATGGCCGTGGATTACCGGCCGGGCTGGGACGGCCATGATGCGCGCCGCAAGATCGGACTGCTGACCGAGGCCGACGTGATCGGCCAGCGCCTGATGGTGCGCGGCTATTTATACGCGCGGGATTTTCCTGAAGTCGCCCAGGCGATCCAGGCGCAAGCGCCCGAGGCCATGGGCATGAGTTATGAACTCGCCGAGGCGCGTGTCGAAGATATGCGGGCCGAGGTATGGAAGCTGACTCGGGTCACTTTTACTGGAGCGGCGATCCTGCTTCGAGAGAAAGCAGCTTACCGGGCAACGAGCTTTCGCATGGCGAGTTAGTAAGTGCAAGTTAGCGGGTTAGCGCGTTCGCAAGTTAACTGACAACATGACAGCCAGGAAAGGAAGTCTATGGAAAACAGCGAGAGGGATATTGCAGAGCGGCTCGAAGCCGCGGCAGCGTTACTGGAGACGACATTGAGCCGCTTCGAAGAGCGAGCGGCCGCAGCAACGGCATTATCCGGCGAGGTGGAACGGATTACGGCAACAGTCGAGCAGAATCGGCGCGAGGCCGAGCTGGCCGAAAAACTGGCCGCAGCCGAGCGGGAGCTGGCCGAGGTGAAATCGGCAGCGGCGCAGAATGTGCTGCATCCACTGCGCAAAACCATTCCGGCCTCCACCACGGAAATGTTGGCCAAGCACGGCGTCGGCGATGGGCCTGTGGACGTGCGGACGCTGGATGCCGCGCTCACCGGACTGAGTCTCGAGCAGCGGATTGCGGTGAAGAGCCAACTGCTGCGCGCCGGGGCAATTACATAAGTGCGGTTACTAGCCTCTAGCTCTTAGCTTCCAGCTAAAAGCTGGTTGGTACATGTGGGTAAGTTGCGGCCAAACGTGTTACGGCTGAAGTTATTGGAACCGCGCTCCCGTCGCCAAAAAACAACCTGAGCCACGACCTGGCTAACAAGCCAAGCACTGGAAGTTAGTGGCTAGCAGCTCAAGCGGCCCCATGGAGGGGGCGGAGAAGCCTATGAACGCAACCTTTGCAGACATTCACGCGGCGGCGGATTACATTGGGCCGGGCGCAATTGAAGTTCCACTCTATCAGACGGAGATCGTCGATATCTGTCGCCGATCGAGCCCCTTCGGGCAGCGCATCAAGCAGGTGCCGGCCACGGGCCATCCGTCGCGGTTTTTCCAGGAGACGGCAATTCCCAATCCGGGTACGGCCGGCTTCGTCAATCCGCGCAGCATCGTTCCTCCGGTGGTGAGCCCGACGCGCGTGGAGTTGAGCGTGCCCTTGAAAGCCATCGTCGCGCAGATCAACTACAACCTCTTCGACATCGAGCTCGGCAACCAGCAGCAGCAATTCGCCTACCTGCAGGCTAAGGATCTCGTCGACACCGTAAGCGGCGTGATGGTGACCCACGACGTGGCGTTGTGGAACGGCAACGACACCAGCCTGAGCGCGCCCACCACCACGCAGTACATGGGCGCCGCTGCGCAAATTGCGGCCGGCGGCAACTCAGTGACTGTCACCACGTCGATGAAGATCGTGGACACAATCAAGACCACGATTGCGCAGATGGTAGCCAGCACCGGATTCCGCGTCCGGCCCACGGCGATCTACGGCAATCCGGTCCTACTCGATCTGATCGATCAGGAGATGAAGACCGAATATAACGTCGTGCTGAACACGGACCAGATCACCGCCGGCTTCCGCGTGAAGATGCTCTCGACGCAGGCGGGCGATCTGCCGCTGATTCCAGACTGGAGCCTGAGTTACACCGGCACGCCGGGATCAGGCAGCGCCGTGCTGCCGGCCTACATCGTCACCGAAGATCTGATCGAGTATCACTGGCTCGGCGATCCGGCCCCGCGCATCTTCCAGCTCGGCTTGCCGAACTCAATGGCGTATCAGTATGTGGCGGTCAAGTTCGGCGCGCCCGTGGTGAAGGGCGCGAGTTATGCGCATTACCAGGTGCTGGTCGATCGTTAAGGCAGCGTGCAGTTCAGAGTTCGCAGTTCACCGTTTGCTGCCCATTATCAGGATGAAGTGCTTTGCTCGGCTCAAACGCTTGAACTGTGAACTCTGAACGGTGAACTACGAACCGTACTAGAAGGAACATGCATATGGCCTATCTGCAGCCAACCGATTACCCAAACTACGGATTGCCGGCGGGAACGACGGCGGACTGGATCACGGCGGCCACGGCGCTGATCAATAGCTATTGCAGGCGGCCGGACCTGAACGTCATTCAATACACGGAACGGCTGCGCGTAACCGCCGGAGCGCAAACGGTGCATCTCAGCTATCTGCCGCTTGCGCCTTTGGGATCGGCCCTGTCCCCTCTCGTGAGCCTGGAGGGCCGATACGCGCGGCCGCGGCGTGGCGAGGTTCTGAATGAGCCGATGCTTGAAATTGCCTGGGCGTTTTCGCTGCCCGGCCAGTGGACAGCGATTGACCCAACAACCGTCGATTACGATTCCAACACCGGCGAGCTGACGCTGCCCTGGAGTGTGTTGGGGCTGCGGTACAACGAAGTCATGACGAGCTACACGGCGGGCTTGGCGACGATTGGCGATGACGTAAAGACCGCGTGCGCGCAAATCGTTCGCAACGCGCAGTCAACGCCCGCGCTGAATGCGAGCAAGACCAAGATCGACACCATGCAGATGCAGTATTTTTCGAGTTCGCTGATCGACGAGACGGTGCAGGCCTGGCTGAATCCGTATGTCGCGAACAGGCTGGGGTGATCCATGAGCGATACGGCGCCGCGTAATCCGACCGGAGCGCCGCAGATGCTGGCGGACGCCCTGCTGCGAAGCGTGACGGGAGCCACGGCCCTTCTGCGCGTGACAGGCGCGAATGTCGACACGAGCGCATCCGAACTGGGGTTGGTCGCCACTACGTTTGCTGAAGTGGCTGTCAGCCCGGTGCTGATGCGCAAGCTTCGGCCCACATGGCAGGAGGGCGGCCAGTCGAAATGGGAGCTGCTTGTTTCTGCCACCTCTATCGAGCAGCAGGTAAACGCGCTGGACCTGGCGTCCGCGCAGTCTCTCTTCTCGATGACGCTGGCTGTCTCCGTCGCCGGGCAGGATTACCTGATTGAATCGATCGCTTCGAATGAAGCCTTCGGCCAGGTGTATCTTTATCGCCTGCTCTTGCGCGAGGCACGTCCGCAGGCGGTGTAACGGGCTGTTCACAGTTCGTAGCTCGCGATTCTCAGCTCATCATCCATACAACTTCGGGATCACCCGCCCTGAAGAGCGCTGGCGAGGACATGCGGCTGTGAACCGCATGGTGTGAACTGTCGGCGGGTTGGGAGCACTCATGCAAAATGCAAAAGACTCGTTCTATATGGCGCTGCGCACGCGCTTGACCGTGGTCAACCCGGGGCGCACTCTACTGCTGCGCGGGACGGTTCGCCCCGGGATTCTCGTGGAAGAGGCAGAGGCGCCTTTCAATCAGCTCCCCAACGATGTGTTTGTGCTGCGCTGGCTGGGAGTTGGCGTGGATATGGACCTCAGCTCAACGATGACGGCCGAAGAGTGCGAGATCCTTTATCAGACCTGCGGCACACAAAGCTTCGGCGGGCTCGATCGGGGACGCGCGCTCAGCGAGATGGACGAGGAGATACTCGCGATGATCGAGCCCTTTTGCACGCCGAAGCTCAATTACACGGCAACCCCGCCGGCAGCGATGCTCACGCAGGTCTTCTGGGACGAGCCGGGATTTGCGCCGGTCGTCGTGCAGCGCGATTGCCTGAGCCGGTCAGCGAGGGTGACAGTCTACAGCTACCAGGAGCAGGGGGAGTAGATGGCCGCTAACTGGTTTTCCGCACCTGCGCCCGTGGCGCGCCGCGCCAGAGCCTACTTTGCGCCGGTCAATCGCGCTACCCAAACGCCCGTGCTCTTCGACCCCACGCAACAGGGCAGATTCAGTCTCGATTCTCCACCCTCTCCATGGATCAGCCTGGGATGGATCCAGAACTTCTTGCGTAAACCGGCGAGCAAGACTGCGCAGGTGCAGACAGGAATTCCGGCTGCGACGCTGGAGCAGGTGCGCGAGACGCTCGAGGCACAGGTAAGTTTCCAGTTCCTGAGTTGGACCAAGCTGACCATGGCGTTGGCCACGGGATCGCAGCACATGAACCTGCTCGCGCCTGCGAGCGGAGCCGCTGCGGCTGCAGATGGAGCCCGGGCAGCGCCCGCCGTGATTCCGCAGAGCGGCTCAACAGCCACTTCGATTCTGCTTGCATCGGCAGATGCGGCCAGATTTTTGCCGGGATCGATTGTCGCACTGGATGTGGACTACACCGGCCAGACGGGATTTGTGGGCACGCCGGTTGCGGGCGCGTATGTGCGCCAGCCGCTGACCGACGTCGACTACATCCGGCGCATCACATTCAACGTTGCGCTGGTTTCGAGCGTATCGAGCAGCGGATTGATGCTCGCGGAACGGCTGCCCGGCGGCGCGCCGTCAACCGGCGCAAAGCTGCAGGCGCTCACCGGATTCGTAGACCGCGAGGGTGGCAGTTTTTATCAGGAATGGTCTGCGCTCTTCGCACTCGAGGGCAGCCAGGGAGAGCGGATCTTCTTTTACTATCCCCGCTTGCAGACCATGGCCGGCGCGGAAGAGTCGACGCTCCCACTCAACGGGAAAAACCCAAACGGGCAGTCGCGCGTTTTGCTGAAGGCGCAGTTCCTGGCGTTGCCGGTCGCCGATCCGCTGGACGGCGAGCGCGTGGTCTGCTACCGGAGCTTCCTGCCCGCGGCGAATGCACTTGTGTGAGCAGCGAGAACTTTCCGGCCCACAACCTTAAGTGAGCAAAAATGAAGATTACGATCCAAGGGCAGGACTATAGCGCT
Source organism: Occallatibacter sp. (assembly GCA_036490385.1). Classification (GTDB taxonomy): domain Bacteria; phylum Acidobacteriota; class Terriglobia; order Terriglobales; family Acidobacteriaceae; genus Telmatobacter. The sequence continues at coordinate 46,309 of DASXDX010000023.1, forward strand.
GCGCTCGACGCCGCGCATCCACTCACAATCGAGCGCAAGCTCAATGAACCATCGCTCTGCCAGTTATGGTTAAGCCTTCCCGCGAACGGCAGCCTCGCAGCTCCCACTCGCTACCAGGCGCTGGCAGTGGCAGGCGATGAAGGCACGCTCTACTTCACCGGCTATATCGCCGCAAGTCCGCTGCCTGAATACTCCGGGCTCGGGCTTGAGGGGCCGCGTTACCGGACGGCCATTCAGGCTCTCAGCGACGAAATGCTTCTGGACCAGTTGCTGATGCCTCCCAGCGCAGGATCAACCGGTGAAACCGCGGGCGCGCTTTTCACTTCGCTGGTAACTCACTCCGGCTCGACTGCCTTATCGACCAGTGGACTTGTTTTGAGCACCGCGGTGGGTAACTTCATCCCGAAGCGCGGCGCTGGCTGGAGCCAAAGCGCGGGGCAAGTGGCGAACATGGCGCGAGCTGCTTATCGCGCGCTGAATGGCTCGCTCACCCTCACATCCGTTCAGGCCACGGTGCATCCCCTGAATGAAACCGATGGAAGTTTGACTCTTGCCAATCTGGCGTTCACGGCCGGCGTAAGGCGTGCGCTTGCCAATGATGTTACTATCTGCGGGGAGAACGAGCCGGTCGCCTATGTCACCGAATACTTTCTGGGCGATGGAGTTACAACGCAGTTCTATCTCGCGGCCGATCCGTATTTCCTCGTCGCTTCCAAATCCACTCTCATCAGCGAAGTTTTCAATGAAGCGCAAATCAACCAGAGCCTGTGGAGCCTTTCTGGTGGAGCGGGCTATCTTACGTTGGGAACGAACGGGCTGGCGATGAACGGGGGCAGTGGCGTTGACGGGCAAACGCTGCTCGCATGGATCGACCCCATTGAAATGGGCGCCACATTGCTGCTCGAAGCGGTGGGGCTAGCACTCTCAGCGGGAAGCACGGGAATCCTCGCCGGTTTCTTTACCGGCCTCGAAACCGCCGCCGACTGCACCGCCGGTTTTCAGGTGACGGCAGCAACGGGCACCGGCGCGGTTACGCTGCAACCAGTCGTTGAGGGTTCGGCCGCCGGCACCACCTTCGCGATAAACCCAGCCAACCAATACACGCTTCGCGTGCGCATACATTGTCCCGAATGCGAGCGCGCACAGGCTGTCTACTACGGCTTTGGCGATAGCGGCCTGATCAGCGCTGGAGGGATGTGGGCCTTGGGTCCTGGGAAAATTCAGATGGAGATTCAGGAGTTTGTCAGCGGCGTGGGCGCGACCCCGGTCACGCTTTACGACGGCGCCGTCGCGAATCTGCCGGGTGTGTGCACGCTGGTCGCGGCCAGCAGCATCAACCTGGTCGGCTCGATGCGCTCCATCTATCTGACGAATCTCGGATCAGGCTGGGTGGTCAGCACGCCGCCCGGCGGAGGCTCGTATACTCGGCGCGTGGGCGCCACCGCCGAGGCGGCCGAGTGTCATGTGGAACGCACCGGCAAGGTTGCATTCTACACGGGATATACGCCGGTAGCGGGCGAGCAGATTGCCGTAAGTTATCGCACTCAAGGCCGGGCGGTGGGCTGCGCAGTGAATGCCGCAAGCCAGGCGGCTCTGGCTGCGGCGGGCTCACCTTCGATCGCTGCATGGATAGGGTCGGTGACCGATCCGCCGGCGCGCAGTTCCGCCGATTGCCGCAATGCCGCCCTGGTGATGGAACAGGCGGCTGCCAGCGTGACGGCGCTGTGGAGCGGCACATACAAGGGAACGCGCGCGAGCTTTGCCGCCGACGTATGGCCGGGGGACGCATTGCTCCTCAATGCGCCATCAGCGAATTTGAACGTGCAGGTTGTTGTGCGCACCGTGACGCTGAGTTATAGCGCGAGTTATCCGGACTTAGTGCAGTATGACATTGCCTTCGCGAATGACTGGGCCGATGATCTCGCGATCAGAACCAGCGCTACGGTGCCCGTAAATGCGTGGCTGCCGGCGCCGGTTGCTCCCACACCGCTGGCGAATCTGAATAACCTCACCGTCACTTCGCTGAGCGGGAGCGCGGTAACGATCAATACAGGTGTAACACCACCGGCGGGCGGAGGATTCGAGATCCGGCTGCGCGATTTTGCATTCGGGCCCGGCGAGGACCCAACCCTGGTCTTGCGCGGCTCGTTGCCAACCCTGAGCTTCTCGCGCGTTTCCGCAAGCGACCGTTTCTACATCCGGATGTATGACGGATCGACGCCGTCTAATTATTCGGAGTTCTCGACGGCACTATTCATCAATCTACCGCTTAGTTAGTCAGAAGGCCGATCGGCAGGGAAGTGCGGATGGAGTCCGATGCATGCGAATCATGGATGAATTCGAGGCGCAGGTGCTCAGCGATTTGAGTGTGCTGAAGACGCAGATGTCCGGGCTGATGGGCTCCGGAAACGGCGGACGATTCGCAGACCTGGAGCGGCGCATGGACCAGCACGAGCAGAACTGGCAGCGAGCCAAGGGCTTCTTGACGGCTGTGAGCGTGGTGTTCGCGGTGATTGAAGTCACGATGGAAGCATGGCGCCGGCATTGAGTGCCGATGCAGCGTCGGGCGCCGGGACATCCGGCCGGTCCCATGACTTTCAGTCAACCCCGTCCCCGTATAATCAAGCCCATGAGCGATCGGCCGCTGATCGGCGTGGTGATGGGCAGCAAGAGCGACTATGAAGTGCTTTCGGCGGCCGTTGAGATTTTGCGCGCGCTGGAGATTCCGCACGAAGCGCGCGTTGTGAGCGCGCATCGCACGCCGGATTTACTTTTCGAATATGCTGCTACGGCGCGGGAGCGGGGACTGCGCGTCATCATCGCCGGAGCCGGCGGCGCGGCCCATCTGCCGGGCATGCTGGCGGCAAAGACGCTCGTGCCTGTGCTCGGCGTGCCGGTGCAGGCCACGCCATTGAACGGTCTCGATTCCCTGCTTTCGATTGTGCAGATGCCGAAAGGCGTGCCAGTGGGAACGCTGGCCATCGGTAAGGCCGGCGCGGCAAACGCGGCGCTGCTCGCGGCAGAGATTCTGGCCGGCGCAGACGCAGCGCTCTACGAGCGGCTCGCGGCGTGGCGTACGGCGCGCACCGAGGAAGTGCTCGAACAAAAACTCGACCAGGAGTTGCCTGGGTGAGTGGTAATGCCCATCTTCCCTCTGTCGATCCCGCTGCTGCCCATCCGCCTGTTGTGCAGCCCGGCGGCGTGCTCGCGATTCTCGGCGGCGGCCAGTTGGGGCGCATGATGGCCATGGCCGCCCGCACCATGGGCTATCACGTGCGCGTGATGGATCCCGACCCGGCCTGTCCTGCGAGCTTCGTCGTTGATGAGACGATCGTCGGGCGATGGGACGATGTGGAGGCCGCGCGGCGGCTCGCTGCGGGCGCAGACGCGGTCACATTGGAGATCGAGCAGATTGGCGTGGATGCGCTCGCTGAGGTGGCGCGCGTTGCTCCGCTCCGTCCTGGCGTCGAGCCGATCCGCATCATTCAAGACAAGACACTGCAAAAAACGTGGCTCGCGGAGAACGGATTTCCAGTCGGACCCTTTCGCGTGGTTCGTTCCGAACCAGAACTTCTTGAAGCGTTGCCAAAGCTGGGCGGCAGCGTTTTCCTGAAGATTGGCCGCGGCGGCTACGACGGGCGCGGACAGGCGCGCATCGGTTCTGCGGACGGTCTTGATTTTGGGCGAGCGTGGCGAAAGTTGGGCTCGCAGCCGTGCGTCGCTGAGCAGGCGCTGGATCTCGATTGCGAGATCAGCGTGATGGCGGCGCGCAACCCCGCGGGCGAAGTGCGCACCTATCCTGCCGCGCGCAATCATCACGAAAATCAGATCCTGGCGTGGAGCGTGCTGCCTGCGGGCGTGCCCCAGCAGCTTGAATCGCGTGCGGAAGAACTGGCGGCGGGGATTGCAGCCGGTCTTGGCGTTGAAGGGTTGCTATGCGTTGAGTTTTTTGTAACCCGCGCCGGCGAGCTGTTTGTGAATGAGCTGGCGCCGCGGCCGCACAACAGTTATCACCAGAGCGAACGCGGATGCGTGACGAGCCAGTTCGAGCAGGCGGTGCGCGCGGCGTGCAATCTGCCGTTGGGATCGACGGAGTTGATGAGTCCCTGCGCGATTGTGAACCTGCTCGGCGAAGTCTGGCTGAGCGGCGAACCTGATTTTGCGGCTGCGCTAGCGGTGCCTGGCGTACGGTTGCATCTTTACGAAAAGCATACGCCGCGTGCCGGGCGGAAGATGGGACATCTGTCGGCAACGGGGGTTACGGCCGAGGAAGCACTAGAGCGCGTGCTGGAGGCAAAGCGACGGTTGCATTGAGGCAGGGCGAGATCTGTGGTATCCCACCCTTGCCACAAAAAACTAAGGCATGGCAAGGATGGGGCACCCGGCAGACGGATTAACACGACTGCTACCCGCACCTGCCATCGTTTGCGATTTACTGGGCTAATGCCTTTTCCCAGCGTTTTGGGCGGCGGTTGGCCTGCAGAACTCTCTTGCGGAGGCGCAGCGACTTGGGCGTGACTTCAACGAACTCATCTTCTGCGATGAACTCGATAGCCTGCTCAAGGTTCAACGCCTTATAGGGTACCAATCGGATAGCTTCGTCGGCACTGGATGCGCGCATGTTAGTCATCTTCTTTTCGCGCACCACATTTACATCGAGATCGTTGTCGCGCGAGTGCTCGCCCACGACCATTCCCTCGTAGACCTCAACGCCCGCCCCTACGAACAAAATGCCGCGCTCCTGCAGGCCATTGAGTGAATACGTCGTGGTCAGGCCCTGGCGGTCAGCGATGAGCGCGCCGGTGGGCCGCTGCGGAATCTCACCCTGATAAGGAATATAGCCGTCGAAGAGCGAGTTCATCACGATGGTTCCCCGCGTCTCGGTGAGCATCTCGCTGCGCAGGCCGATGAGGCCGCGGCTGGGCACGCGGAATTCCATGCGCACGCGGCCTGAGCCGTGATTGTGCATCTTGGTCATCTCGCCTTTGCGCGGCCCGAGCTTTTCAATCACTACGCCAGTGTAAGCTTCCGGCACGTCGATGGTGAGATGCTCAACCGGCTCCATGCGCACGCCATCCACCATGCGCGTCACAATCTCCGGACGGCCGGCCATCAACTCGTAGCCCTCACGGCGCATCATTTCGATAAGGATGGCAAGCTGCAGCTCACCGCGGCCCAGCACCTTAAAGGTATCGGGTGAGCCGGTCTCTTCCACGCGAATGGAAACATTGGTCAACAATTCTTTTTCGAGCCGCTCGCGCAGGTTGCGGCTGGTAACGTATTGGCCTTCGCGGCCCGCGAACGGCGAGTTGTTCACGCTGAATTGAATGGCGATAGTGGGCTCATCGATGACAATCAGCGGCAGCGGCGAGGGATTCTCCACGCTGGTGATGGTTTCGCCGATGGTGATGCCCTCCACGCCGGCGACGGCTACGATATCGCCCATCGTGGTTTCAGTAGTCTCGGTGCGCTTGAGGCCGGAAAACGTAAATAGTTTCGTAATCCGCGTTTTGTAAAGCGCTCCGTCGCGCTTCGAAATATTCACGTCATCGCCCACGTGCAGCGTGCCTTGAAAGACGCGGCAAATGGCGATGCGGCCGAAGTATTCGGAGTAGTCGAGATTGGTTACCAGAATCTGCAGCGCGCCTTCGCTGTCGCCCGTGGCCGCCGGAATCGTGTTCACGATCGCTTCAAAGAGCGGTTGCAAATCGGTGCCGGGCTGTGCCGGATCCGTCGATGCCGTCCCGGCCTTGGCCACGGCATAGAGCACAGGAAACTCGAGCTGGTGCTCGTCCGCGTCGAGATCGATGAAAAGATCGTAAATTTCGTTCAACACTTCCTGCGGGCGCGCGTCAGGGCGGTCGATCTTGTTGATCACCACGATCGGGGGGAGCTTGGCTTCGAGCGCCTTCGACAACACGTAGCGCGTCTGCGGCAACGGCCCCTCGGCTGCGTCCACAAGCAGCATGACGCCGTCTACCATCTTGAGCGCGCGCTCCACTTCTCCGCCGAAATCGGCGTGGCCGGGCGTATCGACAATGTTGATCTTGCCGCCGCCGTGGTTGACGGCCGTGTTCTTGGCGAGAATGGTGATGCCGCGCTCGCGCTCCAGCTCATTCGAGTCCATGACCCGCTCAGCCACCTGCTCGTTGGCGCGGAAGGTGCCGGATTGGCGCAGCATGGCGTCGACCAGCGTGGTTTTTCCGTGGTCAACATGGGCGATGATGGCGATATTGCGTATCGTCTGGCTCACAGGTGCGATTTTTCCTTTTTTCGGATTCGGCCATGCGGCCCGCCGGTTTACAAAGAGGGCAAAAACAGCCATTACCGCATACAGCGGCAGTGTTTATTCTAGCAGCATCGGGCCGCAAGGCTTCGCCGCGCAGGATGCAGGCAGAATCCTCTTATCGAGTCCGCCGCTTGCGCGCCGGCTTGTCCGGTCCGCTGGCCGAGCGCTTAGGGGAGCTCAAGACGTGGTTTCGGGCCCGCCGGTGGGCCTGCCCGCGCATGCGGTTTCGGTCTTCAAGATCGAATGCCGCATTGACCAGGGCGATGTGCGAGAACGCCTGGGGAAAGTTCCCGACCAGCCGTTTGCGGCCAACGTCGTATTCCTCTGAGAGCAGGCCGAGATCGTTGCGCAGCTTGAGCAATCTATCAAAGAGCTTGCGCGCGTCGCCTTTCCGGCCCACCGCATGCAGGCTGCTCACCATCCAGAAGCTGCAGGCCAGAAACACGCCTTCCCCGGGCGGCAATCCATCCTTGACCTTTGCCGTGTTGTAGCGCAACACCAGCCCATCGGGCATCAGTTCGCGTTCGATCGCCCGCACGGTCGCCTTTACCCGCCGATCACTGCCAGGCAAAAAACCCACCACCGGCATCAGCAACAGCGCCGCATCGAGCTGGTCGGAGCCGTAGGCCTGCACAAAGCATTTTTTCCTTTTGTTATAGGCACGCACGCAGATCTCTTCATGGATCGCGTCGCGAATGGTCTTCCATCGCTCCACCGGCGCGTCATATTCCATTTGCTCGGCCAGCAGCACAGCGCGGTCGAAGGCTACCCAGGCCATCATCTTCGAATAGGTGAAGTGCTGCGGAGCGCCGCGCATCTCCCAGATCCCATTATCGGGTTCCTTCCAAATGCCTTCGAGATGCTCGAGCAGCAGCACCAGCGCTCTGAAGTCGCTTTCGTTGTGGCGGCGCATGCTGATCTGCGCGTTATAGAAAGAGTCCAGCATCTCTCCGTAGATATCAAGCTGCACCTGCCTGGCGGCGGCGTTGCCGATGCGCACAGGCCGGGAATTTTCATAGCCGGGCAGCCAGTCGGCCTCCCACTCCTCAAGCTGCCGCTCGCCCTTGAGCCCATACATGATCTGAACCTGGTCGGGGCTGCCGGCCAGCGCGCGCAACAGCCAGTCCTGCCACGCCTCGGCCTCATCGTAATAGCCTGCATTGGCGAGCGCCAGGAGCGTGAAGGTGGTATCGCGCAGCCAGCAGTAGCGATAATCCCAGTTGCGCACCCCGCCAATCGCCTCAGGGAGCGAGCAGGTTGGCGCGGCTACAATGCCGCCCGTGGGCCGGAAGGTGAGAGCCTTGAGCGTGATCAGTGACCGCTCGACCGCATCGCGATACTTGCTCTTGAACTTCAACTGCGAGGTCCAGCGCTTCCATATGCGTTCCGCGTCGCTGAGCGCACGCCTGTGACTGATCTGCGGGGGATCGGGAAGGTACGACTCGCCATGCGTGAGCGTAAACCATACGCGTTTTCCGGGGCGCATTTCGAACTCCGCGACCGTTTTAAGATTCTCGCCGTGAATGGGAACAGAGGCATGAAACACGGCAAGGTCCGGTCCCGCGACGGCGCGCACGCCATCTTCGATACCGGTTACCCACGGCACCGTGCGTCCATAACCGAAGCGCAGCGACAGTTCCATGCGCATCCTCACGTTTCCGCGCACTCCCTCCACGATGCGCACCACGTCCGAGTGAACGCCGCGCGGGGGCATGAAGTCGATGAGCCGCGCGACTCCGCCCACGTGGTGAAAGGTGGTCTCCAGAATCAGGGTGTGATCGCGGTAACGGCGTGAAGTCGTCCACTCGCCTTCAGTCGGCGCGATCTTCCAGTAGCCGTTCTCTTCGCTGCCCAACAGGGCTGCGAAACAGGCATCGGAAGAAAAATCCGGCCAGCAGAGCCAGTCGATCGAACCGTTCCGGTCGACCAGCGCCGCTGTCTCCATATCTCCGATCAGAGCGTAGTCTTCAATTTTCGCGGCCATGATCCCTTATTGCTCTTTGTAGTTCCTCATCAGCCCTCCATCCACAACGAACGTGGAACCGGTCACGTAGGCGGCATCGTCGGAGACCAGAAACGCCACCATTCCGGCCACGTCCTCCACGGTGCCCATCCGCCCGAGCGGGATGTTGTTGAGCAGAGCATCCAATTGCTGTCTGTTGTTGAGAAGCGATTTGTTGATGGGCGTGATGATTGCGCCGGGCGCCACATTGTTCACCGTGATTCCCAGCGGGCCAAGCTCCATGGCCAGATCGCGCATGAGCATCCGCATGCCGCCCTTGCTGCAGCAATAGGTGGAGAAGCCGGGGAAGACCATGTCCTCATGCACCGAGCTGATATTCACGATGCGGCCCGGTTTTTTCTGCTCCCGCAGGCGGCGCACAAAGGCCTGTGACAGAAAAAAAGCGCCGCGCAGATTCACCGCCATCACGCGGTCGAATTCGTCTTCGGTCGTGTCCCAGAAGTCGGATCGGAGCTCAATGCCGGCATTGTTCACCAGGATGTCTGCCGAGCCAAACTTGCTCCACGCGGTATCGACGATCTTGCGCACGTCGTCCATGCGCGTCACATCGCCAAGCACAATCTCCGCCTGGCCGCCCGCCTGTTCGATCGCCTGTTTCGCCTCCAGCGCGCCCTCAGGACCACCCATGTAATCGATGATTACTTTGGCGCCTTCGGCGCCGAGGCGCTTTGCGATTTCCTGTCCAATGCCCGTGCCGGCCCCGGTCACAATCGCGACCCTTCCAGCCAAACGCTGCATTTTGCCCTCCGCGAGCCGCACTGATCATCCATCACTCTTCTGTTGGATGCGGAAATTGCTCAATCCGGAAAATATACGCTCCCAGCGTGAGGCGCGTAAATTTCGGCTAAGACCGGAGGCCGCGGGTCTTGAATCTAATTCCCGCGATCCGATTTTCCGGGACGGCCCGGTTCGAGTACACTTTTTGGCAAATGCGAATCTCCCCGCGAATCTCCCCTTTTGTCCTCTGCCTCGCCTTCCACCGCTGGCGCCGGACGCACCTGACCTGCCGCCTGGTTTCCCCGATTCTCTGCTGCTGTGCGCTCGTTCTGTTGCTCGCCGCCCCTCCACAGCACGCACCTGCGCAGGCAAAGGCGCAGCATCTGCTCATCTATTCGATCGACGTAGAGGGCGGCCAATCCACGCTGCTGGTGTCTCCTTCAGGAAGCTCGCTGCTGGTCGATGCGGGCTGGCCGGGGAATAATGGCCGCGACGCCGACCGCATTCAGGCGGCCATGCGCGACGCCGGCATTACGCGCATCGATCACCTGCTGATCACGCATTATCACGTGGACCACGTGGGCGGCGTGCCGGAGCTGGCCAAGCGCGTGCCTATCGGCGAATTTATCGACCACGGGCCCAACCGCGAAGACTCCGACAGCACCCGTAACGGCTATGCGGCGTATCTGAAGGCAATCGGAGACAAACCTCGGCACACGGTTGATCCGGGCGACACAATCTCCATTCCCGGCCTCAACGTCGTCGTCCTCACCGAGGATGGCCAGCATATTGACCGGGTTCCGGGCATTACACCCAAGCCAAACCCGTATTGCGCCGGGGAAAAGCAATGGCCAGACGATCCCACGGAGAACGCGCGCTCCACCGGCATTCTTGTAACCTTCGGAAGCTTCAAGTTTCTCGATCTCGGTGACCTCACCGGGCAAAAAGAAGTCGCGCTGGTCTGCCCGAAGAACCCCATCGGCACTGTCGATCTCTACCTGGTTACGCATCATGGCATGAATCTGTCGAACTCGCGCGCGATCGTGGATGCGGTGCATCCGCGCGTGGCCATCATGAACAACGGCGCGCACAAAGCCGGCATGCCGGAAGCATGGCAGACCGTGCATGACAGCCCCGGCCTCATCGATCTGTGGCAACTGCACACGGCCGAGAACTCCGATGCGGCGCACAACAGCCCCGTGGCGCTAATCGCCAATCCCGCGGGCAGCGCTACGGACGGCGCATATCTGAAGGTGGTCGCTTCGCCGAACGGCAGCTTCTCCGTAACCAATTCGCGTACCGGCGAGACACGGAATTATAAGCAGAAGTGAAGTTGTGCGATTGCGCTCTACATGCGCCGGAGATCGGCCTGCACGCGGCAGCCGCCATCAGAGGCGAAGTCGAGCGTTCCGCCCAACTGGCGAGCCAGGCTGGCCGCCAGCTTCAGGCCCATGGAGGCGCTCGCAGCCGGATCGAAATTTTCCGGCAGCCCGCAGCCGTCATCTTTCAGGATCATGCGTACCGCGCCCTCGACGCGACGCACGGAGACGGCGATGGTTCCCCTGCGGCCGTGAGGAAACGCGTGCTTCAAGCTGTTACACAGCAGCTCGTTCATCAGCAAGCCGAAGGGAATGCCGAAGTCCAGCTGCAGTGGAATATCGTCGGCATCGAGACGGAGATGCACCTGGGCCGGGTCAAGCGAATTGGAGGCCGTGACGTCGCGGAAGAGATCGCGCACGTAAATGGAGAGCGGCAGGCCCTCGAGATGCGAGGTCTGGTAGAGCCGCTCATGCAACAGCGCCATCGCGCTCACCCGTTCCACAGTTGCATCGAAGGCCAGGCGCGCTTCTCCTTCCGGCAGCAGGCGCGCGCGCATCTTGAGCAGGCTTTGCACCACCTGCAGATTATTCTTCACGCGGTGATGAATTTCGCGCAGCAGCATCTCTTTTTCGCGTAAATTCCGCGACACGATCTCCGCGCTGGCCTGCGCTTCCTGATTCTTGCGTCGCAGCTCCTCCACCGTTTCTTCCAGCTGCCGGGTGCGCTCGGCCACGCGCTCCTCAAGCTCGGCGGCCGCGTGCTCGCGCGAATCAGCAAAGATCTTTTCCTCGGTCCGGTCCCGCGCCAGGCGGACGAAGCCAACCGGCGCGCCGGTCTCATCTTTCACCGCGGAGAGAACGCCACTCGACCAGACCGTCGATCCATCTTTGCGCAGCCTCCATGAATCCCTACAGCAGCGGCCTGTCTCGGCTGCCTCAGCGAGCTCGTGCTCGGGCATGCCCGCCTGCCGGTCTTCAACAGTGGCAAAGAGCGAATAATGTTGGCCAAGCGCCTCGGGAGCCGAGTAACCGAGCATCTTCTGCGCGCCGGCGCCCCATGCGGTTACACGGCCTTCCGCATCGAGAGTATAGATAGCGTGACCTTCGATGTGATCGAGGATCACGGGAATCCATCCCCTGCCTTTGGCAATCTGCGTCTGCTCTGGAGTCTGAGGCATGCGAGGCTCTCCACAGTGCTCGGCTTCCGCCGCCGTTCGGCTATCAGTTCATGATGCGCGGCCGCACCAGCGTCGCCTGGGTTCCGCCATGCAACAGCTTTTGCAGCAGGTCGCGCGCGATCCGCGGATCGGGATCCAGGCTGAGCCCGGTCAAGGTGCGGCCCACGAGGCTCTCCGCCGGCACTCCGGTCTCGTCGAGAAGCGTGCGATTGACGCGGACAATGCAGCCGCTGGCGTCCAGTTGCAGCATCGCAATGGGAGCCGTATGGAACGAGTGCCCTTCTTCGAGCGCCTCTTCCACGGCCTGCGTGCGCAGCCGCTCGGCCGCATCGCGCAGCGTGATCACCCATCCTGTCCGGTCTCCGCTGTGGCTGCTCAGCGGTGAAACCGCAACATCCACCAGCATCCGCCCGCCCCCGTTACGCTCGAGCGCGATGCCGAACTCCTCCGTCGGCAAGTCGTCCCGGCCGGCCCGCGGCAGGCATTCGCAGTTCTCGTGAAGGCGAAGCACCTCCTCGACAGGTTTGCCCTTGGCATCTTCCACGGCCCATCCGGCCAGGTCTTCGGCTGCGGCGTTCATAAAACGCACCTCGCCGGCTGCCGAGATCAGCAGTACGCCCTCGCGCATGCCGCCCACCGTGGCCGTAATCGCTTCCTGCTCCAACTTCCGCTGCGCCTCGGTGCGGCCCCGGTGCAGCCCCACCTCAAGCGCGGCCTTCAGCTCCCGGCGCTGAAAGGGCTTGGTGAGATACCCATAGGGCAGCTCCCGCGCCGCGCGTTTGATCGTCGGCTCATCGCTATATGAGGTGAGAAAGATGACCGGTATGCCATAAGCCTCACGCAGCAAACGCGCCGCCTGAATGCCATCCATGCTGCCCACGATGCGCACATCCATCAGCGCCAGATCGGGCCGGTTTTCTTCGGCCGCCAGCAGCGCTTCATCCGCGCTCTCCGCCTGCCCCACTACGCTCAAGCCGAGCTGCTCCACTTCCTGTTGCAGATCCAGCGCGACGATCGGCTCATCTTCCACCACCAGAATCTTTCCCTTCATGCGAATGCCTCCAGGCCCTTCCTCTCGATGGGGTTGCTGCGAGCGATCTCCGCAGTTGCCCCTCGTTTGCACTCATCGGATGATTTGCGGCGTTCCATGAGACCCGCCTTGAAGATTCTTCGCGTCGAGGTAATGTGAGAACGGCTTCATGAGAAAAATGCAACCCATCCCCGTGTCCCATGCGCCGCAGGCTCCGTGCGACTCCCGGGGTCTATAATCGTCTGTTGCAAGGAGATCTGGTTCTCAGCGCACGCTGCCGTTCCGGGTTGAGAGCGGTTTCATCTGGGCCGGCATCTTTTTGAGGATCGGCAGCCGGGTGAAGAAGCATTTGCAGGCAGAACATCCTCTGGAGGAAAAATCCATGTCCCCATCCCGCCGGGCATTTCTGGCCGGCCTCGCGAGCGCGGGCGCGCTGGCAACCATGCCGCGTGCGGCCCATGCCGGGCTCGCTGCCGATCCGCTCTACCCACCGATCGATCTCTCGGCCTTCGATGTTCCGCTGCACCACGGCGAAACCTCCATCCGCCTGGGCTGCTCGGCCATCACCTGGAGCGACAATGCCGCGCAGGCCATCGCCGATATCAGCGCGGACAGCTTCGCGGGCATCCAATTGCGCGCACCCACGCTCGATCAGTATCCCGATCCTCGCGCGCTGCGCGATCTGCTGGCTGAGCACAAGCTCACCTTGGTTGCACTTTCGAGCGGCTCAACCTCGCTCGATCCGGCGCTGCGCCAGTCGCAGCTCGAAACGCATGTAAAGCATGCACAGTACGTGCACGCGGCTGACGGGCTTTACATCCAGCTCATCAGTGCGCCCGCCAAGCCGGGGCAGACCTTCACCGCCGCGGATTACAAGCTGCAGGGACAAATCTTTACCGAGATCGGCAAGCGCGTCTCCGATTACGGCATCCGGCTCGGCTTCCACAACCACATGAACTCGATCGGGCAGCCGCCGGAGGCCATCGACGCGATTCTCGACGCCTCTGATCCGAATTACCTGCACCTTGAGCTCGATGTTGCGCATTATCTCCAAGGTGGCGGCGACCCCGCGGCGGCAATCCGCAAATACGGCCGCCGCATTCTTTTCATGCATTTCAAAGATGTGAAGAATGCGCCCTCCGCGAGCGGCTACGAGTGGGAGGAACTGGGCAAGGGCCGCGTCGATTTTCCTGCGGTCATTGCCGCGCTCGATGCGATTCACTTCCGCGGCTGGGGCATCGTGGAGCTGGACCGCGTGCCCGCAGGCCAGGAACTTACGCCGAAAGCAGCGAATGCCATGAGCCTTCAATATCTGCAGCAGAGCCTGGGGGTGCGCGCATGAGCTGCCCGTTCCGGCTCTCCGTCATCAACGATGAGATCTCGCAGGATTTCGATCACGCCTGCTCAGTCGCCGCGAACGATTTCGGCCTGCAATGGATCGAGATTCGCGGCATGTGGGGCAAGAACATCACCGACCTCAATTCCGATGAGGTTGGCCAGGCGCGCAAAATTCTGGAGAAGTACAAGCTGCGCGTGACCGACATTGCCAGCCCGCTGTTCAAGGTGAACTGGCCGGGGGCGCCGCAGTCTTCGCATGGCCCCAAGCGCGACCAGTTCCATGCCGATTTCGATTTCAAGCAGCAGGACACCGTGCTCGATCGTTGCATCGAGCTGGCGAAGGCCTTTCAGACGGACCGCATCCGCTGTTTCGATTTCTGGCGGTTGGATGACCAGAAGCCTTATCGCGCCGCGATCAATGACAAACTGCGCGACGCCGCGCACACCTGCGCGAAGCAGAATCTAATTCTGCTGCTTGAAAACGAGATGGCCTGCAACACTGGCAGCGGAAAAGAAGCTGCAGCCGTATTGGGCCAGATCCACGAGCCGAATTTCATGCTCAACTGGGACCCGGGCAATTCGGCGACCTTCGCCGGCGATACACCGTACCCGGACGACTACAATCTGCTGCCCAAGCATCGCATCGGTCACTGCCACTGCAAAGACACGATCCGCAAGCCGGATGGAAAATTTGAATGGGCGCCCGTGGGCGGAGGCATCATCGACTGGGTGGGTCAGTTTCGCGCCTTCCAACGCGACGGCTACCACTATGCCGTAAGCCTTGAAACCCATTGGCGCGGCGCAGGAACACCCGAAGCCTCAAGCCGCGTCAGCATGAAGGGCCTGAAGGAATCGCTGGCCAAGGCAGGATTCAATTGTTGAATCAGATGTTGAATCAGAGAAGACAGGCCCGGCCCTGAAACGCCCGCTCGTTGTTCAGACGGCGAACGCCGGAAGGCCGGGCCTATCTTTCGCGAGTTGCTGACAATCACACTTTCCGAGTTACACGCGTCTTACTAAGATCGAGGAACTAAGATCCGGGATTGTTGGTAGCTTGGTTTGTGTTTTCGGCAGCAATCGCCAAAGTCATTCTGCTACCCGAATTGAGCTTTACATTGTCTTTGGTGGTAGAGACCAACACGCCGGAATTAGCGCCACCGATCCGGCTGTGAAGGTCCACGTCCTTCACAACTCCAAGTTCATCTACCTGCAATGTACCGGGACTCCAACTCGGCGGGCCTGAACTGTCTTCCGTGTAGCCAGCGCTGTAGGCGGGCCCCGTGATACCCGCTATGGTCGCTTCAATCGGGATGACTTGCCCGTCCTTCAGCTTTGCCTGCGTGAAGCGCAACGCCAAACGGGAAAGCCCCTGATCCTGCATCTGATCCGTCACGATTGTCCCCACAAGGACTGTTCCGCGCGGCAGCTCGGTCCCAGTCTTCAGGTGCACGGTATCGTCCACCTGAGCTTCGAACCGGCCTCCTGGTTGATCCTTCCTGGCGTCGATCTCTCTCACCAAATGGACTTTTACCGGCACCATCTGCTCTGCCTCGCGTCGCGCCCCCGGCGGAGGCGCCATTGAGTCCGCACTGGAGTTGGCGGTGGTTTGCGCGCTCATACTCTGGGCTCCCGCGAGCTGTGGAGTAAGAATCGCAAGACAAGCTGTTGCAATCGAAAGAGAAATTGTTTTTCCGTAATGCATGAGAATAAGCTCCTGTGGCTCGGTTGTTCTTTCGCCTGTGCGCCGGGCTTGGTTGCCAGAACGCTGTGCTTTCGTTTCTATAGACGAGGCGCCTCATGCCGCGGGTTCTTTATTGCTGGATTTCTTGATTCACTCAATGAAAACCAATCGTGCGGAGTTCAGGCATCCCATGCGCGAAGTCCGAGGGTGGAAGAGCTGGCGAAGATCTATGCGCCGATAAGAAACCTGGGCAACGCAGCGAAGGTTAAACTATATTCAGATATCTTGATAGAAACAACTTATGAACTCGTTTCGATTTCAGATATAACTCTTCCTCGCCCGTCCGCCACGACTTACTCAGCGGCGCATCCGGCCATATAACTCCTCGAGCGCGTTGCACGCAGTCTTGACGCCATCCTCGTGCGCCAGCGCTTCCGCTGCACCGCGCGCGCTTTCAGCGTATGCAGGTTCACCAAGCATTGACTTGACGGCCCGCGCCACGCGCCAGTGCTTATAACTCGCGCGCCCGATCGCGCGCGCGACGCCGAGCCGCTTCATGCGCCGCGCATTATCCGGCTGATCGTGAGAGTAGGGCATGATGAGCATGGGACGGCCCGCGCGCAGGCACTGCGCCGTGGTGCCTACGCCGCCCTGGTGCACCACCAGCGCGGCGCGCGGGAACAAGGCCGAATAGGGCGCGTACTCCGCGATGCAGATGGAGTCAGGCAGCACGGCCTGCGGCCGGTTGCGCGGATCGCTGCCGATAAGCAGCACCGCGCGCACGCCAAGGCGCATAGCGGCGCGAGCCGATTGCTCGTAGAAATCCCCCGCAGCGAGCACCGCGGCGGAGCCAAGCGTAAACACCACCGGCGGTTCGCCGGCGGCAAGAAACTTCTCCAGATTCGGCGGCAGCGCCGCATTGCCGGCATCGGAGTCATAAAAGCAAAAGCCGGTGATGAGCACGTTGGCAGGCCAGTCCTTTTGTTCCACGCCCAGCGCGCGTGAAAACAAAGCCAGCACCAGGTGTGGCGAGTGCTTGGCATCGAAGATCGGGTTCGGACCCATCGGCAGGCCAAGTTCGCGGCGCAGCTCATAGATCGGTTCCGGCCATTTGCGGGTGACGAAGCGCGCCACGCGCCGGATGCCGCGGCCCATCCCCGGCACCACCTTGTCCGCCTTGGCCAGGTTCGGATACGGCGGCAGCACCGGCGGATCAAAGGCCGAGAAGAACGAGAACGGCGCCAGGACATAGCTCGCCCAAGGAATGCCCGTCGCCTCGGCGACGATCGGGCCGGCGTAGTTCAGCTCGCCGAGCAGCATCAGGTCTGCCCTCACGGGCTTGGTGGCTGCGTCGAGCAGGTCGGCGTAGGTCTCACGCAGCACCGGAAACAGGAACTTGCGCAAGCCGGTCTCGGTGCCCTTGTTGACGTCATAGACCATCTCGACCAGAAGGGTATTGGTGGGGTCGATATCTGGGCGCAGGGCGTGAAACTCAAGGCCATGTGGCGCAATCTTAGGCGCGTAGACGGCGGGCAGCGCCATCACCGGCGTGTGACCGCGCTGTTTGAGTTCAAGAGCGATGGCGATGAGAGGATTAATGTCGCCGAGAGTGCCGATGTTCGAAAGGATGATGCGCAAACTAGAGTCTCCCAGGGCGCAATAAAAAGGCTGCAGTCTGCAGGGTAAAGCATGAAGGCTGCGGGCCGCCTAAACTTAAGTATCTTTTAATCTTCGCCAGCCGATACTATTTTGAAGACGGTGGCGTTCTATGCGCGTGCTTCTGGTGGAAGATGAAATTCGGCTGGCCGAGAACCTGGCCGCGGCGCTGCGCGATGGCCCTGGTTTTGCCGTTGACGTCGCGGCGGATGGGCTTGCCGGCGACCAGATGGCCGGCTACCGTTGCTACGACCTGCTTATCTTGGATCTGATGCTGCCGAAGCTGGATGGTCTGGAGTTGTTGCGCCGGGTGCGCGCGCGGCACGACCCCACACCGGTGCTGATCTTGACGGCAAAGGAGGGCAAAGCCGCAATCGTCGAGTTGCTCAACGCCGGCGCCGACGATTACCTGGCCAAGCCCTTTGATCTCGGCGAGCTGATGGCGCGCACCAAAGCCCTCATCCGCCGCGGCAAGGGAGCCGCGCATCCCACGCTCAACGCGCTGGATCTTGAAGTGAACACGCTGGAGCAGACGGTGCGGCGCAGCGGCGTGGCCGTGGAACTCTCGCCCACCGAGTACCGCATCCTCGAATACCTGATCCACCATCCGCGCCGCATCTCTTCGAAGCGCGAGTTGCTCGAGCACCTCTACGATTACAACTGGGAGCACCACTCCAACGTAATCGAAGCGCACGTGTCGAACCTGCGCAGAAAACTTGAGTCCGCGTTGCCTGGAGCCGAGCCGGTGATTGAGACCATGCGCGGCCGCGGCTATCGCCTCGCTCCTGGGCACAGCGCATGATCGGCAAGAAGAGCATCGCCCTCCGGCTCATCGTGGCCGTGCTTGCGGTCGAACTTGCCTCGTCGCTCCTGGTAGCGGCCCTATCGCTCGCTTATGAGCGGCACATCCACTTCAGGGCCTTCGATACGATGCTGCACGGGCGCGCCGACTCCGTGCTGGGCGCCGTGCAGGATGCTGAAGATGCGGAAGACAACGTGATGCTCGATCGGGCCGACCTCCATCTGCCCGGCGAAGATATTTACGAGGTCTACGACGAGCATGGGCGCCTGCTCGGCCGCTCGCCTGCGTGGCCTGCCGATACAAATGGGAAAGGCATGGCGGCATCGACGCCCGCACAGCTCGCCTCCACGCCGGACAACAGCATTTCGCGGTTGAAACTGGACGGCGGCCATTACCGCCTGCTCCTGCGCCACGGCACGCGCATCGTCGATCCGGGCGACCGCGGCGGCGGCAAACTGCACCAGATCACGGTGCTCTATGGAGCTCCCACAGAGCGCGTCTGGCGCGATATTCGTTCCGCCGTCGGCTTCTACGCCGCGGGCAGCATTCTGCTTCTGGCCATCACCGGGCCGCTGATCGCATGGCTGCTGCACCGCGGCCTCGAGCCGCTGCGCCAGTTGGCGGCGCTCGCCGCCGGGGTCTCGGTAAATAGCTGGCAGTTTTCGCCGTCTGAGAGCGCACGGACCACCCCTGAGCTCGCTCCACTGACCCACGCGCTCGCAAGCGTATTGGAACGGCTGGAGCGTGCCTTTGTGCAGCAGCGCACATTTGTCTCCGACGCAGCTCACGAACTCAAGACCGCCGTGGCCGTGGTCAAATCGGGTCTGCAACTGCTCAGCCTTCGCCAGCGAACGGCAGCCGAATACGAGCTGGGCCTGGCGCGCTGCGTTGCCGACACCGAACGGCTGGAAGAGCTGGTGGGCAAGATGCTCACGCTGGCACGCGTCGAAAGCGGGCCATCGAATGACGCTTCCGCACCCGGCGCTTCCGTACCGGACGCTTCCACCCTGGGGCCGGCGTGCAACATCGCCCATTGCCTGCGCGGTTCCATCGCGGAACTGCAGCCTGTGGCCGCGCTGCGCCGCGTGACCGTGAACCTGGTGAACCAGGCGGCCAGGGGTCCCTTTGTTCCACTCTCCGCTGGAGATTGCTCGCTGCTGGTCTCCAATCTGCTGCTCAATGCCCTTCAGCACAGCCCGCCTGAATCGAGTGTGCAGCTTCGCGTCTCGCTGATGCTGGACCCCGCTGGCTTATTGGTCCTGTTCCTCGTTGAGGATCAGGGCGAGGGCATTGATCCGGCGGCGCTGCCGCACGTCTTCGAGCGTTTCTACCGCGGCGACCCCTCCCGCGCCCGCTCCACAGGCGGAGCCGGGCTGGGGCTTGCTATCTCGAAGGCCATCGTGGAACGCGCCGGAGGCTCGATCGAGCTGACGAGCATTGCCGGGAAGGGCGCCACCGTGACCATCCGCTTGCCCAGTGTGGATGAAACCCAGGCGAATTTTGCCGCGTCTTCAGGATGATTTAAGCCGGCCGTGCCACACTGTGTGCGCACCCGAATTTCGACCTTACGAGATCTCAGGGGAGTTTCCATGACCATGCAGTCCGGCCTTCCTCCGGCTCAGCCCAGCCTTCGTCCCGCCCGGATCGTTGTTGCAGCCGCTTTGTTCAGCGGTCTTCTCACCGCGCCGGCCGTGCTCGCGGCGCAGCAGCCTGACCACGCCCCTTATCATATCGTCGACCGGTGGACGATCGGCGGCGAGGGCGGGTGGGACTACCTGACCGCCGATCCCGCAGCGCACCGCCTTTACCTGGCGCATGGACCGCGCGTGGAGGTTGTAGACACCACAACCGGCAAACCCGTCGGCTCCATCACCGGCCTGCATGGCACGCACGGCATCGCCCTGGATAACCACGGCAAGTTCGGTTACATCTCAGATGGCGGCGGCGACGCGGTGATCGTCTTTGACCGCGCTACGCTGGCAACCGTTGCGACGATCCCCGCAGGAACCAACCCCGACGGCATCGTCTTTGAGCCGGCCACGCAGACCGTGTGGGCCTTCAATGGCCGCAGCCACAATGTCACTGTGATCGATGCTGCGACGCGCAAGGTGGCGGCGACACTCGATCTGCCCGGCAAACCTGAGTTCCCCGCCGTCGATGGCGAGGGGACGGTCTTCGACAACATCGAAGACAAAAGCGAGATCGTCCGCTTCGACGCGCACAGCAAGACGCTCACCGCAACTTGGCCCGCCGGCTGCGATTCACCCTCGGGACTTGCCTTTGACGTTGCCGGCCACCGGTTGTTCCCGGTCTGCGACGGCAAAAAGATGTCGGTGATCGACTCGCGCGACGGCAAGCTGCTGGCCAACCCCTCCATCGGCGACGGACCCGACGCCGCCCGGTGGAGCGCCGCATTCCATCTCGCCTTCGCTTCGAGCGGTGATGGCATTCTGTCGGTGATCGACGCCAATGCACCCGGCTATCCTACAATCGAAAGCCTGCCCACGCAGCGTGGCGCCCGCACCATGGCCTATGACTCCGCAACCGACCGCGCCTACGTAGTAACGGCGGAGTTCGGCCCTCGGCCGGATCCCACGCCACAGAATCCGCGGCCTCGGCCGGCCGTCATTCCGGGTAGCTTTACTATCATTGTGATCGGCCGGTAAAGGCCAGCGATTGGACCTGCGGCCGGCGGATACGCTTGCGGATCGATCGATATCCGTTCGCCGAAGATGCGGTAGGATGGAACCGTGTGGAAGAGCCTGCTGATCGTCGTGGTCTCAGTGCCGCTCTCGATTGCGCTGGGCCTCGCCTTCTGGGTTGCGCAAGGCTGGAAGACGGGCCTGATTGCGTGCTTCTGCACCTTCGCCGTCTGCCTCGTGGCTGCTACACTCACGGCCTTCTTCACCCGCCGGTTCACGCTCTTTGACGTTTTTCTGCCGGTGATTTTTTCGGTGGTCTGGTCGGCGATTCTGGCCCCCTTCAGCCTCGGGGCCGACCTGTTTACCGCGCCTGCGGCCATCGGCGCCGGACTGCTGCTGACGCTCTGCCTGTGGAAGGTGCATCACGAGGGCGGCGAGGGGCGCAGATGGTTGATCTTTCCCATCCTCGTCTACATCTATGAGATGCTGCCGGTCAACATCCCCGGCCCCATCGACGACTACTTCGCGCTCAGCGGCGATGTGGCCGCGGTGATCCTCTATCAGCTGGTCGCCTCGCACCGCAAGCAACTCCCCGCCCCTGACCTGCGGCGGCCGAATTCGCAGTGAAATTTCTTGTCGTCCTCATCGCCGCCGCTGTCGTTGTCGGCTCGTTTTATGGCGACTACAAATGGCGGCAGTGGGTGGCCGCGCGGCGGCGTTCTCGAGAGCACGACCGCTAGCAGCGGCGGCGCGGCAACTTTCCCGTATCCCGCCCGTTACAATGAGGATAGGGAGCCGTCCAACCGCTATGCGTTGCTTTTTCGCCCTCTTTCGCCGGAATCACCGCAACCCCGCCGGCATTTTCCTTGGCCTTTTGAGCGCCGTCCTCCTCGTCACCGCAGCCAGCGCCCATGCGCAGTTCGGCGCGCCACCCACCACGCAGGTCCACGATCCTGCCGCGCTCAAGCCGCCACCGGGCGCGCGCGTAGCCATTTTCGAATTCGAAGACCAGGAGTGCCCTGACTGCGCAGCCGCCAATCCCCTGCTCAAAGAAGCCGCGGAAAAGTACCATATTCCGTGGGTTCGCCACGACTTCCCGCTGCCCTTTCATAACTGGAGCTTTCAAGCGGCCGTCTACGCGCGCTGGTTCGATACCAAGAGCAAGAAGCTCGGCGACGACTATCGCGATTCAGTCTTTGACGACCAGCGCTCCATCGAGACACCCGCGCGGCTGACCCAGTTTACGCAGAGTTTTGCCCAGGGCCACGGCATCGCGCTACCGTTTGCCGTCGATCCGCAGGGCAAGCTGGCTGGCGAGGTCAAGGCCGACTACGCGCTCGGCCAGCGCATCGGCATCGAGCATACGCCCACAATCTGGATCGTCACCGATGGCGCCAACGGCGCACCGCCGTTCGTCGAGGTGGTGGACCGCAGCCGGCTCTTTCAGCTCATCGACCAGGCGCTGGCGGAAACAAAGCGTTGACTGCCAGTCGCAGAAGATCTCTTTTCTGAAGTTGGAAGGCGCGGGGGTTCGAGGTCGAAGCTTCAGTCTCCGCTGTGAATCTGCACCAGTTCCCCGTTGCCGCCGGGAGAGACGGTACTGGTCTGCGGGGCGCGCCAGTGGTCGATGTGGCTGATCCGGTGCACACAGCCGATGGTGCAGTTCGGTGCGCAGCTCTTGGCGGTGCGAAACTCCCGCTTCACATCCTCGCGCGTGTACTCGGCGATGGGCACGCCAGGATAACCGCGCTGCTGCGAGCAATAGTGAACGAGCCCGTCTTCACAGATATAGAGATAGCGGGAGCCGGCGCGGCAGCGCCAGTCGTTCGGCAGGCCCTTCACAATCGCTTCCTGAAATTTGTCGAACTGTGCGTAGTTGGTCTTCTTCCGCCGGGTCATCGCAAAGTAGACCCGGGCTTCTTCCTCGGTGAGCGGCTTCAATTGCCCATCGCCGTCGTGAATGATGCCGATGGTCGATTCAAAGCCCAGCTCGAGAGCCCTCTTGCCAATTACCAGCGCGTCATTTGGATTCTTGAAGCCCCCGCCCACTACGGAGTTGATATTCACGTGAAACTCGGCGTGCTCGGCCAGCATCTGCAGCTTTTTGTCCAGCACTTTGAGGCTCTTCTTCGACACCTCGTCCGGCTCCACGTTGTCGATCGAGATCTGCATGTGGTCAAGGCCGGCCCGATTCAGCCGTTCAATTCTCTCGGCATTCAGCAGATAGCCGTTGGTGATCATTCCAGCGATCGCGCCCGTCCGCCGCATCCGCCGGATGATCTCATCGAGCTCCGGATGCGTCAGCGGCTCGCCGCCGGAGATACCGATCATGGCCGTGCCCAGGCGGCCCAGGTGGTCGATGCGCCGGAACATCTCGTCGAGCGGCACCGGCTTCGATACCTTGTCGTACTCGTTGCAGTAGGCGCAACTCAAGTTGCAGAACCGCATGGGGATAATCTGCGCCAGCACCGGGTGATCGGTAGAAGCGAGCGCCCGCGCCACCATCGCATACTCGCGCAGCTTCCTCCGGGCCGCAATCGCCCGCCCGCGCGCCGTCGCTCTCCGCGGAGTTGCCATTATTCTATTGAACCACAATTGGTTAAAGGCGGGAAACACGGAGCAGGCATAGAAGTGCCGCTAAAGGGTCAACTTGGCGATGGTCGCCAACTGCATAAACGACGTTCCCTCGTAGATCTTTCCGATTTTCGCGTCACGGTAGAGCTTTTCCACCGGATAATCTTTCACGAAACCTGACCCTCCGAAGACCTCGACCGCAAGGCTTGCGACGTGCTCTGCCGCATGCGACGCGAAATACTTGCACATCGCCGCTTCCTTCCGGAAGTCACCCCCGGCGTCTTTGAGCCGCGCCGCGTTGTAGACCAGCAACTTGGCCGCTTCGATGTCAGTTGCCATCTCGGCGAGTTGAAACTGCATGGCCTGGAAGTCCGCAATCGGCTTGCCGAATTGCTTGCGCTCCTTCGCATATTTGGCCGCGTGCCCCCACGCCCCCTCGGCCAGCCCGAGCATCTGCGCGCCGATGCCGATGCGCCCTTCATTCAGCGTCTCGATGGCAATCTTGTATCCCTTGCCGGGCTCGCCGAGCACTTGGGTTGCGGGCACCGGGCAATCCTCGAAGATCAACTCGCAGGTGCTTGACGCGCGAATGCCGAGCTTGTCTTCCTTCCTGCCCACCGTGCATCCCGCCGCGCCTTTTTCGATCAGGAATGCGGTGATGCCTTTGTAGCCCGCGCTCGCGTCGATGGTGGCGAAAACAATGAAGAGTCCGGCTTCTTTGGCATTCGTGATCCACAGCTTGCGGCCGTTCAGCATGTACACATCGCCGCGACGCTCTGCGCGGGTTTGCAACGCAAAGGCGTCCGAGCCGGATGCCGCCTCGCTCAATGCATACGCGCCAACGGTATCGGCGGCCAGCCGCGGCAGATATTGTTTCTTCTGTTCTTCAGTCGCCCAGCGGAGCAAGGCTGCCGCTACGAGCGTGTTCTGCACATCCACCAGCACGCCCACCGCGGGGTCCACGGCTGAAACCTCTTCGACGGCCAGCACGGAATCAAAGAAAGTGCCGCCGCTGCCGCCGTGCTCCTCGGGAATGCCAATGCCCATCAACCCGAGCTCAAACAGGCTGCGCACCAGCGCGGCATCCATCTGCTGGTCTTGATCCATACGGCGCACCAGCGGAGCAATCTGCTCCAGCGAGAATCGCCGTACGGTTTCGCGAAATAGAATCTCGTCCTCGCTCAACTGCGTCAGAGGTCCGCACGTTTGAACAGGATTCACGCTCTGCGCCTCCAAGACACCGGTTCAAGATCGCCTTTAAAACCCTGGAGTATTATGACAGATGGGTTTTGACAGCCTCCCATGCAGATCAAAGACCACGTCTTCCTGGTCACCGGCGCCGCATCCGGCTTGGGCGCAGCCGTGGCGCGACTCATCGTGCAGGAAGGCGGATCGGTTGTCATTGCCGATATGAACCGCGATGCGGGTCAAGCGATCGCCAATGAGCTCGGCAAAGCGGCCCGATTCGCAATGACCGACGTGACACGCGAAGAAGACGGCAAAGCCGCTGTCGCTCTCGCGCTTTCGTCCTTCGGCCATCTGCACGGCCTGGTGAATTGCGCAGGCGTTGCGCCGGCGGAAAAAATTCTGAATCGCGAATCGCCGCACCGTCTGGAAAGTTTTGCGCGCGCCGTGAGCATCAATCTGATTGGAACATTCAACATGATCCGGCTCGCGGCTGAAGCTATTGCGAAAGAAGGACCTGATGCCGAAGGCGAGCGCGGCGTGATCGTCAACACTGCCTCCATCGCCGCCTTCGACGGGCAGATGGGGCAGGCGGCCTACGCGGCATCCAAAGGCGGCGTGGTCTCGCTCACGCTGCCTGTTGCGCGCGAGCTTGCGCGCTATGGCATCCGGGTCGTCACCATTGCGCCGGGAGTTTTTGAAACGCCGATGATGGCCGGCTTTCCCGAAGAAGTGCAGAGTGCGCTGGGCAAGAGTGTTCCTTTTCCACCGCGCCTGGGCAGGCCTGCGGAGTTCGCGGCGCTCGTCAAGCATATCTGCGAGAATACGATGTTGAATGGCGAAGTGATTCGCCTTGACGGCGCGCTGCGCATGGGCCCGCGCTGAGCAAGCATCTTATCTTTTGGGAGCAACGCATGCCCGCACAGGATCCCATCGTCATCGTCGGTGCGGCGCGCACGCCGATTGGCGGCTTCCAGGGCGACCTCAAAGATCTGGCCGCACCTGAATTGGGCGCAATCGCGATCCGCGCGAGCGTGGAACGCGCCGGCATTGCCCCCGACTCCATTCAGGAAGTTCTCTTCGGCTGCGTGCTTCCAGCAGGCCTGGGCCAGGCGCCCGCGCGGCAAGCGGCGCTCGGCGCGGGCCTGCCGCTCTCCGCCGGCGCAACCACGATCAATAAGGTATGCGGCTCCGGGATGAAAGCAGTGATGCTGGCGCATGATTTGCTCACTGTGGGCAGCATCGATGTTGCCGTGGCGGGCGGCATGGAGAGCATGACCAACGCGCCGTATCTGCTGGATCGCGCCCGCGCCGGCTATCGTCTCGGCCACCAGCGCGCGCTCGATCATATGTTTCTCGACGGCCTGGAAGACGCCTACGACAAAGGCCGGCTGATGGGCGTCTTCGCCGAGTGCTGCGCGCAAAGCTACTCGTTTTCGCGCGAGGCGCAGGACGAGCATGCGATGCGCTCGCTCACGCGGGCGCAGGCGGCCATTGCGGACGGCAGCTTTGCGGCAGAAATCGTTCCGGTTGCCGTGAAGTCCGGCAAAACTGAACGCATAGTCGAGAACGACGAGCTGCCGCTCAAGGCAAAGCCGGAGAAAATTCCCACGCTCAAGCCGGCGTTTCAGGAGGGCGGAACGGTAACGGCGGCCAACTCGAGTTCGATCTCCGACGGCGCCGCCGCGCTGGTGCTGATGCGCCGGTCAGAAGCGGAACGGCGCGGCGTGAAGCCGCTCGCCGTGCTTGTGGGCCATGCTACCCATGCGCAGGCGCCCAGCCTGTTTACTACCGCGCCCGTAGGCGCCATCCGCCGCCTCGCGGAACGCACCGGCTGGTCGATGGAGGATGTCGACCTCTTCGAGAT
Source organism: Occallatibacter sp. (assembly GCA_036490385.1). GTDB lineage: Bacteria > Acidobacteriota > Terriglobia > Terriglobales > Acidobacteriaceae > Telmatobacter. The sequence continues at coordinate 72,610 of DASXDX010000023.1, forward strand.
CAATGAGGCGTTCGCCGTAGTGGCGATGGCGGCGATGCGTGACCTGAATTTGCCTTCTGAGAAAGTGAACGTGCACGGCGGCGCATGCGCACTCGGGCATCCGATCGGCGCCTCCGGCGGGCGCATTCTCGTCACGCTGCTTTCGGCGCTCAAGAAATATGGCCTCACGCGCGGCATCGCCTCGCTTTGCATCGGCGGCGGAGAAGCGACCGCCGTTGCTATCGAACGCGTCGAATAGCACCAGGCGAAAATTCCTCAATACAACAAGTCAATCCTTGGCAAGTCAATCCTCGGCGCACGCGATTTGTCGGTGCGCGAAACCCACTCCACCAACGCAAATGGCCTCGCGGTGAGCGCTCGGGCTGCGAGCCGCGGCTTGGGCGGCGCGACTCTCCGTGTCAGTGCGCACACGATGTGTGTGCGCTGACACGGCCCGCCCTCGAACGGCATCTATCAACCCCTTTACTTTCAGCGCACTGTGACTGGCCACAGGCTTGCACTTCTTTCTGGCGCAGGCAGTTGGACATTGGGGGATGCGATGACAGCTTGGAAGCAAAACACGTTGGCGATTGCAGCAATGACAGTAGTTCTTGCAGCGAATGCGGTTGCAGAGAGCGCCGCGAGCGCTCCCGCGGTTGTGGCGGGAAAGACGGTGATCGTGGTGAGCCTGGAAGATCACAAGCTGGCGCTGGTTCAAAACGGCAGAGTGACAAAGGTTTATCCCGTCGCGGTCGGCAAGCCTTCGACACCGAGCCCGGTGGGCACCTTCACCATCGAACGGCGGGTGATGAACCCCACTTATTCGCACGACGGTCGGATCGTCCCGCCGGGACCAGGAAATCCAGTGGGCACCCGCTGGATGGGCCTGAGCATTCGCGGCTACGGCATTCACGGGACCAACGCGCCCAGTTCCATCGGTAAGGCCGCATCGCACGGCTGCATTCGCATGGCGAAGCCCGATCTCGAAGAACTCTACGCGCAAGTGGCGGTGGGCGACGCGGTCGACATCGTCGGCGAGCGCAACCAGGAGACCGCGCAATTATTCGGCGGCGCGGCGCCTGCGGTTCCAGCCGCACAGCAGCCTGTGCAGTTGGCGAAAACAAATCCAGCTCCCGTGGAGGCCGCGCACAGTACAACGAACGCCGGCGTTTCCGCAGTGCTGGCCAAGGCCGGATCGGCGCTGGCCTCCGGCATGGCCGTTGCGGGCGCTCTGTAAGGAGGGCGGCGATGAATCTGCTTTCCGATGCTTTGACGGGTATGGGCGCAGTGCTGCTGCCGATTGCGGCGGGACTGCTCTTCGAAGAACTGACGTTAGGCGGACTGGTCCGGCTGCTGCTGGCTCCACGGCCGGAAACCGGGAAACGAGAAGAGCCCACAAACCGGAACGGAGGGACGAAATGCTCGCATTGAAGCTGTTGTTTACTATCGCAGGTGTCCTGTTGCTCGCTTGTGCCGCAGGAATTCCGCTTTACGGCCTATGGCTGCGCATCAAGATCGCGCGCAAGAAGGCCGGCGAAGACGAAACCACCAAAGACCAAATACCCATCGAACCCGCAGAGATCGCCTGGCGCAGTTCGGTCGCCCTGGCAATAACATCCTGCTTTCCGCTGCTGATTGCAGCCAGCATCGTCGTAGTGCCCAGCGGCATGGGCGGCGTGCGCATCAGCCAGATCAGCGGCACAGTTCCCGGCACACTCTATCCCGGCGTGCACTTCATCGCGCCCTTGATTGATAGTGTGCAGACCTTCGACCTGCGCGATCATCTCTTTACCGCGGGCATTCTCGAAGAAGGCGGAAAGAAGATGGCGCAAAACACGAGTCTCCAAAACACGGGTCTCAACGTGCAATCGCGCGAGGGCCTCAACATCGGCCTCGGCGTCACGGTCCGTTACCGGCTCGATCCCGGCAAGCTGGCCAGTGCGCAGGCCCATCTGCCGCAACCTGCGGACAAAGAGCTGGTGCCTCCGGTTGTCGCCAGCGCATGGCGCGATCTGGCCCCTGAATATACCGTGCGCGAGATCTTCTCGACCAAGCGGGAAGAAGTACGCACACGCGCAGCCGGCATCATCACCCGCAAGCTCGCCGCCGACGGCATTGTCGTCGAAGAGGTGATGCTCTCCGACGTTCAGCTTCCCGCCCAATATGCGCAGGGACTGGAAGGGCTTCTGCTCAAGGAGCAACAGGACGACCAGATGAGCGTTGACACGGAAATCCAGCAAAAGCAGGTGAAGATTGCCGAGTTGCAGGCCGAGGCCGAAGCCGTGCAAAAGGTGAAGGAGGCCGAGGGCGATGCGCAATCGAAGGTCGTGGAAGCCAAGGGCGAAGCGGATGCGATGCAGTACACGCTGCCGCTCAAGGAAAAGCAGATTGAGCAAAGCAAGCTGGAAGCCGAGGCCCGCAAGGAGGCGACGATCGAGAATGCCGATGCCGACGCGCAGGCCAAAGTGATCGACAGCAAGGCGGAGCTCGAGCGGCGCAACCTGCTGGCCGACGCGGAAGCCAACCGCATCAAGCTGCTGGCTGCCGCGAACGCGCAACGCATGGCCAGCGAAGCGGACCTGTTGAACAAATCGCCGCTGCTCATCAACAAGATCGTGGCCGAGCGGCTCTCGGATAAAATCCAGGTGATGATGGTGCCTTCTGACGGAAAGTTTTTCTTCGCCAGCGACGTGTTCAAAAGCGCCGCTTCAAATCCGGTGGTGAAGCAGGAGATGGATAGCGAGCAGCAATCCGCTCCCGCGCCGGGCGGTCAACAGTGAGAATCTGCGCAAAAAGATGAAACGGCGCGGCATGGTCGCGCCGTTTCATTGCCGATTGTTTCCTCGGGATAGCATTCCGGCGCAGATGCTTTGAAGTTGCCATCCAGCGCCAGACGATATAATCCGCGCAAACGAGAGATTATCCAAACGAGATGAAGATCATGAGGCGGTTGGGGATCATCGTGGTTCTATGCGGGTGGATGGGCCTCGCGGTGAATGCCGCACCCGCACCCGGCTCGTGGGATTCGCCTGCTGCAGCGCTCGCCGAGCAGATCGCCGGCATTCTTGGCCCAGGGCAGGCTCGGCTCACTCTCCGCAATCTCTCGTCGATTTCACCCGGAGAAATTCCATCGATCCGCCGGCTGCTCGAGCAGGATCTGAAAGCGCGCGGGGTGAGCCTCTCCGGCGACGAAAGCGCGAACATGGTCAGCGTGACCTTGAGTGAAAACGCGCGGCAGCGGCTGTGGGTGGCTGAAGTAGCCGAAGGCGACCAAACGCAGGTGGCCATGGTGGAGCTTGCTCCCGATGAGCCTCACCCATCACTTCCGACGAGCGGCGTTTTGTTGCGTAAGGATCCTGTAATCACGGCTCGTGCGCAGATTCTTTCCACGCTTGAAATTGCCAACGCTTTAGTGGTGCTCGAGCCGGACCAGATCGTGCTCTATGCGCGCACTGCGGAGGGATGGCAGGAGCAGAAGCGCGTGAGCACGGCAGAGATCGCTCCGATTGCGCGCGATCCGCGCGGCATTCTTCTTGAATCCGCAGACGGCGCAGGTTTTGAGGCCTGGCTTGCCGGTGCGCATTGTTCGGGCAGCGCTCCGCAGACCGGTGCAGCCGGCGATTGGATCGTGCAATGCAGCGCAAGCGACGATCCGTGGGCCGTCGTGCCAAGAAGCTTTCTCGAACCACCTGCGCAAGTGAACACCTCAGCCCTTACCGCGAGCGGCCCGCCCGCGTTGAAGGCTTTTTACAACGCTATGCGCAACTACTTTACCGGCGTCGTTTCACCCAGCCTCGACCTCGAATTGCCTCCGTTCTATTCCGCAGCTTTGCTTCCGCGCGCTGCGGGCAATGGCGCGCTGCTGATTGCCGGTATCGATGGCAAGGTGCAACTCGCAGAGAATGGCGGTCTCGCTCCGGTCGCCGGCACGCGTGATTGGGGCAGCGATCTCGGCGTCATTCACTCCGGCTGCGGCTCAGGCGCGCAGATCATCGTGTCGGGCTCGGGCGAGGCTACCAGCGACAGCCTGCGCGCGTATGAGCTGCCCGCCATCGAGGCCGTGCCCGTAAGCGCGCCTCTTGCCATGCAGGGAACCGTGACTGCGATCTGGTTCGCGCCGGATCTGAAAAGTGTCTATGCCGCCGTGCGTACGGCGCCTGACCGCTATGAGGTGGACCGTGTTTCGGCGCTTTGCAATTAGCTTGCTCGCAGCCGCGCTGACCCTGCCCGCCTCCGCGCGGACCCGTCCCCATTATGGCGGCACACTGCATGTTGAGATCGAGGGGGATCCATGGGACGGGCCGGACGGCCTGGCGCGGCGGCTGGTCTTCGACGGGCTCACGCAGCTCGGCAGCAACGGCGCCGTGCAGCCGGCGCTCGCCACGCTATGGCAATCCGAAGATGCCGGACATCGTTGGCAGTTCAATCTCCGCTCCGGAGTGGAATTTCACGATGGCTCGCCGCTCACGGCAGCTTCCGTTGTCCAGTCCTTGAATCTCTCCTGCAACGCGGATTGCCCGTGGACGGCAGTCCGCGCAGTTGGCTCCTCCGTTGTCTTCACTGCCGAGTCGCCCATGCCCAATCTGCCGGCGCTGTTGGCAGAGGACAAGCTTCTCATCGCTCTCACCGTTACCGCCGGCGGCGCAACTCCAGCCAACGCGGTCGGCACCGGTCCCTTTCGGTTCGCCGGATTCAACAATGGTCTTCTCACGCTGGCGGCCAACGACGGCTGCTGGGAGGGCCGGCCATTTCTCGATTCCATTGAAATTCTTCCGCATCGCTCCATTCGCGATCAGTGGCTCGACCTCAGCGTGGGCCGCGCGGACCTCGTGGATGTTCCGCCGGAGATGCTGCGCCAGGCCCAGCAGCAGCGGCTTACGCTGGCTGTCTCGCCATCGGTCGAGTTGCTCGTTCTCCAGATTGCAGGCTCCGGCGTGCTGGCCAATCCGGTACTCCGCGGGTCCATCGCTGAGGCTGTGGATCGCAGCGCTCTGTTCAATGTGATTTTTCAAAAGCAGGGCGAAATCACCGCGAGCCTTTTGCCCCAGGAGCTCACCGGCTACTCGTTCCTCTTTCCAACGGACCGCGATCTGAACAAGGCGCATGAACTGCGCGGCGGCCTGTCGGCTCCGCCGCTCACGCTGAGCTTCGACGGCGACGGCGCTTTGCAACTGGCTGCGCAGCGCATCGCGCTCAATCTGCGCGAAGCAGGCTTCGAGGTGCAGACAACCGAAGGCGGCCATTCGCCGCACTCCGATTTGATTCTGCGCAAGGTTCCGCTGGACGGATCCGACTCCGCGGCAACCATGGAAATCCTATTGCGCGCCGCCGGGGAAGCAGCCGCGATCCCCGAGCAATCTCCAACCGCGCTCTTCCGCGCCGAACACGAGTTTCTCGATCGCAAGACGCTCGTTCCCCTTCTCGATCTGCCCCGTGCCTACGCCATTGGCGCGCGTCTCCGCGATCTTGGATTGCGCGCCGACGGCACGCCTGATTTGGCCTCGGCGTCGCTCGAGGGCGCGCCATGAGCCTGCGCCAGAAACTTCTCCTGTTGTTTGCGTTCACGGTTACGGCGGCCGTAGCTGCCGTCGCGTGGACAGTGCTCGTGCGCATCCGCCATGTCTTCGAGCAGCGCGATCAGGAGGAGACGGCGCTTTTTGTCAGCCAGTTCCAGCGCGAGTTTCAGCATCGCTCGGCTGAAGTGGCAGCGGCGATCGACCGTCTCGCAGCGGGCGAGCGTGCCCGCGCCATGGCTGTCGAACTCGATCAATCCCGCGACGCGGCCCCGTATCTCACCGATGCGCAGGCGATGGCGCAAGATGCGCAGCTCGACTTTCTCGAGATCGTGGGGCCGGACGGAAATGTGGTCAGCTCCGCTCAGTGGCCCGCGCGCTTCGGCTATCCCGAGCCAGCCGCAGCCGATGCAGCACAGAATCCATTTCTCAAGCGCGAGGAACTGCCCGACGGCTCAACCGCTCTGGGTCTGTTTGCCGTACGCACCATCGGCGGCGCGGAACCTCCCATCAGGCTGATCGGCGGCGAACGGCTTGATCGGAGTTTCCTCGCCGCACTGCCGGTTGCGCCGGGAATGACGGTGGGGCTTTACAGCAATGCCGATGCTTTCGCGAATGCCGGCGCGAGCCCCGGTGTGAGCCCAGTGTCCGCTGCTTTCGACCCCTCGCGTCTTGCCGGCGTCAACGGCAGCTTGCCGGACGCAGCGCATTATCAAAGCCTCATTGACTCTGCACGCAAGACGGGCGAGCAGACGAGCGGCATTATCAATTCCACCGGTCAACGTGAAGATGGCTTGAATGCGACGGCGATTCCCCTCAAGAATCAAGCGGGGACGGTGATGGCGGTGCTCGTTGTTGCGCTTTCGCGCGCCGGCATGGTCGAAGCGCAGCAGCACATCCGCGCCATTGCGTATGGCGTGGCGGCAGGCGGCATTCTGCTGGCGATCCTTTTCAGCCTTTGGATAGCGGCCCGTGTTTCACGCCCCATCGAGCAACTGGCGCATGCGGCCGAGGAAGTTGCCGCCGGTCACTGGGACGTACGCGTCAAAGAGCGCGGGCGCGATGAGGTGAGCGTGCTGGCGCGCAGCTTCAACCACATGACGCGAGAGCTTGCCAGCCAACGCGAGCGTCTCATCCAGAGCGAGCGTGTGGCCGCGTGGCGCGAGCTGGCGCGCAGGCTGGCGCACGAGCTCAAGAATCCGCTCTTCCCTCTGCAGCTCACGGTCGAGAATCTGGTGCGGGCGCGCACGCTTCCTGCCGCAGAGTTCGATGAGATCTTTCACGAGAGCACCACGACCCTGACTGCGGAAATCGCAAACCTGAAGACCATCATCGGACGCTTCAGTGACTTCAGCAAGATGCCTAAGCCGGAGCTCGAGCGCATCGACGCAAGGGACGTCGTGGCACGCGTGCTTTCTCTCTATGCCAATGCGTCCGGCTCTGCGGCCGCGATTCGGTTCGAGTCTGAGATTGCCGATGAGTCTATGCCGATCCAGGCCGATCCCGAGTTGCTGCACCGCGCGCTCTCGAATCTGGTGTTGAACGCGATCGACGCCATGCCGGAGGGTGGCACGCTCACGCTCTCCGCTCATCCCTGCGACGGCAATGTGGAAATCAAAGTTTCCGACACCGGCGAGGGGCTCACGCCGGAGGAGTGCGAGCGCCTGTTCACGCCTTACTACACCACCAAGCAACACGGCACCGGCCTCGGCCTTGCCATCGTGCAGTCGGTGGTGGCGGACCACCAGGGAACCATCACGGTAGAAGGGCGCGCGGGCGGCGGCGCGGCATTTATCATCATGCTGCCGAAGGCAGACTCATGAGCGCGAAAGCCAACATCCTCATCGTCGACGACGAAGCCAACACGCTGGCTTCCTTATCCCGCGCCTTTCGTCTCGCCGGCCACGCGGCCGTGGTGTGCGACAATGCTGCCCGGGCACTGGAGCTGGCGCGCATGCAGCCATTCGATCTGATTCTGAGCGATGTGGTCATGCCTCGGCGCGACGGCCTCGCATTGCTCGAAGATTTAAAAACGGCCGGTGTTTCGGCTCCGGTGGTGATGATGAGCGGACAGGCGCACATTGAGATGGCCGTCCGCGCCACGCGCCTGGGCGCGCTGGACTTTTTGGAGAAACCGCTCACCACGGAAAAACTGCTCGTGATGCTTGAGAACGCGCTCAAGCTCACGCGCCTCGAAATCGAGAACCGCGATCTGCGCGCCCGCGTAGGCAAACATACCCTGGTCTTTGCGGGCGACATCATGCGCCGGGTGATGGCTCAGATTGAGCGTGTCGCCGCCAGCGAAACGCGTGTCTGCATCTATGGCGAGACCGGAACTGGCAAGGAGCTGGCGGCGCGCACGCTGCATGAGAAGAGCCATCGAGCCGCGGCGCCGTTCGTCACGCTGAACTGCGCGGCTGTTCCCGCGGAGCTGATCGAGAGCGAGCTCTTCGGCCATGAGAAAGGCTCATTCACCGGAGCGGCGCAGCGGCATACGGGCAAATTTGAGCAGGCGCATCGCGGCACGCTTTTTCTGGACGAGATTGGCGATATGCCCACGGCGATGCAGGCCAAACTCCTGCGCGTTCTGGAAGAAGGCGAGGTCGAGCGCATCGGCGCCGATAAGCCCATTTCCGTTGATGTGCGGGTCATCGTGGCTACACACCGCAATCTGGAGCAGCTTGTCGAGTCCGGCGGTTTTCGCCGCGATCTTTACCATCGCGTCGTGGTGTTTCCTCTCGAGCTGCCCCCTCTGCGCAAGCGTAGCGAGGATCTGCCGCTGCTGGTGGAACACTTTGTCCGCCAGGTGTGTGCGCAAAACGGATGGAAGCCCGCGAATTTTTCTCCGACGGCAATTGAAGCGCTGCAACAATACGCGTGGCCGGGCAATATCCGCGAATTGCGCAACGTGGTGGAGCGGTTGCTTCTTCTTGCCGGAAGCGAGGTCAATGCAGACGATGTGCAGTTGGCGCTGCCCGCTTCGCATGCACTGGCAAAGGCAGCGCCCGATGGCTCGCTCGCTCACGAAGCGCTCGCTCAAGAAACAAGCGGCCCACTGGCGCAGCGGGTATTGGCCTTCGAGCGCGCCGCTGTGCTCGCGGAGCTCGAACGGCATGGCCGCCACATCACGCAGACTGCCCGCGCGCTCGGCCTGGAGCGAAGCCACCTCTACAAGAAATGCCAACAGTTGGGCATCGACCTGCAAAATTTGCGCGCACGCGACGAGTAGCTCCGGTCAGGTTCGCTGCGTCGATCATGCGGCGCGCTTCTTTTCGCGCTCCCGCGCAGCCTGCACCCGCTTCGAAAGCAGCTCCTTCGCCTTTTCAAGCTCGTGCTTTCGGGATGCGCTCAGGCTTTTCCCCGCGCGATTGATATAAAACGTCAGCATCCTCATCCCGGAGCCAGGTCCTTTCGGCGAAACCTTCTTCGAGGCGAGCGTTCGCGCAATCGTCGCAGGATCTTTATTGAAAAGTCCTTCCGGCGGATACGTGGATACCGTCTTCACTTTGCCGGACCACTTCTTCGAGCTATGCGCTTTCTTCGCCGCCTGTGTCATTCGGCCCTCCATACTCCGGTGTACCAGCTTGGAGCTCACACCCTACGCTAAGCCGGATTTTGCCGCGGTTGTATTCCGAGCAGCAATCGAAGAAGTTCACGCTGCCATGGACCGTGCGATCCACAATCTCAATCGCCGTCTGCTCATGCGCGGCTGCGCCCAAGTAATGACCGCCCAATCCGAGAGCAGAGACACGCGCGCTCGATCTGCCGAAAGGCCGCAATGGAATCGCACCAGCCGCCATCTTGCTGTCCTTCGATGCAACATGCCCCTGCGCGTTTGCCTTCTGCACACCGGCGGCGATGAGCCCCGGCTAATCTAAGAATGGCGCTTGAAGTATTGCACCTCGCGCTCATGTTGCTTGGCCTGATCGAGCGTCTTGAATGTGCCCAGATTGCGGCGCTTGCCGGTCGCATTGTCCCTTTTGCGCGAGTACAACCGGTACTGGCCGGACTTCAGTTTCCGTATCATGCCCCAGTAGATGCATCCGGCCATCTTTGTGCCGCCCTGCCTGGCAACCCTGCAACTTACTGGAAGGCGAAGAGGCAACCGCCTACCAAAACTGATCCGACAAGCCGGGCTACAAAGGCGAGTATCACCGAGACGGCAACCCGTTCTGCGATGCGGCCCTGGCTTGTGAAGTCTCTGCATGATCGTCCTGTTGATCCGGCCCAAACCAATCATTTTCTGGGGTGTTTTCGTGCAGCCGGTTCTACCGGACTTCTACCGGACTTCTACCCGACTAGGATGCGGAGGCCGGAACTGGCGTGGTCCTGGGGCGTGGCTCACCTTGCCAGCCGTTGCTCATGATGTATACAAGAAGGATCGGCGGGGCTTTACATCTCAAGTTGTGAAAAATCTCAAACTGCTTCCATTTGCGGGAGAAGCGATGGCAACCAAACCCCAAACCAGTGTGGCTCTCAGCGCCAACAAGCATCTGCTGCGCTGGGTTGAAAAGATGGCTGAACTCACCAAGCCGGAGTCGATCCATTGGGTCGACGGCTCGCAGCTGGAATACGACCGGCTGTGCGCGTTGCTCGAAGAACGCGGCACCTTTATCCGCCTGAATCAGGATCTCTGGCCGGGCTGCTATTATGCTCGCTCCGATGTGCGCGATGTTGCCCGCGTAGAAGAACGCACCTTCATCTGCTCGCTCTCGCGCGACAGCGCCGGCCCCACCAATAACTGGGAAGACCCCTTCCAGATGCGCCGCAAGCTCAAGGAGCTTTTCCAGGGCTGCATGAAAGGGCGCGTCATGTACGTGCTCCCGTTCTGCATGGGCCCGCTTGATTCGCCCGCCGCGCAGATCGGCGTCCAGCTTACTGACTCGCCTTATGTCGTGGTCAGCATGAGGATCATGGCGCGCATCGGCCGCCTGGTCTTCGCGCAGATCGACAAGGACATCAAACGCGTCGTCCCGTGCATGCATTCCGTGGGCATGCCGCTTGAGCGCGGCCAGACTGACGTCCCATGGCCCTGCAATGACACCAAATACATTGTGCACTTTCCCGAAACCCGCGAGATCTGGTCCTACGGCTCAGGCTACGGCGGCAACGCACTGCTTGGGAAAAAATGCTTCGCGCTGCGCATCGCTTCCAACATGGCGCGCGATGAAGGCTGGATGGCCGAGCACATGCTCATCCTCGGCCTGGAGAGCCCGGCGGGCGAAAAGACCTACGTCGCAGCGGCTTTTCCCTCCGCCTGCGGCAAAACCAACTTCGCCATGATGGTGCCTCCCAAGGCTTTCAAGGGATGGAAGGTCTGGACCGTCGGAGACGACATTGCCTGGATTCGCCCCGATGAGAAGGGCCAGCTCCGCGCCATCAATCCGGAGACCGGGTTTTTCGGGGTCGCCCCCGGCACCAGTGCCAAAACCAATCCCAACGCGATGGCTGCGCTGGCGCGCAACACCATCTTTACCAATGTCGCGCTCACCCCCGAAGGCGGCGTCTGGTGGGAAGGCATGACCGATACCCCTCCCAGGGAGTGCCTGGACTGGCAGGGCAATCTCTGGACGCCCGAGATCGCGCGCCAGACCGGGGCCAAAGCCGCGCATCCCAACGGCCGCTTTACCGCTCCGGCCTCGCAGTGCCCGAGCATCGATCCGGCCTGGCAGGATCCGGAGGGCGTTCCGCTGAGCGCCATCGTCTTCGGCGGGCGCCGCTCCACCACCATGCCGCTCGTCTACCAGGCCTTCAACTGGAGCTCCGGAGTCTACATGGGCGCCACCATGGCCTCTGAGATGACCGCTGCCGCTGCCGGAACCGTGGGCAAGCTCCGCCGCGATCCCATGGCCATGCTGCCCTTCTGCGGTTATCACATGGGCGACTACTTCCGCCACTGGATCAAGATGCAGCGCAAGCTCGCCTCCACGCCGCGCGTCTTCCACGTGAACTGGTTCCGCAAAGACGAGAACGGCAACTTTCTCTGGCCCGGATTCGGTGAAAATATCAGGATCCTCAAATGGATCGTGGATCGCGTCCGCGGCCGCGCCCAGGGTAAAGAGACGCCCATCGGCTGGACACCCTATTACAAGGACATCGACTGGACCGGGCTCGATTTCTCAGAGGATCAGTTCGACCGGTTGCAGGCCGTCGATCGCGCCCAATGGCGCACCGAAGTGATCGGGCACGAAGAGCTGTTCCTCGATCTGCACGACCACCTGCCGCCGGAGATGATCTACGAGCGGGAACTGCTCATCTGCCGCCTGTAAGTTGCAATCTGCCCCGAAGGCTAAATCCGTCCCTCCCGGACACCTCCGCCTGCGATTCCGCGAACCAGGCAGGCCCGTGGGTCAAGGCCCGGCGGACTTGAGGGCGTGCCGAAGTGGCGCGTTCTTTGCCTCCTTCTCCGAAACGGCGCCGTCGTCCGCCGGCCGGGTTCCCGTCCGGCCATCGCTGCCGTACCCGATACAATCAAAAGATAGAGAGTCCGGAGGACGGCTTTTTGCGTCCTAAGTGATTGAAGGATTGATTGCAGCCGAATGGCCAGGCGCACATGGAAGGGCAGAAAACAGAGGGGCTCCGGAGCGGCCCGATTCCTGGTCGGCATGTTTCTTGTGGCTCTGGCTGTCTTCGGCGGAGCCGCGTGGCTGCTCCTTACGCCGTATGGGCCGGCAACCGAGACCTTCGTGGATCTGGCGCCCGGCTCGTCCACTTTCCGGATCGGCCAGCAGTTGCAGGCTGCCGGCGTGGTGCGTAGCCAGTACGCTTTCGATCTGCTGCGCGTCTTGAAGCGGGGAACGCTGAAGGCAGGTGAGTATCGGTTCGACCATCCGGTCCCTCCCACCGAAGTCTATGAACGGATCGCGCGCGGCGACGTATATACCCGCGCGCTCAGCGTCCCGGAAGGCGAAAACATCTTCGATATTGCCACCAGGGTTGAACAGGCCGGCTTCGATACGCGGCAGAATTTCCTGGATGCCGCAGTCAAACAAGTGGGCCTTATCGCTGACCTGGATCCCCAGGCGAAGTCCCTGGAGGGCTATCTTTTCCCCGATACCTACCGATTTGCCCGCAACGCGAGCGCAACCGAGATCATCGCAGCAATGGTCCACCGTTTCCGCGCCGTCGCCGCGCAGCTGGGACTCAAGGAGAACGTCCACCAGGTGGTGACTGTTGCCTCATTGGTCGAACGGGAGACGGCGGTCGATGCCGAGCGTCCGCTGGTAGCCAGCGTCTTTGAAAACCGGCTGAAAAAGAACATGCCGCTGATGACCGACCCCTCGGTGATCTATGGTCTTGAGCTGGAGGGCTGGTGGAGGGGCTCAATTTACCAGAGTGATCTGACCCGCAACACGGCCTACAACACCTATATGCATCCAGGCCTTCCGCCGGGACCGGTGGCGAATCCGGGGCTGCCCTCTCTGCGGGCGGCCATGCAACCCGCCCATACCGACTATCTCTACTTCGTGGCGGCAGGCAGTAATGCCCAGGGCCGCTCTCTGTTTGCGGCGACCCTCGATGCGCATAATCGCAATGTGGCCGGCTATCGGCGGGCCGTCAAGAAGGCGGGCGAGCCATGAGGTCTCCACGCCGCCTGGCTTTCTCTGCCGCTCTTGCGTTGCCGCTGGCTCTGGCCGGCTGCTCGCTCCTGCCGACCACGCGGAAGCTTCCCGTTCCCAAGGCGCCCGCCGTTGTGCAAACCGTGACGGCGGAGCAGTTGGTTGCGCTGCTGAATCAGCGCTGGGATGCGTTGCAGACCCTGACCGCGAAGGTGAATATCCAGGTAACGGTCGATAAGCCCAAGCAAGAGGTCGAAACGACGATTCCGAGCTTTCCTGCCAGCATTCTGCTGCGCAAGCCGCAGATGGTGCGGGTCTATGGACGCGTGCCGGTGCTGGGCACTGAAATGTTCGACATGGCAAGCGACGAGAAAAACTTCACCGTGTATATTCCCTCGCGGCGGGAGGCGGTGAAGGGGTCCAATACTCTCAAAAAGAGGTCTGATAATCCTCTGGAGAATCTGCGGCCCGGAGTTTTCTTCGATGCGATGGTGGTGAAAGGGCTCGAACCGGACGATGTCTACATGGTGACGGCCGATTCAGAGACGGTGGAAGATCCATCGAAAAAGCACCTGCTCGTGAAACCGGAATACGTGCTCAACATCATGACGCCGAGGCCGAACAGCCGCCAGCAGAATGCAGAGCGCGTGGTCACCTTCGACCGCACGACGCTGCTCCCATACGAGCAGGATATATATAACAGCGATGGCATTGTGGAGACGCAGGTCTTCTACACGGCCTACCGGGAGTTCGACTCCGTGCAATATCCGGCTACCATCACGATCAAGCGCCCGCTCGATCATGCCCAAACCGTATTGACGGTGACGAGCGTGATTCAAAATCAGACGCTCAAGGACGATCAGTTCCAGGTCACGTATCCAGCGGGAACACAGATCAAAGATCACGAATAACTTGAGCAATTCCGAAGTGCTCTAGCACTGGTCTCATCCATAGTTTTGCAAAAGGGCACGACTTTAGTCGTGCCGAAAAGCAGCCCAAAATGGTTCGGGCTTTAGCCCCTGAGGGGAGCTCGAACGGTGAACGCCGGTGAAAGCGCAAAAATCGGGCCGGATGAGTCATCTCATCCGGCCTGATCCGTTTGGAAGCCTGCTGTTTTAGAAGGTCAGCCGTCCACCCACCTGGATAATGCGCGGGCTTGAGGCCCCGGTGATCACGCCAAAGGTGGACGACGAAGGCGCTGCACCGTCGGCCGAAGGCGGACCGCTCGTCCCCGGCGTTCCCAGGCTTACAAGGTTGAAGACGTTGGTGGCCTCGCCGCGAAGCTGGAAGGTAATTCCGCGCTCGAAGGTGATGTTGCGGAAGATTCCCAGGTCCACGTCGCGGTAACCCGGAGCGCGCAGATAATCGCGCGACACGTTGCCGTCGGCGCCGCCAGGTCCGATGCCGCCGGCCACGCCAGGGCCGTTGGCAACGAACGCTGCGGTGTTGAACCACTCAGCCGCCTCTTGCGCCCTGGTACGATGCGGGCCAAGGAATGCGCTCACCGGATGAACCGAATCGAAGTCGGGACGATTCGCATTGGCGCTGTCGAGGTTTTTGTCCGAGCCGGTGGTGACCGAGAATGGCTGCCCGCTCTGCATGATCCAGATCGGCGAGAACGTCCAGCCGTTCACCACCTGCTTCATGAAGAAGTTCGATCCGTGATAGTAATCGATATTCCACATGCCGGAGAGAGAGCCCACGTTGCGCCGGTCGGCATCCATCGGGCCCTTTTCTTCCGAAAGATTGGCGAAGTCCTGCGCCGTCATCTGGCCGATCGCCGACTCGTTGCTGCTTTGGATGGCGTGGCTCCAGACGTAGAAACCGTTCACCATCACATTGCGGGAGAGCGGCCGGCCCGCGGCGATCTGGAGCGAATGATAGTTGGCCGTCTGGTTGGTGATGAGAAAAATGTTCTGTGCCAGAGTGCCCGTCCCTGTGGCGTTCTGATCGTAAGGCCGCCGCGCGTTGGTGCCTCCGGTTCCGGTTTGACCGGAGTTCTCACCCGCAAGTCCCGGGACGTAGGGGGCGTAGTTTCCGTCCACCATCGTAGGCACATCGTGCGAGAGCGTTCCCACGTATGCCGCAGTCAGAGCGACCTGCCAGGGCAATTGGCGCTGCACCGCGAAGTTGAACTGGTAGATGTAGGGCCACTCCACATTCGTGCCGAGGGTCTCAATGCTGGCCGGGAGCAGAAAGCGCGGGCTCTTGGGGTTAAAGGTATACGGGAACGGATCTCCGTTGGGGAACGCAGAAGCGGCTCCATTCACCATCGTGGGGTTGTAAGGATCGCTCGCGGATCGTACCGATGAAAATGTCTGCCGCACCGCGTACGGGTTGGCATTGCCGGGCTGATTCCACTCGTTGCCGCTGGTAGTGCCATAGAAGACGCCCGCACCCGCGCGGATGGCGGTCTTGCCGTCTCCAAATGGATCCCACGCAAAGCCGATGCGCGGCGCAACATGGTGGTATTTCGTCGAGATGATGCCGCGGCCCACCCCTGGGTCGCCGGGGAAGAACATGCCTGCCGGAGCGCTCGGGATTACGGTCGATTCCGTACCGGGAACGGTGGGATTGCTGGTGAGCGTTGCCTTGCTGGGGATAAACGCCGCCGTCAGATTCGAGGACTCAACCGGAGGCGTGTCGATATCCCAGCGGATGCCCAGGTCTGCCGTGAAACGCGGAGTGATGCGGTAGTTGTCCTGGAAGAAGACCGCGGTGTGCCACGCGCTCATCAGCGTGTGATAGGGGGTGTCCTGCTCCATCGACGAGAGCATGCCGGTAAACAAATCCGAGAGCGCATTGCCGGTGGTGGTGGGAGCAGAGCTCGCGTAAGAGAAGTTGCCGTAGTTGTACAGGTTGCCCACGAACATGCCCTTGTCCAGCGCGAACTCGCCGCCGAAGAAGAGGCTGTGCTTGCCCTTGGTCATCGTGATCATGTCGCGGAGCGAATAGAAGTCAGAATCGGTGACCGGGCCTGCGAGCGAGTTCTGGGCGTGGAAATATCCGGATATATTGAGATCCGGAATTGTCGCTGGTCCCTGGATGGTATAGCTGGAACCGAGTGTGCCGGCGCTGGCGCCCGATGGCAGGTTGACGCGTCCGCCCGCTGCGCGGGTATACGACAGCCAGGCCTGATTCGCAGTGGTGGCGCCAAAGGTGTGAACATCGCTCACGTTGGCGTTGGTCTGGTTGGTGTAGGACTGGTTGACTGTCCAGGGAGCGATGTTGCCGCCGCCGAACGCGTTCTGCGTGGTGCGCACGAAGAAGTACGTCGCGGCCACATGATCCTTGTCGCTGAGAACCTGGTCGTACTTGCCGAGGTATTCGTTTTCGTCCGTGGGCCCGGTAAAGTAGCCCGACCAATTCAACGGAACACTCGCGCCGCTTGGCGTGACATTGGGCAGCGGAATCGAGGCGCTGCTGTTCTTGCCGCCCAGCACGGTACCTGCCAGCGCATCTTCCGCGCTCGACGGCAGGCAGTTCAGGTTCGTTGCGTTATTGGGGTTCACGCCGACCGATGAGCAGCCCGAGCCGCTATTGGTCTGCTTGGTATAAGCAGTCTTCGTTCCCGGCATGTCGATGGTGAACGGGGTCGACCCATAATAGGAGAACTTTCCGTTGTTGTTGCTGGGATTGGGCAGATCGCCCGTGAAGTCGCCCAGCCGCTCGGCTGCTGTGGGAACGCGTCCGCCGCTCTCGTACTGGCCGACCACCTGGCGGAGCCCGCCATAGCTGAAGAAGAAGAATGCCTTGTCTTTCTTGATGGGGCCGCCGACGACACCGCCGAACTGGTTGCGGTGGTACGGAGCATTGATAAATTGGCCCTGAACGTTCTTTGGCGCGTTCCAAGGGAATGCATTGAAATCGGTATTGCGGTTGAACTCAAACAGCGATCCGTGGAACTGGTTCGTGCCCGACTTGGTAACGGCCGTAACGACCGCGGAGGACATGTGTCCATACTGGGCCGAAAAATCGCTTGTCTCCACACGAAATTCTTCAAGAGCATCCGGATTCGGCAGTTGATTCCCGTAATTGCGGATCCCGTTGATGTTCAGACCACCATCCAGATAAAAGCTGACTTCCGGGTTGCCGCCGTCGATGGAGCCATTGATCTGCACGTCCGTCGAGGGAAGGCCGATGACGAAATTCGGCGTACCGCTGGGGTTATTTTGCTCGCTGGCGCTGTTGTTCATCACGCCCGGCGTCAGTGACAGTTCCGCATACGCGTTGCGATTCACCAGTGGCATTCCGATAATCTCGGCCGGCGAAACGGTGCGTCCCAGCTCGGCCGAGCTGGTGTCGACCAGCGGCGGAGCTTCCGTTACGGTGACGGTCTGGGACTGCTCGCCGATGGCCAGCGTGACTTCCAACGTCTGCGTCTGGTCGATGGTGAGGACAACATTCTTTTGCACGAACTTCTTGAAGTTGGACGCCGTCACTTCCACGGTGTACGTGCCCACCGGCAGGTAATCAATCCGGAACTCGCCGTATTCGTTCGCGGACACCGCCCGGGAGAAGCCGGTGTCGATGTTTGTCGCTTTAATGTTCGCTGTAGAGATTACAGCACCCGATCCGTCTTTCACGGTGCCGGTAATCGAGCCGGTAATCTGCTGGCTGAATGCCGCCAGGCTGAACCCGGTTAGCAAGACCAGCACTGCCAGAATGCGCGTGCCGGCGCTTGCGAGGATGCTTCTCGCCGTTCTGCGTATGTTCATACTGCCTCCAAAAGATTGTCGCTTCCGGGTAGCCTTTACCCGGTTCGCTTCCAAGTCGGGTTAATTGTTCGTGTCTGAAGACCCTGTTGTCATTGAAGCCGCCAAAGGCCGCGGCTGGACACGGGGCCTTGAATCGGGCCGGACTTCGACCGAAGTGCGAACTTTCAAGGCAATCCATTGTCCAGCCGGAATTATACGCCGGCCTTACAACGATGCGCACCCAGTTTTTGGTTGGAAATTCAAATTTTTTCCGCAAAGGTAATAGGGCCTGGATTGACCAGGCCAGTTCGGATGTATGTTATTCGATCAAGGCTATTTAGTTATGCCGGGCGAAGCAGAACTGCCTGGGGTTCTCGAACCGGCGCCCTGCATGGTACCCAGGTCGCTAACCGTGGCTGCGGTGAACACTTCGCCCTTTACCGCACCGTCCACGCGGACCGTGTCCCCAACCTGAATGTCGGCCAGGGTGATTGGATCGCGCCGCCGCCGGAACGTGGTGTTTTGGTCGGCGACAAAGCTATGCGGCGCATTATCCATTGCCCCGGTTAGCGTCACCTTCACGCCGTCGACGGCAGTAACTTTTCCCATGAGCCAGGTCTTGCCGTAGCTTGCCTCCATATCGCGAATCTGCTTCACGCGCTCGGGATCGAGTTGAACGATAGCGACCGCGCCTACTGACTTGGCCACCGCGTCGGTTTCGCCCCGCGCCTCGATGACGTCGCCCGCCTTGATGTCAGAGGATTTGAGCTGCTCAGGCGGGTTGCCGCCCCGTTCCATGCCGCGGCCTTCGCCCACTCCCTGCCCACCCTCTCCACGCCCGCCGGCAGGCATCTTGAAGATCCGGGTGTTGGCGCTGAAGTGGACGGTATAAACCTCGCCCGCGTCGGTCTTGATGGTGTAATGATCCGCGGCGGTTTCTGTCACCGTTCCCATCAGCCCGCGGCCCATCATGCCCATGCCGCCGCCTCGCCCGCCGCGCTGGCTCCATCGTGACCCTCCTGGGTTCTGGCCCGCCTGAGGTGCGGACCCTGAGTCCTGGGCCGACGCAACGCCGGCAAGAGCGGCGGCAAGCACAAATGCAGTGGCGAAACGAATCTTCATCGGTCGAACTCCTTTAAAAGAGAAGAGAGAAGACGGCTGAGGCGTCTGCCAATCCCGCGCCACCAGTAGCCAGTAGCATAGACGCGCGATTCACCGCGCGGGACGACGGCGGGAGGCGTGCACCGCGCCGAGGCCGCCTGGAGTCAGCGCGCTTGCGGAGCTTTGGAATGGTTGTCCTGCGCCGCCAGGAGCTGCTTGAAATCGGGGTTGTCGCGCAGACTGGCAAAAGCTACGTCTGCCGCCACCTTCTTGGAATTGGTATAGCCCTCGTTGAGGGCCATGCGCAGGTACTGCAGAGCGCAGTCCGTGAGGCCCGCGCGCACGCAGCCCATCGCCATGTAATAGTTCATCGCCCCCCGCTCCTGGACGCTGCTGGGGTTCTGCACCTGCGGGCTGTTCCGATCCTGAAAGACCTGCGGGTCGATCGCCAACGCCTGCTGGTACGCCTCCCAGCCGCGGGTGTGCTTGTGCTGGGCCAAAAGATTGGTGCCCAGATTCTTCAGCACGATGGCGGACTTCGGATCGAGCTTAAGAGCTTTACGGTACATGTGTTCCGCTTGCCGGTAGTCCTTGAGGGAGTCGTAGATCGTGCCCAAGTTGTTCAGCACATTTGGGTTGCGCGGATCAAGGCGGATGGATTCTTTATAGCAGCGCGTGGCGTCTCTTAAATTAAACATCATTTGATAGGCGATCCCCATCTTATTCCAAACAGCCGCTGTCTGCGGGGCCTTCGCATAAGCTTGAATCGCAGCCTGGTAGCGTTGATGCACAACCAGCGTGTCTCCAACTTCTTCAGGAGGGGCCTGGATATTCGGAGTTGGGTTGGATGGGGCGCTTGCTGCCGGAATGGGTGAGGTTGTGGCTGCGGGGGTCTGCGCGCTCGCAGGTGGGAGTGCTGTCAGGAGGGGTCCGGAGAGCAACACGCAGGCAATGGCCTGGGCCGGCAAGAATCGGTATTCTTCAATGCTAAGCATGATCCCTCCTTGATTCCTATTCCCCCGGTTAGGCAGGGAATCGAGAAGGCGATTCAAGGTGAAATCGTCAGATGCCATTAGAGCACCAAATCAGGGCAAAATGAAAACAGTGTGACGGAAGAATGCGAAAATTTAGGGCGCACCGATAGCTTCGGACTAAATGGGATATCCGAACCTGGGCCCCACAATAACGAATGGCAGGAACGAACGGCAGGAGATCGAAATCCAATGAGAAGAACGAAAGCGGCAATCATGGAAGCCAGCCCGGAAGTGGCTGAGCGGTTTACTTCGGTGCGGCAACGGACCCTGGACCTGTGCTCGCCTCTCACGCCCGAAGATATGATGGTGCAGTCCTGCCCTGAGGCCTCGCCGGCCAAGTGGCATCTGGCCCACACTGCATGGTTCTTTGAGTCATTCGTGTTGAGAGAATTTCTTCCCGGTTACCGCCTCTTCAATCTCGATTTTCCCTGGTTGTTCAATAGCTATTACGAAGGATTTTCGGCCATCCCCGAGAAACGGCTGCGCGCGTCGTTCTCCCGCCCCGGCACCGATGAGGTTTTGCGCTACCGGGAACACGTGGATGAGGCCATGGAGCGGCTGCTCGCCTCGGGCCCGGAGCCGGAGGCGCTCAAGCGGATCGAGCTGGGGGTGAACCATGAGGAGCAACATCAGGAGCTGCTGCTCACCGACATGCTCCATGCATTCTTCACAAACCCGCTTCGGCCCGCATATCTGCCCGCATATCCGAATGAGCCGAGCCGTGATGCAGCTTCGCGCCTCGGTCAAACCGAAGATCAACCATTGCCGAGTGCCCGATTCGAGGAATTTGAAGGCGGGCTGCGCGAAGCCGGCTATGCCGGCGATGGGTTCTGCTTTGACAACGAGCTCGGCCGCCATCAGGTCTGGCTCGAGCCTTATGCGCTGGCAGCCCGGCTCGTGACGTGCGACGAGTATCTTGCGTTTATGGCTGACGGCGGTTACCAGCGGCCCGAGCTGTGGCTCTCTGCCGGTTGGGCGGCGATCAAGCAGAATGGCTGGCGTGCACCGCTCTATTGGACCCAGGAAGAGGGCGACCGTGGCGATTGGAGCGCATTCACCCTGCGCGGCATGTTGCCCCTGAATCAGTTGAAAGATGCTCCGGTAAGCCACCTGAGCTATTACGAAGCCGAGGCCTACGCGCGCTGGGCTGGTTGTAGACTGCCAACCGAATTCGAGTGGGAGGTTGCGGCCGAGGGCTGTCCGATCGAAGGAAACCTGCTGGACTCCGGCAACCTGAGACCCCTCCCGACAGGCCTCGTGAGTGCGCAGCACCCCAAGAACGGCCTCATCCCCTGGGGCGACTGTTGGGGATGGACGGGCAGCGCGTATCTGCCCTATCCGGGCTTCAAGCCGCTCGAGGGCGCGCTGGGCGAGTACAACGGAAAATTCATGAGCGGGCAGATGGTCTTGCGCGGCGGTTCCTGCGTCACGCCGGAGCGGCACATTCGGTCGAGCTATCGGAACTTCTTCGCGCCGGAGACGCGCTGGCAATTTTCCGGCATCCGGTTGGCGTCCTAAACCGTTTCACTGCATCCAAATAACGACATGGCTATCGCCGTCTCCACCCCAATTGAGATTCAGGTCCATCCCCAGGTTGCCTCGGCAGCACACGCCGGGCTTGCGTCGATTCCAAAACGGCTTCCGGCCTGGCTCTTTTACGACCAGTTAGGCTCGCAGCTCTTCGAAGAGATTACCGAGTTGCCCGAGTACTATCTCACGCGCACCGAGCGATCGATTTTGACCCGCTATGCCGGCGAGATGATCGAGCGCGCGGCGAACGGGATGAGGCTGCGCATCGCGGAGCTCGGCGCCGGCTCCGCGGAAAAGACGCGCCTGTTGCTGAAGGCTGCGGTCGCGCAGCAGAGCGCCGTCACCTACGAGCCGGTGGACGTTTCAGCGACAGCGCTTCTGGTGGCCCAGGCTCGCATTGAACGCGAGATTCCCGGCGTGCGCGTGCTGCCGCTGGCCATGGATTACACCAACGGTTTCACCTTCGACTCTACCGACCCCGGCGAGCGCCGCCTGGTGCTCTACATCGGATCGAGCATCGGAAACTTCGAGCCGGATGAGGCCGCGCGTCTGCTGCTCAAACTGCGGGACCATCTGGCACCCGGAGACAGCCTGCTGCTGGGCGTCGACCTGGTGAAAGACGAATCCACTCTTCTGGCAGCCTATGACGATGCATCCGGCACAACCGCGGCCTTCAACAAAAACATGCTTGCGCGCTTGAATCGCGAGCTCGCCGCCGACTTCGATCTCGAATCGTTTATGCATCGCGCCGTGTGGAATGAAGCCGAGTCGCGCATGGAGATGCATCTCGTCACCCGCCGGCCGCAGCGGGTGCGGCTGGCCGCGCTGGGCGTGGATGTGGAATTTCAAGCCGGCGAGAGCATCCACACGGAAAACAGTTATAAATATCAACTCAGCGACGTTGAAGCGATGCTCACCGAAGCCGGCTTTGCCCCGGCCGGGTGCTGGATGGATCCCCGGGAGTGGTTTGCCGTTTGCCTTGCCCACGTTGTGTAGCGCAACCGGCTCCTGATCTGCTCACGGACTCGAAGAAGAGAGACTACTTCGGCGTGGCAACCCGAACCAGCAGGATATCGTGGCTCGGAATCTCAAGCGGCATTTCGTCGGTCAGGTCCATCTCCTTGCCCGTCCATAGATCCTTTGCGTGTTGCGTTCCGTGCAAGCCGAGCTTCGCCAGGCTCAGATGAAACGGATGCGTCGAAACGCGATCGCTGCCTGCGTTGATCACCGCGATCGCCATCGCTCCGCCGGAGAGATGCCGCGTCCACACGTCCACTTCCCCCTCTGAATAGATTCGCGTTCCTTCGCGGCCCAGCCGGTCCTGGTCGATCGCGATCACGTCCGGGCTGGTGAGGATCGCCTTGATCTCCGGCTTCATGTTCGGCAGATCGTTGCCGGCCAGCAGTGGAGCGGCCAACATCGCCCACATGGAGAAATGCACCCGATTCTCGCCGAGCGTGAGTCTGCCGTTGCCCACCTCGAGCATGTCGGGATCGTTCCAGTGGCCCGGCCCTGCGTATTTCGCGAGCCCGGCCTGTTCGTTAAGGATCGTGTACATGCTGTTCCACTCTGCGCGGATGTCACCTGTAGTGCGCCACGAGTTCGCGCCCACCTGAGGTCCCCACTCCCACACTGAGTCCCAGCCGTACTGGCAAAGCGAATAGACGATGGGCCGCCCCGTCGCTTTGAGCGCATCGTCCATTTTTTTGTAAGCCGCTTCCATCAGCCGCATCTGCTCGGCCTTATCGTCAGGAGCCTTCGCCGTCATCACTGCCGTGCGGAAGCTGCATAGGTCGTACTTCAGATAATCGATGCCCCACGAGGCATAGAGCTGCGCATCCTGCACCTCATGATCCAGCGAGCCCGCGTAATGCGCGCAGGTCTGCGGTCCGGGCGATGAGTAAATGCCCAGCTTGAGCCCCTTCGAGTGCACGTAATCGGCCAGCGCCTTCATGTCTGGAAACTTTGAATTCGTATGGAGCACGCCCTCCGCATCGCGATCGCCCTCCCACGTGTCGTCGATGTTGATGTAGACGTAGCCCGCGTCCTTCATCCCTGTCGCCACCATCTGGTCGGCGGCGCTGCGGATGTCCTGGTCCGTGACCCGGCCCGCGAAGAAGTTCCAACTGTTCCAGCCCATCGGCGGCGTCTGCGCCACCTGCGATTCAGCGCGCTCATGACCAAGCCTATGAGACGTTTTTGGCGTCGAGGCGGTCTGGGATGAGGAGACCTGGGATGAGGCGGTAAACGTTATCAACGCAAACAGCGCGAGGGGTGTGAGGACAGAACTCCGCATAGGTCAGAATCTCCTGAAAACTTTTTCAGAGGAATACTATCGTTTGTAAACGGATTCGGCAATGGGACCGAATCGGGCCGAGCGATTCAATCCTTCCACGGCTTGATCGCAATGCTTGTCGCGCCCGGGCTACGAATCAGGCATCTTTATTGAATCACTCCCTCCTCGTATCCGGGAGATCACGCACAGAGGATCTTTGTGCGCCTTGGAGACTCCGCCGAAAAGGAGCTTTCGTGTACTCTCATCTCCGCTCCATCGCGCCGGCCCTGGGCCTGACGGCCTGTTTCTTGACAGCCTGTTTCTTGACAGCCTGTTTGTTGTCAGCCCGCGCACAGTCAGCCAACCGTACCGACCCAGATGCTTCCCGGCCGCAGCTCGAGGGTTATAGCTCGAGCCTCGCCGGCCGGAATATCTTTTCCGAGCCCGCAGCGGCCGCCGGCAGCGATGAGCCTTGGGAGGTGGCGCCCGCCGGAACGGCGCACCAGCGGCCTTTCTCCCGAGTCGGAATCGGTGCGGACGTCTCGCCGCTCGGCATCGGAATCAAATCCGCGACTGTATTGACGGAGTACTTCGACGCCCGCCTGATGGGCAGCTTCTTCAACTTCAACAGCGGCCAGTTCGAGGTGGATGGGTTCAGAGCGACCGCACAATTGCATCTGGCGTCGGCCGCAGCCTCATTGGATTGGTACCCGTTCAACAGCATTTGGCGGCTCAGCCCCGGTCTCATGTTCTTCAATGGCAACCAGGCTTCAATGACCGCCCTGATCGTTCCGGGAAACAGTTTCAAGCTGAACGGGCAGACCTTCTATAGCCCCAGCGCCAATGCCGCAACCGGGCTTACGCCGCTGGCCGGAACGGGTGTGCTGGGATTCCATACCCATGAACCGGCCTTCACGCTCGCCGGCGGCTTCGGCAAATTTATTCCCCGCTCGAAGCGCCATTGGTCCTTTCCCTCTGAGTTTGGCGTCATCTTCATGGGAGCTCCCACGGCGGATGTGACCCCCTCCGGAGGGGTCTGCCTGGACGCAGCGCAAACCCAGTGCAGCAACGTAAGCGATTCTTCGAACCCAGTCTCCGTCGAGTTCAACAGTGCCCTGCAGGCGCAGCTTGCCAAATGGCGGCAGGATCTGGGCAAGGTGCAGGTCTATCCCATCTTCTCTTACAGCGTGGTCTACAGCTTCGACGTTCGCTAGCCAAGCCGATCAGCCGAAGAGGCTGTCGATCTTCTGCCGTAGTGCGGACATTTCCTGGCGAAGTTCCGCCATCTCCGCTTCGATCTGCGCGATGCGCTCTCCGTATGCGGAGTTGTCGGCCGAACTCGCCGGCACAATCTCGGTCTGTTGCGCCGCAATCGATTCCACCGGTCCCGCAAGCAGATGCGCGTACCGCGGCTCCTTCGTCCCTGGCTGCCGCGGCAGCATTGCCACTAACGCCGGCTCGCGCTCCGTCAGCTTCTGCAACCCCGCGATTACGTCGGAGATCTCTTCGAAGCGATGCATGCGCTCGGTACGGCCGCGCAGCTCGCCCGGCGTCTGCGGCCCGCGCAACAGCAGCACGCAGAGCAGCGCCGTCTCAGCGCGGCTGAAGTTGAAAGCCTCGCCCAGCCAGTGCTCGTACTTGGTCACACGCCCATCCGCTGAGCGCGCGCGGCCGGCGAGGTGATCGTCTTCAAGGCCGCGCAGCGCCAGGCGCACGTCGTCTTCATCGAGATTCATGACCGGTTCGCGGTTCGAACGCTGATTGCAGGCATTCACCAGCGCATTCAATGACAGGGGATAGTACTCGGGCGTCGTTACTTCTTTTTCAATCAGCGCGCCCAGCACACGCGCTTCTGCGGCAGTCAGCCGGAGTGGGCCATCGGGACTCATATCTCTATTTTCCCACTCCGCGGCGAGGCGAGAAGCTACTCTACGTCTTCCGCGAGGATCCGGCGATTGCGCGTGAGCAGGAAGTACACCATCGGCGTGACCACGAGGCTCAACACCATCGATACCACCAGGCCGCCGATGACCGCAATCGCCAGCGGCTGCAGCATCTGCGAGCCCGCGCCCAGCGCGAATGCCAGCGGCAACATGCCGCACACCGCCGCGAGCGCCGTCATTACGATAGGCCGCAGCCGCCGCTGCGCTGCCTGCAGCATAGCTTCTTTCGCCGAAGCTCCCGCGGCGCGAAAGCGCTCCTCGGCGTCGAGCAGCAAAATGCCGTTCTTCGCTACAATGCCGATCACCATGATCAGCCCCATGAACGAAGCCACGTTAAACGTCGTGCCCGTAACCAGCAGCGCGAGAATCACGCCCGCAATCGAAAGCACCGACGAAGTGAGAATCGCAATCGGCGCGGGAAAATTCCGGAACTCCGCCAGCAGCACGCCGAAGACCAGCGCCAGCGCCATCAGCAGCACGCGCAGCAAATCATGAAATGACTTCTGCTGCTCCTCGTACGTGCCGCCGTAGACCACGCGCACCGAGGTCGGCAAATGCATCGCCTCTACCGTCTGCTGCACCCGCGCCATCGCCGTGCCCAGGTCTGAGCCCTCGAGCCGTCCGGTTACCGTAACGAGCCGTTGCAGATTCTCGCGCAGAATCTCGTTCTGAGGCGGCAGCTGTTGGATGCCCGCGAGCGACCCCAGCGTGGCAGTGTGGCCGGAACTCGAATTGAATACCGTGTTCTCGATCGCATTGAGCGAGGTCCGGTGCTCCGCGCCAAGGCGTACGCGGATGTTGTAAGGCCGTCCGTTCGCGATAAGCGGATCAGCCGTCGTCACGCCGTCGAGGATCGCCGTTGCGTCTTCCGAGATTTCGCTGGGCGTGAAGCCGAGCCGCGCGGCCACAACGGGATCGATCTGAAAATTCGTCGCCGGCCCGCTGATCGTATTCTCGATGCCGTTCTCGACGTCCACCACTCCAGGAATTTTGCCGATCGCATCACCTACGCGCGGCCCGAGCTCGGTCAAAAGCTGCGGATCATTCGCAAAGAGCTTGATCTGGATCGGCTCCGGCGCATTGGAAAGATCGCCGATCATATCCTGCAGCACCTGCGTGAACTCCACGTCGAGCTCCGGCTCGGTCGCGTGAATCTTCTCGCGCACATCTTCCATCACCTCGTCGATGGAGCGGCTGCGGTGCGCCTTCAATTTCACCGTGAAGTCGCCGGTGTTTGCCTCCGTCACCGCGGCCAGTCCCATCTGCAGGCCGGTGCGCCGCGAGGTGATGTCTACCTCCGGCTCGGAGCGCAGAATGCGCTCGACGTGCTCCAGCACGCGATTCGTCTCCGCCAGCGAGCTGCCGGCCGGCATGATGTAGTCAAGGATGAAACCGCCTTCATCCATCTCCGGCAGCAGATCGGAGCCGAGCGACCGGTAGCCCGCCCATGTGGCGATTACGAGCAAAACGCAGATGCCGCCCACCCGCCACGGCTTGACCAGCGCCCAATCCAGCACGCGCCGGTGTGCGCGCAGCACACGTGTAAGCAGCCCGCCCGCCGTGTGCCCGCCATGCGTTGCGCCGTTGCGTTGCGCGCGCAGCAGCACGTAGCTCAGTCCCGGTGTCCAGGTAAGCGCCAGCACCAGCGATGTCAGCAGCGCGGCCGTCATCGTAATGGCAAGCGCCTGAAAAAAGCTTCCCGTCACCCCGCTCACCGCAACCAGCGGAAGAAACACCACCACCGGCGTGATCGTAGAGAAGACAAGCGGCGTGGTAATTTCCTTGAGCGCCTTGCGCACGGCCTCCGCTCGATGCTCACCCGCGTCGCGGTGCATCACCACATTCTCGACAACCACGATTGCGTCGTCGATCACGAGGCCGATCGCCGCAGCCAGGCCGCCCATCGTCATCAGGTTGAAACTCTCGCCGATCAGCCACAGCGCAAGGATCGTGACTGCAATGGTCACCGGAATTACCAGCCCCGCAATCAGCGAGGAAGTCCAGTCGCGCAAAAACAAAAAGAGAATCACGCACGCCAGCACCAGGCCGATGAAGATCGCATCGCGCACGCTCGCAATGCTGTCGCGCACAAGCTGCGACTGGTCGTAAAAGACCTGGAGCTTCACCTCCGGCGGCAACTTGCCTTTGAGCTGCTTCAACTCCGCGGCCACTGCATCGGCCACGGCCACCGTATTGCTCGAGGGCTGGCGCGCAATCTGGAACAGCACGGCATTCCTGCCGTTTGCGGTGACGGTCGTATACACGGGCATCGTCGCCTGCTCCACCGCGGCAACATCGGCCACGCGCACCGGCGCGCCGGCCGGCGTGGTCTTCACCACAAGCTGCCGCAACTGTTCGGCGTCGTGCACCTGCGCGCCCACCAGGCCCAGAATCAGTTCATGATCGGCCTCGTAAAGCCCAGGGGAGTCGATGACATTCGAAGCCTGAATTGCGTTCACCAGGTCCGGAATGGTCACGCCTGTCGATTGCAACTGCGCGAGATTCGGCGTCACATGAAACTCCGGCACCTGCCCGCCCTGCACGTCGACGCGGCTCACGCCGGGCACGCGATTCAGAGGCGGCTTCAGGTCGTAGGTGGCAATCTCCCACAGCCGTGTCTGCGGAACGGTATCGGATGTGAGGCTCAAGCCGAGAATTGGAAAGGTTGCAAACGTGAGCCTGTTCGTCGTGATGCGCGCCGTCGCGGGCAGCGTCTGCTGCACCTTGGCCACCGCTGCGTCCACCAGTTGCAGTTGCCGCACCATGTCCAGGTTCCAGTTGAAGAACAGATCCACTTCGGCCGAGCCGCGGCTCGTCGTCGAACGCACCAGCGCCAGCCCGG
Source organism: Occallatibacter sp. (assembly GCA_036490385.1). Taxonomy (GTDB): domain Bacteria; phylum Acidobacteriota; class Terriglobia; order Terriglobales; family Acidobacteriaceae; genus Telmatobacter. Next base: position 101,083 of record DASXDX010000023.1, read on the forward strand.
GAACGGAATTCACCGCGTCCTCGATCGGCTTGGTGACGGTCACCTGCATCTGCTCGACCGGCATCACGCCGTTGTCTACCCCAATCACCACGCGCGGAAAGTTCGTGTCGGGAAAGACAGAGATGGGCACCTGAAACGCAAGATACCCTCCGGCCACCGTGAGCATGACCGCAAAAAAAAAGATCGTGCGCGTGGAGCGGGCGAGCCAGAATGGTTTCTGCACTGGCTGCGCGTCGAGAGCTGCACCGGGCATCAGTTGCCGCCTCCGCCCTTTGCGCCGCCATCTCCAGGTGTGTCTGCGTCGGCATCGTCCCCCGCCGGTCCCATCTTCACCTTGGTGCCTTCGTCGAGTCCGTACGCTCCCCCGGTGATGACAAGGTCGGACGGCGCCAGTCCGCTCAACACTTGCACTTCCTTGCCATCCGTAATGCCGAGCGCTACAGGCTTGCGATGCGCCGCTCCGTCGCTGCCGATGACCATGACCGACTTGCTTCCATCTTCTGCTGTCAGCACTGCGGAGTCGGGAATCTTCCACGCCTCGGCCACTGTCTCTCCGGTGACCGCGACCTTCACCGGCGTTCCCACCTTGAGCGTTCCGGCTTTGTTATCCACCTTGATCCAGACTTCCACCGTAGTGCTGCCGGTGTCGAGCGCCGGACTGATCAGCGAGACTTTGCCTTCTACCGGATCGGCAATCCCCGGCACCTGCACCCGCGCCTCGCTGCCCATCTTCATCTGCTGCGCAAGACTCTGCCCGATGTGCGCCTTCGCAATCAGGCTCGATGTTTCCATTACCGTGATCAGCGGCGTGCCCGCAGCCGCAGTTTCTCCTGCAAATAACGGCCGGTCGGTGACCACCCCGTCAATGGGACTGCGAATCTCTGAGTAGTTCACGTCGGCTTCGGCGCCCTGGTACTTGCCCTCCGCGGAGGTCAACTGCCCCTGCGCCGCTTCGAGTGCCGCGGCACGGCTCACGCTGCGCACTGCATCGAGATGCGTCTTGGCCGCGTCATACGCGGCCTGCGCCTGCACCAGCGCAGCCTGTGCCGTATCCAGGTCGCGCCCTGGAATCGCACCCTCTTGCAACAGCTGCCTGCGGCTTTTCACAATGCTTTCGTTCAGTTCAAGATTGGCTTTTGCCTCCGCCATGTCTGACTCGGCTTTTAACGTCTCTTCCGGCACCTGCGCCTTCGTCACCGTGGCATACGCGGCCTTCGCAGCCATGTACGCGCCCTTGTTGTCCATTGCCGCCGCGGTTAGATCGTTGTTCTCAAGCGTCGCCAGCAGCTGGCCGGCTTTTACGCGCACGCCGCGCTGCACATAGAATTTCTTCACCGGCGCGCTGAGCTTGGGCTCGATGGCCGCCTGCGCCAGCGGCGCAAGAACCGCATCCGCTGTGATTTGCTCGGCGATCGGGCCCTGCTCCGGATGCGCAGCCTGCACCGTAACTTCGGTCTCCGGCGCGGCTTCTTTCTTACATCCCGCCCCAAACGCCAGCGCAAGCGCCGCAGCGCCGAGGGGAACCCACCGCCCCGTAAAACGGAATGTTCTGCCGGCCGGATCTTCTTTGACCGTCCCACTCATCTTCGCGCTCATCCTCAATTCAGTCTCAACAATTCAGTCTCAACTCACATTGCGCCGGTCAGCGTCTCAAGGTTCGCCCGCGCCGTCTCGTAACGCACGCGGCCGTCCTCGCGCGCGTCTTCAGCCAGCACGTACTGGTCTTGCGCGTCCACCACTTCGAGCACCGTGCCCTCGCCGCCTGCGTAGCGCAGCTTCGTCAACCGCAGGCTTTCGGCCGCCGTAGCAACGCTTTGGTTGAGCAAAGCGAGCTGATCGCGCGCCGCCGCGGCCTCAGAATATGCTTCATCGAGATCGGCAACCAGCCGGCGCTGTGTTGCGCTCAATGCCACCTTGGTTGCATCGCGGCGAATCTCGCTCTGCTTCACCTTGTGCTCCGTCGCGAGCCAGTCCCATACCGGAATATCGAGGGTGATGCTGGCCGAGTAGCCCAGATTGTGCACCCTGTCCGGCCCGTTCACGGCAATCTGCGGCGCGTCGATGCCGTAGGTCACGTTCATGCCCAGATCAGGCAGATACGCCGCCCGCGCCGCCAGCACATCGGCATTGCTCACGTTCAGCGCGGCCAGTGCGCTCTTCAATTCCAGATTGTTCTTCGCCGCCGCCTGCTCCACATCCTCGCGCGACGCCAGCGCCGGCGCAGCGTCGGGAGCGCTGAGCGCGCAGGGCGTGCGCGGGTCAGGAAACAACAACACGCCAAGCTCGAGACGCGCTTTTTCCTCAGCGACTCGTGCATCCTCCCACTCGCGGTCTCTCTGCTGCTCCGCAAGCTGCGCCTTCACCACATCGGCATGTGCCGCCTCGCGCGCCTGTTCTCGCTTTTCGGTCAGCGAAGAAAAATCCACCGCCTCCTGCCGCGCCCGCTCGGCGATGGCCGATTTGTGCCCGGCGGCGAGCGACGCGTAAAACAATCCCGTCACGCCGGCAACCAATCCGCGGCGCGCGATCTCCAGCTCCGCCGCCGCTTGAGCCGCGGCCGCGTCGGCGCGGCGCACGCCGGCCACGCCCGCCAGCCCGAGCGTGTCATTGATCGAGGCTTGGCTCGCGTACTCGCGCACCGCGTTGTTGGCGATAAAACGCGGCGCAGGCTGCGCTGCCGCGCCTTGGCCGGCTTGGTTGAGGAGCCCATTGGGCTGTGTGTAGAGCGCCTGGTTGTGGTAGACCACGCCAGGCAGCAGGCCGCCCACGGCAATCGAGTGGTCAAGAGCCGCAACGCCCCGAGCGGCCTTTGCCGCCGCATACGCCGGATCGCTTGCCTGCGCGCGCCGAATCGCCTCATCGAGAGTGATCACGACCGGTTGCGCGGGAGCCGCTTGCGCCGCGCTTGCGGCGCCGCTCAAACTCTGTGCCGGATCCTGCGCCCACGCCGCCGTGGCGGCAACGGCCAGAATCCAGGCGATGGCGTGTCCACGCAGACTCGCTCGCCCGCATCCAAGGCCAAAGTTTCCAAGGCCGAAGTTCTCCCGCCTCATCACACCCAGAAGAATACAGGCCGTTCCTGAATTCTTGCTGAAGGCAGGCCGCGGCGGGACTGCCGGTTCGATTCCGAATCGTGAACCGGAGTTCGAATGAGGCGCTACGGCTCATTCGCCGGTTCACGGCCGGAAGCCTTGGGCCGGCCGCTGACCGATCCATTGATGGATGTGGACAGAAGAACCAGGAGCGCGCCCGCAATCCAGAGCATGTGGCCGATCAGCGGCGCCACTTTTTGGATCGCGAAGAACGTCCAGGTCGCGGCCATGCACAGCACCACAACCACCGCCAGGATTCGCCGCACGATCAGGAGGCTCCGCGAGAAGCTGAAGAGCAGGAGCAGCGGCACGAGCGGATTGATCCAGCCGCTGATCGCGACGAGCAGCACCTCGAAGGATGGCGCTCCGCCGGCCGATTTCCCAAAGAACGCAACCGTCTCCGTGAGCGCGATGGATGCGCACTTCCATCCCTGGAACACGATGGCCGATGTTCCTTCGCCGGCCCTGATCGCCGGCAGGAAAAACGCCAGCACAAAGATGCAAAATCCGAGCAAGCGGAGGACCCAAAGAATCCAGTGGCTAAGTATCCAGTGACTGACTTGCCGCTCATGCTGCAATGGCATTTTGCCTCCCATTCCGATTTACGCGCCGCGCATCGATCGAGATCCGTGCAAGCAAGCTCCGATCAAGGTGGAACGAACCCCAAAAAGGCGGAACAATGCATCATAGCCGATCACCCGCGCTGCATCGATCCCGCCGTCTGCCGGAGCCGCGGGGCGTTTTTCCAGGGATGGCCGCCCATCCCCCCGCCCCCCTCTGCGATACTTGTTTGTTATGCCCATCGACGACCTGCAGCAGGCTGCACAGAAGATTGCCGGATTTCTGAACACCCTCAACAAACTGGGCGGAATGCGCCTCAAGTTCCGCATCTCCGCCGGCGACGGCGCCCGCGATCCGGAGGGCCTTGAGGCGCGCCAGATCTATATCGAGCTCGGGGGCCCCGACGTGCCGCTGGTCATTCAGCACAACGGCGAGTTGCTGCGCGCGCTTGAAACCATCGCCGCGCAGATGCTCCGGCTGGACCAGCGTGAGCACGATCTCATCAGCTTCGACGCCGCCAATTTCAAAGCTCTGCGCGCGCAGGAGCTCCGGCTCTCTGCCGAAACCGCCGCCGAGAAGGTGCGCAAGAGCGGCGTGCCGTACAGCTTTCCGCCCATGAACAGCCGCGAGCGACGCCTCCTGCATCTCGCCTGCAAGGAGCTTCAGGGCATCGAGACGGCCAGCATGGGTGAAGGGCCGAACCGGTTCCTGGTCGTCTATCCGGAAGGCAAAACAAATCTGCCCGTGACGCCGCCGATGAAGCCGCGCGGCTTCGGGCGCAGATAAATTCCCGGCTTTAACTGTTGCAAGATGTTGCTGTCCACCAGCATCGGTTCATAGACCGGTTCGGCTTCTACGAATGAGCCGGGTTATGCCACAATACCCATCTATGAGAAGACAATTTGTCTGCCTCGTGCTCTTGGCTTGCGCCGCAGTGGCGACTGCGCAGAAGCGCCTCGTGCTCATCGACCAGGACGGCTCCGGCCCCGGCGGCTCGAACCAGATGGCGATTCTCGCTCTGCTGCAGGCGCCGGATGTGGAGGTCCTCGGCATCACCATGGTCACCGGCAATGCGCGGTGCGACGAGGAGACTCTGCACACGCTGCGCATGCTCGAGCTCACCGGCCACGCCGATATCCCGCTTGCGAAGGGTGCGGTTTTTCCGCTGGTCCGCGATGAAGAGGAGACCCGCCTCGAAGCCGCACTCGACGGCAAGGTCACGTGGCTGGGCGCGTGGGGTCAGGGGCCGACCATGCTCGTCGAAACCAAAAACGGGGTCAAGCCGGTTACGCCGGAAGATCTGCAGGCACACGGCCCCTACGAAATTCCGCCGCTTCCCGAAGGCATGCCTTCACTCAAGCCGATCCCCGAAGACGCTGCGCACTTCCTGGTGCGCCAGGTTCATGAGCATCCGCACGAGGTGACGGTCTATGCGGCTGGCCCCATGACCAACATCGCGCTCGCGATCTCGATTGACCCCGAATTTGCCGCGCTGACGAAAGGAATTGTTTTGATGGGCGGCAGCCTCAACCCGCAGACCGACGATCCCGAATTCGCCACCAGCCCGCGCCACGAGTTCAACTTCTGGTTCGATCCCGAGGCCGCGCACATCGTGCTGCGCGCCGCGTGGCCGCGCATCGACGTGACTACAGTCGACGTCTCCATCAAAGCGCCGTTCACGCAGGCCATGCTCGACGAGATCTCGAAATCGCAATCGGCCGCCGCGCGCTACATCGCCGCATGGAGCCAGGACCGCTACTACATGTGGGATGAGTTTGCCGCCTGCGCGTGGCTCGACCCGTCGCTGGTCACCAAAGAAGAAGCGGTCTACATGGACGTGAATCTCAACCGCGGCCCCACTTACGGCGACACGCTCACCTGGACGGAAAAGGTGAAACCCATGACAAATGTCCGCCTGGTCCACGCGCAAGTGGATCTCGATCTGCCGAAGTTTCAGAAGATGTTTGTGGATCTAATGACGAAATAATAAAGCCCGCGCTGCCAATCGCACCGCGGGCTTTTGTTGTTTCGCTAACTTGCTAACTCGCTAACCTGCTAACTCGCCGTCACGCGTTCAGCAGATCCTGCAGCTTGTTGACCGTCCGGTGCAGATCCTTGTCGGTGCGCCTCTGCTCGTCGATCTTGCCGATAGAGTGCATCACCGTCGTGTGATGCTTGTTGCCGAACTGCCGCCCGATCTCCGGCAAGCTGGCTTCGGTCATCTGCTTGGCCAGGTACATCGCAATCTGCCGCGGCACCACCACGTTGCGCGAGTTGTTCTTCTGCTTGAGATCGGAGACCCGCATGCCAAACTGCTCCGCCACGGCGCGCTGAATGGCTTCGATGGTCACCTTCCGCACCTGCATGTCGATGAACTGCTTCAGGCACTGCTGCGTGGCAGGCAGCGTGATCTCCATCTTATTCAACTGGCACCACGCCACCAGCCGCGTCATGGCGCCCTCCAGCTCGCGCACGTTGGTGCGGACGTTCGAGGCGATGAACAGCGCCACATCCGTGGGCAGCTGCACCTGCTCGTTCTCGGCCTTCTTTTGCAGAATGGCAACCTTGGTCTCGAGGTCGGGCGGCTGAATATCGGCGATCAGGCCCCACTCGAAGCGCGAGCGCAGCCGCTCCTCGATCTCCGTCAGCTCCTTCGGCGGACGGTCCGAGGCAATCACCACCTGCTTCATGCTCTCGTGCAGCGCGTTGAAGGTGTGGAAGAATTCCTCCTGCGTGCGCTCCTTCTGCGAGATGAACTGGATGTCGTCGATCAGCAGCACATCCACCGTGCGAAAGCGATCGCGAAAGCTGGTCATGCGATCGTTGCGGATGGAGTTGATCATCTCGTTGGTGAACTTCTCCGCCGACACATAGCAAATGCTTGCTACCGGCTGGCGTCGCTTCACTTCATGGCCGATGGCATGCATCAGGTGGGTCTTGCCCATCCCCACGCCGCCATACAGGAAGAGCGGATTGTAAGCCCGTGAGGGCCGCTCAGCCACGGCCAGCGCAGCCGCGCGCGCAAACTGGTTGCCGTTGCCGATGACGAAGGCGTCGAAGGTGTAACGCGAATTGAGCTGCGCCGCGCTGGACCAGTCGAAGCGTCCCTGCTCCGGCAGGCGCGCCGGAACGGGCGGGGGCGGAGCCGTGGGCGCATGCGAGGGAACGGGGCCGAAGCCGCCATCCCTCCGCTGCGGCGGAATCGAAGGATCTTCTTCGACCGTCACGAAGCTCACATCGTCGAACTCGAGCGACTGCAGGTCGATGGCTTCCTGAATCAGGTCGCCGTACTTGTCGCCGATGTGCTGAAACTCCGGCGAAGGCACTCGGACATAAAGGGTGCGGCCTGCGGCGTGGCTGTAGCGTGTAGGTTTCAACCAGGTCTCGAACGACTGACGAATGACTTTCTTTTCGAGCGCCGCGAGAATCTGAAGCCAGGGATTGAGTGCCGAAGCTGGCGAAGCTGCAAATGCCATGGTGCGAATCCTTGCCTGTGCCGCAACTCAGTGCGTCAGGCTGTTTTTTCTATGGGCTTAGGGCAACGGCTCTCTCATGGCGCAAAGCACGAAGCTTTCCGTCCCTGTGGCCGTTACCGCCTACCTGTGTGCCGCTGGACTGCCCCTGAAGAACGAATCTTGGGGCTTGGGTAAACAACCGTCTCAAAAGACGGTGTATGAAACTTTCTTGAACGGTCCCGATAGTAGCACATCTGGCGCTCGTTGCAACCCTTCTTTCACATAGATTTTTGCGGTCGCGATCAATTGCACCAAGGATGGTGAATCCTACCGCGCAGGTTACCAGAGTCACTGCGGGAAGGGAGAAATTGACTCGTTCTGTGAGTTCGAATATGAGTTTGTGCCGTTCGTCTTTGTAAGATGCCGCGCACCTCCACTGCGGGTTGCACGCGCGTTCGCGCAAAGCGCCGCAGAACTGGATTCAAACTTCACTGTGAGGTATACTCATAGCTGCTGTCAAAGCGCAGATCTTTCGTGAGAGAAACAGGAGCGCACTTCGATGCCCAAGCGCACATTTCAACCTAACCGCCGCCGCCGCGTGAAGACACACGGATTCAGGTCGCGCATGAAGACCAAGTCCGGTGCCGCCGTGTTGAGCCGCCGCCGCGCAGCGGGGCGCAAGCGCGTCTCGGTCAGCGCAGGTTTCCGCGACTAGCGCGGCCCTGCCGCTCAGCCTGCCGCCCATTGTGTTTTTCTCGACGCCGGATTCCGGTCTCCGGAAAAGACCGGCCATCGTGATTCCGTCCGGCATGGCAATTCCGGCCCCGCACGGCGATCCCGGAAGACCGATGGAAGTCCGATCTCCGTGTAGCCCCCTCCGATGAACAGCCGTTCCAGCTCTGCGGCGCGCCAATCCATCTCGGCTGTCCGCCTGCGCAAGCATTCCGATTATCAGCGCGCCTATGCGGCAGGCCGCAAACGGCAGTCGGCCTCAATGAGCTGGTTTCTGGCTCCGCAATCGACTGCAGAGGATTGCAAATCCGCACCCGCCGGTCCGCGCATCGGGCTCACTGTAGGCAAGGTGCTGGGCAAGGCGCACGAACGCAACCGCATCAAGCGGCGCATGCGTGAGGCCCTTCGCCGCCACATCGATCTCCTGCCCCCGGGGTTCGATCTCATCTTTCACCCCCGGCGGGTCGTGCTGACTCTCGAATTTGCGAAACTTGAGGCAGAGATCGTGCGTATCCTTGAACAGGCTAAGCAAGAACAGGCCAGAGAAGAACAGGCCAGGAAAGGACAGGCCGCGACACAGGCCGTGCCCGAAGCAGTGCACCGCGCAGCGCCTCTTCGCAGTGCGCGCCCGTCTTCGGCTACGCCCGCATCATGACACGCTTGTTGCTCGCCATTCTCGGTTTCTACCGGCGCTGGCTCTCGCCGGCCGTGCACTCGTTCGGCGCGGGCGGTTGCAAATATGTGCCCACGTGCTCGGAGTACGCGCAAATCGCCATCGCCACCCACGGCCCGCTGCGCGGCAGCGCGCTCGCCGCGTGGAGGCTGCTGCGCTGCCATCCCTTCGCGCGGGGCGGTCTCGACCCGGTGCCTGCCACGCCATCCACGGCGGAGCGCCGCACTGCAGAACCATCCCCCCACGAACCATTACCATAGAAGGAGCGGCAGCCCGCGCGCGCCGCCTTTCGAAAACGACAGGAAGTATCCTTTGCCCGAAATTCAAAATCCCAATCTTCAGACGCAGGGGCCTGGTGGCGGCGGAAGCGGCGGCGATATGCGCTCCACCATGACATTCATGCTGCTGGTCATTCTTGCCTTCTTCGGTTATCAGTATTTTTTCAGCAAGCCGCAGCCGGAACCGCAGCCGCCCGCACAAACTCAGTCGCAAAACCCACAGTCCGCTCCCTCGGCCCCTGGACCGTCACAGCATTTGGCGACTTCCGCAGCAGGGGCAGCCGCCACTCCGTCCGTTGCCGCGGCAATGGAAACCGGCACCACGGTCGAGAACGAGCTCTACAGAATCGTCTTCAGCAATCGCGGCGCACAGGTAAAACACTGGTTTCTGAAGAAATACTTTGATGATTCCGGCAAGCCGCTCGACCTGGTGCAACCAGAGGCTTCGGCGCGTTTCGGGCTTCCGCTCTCGCTCTTTACTTACGAGCCAACGCTCACCACGGAGCTCAATCAGGCGCTTTATCAGGTAACGGTTCAGGGGGAGCAGCCCTCGGCTACCGGGCTCGTCCTCGCTCCCGCCACCGTCACTTTCCATTACGCCGCAAACGGACTCGACGTGGTGAAGACCCTCCACTTCGATACCAGCTACGTGGTCTCGATCGACACGGAAGTCAAGCGCGATGGCGTTCCCGTCCGCGCGCTGGTAGAGTGGCCAGCCGGCCTGGGTGATATGGAGGAGTTCCATCAATCGTCCATGCTGCGCGCACAGACGCGGACCCCCTCGTACTTTGCATGGGCCGTCAACGGTAAAAATGATTCGCAGGCCGCATCCAAGGTGAGCGGCAACGCCACCCTGAACGCGCCCTACCAGTACGCAGCCGTCAGCGATCTCTATTTTGCCGCGGCGTTCCTGCCCGACTCGCCCGAGGACGCGAGCGTAGTCACGCTGCACAACGCGATCGACCTGCCCAGCAACCCCAGCGATCCAACCAGCAAGAAAACGCCCGCTGACGTGCTCGGCCTCGCCGTCGGCTCAAACACCGGCGTGACGCGCCTGCGGCTCTTCGCCGGCCCCAAATCCACAGACGTGCTCGCATCCGTCCATTCGATCGGCCCGGATGGCAAGCCCGACGGCCCTTCGCTCGAATCGCTTATCCAGTTCGGCTGGTGGGCCGTTATCGCCAAGCCGCTCTACCTGATCCTGCGCTTCATGGTGGACCATGGCGTCGGGAACTGGGGCTGGGCCATTCTCATCTTCACTCTTGTCTTTACGGTGGCGCTGCTGCCCACGCGGCTGATGATGACCAAGTCGTCGCTCAAGATGATGCGCATCCAGCCCAAGCTTGACGCGATCAAAAAGCGCTATGCCAACCTGAAGATGAACGACCCCAAGCGCGCCGAGATGCAGCAGGAGCAGATGGCGCTCATGAAGTCAGAAGGCGTGAACATGTACGGCGGCTGCCTGCCCATGCTGCTGCAGATGCCCCTTTTCTTCGCCTACTATCGGGTGCTGCAGAATGCCGTGGAACTGCGCCAGGCGCACTGGCTCTGGCTTCCCGATCTCTCCCAGCCCGATCCCACGCACGTGCTGCCCCTCCTCATCATCGTCACCATGTTCCTCACCCAATTCATCACGCCCTCGCCGGGCATGGACCCGGCGCAGCGGCGCATGATGGCCATCATGATGCCGCTGGTCTTCGGCTTCATGCTGTGGCACTATGCTTCAGGTCTCGCGCTTTACTGGGGAACCAGCAACATCATCTACCTGGTGATGCAGATCGCCATCAACCAGTCGCATATCGGCAAGGAGATGCACGCCATCGCCGCCCGCCGTGCCGCGAAGGGCCGCCGGTAGAATCACCGAATCGCGCTACCCCATCCTTCCGCGCTTTTTGTGAAAGGGTGGGAGAGCACGAGCCCATCCTTCCCGGCGCTCTCTCTCTGCGAGCTCATCGCGGTTCAGGCGGCCTTCTCACAGGCAACAGCTATCGCGCCCTCTCGCCGCATCCCACCCCTTTAGTTTATCGTCCAATGCGTATGGCAAATACAAACCAGAGCGTTCCGCATCCCGCGCCCGAAGCCGAAGAAATTTACCGCCGCTGGATCGCCTTCCTCGACGATGAGTTCACGCGCCACAACTCGGCCACGCGCCGCGCCGAAGTCGTGCGCGATCAGCTCTATCAGCTCTATCTCGGCCGGCCTCACGGCGGCAAGCTCAACCTCACGCTGACCTCGGAGCTGCCCGGCAACGTGGTCAGCCTCTCGCTCGATCCCGAAAACGTTACGATTGAAGCCGAGCACTTTGCCGACGCCGATCGCCAAAAGCTCAGCGAGCTCAAGCCGCTGCTCTGGTTCTGGCAGATGTTCGACCGCTCGCCTGTCGGGCTCAATCACTGGCTGGGCCTCCGCTTCCGCTGCATGCTGGGCCGGCACATCTTTGCCCGCATGGGCACAGGCGTCAAGATCTACCACGGCGTCGACCTTACCTATGGCTATAATCTCTCGATCGGCGATGGGGCCATCATCCGCCAGCGCGCTCTGCTGAACGACCGCGGCGGCATCACCATCGGCGATCACGCCGTGATCGGTTCCTACGCGCGTATCTTCTCGCACTCGCACAATCCATCGAGTTATGAAAAAGTGACGCTCACGCCCACAACCATCGGCGCCAATGCCCGCATCGCCAGCCACGCCATCGTCCTTGCCGGCCAGAACGTCCCCGACGGACAATCTGTGGGTGCTTTTCCCTCTGACCGGCCTTGAAATTGCGGCCCATGCTAACCTGAGTCTTCCATCCGTTCCACCTCGGCATGCCCACGCCGCGCGGGGTGCGTGGATTCTGGAGAGTCCGTTTGTCGTCGAGCGCATTCCTTATTGCCGTCTTCGAGTTCGTCCTGCTGCTTTTTTCCCTCAGCTTTCATGAGTGCGCCCATGCGTGGGTGGCCTCGCGTCTCGGCGACCAGACGGCGCGCCTCCAGGGCCGCGTCACGCTCAATCCCATGTACCATGTCGATCCCGTGGGCACGCTTCTCTTTCCCGCGCTGATCATCTTCGGTCCCTTTATCGGATTCACTTTCTTCAGCGGGCTGCTGGTGGGATGGGCCAAGCCCACCCCGGTCATCACTCGCAACTTTCACAAGATCGTCCGGGATGACAACCTGACCACCCTTGCCGGCCCCGCCTCAAATCTCGCCTTGGCAGCCGCGGCCTTTCTTCTGCTGGCCGTCATCTCCCTGGCCGTGCCCGGCGGCCACATGCTGGTTGTGGCCAGCCTGAGCGGCGGATTGGCGCTCAACGCGCCTTCCGGGCTGCAGGCCATCGTGGTGCTGGCCATCCTCGCCATCGAGATCAACTTCTCGCTCTTCTTCTTCAACCTGCTGCCGATCCCACCGCTCGACGGCAGCCGGGTGCTGCGCAACCTGCTGCCCTACAGCGCCGTGCAGCGATACGACCGGATCAATATATGGGTGAGCTATCTCTTGATGATCTTCGTCGGCGGTTATATTCTGCGGCTCTTGCTCGGCCCCTCGCTGGGGCTGGTCTACACCGCGCTTGTGAATCTCTAGGCATTTCTCAGCGATAGCCGCCCGTTACAATAAGAAGAGCCTTTCGGCGAGTTTTTCTTGGAAAGCCGGCGCTCCTCATCAGCGCCACTCCGAATCGATACCAGAATGCCTGACACCGCACATTCCCCCGGCCGCCCGCGCGTTTTGAGCGGCATGCGCCCCACCGGCAAGCTCCACCTGGGCAACTACATGGGCGCGCTGGCCAACTGGGTCAAGCTGCAAGATGACTACGAGTGCTACTTCTTCATCGCCGACTGGCACGCCCTGACCACGGATTATGCCGACACCTCGCAGGTTGCGCCGAACACGCTCGAAGTGATGCTCGATTACCTCGGTTCCGGGCTCGATCCCGAAAGATCCGTGCTCTTCCTGCAAAGCCGCGTGCCACAGCATGCCGAGCTCTTTCTCGCCTTTTCCATGATCACGCCGCTGGGCTGGCTTGAACGCGTCCCCAGCTACAAGGAGCAGCAGGAAAACCTCACCGGCAAGGATCTGAGCACCTACGGCTTCCTCGGCTATCCGCTCCTGCAGACAGCGGACATTCTTCTTTACAAGCCGCAGTTCGTTCCCGTCGGGCAGGATCAAGTGGCCCATGTCGAGCTCACCCGCGAGGTCGCTCGCCGCTTCAACCAATTCTATAAACCCGGTGACTACGATGTTCTGCCCGAGCCGCAAGCGCTGCTCACGCCCTCGCCCAAGCTGCCCGGCACCGATGGCCGCAAGATGTCGAAGAGCTACGGCAACACGATCCAGATCACCGATCCCGAGCCGGTCATCCGCCAGAAGCTCAAAACCATGGTCACCGACCCGGCGCGGGTTCGCCGCACCGATCCCGGCGATCCGGACAAGTGCCCGGTCGGCGATCTGCACAAGGTTTTCTCGACGCCCGAGACCATGGCCAAGGTCTACGAGGGCTGCCGCTCGGCCGGCATCGGATGCATCGAATGCAAAAGCTGGGCCGCTGACGTTCTGGTGCAGATCCTCGCGCCCATCCAGCAGCGCCGTGCCGGCTTCAGCGAGTCGAAGGCCATTGAAATCTTGAATGAAGGCTCCCGCCGCGCCCGCCAGCGTGCCGCTCAGACCATGGACGAAGTGCACGCCGCGATGCAGATGACGTTGACCGGCGCGGAGTCTTAAATGCCGGGGCTCGATTTGAGCCGGGCCGCAGATGGTGCACAATAGACGCGGGCTTGAGCCTCGGAAGAGTTCGGGCCCATTCCACTCGAAGAAATCCGAAAGAAGAATTGCCTTTGACCGATTGTTCCCCCCAACCCGAAAAGCTTCCGTCCGGCGCCGAAAAGACCGCCGAGGTTGCCCCTTCGCCCGACCGCATCGAGGAGATCGAGGCCGTCGAGGCGCTCGCCGAAGAGGCTCCCGAAGGCGAAGCAGACGCCCTGAGCGCACCTCCGGTTGAAGCGCCTGGCGCCGATACCCCCACTCGCGCGCAAGCGGCCGAAGCGGCCGTGCGAACTCCGGAGCAAAGGTCCGCTGAGAGAGTTGCCGCCGCGGTCAAAGCGCGTGGCGAAGCCGCCGAGCAGTCGCCGTTTTCCGTTCTGGTCGACAAGGTCTACGACGGCCCGCTCGATCTGCTGCTCGACCTGATTCGCAAGCAGGACATCGACATCTACGACATCCCGATCGCCAAGATCACCGCGCAGTTCCTTACCTACGTCGCGCAGTTGAAGGCCACCGACGTGGACGTCGCGGGCGAGTTCATTTACACCGCCTCGCTGCTCATCCACATCAAGAGCAAAATGCTGCTGCCGCGCGCGCCTGCCGGTCCCGACGACGCCGCCGAGGATCCCCGCCGCGAACTCGTCGAGCGTCTCCTCGAGCACGAGCGCTTCAAGAACGCCGCACAGATGCTGCAGCAGAAGCAGATGCTCGAATCTGCCTCCTGGACCAACCCCGGCATGCGCGAGTTCCGCGATGACGCGGCCGCCGAGCCGGAGATCGCCGCCGACACCGTCGATCTCGTCCGCATCTTCCGCGAGATTCTGGAGCGCGCCCGCAACCGCCCCATGCTCAACGTGGAGGAAGACTCGGTCACCGTCGGCCAGATGATCCAGTTCCTCTCCCGCCGGCTCACCATGGAAGACAAGCCCATCCCCCTGCGCAAGCTGCTGAGCCACACCCGCTCCGAGCGAGCGCTTATTGCTATGTTCCTGGCATTGCTGGAGTTGGTGCGCATGCAGGCCATCCTGCTCCGCCAGGACCAGCACTTCAGCGACATCCTGATCAAAAAGCACTCAGGCTTTGAGGCGGCCATGAACCACGGCCTCGCCAACGCCCGCGACGACTGGCGTTAAGCCCTCTGCGAAGTTATAACGAATGTTATAATTTGAGTTGAGCAGGAGGGCTACACCATGACCACGACAACCAAAGTCATTCCCATCGGGAACTCATTTGGCATCATCCTGCCCAAGGAGACTCTTGCCCGGCTGAATGCCCAAAAGGGCGACACGCTCTATCTTCAGGAGAATCCTGCGGGGTTTCAGATCAGTCCTTACGACGAGGAATTCGGCGCCAAGATGGAAGTCGCCGAGCGGGTGGTTCGCCGCTATCGCGATGCATTCAAGAAGCTGGCCGAGTAGTGTAAGCGGGATGCTCAGTGAAAGAACCCGTTTGGATTCGCACAATCGAAGCATTGGCCTTTCACTCCCAGCAGATTACGCTGTTCGGAGGCTCCGGCGGCATACGGGATATGGGGTTGCTGGAGTCCGCTCTCGCGCGGCCAAAAAATCTATTTGCGTACTCGGATGCCCGGGTTACGATGGCGCACCCTGCAGCCGCCTATGCCTTCGGCATCTCGCATAATCACCCCTTCCTCGACGGCAATAAACAGACGGCCATGCAGGTGGCCTTCGTATTTCTCGAGTTCAACGGTTTTCCCGTAACCGCCAGCCAGGAAGAGGCGTGCCTCACGTTCCTGAGCCTGGCGTCGGGCGAAATCTCGGAGGCGGAACTCACGCGCTGGTTTGCGGAGCACGTCTCGTCGAGGTAGAGCCGTCTCTCGATCGCGCGGAACCCCGTGCAGCGCAATCCCACAGACGGGCTACCCCTGCCCTCCGAGGATGGATTGAAGTGTACCGCCCCTTGGGTCGATAAATCTTCCAGGGAGAAAACCGCATGGCGTCGCGAGCTGGACAGGTAATTGAGATCAGGGCTGCACAACCAGAACCCTCCGGCGAGATGCGGTACATGGCGCGCCAGCCGATCCTAGACCTCAAAGGTCGCGTGCACGGATACGATCTGCTCTTCCGCAACGCGCCCGAGACCATCTTCCGCCGGGATGCCGAATCCGCCGTCGAGACCATGATCGACAATGAAGTCCTCTTCGGCCTGGAACGGCTCGCCAATGGCTTGCCCGCCTTCATCTCTTGCACGGCAGAGGCGCTCACCGAAGACCTGGTGCTGGTCCTCGCGCCGGAACTGACCATCCTGGGCGTTCCTGCCGGCGTCGAGCCTGCCCCCAAGGTCGTGGATGCCTGCCGGGCGCTCAAGGCCCGCGGCTTCCGCCTGTCGCTGGACGATTTCGACGGCAAAACCGCTGGACACCCGTTACTCGATCAGGCCGATTACATCCGCGCTGACTTCCGGAGCATGGGCGCGGCCGAAAAAAAGCAGTTGCAGCAGCGGGCTCCCAAATCCGTCGTCTTTGTAGCCCAGAAGGTGGAGACGCAGGAAGATTACCGGAAGGCCTGCGCGGAGGGTTTCACCCTCTTTCAGGGCGGTTACCTGTGCCAGCCCGTTCTCTTGAAGGAACGGAAGGTGCCGGCCAACCGGATGTTTCACTTTGAGATCGTGCGCGAGCTCTACCGCGATCCGATCGACGTGCGCAAGGTCAGCCAGTTGGTGCGCCGCGACGCCTCGCTCACCTACCGGCTGCTTCGCCTGGTGAATTCGCCCATGTACGCGCTCTACCAGGAGGTGCGCTCCATCGAGACCGCGATCATGATCCTGGGCGAGTCGACCTTCCGCCGCATCATGTCTGTCGCGGTGGTCAGCGAGATGAACGCGGACCAGCCTGCCGAGATCCTGCAGATCGCGCTGGTGCGGGCGCGTTTCTGTGAACTGGGCGCCGGCAAGTCGGGCCAGGATCCGGCCGAACAGTATCTGCTGGGCATGATGAGCCTGTTGCCCGTCATGCTGGGCGTTCCCATGGAAGAGATCGTGCCGAATCTGCCTTTGCGCAGTGCCATCTGCGATGCCCTGACCGGGACCATGAATGCCGACCGCAGCCTGCTTGGCTGGCTCGAGTTCCACGAGCGCGGCGATTGGGAATCCTGCGATCAGATTGTCGCCATGCAAAGGCTGAACTCGAAGCAGCTCCTGCAATGCTACGAAGAGGCCGTGCTCTGGGCCACTCCGTCGGCAACCGTCTGAGCGCCGCGAGATCCCCTTTTCCTCTTAACAATTTATTCTCCTTTCATCTTGCTCCTATATCACTGGCAGGGTCCGGACATTCTCTCTTCCCCGTCGCCGGACGGAATTCCCTTCCTTTGGAGCGTTCCCATGGCAGATCTGGCAACAACAGTCGAAAACGCGCCCCTAGGTGCGTCGCTACTCGACCGCAAGATGAAGAAGTCGCCGGCCTGGATCAGCACGATCATTGTGCTGGCGGCGTTGCTCGGCGGGCTCATCTATATCGGCTTTCACATTGCCGGCGATTTGGGCAATGTCGTTATCGTCAGCGTCTGGCCCTATGTTCTGCTTGGGGTCGCGCTGTTGATCGCCCTCAGCTTCGAATTTGTGAACGGGTTCCACGACACGGCCAATGCCGTGGCCACGGTCATCTACACGCACTCGCTCGAGCCGAACATCGCCGTGGTCTGGTCGGGGTTGTGCAACCTGGCCGGCGTGCTCACCTCCGCCGGCACCGTGGCCTTCACCATCATCACCCTGCTGCCAGTCGAGCTCATTTTGAAGGTGAGCTCGGGCGCCGGCTTCGCCATGGTCTTCGCGCTGCTGATCGCCGCGATTCTTTGGAACCTGGGCACCTGGTGGCTCGGCCTGCCGGCTTCGAGCACGCACACCATGACCGGTTCCATCATCGGCGTCGGCTTGGCCAATCAGCTTATGAATGCTGGCAGCGGCACCTCCGGCGTAGATTGGGCGCAAGCCACGAAAGTCTTCCAGGTGCTGCTGATTTCACCAATCGTCGGTTTCGGCTGCGCGGCCATCCTGTTCGCTGTCGCGAAGGCCACCATCAAGTACCCTGAGCTCTATCAGGCGCCGAAAGACAACACGCCTCCACCGTGGCCCATCCGGCTGCTCCTGGTCATCACCTGCACCGGCGTCAGCTTCTTCCACGGCTCGAACGACGGCCAGAAGGGCATGGGCCTCATCATGCTGATTCTCATCGGCACGGTTCCCACCGCCTACGCCTTGAATCACGCTGTCACTGCCCGCGATATGCAGGACTTCCTCGCCGCCTCTGACAGAGCCGTCTCCATCGTCGACCGGCACGTCGACAAGAACGCCATCCTCGGTGGCGATCCCCGCTCCGAGCTCACGGAATACCTGCGCACCAAGAAGCTGCAGCCCGACACCATGACCGCCCTGCGCGAGAGCATCCACGATCTCGAAGGCGATGTCCAGGCCTACGGCGACTACAAGCACGTCCCCCCCAGCCAGCAGACCAACGTCCGCAACGACATGTACGTAACCAGTGAAACGCTGCGGGTGATGGCCAAAAATCACGCCGTCACCTTCAGCAAGGACGAGCAAGCCGCCCTCGACAACTACAAGGCCAAAGTGGATAAAGCCACCAAGTTCATCCCCTCCTGGGTGAAGGTCGCCGTGGCTCTGGCGCTGGGACTGGGCACCATGGTGGGCTGGAAGCGCATCGTTGTCACGGTGGGCGAAAAGATCGGCAAGGAGCACCTGACCTATGCGCAGGGCGCCTGCGCCGAGCTCGTCGCGATGGCCACCATCTTCGCCGCGGACAACTTCGGCCTGCCCGTCTCCACAACGCACGTGCTCAGCTCGGGCGTAGCGGGAACCATGGCCGCCAACAAGAGCGGCCTGCAGTTCTCTACGATTCGCAACATCGCTGCCGCGTGGGTCTTTACTCTGCCGGCCGCGGCGCTGCTCTCCGGCTGCTTGTTCTGGCTCTTCCACCACTTCGCAGGCTAAGGGCACGCCAGCCTGGCTCGGTCCAGGCTGACTTCTCGGGCGTCCGGCGCTGCCGGACGCCT
This sequence comes from Occallatibacter sp., assembly GCA_036490385.1. Taxonomy (GTDB): domain Bacteria; phylum Acidobacteriota; class Terriglobia; order Terriglobales; family Acidobacteriaceae; genus Telmatobacter. The sequence continues at coordinate 119,640 of DASXDX010000023.1, forward strand.
TTTTTCTATAGCATTTTCGGAATTGTCAGACCCATTCGCCCTGCCGCATCAGAGGCTCCGCGGCGCCGGAGGCCGTTACTCCGTCGATGTCCAGCTTGTCGGAGCCGATCATCCAGTCCACATGGATCAAACTGTCGTTCGCGCCCTTGGCCGCAAGCTGCTCGGGAGTGAGCTTGTCGCCGTCCCGCAAGCAGGAGGTGTATGCGCGGCCCAGCGCGATGTGCGAAGCGGCATTCTCGTCGAAGAGCGTGTTCAGAAAGATCATTCCGCTGCTCGCGATCGGCGACGAATGCGGCACCAGCGCCACTTCTCCAAGCCGCCGCGCGCCGTCATCCGTGCTGATGAGGTTGTTGAGCACTTCTTCGCCCTTGGATGCGCGCGCGTCCACGATCCTGCCGCCCTCGAACCGCACCCGGATGCCCTCGATCATGGTTCCCTGGTAAGAAAGCGGCTTGGTCGCGGTCACCGTGCCCTCCGCGCGGTCCTTATGCGGCGTGGTGAATACCTCCTCGGTGGGCATATTCGGAATGCAATAGACTCCGTTGCCGGCCGTGGTGCCGCCGCCAAGCCAGAGATGGTCGTCGGCCAGTCCGAGCCGGAAGTCCGTTCCCGGCCCACGGTACTGGAGCGCCGAATAACGTTTTTCATTGAGGAAAGCGGCGCGCTTCTGCAGATTGGCGTCGTGCTCCTTCCACGCGCTCACCGGATCCGTCTTGTTGATGCGCGTGGTCTCGAAGATCGCGTCCCATAACCGCGCCAACGCCTGCTCTGGTGGATTGTCGGGAAAAACGGCCGCGGCCCATGCCGGCGTGGCGCCGGCCACAATCGTCCAGTTGATCGCGTGGCGCACGATCAGTTCGAGCGCCGGCTGGTAAGCCGCCGACACGGCGCGATTTGCCCGCCCTACCTTGGCCGGATCTTCCTTCGAAAGCAGCGCCGGATTGCCGCCGGTGATGGCCAGCCGCGCCGAACCACTCTTGAACGCCGTGCCCATGCCGTCATAGAGCCATTTGGGAGCGTGGTCGAAGCTTTCGTCCGGCGCAAAGCGGTAGCGCATCAGTGTGGCTTCATCGTCGGTAAAGAGAGTGGTCACCAGGGAAGCTCCGGCGCGATAGGCCTGCTCGGTGATGCGCCGCGCCAGCGGCACCGCGTCGAGCGATGCCGTCATCACCAGCTCCTGGCCGGCCTTGAGTCCCAGCCCGACCCTGACCGCAACCTCGGCAAGCTGGTCCAGTTTCTTTTCGTAGGCGCCTGATTTTACTTCGTGCGCATCTCGTCCAGCGGCAATCGCAGGTGCAGCCATGGGTTTCTCATCCTTCGCAAGGCTTAAGAGTCGAGCCAGGCCGGCCATTCGATCCAGCTCGGCCGGTTTCCATCATTTTAGGCGGTCGGGTTAGGTGTTGCACCTGGGCTCTGGTTTCCCGCCGCTCCGCGCACGCCCGCCCCGTATCCGGTACCATACATGAGGTGCCTTCGACAGGAAGGCTTTTTCTGAAAAATGAGTCTGAAAGCAAAGTTGGAAGCTGTCATTTATGCCGCTGAGGAGCCGGTTACCCTGGCCCAGCTCGCCACCCTTTTCGCGGCCGACGCCCTGGAGTGGAAGGCGGAGCAGGAGGCTGCGCGCGCCGCACAGGCCGGCTCCGAAACAGACGCCTCCCAAAGCGAATCCCAGACCGAGTCCGGGTCTCTGCCCTTCCTGACCGAAGAGATCGGTCCGGTTGATCCCGGCGACACCGCCGCACCGGAGCCACCCCTCGACGCCGGCGCGCCGTCCGGCGCAGAGCCTCCTTCACAGTTTCGCGAGGCCGAAGGACCAATGGAGATCCCCATTGAGATCCCGGTATTGCAGAACGCCGACGGCGACACCCCCGAAATCGCGCCGGACCCGGAAGCCGAAACCGGCACGCCGGGCGAAGCCCGAGACGAAGCGGAGAACGAAGCCGAGGCCAGGCGCCTGGCCCGCCTGCACGACCGCGAAGTGAAGGCGATTTTGCGCCAGGTTCTCGACGGGCTCATCGCGGAATACTCCTCCGACAGCCGTGGCGTCGAAATCCGCGAGATTGCCGGCGGTTATCGCATGGCCACCAAGCCCGAGTGTCATGACGCTGTCCGCTCCTTCGTCAAGAGCCTCAAGCCCGCGCTCAAGCTTTCGCTGCCGGCGCTCGAGACCCTCGCCGTCATCGCCTATAAGCAGCCGGTGACCGCGCCCGAGGTCAACGATATCCGTGGCGTCGACTCGTCCGGCGTCTTCGGCTCCTTGCTGGCCCGCAAACTCATCGCCACAGCCGGCCGCAAGCAGGTGATCGGCCGGCCCATCCTCTACAAAACGACCAAGGAATTCCTGCTCCGGTTTGGGCTCAAAGATGTCTCCGAACTCCCCTCCATGGAGGAGTTCGAGAAGATGGCCGCCAGCGAGCTCGAAGAACCCGAGGCTCTCTCCACCGAGATTGGCGAGCCCGAGCCTGTCCCAACCGAGGACACGCCCCAGGCCATCGAAGCTGATTTGGACGCGGAGCTCCATCAGCCATCCAGCGAAGAAGCTGGGCCCGTTCCGGAAACAACGCCGACGCCTGAGACCGTGGAGCAGGAGCAGGCATCTACCACCTCAGAGACCGAGTAGGCTCGAACCGAGGCTCGCCCATGGCAAAAAAATCCGAAGAGACCGGCGCCCGAAAACCCAAAAAGGCAGCGCCCAAGGCCGAATCCGCGCCGAAGCCCAGGAAATCCAGCGCCCGGAGCGAAGAGCCGGCGCCCGAAATCAAGCCGGCGCGTGCGAAGGCAAAACCGGCAGCGGCCGAGACGAAAGCGAAATCCGCCCCCACCACGGCCAAATCTGCCGCGGCGAAGCCCCGTGCCGTAAAACCAAAGGCGGCACGCAAGACCGGGAAGCTGGAAGTGACCGCAATCCACGTCGGCGAGCCCATCGAAGATCCCATCGGGGATACAACCGACGGCGAAGCGCGGATCTATTTGAGTGAAGCCATCGAATCGGAATCGCATCCCGAGATGGCGGCCTATCGCGCGGATACTGCGGATGATGCCGTTGAAGGCACCCTCGAGAACCGCGCCAAATCGGCCGGATCGGCGGCTGTCCCGCAAGAATTCCCGCCATCCGGGACCGCGCATTCTTCATCTTCCGCCGAATCAGATTCCGATGAAGCGCCGGCCGGCAAAGCCGGATTCGCTCCCGGACCCGGCCCAGCCGCCAAACTCGATCGCCTGCAAAAGATTCTCTCCCAGGCCGGCATTGCCAGCCGCCGCCATGCCGAAGAGATGATTGAGGCCGGCCGCGTGGCGGTGAACGGCCAGGTGGTGACGCAACTGGGAGCCAAAGCCGATGCCGCACGCGATCACATCCGCGTCGACGGCAAGCTGATCTCAGGCGCCGAGCGGCACCGCTATTTTGCGCTCAACAAGCCCAAGGGCTTCGTGACCACGGTCAGCGATCCCGAAGGCCGGCCCACCGTGATGCAGTTTTTCTCAAAGATGAAGGAGCGCCTCTACCCTGTCGGCCGCCTGGACTATGACAGCGAGGGCCTGCTTCTGGTCACCAACGACGGCGAGCTCGCGAACCAGTTGACCCGCGCGGCCTCTGGCATCGAAAAGACCTATCTGGTGAAGGTTGCCGGCCAGCCTACCGAAGATGAGCTGGACAAGCTCCGCTCCGGCGTTGCCATTGAACGGGAGGGCCCCGGCTCGGATCGGGTGCATACGGCGCCGGCGCAGATTCGTCCGATGCGCCATGGCGACAATCCCTGGTATGAAGTGGTGCTCACGGAAGGCCGCAATCGCGAGCTGCGCAAGATGTTTCAGAGCATCGGGCACTTCGTCGAAAAGATTCGCCGTGTCGGCTACGGCCCGCTGGTGCTCGATCTCGAACCCGGCAAGCTGCGCGAGCTTGCTCCTGAAGAAGTATCCACCCTGCGCCTCGCCGCCGAAGGTAAATGGAAACCACGCCGGCCCAAGGCAGGCAAAATGCCCTTGAGGGACGCGGGAAAGCCCGCGGAACGAGGCCGATTCAAAAAGGAAAACCAGCGCGGTGGAGAGACTCCCCGCGGGCGCGGAGCGCGAGATTTCGGCCAGCGTGGGGCGGAGAATCCCCGCCAGCCAGGGGCGCGCGCGTTCGGCCAGCGTGGTGGAGAGAGTCCCCGCGAGCGCGGGGCGCGAGACTTCCCCCAGCGCGGGCCGAGAGAGTTTGGCCGGCGAGACGGCGGGCAATTCGCGCAGCGGCCCTCCCAGGGACCGCCCCGCGATGGAAAGCCTTTCGGCGATCGGCCAGCCTGGAAACAGCGTGACGAGCGCCCCGGCGCGCGGCCAGGTGCGCGGCCTGGTCCACGGCCCGGTCCACGGCCTGGCGAGCAGCGCTCATTCCGCGGCAAGCCCGGGTTTGGCTCTGGCGCGGGACCGCGTCCTGAAGGCCGGCTGCCCGGATTCCGCCCGCAATCGCAGCGTCGCGAGCCGGCGTCGGACAATAGGCCGCGCCCCGGTTGGGATAAGCCTCGTCCAAAGACCTTTGGCGAAGGCCGCCGCACTGACTTCGACGGCAGGCCGCCGCGCAAGCCCAATCAGCCGCGCGGCGAAGGCTGGACCCGCGAACCAGGCAGGAGCGAAGCAGGCCGGAGCAGCCCAGACCGGAGCGGGCCGGGCCGGAGCGAGCCGGGCCAGAGCAGACCCGGCCAGAAGTGGAGTCGCGGCGAGGGATCAGGACGCGGCGATGCGGCCTCCGCGCGCCCGTTCCGCGGCGCATTCACGCCCGGGGCTGGCAAGCCCGCAACTGGCGACCGGCGGCCGCCCGATGGCCGTAGCCGGCCCGCAGCCGGATCGAATGACCGGGGCGCAGCATCTGGCCCTCGCGGCTTCGCGCCGGGAGGCTTCTCTAAACCCGGGGGCAGTCGATTCGGCTTCAAAGGGAAACCCGGAAGAAACAACCGCGGCGGACCGCCGCCGGGCGGCCGCAAACGAGGCTGATCAAGCGGGGCTGATTACGATTCGGCGCTCTTCTTGCGGCGGTCCAGACCCAGGAGTTTGGCCGCCGCGGAGAGCACGATGTAGAGCACGATCAGCCGGAAGAGCACGACGAGGATGCCCGGCCAGAGCCGCGTCTCCAGCAGCGGATCATCGATGTGCACGTTCTTCCAGGCGTCGATCAGCGGCACCATGTCCACCACCTGCCAGAGATAATGTTCCAGCATCAAGCCAAAGCTCAGCCGCTCTGGATGCGCATAGGCGCCGGGGCTCAGCCTCGCGAACCCATACGCAAGCGAGGTCCATGAAGCGACGAACAGCGTGAAGACCGGGACGAAGACCGAGATCTCAAACCGCCTGATTGCTTCGAGGTCGAGAACCAGCTTCTTTCTCCAGAACCTTTCGAACACCGGAATCAGAAATGGCTTGATCTTATCTTCGGGACCGGCTTGCGTCTCGCGAATGAACTGGTAACCGAAGCCGACGAAGATGAGCCCGCAGAGGGCCAGCAGCAGCGAGCAAGCGAGACCGAAGCCCACATTCACCCGGTACGAATACCGCGTGACGACGTAGACGAGCCCGAAATACATCGCGGACCCGACCATGCTTACCGTCACTGCCTGGTCCAGCAACGGGACCGTGGTGCGATTGCCGGTGTCTGCCATGGGAGTGGGCCTACTTTACCAGATCCGGCAACACCTGCCGAATCCAAAAGAGGGCGGCAAGCAGCCTTCCTCTATGCGGACCCCGGAGCGCGGCGGCACTCACTTTGAGAATTCCCTCGCGCGGCTCGAAGACGGGCGGGGCCCGCGCACATCACCCCACATCACCCCCCGATCGGCCCCGTCTTGGCGGCCCTGTGGTTAGACCACTGACGGTCGCGCCGCAAAACCGCATCTGACAAGATTTCCTGCGTCTTTAGGCATCATTCATTGATTACCATTTTTTCCTTGACACCTCTTTGGGGCCATACTCATAATTCTGCCTGCTAATTGAGGTCAGACCAATCGGCCGCATAGAGACTGTTTTCTGATTTTCTGGATCGCCTCGAAAGATTTCCCCTTTGAATGCTGTATTTCCTGGAGGTTAGTCATGCTGCGTCCCATCCATGTTGCCGCCTTGGCGGCCGCGTGCCTTGCGTCAGTCACCGTCGCCATCGCGCAAACACCCATCGCGCTCCCCTCTGCCATGACCACGCTGGCTGGGTTATCGCCAATGGCGGCGACTGCGGGATCGCAGTGCCCGAATCTGCCCGCCGGTGTTGTGTCTACAGACGTGTACGGTGACGGCTGCCTGGCAGTGAACGGGATCTTCGGCGCGGCTGGCCGCGGTGGTGTCGCAGTCGACGCCTTCGGCAATGTCTTTGTCGCCGATGACGTGAACAACGTCATCCATATGATTAACGCGTCCTCCGGCATTATGACCAAGGTCGCCGGCGCGGGCAGCACATGCTCGACGCGCGAGGACACCTCTGGCGACGGCTGCCTGGCAGCCACGCAGACCGCCGCGAGCAGCGAGCGCGGCATCGGCATCGATCCCTGGGGCAACGTGCTTTTGCCCGGCTATGGCGATCACCTGGTGCGCGTGATCTGCCGCACCGCATCGCCGCTCTGCTCGCCGGCCCAGGTCGGCTTCTCTGAGCTGGTGGCCGGGTGCGTGAGCACCTCGCTCAGCGGCACAACCGGCACAGGTTCTGACAATGTGCAGGCCGCGCAGACCGGCATCGCCTCCTGCACCGCGGCCAACGGCGAAGTGAACACGCCGCGCGGCGTGACGGCCGATGCTTATGGCAACGTCTACTTTGCGGAGACCGCGACCTTCCGTTTCCGGGCCGTGCTCGGGCCGCAAACATCCACTTACTTTTCCGGCACCAACCCCCTGTGGGCCGCGCTCGCGGTGCATTACCCCTCGCTGACGCAGGGCTATGCATACACGGTGGTCGATATCGGCGGAAACACTGCCGCGACGACCAAGGGCAATGCGTGCACCGAAACGACCAACAGCGTCGTCTATAGCGGCACCGCTCTCGATGCCTTCGGCGACGGCTGCCCGCTCGACTTCAGCTCCGTCTCCACCGGTTCCAGCAGCTATGTGCAAGCCGTCGCCGCCGATGCCGCCGGCAACCTGGTCTTCGCCGACCCCGGTCACGGCGAGCTGCGCGTCTTCTTCGTCAACGGCGCAGATACGGCCGGCGCAGCTATGGCCGCGGCCATTACTGCCAACAATCCAACCATCACTGCGCCGCAGCCTGGATTCGTTTACCTGCTTGCCGGCGGCGGCACCACATCCATTTCCGCAACGCCTACACTGGGTTCCAATACTTCCGGCATCGATTCCTCCATCTTCAAGATCACGGTCAGCCCGCAGGGCAATGTCTTCATCGGCGACAGCAGCAAGGTCGAGTTCTTCGACATCAATACCGGCTATATCCGCACGCTCTTCTCCGGCTCATCCAATGTCGCCAGCGGAAGCTTCTGCAGCGGAAGCTCCGGCCAGACCTCGCTGAGTGCCTACAGCGACGGATGCCCGGCATCGAAGTCGCTCTTCACCAACAGCAACGGCCTTGGGTTGGCGGCCGATGCAGAGGACAATCTCTACCTGTACGACGCATCGAGCAATACCGCCGGAATGCTGGTGCGCAAAGTCCTCGCGCAGGGCTTGGCTGCGCAAGCAGTGGACACGCCGCTCACGCAGACCTTCGAGGTGCATGTGCCTGAGGCCACGGCCGGCACCGTCGCGGGAGCCATCGCAGTGTTGTCGTCAAATCCGGACATCACGGCGGCAGCGCCATCCTGCGCGCAAAACGCCGACCACTCCGTCGACTGCAGCGTTGCCGTTACCGCAACGCCGTCCGCGGCCGGTCTGCGCTCGGCTGCTCTCACGCTCGCTCTGCCTTCCGGGAGCTGGGAAAATCCGGACGCCAACATTTCATTGGGCGGCATAGTCACGGGATCGGTGCTGGCTGTGGACGATGCGGCGACCACGCTCGCCGGCGTCACTACGCCTATCGCCCCCACCACGAATCAGATCTTCAGCGCCATCGCACCGCTGGGTGTAGCACTCGATGGCGCGGGCAACGTCTACGCCATCGACGCGAACAGTGGATCGATCTTCGAGTCCGCGCAGGGCGCGGCCGGCGTAGCGATCTCTTCCATCTTGCCCACGAATCCGGGCCAGCTTGCCGTCGATGCGCAGGGCGATGTCTTCGCCGCAGGCAGCGGTACGCCGCAGATCGAAGAGCTCAAGGTGAGCGGCGCTCCGGCATCCGCGGGCGCTCCATCGACATTCACTTCGACAACCATCTCCTATGCCACCGTCAGCAGCGCCACGCCGGCGCCGCAGGCCGTCGCGGTGGATACGGCCGGCAATCTCTTCGTCGCCGACAATCAGGGCTCCCCGGCGAATAACGCCGTCTATCGCCTCTCTCTCGAGCCCGGCACGCCACAAACGCAGGTGACGGTCGCTACGGGATTCTCGAATCCGGTCTCGCTCGCCGTCGACGGCAAGGGCAATCTTTTTGTCGCCGACAAAGGCGCAGGCACGGTGTTGAAGCTCGCGCCGGGCGTAACCGGCTCGTACGCGCAGACCACTCTGCTCGGCAACATCGTTCCCGTCGCCGTGGCCGTCGATGCCGCGGGCGACGTGTACGTGGAGGACGAAAGCAGCGCCTCCGTGATCGAGATCCCGGCCGGCGGCGGCGCGGAAGTTTCCGTGTACACCGGGCTGGTTGCGCCTACCGGCCTAGCCGTTGACGGCAAGGGTGATGTCTATGTGGCCGATTCGCATAACACCGGCATTGTGCAGGTGGTGCGCGACGCGCTCTCGTACAACTTCGGCACCAGCGAGGCCATCACCTTCAGCGGCTCGCTGACCAACGCCGGCAATCAGGCCATCACCGGCTCGAATACCGTCACCAACACCACCAACTTCAGCGTGACCGGCGGCGGCAGCAATGAATGCCCGTTCACTTCCAGTGTTCTAGGCGCATTAACGGCGGGCGCATCCTGCACGCTCTCGGCAACCCTGGTGGGCGGCGGCTCGGGCCCCGTCTCGGATGTGCTCAGCTTTGTGCCTGCCGCCTCCACGGTCGGCAGCCTTACGCTGACCGGCACGCTCGAGGGAATTGCCATCGCAACCACCACCGCATTGAGCGGCCCGTCGCCCTCCGCGCCGGTCTTCTCGCCTTCCGGAACCGAGGCCACCTTCACCGTGACCGTCACCGCCGCCTCAGGCGCCACCGCTCCTGGAGGAACGGTCGCCGTCACGGTTGACTCGACGACCACCAACCCGACACTGGCGGCGAGCGGGACCAGCGGAGTCGCAACCGTCACCCTCTCCGGCCTGAGCGCGGGCACGCACACCATCACCGCGGTCTACGGCACCAACGGCAGCTTTACCGGCTCCAGCTCCGGCGCACCGCAGAGCTTCACCGTCGCGCAGATTCCTACTGCGGTCACCTGGACGCCCGCATCCGCAAGCCAGCAGGTGAGCCAGGCCATCGGCTCCAGTGCGCTTGATGCCGCGGAAGCGCCCGCCGTGGCCGGCAGCTTTGTTTACACCGCGACCCCCTCGGGCGGATCGCCCATCGCCATTGACGCATCGACCTATCTGCCCATCGGCAGCTATTCGCTCGGCGTCACCTTCTATCCGGCCGACTCCGTCGACTACGCCAGCTCTACCGCAACCGCCGGCGCCTACACCGTCACCAAGGCCAGCGCAACCGCGGTCGTCGGCGCATCGACGAACGTTGTAGCAGCCGACGGCTCCGGCAACTACACCAGCCTCTCGGCCGCATTGGCCGCGCTGCCCACCACCGGCGGCACCATCTATCTCAAGCCGGGAACCTATACCGGGCAGAACGCCGTCAGCTATCCCAACGTCTCCCTGCGCGGCCTTGGCGGCGACTCCACCAAGGTGATTCTCACTGCGGAGGACGGCGCATTCTCGGCTCCGTTTGTCTATCCGGGCAGCGGTCCGGGCAACGCCAACGCCAGCGGAGACCAGGGGTCCTCGACACTGGACGTAACGAAGAGCGCTTTCATCGGCACGCAGCCCACGGCGGGCAATGTGCAGTTCACGCCCAGCAACTTCTACGCCGAATATCTGACCATCCAGAACACCTACAACACTGACACGGCCACCACCTCGACCTATTCCACGCAGAGCGGCAGCTGCGCCAACACCGGTGTGGCGCAGACGCTGCAGGCTCTTTACAACTCCGGGTTCCAGTGCAATTCGCAGGCGCTTGCACTGTGGATCGAATCCGATCAGGCCGTCCTGAACAATGTGAACCTGACCAGCCAGCAGGACACGCTGTTTGCCGGCAGCCAGGGATGCGGCAGCACCTGCACGGCTGCACGCCAATATATGTGGAAAGGCGCCATCACCGGCGATGTGGATTACGTCTTCGGCGATGCGGCCCTGGTCTTCGACCACACCAACTTCTTCACCGCGTGGCACGGCAACTCGGCCACCGGAACCGAAACCATCGAGGCGCAGAACAAGAAATTTCAAACCGGCAGCGGCAACGACTACCTGAGCGGCTACATCTGCAACGGTTGCACGCTCATGTCGCAGAGCACCGGCATGACGAACCTCTACTTCGGCCGCCCGTATGGAACCTACTCGACGTGGATCATGCTCAACTCCTTCGTCGACCAGGTGAACCCCATCGGCTGGATCGAGTTCTCGGGCGACACCAACCTTCCCACCGCCACCTATGCCGAGTTCAACACGCAGGCCTTCACCGATCCAGCCGTGGGCACGCCGCCCTATCCGGCCACGCTCTTCGGCGGCGTGGTCACGCCAACCGGCGGCAACACCGGCGCTGGCGTCACCGGCACGCGCGAGACCACTTCGCAAGATCCCGGCACGCTTGAATCGGAAAACCCGATCAAGACGCAGCTCACCGCGGCGCAGGCGGCGCAGTATTACCCGGTCACCTTCCTTTCCACCACGGTTCCCGCGCAAAGCTTTAGCGGATTCACCGCCAACTGGAACCCGACCACCGCGTTGTCCAGCGCCGTGAACGCCTTCGCTTCTACCGGCAACATCACACTGAACTCCTTCGGAGAGAGCGTCACCATCCTTGGGCGTCCGCAGACGCCCGGCGCAGGCCTGATTCCCACCGGCGCCTATCAATTTCTCGATGGCAGCACGGTCATCGCGTCCGGCAATCTCGACGCCAGCGGCGAAGCCTATCTCACCACCAGCACGCTCTCCACGGGCGTCCACACCCTCACCATGGTGTACAGCGGCGACTCGAACTTCAACGGCAGCACTTCGGCGGCCGTTACCGTCACCGTGCCTGCTGCTCCGTTGACGCCGACGACCACCGCGCTGCACGTCAACAATTTGAGCGCCACGTATGGCGGCGCAATCTCCGGCAGCGTCACCGTCGCGCCGCAGTCGGGAACCGGCACACCCACGGGAACGGTGAACTTCTTCTCCGGCACGGCAATGGCCGGCTCCTGCGCGCTCACCGCGGACTCGTGCTCCTTCTCGCTTACGTCCGTTCCCGCCGGCGTGCAGTCGCTCACAGCTAATTACGGCGGAGACGGCACCTACGCAACGAGCATCTCGGGCGGCGTCACGGTCAACGTGGCTCGCGCCATCCTCAATGTCGCGGCGAATAATTCCACCATCACCATCGGTGCGGCCCTGCCCACGTACGCGGCTGCCATCAACGGCTTCGTCAACGGCGATACGCAGACGAGCGCAATCACCGGCTCACCCACTCTTACCGGCAGCGCAGCCAACTCAAATGCCGCGGGCACTTATCCCATCTCCGTTTCTCTCGGCACGCTTGCGGCCGCGAACTATAACTTCACGTTCACGAACGGCTATCTGCGCATTCTGCCCGTCGCGCAAGCCGCGGAAGTGGCCACCGGCGACACGCGCACCGTCACCGAGCCCCAGTTCCCGGCCGTCTGCCAGCAGTTGAGCGCGGCCATCACCATGGTCAACAACGACATTCCCACCTCGGTGGACGCGACCGTAACCAATCCCGACGGCGCGCGCATCCAGGCCGCGCTGAACAGCTGCGCGGGCACGGGACAGGCTGTTGAGTTATCGCTCGATGGCGCGGGCGACGACGCTTTCTTGAGCGGCCCGCTCTCGATGCCCTCGAATGTCACGCTGCTCGTCGATCCCGGAGTCGTGCTCTTCTTCTCGCGCAACGTGCAGGACTATGACACCACGCCCGGCACGCCCACCTGCGGCACCGTGAACAACAACAGCGCGACAGGCTCCTGCCGGCCTTTGATCGAAATACCCGGCAGCTCCACCAACGTCGGCGTCATGGGATTCGGCAAGCTCGACGGCCGCGGCGGCGACACGCTTATCAATGCGTTCCCTTCGAGCTTCGCCGGCCAGACCTGGTGGGGACTGTCGGCAATCGCCAACAGCGGCGGCAGCCAGCAGAACCCGCGCTTCATTCAGATGGATACCGGCGCGAGCAACATCACGCTCTACAAAATCACGCTGCGCAACTCGCCGCTCTTCCACGTTTCGACCACCGGCGCGGTTTCGAACTTCACGGCGTGGGATATCAAGATCACGACGCCCACCACCTCGCGCAATACAGACGGCATCGATCCCGGCAACGCGCAGAACATCACCATCACGCGCTCCTGGGTCTCGGACGGCGACGACAACGTGGCCGTGGGCGCGGCGAACTCCGTGCCTTCCGCGAACATCTCGGTCACCAACAACCACTTCTTCGCCGGTCATGGCGAATCCATCGGCAGCTTCACGCAGGCCGGCGTGAGCAACGTGCTCTTCGACGGCAACATGCTGTGGGGCAATGAGAGCGTCGACTCCAACTCCACCGGCCTCCGCATCAAATCCGCAAATGATCGCGGCGGGGTGGTCACGAACATCCAGTACTCGAACTCCTGCTTCCAGGACCACAAGGCCGAGATCCAGTTCACACCGCTCTACAACACCGACACCGGCACGGCGACGCCCAACTTCCAGAACCTGCTGCTGCAGAACCTCACCTTCCTTACCGAGGGAACGGTTCAATTCACGGGCGCTGACAATCCCACCAACAACGTGATCAACCCGCTCACGGTCACGCTCGACAACGTGAACTTCAATACGCTCGCGAGCTCCGATTTCGTGACCAACGGCAGCGAAGGCAATGAGACCAACGCCCAGCTCACCTACGGCCCCGGCGATGTTTCAAGCAACTTCATCAATGGATGGGCAACCTTCGCCGGCTCGAATGGCGACACCGCGACCAACAACATCACCGCGACCAGTCTCTTCCCGCCGCAGTGCGTCTTCACCGCGATCGCGCCGGAGCTTACCGGCCCCGCGGGCGTGCCGCAGACCATCACCCAGGGCGAAAACGCGACTGCCGTCGTGATTCTCACGCCTGCAGTGGGCGGAGCGGCGTACCCCACCGGCACCGTCACGCTCACCGATGCGCTCACCGGCAACGCCACCACCGTCACGCTCCCCGGAAGCACCGACACCCTCTTCGTTCCGCTGAGCGGCCTCCCCGTGGGCGCGCATACCTTCACGGCAACTTATTCCGGCGATGCGAACTACGTTCCCGCTGCCGGCGCTCCGTACTCGACCGCTGGCCCCTACATTGTCACGGTAAACGCCGGCAGCCTTACCGGCACCAGCACCGCGCTCTCCGGCGTGCCGGCGACGGTCAGCTTCGGCACACCGTTTACGGCAACGGCTACGGTCGCGGGCAGCAATGCCACCGGCACGGTTGAATTTGTCGTGAACGGTTCCGTCTTTGCCACCGCGGCGCTGGGCTCCGGCACGGCCTCAGCCACCATCAGCCTGCCCTTCAGCACCAGTACCTACTCGATCGACGCCGTCTACAGCGGCGATATTGCCAACGCCGGCTCCACTTCCTCCGTTGCGCAGGTCATGGTGACTGCCGCGGCTACCACAACTGCGCTCTCCGCCAATCCGACTGCCACGACTCTCGGCCATCCCGTCACGCTCTCGGCAACAGTTTCTTCGGGCGCCGGAATACCCACCGGCACGGTCACCTTCAGCTACACGACCTCCACCAGCAACACGCCCGTGGTCGTGGCTACCGGCACGCTGAGCAGCGGCACAGCTTCAGCCGCAGCCGACTTGCCCGTGGGCACGGATGCCGTGACGGCCACCTACGCAGCCAGCGGCAGCTTTGCCGGATCGGCCTCGACTCCAATGACCATCACCGTCAATCTGCCGGCGATCATTCCGCTGTCCAACAGCCCCATCGCGCTGCCGTACACCATGACCACCCTCGCCGGAGGGGCGCCGGCCAACTGCGCCACCGCGGCGGACAAGTTCGGCAACGGCTGCCCGGCCACTTCGATCCTGCTCAACGGCTCTGTCGATCTGCGTAGCGTCGATGCCGATCCCTTCGGCAACGTCTACTTCACCGATGCAAACGCCAGCCAGGTGCGCCGCATCGGGCCCAACGGCATCGTCACCAACTTTGCCGGCTTTGTCGCCGGCACCGCGTGCCTGCCTAACGCCACCACAACCTGCGTACCCACTCTGGTCAAGCTCAACAAGCCGCGCGGCCTCTCCACCGATGCGCTGGGCAACGTCTACATCGCGGGGTACAGCGACAGCAAGGTCTACAAAGTCTCCGTCGCCACCGGCATGCTCTCGCTCGTTGCCGGTAGCGGCACTGCGGGTACGCCCACGGCCAGCAATGGCGATGGCGGCCCCGCCACAGCCGCCAATCTCGACCAGCCGCGCAGCGTCTGGGCCGACACGCTTGGCGACGTTTATATCGCCGATACCGCTGACAACAAGATTCGCGAAGTGAACACCACAGGCACGATTCAAACCATCGCCGGCACCGGCGCAACCGCTTCCAATGGCGATGGCGGGCCCGCCACAGCCGCGGCCATCGACAACCCGCAAGGCGTCCTGGTCGATGCCAATCTCAATGTCTATGTCGCCGATTCCTCGAAGGTGCGCGTGATCTGCGTGACCTGCGGCTCTAACTCGCCGCTCGATCATCTCCTCGCGCAACTCGGCATTACTGCGCCCGTGAACGGCGACATCTACACCATCGCCGGTGGCGGTTCGGCGAGCTACGCCGGCCCGTTCCCGGTCATCTCCACGACTGTGGGCATGAGCCCGCAGAAGCTCGGCATCGACCTGAGCGGCAACATTTATATCTCAGACGGCGATGGCGCGGTCTGGTTCCTCGATGTACGCACAGCCAATATCCGTCCCATCGCGGGAAAGGCCACCACCAACTGCGCCACGGCGACGGACAGCTTCGGTGACGGCTGCCCGGCCACGCAGGCCGTGATTGGCGATGGCGGCAACGGCATCGGCGCAGGCACCGATGAGCTCGGCAACCTCTACATCTCCGATACGCTCAACGCCCGCATCCGCAAGGTGACGACGAACCTCGCGTCGCCCGCGACGGCGACCGCGTCCACTGTAAGCCAGCCGGTGGAATTGCACTTCGTCCCCGGCGACAGCCTGGCGTCGAACAACGGCCTGGCCTTCACGTCCACCGAGTGGTCGCTCAACACGCCCGCTTGCACGGCGAACGGCGACACCACCAGCGACTGCCTGCTCTCATCGAGCTTCACACCCGCTGTTCCCGGCCCGCGCTCCACACCGCTGGCCGTCAACAGTGCAGCGGGCAATACGGCGAATCTCGCGCTCACCGGAACCGGCCTGGGCGCGGGCGCAACGCTCGACCCCGCAAGCCAGTCGAGCTTCGGCGCCAACCTCGTGGTGGCCGGCCTGACCGTCGACAGCGCGGGCAACGTCTACGTCTCTGACTCGAACAGCAAGCAGTTGCTTCGTTATGCCGCTGCGTCTGTCACGCAGGGCGCGAGCGCCACGGGAACTACTCTCGCTACACTCGCGGCTCCCGGCGCGGTTGCCGTCGATGGACGCGGCTTCACATACGTCGCCGACACTTCGGCTGGCACCGTTACTCAGATTTCGCCCGCCGGCGCTGCCACGGCCCTACCCTTCACCTTCGCCAAGCCGGCCGGGCTCGCAGTGGATTCGTTGAACAACCTCTACGTCTCCGATTCCGCCGCACAGACTGTGTATCAAATCAGCCCCATCACCGGCGCCGAGGCGACGCTGGCCCTGGGGACGCTTGTTGCGCCAACCGGTCTCGCCATCGATCCGCAGGGCAACCTGCTGATCGCCGACCCCGGCGCGCCGGCCATCTATCGCTTCAACCTCGAAAGCGGCGTGCGCTCCACGGTGGCAACCACCGCCGTTGCGCCCAGCGCGGTCCTCACCGATGCGGCCGGTAATCTGCTCCTCGCCGACACCGCATCGATTCTCGCCGTCCCGGCCAGCAGCAACAGTGCGGCATTCACCATTGCCAGCCTCGCTCCTTCCGCGCTCGCGATCGATTCGGCCGGCAACCTCTATACCGGCTCAGCCGGCGGCGTGCTCAAGCTCACGCGCACGCAGGGTTCTGTGCAATTCGCCAATTCGTCCGCACCGCCCGCGTCCGTCAATCTGCTTGAGTCCGGCAACCAGGTTTATACCGCAACTTCGATCGGCCAGACGGATACGTCCGACTACGCCCTCACGCCCACGGCATCCACCGATTGTGCAATCACAAGCGCCGGCACAGGAACACTTGCCGTCGGCGGCGTCTGCACGTTGACCGCCACGTACACGCCCACAACCTTCCTCACCACCACGGACACGGCAACCTTTAACGGCAATCTAGCCAACGCGGCTCTCTCTACGCCGTCGGCCGTGCAGCTCACGCTCACCGGCCCGGCCACTCGGCCTGCGTCCATGATCACGCTCGGCGCTGTGTCTCCGGCATCGCCGGTTTACGGCCGGTCCATTACAGTCAGCGCGACGGTCACCGGCACATCGATTGCGCCTACGGGCACGGTCGTCTTCACCGTCGATGGATCGAACTACAGCGCAACCGTCGCCAACGGCATGACCTCGGCAATCGTTAGCGGGCTCAACGCGGGCACGCACACGCTGTCGGCTGCGTACACCAGCTCGAACGGCTATGCTGCTTCGTCTACCGCTCCGGCAAACTTCACCGTCGCGCAGGCGGCCTCCGCGATCACGATATCTGCTAATCCCAACCCCGCCCTGCAAGGCAAGACCGACGTGCTCACTGCGGCCGTAACCGGCGTGGGCGCGCTCACCGGCAACGTGGTCTTCACCTCCGGTGCGACCACCCTGTGCACCACGCCGATCAACGCATCCGGAGTGGCGGCCTGCTCCTTCGTTCCGTCGGCCTCCGGCACGCTCGCCATCACCGCGCAATACCAAGGGGACTTGAATCACCTCGGGTCCTCCGCCAACCTGCCGCTCAACGTCTATGACACCTCGATCACGCTCCAGTTCTCGAGCACGCAATTGGTCTATCCGGGCGCAACCAACGTCACGGTCTGCGTGGCCGGTGCAACCAAGGCCACACCCACCGGCACCATCAAGATTTACGATGGCACAACCCTGCTGACCACGCTCTCGTTGCAAGGCGGCGGTTGCGCCTATTGGTATATCTCGCCCGGATTGAGCGCCGGGACACACACCATCACGGCGGTCTACTCAGGCGACAAGAACAATCCGGCCGGAACCTCCGCGCCCACCGTACTTACGGTCAGCCCGGTTCCAGTCAACATGTCCGTCTCCTGTTGGAATGCGTCGTTCCCCTACGGCGCGAACTACCAGTGCACCGTGAACGTGAGCTCGAACGCCGGCTCGGCCAAAGGCTCCGTCACCTATAGCTTCGACGGCGGCGCAACCGTAGCCGTGCCGCTCTCGAACGGCAATGCGCAGTTCACCATTACCAAGCCACCAGCCGGTAATCATTCCGTTGTGATTGCCTACGCCCAGCAGACCAACTACGCCGCCGCGCCCGCGCAGACGGAAAACTTCACCGTCACGCCGGCGCCTGTGATTGTGTTGCTCACACCCTCCACGTGGTTCACGAAGGTTGGAACCAGCATCACGTTCAACGCTTCCGTAACGTCCTGGAGCGCCGGCACGCCGAATGATAATGGCGCAGTCTCTTTCTATAACGGCTCTACGCTGCTGGCCACGGTCCCGGTCAATAGCACGGGGCAAGCCAGCTACACCACCTCAAGCGTGCCCGTGGGCATCGACACCATCACCGCAACCTACGCTGGAGGCACGAACTACGCCAGCGGCTCAACCACTGTGATCATCATCCTCACGCGCTAGCGATCCTTAACTCCTATCCATCACCGTGTACACCGTGCCCCGTCCTTGCGACTTCCTTCTGTCGCAAGGGCGGGAAGGCACGCCCGCCAACTTCCCGCCAGCTCGCCAACCTGCCAACTTGCCAACTCGCTGACTTACTGACTTGCTATTCTGCGTTACCCTGAAATCTTATGGGGCGCATCCGAATTCTTGCTGACCAGGTGGCCAACCAGATCGCCGCGGGCGAAGTGGTTGACAGGCCTGCCTCCGTGGTCAAGGAGCTCCTCGAAAATGCGCTCGACGCCGGAGCCAGCCGAATTCGCATCGAAGTCGAAGCCGGTGGACGGAAGCTGATCCGCGTCGCCGACGACGGCCATGGCATGAATCGCGATGATGCGCTGCTGGCCTTCGAGCGCCATGCCACCTCCAAGCTCCGCACTGCCGACGATCTGCTCTCGATCGCCACCCTCGGCTTCCGCGGTGAGGCGCTGCCCTCCATCGCCTCCGTCGCCCGCGTCAGTCTCGAAACGGCAACCGGAGAAAAAAGCGATCCCGGCACGCGCATCGAGATCGCCGGCGGCAAAATTCTGGATGTGGAGGACGCCGCCCTGCCCCGCGGAACCACGCTCGCCGTCGCCGATCTTTTCTTCAACACCCCGGCACGGCGCAAATTCCTGCGCGCCGAATCGACTGAACTGGCGCATGTGACGGCCCTCGTCACCCACTACGCCCTCGCTCATCCCGAGAAGCACTTCGAGCTGCTCTCGCACTCCCACACGCTGGTCTCGGCCCCGCCTGTTGCCCGCACGGCCGAGCGCATCTACCAGATCTTCGGCAAAGACACGCTCGCTCAGCTCCTGCCCCTCGCTGCCGAATCGCCCCTCGATCACGCCGGCCTTCCTGAGCCTCCGCCCTGGAAGAAAGATCCCAGCCAGCCGGAGCGCGACCCCGGCACGCTGCGCCTGTCTGGTTTCTATTCCAAACCGGAGCTGCAAAAGCTCAACCGCAACTCCATTTATATCTTTGTGAACAAGCGTCTTATCCGCGACCGGCTGCTGCTCCATGCCATCACCGAGGCCTATCGGAACGTCATTCCGCCCACCAGCTTTCCGGTCGTCTTGCTCTTTCTCGAAATGCCGCCCGAGGAAGTCGACGTGAACGTTCATCCCGCCAAGACAGAAGTCCGCTTCCGCCAGCAGAGCCTGGTCCACGACTTTGTCCGCGACAGCCTGCGGACGGCCCTCATCCAGGCCCGTCCGGCGGCCGGATTCCTGGCCGCGCTCGATGCCCAGCCCACCGCGAGCCCGTCGCTGATGCCTCCCGCTGCATCGCCCGTGCCCGGTGCGCCCGATTCCAAGCCATTTGCGCCCATCCCAGACTCGGATCCCCAATCGGGTCATAACGATCCCGCAACCGCCGAGCCGTTTCAGCTGACTCCGCGCCTGCCGATTCCCGTGCCCGGTAAGCTGCCCTTCGACGGCGGCAGACCTGCGAGCCAGCTCTATGGCGCCCCCCCAGCTCTTACCGGCCAAGACTGGGCTGGGGCTGCCGCCGCCCTCTTCGGATCCGCAGCCCAAGATGCCTCTCCAACTCAGGATGCCGGGAGTTGCGGCCCAAACCACACTCATCCCTCGGAAGACGCTCCCGACCCGGCCATCGCAACCGCCTTAGTCGAGGCCGAGCAGGCCGCGGCCAACCTGAACCATCTCGGAGCGCTCAAGCCCCTCGGGCAGTTGCGGGAGTCGTTCATTCTAGCTACCGGCCCCGACGGCCTGTGGATTATCGATCAGCACGTCGCCCACGAGCGCATTCTCTTCGAAAAAATCCTGCGCGAACGGCAAGTGGAAAAAGTGCAGCGGCAAAGATTGCTGATGCCCCTCCTCGTTGAGCTCAAACCTGAACAAATGGTTATATTTGCGCGCATTGCCGACGAGCTGGAGCGCAATGGCTTTGAAGTGGAGCCCTTTGGCCCGCAAACCCTGGCCGTCAAAGCGGCCCCGGTGGGCCTCGAAGCCGGAGCTCTCGAGCGGATGCTCGGGCAGGTGATCGAGCAATCCGCGGAGGATGCCCAACCTGAGCGGAATGAGGATCTTACTTCACTTCGTACGCGCATCGCCGCATCCATCGCCTGCCACTCCGCCATCAAAGTGAATACGGCTCTTGACCCGGCACGTATGGAGTGGCTATTGTTGGAACTTGCAAAAACCAGTCACCCAACCAGTTGCCCGCATGGACGTCCAATAGCTTTGCTGTATTCTTGGAAAGAGATCCAGCGGGCCTTCCACCGTGTTTAGAACTCCTGGAAGGTGGCTGCTCTCGCTCTCAGGAGCGGGTGCAGTAGGGCGCTGCAGGCAAGACCGGGTAATTGCATAGCCCGGAATGCAACCTTTAGCCGACTTGAACCACGAGGATGGGCCCCCGCACAAGGTCTTCGTCCGCGGGGTGGCTCGATTGTCGGCCTTGCATGAGGCAAACGGACGCAATTTCACCGGTCATGCCGTAACGCCAGCCTGGAAGTGAGGTTTTTCTTTGACAGCCGAGCAGTTGGAAGCTTCGCGCGCCGAAAGGATGCGCCTGAATGGAAACGGGGTCCTCACCTTGGAGGACGCCCGCACCTGGATTGAGGAGACCGGATTGTGTCTCTTCCTGCCGCGCCGCCAGTTTTCGGCGGGCGTTGCGCCCTCGTTCGTCGAGGCCATCGCCGGTCAGCGCAACCAGACTCCCGATGCCAAGCAGATCGCCCTGGCGGAAGAGTTGCTGGTGCGCCTGGAAACGGATGGCGTTGCGGTTCGCCTGAACCTGCTCGGCCATCCCGGCGAGCAGCCTGATTTTGTCGTCGCTGCCTGGGTACTGCCCTACGTCTACGCGTTGCGCGGCGATCGCGATTGGCGCCGGAGCCCGCAACTTACTGGATCGAGGCAGGTTTCGCAGCTCGCTATCCAGGCTTACAAGCTGCTGGAGGCGGGCGACGCCACCATTCCGCAGCTCAAGCACACCCTGGGCAAGGAAGTGACCGAGGGAGCTGTTCTGCGCGCCATCACCGAGCTCTGGCAGCAGCTTCGCATCATCCCGGTGATCTCGGCCCCCGGCCGGACCGCGCACTGGCAACTGTTGCGGCACCGCTTCCAGAAGGCCATCGCCGAGGGTGCCTCTACTTCGCAAGTCACGGCTATTTCAGTACTTGCCTCAATCTATCTTCAAGCCGTGATCGCCGCCAGCATGGAAGAAGTAGAGCTTTTCCTGGCTCCGCTCACCGCGCGCAGCAAGGTCCGGGAAGTGTTGCGCGGACTGGTCGCCACCCGCCAAGTGCACACCATCTCGATGGGGCACGCGCCGCACTTCTATGTGGCCGGTACGCTGCCGGAGTTCACGACTCCTCCCTCGGTGTATGCCAGCTCGGCCATGGCGGCTTCGTCGTACTTCCTGCATGGACGCGACTTCGAAGAGGAGAATGTGCATCCGCCGGCGCCGCCGAGGACACCGCCGCCCGCAGCACTGCCGGCTCCGGCCGCCAGCGCGCCCGCGCCGCGCCTCGCCTCTGAGCCGCACGCGGCCCGCATGGCTGCGCCCCGCAAGCAGGCGTCAAGCAACAAACCCGCCGGCGCACGGCCCCATTTCAGCCGGCCTGCGGCGCACGCCCGCGATCGCAAGCCGGCACAGCCGGGCAATCGGCCGGCGCGGCGTCCCAACCGGGACGCTCGTACGGCCAACGGCTTGCGGCATGCCTCGACGAATAGCGCGCGTTGGACGCCGGGCGCGGCCGGCAACAGCAAGCACAATGGGGCGCAATCGGCCAACGGGGCGAAAAACGGAGCCCACGGCAATGGAGCTCACGGCAACGGAGCGCACGGTAACGGAGCCCACGGCAATGGAACCCATGGAAATGGAACGAACGGGAGCGCCAATGGCCGTAACGGTGTACGTCCCGCGCGTCCCGTAAACGGCATGTCCGCGGCGCGCAATGGCAAGCCTGCCGTCACAGGCCGCGCGCAACGGAACGGCCATGCCGGGAACGGCAAGTCGCCGGCAAAGGCGGGCGTAACCTCGCGCAGCAGCACTGCGCGCAAGGATGTGCGCGTCGATGCCCGATCCTCCCGCAATGACCGTAAACCCGCTCTGACGGCCGGTGCGAAGGCCGGCAATAGCAAACGCTACGGCTTTACCGCCCCGTCCAAGCGAGGAACGAAGAAGCGCGGATGAGCGGGGAAGAAAGCCGGATACGTTCCAATCAACCTGGCCGGAAGACGATCATTGCCATTGACGGGCCGGCAGGCGCGGGAAAGAGCACGATCGCGCGCCACCTGGCCCGTCACTTCGGCCTGCTCAATCTCGAAACCGGCGCCATGTACCGCGCCTTCGCCCTCAAAGCGCTGCGGGCAGGCCTCTCGTTGGATGAGAGCGCGGGCTTGGCAAAGCTGGCCGCGGAAACCTCCATTCGTCTCGAGCCCGGCGAAGAGGAAAACCGCGTCCTGCTCGATGACGAGGATGTGACCGGGCTGATTCGCAATCCGACCGTCACCGACGCGGCATCGCGCGTCAGCGTCTTTCCGGCCATTCGCGCCTGGATGGTCCGTCTGCAGCAGCAGCTTGGCGCTGAGGGCGGCGTGGTCATGGAAGGCCGTGACATCGGCACGGTGGTCTTTCCCCACGCCGAGGTGAAGATCTTCCTCGATGCGGCTCCTGAAGTGCGGGGCCAGCGCCGGTTCGAGCAATTGGGCCAAGGCGGCCGCACGCCCGCCGGGCCGCCTGAAGAGGTTATCCGGGATCTGCACGCCCGCGATGAGCGCGACCGCAACCGCACCGATTCCCCGCTCAAGCCGGCCCCGGATGCGGTGCTTCTCGACTCAACCGAGATGACGCTCGAAGAGGCGGTCGCGGCGGCTGAGGTGATTGTGGCCGCCAAGCTGAATTTGCCCTGAAAGATTCTGAGGCGGCCCCGATGCCGGAGTGCCGATCTCCGCATGGCACTGCGGGTCAGGATGCTATAGGCTCATAGAAGTATGGAATCCACCTGCAATCGCTGCCATCAGGCCGTGGAGGACGGGATCTGCTATTGCCCCGTCTGTGGCCTGCCGCAGCTTGTCTATTCGGCGGAGAACGCCGCCGGGCAAGGGCAGCCCGACAAGTGGACTGAGGTGGTGCGTGACGCGGGCAGCATAGAGTGGAAACCGGCGCTGCGGTATGTCCTCGCGCTCGCCATACCCGCCGGCGTTCTTTGCTCACTGCTGTCGCCCTTGAATATTCTCGCGCTGTTGGTGATGGCGGGCACCGCTGCGTGGGTGGTGGCGCTTTATATGCGCAACCGCCGCCCCTCGTGGCTCACGCTCGGCGCCGGCGCGCGCATCGGGCTGGTCACCGGCGTTTTGGGCGGCTGGACGGCCGCAGCAGCCTCAGGCGTCGCTCTCTACGCCGCCCGCTACTGGTTCCATTCGGGCAAAATCTTCGACGATTTCTGGGACACGCTGGTGAACCAGCAGATGAGCCAGCAATGGGCATCGATGGGCGTCGACGCGCAGACCATCGCGCTGACCAAGTCATGGATGCTCTCGCCCGAGGGCCGCGCGGGCGGCGTTCTCTGCGCCCTCGGCTTCCTGGTCGCAGCGCTTCTGGTCTTCGCTGTGGCCGGCGCCGCGCTCAGCGCGCGCATTCTGGCTCGCACCCGCCGGCCGCAGGTTTAAATCAACTCGCGAACCTCAGTGCTGCATTCCCGGCATCGCACCGGGCGCGCCCTGCGGATGCTCGGGCGCCGGCGTGAACGTCTCCGGATCGAGGTGCCCGCGATGACATGTCCCGCAGGTGAGCGGCGCCGCCGGCTCGGCCATCTTATCCAGCGCCGCTACCTTCGCCACATAATCCTTTTTGTCGGTCTCCAGCATGGTGTACATGATGCGGGCCATTTCCTTCTCATCCTTGGCGTCTGAGGCGTAATCGAGCCTGGGACGGCCATTCGGGCCCATGTTCTTGGGATCGGCGGCGTGGCATGTGTCGCAGCGCACGCCCAGATCGCCGGCCCAGCCCATCATGATTTCACGCACCTGCGCACCGGTGAGGTCCTGGGGCAGAACTTTAAGGTTGGTGGGCGGAGGATAGTTGCGCGGTGCGTGGGCCTCGCCCCCCGGTGGTGGACCCCCTGCCGCAGGCGGGGCTTGGGCATAGCTTGCGGAGGCAAAAACGATTGCGGCGAACAGCGCAGCCGCGGCGGGAGAAGCGAGGGAAGACTTTTTCACGCAGGTTTCCTCTCAAATTTCAATGGCTTCAACAACTGGACGAAATTCTACTTCAGAAAGACGCTCTTTCCCGTGAATCTCTTCGGTCCTGACACGCACGCATGCTCTGGCACCGTAAAGCGCAGCGGCAGCGCCACGGCATGGCGGATGCCGATTCGCCGCGAAACCAGCACCTCGCTCAACTGAAATCCGTCGTCGCGCACCTGCAGCGCCGAGCCGGGATCAAGCAGGTCGAGACCGTTGTGAGTGGGACGCGTAAGCCCCAGCGCCTGGCAAAGCCGGCTCGGGCCCGAGGTAAGCTCGCTCGGCTTGGCGTTTGCCTTGAGGCCGCGATTCTTCGCCATCCTATCCAACCCAGTCAGCGGTTCCAGCGCGCGCAGCAGCACGGAACCGGCGCGGCCATTGGTCTCGCAGGAGATATTCATGCAGAAGTAGCGGCCGTAGATGGCGTACACGTAGGCGTAGCCTGCGGGACCGAAGAGAACCGAGATTCGCGGCGTGGGACCGCGGTGCGAGTGCGCCGCTCGATCGGGCAGATCGTTGTGCGGCCCGAGGTATGCCTCGACTTCCACAATCCTTCCAGCGATCCAGCCCGACCGGGTGTGGTGTGCCAGAATCTTGCCGAGCAGCCGCGGCGCAACCTGCTCCGGGGGCGCCTCAAAAAAAGCGCGTTTCAGCAGACGCCCCGCCGCGCGCGCCTTCGCGCCGTTTGCATCTGCGCTTCCCCGCACTTTTCGCAAGTTGCGCGAAACGGATGGGGCACGGGGCGTTTTAGCGCGGGTACCGCTTAATTCTTGTGCGTCTCGTTCCATTGCTTGATCAGCGCCAACACTTCTTCCGCGTGGCCCTCCGGCGTCACCTTGGGAAAGACATGCAACAATGTCTGGTCAGGGCCGATGACGAAGGTAGTCCGTTCAATCCCCATCACCTTCTTCCCATACATGTTCTTTTCCTTCAGTACGCCAAACTGATTGCAAACTTTCTCGTCTACATCTGCAAGGAGTGTGTACGGCAGGTCGTATTTGGCTTTGAACTTGGCCTGATCCTTCACCGTGTCGCGCGAGATGCCGAGCACCACCGCTCCCGCCGCCTGAAGCTTTTTGAAGGTATCGCGAAAGCCGCAGGCCTCGATGGTGCAGCCGGGAGTATCCGCGCGGGGATAGAAGAAGAGGATCACCGGTTTTCCGGCATAATCGGACAGGCTTACCGTCTTGTCCTCATCGGTCTGGAGGGTGAAATCGGCGACTTTCTGATTGAGCTCCATTGAGAATATCCTCAGGAAGTGGATTGGTAGGGCCGAATACGGCAGATCGCATCACATCGAACCCGGCGGGCGCATCGGCAGCCGCCAGGTTCGATTATTGACGAGGGGAGCGGCACGTGTCATTGCGCAGAGCAAATCTTTTCCCGGTTCCAACTTTTTTCGCGGTCCTGGGAGGTGCGCTGGCCACAGCGGCGCTCGCATCTGCGCAATATCCCGGCCAGATCACTCAATCCAAGGGCGCGCCGGAGCTGCGCGCCGTAGCCGTGCTCGAGTGGACCGGCGACGAGCAGCATCCCAAGGCCAGCCGATTGATTCCGGTTACTGTCTTCGACGGACAGGAGCTTCAAGACGGCGGCATTTATCTCGCCCGTCCCGAGCCGCTGGCGCTCGAGGGCGAAGTCGAGTACCAGCTCAAGCAGAATGGCAAGAACGTGGGCTTCTTCGTGATCGAGAACGCCGCGCAGGAGCAGGGTTTCTGGGTGGGTCTTGGAACCTGGAAGCCGCTGCCGAAGCCCAAGCCTGTCCAGGCAGCCGCCAGCTGGAAGGACGACGAGGATGTGGCGAGCGACGAACCCGTTCTGCACCGCAAGCCCCACTCCGACGAGAAATCCGGCGGCAGCTCTGGATCGGGTTCGGCCCCGGCCAGCCAGGGCCCACCCCCTGATCCAGACCGGCCCACGCTGCACCGCGCTCCCGACAGCGGCAGCTCCGGAGACTCGAACGCCGGAGACTCCAAGGGAGGCACGGCAGGCTCGTCCTCCGGCGGCTCCGGTCCTGCCCCCGACCCCGACCGGCCGACCTTGCACCGGGACGCAGGCGACACAGCAGGCAACGCGCCAGGCAGCGGCACGGCCACGGATCCCGACCGTCCCAAACTCCAGAAGAAAGATAACGAAGACGCCGGTTCGGTCTCATCCCTGCCGGATGTCACGGATCCCGACCGCCCGCGGCTGATCCGCGGCAAGTCCGGTGACAGTGGACCCGCGGTAATGCCCAGCCTGATGGGCCTGCCGCCGGATATGCAGCAGTCCGTCGCCGTCTCCGATTCAAAGGACGCTCCCGAGCACATCTGGAGCTTTTCCTGGGCCAATCCTGAGGATGAAGCCAAATACAGGGGGCAGCTCGAAGATCTGGCGCGCACGGCGCTCGGCCTGAACCCTCCGCCGGCTCCCGCCAAGCCGGCCGCCAGAAAGACGACCGCCACCCATAAGACCAAACCCGCCCCGCCGCCTCCGCCCGAGCCGCTGGTCGACGAGCAATTCCGGGTGTTCGAGCTGGCCTATGGATCGGGTGCAACCCTGGTGCTCTCCGCGCATACGAGCGGTACGGGTGCGCAGGAGAAGTTCGTCACGCTCGTCGTGCAGCCCGATCTTTATGGCAGCCTTGTGGTGCTGGTAAAGAACGTGACCGACGCCGCACATCTGGATGACACGCCTCGCATGCGGCTGGTGGACGCCGTTGACGCCATGGCCGACAACCGCGGCGAGCTGCTCTTTGAGCTGCGCGGGGCCACGCAACGGCAGTTTGCCCTCTACCGCGTGCTGCGCGGCCAGGCGACCAAGATTTTTGTCGGCGGGGGAAGCGCCGTAAGCGCGACCGGCGACTAGGGATTGGAGGACGATCCAGATTGGAGGACGATCCAGATTGGAGGACGATCCAGCCGAGCGGCCGGTTCGAAGCGCGTTTCTGCCGAACGGGCCAACCCGCTGCAGGCAGAACCCGTCTTCGGCCAGCTCCGTCTTCGGCCGGATCTGGAAGAAATTATCGAATCAATACATTCAAGAATGCGCTAGCTGTTGCTATTCAGGAATGCGTTAGCTGTTGCTATGACGGCGCATGCGGATCCGTGCGCCCAAGGCAATCGCGCCCGCGCAAGCTGCGCTCGCGAGCAACAAGTACATCCACGGGGCGCCGCCCTCCGGAACCTGTAAGACAAAAAAAGCACCGAGCAAACCGGCTGCTGCACTCATAGATATCTTCTTTCCTAAGCTAATGTTGTGGACGGGATCATCCACTGTCTCTTTGAATAAAGCATTGGCGTCAGCCTGTCAAGATTGAACCGTTTTGCAAGCTCCCCGGCCTTCTCCGGCGCGCCCGCTTCTGGGAAGTTGCCCCTATCGAGACTTCTCCAACAAAAGTAGGACGGGGCCCGGGAAGATTCAGTCCCTTTCTCCTATACAATGAGGATTGGAAGTGGGCCCGCCGACACTTTTCAAGGACAACCGATCGAATGGGATCAGTCTTAACCGCTCCGCCCGTTGACTCCAATGTCACAGTTTCAGCCGATGAATCCACAGTAACGCACACGTCCCAGACCGCTTCCGCGCGGCAGCAGATTCGCATGGGGCGCGCTGCCACGGTGGGCGAAGGCTTTAACTGGAGCACGCTCGGGATCATCGGGATCTTTCACCTGGGTGCTGTGGCTGCGCTGTTCTTCTTCAGCTGGCCGCGCCTGCTGGTGTTGGTGATCCTCTACGTCTTAGCCATCAACGTCGGCATCGGCATGTGCTATCACCGCCTGCTTACGCATCGCGGCTACCACGTGCCCAAGTGGCTGGAATATGCGATGGCCATCTGCGCCACGCTTGCGCTTGAGGGCGGGCCGATCTTCTGGGTCTCGACCCACCGCGTCCATCACCAGCTCAGCGATCAGGAAGGCGACCCGCACACTCCGCGCGAAGGCGCCTGGTGGGCGCACACCGGATGGCTGCTCTTCGGCGAGGCGCTCCACGACCAGACTGAGGCGCTCTCCCGCTACTCGCCCGACCTGCGCCGCGACCGCTTCCACGTTTGGCTGAGCAAGTATCACTGGCTTCCCATTTCTCTCAGCGGCGTTCTGCTCCTGGCCGGGGGATGGTACTGGGGCGGCAGCCTGGTTGACGGCATTGCCATGGTGCTGTGGGGCGGCCTGCTGCGCGTTACGCTGGGCCTGCACGCCACCTGGCTCGTGAACTCGGCGACGCACCTGTGGGGCAGCCGCCGCTTCCAGACCCGCGACGACTCACGCAACAGTTGGTGGGTGGCGCTTTTGACCGGCGGCGAGGGCTGGCACAACAACCACCACGCGCATCCGGTTTCCGCACGTCACGGCCTCCGGTGGTATGAGGTTGACCCTAACTTCTACGGCATCTGGATTCTTTCCAAGCTGGGCCTGGCCCGCAAGATTCAGATAGCCAAATACGACCGCGACAATCCCAAGCCCGCCGGAATGTAACCCGATTCGGCAAACGCCAAAAGCAAACGGTCATTCCAAAGCGGAATGGCCGTTTTCTTTTGCCCGAGAGAGCTGCAAATGCTCACGTTTACCGAGCCCCCGCAACTCGCTACTTTGCCAGTTTGGCCCGTACCCAAAGCGCGCAGAAGTAGGGCAGCGCCACCAGCAGCATCAGCACTCCGGCCGGAAAGCCCACGTAGCGATAGGTATCGGCAAAGTCCACAGAGTGGCGGCCGAGCAGATTCCAGCCGAGCAGCCCGAAGATCGCAAGGCACGTGGTCAGGAAAAATGTGAAAAAGGCTGCCGCGAACGAGAGCAGCAGGCTCTGGAAAAGGTTGAACCCTTCGAGCGGAAACCCAAGAACGCTCCCGCCGCTACGCCGGCTTTCCACCGATTGCCTCATCCGCCTCGCTCCTCTCGTCTAGAATAATCGCTGATGGCCAGCACTGCGCAAATTGAACTGTGGCATGCCGAAAAAGTGGCCACCCAGGTGACCGTAACTCAAGCCTCGAGCGGGGTCCGCTATGCCGCATGGGGCGAGACCCGCGTCCCCGAGGCGGATCTCGAGCGCATGGTGGGCGCCGTGCCCGCCGCGCTCTCCGCGGCGCTGAGCCAGCGCGCGTATTACTTCGTTCCGCTGGCCATTGCCGACACCGGGGAAACCCTCATCGCGCCGGCGTATAGCGTCGATCTGGGCGATCGCGCCGTCTGCCATCGCAACGCCGCTTTCGGCTCGACCGAAGCCGTCTTTATTTCGACGCGGCTCGTAGAGGACCGTTTCGGCCTGGCCTTCGAGTTCTTTATCAATGTGGCCCACAACTTCGTCGAAGCTGCCGGCGTACCGGAAAGCTTCGCTTCCCTGGTTTGGTCGCAGGCCGAGGCGCAGGTGCGCGGTGAAACCAGCCAGGATGCCTGGGAAGCCCGCCGCCGCGCGCAGGAAAGCGTGCTGCGCGATGGCCGTCCCCAGAAGTCCATTGACGAACGCGCCCGCAATAGTTTTTTTGAAGCTTCCTTCTCTGACGCGCTGGCCGTCTATATGCTTTCGATGGCTGTGGACTTCGACTATCACGACCTGCGCGAGCGCGAATACCCGCTGCTGGCCGCGCCCGCTCTCGCCGAGCGCCTTCGCCACGTCGCCGGCCTCTTCCCCGGCAACCCCGGCTACGAGTTCCAGATCCTCTACCGGCGCAAGGGCTAAAGTCCTTCAGCTCGCGTACAGATTCGCGGCCACAAACTCATTCCGGAACTTGCCCTGCGGATCGTACTCATTCACCAGCGCCTTGAAATCCTTCAGCCGCGCATAGCGCGCGTCGAGCTCGCCCGGCGGCAGGGTGAACAGCTTGCCCCAATGCGGCCGCAGCGCAAAAGGCTTGAGCTGCGCTTCGATCTTCGGCAAGATCTGGCTCACCGCCGGCCATTCCGGCTTCCAGGTGAAGTGAACCGCCAGCGACGGCCGCTCGTATGCCGTGCTCATCCAAAGATGATCCGGCGCAATGACGCGCAGTTCGGTGACAAACAAATGCGGCGTGATCTGGTCGCGCAGCTTTTCGACAGCCAGCACGGCATCCAGTCCATGCGGGTACGGCACCAGGTATTCGGTCTGCAGCTCGTGCCCGCTCGATGGTGTCTGGCCGATGCGAAAGTGCGGCAGCCGGTCGTACCACGGGCCCGGAATGCCCTGCTGGTCGGTGCAGCTTTCGGCCGGATGGCTGGCGATGGGGTGAAGTTTCTGCTTGGCCAGCGTGGCTCCGTAGAACTCCTGCGGCCACTGGATGGAATTGCCGGAGTAGCCTGCGCCCAGCCGCTTTTTGATCCACACCTGCGTAGCCTGGTGATTCTGCCAATCTGTAAACAGGCTCACGCTGTAGCCGCTCGCAAAGATCGCGTCGAAGTTACGCCCCAGTTGGTCAAAGCTCAGGTTCTGATACACCGATTGCGCCACTTGGTAGGTGGGCTGCACATCGAGCGTCATCTGCGTCACCACTCCTAGCGCGCCCAGCCCCACCACCGCACCCAGGAATTTCTCGCCATCCTGCGCGCGCGAAAGATGGGCCACGCTGCCGTCTGCTGCGACAAACTCAACCGCCGCAACCGCCGTGGCCAGGTTGCCGTTGTGCATGCCCGAGCCATGCGTCGCCGTTGCGCATGCTCCGGGTATCGTAATGCCGGGCAGCGAAGCCAGATTGTGCAGCGCATAGCCGCGCGCATCGAGATACGGAGCAAGCAGGCTGTAGGTCACGCCACCGCCCACCGTCACCGTCCGCGCATGTTCATCAAGGTTGATGTCGGTGAGCCGCGCGAGAGAGACTTGCTCGTATTTGCTGTCCGCGATGGCGTTGAACGAGTGCCGCGAGCCCAGCGCGCGCAGCTTTGTGCTGCCCTTCACGAGCTGGCGCAGGTCATCGAGCGTACCCGGCGTTTGCAGATTGCTTGTGCTGTAGGCCAGGTTCCCCGACCAGTTGGTGCGCGGCGCAACCAGCGGCGGCTGACCGGCTCCGAAGTGCGGCATCATGCTTCCCGCCACCAGTGCTCCCGTCGATTTCAAAAACTCTCTCTTGTCCATTGTCCCTCGCGCAAATCGGTAAGCCGACCGGTAAATTGTCCCCGGCCAGCATAGGCACTCGCCGTTCATTCTCGCAAGGGGAAATCATAATGCGGCAGATGCGCGGCATCGGCCCTGCCACGGCAATGGCGTGCCGCGCCGATTGACTGCGGATGCAAGTGGAGCGATCGAAATTTGTATCAGGATCGATTTCCTGGACGAACAGAGACTCTCTGCTGTTCTTATGCCGGGAACAGCGCGATGCGGCCGCCCCCGGTGCAGAGGATCACCAGGTTCATGACGATAAACAGCAAATCGTAATGCCAGCCGGAGGACTTTTCGCCCCAGAAGCCGGTCTTCCACTTCACTGCTTTCATGTAAATGGCGCCGAACATGATGACGATCAGGCCCAGCGCAGCCCATTGCGTGAGAAAACCCACCACCAGCGCAACCGCGCCGGCCAGTTCCGCGGCGCCAAGAAAGACCGTGAGCCCCACGCTGAGGCCGAGGCTTTCGGCGCGCTCACGAGGCGATTTCAGATGGCTGAACCCGCTGGTCCCGAAGACCGCGGCCACCATCAGCCGCATCAGAAACAGGGCCCAGTCCGCATAGAAGAGCGCTGCCGGAATCGTGAGCATCGTGGTTCACCACCTGGGGCCTTTGGATGCTCCAGATTGCAAGGGAGTTGCGGAACCCGTACCGCGCTATCCAACTTTATCAGGCGCCGTATACACCACCCGCCCCTCGCTCACCGTCCAGCGCACCTTGCCCTGCATCGTCCAGCCATCGAACGGCGTGTTCTTGGCCTTTGATTTCGATTCCGTCGCGCGATACGTCCACTCGGCTTTGGGATCGAAGACGACCACATCGGCGCAGCTTCCAACCGTAAGCGTTCCGCGGTTCTTCAAACCCAGCAACG
Organism: Occallatibacter sp.; assembly: GCA_036490385.1. Classification (GTDB taxonomy): domain Bacteria; phylum Acidobacteriota; class Terriglobia; order Terriglobales; family Acidobacteriaceae; genus Telmatobacter. Next base: position 151,926 of record DASXDX010000023.1, read on the forward strand.
CGGCCGGTTGCGCGCTCAGCAAGCTCAGCACGCGCCCCAGCGGCATCTTCCACTCCTTGTGCAGCCAGCGGAGGCAGAGGCCGAGCGCGGTTTCAAGGCCTGTGATGCCGTTGGGGGCATGCTCGAACTCAACCTCCTTCTCGTGTTGCGCATGCGGAGCGTGGTCGGTAGCGATTGCATCCACTACGCCGTCGAGAATGCCTTCGATCATCGCGTCCCGGTCGGCAGCCGAGCGCAGCGGAGGATTCATCTTCGCGTGCGTGTTGTAGAGGCCGACGTGCTCCTCGGTGAGCAGGAAATGATGGGGCGCGACCTCGCAGGTGACACGCAGCCCGTTGCGGCGCGCCTGGCGCACGGCCGCCACGGCCGCAGCCGTGGAAGTATGCGCCACATGCAGGTGCGGATGCGCATCACGCAGCTCGGCCACCAGACGGATATCGCGCTCGACAAGGGATGATTCAGCTTCGGGCGGCATGCCCCGCAGGCCGAGCTTGAAGGAGACCGGACCGAGATTCATGCTCGCGCCTTGGGTCATCCGCGTATCTTCGGCGTGCTGAATCACGGTGAGCCCCATGCGCGCCGCGGCGGCCAGCGTCTCGCGCATGATGTTGTCCTTGAGAATCGGCCGGCCGTCATCGGTCACCGCAACAGCGCCTGCGGATTTGAGCGCGGCGAAGTCGTTGATCGTTTCGCCTTTTGACCCGCGCGTCGCTGCGCCGATGGGGAAGACGCGGACAGATGCACCGCGCTCCGGCGCCTGCATCCAGCGCGTGATCTCGGCCGAGTCATTCACCGGCGTCGTGTTCGGCATTGCGGCCACGGCGGTAAATCCGCCCGCGGCTGCAGCGGCTGTGCCCGTAGCAATGGTCTCTTTGTAGCTCTGGCCCGGCTCGCGCAGATGCACATGGATATCGATCAAGCCTGGCGCAACGATGAGTCCCGCCGCATCCAGCGTCTCGATTTCCGTGTGGGAGCCTTCAGCGTGCTTCAGCTTGCCCGGCCCGGCGATCTCCGCCACGCGCCCGTCCTTGAGCAGAATGTCTTTGGCCGCATCGACGCCGGCCGCCGGATCGACGAGGTGACCGCCGCGAATCACAAGAGTTGTCATGCGCGGCCTCTTTGAGTATTGGCCTTCCGACCAGCGGCCTTTGCGCTTCTTCGGTCCCTCATCCCTTCGGAGAACTGAAACAGTGACTCCCACGCGAGCCACAGCGCGGGAAGCGCAAAGAGGGCTTTGATCGAGAACGAAATTGGGGCTGTTGTGTGAGAGAACGATAACTCGGTGGCGACGAGCCAAACCAGGAGCATTCCAAAATATCGTCCACCGAGGTTGCGAGCCGCGAATGGGCTCGATTCGTTTCGGCTGTCCTCGGCGATTCTTCGATCCGCCCCTCGAGAGGGCATCCTTTCAGAGCCAAACAGGCGCGGCAGAATAGCGGTCAACGCCACCAGAGCGATCATCCCGTTCAGAATGGCTTGGAATTCCTTGCCTTGATGGAACTTCAGAAATGTAGCCGGTCCAAGCACAACCACAAGGACGACCTCGAAGTATTTTATCTGTCGTTGCAGCAGCCAGTCGCTCCAAAGATACGGCACGATCAGCGCAATACTCATCAGCGAAAGTATTAGAAACCCGGTCAAGGCTCTTTCACCGTAGGAGGGGTGACGGAGAAACTGCTCACGGAAATAGAGCAGGCCGGCGATCTCTCCAACTGCAATCGCAACCATGATTGGAGCGCGAAGCTGAGAGACACTCGGCATCTTCGTTTTGCCTTTCCCTGTTGTGCCTACTGAGTACTTGCCACGAGCGCCCGCTCCATCACCGCCATGCGAATCGCCACGCCATTCGTCACCTGTTCGAGAATCGTCGATTGCGGCCCATCGGCCACACCGGCGGTGATCTCCATGCCGCGAATAATCGGCCCCGGATGCATCACGATGGCGGTAGGCGCGTGCGCCGCCAGCCGCTGGCCGGTGAGCTGATAGTTCGCTTTATACTCGTCGAGATCGAGCTGCAATCCGGCCAGCCGCTCGGCCTGAATGCGCAGCATCATGATGGCCTGCGACTGGCGCATGGCGGCTTCGAAATCGCGCTCAATCTCTATGCCGGGTCCGGCATGCGCAGCCATCTCCGGAAGCAACTGCGGAGGTCCGCAGAGCAGCACCCGCGCACCCAGCCGCGGCAGCAGCAGCATGTTTGAGCGCGCCACGCGGCTGTGCAGAATGTCGCCGACGATGGTGACGGTGACGCCGGCGAGCGTATCGGCCTTCACGGGAACCGCAGATTCTTCGACCCGGCCACTGGCGCGTCCTCGCTCAGGACGGCGGTCTTTTGAAAGCTCAGGCTGACAGGTTCTGGTTCCCGGATCGAAGTGGGCGAGAATCGTTCGCAGGTCGAGCAGCGCCTGCGTGGGATGCTCGTGCATGCCGTCGCCCGCATTCAACACCGGCAGGCGCGTCGATTCCTCCAGCAGCCATGCCGAGCCTGACGAATTGTGGCGCAGAATGATCGCCTCGACGCCCAGCGCCAGCAACGTGAGGCCGGTATCTTTGAGCGATTCGCCCTTTTCGATGCTGGAGCTCAAGCTTGAAACCAGCGTCGTGTCCGCGCCCAGCGCCTTCGCCGCCAGTTCAAAGCTCGTTCTCGTGCGCGTGGAAGATTCATAGAAGAGCAGCGCGATGCGGCGCTTCAGCAAAATGCGGTCGCGCTTCAGCGGGTCTTCATGTTCCAGTTCGGTGGCGCGCCGGAGCAGCCGGCCCACCTCTTCTACGCTGAGGTCCAGAATCGAGAGCAGCGAACCAGGATGATAAGGAAATAGAGATGCAGGCGCGGGCGGGGTGGGGAACCTTCGGCGTGCGGCAGCTTGGATCATAGGGGTCTTTACGGTGTTTTCAGAGATACTGTGGCCTTTCCAGCGCTGACTAAGGTCGCCGCTCGCTGAGCCTCGCGCCCGCCTGGCTGCTCGACTTCGGACTGCATCCTCTCTGAAATGCCTAATCCGAGCGCCGGGCTCCGGTCCGGTTCAAAGCCAGCTAACAGCTTTCAGCGACCAGTCATCCGCTGCCGTGGAAATACGGAGCAAACCGCTTCTCAACCGATCTTTTCCACCAGCAGCACCTGCTCGGTCTCGTCGACCTCCTGGAACTTCACCTCAATAATCTCGCGGCTGCTGGTAGGAACATATTTGCCCACGTAGGTGGCCTCGATGGGCAGTTCGCGATGGCCGCGGTCAATCAGTACGGCCAGTTGCACGCGGCGCGGGCGGCCATGGTCGAACAAGGCATCGAGAGCCGCGCGCACCGTGCGGCCGGTATAGAGCACGTCGTCGCAGATCACCACGTCGCGCCCTTCCACCTCGCAGCCGATCGATCCAGGCGTGACCACGGGACGTACTCCAGCCGTCGACAGATCGTCGCGGTAGAACTGGATGTCGAGGATGCCGGTGTCGACGGGACGTTTCTCGATGCCGGAGATCAGCTTGGCCAGCCGCTCCGCCAGCGGAATACCGCGCCGCTTGATGCCCACCAGGACCAGATTTTCGCTGCCATTGCTCTTTTCAACGACCTCGTGGGCCAGGCGCACCAGGGTGCGCTCGATCTCCGAGGCAGACATGAGACGGCCTTTTACGCGCAAGCCACTCTTATCTTCTGCTTGGCTCATGGCTCTTTTCCGCTTGGTTCATGATATTTATGCTCTTGCCGGATGATACGGGGGGCCGCCTTGGCGCGGCAAGTTGTGGAGAACCGCGCCGCGATTCCCGGTGCGCAATCACACGCCCGCCGGGGTCCGGGAGAAATCGCCGCTCTTGCCGCCGGTCTTCGCTTCGAGGCGCACTTCGCGAATGATAATTCCTTTATCGAGAGCCTTGGTCATGTCATAGACCGTGAGCGCGGCTACGGCCGCAGCGGTCAGCGCCTCCATTTCTACGCCGGTGGGGCCGCTGGTTGCAGCGGTCGCGGTAATGCGCACGCCCCCGTCGACGATCTCCGCCCGCACGTCCACGTGCGTGAGAGCGAGCGGATGGCACATGGGAATCAGCTCTGAAGTCCGCTTGGCCGCCTGGATTCCGGCGAATCGCGCCACCTCGAGCGGATTGCCTTTGGGATTCGCAGGCAATGCGGCCAGCACCGCGGCGGAAAGCTCCACAAAGGCCGAGGCAGTCGCGGTACGCCGCGTGGCCTGCTTGGCGCTCACGTCGACCATTGAGGCCCGGCCGGCCTCGTCAAAGTGCGAGAGATGCGGATTGGGCGGGTCGGACATTGTGTTCTCCCGATAAGCGGCTCAGACGAAAAATCGTGCACTCCCACGTTTCGCCGGAAACAAGGCGAAAGGATGGGGCGCGGACCTTCAGGCGAGCAGAATGCGGACGACCTCTCCAGCATGAAGATGTTCTGCCTCTTCCGGCAGAACCAGAAAGCAGTTCGACCGGGCCATGGCTCCCACGTCGCCCGATCCCTGCCACTCGACCCGCGCGACGGTGGGCAGCTCGTCCACCCTCGCTCCGAATGTACACGAGGCCGGCAAAAACCGGGTCAGGCCCGGCCTGCCTTTCACCTCCTCGGCCAGCCGCGCCAGCGCAAAACGCGGGCCGCGGTCGATTCTGCCGCCCAGCGCGGCCAGCACCGGCGCAGCAAAGAGCAAGAATGTAACGGCTGAGGAGACCGGATTGCCGGGAAGCCCAAAGAACCACTGCGTGGGGCCCTGATTTTGGTTGAGATCCGTAGACGGGCGGGGAAGATCGCCGAAGACCAGCGGTTTGCCCGGCTGAATCCGCACGCCGGTGAAATGGAATCTTGCACCGCGGCGAGCCAGCGCCGGCTCAACCAGATCGAATTTGCCGGCCGAAACGCCGCCGGTGATGAGCAGCAGATCGGCTTCGGCGGCCTGCGCAAGCGCCGCATCAAGCGCCGCCGCGTTGTCGCCGGCTGGCGGCAGGACCCATGGCTCGCCGCCCGCCGCGGCCACCAGCACCGCCAGCATTGGTCCGTTCGAGTTGCGGATCTGGCCGGGGGCCGGTTCGGATTCAACAGGAACAATCTCATCGCCGGTGGCCAGAATGGCCACGCGCGGCCGGGCAAAGACCTCGAGTTCGGCGCATCCGCAGGATGCAGCCAGTGCCACCTGCGCAAAGCCGATGGCGCTACCCGCGGGAAGCAATTCATCCCCGGCGCGGGCCTGCGCTCCCTGGGCCACAATATTTTCGCCCTCAGCAAGAGTCCGTGGCGGCAGCGAGCGTACCCCTCCGCCCGAAGTCTCCACGTGCTCCAGCATCATCACCGCATCCGCGCCGCTGGGAACCGGAGCGCCGGTCATGATCTCCCAAGCCGCGCCTGGCGGCAGCGGCCCACCCGGCGCATCGCCTGCACGCGTGGCGCCCGCAAGCGCGAGCAGTGCGTGCGCCGAAGCTTCCACCGCCCGGCAGGCGTAGCCATCGCGCGTCGATCGGGCAAACGGCGGCTGGTCGCGGTCCGCGCACAGCGGCCGGGCCAGCACCCGGCCGTGCGCCTGATCCAGCGCCAGACGCTCGACGCTTCCCCCGCGGGTCAATTCCGCCGCATAGCCGGCGACTTTCGCAGCAGCTTCTTCATAGCTGGGCAGGCCGGGGCTCATGCATTGGATTGTAGAGGGTCAGGAGTGGCAGCACCCTGTCCCCGGTCCACTCGCTGCGCAAACGAAAAGGGCGCCCGCCGCGGCGAACGCCCTTTCTTCAGAAAAGCCCCGCGTTCGAACTACTTTTTGCCGGACTTGTAAGAAGAGCTGACCTTTTGTCCCGCTTGCGCCAGAATGCCCGCCACCTCTGCGGCATAGGGGCCGCTCGGCGCCAGGTCGAGGTACTTCTGGTAGGCCGCGGTGCAATCGTCGGGCAGAACGATCCGCTGCGTCTTCGGATCGATAGTCGCGTTCTGGATCAGTCCCTGCCCTTTGATGTAGTAGAGGATGGCATCGTTTGGGTCTACCTTGATCGCCTCGTCCGCGGCGGCAACCTGCGCAGCCGTATTGTGCTCCTGGAAGAAGATCACTGCCTCATTCCGCAGATGAAGCGAACCTCTTGTCGGATCGGCCTTGGCGGCCGCGTCGTAGGCTGCATTGGCCTCAGGAACCTTGCCGGTGCGCGCATACACTTCGCCCAACCCAGCCTGCGCCACCCCAATCACTTCCAAGCGCGGCTTCTTTGATGCCGTCTCCAGGTCGATTGCTTTCTTATAGGAGGTGATGGCGTCATCGTACTTTTTCTCGCCACCCTGCGCGTAGCCAAGGTTAGCCCAGAGCAGCGCTTCGTCGGGCTTGGCCTGTGTGTCCTTGGTCATCATGGTCTCGATGTCGGCATACTTGGCGGTTCGAATCTCCGCTACCTTGGTATCCACATCCCCTTTGGCGGCCGAGGCGCCCATCTGCTGCTGGACCGTCGCCTGCGCCATGTCGATATCCTTCTTATCCTGTGCCACATTCTTGAGGTCGGCATTCAGGTGATTGATCATCACGTTGGCCTTCGTGGCCTCGGCGTTCGACTTCTTCAACTCCTCGAGTTGCTTCTTCTGGTCCTCCGGCATCTTGTCGATGTAGGCCTGGCGCGACATGTCGATATCCGCGACCACATCCTCTCCGGCAGCGACCTTCACATTCGGAAGATCGTCGACCATCTTGCCCGGAGGCGTGTCCGCCGCACGGTAGATGGCCATATAGGTTCCTGGCGGTGCTTCACCGGAGTAGCTGCCGCTCGCATCCACCGGGAAGGTGTACTTGAGCGTGTTGCCGCCATCGGTAGAAAGACTCACCGAGCCGCTGCCCTGGGGTTCGCCGGTCGGGTTGATCACATGACCGTGAACTTTACCCGTTGCACCGGCCGCTGCGGGCGCTTGCTGAGCGAATGCAGGCAGAAGGGCGAATGCCAGCAGGCCCGCTACAACGGGCACACCCAGCCAAAGTGAAAAAATGTGTTTCATGCTTCGTCTCCTTGGAGCGTCGCGAACCTGTGTGCGGCCCGCACGCTCGAAAATCTCCACGCCGCGGACTTCAATGGCAAAACCAACGTTAAATCCAAGCAAGCACCCTCGACAAGTGGGACAGAGAACGAAATGCCGCGATGCATCGCGGGCGCGTCGTCCCCACCGCCTATAGACGGTGGACGTGACTGCGCCGGCTGGGGTTGCATGCGCAGGCCAACCGGCATCCGGCGCCTGCGGCTCCCAATCCATCCTAGTGCCGCCGGCTAGCAACTCTGCGCGCCGCGTATCACACTCTAAAATGGAGGAATGGCTACGATGATTCGCCTGGCCACGCCGGCGGACGTACGACAGATTCTTGCCTTTATCCGCGCTCTGGCCGCCTACGAGCGCGCGCCGGACGCCGTATCTGCCACGGAAGAAGGCCTGTTGCGCGATGGTTTTGGCCCCCATCCTTACTACCAGTGTCTCATCGCCGAGCACGACGGAAAGCCGGCCGGCTTCGCTTTGTACTTCTTCAATTACTCCACGTGGATGGGCCAGCCCGGCCTCTATCTCGAAGATCTGTTCGTCGAGCCTGAACTCCGGGGCCGAGGAATCGGCAAGGCGCTGCTCCAGCGGGTAGCCGCCGTGGCCCTGGAGAAAGGCTGCCGGCGCCTCCAATGGGAAGTCCTGGACTGGAACACGCCGGCCATCGACTTTTACGCCGCCATGGGCGCGGAGTTTCTGGACGAGTGGCGCAATGTGCGGGTGAGCGGCGAAGCCCTGACGCGGCTGGCAAGCCGCGTGGACCAATCAGAGGAGACGCTGGGTGCCCCATCCTTTCGCCGTTCTTCAGGCGAAAGGGTGGGAGAGCACGAACTCCAATCGTCCGTCCCAAACACGAAAATCAACGCGGAGACCACGCCGTGAGGATCCGCGTCATCGGCGGCGGGCTCGCCGGACCCGAAGCTGCCCTGACCGCAGCCCGTCTCGGCTGCGAGGTGGATCTTTACGAGATGCGGGCCGTCGTGGACGGCAAGCCGCGCCTCACGCCCGCTCACCAGACCACCGACTTCGGCGAACTCGTCTGTTCCAACTCGCTCAAGAGCGAGTCGCCCAACACGGCGCCCTGGCTGCTGAAGCAGGAGATGCGGCGCGGGCGCTCTGCGCTTTTGCGCCTTGCAGACGCAGTGGCGGTACCTGCGGGCCACGCCCTCGCCGTCGATCGTGTGGAGTTTTCACGCCGCATCTCGGAGGCCATCGCCGCCGAGCCGGCTATTCGCGTGATCCGCGAAGAAGTGACTAATCTCAGCACGTCTTCACTCCAAGACGAGAACGGTGCGAAGCACTGCACGATTGTTGCCACCGGCCCGCTCACCTCCGATGCGCTGAGCCGGGAGATCGAACGGCTCACCGGCTCCGATCATCTGGCGTTCTACGATTCCATCTCACCCATCGTCGACGCCGAAACCATTGACATGGAGCGCGTCTACTTTGCCGCCCGTTGGGATAAAGGCACGGCAGACTACATCAACTGCCCGATGGACCGCGCGGAGTACGACCGTTTTCTCGATGCGTTGCTGGCGGCCGAGGCCGCCGAAGAGAAGGAGTGGGAGAAGCTCGATTATTTCGAGAGTTGCCTGCCCATCGAAGTGCTGGCCCGGCGCGGACGCGACACGCTGCGCTTCGGCCCCATGAAGCCGGTGGGCCTGCGCGATCCCCGCACCGGCAAGACACCCTGGGCCGTGGTCCAGCTGCGCAAGGAAAACCTGCGCGCCGAGAGCTACAACCTGGTCGGCTTTCAGAACCACCTGAAATTCGGCGAACAAGCCCGCGTGCTGCGCCTCATTCCGGGCCTCGAAAACGCGCGCTTCCTGCGCTACGGGCAGATCCACCGCAATACCTACATCTGCGCGCCGGCTCTGCTGGATGAAACGCTGCGGCTCAGAAAAGAGCCCACCCTCTTGTTCGCCGGCCAGATCTCGGGCGTCGAGGGCTACACCGAATCCATCGCCACCGGAATGCTGGCCGGCATCTACGCAGCCGCCCTGGTGCGCGGCGAGGAACCGGTTCCGGTTCCGCGCGCGACGGGGCTGGGCTCGCTGGTTCACTACATCACCCATGCCGATCCCAAACACTTCCAGCCCGCCAACATCACCTTCGACCTGCTGGAGCCGCTCGAAGAAGAACTGCGCAAGAAGATGCGCGACAAGAAAGAACGGCACCGCCTCCAATGCGAGCGCGCGCTGGCGGCATTTGACGAATGGGTTCCAACGGCCTGCGGACAAGTGAATCACTCCCGGGACTGACGGAACAAAGCGGATCGTGACCGCGTAGTTCTGTGGTACGCTGTCGGGTCATGGAAAGGTCGCTATGCAAGTCCTCTCCGCTACAGACGCTCTTTCACCCGCCGTCGAACGCACCAAGAGCCTTCTCTTTCGCCCGTTCCGGTGGGGAACCTTCCTGAAGCTCTGCGCCGTCGCCATCTTTACCGAGGGCCTCTATGGGAACTTCAACTTCTCCAGTTACCATCACACGGCTCATGTCCAACCCTCATCGGTCCCGCTTCACTTCAGTCCTGCGATGATCGCCGTCATTCTGGCGCTCGTCCTCTTCGTCCTTGTCCTCGCCACCCTCCTCTTCTATCTTTCGGTGCGCCTGCGCTTCGCCCTCTTCGATTGCCTGATCCACCTAACCCGGCAGATCAGCCCTGGCTGGCTGCGCTATCGCGCCCAGGCCCATATGATCTTGCGTGATTTCATGCTGCCCCACATCGCGCTTGAGGATGCCTCGGTTGGCCAGGCGTGGGCCGCCGTGCATGCCCGCATCAGCCGCGAAAAAGGCGCATTTCTGCTCTATGCCGCGCTCCGCATCTTTATCCCGCTGGCAGCGATGGTCGCATTGGTCATCGTGCTCGCGATCCCGTGCCTGATCGTCTTTGGCGGGTTTGCCGTGGCATTGGCTGCGCTGCACGCGGCCTTCACCGGCGCCGCCGGTCTCACCCTGATCCTCGGCGCATTCGTCCAGATCCTTGTCGGCCTGATCATCATGACCGCCGCTTTATTTGTCGCCATCAGCTTTGGAGGACCGCTGTGCATCGCCATCCGTAACTACGCGCTGCTCTTCTATGGCGGCCGCTACCAGGCGCTTGGTGACATTTTGTGGCCATCCTCGCCTGCGGTCGAGCCCGGCACCGCCTGATCACGCCTGCCGACCATGTCTTCCGATCGCGGCAACGCTCTCATCTCTATCCTGTTCATCGTCTTCGGCGGGCCGGGCATTCTCCTGGTTTATCTTCCCTTTTGGCTCACCCGCTTCCGCATTCCGCCGGATGAGCCGCACGGGCAGATCCTGCTCGCTTCTGCCCTCATTCTCCTCGGGCTTGTGCCGCTCTTCGAGTCCATCATCCGCTTCGTCCGCGTGGGCCGCGGAACGCTGGTGCCGACGGCGCCTACCCGGCATCTCGTCGTGAGCGGCCTCTACCGCTACGTCCGCAACCCGATGTACGTGGGCGTGGTCACGAGCTTCGCCGGCGAATCGATTTTGTTCGAGCAGCAGGCCATGTCGATCTCCCTCGTCATAGTCTGCCTCGGCATGCACCTCTTCGTCTGTTTCTATGAAGAGCCAACGCTCACCCGCCGCTATCCGCTGGAATATCCCATCTACAAGAGCCATGTGCGCCGATGGCTGCCGCGTTTCACTCCATGGAAAGCCGCCGCGCAGTGAGCCAGGAACCTTTCCGGCTTCCGGGGTGTCAAAGAAGGAGGGGCAGTCGGCGTGCAGCTTATCTGTGCGCGAGCGTGTACCCTGAAGTCAGGGCCTGTTCTCTTAGAAGAAAGGTCCTGATAGAACGGGGCACCTGTTAGAACGGGGTAGTGGATTTGACGCGTAGGTTAGTACTTCTGGTTTATTCGGTGGCGCTTGCCGGCGGCGCGCTGCTGGTTCACGCGCAAACTCCGCCGGTAAAGACCCCCGGCGGCCAACCGGCCACGCAGCAGGCGGGAAAACCAACCTCCACGCCCATCATGCTCCCGCCCTCGCCCCAGTCATTGCTGCCTGAAGATTTTGACGGATGGGTGACCGCCGAACCCCTCCAGGCGCTCGCGAGCCCAGCGCAAGCTGATCCGGCAAATGCCGCGGCTCTCAAAGAGTGTGGCTTCGCCTTTGGCGCATTCGCCAGCTACAAGCGCGAGGGTGACACCCTCACCCTGCGTGCGCTTCGCTTTCAGGATGCGAGCGGAGCCTATGGCGCTTACTCCTTTTACCGTCCCAACGGCTGGGCCAAGGAGTCGATCGGGGCTGGTGCGGCTTCCGATAAGAACCGGGTTCTCTTCTGGAAGGGAGATACGGTGGTGGACGCCACATTCTCCCGCATCGGTCCCATGTCGGCCGGCGAACTGCGCGAGATCGCCAATCAGCTCCCCGTCCCCACCGGCAACAAAAGCCTGGCGCCGCCGATCCTCGCATCGCTGCCGCAATCCGCACTGGAGGGCCAGACCACACACTATGCGATAGGCCCGGACGGCTACATCGGTTCCGGCGGAGTGTTGCCGGCGAGCCTCGCCGGCTTCGATCGCGGCGCAGAGGCTGTAACGGCAAGCTACAATCTTTCCTCCGGCCCGGCCACGCTCACCGTCCTCGAATATCCCACGCCGCAGATCGCGCAATCGCAGGAGGCGGCGATCCGCGCGTATCTGAAAGCCGGTTCGCAGGCCCGGCCTCCCTGGCCCAAGCCGCTTACCGACTCCGATCTGGCATCGCTCGAAGTGCGGCGCAGCGGCGTGCTGGTTGCGCTGGTGAGCGGGGATGCCATCCCCGACGAGAGCCATCGGCTGCTCGAGTCCGTTCACTACGACGCCGACCTGACCTCGATTCCCCAGCCCACGGAGTCGGAGATCTCGAGGACCAGCCGCCTGCTCATCGGCATCGCCGCGATGGTCACCGTCGGAGGTCTTGCCGCGATCCTGCTCGGCTTTTTCCTGGGCGGCGGCCGGGCGCTGTACCGGGTGGCGCGGGGCAAGCCCGCCTCCTCGGTCTACGACGAGGAGTTCATCCATCTCGACCTGCGGGAGAGCCTGGAGGAAAAAACGGCAGCCTTCCGCGGGCCGCATCCAAACGGTTAACCGGCATATAAGCCTGTGGAAAAGTAGCCATTTATACCAGGAAACACCGCGAAAACACTAGAAAAACCGAATGAATAAAGGCGAAGAAGAGTCGAAGATCCGGACCGTTCCGAATCTTGGATGGTTTTCATAAGTCTTTCAAATAATTCGACTTATTTTCATCTACATTTCTCCTTGACACTGCCAGCCCCCGCTCCTACTATGCAGCCAGAAAGTTCTCACGGTTTTGCCTCCGTTGGAACTATTCTCCCTAGGAAGAGCTGCCCTGTTGCCGGGCGGCTCTTTCCGTTTCCGGGACTAGTTCTTCCGTGGTGAGCCGGCTGTAGGCATTTCCGCCGGTCTGTCTTCCGGATCGGTCCACCGTCTCCCGCAAGATTCGCAGCGCCAAAGATTGGCGGGATCCGCGCTCTCGAGCACCGGGTCCGCAGCCCCGCATCCGGGGCAGGCAGCTCGAAATCCGGCACCGTCACATTGGATTCGTCGATCACCTCCTGCGGAATGGGCATGGAGGCGATCACGCGCGCCCGGTCGAGTTCGTCAGCGGCAACAAGGACGCGGGGATCGGTCAGGTCCAACGCGGCATGCGGGGAGTAGACTCCTGGCCCGTCCATCCAGTTCTCGATCCCCGCCCGCCTCAACATTTCGGAGATCTGCCAGGCCTCCGCGCGCGTGTTGCACGTGCAGAGCAACGTCTTCCAGGTGTACTCGTGCGGAAGATCGGCTTCCTGCCGGGGATCGCCAGCGCTCGACGGCGCTTGTCCGGCTTTCTGCGCGTCGCGGACTTTCTGGGCGTTGCGGGCCTCCTGTGCATTGAAGATGAGATCGGGTTGCAGCGGCGACGCATGATTCCCGTTCACAGCCGCATGCGGTGCCTGTGGATCGGGCAGGCCGCGGCTCCTCACCTCGGCGCGCAGAATCTGCCGCGCCGTCTCAGTCAAGTCGGCGAACTCGGTTGCCAGCTCGTCCAGTTGATCGTCCGTGAGGGAGCGATAATACTCGGTGAGCCTGCGCCACTCCTCGACAGGGTCGTTTCGCATCGGGTTGCGCTCCGCCCGCCTCTACGAACGCACGCCGAGATCCACAAGCATGGCGCGTATGACCACCAGCGCAGTGACGGTGACGGCTGCCAGCAGGCAGGTCCAGAAGCCGAGACGGCTATAAGGCACGAACAGGTTCGGCTCGCTGCCGTAGACGCTGAAGCCGATTTTTTCCGGCAGGAGCGCGCGAACCGCGACTGCCAGCAAAAAGCCTCCGGCCCACACGATCGCGATCCGGAATGACAGTTGGAGAGTTTGTGCCATGATGCTCATCATTCACCTGCACTGACTCATAGATGCTGCCGGCTGCGCAGCGAGAGTACCGCTCAACTTTACCTTCTCCCGGCCGAACGATACAATCTTAGGGAGCAGGCCGACGTAGCTCAGTTGGTAGAGCAGCTGATTCGTAATCAGCAGGTCGTCAGTTCAAGTCTGACCGTCGGCTCCAGCCTGTCCTCTCCGGTTCGGAGATCTTCCCGCCCCCGCGATAAGCCCTCAGGAACCAAATTATGCACGGGTTATCCAACAATTTTTGTTGCGGCGGTAGTTCCAGCCTGCTTATCCACGGATACTCTTGGCATAATCGCACTCAGAGCGGTTCGTTCCTCTGTAACTGTTCCGAGAGCTCACGTGGGGGCGCTGAAGAGTGACCAGCTATAGCCGCCAGGACGTTTTACGCATCTTGCAGATCAGTTCCCGCCAGTTGCAGGGGTGGGAACGAGCCGGATTGATTCCCCAACAGCAGACCTACACCTTCCAGGATCTTGGGCAGCTCAGAACTCTGCGCGCCTTGCGGGCGGAAGACGTGCCGGCGGCTTCGATCCGCGATTCCATCCTGGCCATGAGGGCCGTCGCCGGCATGGCCAATCCGCTGCTGGAGGCCTGCGTGGTCCGCACCGGCACGCGCCTGGCCTTCCGCCATCGCGGAGCGATGGTCGATCCCATCCGCCGGCAGCTGCTGTTTGACTTCGATCGCGCGCAAGGCGCCGAGCATCCGACCGCCGTTTCGGAACCGGCGCCCCTGCGTCCGCCCGGCCGCGCCGTGCACGAGCGGTTTCTCGCCGCGGTGCAGGCCGAGGAGACGGGCGAAAAGCAGCGCGCAGTCGATCTCTACGAGGAGATTCTCGCCATCGATGCCGGCAACGCCGCAGCCTGCATCAATCTCGGCACGCTCTACTTCCACCAGCGCGAGTACGGCCGCGCCGAGGAGCTCTATCGCCGCGCCACAGAGGTTGATCCGAGCTATGTGCTGGCTTACTTCGATCTGGGCAACGTGCTCGATGAGCTCGAGCGGCTCGATGAATCCATTGCCGCCTACCGCAAGGCCATCGCCTTCTCACCGCGTTATGCCGACGCCCACTACAATCTCGCGCTGGCCTACGAACGCAAGGGCCTGCACCGGCCCGCGCTGCGGCACTGGCAGGCCTATCTCAAGATCGACAACCGCGGCCCCTGGGCCGACCACGCCCGTGGCCAGATCGGCAAACTGCTCAGCCGCGAAAAGATGGCGATTGCCTGGCGTGCCGACCGGTTCATGCCTCCGCGCAAAGGCACGGCGGGGCTGACCGTCGTCTAGTGTCCTGTCCCTAAAGTTCTTATCACAAAAGAGCTGTCATCCTGAGCGAAGATTGGCGCGTATTTAGCGCCAACTGTAGTCGAAGGATCTGCGGTTCGGGATCGCTGCCCATGCCATAAACTTCAGAGACACCACACTAGCGATCTTCATCCGTCAAGCCTTCTTAATTCCGCAAATATCCGGCAAAGGCTGAAGCCCGCGTTCTTCATGAAGGCTTTTCGGCACGACTGAAGTCACGCCCTGATACAAAGCCGATGCCGAAATCAATTTGAGAGGCTGAAAGCTGGAAGTCAGGAGCTAACCGCCGGCAGCTGCCTTTATACCTTCTGCGTGCGCTGCACGGCCCGCACGCCGTTGACGCGGCGCAGGCCCAGGACCATGCGGTTCAGGTGGCGCAGGTCTTCGGCCTCGACGACGAATTCGATGATCGCTTCGCCCGTCTCGTCGCGGCTGATATCCACGCTGCGGATGTTGGTGTTCTCGTCAGAGATCACGGCGGTAAGTTCCTTCAACATGCCCGGACGGTCGTCGCAGTAGACCGTCATTTTGACCGGATAGCGCTGCGTGCGGGCTGCGGGATCGTCGACCGCGCGGGACCACTCCACATTGATGCGCCGGTCGCTCTCATAGAGCAGGTTCTGCACATTGGGGCAACTGCGCGCATGCACGGCCACGCCCTTGCCCCGCGTAACGTAGCCCACGATCTCCTCGCCGCGAATGGGGTTGCAACAGCGTGCGCGATAGACCAGCAGATCGTTCTGGCCCTCGACTTCCAGCGAATCCGAACCGCTCAGATGCAGCTTGCGCACTGCATCCGTCATGCCCGCTTCGCCGCCACCCGGCTTGGTCTCCGGCGTTCCCTCCACTTCCGCGGGATTGGCGTAGCCCGGCGCCAGCTTGTTCAAAATCTGATGGGCGGAGTGTTTGCCGGCGCCGAGCGTCGCCAGCAGATCGGCGGCCGTGGCCACGCCGTATTCGCCGGCGATGCGGCCCAGATCCTGATCGCCGATCTGACCCATCGGAACCTTGAACCGGCGCGCTTCTTTTTCGAGCAGCTTGCGGCCGATCTCTACCGCACGCCGCCGCTGGTCTTCATTGAGCCAGTGCTTGATCTTATTCCGGGCACGCGGGCTCTTGACGAAGGTGAGCCAGTCCCGGCTTGGCTTGTGATCCTTCTGCGTGACGATCTCGACGATGTCGCCGGTGCGCAGCTTGGTGCGCAGTGGCACCATGCGGCTATTCACCTTGGCTCCCACGCAGGTGTTGCCCACCTCGGTGTGAATCGTATAAGCAAAATCGACGGGCGTGCCGCCGGCCGGAACCACGACGACCTTCCCTTTCGGCGTGAAGGTGTAGACCTCATCGGGATAGAGGTCCATCTTCAGGCTGGAGAGGAACTCGTTGGGGTCGGTCATCTCCTTCTGCCACTCGACGAGCTGCCGGATCCAGTTCAGCCGCTCTTCGTCGCGCGCCGTCACCTGCCCGTCGCCGGCCTTGTACTTCCAGTGCGCGGCAATGCCTTCTTCGGCGATGCGGTGCATCTCTTCGGTGCGGATCTGCACCTCGAACTGGTGCCCGCTGGCGCCCATCACGGTGGTGTGCAGGGATTGATAGCGGTTGGCGCGGGGAATGGCGATGAAGTCCTTGATGCGGCCCGGCACCGGCCGCCACAGCGTGTGGATGAGCCCGAAGACCGCATAACAGGCGGCCACATCCTCCGTGATGATGCGCACGGCGAGCAGATCGTAGACCTGGTCGAAGGTGATCTTCGACCGCTCGATCTTCTGAAAGATGGAATAGAGCCGCTTGATGCGCCATTCCACGCGTGCTTCCAAACCGTTCTCGCGCAGCTGCTCTACCAGCGTGTCTTCCACGCCGTGCAGAAACTGCTCGCCCTCCACGCGCCGCGCTTCCACGGCCGCCGAGACCCGCTCATAGCTCACTGGATCGGTGTAGCGAAAGGCCAGATCTTCGAGCTCGCCGCGCACCTTGCCCATGCCCAGCCGGTGCGCCAGCGGCGCGTAGATATCCAGCGTCTCGCGGGCAATGGCCTCCTGGCGCTCCGGCTTCAGGTGCTCGAGGGTGCGCATGTTGTGCAGCCGGTCGGCCAGCTTGATCAGCACCACGCGCACGTCGGAAACCATGGCCAGCAGCATCTTGCGCACGTTCTCGGCCTGGCGGTCTTCGCGATTCGCGAACTGAATCTTGTCGATCTTGGTCACGCCTTCGACGATGTGCGCTACCTGATCGCCAAAGGCGGAGGCGATCTCCTGATTGGTCGCGGGCGTATCTTCGACCGCATCGTGCAGCAGGCCCGCGGCAATGGCCGTCGCATCCAGCTTCATCTCCGCCAGCACCTCGGCCACTTCCAGCGGATGAATGATGTACGGCTCACCGGAGGCGCGCATCTGCCCCTCGTGCTGCTGGACGCAGAACTCCCACGCCTTGCGGATCAGGGAAACATCTTCATTGGGGCGGTTGGCCTGGGCGTGACGCAGCAACAGCTCGAAGCGCTCGTTGACGGTCCCCCTGTCGACCGGGTGTCCCTGCGAACTCCCTTGCGCACGGGGCGCGCCAGACAGCTCGGCTGCCGGAGGGGGAAGCTCGTCGTGAACCTCTGTGGGGACGCTCTGCCGGGCTGTCGCCATGATCCATTATAGGCCGCCTTCGTTTTTGCGGCACAAAGCCCGGCATGATACCGGCCCGCCAAAGTACCGCGGCGGGCAATTCCCGGCAACGCAGATCGCCTCGGTGTCGCAATACGGTTCGGAGATCCCCTCGCGCGGTGCTCCGCGAATGCCAGTCTGGGGCCCGGTGTTTGGTAGGATGAACCAGAGCGCGCCCGATGAAAGAGGACTCAGAGTCACGAACTTGAGCCAGTTCATCAAGAAAATTCAGGTCAAATAGCCGGCCGCCTGTCCGCTCCCGGCTGCGCTGATTCGAAGCACCAAGGGAGCCTATGGCAAAGCCAGCAAAACGGCCCGATCCGCCGTTTCCGGAGCAGGCGCGGCAGAAGGACCGGCGGCTCGCTCCCGGCGCTTTGCCTGGCACGCTGCCGGGAGCCCTGATCAACCGCCGTGCCGCAGACCGGCTGCGGGCCGGCCATCTCTGGGTCTACGCCTCTGACGTTGAGTCGATCACCCTCCCCGAAACCGGCGAGGAGAATCCTCCGGCGCTGCTGCCGGTGGCAGATGGCCGCGGCCTGCTGCTGGGCACCGCGCTCTATAGCCCGTCCTCGCAGATCGCTCTGCGGCTGGTGGCGCGCGAGGCTCTTGACGAGCCCGCATGGCTGCGGCTGGTGGCCGAGCGCCTGCATCATGCCATCAAACGCCGCAAGCCTTCGCTTGACGCCGAGAATGACGCTTGCCGGCTCTGCTTCAGCGAGGCGGATGAATTGCCCGGCCTCGTCGTGGATAAATACGGCGATCTCGTCATTCTGCAGCTCCTGACCAAAGGATTGGACCGCGAAGCGGTCCGCGAAGTCTGCGTGCGCGTGCTGCGCGACGAACTCGCGCCCGCCGCCATTCTGGAGCGCCCCGATCCGCGCATACGCGAGATCGAAGGGCTGGACGCGCCCAGCACCGAACCGCTGTGGACGGCCGGCCCCGGCGCGCCTAAGACCGGCACGCAGTTCCACCTGAACCGGCTTGTCTTTCACTACGACGCCAATGCCGGCCAGAAGACCGGCGCCTTTCTCGATCAGCATGCCAACTACGCCGCCGCACAGCGGTGGGCGGCAATGCTCGCTCCCGGCAAACGCGCGCTCGACGTCTGCTGCTATCAGGGTGGCTTTGCGCTGCACCTGGCGCGAGTGTCGAAGAGCGTCACCGGCATCGACGCGTCCCACGCATCGCTCGAAGTAGCGGAGCGAAATCTTGCAGCGAATCGCGCGCAGCTCCCCGCGCAAGTGGACTGGATTGAAGCGGATGCCTTCGAAATCCTGCGCGACTGGTCGAGCGCGGGCGAGCGCTTCGACGCCATCGTCCTCGATCCGCCGGCCTTCGCGAAGAGCAAACGCGCCGTCGAGAGCGCGCTCCGCGGCTACAAGGAGCTCAACCTGCGCGCCTTGCGGATGCTCAATTCCGGCGGGCTGCTCATCACCTGCTCGTGCTCCCACCACGTAGGCTGGGCCGATCTCGAAGCCGCCGTTGCGTCAGCCGCGGCAGATGCCTCCCGGCGCGTCCGCCTGCTTGAGCGCCGCGGTGCTGCGCCGGATCATCCGGTCATTCTCAACATCCCGGAGACGGAATACCTGAAGTGCCTGGTGCTGGAGGTTGAGTAAGAGGCGTCAAGCTTGTGCGCTCCAGCTTTGGATATGCGGCCTGCGAAGCCACCATCGGCGTGGCGTGTGCCTTTCCGGACCATGCGGGAATGGCTTCTCCTCCGGAGAAGCCGCCCGCAATTCTGCCAATGCCTGCTTCACCTGCGCCCGCAGGGTCTCCACTTCCAACGTGCATGATCGCAGATAAGCAGAGATCGTAAGCCCAGCCTCGGCTGCCCGTTTCCTCAATCGCACGTTCTCCGCCTCGCTCAGCCGGACCGTCACGCTGGCGCACCTTCGCCTTGGATCGGTTTGACTCGCCGGCTCATCGGCAATCTCCGGGCCATCCGATGTTGCCTCGCCAGCGTTGAGTTCGGTCTCCGGATCCAGACGATCGTCGGGTTTCCAGCGCACCTGAGCACGGAGCGCGCTCTCGTAGCTGAGAGAAGCTTCATCTTTCGCCTTATCCGCTTCGCTCCACACGCGCCAATGGCCCTCGCGCTCTGGCTCGGGCGCGGCCATTGCAGAAAGCACGCTCGCAAAGCTCGATGATTCACGGGTGGCTACGCCCTGAAATGGCGCAGCTTCCCACCACGGCACCGACGATACGTTGCGCTGAACTTCCAATTCTTCTTCAGCCGCCTGCATGGAGGCGAGAATATCGGAATCGGCGGAGAACACTTGAGGAATTGTCGCAGCAGGAAACCGAGAGATTCTCGAAATGGGAACGGCAATTGGCCGGGCCCGAATAGGAAATCACCTTGGCGGCCGCGCAGTGCCCCGATTCCACCATCTCCGATTCTTTTATTACTGGCACTCAGCCAATGCCGAATCCGGAAGAATCCTACCGGGAAGCTGCAGCAACTCCGTTACCGCTTCGGCTGTCATGGGCTTCGCATACAGGAAGCCCTGGCCGTACCGGCAGCCCATTGAGCGCAGCAGTTGGTGCTGCGCCTGCGTTTCGACGCCTTCGGCGACCACGTCCATGCCCATCACCCGCGCCAGCTCCACAATCGTCTTCACGATCTGCAGTGGCTGCTCGCCCTCGGTCATGCGGTTCACAAACGAGCGGTCGATCTTGAGCACATCGAAGGGAAACGCGTGCAGGTGGTTGAGCGAGCTGTACCCAGTCCCGAAGTCGTCCATCAACAGAGACACGCCCAGGCGCCGCAGGCCGCTCACCACCTCGAGAGCGACATTCGTATCGGGGACCAGGCTTGACTCGGTCATCTCCAGCCCGAGTTGCCCGCTTGAGATGCCGGACTGCATCAAGAGCTTCTCAACGTGATCGGCAAGCCCCTTGCATGAAAACTGCTCGGCAGAGAGATTGACGCACGCGCGCAGGCTGCGCAGGTCAGGGTGCTCGCGGTTCCATTGCTGAATCTGGTTGCAGGCTTCCGAGAGTCCCCAAACGCCGATCGGCAGAATCAATCCGCACTCTTCCGCGTCGGGAATGAAATCGGCAGGCGCGATCAGCCCGCGTTCGGGATGGCGCCAGCGAATCAATGCTTCCAGGCCTATGATCCTGCGGCTCGCGAGCTCGATCTCGGGTTGGTAATAGAGGACGAACTGCCGTTGCTCCAGGGCAGCCAGCAAATCTTGTTGGCCGGGCCAGGCTCTCGTCTTGTTTTTCGGCGGAACCGGCTGGGGACCGCGCTCCCGTGTGCAGTTCCGCAACCGGCGCAGTTCCAGTTGGCCGGCAGCCATCTCCGCCAGGCTCTCGAGCAGGCCCAGTTCGTCTGAAGCCATGCCGCGCCGTGGATGGCGCGCATAGATCGTCAGCACTCCCAGGATGTGGCCGTCAAACGAGCGTACCGGCACGCTGGCGAAAAACCGGGCCTCGGAACACCGCAGCGAAAGCTGTCTTCCCCGCCATCCCGAGATATCCGGAACCACCACCGGACCGTCTTCGGCCAGCACCATTTCAAAGATCGAATTCTGCCGTGGCAATTCGCGCACCGGCTCGCCCCAGCAGGATTTGATCCATACCCGGCCTTCATCGGCAAAGCCGAGTTGCACGGCGTCGGCCTGGAAGTATTCGGCAGCGAGCCGGGTGATCGCATCGAACGTGGACTCGGGCGCGGTGTCCAATATCGCCGTGGACGTGAGCGCCGCCAGGCGCTCAGTCTCGTGATGCCATCCGATGCTCTCCGAGATCAGTTCTATCTGTGCCATCGGGCTCCGGCACCTCTCAAAAGCGGTAACCTGACCTGAAATTCACGGAACAGTCCGGTCAGTCGTCTTAGATGCTCCTCATCCATCCAGGGCTAGGGCGTAAGTCTGTCTGTGAGAAATTTTTTTGAGGAATCTTCGGTAAATCGCTCCAGATCTGGATTTCTGGGCTCCGTTCTCTACTTAACAGGCGCGAGTAATCAACCGCGTGAGATTACCCTTGCGGAAAATCGCGGTACTCCAACACCCAACATTTACGATTACCCGCAATTACTTGTGCGCGGGCGGCTGTCCCGTTTCAGTCCACAGGAACGTGAGTTCGTCTGCGTAATCCTGGATCTGCTGATCCACGCTTACGCCGGCGGAGTGCCCGCCGGAGACGCTATAGTGCAGCAAGATGGGGCGGCCGCTTTTGGATTCAGCTTGCAGCAGCGCGGTCATCTTGCGCGCATGCAGCGGATCGACGCGGGTATCGCCGTCGCCGGTGAAAAACATCACCGCCGGATAATCCGCGCGCGGCTTTGCGTTCTGATACGGAGAATATTTGAGCAGATACGGGAACTGCTTTTCGTTATCCGCGGACCCGTACTCCGTGGTCCAGTAGTAGCCCACCTTGAACTTCTGGTAGCGCAGCATATCGAGCAGCGGATAGCCGCACCAGACCGCGGAAAACAGCTCCGGATGCTGTGTAATCGAAGCGCCCATCAACAGACCGCCATTGGAGCGGCCGCGAATGGCGAAATGCTGCGGCGAGGTATATTTGTTGGCGATCAGATACTCAGCCGCCGCAAACCAGTCGTCGAAGACATTCTGCTTCTTCTCGAACATGCCCTGCTCGTGCCACTGCTCGCCGTATTCGCCGCCGCCGCGCAGATTCGGCACCGCGAACCAGCCGCCCTGTTCCATCCACCACGCATAGGCCGGATTCCACTGCGGAGTCTCACTGATGTCGAATCCTCCATAGCCGGTCATGAGCAGCCGCTCGGTTCCATCCTGCTTCAGGCCCTTCTTTCCAGCGATGAAGATGGGAATCTGCGTCCCATCCTTGGACTTGTAAAACGCTTGCTTCAGCTGGTACTGACTGGAGTCGAAGGGAATCTTGGGCTGAAAGAAAACGTCGCGCTTGCCCGTCTCCGTATCGAGCCGGAAGACCGTGGGCGGCACAATGCACGATTCGAAGCTCAAGAAGCCGTAGCGATCCGTCGTGCGTCCAATGAGCTTGGAAGCGGAACCGATGCCGTCATACTCGATCTGGCCTGCCGGCTTTCCGTCCAGGGTGAACACGTCGGTTTCGCTCTTCACATCCACCAGCCGGTTCACATAGACTTTGCCGCCCACAATCGACCAATCGTCGATCACGTTTTTTCCTTCCGGCACAATCGTGGTCCATGCCTCGGGCATTACGCCGGGATCGGCCCTCATGATCCGGCCCATCGGCGATTGGTAATCCGTCTTCACATACCAGGCGCCCTTGGCGTAGATGGCGGAGAAGCGCGCATCGAGTCCCCAAACCAGAATCTCGAAAGTTGAGCCAGGCTTGGTCAGGTCACGATAGGCAATATCCACGCGCTTTGCGGGAACGCCGCGATCGATCTCGATCACCAGGTAACGGTTGTCGTCTGTGATCGTAGCGAGGAAGAGGTCGTTGCCGCCCAGCAGCTCACCGCGGAACTCGTGGCCGAAGATCAGCGTGTCGCGCGAACTGCGCGTGCCCAGAACATGCTGGTAGAGCAGCGTTCCATCTTTGTTGTTGCGCGTGTAATAAATGCTCGCTCCATCCGGGGCGAAGCTGACGCTGAAGTAGCGGGCTGAGGGTAGTTCATCGAGCAGCGTCTTGCGCGTCTTCACATTGAAGACGCCGATCGTGTTTTCATCGGCGCCGCCTTGTTTTACGGCATAGGCCAGCAGCAGTCCATTGCGGGAAACATCGTAGAGGTCGACCGAGGTATTCGGATCGCGGCTCAACGTCGCCGGATCGATCAGCCGTTCGTCCTTGCCCGCCCAGCCATGGCGCAGATAGATCGAATACTGTTCCTCGCCGGCCAGCCTGCGTTCGAAAAAGAAGTTGCCCGCGCGCTCGATCGGCGCGCCGGTATCGGAGACGTTCGCGAGTGCGTCGAGATCGTCCGCCGCCTGCGCGTGGATGTGTGCCTGCTGGAGGTAGGTGTTGGTATAGACATTTTCGGCATCGATGAACGCCCGCGTCTCCGGGCTGTTTGCATCCTCAAGCCAGCGGTAGTTGTCGACGATCTTCGTCCCAAAGTAGTCATCCGTGACCGGCGTCGCCGGCGCCTCGGGAGGGGCACCGAGCGCGATGCCGCTCCGGCCGTGGATCGTCTGGCCGAAGCCCGTGAGGAGGCCTAGCCCAAAAACTAGTCCAAAGCAAGAAAAAAACCGCTGCCTGCGATGTTTCATGCGAAAAGCATACACGCACGGCGATTCATCCCCCGAGGGTTTCGCGCCATGCGGCCCCCTTATAGAATCAACTCCAGTGGCTGACCCATCCTCAACTCAACCGTCCCCAGAATCGCGAGTCCCCGCTCGATCCGGGTCCCGGTCCCGATCCTGGTGGGCGCGCGGCCTTCAGCTTCTGCATCCCTCGCACGCGCACAGCGTCTTTTCGGCCACCGTGGTGCTCATGGCGTCGACATTTCTGTCGCGCATCATCGGGCTGGTGCGGGTCAAGTACATCGTCTGGCTCTTTGGCCGCGGCGTGGCGGCGGACGCCTTCAATGCCGCGTTCGTGTTGCCGGACATGATCTCGTATTTCCTGGTCGGCGGCGCAGCCTCCATCACCTTCGTCACCATCCTCACGCGCTATCGTGAAGCCGGACGCGAGGCGGAGGCCGAGCGCTCGCTCTCGGTGATCCTCACCACCATGTATCTCGTGCTGGGCACCGCCATTGCGCTGGCCGAGGTCTTCGCTCCCTGGTACGTCCACTGGTGGTTCGACGGATTTGACGCAGAGAAAGCAGCGCTGTGCATCCAACTCACGCGCATCCTGCTGCCCGCGCAGTTGTGCTTCTTCGCCGGAGGCGTCTTCGGTGCGGTGCTGCTGGTGCGCAAGCAGTTCAGCGTACAGGCCGTGGCGCCGCTCATCTACGGCTTCGGCACCGTCGTGGGCGGCGTGCTGCTGGTGAAGCGCATGGGCGTCTCCTCGCTGGCCGTCGGTACCGTCGCCGGCGCATTTTGCGGGCCGTTTCTCCTCAACTGGATCTTCGCGCGCCGCGCCGGCACGCGCTATCGCGTGATTCTTGATTGGCACGACGAAGGGCTGCGCGAGTGGGCGCGCCTCTCGCTGCCGCTCATGGCCGGCGTTTCGCTCGTAACCGCCGACAACTGGATCATCGCCCATTTTGCCTCGACGATCGGCGGCGCGGTTTCCCTGATGAGCTACGCCAAGCAGCTCTTTACCGCGCCCATGGCCATGCTGGCACAGGCCGCGGGCGCCGCCTCGCTGCCGTTCTTCGCCAGCTTGTGGACGCAGAACCGCCAATACGAGTTCGCCACCGGCGTCGCGGATTCGGTTTCGCGCGTGGCCTCGCTCGGGTTGCTTGCGGCCTCGGGCATGATTGCCCTCGGCCAGCCTGCCATCGACCTGGTTTTCACCGGGGGACGATTCTCGTCCGCCGACGCGCGCGAGTGCGCTGTCTACTTTGCCGTCTTCTCAATTTCGCTCTTTCTCTGGTCAGCGCAGGCCATCTATGCGCGCGCATTCTATGCGGCAGGCAATACCTTCGTTCCCATGGTCGCGGGAACCGTCGTCACGCTCGTCTCGCTGCCGATCTATGCGGCGCTTTATCACGCGCGGGGCGCGACCGGCCTGGCCTTCGCATCCGATATCGGCATCGCCCTGCAAACCGTAAGCATCGCCCTGCTGCTGCACAAACGCCGCATGGTTTCGCTCGCCAGCCTGGATCTTGCTGAGATGGGCCGGTGCCTCCTGGCGGGTCTGACGGGGGGAGCAGCGGTGGCGCTGCTGGCCTGGGGCCTCGGCGGCGTGTTCGGCCATTTGCACGGCATCCACCTGCGCCGCCAGGCCCAGCTTAGCGACCTTGCGATCCTCGTGGCCGGCTCGGTGCTCTGGCTGGCGATCGCCAAGTGGATTCTCGAAAAAACCGGCTCGGCGCTGCCCAAGGTCGCCATGAAGCGGCTCAGGCTGCAATAAGCCTGTTGCAATAAGCCTGTAAAGACGCGAGCGCCCCCGCCGTGGCGGGAGCGCCTGAACACGAGCCAGAGAAACGGCCGGCTTGAGAAGCTTCAGCTACGCGGTAGCTGCCTTCACCGGCTCCGGCCCCGGAGCGGCTGCCGCCTTCGAATCCGGCTTGCGGATGTCGATGCCGCCCTTGAAGAACGCGCCGTCCTCAATGCTGATGCGGGCTGCCGCGACGTCGCCGTTCAGCGAGCCTTCCGCACGGATATCCACGCGATCAGTAGCCGAGACGTTGCCGCGCACCTTGCCCAGCACCACGATCTCACGGGCGGTGATATTGGCCGAAACTTGCCCGTTCCGCCCCACGGTGACGCGGTTTCCGGGCAGATTCAGGCTGCCCTCCACTTTGCCGTCGATATACAGCGACTCGGAGCCGGTGATCTCGCCCTTGATGAACAGGCCCTTGCCGATGGTAGCCTGCTCACCGGTGATTGCCTGCGGGCGGTTGCTGCTGCTGCTGGGAGCCTCGACGGGCGTCGGCTGCGGCGCAGCGCGCGGCGGCTCGGGGGTGGGAGGGGTGGTGATCGGTCCTGTCTGGTTGGGTTTCCACATTGCGCTCAAAACTTGTTCCTTTTCCGTCCCCGCGGGGGACTGGGGAGATTGCCAAGGCAAGGCCAGTGGCGTACTACAAGAAAACTAAAATGCGGACCGCCGCGCCTCTTGCCTTCGGCCAACCCGTCAGCGGCCTCAGAATGAATGTAACTCCATCCGGGTTCGCCGCAAAATGTGCGTTGCCGCTATTTTACGGCATTTCGCAGTTCGTCAACGTCCTGGGGGGATTTCGCCGCGCCCGCGCTGTGTTTTTTCGCCGTATCGGTTATGGTTCCTGCTCCTTCCATCCTGCCCCTTCCCGGTTTCTTCCCCGGTGGCCTTACTCTTGAGCTATGACGGATCGGGAGTTGCTGGCGCGCATCGCGCGCTCGGCCGGAGGCAAAGCGGGCTATAAGCAACTGGTGCGCGAGCTGGGCCTGGGCGGCGGGCGCGAGCGGCGCCTGCTCCTCGAGCAGTTGGCGCGGCTCACCGTGCGCGGCCAGCTCGCCAAACTCGATCGCGAACTCTGGGGCATTCCCCGCGCGGTTACGGGATCGAGTGCGAATGGACGCGACAATCTCGCCGCCGGCAGACTCGACCTTCACCGCGACGGCTTCGGCTTTGTCCGTCCCAATGCCAGGCAAGCGAGCGGTGTGGCCGAAGACATCTTCATCCCTCCCAACGAGATCAACGGCGCCATGCAGGGCGATCAGGTGCTGGTCGAGCTCGAGCCGCCCAAGGCCGACGGCCGGCGCCAGGGCCGCATCGCGCGCATCCTCGAGCGCCGCAATCCGACCGTGGTCGGCATTTTTCACTACGCCAAATCCGACCGCGCGCAGGGCCATAGCGTTGTGCCCTTCGACGAGCGCATGACCCAGCCGGTTCTCATTCCGCCCGGCCAGGAGATTCCTCCGGAGACAGAATCCACCACGCCGCATCGCGTGTTGGGAGCTGAAGTGACGGCCAGTCCAAAACGTGAAAGCCCGGAAGGCCTGGAAGGCCTTGTAGTCGACGTCGAGATCACCAGTTGGCCCACGCCTACGCGCCCGGCCATCGGCCGCGTCATCGAAGTGCTCGGCGATCCGGACGACTTCGGCGTCGATGTCGAAATGATGATCCGCAAGCACCAGTTGCCGCGGGTCTTTCCGGAGAACGTGCTGGCCGAAGCTCACAGTGTTGCGCATCTCGATCTGGAGAAAGTCGCGCTCCGGCAAGATTTTCGCGGCCTGCCTATCGTGACCATCGACGGCGAAACAGCGCGGGATTTCGACGATGCCATCCTGGTGCGCGAGCGTGCGCACGGCGCGGGCTACGAGCTGCAGGTCCACATCGCCGACGTGGCCGAATATGTGCGCAGCGGCTCCGATCTCGATCTCGAAGCGCGCCTCCGCGGCACTAGCGTCTATTTCCCTGATCGCGCCATTCCCATGCTGCCGCAGGAGCTCTCGAGCGATATCTGCAGCCTGCGCCCCGAGGAGGACCGCCTGGTGCTGAGCTGCCTCATGCAGCTTGATCCCGCAGGCCGCATCGAGAGCTACGAGATCGTCGAAGGCGTCATTCGCTCGGCCGCGCGCATGACCTATACCGCCGTCCATGCAATCCTCGAGGGTGATGCAGACGCACGCGCGCGCTACGCTTCGCTCATCCCGGATTTTGAGCGCATGAAGAAGCTCGCCACGCTCATGAACAAGCGCCGTGAGCAGCGCGGCTCCATCGACTTCGATCTTCCCGAGCCGGTGATCCAATTCGACGAGCAGGGCCAGATGCGCGGCGTCACCCGCGCGGAGCGCACCTGGGCCAACCGGCTCATCGAGGAGTTCATGCTCGCCGCGAACGAGTGCGTGGCCACCTGGCTTGAAGACCTCGGAGTGCCCTCGATCTACCGCATCCACGAGAAGCCCGAACCGCGCCGCGTGATCCAGTTCGAGGAGCTGGCCGCGAGCTTCGGCTATTCGTTAGGCCTGGGCGCGTTGCCCGTCAAGCGCGTGCAGACCCGCGGCGAGCGCCGCGATGCCCACGGCCGTGGCCGCAATCCCCGCCAGCATGAGGTTGCTGAAGATATCGCCGTGACCCCGAAGATGTATCAGAAGCTGGCCGGGCGCATCGAGGGCAAACCCGAAGAGCGCATCCTCAGCTACCTGATGCTGCGTTCTCTCCGCCAGGCGCGCTACTCCGAGATCAACGAGGGGCACTTCGCGCTGGCCGCGCCCACGTATACCCACTTCACCTCGCCCATCCGGCGCTATCCTGACCTGATCGTCCATCGCATCACGAAGGCGCTGCTCCGCGCCGGCATCGGCGGCATCGGTGAAGTCCCCGAAGGCCGGCACAGTTCGCCATGGACGCACCCCCATGAGGGCATTCCGCATGCGTCGCCCGCGCCGCATGTTTCAGCGTCCAGGCGGCGGGGCGCGCAGCAGGCCTTTGAAGACGAACCGCCGATTCCCGAGCCTGAACTCGCTCAGATTGCCGACGAGTGCAGCCAGACCGAGCGCCGCGCGGCCGAGGCGGAACGCGAACTAGTCGAGTGGAAGAAGGTCCGCTTCATGCAGGACAAAGTCGGCGAAGAATTTGCCGCGCTCGTCCTCAATCCCGCCAAATACGGGCTATTTGTCGAGCTTACCGACCTCTTCGTCGAGGGCCTCGTCCCGATCGACTCTTTGCGCGACGACCGTTACACCTGGCGCGAGAACACTCACGAGATCGTTGGCGAGCGCTGGGGCCGCAAATTCCGCGCGGGTGATCGTGTGCAGGTAATCCTCGATCGCATACTGGCTCAAGAGCGCAGGCTGCAGTTTTCGCTGGTGGAGGAAGGCATCCCGCTCACGGGAAAACCGCGCAGCAGCGCGCCCCCGAAGAGCGGCAAGGCGAAGAAGCGCGAGGCGCTGGCGCAGCGAGCAAAGAAGCCGGCCAAACGCAAAGACAAAAGAGGCCGCCGGCGCTAAAGGCCCGGCCAGGAACCGGGCCGCCTGCGCCAGCGTGAGCCGTTTATGCGCCCGCCTGCTTCAGGGCGAGAGGCCCAATCACTGGGAGCACCAACTTCCCCCCGCCCGCAGCCTTCACAATGCACATAATCCAGCAGATGAAGAGCGCGAGAAGGCCCAAAGCTCCTATGATCCAGCCGAGAATGGGGACGACCATAACGATTGAACAGGCAAACCATCCGATCGCAAGGAAGATGTTTTGCCACGCATGAAACCGTATAAGCGGACTTTTATTGTACGGCTCCACAAGCAGAAAAATGATCGAAGGGATGATGGTGATGTAGGCAAGAGCCCCGGCGGCGTTCTCGGATAAACCGGATTGCACGGGCTGAGAGGGGGTCGGCTGAACTTGCGGATAGTCGGACACGGTAAACTCCTTGAAATCGAGATCAACTCATAGTGGCGATTCTCCCGGTTCCGTTGCAGATGGCGGCTTGGGAAGCATGCTGACTCGGGAATCAAGAACCGGTCCGGAGCAAATTTCCGCATGCGCAGCCCTTTCCAGGGCTTTAGCTATTGGCCTGTTTTTCGGCCAAATCTCCCACGATCGGCAGCTTGAAGCGCTTGCCGTTGAACGCATTGACCAACGCGATAATCCAGAGGATGAGAAACGCGAGTCCTACCAGCGGCATGAGGAACCACGTCATCCATCCTACGAACGGAAACCTGCCCACGATCATCAAGGCCACGTCCGTCACGACCCAGGCGATAGCCATGAAGATCGACTGCCAGGAGTGGAAGCGCACAACGGGATTTCGATTGAACGGTTCGACGATCAGAAAAATGATCGCCGGAATGATGGTGACATAGGCGAGACCGGAAGCGGCGTTCTCGCTCAGGCCGGATTGGGATGCTTCTACAGTCATGACCGCTCCTTCGGAGTTCAGAGCAAATTCGCGAACTCCACGCACGGCGGCGGAACGGAGGGGGTTGGAGAGGCCTGGCCTGCGTGGGCGTGGAACTGAGTTAGATAAAGAGAACCCCGGGGACGGCGAGTTGTCAAGCAGGTTTTTTCGTCTTCGAACGGGAGTCCCTGTCCGACGTAATCAATGCCCGGAACCGCGGTTCGCATCCCATACAATGGGCTTGGGAGCATATGCATGGCGCACACCGTTTTTTGCGTTCGGTTCAAAAAAGAGATGGAGGGTCTGGACGAGCCTCCCTTCGACTCCGAGTTCGGCCAGAAGATTTATAAGAACGTTTCCAAGGCGGCTTGGGGCGAGTGGGTCGATCGCCAGAAGATGCTGCTGAACGAGTATCGTCTGCAGCCCTGGACGCCCCAGGCGCAGCAATTCCTGGTCGAGCAGATGGAGGAGTTCTTCTTCGGCTCGGGCTCGGCCCTGCCGTCGGAATATGTTCCGCCCTCACACTGAGAGCTGAGCGTAAGTCGTCCGGCCACCTCGCTGCCGCGCGGTGGCCTCCGGTGTAAACTAATCGAGACCCTAAAAAAACCGGCTCGCCAGAGCCGGTTCGTCTTGTGTCGGGACGTGGCTCAGCCTGGTAGAGCACTCGCTTGGGGTGCGAGGGGTCGGCAGTTCAAATCTGCCCGTCCCGACCATTTATTCCGCTTATCGATCGAAGTCTTCTTTGGCGAAGCAGCTGACGACTGCCGACCCACGAAGCACCCCATGCACGGCGCGTGATATGCGGCTGCTTCGATAGCTCCGCGTGTGCATGGACTCGCGCCCAGGGATGAGGATGCCGCGCGCAGGTCCTGCGGTTTCCGCGTGTGGCGACTGGGCCGACGCGTTCGCCCGCCCCGGGAGATGGGTTGATTCGGGGTGAGGACTCGTTCTAGGAATTGCTCGGAAAGAGGGAGCCGGAGGGCGCAGGAACAGCCGAAAGGCGCGGATTGCGCCGCTGCAACTGCGGTGCGGGATAAGCCAGCAGGCTGGCAATCTCTCGCAGCTCCGCGCGGGCCTGGCTGATCACCGCGGAAGCCGTGTCGCGGCGCTTGCGCTGTCCGCCTCCCGGCAATGGAAGGCTCGCCTGCGGGTCCTGTTGGCTGCGATGCTCCTGTTCCAGGGCATGCCGCGCCCCAGGCAGCGTGTAGCCTTCGGCATGCACCAGCCGCTTGATCTCCAGCACCAGCTCCACGTCGCGTCGGCGGTAGAGCCGCTGGCCGGTCCCGCTCTTGTTCGGCTTCAGCTGCGGAAACTGCGTCTCCCAGAAGCGCAGAACATAGGTTTCCAGCCCGCAGATGCGGGCGACGTCGCCAATCTTGAAGTAGAGACGGTCGGGGATCGTGGGGGTCTCGGGAGCGCGCCTGCGGGATAATTGTGCTGCCATAAGCATGGGCGAGGAGGGCCTGGCAATCAAAAGGGAGACCTCACTCTGCTCCCGAGTATAGGCCACAACCCGCAGCGGTTGCGCAATAAATACCTGAGGCGGGAATCATTTGAGTGAAGAGCCCTCGGCCGCCCGCAAGCCGCGAAACTCGCGCGTTGCGCCGCGCCGCGGAGACTGGAGCCTTGAGACAGGAGACTGGCCTAATTCTTCTTCAATACCACAGCGCTCCTTTCATCGAAGACGATCGTCCCCTCTAGAAGCGTAGAGACCAACGCCAGCGGCAGCCCGACCACATTGAAATAGCAGCCTTCGATGCGCGGAATCCAGCGCGAGGCGCGGCCCTGAATCGCGTAAGCGCCGGCCTTGTCCATCGGCTCGCCAGTGGCGACGTAGGCCTCGATTTCTTCCTGGGACAAGGTGAGAAACCGCACCCCCGTCACCTCGGCCGCCACTTCGATGCCGCGCGCAGTGGCCAGCGCAACCCCGGTGACCACCCGGTGGCTTCGGCCCGAGAGCAGCCGCAGCATGCGCACAGCGTCTGCGGCATCGGCCGGCTTGCCGAGGATGTGGCCATCGAGGGTGACGGTCGTGTCCGCACCCAGAACAGCGAGCGCGTGCGGGCCACCGTGCGTTGCGTCCTCTCCGCTCAGCTTCTTGAAGACCACCTCGGCCTTTTCCCGGGCCAGACGCGTGACGTAGGCGATCGGGTCCTCATCCGGCAGCGGGTCTTCCGGAATGTGCGCAGGATGGACCTCAAAGGAGAAACCGGCCTGGGTAAGCAGTTCGCGCCGGCGCGGAGAAGCAGAAGCCAAGATCAACATCTTCCCAATTATGGCAGCCGGCGCGGGTCCCTCGCCGGTTAGACTGAAGAAGCGTCCGCGGTGCTCAATGTCTGCGGGCCGGAATGGTTTGAATGCATTTTCATTTTTCGACGGTCGAGATTCTTTGGACTCTCACCTTCGCGGCTCTTCTGGTGCTGTTGGTTGTTCTGCTGGGACGCGACCGCGCCCGCCGCTTTCCCTGGTTCACGGTCAGCATTGTGCTCGCGGCCCTGCGCATGCTGGCCAGCAGATTGCTCTTCGGCAAGATGGCGCCGCTCACTTCCAGCGAAATCTTCCTCACGCTGGCGGATGTTGAGGTAATCGTCTCCCTCGCGGTGGTCGTGGAACTCGCGCGCCGGGCCCTCGCCCGCGCATCGCGGACCGCGTGGATCGCCGGCTCCTTCGTCTTTCTCGCCATAGCCGTCACCGTGCTGGTTCTGTGGGGACCGTGGCCGGCCTGGCAGACGGTCGGCGCCCGCTCTGCCCTCGCCCATCTGCGCTTCATGCAGCTGATCGCCCAGAAGGGTGACTTGTTGAACGACGTGCTGATTATCGAGTTGAGCCTGCTGCTGGCCTTTGTCGGGCGACGCTTTAAGGCCGGCTGGCGCACGCACACACAGCAGATCGTTCTCGGCCTCTCGACCGGCGCCCTAGCGCAACTGGTCGTGCGCATCGCCTGGCAGAAGATCGCCAACGGCCCTCCGCCGCGCAATCAGGAGGAATATCTGCGGATCACCGGGCTGCAGGACAAGCTATTCAACGCCAACAGCGTTGTGTACTTCGTGGTGATTGTCTGGTGGATCGTCTGCCTGTGGATCAACGAGCCGGGATCAAAAACCGCAGCCGGGCCGGCCGCGGAAGTCCCTGGCCCTTAGTCCCTAAGTCCCTGCTTTATATGTGGCAGCTTGCCTGCCCGCGCTTCTCCAGGTAGCGCTGGTGATACTCCTCGGCGCGCCAGAAGGTCTGAGCCGGCTCGACCTTGGTGACGACGCGCTTGGGTTTGTAGACGCCGTCGGCCATCAACTGCTCGATCTTGGCGCGCGCCTGCTGCTCCTGCTCCGGCGAGTGATAGAAGATGGCCGAACGGTATTGCGCGCCCCAGTCTGGGCCCTGGCGGTTGAGTGTCGTGGGATCGTGAAGCGCGAAAAACGCGTCCAGCAGTTGGACATAGCTCACTTTTCCCGGATCGAAATCGAGCTCTACGACCTCCGCGTGACCGGTCTGGTCCGTGCAGACATCTTTGTAGGTGGGCCGGTCAAGCGCGCCGCCCTCGTAGCCTACGGCCGTCGCTATCACGCCGGGAATAGCCGCAAACGCCGCCTCCACGCCCCAGAAGCATCCCGCTCCAAATGTGGCTTTTTCTGTGCTCATGGCTGATCAGATGCGCAGAGGGTGGGTTGGGTAGCAAAGATGAGAAAACAGGGGCCAGGGAATAGGGTCAGGATTGACACGCCCTATTCGGGGCGGTAGACTCAGGCCTCACATCTCATCCCGGAACCTCGATGCGCATCCCGGGAGGCATCATGCAAGACTGGACGAAAGTTGTCACCGAGCCTCTGGGACTGGCGGGCTTCGCCTTGTTCCTTGTTTTTGGCGTGCTCTCGCGCCTGAAGGCAAAACAGGAGCGGCGCTGGCTTGCTCCGGTGGCCTCCGCGATGGCCGTTCTGGCGCTCGCCGGAGGGCTTACGCTGGCGTATGTGAAGACGGCCAGGGAGACCGCTCAGCAGAACCGGCCAAACCCGATGCAGAGCAATACCAGTGTCCAGCAGACGACAACCGGCGCCGGCAGCCCAGTGGTGCAGGGCGTGCAGGGAGACGTGACCATTACGGTGGACCAGAGCGGTGGAACCTCCGTGGCGAAGAAGCCGGCAGCGGCCGTCAAGACGCAGCCGAGCCCGGCGGAGAAGCCGAGCCAATGATGGCTGCGTTGCCACTGGCGCTGCTGGCGTTCATGGCCGCGCAACAGCCGCAGGTTATTCGCCAGACCACCACGGGCTGGTGCAGCCCGATTATCAGCAATGTGACTGGCAATGTGAAGGTGACGTGCAACGGCGTGGACCCGCGCGCGCTAGTGAAGCTGAACCTGCGGCTCAACCAGACCAGCCGGGAGCGGACCGCAAAAATGGAAGAGGCCAACGAGTGGGCCGCGCGCTATCACGAGTTGGAGAAGCGGCTGAGTACGCCGGGGTCGCATGAGGAGCTGTCGCGCCAGGCGCAGAGCTACATCGAGGCGGGGGAATTGGAAAAGGCTGAAGCGATTCTGGACGGCATTTTAAAGAGTGATGAGGAACGCGAGAAGCAGGACGCGGCCGACTACTATACCCGTGGACTGGCCTCGGAACTGGATTTCAAGCCGCTGGACGCGCTGCCTTTTTTTGCCCAGGCGTACCGTCTGCAACCGGAGAACCCGGACTATGGATTGCACTATGCGCTCCTGCTTTTGAAAGAACACCAGTATGCAAAGGCCGGGCCGGTCCTGGAAGATGTCATGGAGCAGGAGCGCGAGCTGGCCGCGAAGGACCCGGTTCAGTATGGACCAGGGCTGGGACGGGCAATGCGTGCAAAGGCTTCGCTGGAAGCCGACACCCAGCGTTTCAATGAAGCCGAAACAGACATCAATGAAGAACTGAAGATGTATCGAGCGCTGGCCAAATCAAATCCCGCCGGCTACAACTGGGATTTATCGCGCGCGCTGACAAATCTGGGGCGTATTTACGACCGCACTCTGCGATACGATCAGTCCGAAGCCGCGTACAAAGAGGCGATTGCAATCCAGCGGCAACTGCCGGACAATCCACTGAACCGCAACACGCTGGCCGGAACGCTGAACAGTTACGCCATTCTGCTGGGTCACATGAACAAGGACAAAGACGAAGATGAGGCGCAGGATGAGTGCGTAAGAATCCGGCGCGGACTGGCGAAAGCCAGTCCGGCGGCCTACGAGCCGGATTTGGCGCTGGCGCTGATTAACCGGGCCGAAGAGCTTCGCGAGACAAATCATTTGGACGATGCGGAGAAGCTGGCGCACGAGGCGGTAGAGATCCGCACCCGGCTGGCGACGGCGAATCCCGGGGCTTATCGCCCCGCGGTAGCCAATGCACTGAGCATTCTGGGCAATGTATACGTCAGCGAAGGGAAGCACGAGGATGGGCAGGCCGCCTACCGCAACTCAGCCGACATCTATCGTGAACTGGCCAGGGCCTCATCAGCAGCCTTTGAACCGGACCTGGCACTCAGCCTGGGTGCATTAGGGATGGAGTATTTCAATAACGGGAAGCTCGATCAGGGGGAAGCTACCTTGCAGGAAGCGGTTGAGGTTTATCGCAGGCTAGCGCAATCGTCGTTTGAAGTGTATGGACCGCGTTTGACTGGGACCGCCGGTTTTCTCGGCATGATGTACCTGAAGGCGCAGGACTACAAGCAGGCGGAGCCGCTGCTCCGCGAGACGATGGAGGCCTGCCGCCGGCTCTCGCAACTCGATCCGTCTACTTATGAGCCGATGACGGCTGCAAATCTGACCTTTCTGGCATTTATCTACGAGCAGCAGTCCGACATGGAAAAGGCAGGCGCAACTGTGGACCAAGCCATCGAGATATTGAAGCGGCTCGCGGGCGCGCATCCAGAAACGTACGGCGACCAACTTGCCAACAACTACCTGCTCGCGTCGCAGACGCGGGAGGACAAAGAGCCGTCGCGCGCCTGTGCGCTGCTGGGACAGGCCGCGGGTGCAGCCTATTCGGCGGACAAGAAGAGTGCTTTTCAAGGGCTATTTCAGGACTGCACGCAGACAACTGCCGCGGGCGGCGCGAAGTAGAGGGCGCGGCGGGGACGGATTAGTACCCTAAGTGCTTCTGCACTACGTTCTCCAGCGGCTCTCCTTTTGCGAAGCGCTCGTATTGGCGCAGAAAGAAACGCATCGCGTCGTCGAGCCAGTCCTTGGTGTGGTCGGCGCAAT
This sequence comes from Occallatibacter sp., assembly GCA_036490385.1. Classification (GTDB taxonomy): domain Bacteria; phylum Acidobacteriota; class Terriglobia; order Terriglobales; family Acidobacteriaceae; genus Telmatobacter. Next base: position 187,815 of record DASXDX010000023.1, read on the forward strand.
GGGGAGACATGAGCACGTTGTCGAGCTTCCAGATGGGGTCCTCCACCGGAATCGGCTCCTTCTCGAAGACGTCGAGCCCCGCGCCGCGAATCTTGTTTTCACTGAGCGCGCGCACCATCGCGGCCTGGTCAATGACCGGGCCGCGGCCGACGTTGATGATCACGGCGCTGGGCTTCATGGCGGCGAACTCGGCATCGGACAGCATGTGCCGGGTCTCGGGTGTGAGCGGTGCGCAGACTACGACATAGTCGCACTCGGCGAGCATCTCCTTGAGCTTCTCGGGCTTGTAAAACGCCGCAACCAGCGGATCGGCCGAAGCGGGCGGGTGGCGCTTGAGCGCCAGCACCTTCATCCCCATCGGATGGACGCGGCTGGCCACGGCGCGGCCAATGTCCCCGTAGCCGACGATGCCCGCGGTGCGGCCGGCGATCTCCTCGACGTCGAACTGCTCCCAACGGCCAGCCTGCTGGTTGCGCAGCATGCGGAGGAAGTCCTTCGAAAAAAAGAGGATCGCCGCCAGGGCGAATTCTCCCAGCGAAGGGCTGAAGACGCCGCTGCCGTTGGTGAGCGGCACGTTGCTCTCGACGAGTTCGGGGAAAAGCAGCTTTTCAATGCCGGCTGCGCGCGAGTGGATCCAGCGCACATGCGGACTGGCAAGAAAAACGGAGCGCAGCAGATCGCGCGAGCCGGACCAATGGAAAATCACGGACGCGGCGTCAGCTTTGCCCGCGAAATCCCCGGCACTCTTGCCGGTCGCATGCGGGATCTCCTTCAACAGGGCGAGCTGCGGATCGTCCTCCGCAGCCAGCACCAAAACGAGTGGCTCGTTGCTCATCGTGTGTCTGAGATTCCTTTCAAAGATTCAGGCTCGTCCGGATGGTCAAATGCACCTCACGTGGTGAGGTTATAAATCAACCCGAAGGGATCTTTCAGATAGCGCCTGGGAAACTCCGGCTCATCCTTGACCACTTCGCAGCCGTGTTCGACCAGCCTGCGTGTGGCTTCTTCCACGTTGGCGACCGTCACCTCGAGAACTGGCCCGAGCGGCGCGCCTTTCTCGATATACAGGTTGATGTGCGAGCCGTGCAGGCCCAGCATTGGCTCCTCCGCGGTGATTGTGAACCCCAGCTGCTCCACATAGAATGCCGCGGCGGCTTGCGGGTCCGGCGCCTGAATCAGAATATCGGTGCCGAAGGTATTCGCCATTGCAGACTCCTTTCGCAGTTGCATTTACAGTAACCCGCGGGGCTTTCCGCCGACAAAGTTGGTCCGCTGGCCGGGGCTGGCGGAGTCAATCCGGCCGGGGCCGATGCCTGGCGATACGAGGCGTGCATTCCGGATTTGCCAAAAATCTCGCGGAATCCGCGCGCCGGGCATTGGCAGGGCAAGGGGGAAACGCATCTTACTGAGCGTTGCCCGATCGGAGGCAGTCCATGCAGGCAAACCGGGCCAATCTTGATCTTTGGCGCGCCAGATCGCGCGAAATGCTGCAAATTCGCTGGGTGCGGATTACCGCCGGGGTTGCGGCCCTGGTGCTGGTTACCCTGATCGCGGTCCCGTTCTTCGTCAACGCCGATACGTTCCGGCCGACGGTTGAGAACGAGCTTTCGAGCGCGCTCGGGCGCAAAGTGACGCTTGGACACCTGAGCCTCTCACTCTTCTCCGGAAGCCTGGTGGCGGAAAACGTAGCGATCGCCGACGATCCGTCCTTCGGCAGTTCTCCGTTTTTTCAGGCGAAGTCGCTGCACATCGGCGTGGCAATCGCCGCGCTGCTGTTCCGGCGCCAGGTGCGCGTCACCAGGTTCACGGCCGATTCCCCGCAGATCCACCTGATACCGGGACCAAACGGCACATGGAATTACTCGAACCTGGGCCACAGCGGCAGCTCCCAGGCAAGCTCGCAGGCGAGCAGCGCGCCGGATCTGAGCGTCGGCGAGCTCAAGATCAGGAACGGCAGCGTGGACGTTTCGGCGCTGCCTTCATCCGGCAGGCCGTTCGCCTGTACCCATGTTGACCTGACCGTGCAGCACCTGTCCCTCGGCGCGCAAATGCCCTTTCAGCTTACGGCCGATCTGCCGGGCAACGGCTCGCTGAAACTGAGCGGGACCGCCGGGCCGGTCGCGCAGCAAAATGCCGTGAATACGCCGCTGCAGGCCTCGATCGAGGTGAAGCATTTCAATCCTGTGGACGCGGGAGTCGTTACTCCCAGCGAGGGCGTCTCGATGGTCGCCGACGTCAACGCGCAGCTTGCGTCGGACGGCAAGACACTCACGATGACCGGCAAGATGGAAGCGGCGCAGCTCAAGCTCTCAGCCAACGGATCGCCGGCTCCGCAGCCCGTGGATGTTGACCTCACGGTGACCGATAACCTGGGCACGCGCGCGGGCCAGGTCACCGATGTTGCAATCCATTCCGGGTCAGTGGCGGCGCATATCGCCGGCACGTACCAGATGACCGGCCAGACCGTCCTGCTGAATCTGCGCCTCTCGGCTCCTGGTTTGCCCGTCGACGGCCTTGAGCAGTTGCTGCCCTCGATCGGCGTCAAGCTGCCTCCGGGCTCTTCTCTGCATGGGGGCACGCTGACGGCGAACCTTGCGATCACCGGCGCGGTAGCTGCACCTCAGATTGCCGGACCGATCGAGATCGACAACACCCAACTGGCCGGGTTTGATCTGGGTTCGAGGATTGAAGGGTTGGCCTCTCTGGCCGCGGTGAAAAACACAAGCGGCGCGACAACGATTCGCACCCTTCGGACCAATGTGGTCTCCACGCCGCAATCGACCCAGCTCAACAATATCGACGGCGACGTGCCGAGCCTTGGGACAGCCACCGGCAGCGGGACAGTTTCAGCCTCAGGGGCACTGAACTTTCAGCTCGTGGCGAAGCTGAGCTCTTCGGGCAGCGTGGGTGGAGCGATGACCGGCGCGATGAGCTCTGTCGGCGGCATCGCGGGAAACTTTCTGCACACCGCGGCGGCCAATGGCATTCCGCTGAGCATCACCGGCACCACATCGAGTCCCTCCATTCGGGCCAATGTGGGTGCGATGGTGAAGCAGCAGACTGGCGGGCTGCTCGGGAAGAGCACGGGCGGCCAGGGCGGCCAAGGCGGATTGTCAGGGCTGGCGAAGGGAATCCTCGGTAAGTAGAGCTCGGGCGTGGATGCCTGGTCGCCGCGCGCTTCACTGGCCTGGTTGGTAACTCCGCTCGGTATGCCCCTTGAGCTGCTCGGGGTAGAAATAAATCTCCCTGAGATCACCGGCGGCATACCGGCCGGCTTCGTCGTTGAAATGCCGGGATTCCGGATGGCCGCTCTCCCCGCCGGCCGTTATGCCTTTCGCCCGCACTTTATCGCCGAACTCCACCACCGCAACAAAGCTGTTGCCGCTGGCGCCATACCAGCATTTTGTTCCCGGATACTGCCGCGCCCCGAAAGAAGCCAGCGATCCCCACAGCGAAGAGGTAAACGGCACCGGGATGCTGGGGGCGGCATCGTTGAAAGGCTGCAGGATGTCGCCGGTAAGCCGCTGAAAGCGATTGATCCGGCCCCAGGGTGTCCGCCAGGTGCCAAAGTCCGCCGCCAGCTTGCTGGAAGCCGCGGCCAGCGCCGCGAGCAGAGCATCGGCGGGCGCGCGGCTGGCGACCCACTCCTCACTCGGCACCAGCGCGTCGCGTGCCGGGCGCGCGACGGACTTCATCAGCTCTGTGCCCCAATACACAGCCATGGAAGTGGCGACTGAATCGGCGCCCCAGCGGCAGTCCCACCCACGCAAAAGCGCAATCTGCTCTGCGAGCCGCGTCTTCAGCGGCGCATCGGCGGGAAGCGCGTCGTATGCTGCGAGCAACACCGGCATGGTGCGGGCAAACCAGGGCAGGTACGGATCGAAGGCCGCGTGCATGAGGCCATCGAGCGAGAAATCGCGGCGCGGCGCGCCATCGGGAGCGAGCACCCGCATGGCGTGCAGTCCGCGCGCGGACTCAATGCCCCGCTCGACATACGCGGGGTAATCGGCCTTGCGCAGCGAGCTCGCTCCGGCCCCATTCCAAGGTGAGTCGTTCACGTTAAAGAGATAGCCGCTCTTCGGATTCAGGAGATGCGGCGCCTGATCGACCGTCATCAGCCCATTCCAGTTGGTCGCGGGGTTGCTGCCGTCTACCGGCTTGCTGTAATCGAATCGCGGGTCGCGGATTGGAATGAAATTGCCGTGCCAGTACGCGATATCGCCGTCCGCATCGGCAAAGATGGTGTTGTTCGACGAGTTCGCGCGCAGCTCCATCGTCTTCTTGTATTCCGCGTAGGTGCGGGCCTTGGTGCGCAGATAGCTCTGCTCGAGCGCGGGCACCGGCGTATTCATGAGCTGGATGGTGACCCAGCGATCGCCCTCCTTGCGGATCACCGGACCATGGATGGTATAGAACGTCGTGAATGTTCGTGCAGCCTCGCCTTGCGGCGTCTTGTACTGGAGCGTGATTTGCCGGGTGGTGATAGGCCGGGTCTCGCCGCCGTAAAGGTAGCCCAGATTTCCGTTTTCGCGGACTACGTTCTCGAGATACTGGTCCACAGCATCGACGTTGCTGGAAGTGTGCATCCATCCGGCGCGGTCGTTGAATCCCTGGTAGACGAAGAACTGGCCCCACGTCACCGCTCCGTACGCGTCGAGCCCCTCGTCGCTCGCCATCTGCAATTCACTGCGAAAGAAGAACGAGGTATGCGGGTTGATAAGCAAGAGCGCATGATGATCCACCGTGTTGCCGGGCGCAATGGCGAACCCATTCGATCCGCTCGGCTCGGGCTCGAACCAATCGGGATCACGCAAGGTCTCATGCGGCAATTTCCTCACCGCCGGCTCCGTGCGGCCCGCCATGCCGGTGGGCGCAGCGGGTACATCATAGAAGGCCTGCAACGGCTTTAATTCGACCCGCTCAATATCGCCGCCGATGCTGCCCTCGGTAAACGAGAGCGTCATCCAGGGCTCAAAGCGCGTCAGCACCTTCGGCTTCGTCTCAGGATGCTCCAATAGATAGAAGTTGATGCCGTCTGCCCACGCATTCATCAGCCGCTGCAGCCACTGCGGGCTCGCAGCGTAGTCGCTCTGGAGCTCCGCCGGATCCACAAACAGCCGCTGCCTCAGATCCTGCCAAAGCGCCGCTTCCCCCTCGGCTTCAGCCATGCGCCCAAGCGAGGTGAGGTAATTCGTCTCCACGCGATTGAAGTCGTCCTCGCATTGCGCGTAAATCATGCCGAAGACCGCGTCGGCGTCGCTCTTCCCATGCACATGCGCGATGCCCCAGTCGTCGCGGACGATGGTGACCCGCGCCGCTTCGGCCTTCCAGCGAGTCAGATCGGCAGCACTCGGGTTCACCGCCGCTGGCGCCTGCGCCGGGAGCAGCCCCGCGAACAAGATCCAGGCACCCAAGACCCACACACCCAGAATCCGCGCACCCGCGAGCAAGAGTCCTCTCCGCAATCCGTTCCTCCCTTCGGAGCTGCGTTTCGTCTGCCAGACGGTATTCAACATGGTATCCAAATTACTATCCAGCTCGACCTTTGATTGCCTGGACTTGAGCAATGGACGGGTGAAGTCGGCACGCGGCGCGGCCCGCCATCGGCCACGGCCCGGATGCTCTGAACAGATTCCGGATGGGCGGTTCCACATCCAGGACCCAAGCTTCGGGCCGATGAAAACTTCTTGCCGCCACCCGCGTTTGCATGGCATCTTGGCTTAAACACCATTTGAGGCCTCTATGAAATCAGGCTTTCTGCAGATGATCTGTCTCGCCGCGCTCATCTTGTCCATCACATTGAACGTGCGAGCCCAGGACACGAGTGTGCCGCCCGACGTGAAGGCGTTTGCCGCGCAGTATGTGGCCGCCTTCAACGCCAAAGATATCGCGCGGTTCGAGTCGCTGAATCTGCCGCAATCGCGCGCGTGCATTACGCCGGCGAACAAGGAGATTTACGAGTCGGTGTTGTTGCTGCAGATGCGCGACAACGTTCCGCCGGGCTATATGCTTTCCCTGATGCCCGTAAACGAAGGCAACCTGAAGGCCCTCGCGAACGACGCATACTTTCCGGTCAAGCCCGAGCGCGAGTTGCATATCGACTACCAGTACCCGGAAACCAACGACGGCGGACAACTGGTGCTTTGGCTGGTGCGCCAAAATGGCCGCTGGATCGGCGACTCTCCGTGCATGACTGAGCATGGAATCAAGGACTACCGTGACAACGCTGCTGCTCGCCAACACTACAAAACACTCGCCGCTGCGATCAAGGAGCCGTTGCGGTCGCGACTACTGGCCATGCTGCGCGTGCACAAAACCGGAGAAGCCGAGACCCGCTATCAGCAGGTCGCCGGAGGCGATATGCGCACCGCGATGCTGGTGATCAACGCGCTGCAGGATCAAGTCCGCTAAGAGCGCCAGTCACAAGAAGCAATGCGCGCAATCTCCTGCGTCTCGTTTCAGACCCTGGGCACCCGATGTTCCGGTTCAATACGTCTTAACCGGGCTGGTGATCGTATTCGACGGCAGATACGTCCAGCCGTCGATGTCTTCCGTGGCCGAGAGGCCGCCTGTTCCACCGGTGAATCCCACATAAGCGGTCGAGGCGCCTACGAGCGATGGAAGGTTCACGCCGTAGAAGTAGTGCGACCACGTCGCATTGGTGACGGTGTCGGTCAGAGTCATCGTGATCGTCGAGCCGTCGTAGACCATGTGCACATGGATCGGATCGCTGCTGTGCAGATTGATCCCGGTCGAAGAGAGATCGATGGCGGGAACCGTGGGTGAGTCACCGTTGGTGTAGATGCCTGTCGAGTCGTTTCCTTCGCCCGCGTTGTCATACAAGTCAAACTTAATGGCCATGCTGTTGGTAATCCCGACGGGATCGCCGGGAGCGTCCGGACCATAGCCCAACCCGCCTCCCGATGAGCCCAGCGCGGTCAGCCCGGCATTCTGGATTGTGAATGTGATGCCATCTGCGTTTGCATTCGTACCGGTGAACGTGAAGTCGTTGGTGAACTGCCCGATCGGCACCGGATTCGGGAACCACGCGCTGCGAGCTTCATTGGGCGTACTCGTGTCGATCAGTTGCAGCGATGAGCCGTTGATAGATGCTCCGCCATTGAGTGGCATCGTGGGGCCAAATGTGAAATTGGGATAGTACGGAAGCGACTCATAGGTCCATCTTAGGATCTGTTGCGTCGCAGTCAAAGCGCCTGTGGCTCCGGTAAATCCGACCCAAGCCGTCGTACCTCCCACTGTGCCCACAATGTCGATGGGGAAGGTCTGCTGGAAGCTGGCTCCGGTGTTCGTGTCAGTCACGGTCACGTGCAGATAGGAGCCATCGTAAATCAGTTGCGCCTGCATCACATCGCCACTATGCAGGTTCACGCCGCTCGCTGTCATGTCTGTCGCGGGCACCGTCGGGTCTGCGCCGTTGGCAAACACGCCGGTGGAGTCGTTGCCTTCTCCAGCGTTGTTAAAGAGGTCGAACTTCAGCGCGACGCTTTTCGGAATCCCCAGGTTGTTATCGCCGCCGTAGCCGAGGAAGCCCCCGTCCTGGCCGAGCGCATTATTCGAATAGCCCTGTACGGTAAAGGTGAACCCGTCGGCTTGCGCATTGGTCAACTGGAACGTGAAGTTTGTTGTAAAGCTCTGCACGTCAACCTGGTTGAGCGACCACGCGCTCCCCGCCTCCCAGGTTCCGCCGTCGGTGAGCTGCAAGACCCCGTTGGACACAGTCGCCGTACCGCCTGTCGTGACTGTGCCGATCGAAGGACCCTGGTATCCATTGGGGCTGCCGGCCAATTGAACGGTGTTTGAGGTCGCGCTCATGTAGCTCGCTACGATGTTGTTATTCCCCGGCGGAAGAGTGACATTGGAAAGCGAGGCCGTCGCTGTGGAGGCTGTGCCGATTGTAAGAAACGGAATGGTGGTTCCCATCGGCGATAGAGTCGTCAGCGACTCGCCCACAACCGGAGTGGGGAATACGACCGGCGTGTTGGGAAAATAAACGCCGGACGAATCCGAGGGAACCTCGGCGGATACTTGAACAGGTTGTCCTTCAGCAGAGTTGGAAATCACAATCATGTTCCACGGCGCCTGGGGGCCCGTCGTGTCCTGCACGAACGCGACAATCCCAGTCTGTCCGTCGGTGCTGACGTCCGCAGCTGCCAGTCGAACCTGAACATGCGAGCCGATGTCGTATACGGCCCCGTCGCCTCCGGTGCTGAAACTTCCATCGCCGCTATTACACAAGATCGTCACCGTCGAACTGTCCGCGTAGGCGATATCGGCGTGGTAATTGAAGCCGCAAAATCCTCCGGTCACCATCGACTGGACATCGGAAGGTGGTTGGTAGCCTCCGAAGATGCTCTGCGGCTGCTCGGTGAAAGTCGTTCCGTTGCCCGCACCGAGATAGAGATTCGTTCCAGCAAAGCCGTAGGAGCCGGTCGGCGAGTAAGAGAAGAAATCGAGATACCCGTCCAGGTTGTAGTCAGCCGCGAGGGCCGCGGCCGGAGCGCCTCCGCTGATAGCCTGCCCGGCGGAGAGGTGTCCTGCGCCATCACCGGCATAGAAGTTCATTCCGCTCGAGCTAGCGGCAATCAGATCGAGATTGCCATCGTTGTTAAAATCCCCGACGACGGCGGCGGTCGCGGCAGGGATCGTCATTTGCCCTGCAATTGCAAACTGCCCGTTGCCCTGGCTCAGCAGCACTGTCAGGACGTTTGTATTTGTATCCTGTACAGCAAGGTCGGTCTCGCCGTCGTTGTTGAAGTCACCTGACGCAAGCAGCTGGTATGCGTCGGTGCTGGATCCGAAGGGCTGGCTCTCCACCTGCGTTGCAGGCCCGTTCGCGTTGGCCAGGTTTACCTGCAAGGTAAACTCGCCATTCACAAGAGTCGTGCCCACCGTGTCAACGCGCCCGTCGCCGTTAAAATCGCCCAGCGCCCACACGGCTGCGCCACTCGACGGCATCATGGTGACCGGCGATTGGTAACTCTGGTTCGCCAAACTCACCGTGCCCAGCAACTGGCCGGTAGTCGTATCGGCGAAAGTAACTGAGCCGGTGGTAGGTTCAGTGCTATTGGTGCTCACGGTTGCCGTGAGGGTGTACCCCGATGTATTTCCACTGCTCGCGAGCGAGACCGATTGCGTTGTCACGGTCGACACAAGCCCGCGTGGCGAATTGGACGGTCCCGCTTGGATCGAACCGTTATAGCGTGCAACAATCTCGAAGCCGCCGGGCGGAAAGAGATACTTCAGTGTCGCGACGCCGCTTGAGTTCACTGGCGTCGTGCCAATGACCGTCTGGCCCTCATAAAACGTGACGGCGCCTATGGTCACAGGCGCACCGCTGCTGGTGGTAACCGTTGCCATCAGCGTGAAAACCTCGTTGGGTACGATCGGCGAGTCGTTGATCTGCTCGGCGTTCGTGGTCACCGTAGCCGGGCTGGCCTGGGCTCGAACGAAGTTTGAATTCGTAAGAAGAAGAACGACGATCACTGGCAGTAAGTTAGCAAGGTGAAGGCAGCCAGGAGCCACACGCTCACTGGAGGGCAAAAATAATCTACGCATCGCGACCTCGGGGATAGGGGCGTGCTAATTTGTCTAGAAATCGCTAGAAGTTATTGATTGATGGTGCCCCGGGAAAGGGACCTTCCTGATTTGTCAAAGATGCAGAAGATCGCTTTCGGGTTGACTGGAGCGTTCTCTCCGAGAGCAGATGACCGGCTGTCCATCTCAGCGCTCTTCCGGGAGATCCATGACCGCGGCGCATCTGCGTTATTACAATGGACTCCGGCAAGTCGCGCCTCATCAAGGAGAACCGAATGGCTGACAACACCGTCCTCATCCCCGCCGCAGAACTTGCCGCAAAGAACAAAGCGCATTATCCCAACGAGAGCCCCGCATACCGCCAGGCCCGCAATGAGCTCCTCGCGGAAGAGATCGAACTCCGCCGCCACATCGAGCGCGTTGCCGCACTCCGCCGCGCCCTTCCCTCCGGCGGAGGAATTTCCGAAGACTACACGTTCGAAGGTCATAAGGGCGCGATCCGTCTCTCTCAGCTCTTCGGCGACAAGGACACCCTTGTCATCTACAGCATGATGTTCGGTCCGCAACGCGAGCGAGCCTGTCCGATGTGCACCGCAATGTTGACGTCATGGGAAGGCACAGCCAGAAACCTGCGCGAGCGTGTCGCTCTCGCTGTCACCGCGCGCTCACCCATCGGGCGCCTTCTTGACTTCAAACAAGAACGCGGCTGGAAAAACCTGCAGCTTTACTCCGACGCCAAGGGAGACTACACGCGCGCCTACGCCAGCGCCGACGATGGCGATGTCCCGGGCCTTACCGTCTTTACCCGCTGCAATGGCACAGTCCGCCACTTCTGGAGCGGAGAGATGAGTGGCGAAATGGCCGATCCCGGCCAAGACCCGCGCGGAGCCCCAGACCTCGACCCCTTGTGGACGATCCTCGACCTCACGCCCGCGGGCCGCGGCGCCACCTGGTATCCAAAGCTCGATTACGCCAGCCTGACGACGATCAAATGAGCGCGGATCAAATGAGCGCGAAGACTTTTTCGCCGGATTTGCGCAAAACTGTGAGCGCTGCTGAACATTTTAGGATTATCTGAATGTGGTGGCCAGGGACGGGATTGAACCGCCGACGCCGGCCTTCCGAGGGCCGCGGGCGACGCCACTGCGCTACCGCGCAAAACTGTGAGCGCGGCTGAACGTTTTAGCAGTATCTCAATGTGGTGGCCAGGGACGGGATTGAACCGCCGACGCCGGCCTTTTCAGGGCCGCCGGACAATTCAGCTAAGTGGCCCGGAATCAGCGGATGTAGTTGAAGGTAAAGCTTTTATATTCGATCTATTTTAGGACCGCTTAGGGCTAATTGGGCTCATTTGGGATGCGCATTGTTCGCGCATTGTTCGCGCGCCTCCAGATGCTTTTGCTCCGTATCTAGCCTCCGGACTGCGATGGGAGGTTTTCTGCTTTCCGGTTTAGACGGGCTCACAATCCGAATTGGACGGGCCATAATCCGGATCAGACGCCACAACTGTTAAATCTATAAACAAGATACCGGCTGCAGCGGCCGATGCAACATGCTTTCTTAGCGCCCGGACATTAGCCATCGTTCCAGCACGAACAATTCTGCGGCGATGAAGAGCACTCCGAAGATCATCAGGTTATCGGGCGAGCCAAAGAGGCAGGTAAATGTCGAAGTTATCCGCCATACTCCAGGCACGGAGTGCCGACCTGGAAATGGGGAGTTAGCGGCTTTCCTTAGCAAGGCCAAAGAACCGCGTGGCTTTCTCGGCAATTGACATGCCTTTGGTCTGCTCGATTTTGGCGTCGATATTGTTCAGGAAGTGATCGGCGCCCTGCACGATCTGCAAATGAAAGTCCGCGCCGGAGCCGACAAATATCTGCTGAGTGTACTGCTCGGATTTGTAGGCCACCCTGGAGATGCCCTTTGGGCCTACACCGCCTGCTATGGGAACATTCTGGTCGTCTGCCCCGTGGATGGAGAGGACTCGTTTTCCATGGGCAGCGGGACAGCTTTGAACCCTGAGATTCAATGGGCCGGCGATAGAAACGGCGGCGGCATAAAGATTGGTCTCACACATAAGCCGCATCGTCATCATCGCGCCGTTGGAATGACCGATTCCATATACGCGAGCAGGATCGACGCCGTACTTTCCTACCAGATAGTTGACCGCGCTCTCGATATAGCCGACATCGTCCACGTTGGTTTCCGATGGAACTCCGCAACAGCCACCGCCGGCATTCCAGCCCAGTTTGTCCGCGCCTAACAATCTGGCTACAGGCGTACCGTTGAGGTAGGCAACGATGAAGCCGTTTTTCTCGGCGACCTCATCCATCTTCAACCCCTTCTCCGACGCTCCGGCTTCAATGCGCGAAGCGTTGCCGAGCCCACCATGCAGGACGATAACGAGCGCCCGTGCACCTCGTGCAGGGAGGTTCGGCGGTGCGTAGACCAACAGGTCCCGGCCTTTGTAACTATCTGTGGTAACACCCTGCAATGACGCGGCCTCGCGTCCACTGAATGATCCGAGCGAGCCTGCCAAACAGGGGGCACTCAGCAACAGCGCTACACTCATGACAGGTATCGAAGACCTGAATCTCGAAGAGATCAGCTTCATATTTTGTCCTCAGCGTACATCTGGGCAACGGTTTGGCATTACTGACTACTTTGTGTAGCAACCCGCAGTCATCCGCATTGTTCTGCTATGGCCCGGATATGTTTCATTGGAGTCCCGCTAATCTGGGCTTAGGTTGAATTCACCGCGATGGGTCCGTTCAATTGGATGTCCCCTTCTTCTCTTGCATACGTTGCTTCATCTGCTTCTGGATCTGCTGTTCGACCTGGGTATACTTCTGCTGCTGGTCCGGCGTCAGGATAGCGTTGATCTTCTTGTCGCTGTCACTCAGCACTTGCTTTGCCTTTCGCCGCTGCTGCATGGGCCGGGAGGACGTGTCCGCCAGGATGGACTTCAGTCTCTGCTGGCGTTCGGCGATGATGGGCTTGATCTTGCCCTTTTGGTCGTCGGACAGAGACAGCTTATCAGCGAGGATGCTGACAACCTCGTCCGCACTGGGAAACGCTGTTCCCGTTGAGAGCTGTGTTGTGTCTTGAAGCTGAAGAGCATAGGTCATGCGAGGCGCGGTGGAACCCAGCGCCAACAGAAGGACAGCTACGAGCATTGATTTCTTCATTGCGTTTCTCCTGGAGGATTGTTGGAACATCAGCAGTACTGTAGAGAGCTCTCTCGCATTTCGCTCTCCGTCGTGGAGGACGCCCGGCGCTCCATACGGAAATACATGGCGTTCCGTGGACGAAGCGTGATCTGAGGCCAGAGCTTGATCGTTTGGCCTGGCGCCAAGTGGAAACGCCATTGCTGGGCCAGAGTCGCTATGAGCAAGACACCTTCCATCATGGCGAAGTGTTCTCCAATGCAGACGCGTGTTCCGGCACCGAAGGGATAGAAGGCGAACTTTGGACGATGGACAGAAAACTCTTCTGACCATCGGTCCGGATTGAACTCTTCGGGCTTGTCCCAAAAGCGGGGATCGCGTTGCGTAGCGTACGGACTCACTAGAAGCGTTGCGCCGGGAGGAACTTTGACGTTGCCCATCCGGTATGTCGTTACCGCCTCTCGCGCGATGATCCAAGCCGGAGGATAGAGGCGTAGGGATTCGCGAAAGACTTTGCCTGTGACCTCAAGGGCTGGCAGGTCAGCCAGAGTTGGCAGGCGCCCATCCAGTACACGATCCAATTCCGCATGAAGCATCTCGGCGGCATCAGGATGTCGCGCCAAGAGATACCACGTCCAGGTCATAGCGTTCGCCGTCGTCTCATGTCCTGCGAGAAAGAGAGTCAGGGATTCGTCCAACAACAACTCATCAGACATGTAACCCGCACTCGTGTCATCGTGTGAGCGCATGAGCATCGAAAGCATGTCATCGTACTGGTCAGGGTTCTTGCGATGCTCTTCGATTACCTTACGAAGGACTTGCTCAATCTCACGTCGTGCCCGCCTAACTTTTAGTTCGCCCCATTTGCGTACAGGGGACAGCAGTTGTGCCAGAGGGCTGTTCAATGCGAGGAATAGTCGCAATGCGCGCGTAAGGCTCTGGCCGATTCCAGTTGCGTCGTGCCGGAGGTCTGCGCTGAAGAGCGTGCGACCGACGATCTGCAGAGTTAGCCGCATCATCTCCTGCTCGATGGGGTAGATCGGGCCGGCTGCCCATTCGTTGCGGAGAGCGTCTGTGCTGGCGACCATTATCTGCGCATACGAAGCTAAACGTGCACTGTGAAATGCAGGCTGGACGAGACGTCGTTGGCGACGGTGCAGTTCACCTTCACTAGTCAATAGACCATCACCCAGAATAGGTTTTGAGGTTCGTAGTCCTGGGCCCTTGACGAAATTCCAATCATGGGTGATCAGTACATCGCGAATGAGGTCCGGATGGTTCACCTGGAAGACGCATCGTGAGCCGAAACGAAGGCAGCGTATATCGACACTGCGCCTGCCAGCTTCCGCAATGTACTCAAGCGGGCCACTACGAAAACGCAGGAACTCCGTGAAGCCTCCCGTAGATTCGACTCGATAGTTCATGTGGCCTCGCTTGGCGGAATTATTGGCTGTTGGAAGTCGTGACGACTGCACGACATCGTGCAATCGTCACCCTCTATGCGTGAGATATTCCTACCGCGTTCTGGTCGCCGTTCCGCGAGGTCCGGAACGTGTGACTGTAGCCGCGCCGGTGCCGCGGCCCGTGACGGTGCGGTTCGCGCTCTGCCCGTTCGGCCCCGTCACCGTCGTCGAACTGCCGCCCGCATAGCGTGAGGTGGAGCGGGTTGCCGTTTGGCCGTTTGGCCCGGTGGTCGTTGCGTTCACATTGCCAGTGCCCCGGCCCGTCACTGTTCGATTGGCCGTCTGCCCGTTCGGTCCAGTGACCGTGGTCGAGTTGCCGCCTGCATAGTGACTGGTAGAACGGCTTGCCGTCTGTCCATTCGGGCCGGTGGCCGTTACGTTGGTCTGGCCGCCTCCGCGTGTCGCGGTCCGTGTCGCGGTTTGACCATTAGGCCCCGTGGCGGTGGTTGTGCTGCTGACCTGAGCGAATGCGGCAGTTGTGCAAAGAGCGAATGTTGCCACAGCGAGGATAGATACCTTGGATTTCATCGAGTTCTCCTAGTGGTGAATATCTCGGCAAGTGCAATTGTGCCGACATCCTATTGGAACCTGATAAACCAAGGGCGTTGCGCTCAGAATTGTATCAACGGCTCGGAAAGGCAAATGCTCCCGTTGTTCTTTTGATCATAGGAGTCGCCGGCCAGTCTATTCATTGGCCGGACGGGTTTTGCCATGCGCTTGTCGAGCGCGGCCTACAGGTCATCCGTTTCGACAATAGAGATGCTGGGCTTTCCACGCACGTCACGGATGCACCGCCTCCTAACCTCTCCGCGGCCCTCGCAGGCGATCTCACGTCGGTCTCGTACACCTTGTCGAATATGGCGGCGCCGCCGTCGGGTTGCTTGACGCGCTAGGCATTGGAAAAGCGCATGTTGTAGGAGCGTCAATGGGAGGCCAGATCGCTCAAACAATGGCCGTTGAGCATCCGGATCGCATTCTTTCTCTTACTTCCATGATGTCCACAACCGGGAATATGGCGGTTGGACAGCCCTCGAAGGAGGCGCTCCGCGAGCTCTTCGCCGGGACACCGGCGGTGACCCGCGATGAAGTGATTCAGCAGTATCTCCGCGCTAAACACGTCGTTGGCTCACCTGGATAACCGCAGCAAGCATATCTATGGTGGCCCGGGGAACTCTCACATCTACCTCGATTAGACCTCTGTATGGGTCGAAGAACTGGATTGGCCGATATCTTGTATTAGCGAATGGTTAGCGTTGAGGGCTTATCTCTGACTTCAGATAGCCGCAGTTCGGGTTAGAAGAAGTGGGAAGCAGATACGAGCTTCGACATACCGCGTTGTTGCTCTTCTGTCTGCTAGACTCTTTCGCGCGCCTGTATCCAGAGACTCCGGGTTTCTGTCTGAAGGCATAACTCTGGCACCACTCCTCCCGCGCCGCGACCTAGAGATGACATCATGTTCCTAAAACGGCCTCGTTCTCGACATCTTTCATGATGCAGTTACGGTTAGATACTTGATGGGCGGTTAAATTGCTCATTCAAAGTGAGATCCTGCTTTTATTGGAATCGAAGAGGGTCCGAATTGATCGAATCAGGAGGTAGAGATTCTTCTTGCGTTCCAAGAGAAGTGTTCGGTGTATCGCCCATCGTCAGTTCCAGCAGGCCCCCGTCAATGACGTCCTTATGCGACAACCAGAGCCGATCAAGCGGTCTTCCATTCCATCGCACGCTCTCCACATACTTATTGTCGCGCGACGTGTTTGGAGCCTTGATGATGAACTCTTTGCCGCTCTTCAGTTGGATGGTCACCTTGGTAAAGATTGGACTGCCGATGTCATAGACCGGAATTCCCGGCGTTACGGGATAAAAGCCCATCATCGAAAAAACAACAAACGCACTCATGCCACCTCCATCCTCGTCCCCTGGTATGCCTGTCAGATCGTCCCTGAAAAACGCTTTCAGAATGGTGCGCACGCGCTTCTGCGTCATCCATGGCGCGCCCAACCGGTCATAGATATAAAGGATGTTCAGGCTTGGCTCGTTCGCGATCGAAAATTCTCCGATCATCGACGTCGAATCCGGAAATTTCGCCTGAAATGCCGATTGCGGCACCGGCAGCGGTTCCCGAAAGAGTTGGTCCAGATTGGCTCGAGCCTTCGTTTTACCGCCCATTTGCGTAAACAGCCCATCATAGTCATGGGCCACGTCCCAGGTATAAGTCCATCCGTTGTTCTCATCGTAATAGTCGCGCCCACCGGGGCCTCCGTCGAACTTGGGGTCAAGCGGCTCGATCCAATTTCCCTTGTCATCCTTCGGCCACATCAGTGCCTTATCTGCTCGATAGAGATTGCGGTAGTTCGCTGCGCGGCGCAGAAATAGCTCGCGATCTTTTGGCTTGTGCAGAACACTCGCAAGCTGAGCCATGCACCAGTCATCTGTGCTGTTCTCCAATGTCACAGCGACAGCCTGCCGTTTCTCGAATGGATGTACCCCAGCGACAGTTTCCTTCTCTTCGGGCTGCAACGCGGGCATGTATCCGTGTACGTTGTAAAAGTCATCCAACGAAGTCTTCGGCCCAAGCTTCCAAGGCAATAGCGTGGTATCCAACGATCGCTTGCGCAAACCTTCATAAGCGGTGGGCAGATCGAAGTTCCTCACGCCTTTGTTCCACGCATCGGCAATCCATGGAGCCGCGTGGTTCCCGTTCATGATGGCGGCCGGGCCTGAAGCAAGCGCGAAGGTTGGCATAATACCCGATTGCTGGTACATCCGCACATATGACTGGATCTTGTCAGCCTGCATATCTGGATTCAACAGGGTCTGCAGCGGCTCCATCGCGCGGAAGGTATCCCACAGCCAGTTGTCTACGTAAAAGGGCCGTGCGTCCTCATGGACCTTGTGGTCGTAGGCGCTGTAATAGCGCCCGTCCTCGGTAATATTGATCATGCGCTCAAAGCAGCGGTAGAGCGCGGTGTAGAAGACCTTTCGTTGCGCCTCTGTTCCGCCCTCCACCGCAATGCGTCCGAGCGCATCATTCCACTGTGAACGCGCTTGCTCTTTGACACGTTCCAAGCCCCAAGATGGAATCTCGCGCTGCAGGTTTCGCCTTGCCTGTTCCACGCTGATGAAGGAAACGCCATAACGAAACTCGATTCCTCTTGTGTGCCCGAAGATGGTGAGTTTGTCGCGGTCTTCCTCGCGCCTCACCTCCATCGAGACGGGTTCGCTTAGCTCCGCATAGAAGTAGGCTGTCATGCCACTGACTGACTCTTCGCCGGAAAGTGCATTCTTGCCCATAACATGGAGTGAGCCTGCGTGGAGGTTCTTAATCGTCAGCGCAAGTTGTCCCTTCGCGAAACTAAATCGGAAGTATCCCGCTTGATGCATGGGAGAAAACTCAGTGCGGATGAGCGACTCATCGAATCGTGTCGAATAGTAGTATGGGGTTGCCTGTTCTGCATCATAGGCAGCGGGACGATCATTTACTCCCGGCATTACCGCAAACAATTCCGGCTGTCGATGCGACAGGATGGTAAGCGGAAAGTATCGAATCTGATCATCCAGGCCATCCTTGCGCACCGGATACATGCGCACCATGCTGAACGGCAAGTAAACTGTGGGGCGGGTCGGCTCCAACAGAATGCTTACATTGCCGATTGTTGGATCAACATCCTCCACTTGTGCCAAGACCTTTGGGATAGGGCACAACACCAACATGAGGCTCGCCACGGCAGCGGTAAGAAAACGTTGCGTTCGAAGGGCCTGGAAATATAAGGTGAGCAATTGACATAACTCCTGATTCATTTAGACAAGCGAGTATGATGGACAAAATGAGCGTAGCCCAAGAGCAGCTTTCTCAACGACGTTTCTATTTTCGCTACCTTCGCATAGACCCGAAATCTCGCCGATGGGGCATGTATGTGACGACTTGCGGCAGGTCCACCATTTTGCCGGAAGATGGGTATTATCCTCCTGTTCAACACCCTCAGCTCTATCACTTTGACTGGGAGCATGGTCGGGTTCTTGATGAATATCAAATGATCTATATCCCGGAAGGATCTGGTCTGTTTGAAACGAAAAAACAAAAGATTCAGATTGAGGGTGGCAACGTCATTCTGGTGACCCCGGGACTGTGGCATCGATATCGGCCAAATCCCAAAATTGGATGGCGCGAATACTGGGTGGGATTTGCCGGACCCGCATATAAACCAATCTTCGATGGCCATTTTTTTCCCAAACCTTATGTGTTTCGCACACGCCACTCTTCAGGCATCCTTGAGACATTTGAAGCTCTCATCGAAGCGGCGCAGGAAAATCTACCTGCGCTTCAGCAAAATATGGCGGCACTTACTTGTGTTCTGCTCGCTCGTCTATATTCCTCCACATTCGTACACCCTCCCGCCGCAAAGGAGGCTTCAAGGATGGTGCAACGAGCGAAAGAGATGATGTTGTCGGTGGATACACAAGATCTCTCTCTCGAGGAAATCGCGCGGCGGCTGGGAACAAGCTATTCGAATTTTCGGCGAACCTTTCGCGAACATACCGGAGTTGGCCCTCATCAATACCGTTTGCACCTAAAGCTGAGCCGCGCACGGAGCCTTTTATTGAACAGCGAGTTATCGATCAAGGAGATAGCCTGCCAGAGTGGCTTTGAAGACGAACAATATTTCTGCCGCTTCTTCAAGAAGGCTCTAGGGAAGACCCCGACAAGCTTCCGGAAGCTTTAGAGAGCGTGCTTCGCGTTAGCTTCCATTTAAGCTCAGTCTGAATGTAGCGCTCAAATGTTCCCTCTTTCCGACGACCAACGCAGCCAAAAGGCGCCGGGCGCGGCCTCAAGAGTTTGTTGTCAGTGTTTGTGTTTGATCAACATACCTGGATGCACTCGATTCCAAGAAGGGAAGCCAGCTTCACCAGCGGCACGGCATGATGACCAATACCAATTGCACAGTGGTGGGCACTTCCTGCCGCAGTCCACTTCTCAAGAAAGCCGCGGGCTCCAATCGAGAAACGGTACCGGCTATTTGTATTGCCGATCTCCAGAATTGGCCCGGTTACCGATTCGGCTTCCGCTACGACGAACTTCAGTTTGCCATGACCGGCTTCAGCAACTGCTAGCAGGGTCACGGGGCCGTGCTTCACACTCATCTCGATGGAAAGCCCTCTTCCGACTTTGCCGTGATAATTATTTAGAGGACGAAGTTTCGGTCTTCCTTCTGCGATGGCCAGGTGTCCAGGTCCGTCGTGTCCCATCAGGACTACATCATCGGCATAGTCATTGGCATAAAACTCTGTGAACGAGCCGCCAATTCCAAATAGGTCAAGAATCTTCATGGCTTGCGCATTCTTGACCTCCAACTCTCCAGCAACCGGCACGCCGCGTGCGGTAAGTAGACTTGTACCAACAATGATCGAGCTGATCGACTCGTGGTTTTCAGCTATACCAGAGCCCTTATAGTAGTACGCGAGCGAGCCGAGTTGATGCTGCGCAACAAGAGAATCAAGCGCAATCGAGGTCCGCGCTACACACTCGAGCTCGCCGGGTATACAACTCGGATCGACATCGAACATCTCATGTATGTCGTGAACGCGCCCGTGGACTTTGACGGCGTCGACTTCGCGGCGAAGAGCGGAGAGCTCATCCACTTCCACCATCTCAAACTGTGTCCCAAACACCGATGACTGCAACGTGAGATCCGTATAGATGTCAAGCATTCCGCTGTAGTAATGGCCCATGATACCAAGGCGGTTATGCTCCATGCCGTGTGCCACGCGTGAGGCTCCCAGCCAGCCGCGAATCTCATGCCAAACCCGTTCCTCGGTGAGTACACCTGTAACTTGGCGAAAGGGGATATCGCAGCGCGAGAAAACATTCGCGATTTCGGGAGCCGTACATGACTGGCAATGCGCGAGCCATTCGCCGGTCATTGCCGTCCGATTTGGCAACCGGTTAAATCGCTCGTAGTCAATTGCGAGGTTAGAGCTTAGGTTGAGCACGATAACAGGGACTTTGCTGCGTCGGACTACCGGCAACACGGTGGCGGACAATGCGTAGGTGCCAAGGTGTAGAAAGAGCAGATCCACGTCTTGCTGACGGAAAAGATGACCCGCGTCGAGCGCTTTTTCGACAGAATCGACGATGCCTATGTTTACAACATCGGCGCCGGCAGCATTCAACTGGCAGCAGATGGTCGCATTATTCTCTTCGAGGCGCTGCCGAAGCCCGTTGTATTGGTTCCAGTACGTGTCAAGTCCAATGGTGAATAGGCCTACCTTAAATCTCTTATCGACCTGATCGAATGTCTTTAGGTTCATCACAATGACAGTCACTATATACTTCCAATCTCTTAAGCAAAAGAGCTGAAATGACACGATCATTGCACAAAATGACTGTCCCGCTCACACTCTTGACGTCGGAGTCGTATGGACCCGGCAAAACTGACGCACAAATCATTTAGAGCGATCCGATTCCAACGCACGTCAGAAAAAATGATCTAGGAACAGCAACGATCTCGTGGTTTCAGGATGAGGCCGCCGCAGCTCAATTTGGAGGATTGGATCTGCATTAAGAACTAGTAAAGCGATGATACATCGATAGATAGCGAGATAATCCTAACCATTTTTGGAGGGGATAAGCAGATCATTTCGTCCAAACAATAGGTCATTTTTGACATTCCAAATGGTACACGCATGGGCGTAGAGTTCTCCACCGTACCGGGCAAATGAATATCGGCGTAGCGAGAAGAAGCAAGACTTCGTTCGGAGAATGGGCGACATTTTTGACCGGAGCGAGAGACTTCTGCTTTACAGCAGTTCCAACTCGAAATGAATTGGCCCCGCACTTCTGCACGCACTTTCAAGGAGACTGTCGTGAAATTCTTTGTGATAGATGCTACCCATTCGAGAGATTACAAGAAATGTCTTTCTCTCTTGACTCGCTGTGCAAGTTTGTTCGCCATTCTCGCCTTGCCGGCGATCGGTCATGCGCAGAGATACACTGGCAGCCTTGAGGGAGAAGTTTCCGATAGCAGCGGTGCAAAAATTGTCGGGGCAACCGTTACAGCCATCGACACCACCACGAACTTTTCCACGAAGGCAGTTACGAATGGGCAGGGAAGCTATGCGATCCCATTCCTTACTGCCGATACTTATACTGTGACCGTTGAAGCAACTGGCTTTCAGAAACAGATACAAACCGGAATCATCCTCACCGCTGACAGCAACGCGCAGGCGGACTTCAAATTGAGTACGGGGAGTCACACTGAGACCGTCACGGTCAACAGTTCCTCAGAGCAACTGCTCGATAGGGAAACGGCAGACATAGGAACCACACTTACCGCGCAGCAGGTGACCGATCTTCCGAGTATCGGCAGAGTTCCGTTCTTGTTCGCGTCGCTTACGGCGGGCATGTATGACTCATCATTTATGCAGGGGAAGACGGGGACAGCACTTGCGCCTGGAGGCAATTCGGGCACTTCGATCACTGCGAGTGGAGTGGGTGGGGGTCACACCATGCTTTACCTCAACGGCTCGGTCGACGCGCCCCGCGAACGAATTAGTGGTGCTGCAGGCGGGTACGGTGGTTTCGTGCCTTCGCCTGAAGCGGTACAGGAAGTAAAGACGCAGGTCGCGATGTACGACGCTGAGTACGGCAATACCGGTGGCGCCTCGATCAACACCGTACTGCGGAGCGGCACGAACACGTATCACGGTTCTGCATACTATGTTTTCCGCAACACTTACCTGGACGCCAACACCTACGAGCGTGTTGCGACTCAGAATTCTCCCATTGCCAAGTCACGCACACCTCGCATCAATGGAGGCTGGAACCAGCCGGGTTTTGTATTCGATGGCCCAGTCCGCATTCCCCATTTATATGATGGCCGCAACAAGACCTTCTTTCTATTTGCCTACGAGCATATTCAGTTGCATCAACCCAACGCGGGAAGCGCAGATGTGAATGTTCCTACGGACGCCGAAAAAAATGGAGATTTTTCCGCACTCTGTACGGGAGGATTCGACGCGAACGGTGTGTGCCTTCAGGGTGGCGGATTTCAAATCTACGATCCGCTCACGGCAGCTGCGAATGGCAATCGAACTCCCTTTCCGTATAACAAGATCCCCTCGAATCGGTTCAACCCCGTCGGGATCGCTATGATCAATATGTATCCAGAGCCCAATGCGACCCCAACATCGACCGCTAACTATAACTATATCTCTCCGAACCCCGTGGCCTATCAGGGCCAATACTCGTTCGTTGCACAGCTTTATCAACAGATCAATGAGAACAACAGATTCAATGCGGTGTTCTATCGACAGATCATCAATCAGCAATACTCTAACCAAAGCTTCCCGACGCCGATCGGACCACAGACCACGGACGAGGCCGTCTTGCGGAATACGCTTGGCGGAAGCGTGGACTATACCACCGTTCTGCCACGTAATTGGGTACTTGATGCCCGCGCAGGCGTTATCTATCACCCCTTTGCTTTGATCTATGCCGGGGATCCCTTCAACCTGAGCAGCATTGGGATGTCTACTACAGGTATCGCCTTTCAGACATTTCCTGGTACCACGATGACGGACAACTTTATCGGCTTTCAGGCGGGCGCCGGCGGGCAGATAAGCGCGGATACCTATGGATCAGCGGACGTAATTGCCTCCAAGATCCACAAGACGCACGATTTCCGCTTCGGTTTTGAGGGCTTGCTGGAGCGTTATAACGCAGACAATCCGTTGAGCGGCCTTGGCCCTTTCGCCTTCAACCGCCAGTTCACACAGGAGAATTCGAGCGGTACTGCAGGTTCAGCTTGCCCGGCTCCAAGTTGCGCTGTGGGCGGTGATGCAAGCTCCGGCAGCCCACTCCCCGCCGTGTTGCTCGGCTATCCGTCGTCGGGTAGTTACGCCTCCAATGTCTCCCTCGCCCTCCAAGTACCCTGGTACGGCTTCTTCTTTCAGGACAACTGGCGTGCCTCGCGAAACCTAACCCTGAATATGGGATTTCGATGGGAGAACCAGGCTCCATATACGGAGCGCCACAATCGGCTAAACAATGGCTTTTGCACAACGTGCGTCAACCCGATACAGAGTCAGGTCCCAAGTCTCCCATTGCTTGGCGGCTTGGAGTTCGTATCTAGCTCCAACCGGCACGCCTATGCTTCAGAGCTGACCGACTTTCAGCCTCGTTTTGGCGTCTCCTATGCGCTTGGGCCGGATGTTGTGTTGCACGCCGGCTCAGGGTTGACCTATATCAACAGCATGGAGACGCCATACGCTCAGGGCTGGACCACTTCTACAAGCTACATAGCCACCACGGATAATATTCACCCTTACACCAGTTTCGCAAACCCCTTTCCGAATGGAACGGTTCAGCCGTCGGGCAGTTCTAGTGGTCTCTCAACGGCCATCGGTCAGAGCATTGGCTTCATGGCACCGGGCTATGTGCGTCCGAGGCTGTGGCAGTGGTCCGCGAGTGCGCAGACCGCATTTCCGTGGGATACGAGCCTTCAGATCGCGTACGTAGGTAACCGGGTCTACGATTGGGAGGTCAGCAGGAACATCAACAGTCTTTCCGCCCAGTATCTGACAGGAACTGCGGCGAACGCGACCTTGTTGGCGGCCAAAGTTGCCAACCCGATGTACGGCGTAGTTCCCATCACCAGCGCGTTGGGCGCCGCCACGCTCCCTCGATCTGACTTAGATGTTCCTTACCCAGAGTTCGGTAGCGTGACAGAAAGCTACATTCCGTCTGGCGGGTCTCAATACAACGCGCTTCAGGTGACTGTTCGCAAGACGATGAGCCATGGCCTTAGTATCCTGGGGTCGTTCACTTGGTCTCATGAAATGGATTCATTTCAATATTTGAATTGGTACGATCCCAAACCCGAACGGTACATGGATTCCGCGCCCAATTTGCTTGCGAATATAGCTGTTATTTATCAGTTCCCGCGTTTTTCAAGTGCTCCGCGTTACGTTCGAGAAGTTATCGGCGGCTGGCAGGGCAACACTGTATTTCGGGACTATAACGGTAATCTAGTGGCCACTCCCGGGGGTTATACATTACTTTCGGATCCTCACATCGGTAATCCGACTGCCACGCGTGAGTTCAACACCTGCTGGATCAATAGTGCGGGCGTGATGCAGATCACCGGCGTGACTACGGCTACACCAGCATGCAGAAGCGCGTCCGACATCCCAGCTTTTCAGCAGCAAAATGGGGATTCTCCCAATGCCATTCCTCCCTATTTCAATCACATCCGGGCACGAGCCGGAAATCGCGTTGACGTTTCTCTCTTCAAGATATTTCCGATTCGCGAAACTGCGACCTTCGAAATTCGGGGGGAGTTCTTCAATGTGATGAATACGCCGCTATGGGCCAATCCAGGTGTCGGCCCCGGCAGCACCACCTTTGGAGAATTAACCTTAACCCAGCAAAATGACCCTCGTATAGGTCAACTCACTGCACGTATCAATTTCTAGCGTTATACCGCGTTGTACTGTAGATACATGCGAGGTGTGCGTAGTACAACGCGGAATAATTTCTTCTTCAGGGGTTCCTTTGCAGCGTCGAATTCTCACACTCTCAGTTCTAGCGTGCTTGGCCACCTTGATTGCAACCAATGCCTGTGGTCAAAATGGCTCAAGCGCTGTGGGCATTTCGCCCCAGAGCCTCGAATCTGTTGCCGAACACGATGCCCTTGTTCAAGCTTTCGCTGCTCCTCCACTTTCAGCGCGTCTCCGTTGTTATTGGTGGTGGTTGAACGGGCACGTCACAGTCGAAAGTATTGATCATGACCTGAACGAGATGAAGGACAAGGGTTATGGCGGCGTGTTGTTGGTGGATGCCAATGGCGCCGATGGAGAACACAATAATCCGGTGCCCGCAGGTCCTACCTTCGGCAGCCCCGCATGGACGGTTCTCTTCCTGCACGCCGTGGAGACGGCGCACAAACTTGGGCTTGAAATAACGTTAACCATTACCAGCGGGTGGGACCTCGGAGCTCCGTTCATTGAACCGAAGGATGCAATAAAGATTCTGACTTGGTCGAGGACTATTACCAACAACGACGGCAAGACCATCGTGCCGGAGCCTTCGCCGAAGCATCCGTTTTATGAGCGCATTGCCGTGCTTGCCTATCCTCTGCGGCATGGCCTGAACCTCGCCGGAGAAAGCGGTGATCAACGCGCACCCAGAGCCAATCTCCGCCAGAAGGCGGCTCTAGCGGAGACGGGTGGCTCCATGCCAAGAAGCGACGATCTTCTCTTTGACATAACCGGCACTGCAGGTGAGGAAGATGCAAATGTATCGGAGGTTGTCGACGTAACGCAGTTCGTGGACAGCAAAGGCGTACTTCATTGGAAGGCACCTTCGCTGGGTGCGTGGGAAGTCCTCAATATTGGATACACGAATTCAGGAGCGAAACTTTCTCCTGGAAGCGGAGCCTGGCAAGGGCTTTCGCTCGACACTCTGTCACCTGCTGCGCTCGATATGTACTGGGACAAGCAGGTCGTTCCCCTGCTCGATCAAGCTAAGCCTTATCTCGGCAACACGATTAAATATGTAACGACGGATAGCTGGGAAATGGGCGGAATGAACTGGACCGAGAAGTTCCGCGAAGAGTTCCGTCGGCGCCGCGGCTACGATCCGGTTTCGTACCTGCCAATTGTCGCGGGTCGCATTCTGGACAGCCGCAAAGTGAGCGACGAGTTTCTAAATGATCTGCGCCGAACCGTCGCCGATCTGATCAATTTGCATTTCGACACGATGGCAGAACGTGCCGCGCACTTCGGCCTCGGTGTCCAGTGCGAGTCGGGCGGGCCCCACGGCGAGCCTATCGATGCGCTTGAAACGTTTCGCAACTCGGCAGTTCCGCAAACCGAATTCTGGGGGATGTCGAAAGTACATCGTTCGAATCCTCCTGATCGCTACTTTGTTAAAGAGGCATCGAGTGCGGCCCATATCTACGGCAAGCCCATTGTTGCGGCCGAAGGCGAAACCAGCATGGGCAATCACTGGACCGAATCAATCGGCATGAACCTGAAGCCATCGTTTGATATGGCTTTGACGGAAGGGTTGAACCGCTTGGTATGGCACCAGTTTGCTTCCTCTCCCGTAGAAATGGGTTTGCCAGGGCAGGAATACTTCGCCGGCACGTATCTGAATACCAAGGTCACGTGGTGGCAGGAAGCCGGAGCCTTCACGGCATATCTGAATCGTTCACAGTTCCTCATGCAACAAGGATTGCCCGTTGCGGATGTTCTTTACTATTACGGCGATCAAGTTCCCAACTTCGTTCGTCTCAAGACCGACGATCCAGCAGGTGTACTGCCGGGCTATGACTATGATGTGACAGATACGGAAGCCCTCACCGGACGGATGGTTGTTGATGGGGGAGGCTTGCGCTCGTCGGAGGGAATTCGTTATCGCATGCTGGTTCTTCCGGCATCGCGCATCATGCCGCAGTCGGCCCTTGAATTCGTAGAACATTACCTCAAGAACGGTGGCGTTGTTGTTGGCGAACGACCTCTTCGCTCGCAAGGCATTGTGCCGGGAGCGGAGGAGACTAATTATCAGCATCTGGCAGATTCCCTGTGGCGCGAGTGCGAAGCTTCGTCCGGCAAGCAAGCACATGTAGGCAAGGGCACTCTTTTCTGTATAACAAAAGCGACACCGGCCCTGCATTCCATCGGGATGGTGCCCGATTTTGAAGCGACGTCTGCGGCCATCGACTTTGCGCATCGCCGCACCACTCAAGCCGATATCTACTTCGTTCGCAATGGCAATCCAGAACCCATCACGACCGACCTTACGTTTCGCGTTGGAGATCGTCAGCCGGCAATTTTCGACCCCGTAACTGGGCGAGTAACTCCGGTAATGAGTTTTCTATCGACTGCCGATGGACGCACGAAGCTCACATATGCGATGGCACCGTATGAGGCATTCTTTGTAGTCTTCCAGCACCCGGTCTCGCGCATTCACGCTACCGAAGTTACCCGGAGCGGAGAAGTAGTTCCTCTTTCGGATGACACAATGGTTGAGCAGGATCGCGGGTTATTGAGTTTGCGTACCGCGACACCGGGTGCCTACGCCGTGAACTTTGCTGACGGACGTACGAGTGCTGTAACGATCGAAGCGATGCGATCGGAAAATCCAATCGACAAATGGACGCTCGACTTTCCCGCCGGATGGGGAGCTCCCTTGCATGTTGACGTGCCTGCGTTGAAATCGTGGACGGAGTTCAGCGAGCCCGGTGTGCGATATTTCTCCGGTACCGCAACCTATCGCACAACAATTTCGATTGATGCGAAGCAATTGCTCCCCGGAAACGAACTGTGGCTCAATCTCGGAGAAGTTCACGAAGTGGCGCGCATCCGTGTAAATGGGACTGAGCTTACCCCTTTGTGGAAAAACCCTTTCTCCGCTCGTATCGACTCCCTCGTACATGCGGGCGATAACAAGTTGGAGATCGACATCACAAACCTGTGGCCCAACCGACTAATCGGAGACGCGCAGCCTGGTGTGACGCGGCACTATACATCAACAAATATCAAAGCCTTCACGGCTTCGTCGCCACTTCTTCCGTCGGGTTTGTTAGGACCAGTCCAATTGGAATCTGTGTATGTGTCGCCTGTAGCTCCTCCGAAGGATGTGAAGTCTGGAGAGAAGGCAGCGGTTCGATAGACAACAAGTACCGATTGGAATTCAGGTGCACACACCCATTGGTTGCTCGTGATCTATGGGAGCACTCATGCCCTTCGATTCAAACGGAATCCGGTCCCGTTATATACGCACGAGCGCTGACCGTACAGAAAGAGGCAAAGTCAAACCGATGCTTTCACGTAGACTTTTTCTCGAACGACTCGCGGCGACTGCAGCCTCCATGCGGGGTTGGAAGGGGCGTGGCCTTGGCCTTCTCGCATCAAACAGTTCCATAACTGATGATGCACGCATAGAACTGACTCCCCACCAGTGGACGTCTCACGGAAGGATCGTGCTGCGTAATCTTCCCGGATCGGTCGTTGTGCAGGATGGGTTTGCGATCGAGAATCGATGCTATAGTGATTGCATTTTCTCCTTTGAAGCGCGTTCCCCTCAGGGCACCGAGCAGGTGCAGATCTGGGCGGGTATTCGATGCAGGGATCGAGACTCCCGCTATGTCTTTGCGCTTCGAGGGGGTAATAACGACGATGTATACCTGGCGCGTTATGGTCCGGATGGCGCGGCGAAGTTCCTGGGTATCCATCCGCTGGGATTTCACCCGGAACCGGGTGTCTGGTACAGGATAAAGGCCATCGCCCACGGAAATCGTCTATTGATTTACCTCAATGACGAAGATCTACCACGATTGAACGTCGTAGATCCGGAAGTACCCTGGAGCGAGGGAGGTGTATCGGTAGGCGGAGGATGGCTCTCGACCGAATACCGGAAGATCAACGCGAGAGAGCTTGGTGCACCGGAGGAGCGATCTATCGCTACGGCAGGCGATAGTGTGTGGCAACCTCCGCTGGTCAACAAGGACGAACTGCGGATACAGCGGCGGGCAGCATACCTGCCAGTGCGGATTGACGATTCTGGGCACCCACGTGTGGAGCAATCCCTTGATGGTCAATGGTTATTCCTTCCTGATCATGAGCTTCCCTTGAACTCGGCACCACAGTCCGAACAAGCAGATGACGCCGGATGGCATGTCATGGACGTCCCAAATTTTTGGACGCCAACAGTTTCTTGGCTGTACGGAGAAACCGGGTTTCCTGAGTTGTCAGGGCTCTCTGCCTCGAAAGGTATCTGCGATAGATTCACCGAGGTGGAGTATGCCCGTCTTGATGGATACACCTTTGACTGGCGTCAAACGAAAAGCGCCTGGTATCGGCAATACCTCGATCTACCTGCTTCGACGCCAGGGCGTCGATATGAGATCTGCTTCGATGCCATCGCAAAAGTTTCTGACGTATGGCTGAACGGTATAAAGGTGGGCTCCCACGTTGGGATGTTTGGCGAGGTACGCTGTGACATCACCCACGCGGTGAAGCCCGGCCGCAATGTGTTGGCCGTCGAGGTTCAGGCCCAGGCTCTCTCGTCGGGAAACAAAAATAATGTGGTCGGAGTTGCCGTCACCGTCGAAGTTACTGAGGCGATGTTGAATTCGCTTCCTCACGGCATGTATCCGACGGACGCGGGCGGCATCTGGCAGCCGGTGAAATTACTGATCACCAATGAAGTTTCCATTGAGGACGTTTACTTGCGTCCTCGTTCAAACGGAATGGACTTCGATGTTACGGTTCTCAGTACAAGAGATGCCGCGACGCAGATAGAGATCGGCTACGTCATCCGCAGTGTCGCCGACAGCAGCATCCTGCATGCGCAGTTCAGCGCGACATCTTTGATTGCAAAGAGCGGCCTGACGACCACCCAGCTCACAACACCCATCCTGGAGCCAAAACTCTGGTGGCCTCATGATCCGAATCTCTATGGGCTTGAGGTGGCGATCAAATCCGGCGCTGACATCCGCGACCGTAGGCTGTGGAATTTTGGTTTCCGAACGTTCTCGGTGGAGAAGAACAAGCTGCAGCTCAATGGGCATCCATTTTGGTTGCGCGGCGCCAACCACTTTCCCAATGCCTTGCGGCCAAACGACAGTGGCCTGGCACGGCGTTTCATGCAATTGGCTAAAGACGGCAATGTGTCGGTAACGCGCTCTCATACTGTGCCTTTCTCCTCATGCTGGCTCGACGCCGCGGATGAAGTGGGCATGGCCGTATCCTTTGAGGGAACGTGGCCGTGGCTTATGCTACGCGGACCGGTGCCTTCGGAAGAGCTTCTTCATGTATGGAAGGAAGAGTTTCTCTCGATGATTCGCAAGTTCCGCAATCATCCATCGATCATTCTGTGGACCATCAATAATGAAATGAAGTTTCCTGAGCTCGATCGCAAGGATCCGACGCTGCTCCGCCAGAAATGGTTGGTAGTGAGTGATATGGTCCACGCCATTCGAGCCGCGGATCCCACGCGCCCCGTCATCTGCGATTCAAGTTACTGCAGAAACGACATCGGCGCGGAATATCGGGATCTGGTCGTCCCGGAGCACTTCGACGACGGAGACATCGACGATGCGCACTGCTATTTCGGATGGTACGAACGAACCTTTTATCATTTTTTCCGCGGAGAATTCGGGAAGTCGCATTGCTGCCCGGGCCGCCCGCTTATCAGCCAGGAGATGTCGACCGGCTATGCACGAAACGACGATGGGCATCCGGTGCGCTTCTATCTTTTCCAGCACCATACTCCTCAGTCGCTCGTTGGGTATGAGGCCTACGAGAACCGCGACCCTGCTATCTTCCTGCGGCGTCAGGCCTTCATGACGAAAGAGCTGGCGGAAGCTTTTCGTCGCAGCAACCGCGAAGAGTGTTCCGGGGTCCTGCACTTCTCCTATGTCAGCTGGTTCCAGAACGTTTGGAATACAGAAGCCATTCAACCATTTCCGACCTACTTCGCATTGCGTACCGCGTTGCAGCCCATCCTGGTGAGTGCGGAACTCTATGGGCGACACTTCTACACTGGAACAAAATTCGACCTATCCGTATGTGTTGTCAACGACGCGGAAGATCACCGTGCTCTGCACGGCTGCAAACTGGTATGGGAATTTCGAGAGGGAGAAACTGTCCTCGCTTCAGGCAGCGAGAGGCTTGGGGACGTTCCGTATTATTCGAACGCATGGAGCAAGGTTCCGCTAGTCATTCCCGATAATTTTTCAGGTTCGCGGGCCGATGTGGTGTTTTTGTTAAAGCTTGAAGTTAACGGTGTAGTGCGCAGCGAAAACGGGTATGAGGTAGTGCTGGCGAAACACACGTGGAGCGAGAAAAATGCCGATACGTCGATTGCAATCGTAGGCGGCCAAGTCAGCAGCACGCGAAGGGGCCCTCTAGCAGCTGGAAGGCATGTCCAGTCTCTGAACGAAGTCCGCACAGACGAAATACTGATCGTCGCGGATGCAGAGGCTTTCCTGAAGGGCGCCGATAGGGCTGCCCCGTTGCGGCAGTTCATCGCCAAAGGAGGCCGGGTTCTCCTCCTGCACGCCCAGGCACAACTTCCTGCCGTGTTTCCGGACCAAGTGAAGAGCTTCCGGCTTTGCCCCGGAGAAATCGTTCAGATGCACGTTCCGGAGTCGCGGGCCTTCGATGGGTTGGAGACAACGGACCTCGCTTGGTTTGAAATGGGCGATCAGCATGTCCCTCGTGCATGCCAGGGTGTTTATCAATTGCAGCCAGACCACGGCGACGCGCTGGCGCTCGCAGAAGTAGTAGATATTCACGGGTATCTTCAGAAGCCATCGGATCTCGAAGCGATTAGCGGCTCGCCCCTGGTGGAGTTCGGCCTCGATAAAGGAAAGGTTCTGGCGAGCGAAATGATGTTGCTCGAAGCGGTCGATGACCCGATAGCCGATCGGTTACTCAGCAATCTGCTCACGTACCTCAGCACTCCCGCTGAGATGTGACTTGCAGGTCGTTCAACGGTGAGAAAGGCGGATAGGATGAATCAACTCCCCGATCAATCGCGCTTGCTCGTGTTGGCGTTGCTCTTTTGTCTCCCAATCTGTAGCGGAGCGCAGGAGCCGAACGGGGCGACCACGCCGGAGGGTGTTCCTGTCATCAAGGCCACCTCACGCCTTGTCGTGCTCGACTTGGTGGTAACCGATGGCACCGGTCAACTCCGAAACAAGCTGAATCGGGATGACTTCAGAATTACTGAAGATGGAGCGCCCCAGACCATCTCCAGCTTCGAAAAGCCATCGGACCATCCGGTGCCTTCTGGCGCCATGATTAATTCCACGAACGATCTGGAGCACCTTGCTCCCGATGCCCCCGTAAATATCATCGTGCTGGATGAAATCAACACCGGCTTTCAGGACATGGCTTTTGCGCGTTACGCTCTTACCAAGTACCTGAACGCTCAACCCGAACAAATATCGGCGCCCACGCTGCTCGTGGCGGTCAATTTCGATAAGACCGGCCTCACTGTTATCCGTGACTATACGCAGAATCGTGAGGACATTTTGCGTGCGCTCGATCATCATCTCGCGCGCTATCCGTGGAACCTTGAGAAGGGAGAAAGTCCCTACCTGACGATGGCTAAATCGCTGGGTGCTCTGGAACAGGTAACGGAGGCCGCGAAAGGCCATCCGGGGCATAAGAACATCGTCTGGGTAGGCAAAGGGTTTCCAACTATCAACGTGAGCAACGTCAGCCTTCCACCGAAGTCCGTCGACGAACTCAACTATGCCGTGCGGAAGTTGATCAACATGCTCACCTATTCTCGGATAACGTTGTATCCCGTCGACCCAACTATGCTAACCGTACCTCAGGTCACACTTTCGGATGCCGGCTCTCTCTTGCAAGCGGCACAAAACTCGCCGGATACGTTCCCGCCACAAGATCCGCTCAACAGCGTGATCAGTCTTACAGGTCTTGCCAAGGCGACGGGTGGAAAGTCGTTCTATTCACGCAATGACGTCGATAAGGAAATTGCAGAGTGTGTCCGCGACGGAGTGAACTACTACACGATTGCTTACCGTCCTACCAACTCGTCAGACGCCGGTAAACCCTACCGGAGGATTAATGTTGAATTGACAACCCCTGGCCTGCACGCTTTTTACCGCGATGGTTACTTCGCGGCAAATCGTGACTCGACGAACGGCCCAGAGACTCCGGCCGCAGACGAGAAAGTTGGAGCTGCCTACGACGTGTTGGCCGCTGAGGAAAGCGCCATGGTTTATACGGGACTGACTATATCAGTGGCCCCGAAACCTGGGGTTCCCAACATGTATGTGCTAGAGGTTCCGGAAGGCCAACTCGCATGGACCGCAGTCGGAGATGCTGAGTCTTCAGAACTCATGGTCGCCGCGGCTGCAGTAAACAACAAGAGTAAGGTCTTGGTGCAACACACCGAAAAAATCACGGCGAGGCGGAAATCGACCGAAACTCCTGATCCCAACGCTGTTTTGCGCATCGAGATTGCGCTTTCTCCAGTTGTGAATACATCGAGACTTCGCTTCATCGTTCGCAGCGATGGGAATGGTCGCGTGGGCACTGCCGACATTCCCGACCAAAACGCGGCGAAGGAGATTCGCTGACAGTGACGATGAGAGGCCGGAATCGAGAACGGGATACGTTGTTGCCCAGTGAAACGTTGGAACCAAAAATTGCTTGTGTGATGGAGACAATTTCAATGACCGATAGGATGACAAGGAGAGGCTTTATCGAACTAGGAGCTGGAGCCGTAGCCTCGCAAATCATGCCAGGCTCTGCGTTGGCAAGTCCACTTCCACACTCTCTCCCAAGCTTCCGTCTGCAGGCTGTTGCATCGGATGTCCTTATTCCCGAACCGTATGCCCTCTTGAATGGAGGGGACTTCAGCGGCCCCGTTGTAGCAGAGTCCCCGGACCCGCTGGTGAGGTATCGCTGGCAGAGCCCGCAGGCATCCGATGATCTGCAGGTATATGTTCTGAAGCCGGTTCAGGCGTTCAGCGAAACGCCGGACTTGTTTGCCAATCTGGACTCAGTCCTGACGGATCAATGCCAGGTATCGATCAAGGGAACCGGATCCATTCGCTTCGATTTTGGGGTCGAAACCGGAGCTTGGCTAGAGATTGACAGTCCGGACCTCAGCGGCTCGATCGAGATGAGTATCAGCGAGTATGACGAACCGGAGATCGTAAATAGCACGCCGAAGGACGGTGGTCGCCGCTTCAAGACCTCGGTTCCGCGCGTATATGGAAACACTTACCGCCTTGAATTGAATAAGGCGCTGTACGAAGGCGTTCGCTTCGGTTGGTTGCACGTTCGAAATTTCGATCGTCCGTGGCATCTGACCGGAGTGAGAGTGGTCTGCCAGGTAAAGCCTACCAACTATAACGGATCGTTCTCCTGTAGCGACAGCATGCTGACTCGCATTTGGTACACGGCCGCTCATGGAGTAAAGGCAAATCTCTGCCGGGATTACTTTGGAGCAATCCTCAACGACCGGGGTGATCGTCATTCATGGACGGGAGACGCACACGCCGCTCAAGCCGCCGCCCTCGTGGCCTTCGGGAACTGGGACTTCATCAAGGAAAACATTGATCGCACCGCCACTGATAACAACCGTATCGAGAGCTACGCTCTATGCTGGGTGCTCAGCTTGCTGGATTACTATCAGCACAGTGGAGATACAGCCACTCTGGAGAAGTACATCAGTCTCGTCGAGACGATACTGCAACACGCCAACAGCATCTATGATAATCCCCGCATCACCTTTTACGGCCACGACGAACGCTTGGGCGCGTGCTTCGAGGAGCCGAACCGCTTCGAAACCAAGAACGCGTATCGAATGCGCTTTGCGAGATGCTGTATCGAGTTTGCTGCGGCGATGGATAGCATCGGCAAGAAAGAGTTGCAAGATCGATACAAGCTACTGGCAACGGAAAAGGTGAATGCATTCTGTAACGGCGACCGGTGGTTCGAGCCGTATGGCCTTCATGCCCTTGCTGAGGCGGTCAATACCGGTGGGACCACAAAGCCAGAACAAGAGACGATCTACCCGTTGCAATTCGCGAACCGATTGGATCGGCTTTCTTATGATCCACTCAATCAATACTTCGTCTTACAGGCACTGGCAGGGATGGATCGCCATGACGATGCAATGTTGAGTATCAAGGACTATTGGGGGCGCGAGCTCGACTATGGTGCCACGACGTTCTTTGAGGTGTTCACTCCATCGTGGACAGAATGCCTACGAAAAAACGGTCCCGTCCCGAACTGTCAGGTAGGCTATACAAGCCTTGCTCATGCATGGAGCGGTGGTGTGACGGCATGGATTTCCCATGAGGTACTTGGAATAAAGCCTACCGCTCCTGGGTTCCGTACGATCGATATCACGCCTCATTGCGGGAGCTCTTTAGCCTGGGTGTCAGGAAGCATGCCTACTCCGCGTGGGCCCGTGACGATCAACTTTGATTCGAGAAAAGGTAGCTTCGATGTAACTGTGCCAAGGGGTTCTGTCGCTCGCGTTGGTGTCCCTATAGCAGGCCGTTCAATCAAGAGACTCAGCCTTAACGGAGTAGTCCTTGAAACAACAGGCGCCGGATCGAACGAAAGAATTACCCGCGCAACACGCGACACAGACTTCATCTATCTGCACGACATCCCCTCCGGTCGGCATACAATTTCGATCCAATACAAAGGGACAACACCATACTTCGTCAACCGACCGATCGTCTATGACATGAAGCCAGCCCGGGAAGATGCTACGACCGGCGGTGACTGGGGCGCCAACTACGGACGACATGGCTACGTCCTCTTCAACTATGACGGAGATGGGCGCAATACCGAATCACTACCGCCATATGTCGCCGCCGTGATACCAGCGAAGGGAAGACCCTACGGGAACTGCCACTACGTTCATGCCGCCTCTAGTACGAACGACAAGCGTGCACTTGCCCGTGATCGCAGGCACGGAGAAGAGCGGAACGTCGGTCTCCTTTGTACAGCTCCGCCGCCGGCATGCCAGGAAACCATGTCCATCGACATCAAGCTGCTCAAGAAGCAGCGATACCGGCTATCGTTCTATTTTCTTGACTGGGAAAGGCAAAATCTCAGGCAGGTTGTCGAAATATTTGATTTAGACACCCTCAAACGCATCGCTCCCGTACAGGCTATTCGGGACTTTTCCGGAGGCAAATACTTGGTCTACCAAAGTGACCGATCCATAAGAATGCGAATCAACCAGCTTCGAGATGAAACGGCCGTCCTCAATGGGCTGTTTTTCGATCCAGTATCGTGACATTCCCGCATAAGCAGAGCGTGAATTTCAGGTTGATGATGAAAGGCCGGCTAACGATCATGCATGAAACTTATCTCTCTTCACGTCGTACTCTTCTGTCGATGGGAGCGGCGACTGGTCTTAGATTGTTCGGCCTCGATTTGGCCTCTACAGACACCGCTCAGAGAGCGAGTAGCATTGAGCAAGTTTTTGAGAATGTCAAGAAGTTTGGGGCCGCGGGAGACGCGGTTACGGATGACACGGCCGCATTTCAGCGGGCTCTTGAAAGCGCACACCGTGCGAGTGGTGGCACCGTTTATGTGCCGCCGGGGCGCTATCTATTTCGTGGATCGATTAGCGTCCCGGACGGAGTCTCGTTGCAAGGATCGTTCCGCTCCGTGCCCTCACACACTGGGCTTCGGGACAAGGGACAACTCAAGCCCGGGGATGACGGGACCGCACTGTTCGTTGTTGCGGGCCGAGGCCGTGAAGATGGCGATCCCTTTGTCACACTTAACAGCAATAGTTCTATCAGCGGTCTGACCATCTATTATCCCGAACAGGTAACGAACGCCGAGCCGATTCCCTACCCGTGGGCAGTTGCAATGCGAGGCAAAAACCCGGCCGTCTTTGATCTGGAGCTGCTTAATCCCTACCAGGGGATCGATGCCAGTAAGAACGAGAGGCACAACATTCGTAATGTCACCGGCCAACCTCTGCGGCGCGGCATTTGGGTGGATGCCGTCTACGATATTGGCCGCATCGAAAACGTTCATTTCAACCCTTGGTGGAATAATCACGATGCTGCCGACAAGTGGCAGATGCGCTATGGAGAAGCGTTTATCTTTGGCCGCGCAGATTGGGAGTACGTCCTCAATACCTTCTGCTTTGGATACCGGATAGGCTACAAGTTTGTACAGACTGAGACTGGCGCCTGCAATGGCAACTTTCTTGGAATCGGCGCCGACGACTGCAATCGAGCTTTGCTGGTCGAACAGAGCGCGATTTACGGGCTGCTGATCGCAAACGCGGAATTCACCTCGTTTTATGGCGAAGATCCAACCATGGTGGAGATTCGTGAAACCCACAGCGGTACAGTGCGATTGAGCAACGGCGCGTTCTGGGGGCCTTGTAATCAGATCGCAAAAATATCCGGACGAGGCACCGTGGGCTTCAGCGACTGCACCTTCGTGGAGTGGAGTAAGGAAGGGTCGAGGGCGGCGATCCAGGCTGCTTCGGGTTCGCTAATAGTCAGCGGCTGCGACTTTCGTCAGAGATCGCAACATATCTCACTCGGCCCACAGGTGGATCGAGCTGTGATTACCGGTAATCTCTTTTCGGGACCGGCGATGATCGAGAATGCGAGCAGGGGCCACGTGGAGATTGGACTCAATGCAGCATCTGTTTAATACATGCAGTTTTGATCTCGCGGCATGCCGGCTCCGTATCGACAAGCAAGATAGGAACCTATGAACAAAAGGCTTCAGTTGTCCATCACCGTGTGCTTTGCGCTGGCGAGTGTCGCCTTAGGCCAAGCACAGTCCTGCCCAAAGGAACGATGTGCTTATCTCGACTTGAGCCTCGCTCCCGATGTTCGAGCCGCAGACCTTGTCCATCATATGAGTCTGGATGAAAAGATCAGCCAGACAGTGGATCGCGCTAAGGCCATCCCGCGGCTGGGCATTGCGGAATATGACTGGTGGAACGAGGGCCTGCATGGTGTCGCACGTAGCGGCTTTGCCACTGTGTTTCCTCAGGCCATCGCATTGGCGGCTACATGGGATACGCCCTTAATGCAGCGCGTAGCAGATGCTATCAGTACGGAAGCACGCGCGCGTTACAACGAGTCTGTAAAGCAACAGCACTTCAGCCGTTATACCGGTCTGACCTACTGGTCTCCGAATATCAACATCTTCCGGGATCCGCGTTGGGGCAGAGGACAGGAAACCTACGGAGAAGATCCATTTCTCACCGCTTCCATGGGCGTGGCATTCATCCGCGGTCTTCAGGGAAGTGACTCGAAGTACTTCAAAGTCATAGCCACGCCGAAACATTTTGCCGTGCACAGCGGCCCCGAGCCTGGCCGCCATGCCTTCGATGTCCATCCGAGCGATCACGATTTGGAAGACACCTATCTGCCTGCGTTCAGGGCCGTAATCACGGAAGGACATGCCGACTCTATCATGTGCGCCTACAACGCTGTGAATGGTTCGCCCGCCTGCTCGAGCGATCTTCTGCTTGGGGAGTATCTACGCGACGCGTGGGGGTTCAAAGGCTACGTCGTCTCTGATTGTGATGCGGTTGCCGACATTGCAAATGGGCATCACGTCGCCGCCGATTTTTCACACGCATCAGCCCAGGCTATCCGCGCTGGCACAGATCTCGACTGCGGGACTGCTTACACCGGCCTTGGGACAGCGATCAAACGGGGCTTGTTGACGGAGCCCGAACTCGACGAAACACTGATTCGCCTGTTTACGGCACGAATTCGTCTTGGAATGTTCGATCCACCTGCTTCGGTTCCATATAGTCAGTTAGGACAAGCGGACATTGATTCTCCTCAGCACCGCGACCTCGCGCTTCAGGCGGCACGGGAGTCGATCGTATTGCTAAAGAACCATTCCGCACTTCTTCCCCTTAGCGCGAACAAAAGTATTGCCGTTATAGGACCGACGGCTGATCTTTTGCAGGCGGCGGAAGGAAATTACAATGGTGCCTCTTCGTCGCCGGTTCTGCTTCTGGAAGGGCTTCGGAAGCAATTCAGGAATGTCATTTACAGTCCTGGATCTGAGCTTGCCGAAGGTATGGCGGCTCCAATCCCGTCCACCGCATTACGGGCGGACAAGGACGCCACAGTCTCGGGTCTTCAGGCAAAATACTATGACCATCCAGACTTCTCCGGCGAGCCCCGCGTAACACGGATCGATCCAATCGTGAATTTCGATTGGGACAGCATTGCCCCGGCACCTGGGCTGCCGGTGACAATGATGGCAGTGAGCTGGACAGGATTTCTGGATGTTCCCGCGGCCGGAAACTACACTCTGTCTTTCCGTGGTATTCCCAAGCTGAAGAAAGCGTCAGATGCAACCGGCGAAGGAGCCAAGAACTATTCCGGGCCTTCTCATCCGTTAAGAATTTTTGTGGATGATAAGTTGCTGGTTGATTCTGCCCATGGTCAGACCTCGGCCGCCATTTCGTTTGAGACGACCGGACTGCACTCGATTCGAGTCGAGTTAATCCGAATGACAAACGAGCGCGTGACCAGTCTGCAGTGGACGACGCCGAAGGGAGCTTTGCTTCCGGAGGCGATAACAGCGGCAAAGGATGCCGATGTTGTGATCGCTTGCGTGGGACTCTCCCCCGATCTGGAAGGTGAGGAAATGAGCGTGAAGGTGCCGGGATTCAATGGAGGCGATCGTACAAGCATTGATCTTCCCGCTCCTCAGGAAGAGCTGCTTCGGAAGCTGAAGGAGACAGGGAAGCCGCTGGTCGTGATCCTGACCACGGGCAGTGCGGTTGCTGTCAACTGGGCCGAACAGAATGCCGATGCAATCCTTGAAGCTTGGTATGGAGGAGAGGAAATAGGTACTGCTGTCGCGCAGACTATAGCCGGCGTCAACAACCCGTCTGGGAGGTTGCCGATTACTTTCTATCGTTCGTCCAGTGATCTGCCGGCATTCGACGATTACTCCATGAGCAACCGTACCTACCGCTATTTTCACGGGCCTATTCTCTATCCGTTCGGTTATGGCCTGAGCTATTCGCACTTTAAGTTCGGAACGCCGCACTTGTCTAAGCCGGCGATCCAAGCGGGCGAGCCTGTCACCCTGACGATCCCGGTAACAAATACAGGCCCGTATGAGGGAGACGATGTCGTCGAGCTGTTCATTGACGCTCCAAACTCAAAGGGTTACGCATTTCCTCCTCTTGGCGGATTTCAAAAGTTTCATCTCGCTGCCGGGGAAGCGGAAGAGGTCACCATCCAACTGGATCCGCGCACGCTAAGTCGTGTCAACGACCAGGGAGAGCGGACAATACGTGAGGGGCAATACACACTTCATCTAAGCGAGCAATCTCGCTTTGGAATGTCCGACAGTTCTGTTCTGCTGGAGGTTCGGGGCTCAAGAATCCTAGCCAAGTGAAATGTGCCCTCGTTTGGAAACTTGCCGACGGGAACCGCTGAGTGACGAGCTGCTTATGCATCCGAAAGCGTAAAGCCAACCGAGAGGCGCAAGGTGACTGGATATTCTCAGTTGTTTGTCGGCCCGTGTCATCTTCAGGGGAGCGCGCCTCGCAAGGGCGGAAGATCAGGCGATGTTCATGATGGGGCTGCCGCGGAACTTCGGAGCCAGTTGTGGTGTCTCGATCTCCGCTACTTTGCTTGCCCGGCGCAGCCAGGTCCACCAGAACATGCTGGCCGCTCATCTGACAGCCGAGGATGAAAGCTATCGAGTGGCTTTGTCTCGTGGAGCGCAGATACTCCTGCATCATGGACTATGAAGCAGCCGTCAGGGATGCCATCGCTGGTGGGGTCAACGTCGTTCTCGATTACCTCTGGGGCAAGAGTGCGAGAACTGTGATAGCCGCCATTGTGCGCAACGTGGAAGACGCGACGCCCGCGCGCTTCATCCACGTCGGGGGTGCCAGTGGAGAAGACAGCATCGACCTTCCCGGAGCCGCACTTCGTTCCTCCTCGATACAACTCATGGGTAGCGGTTTGAAGAGTGTGCCCTTGGTGAAGCTACTGGCCGCCATCGCCAACGTATTTGCAATCACTAAGTCTTCAAATCTCCAGATCGCGACCCGCGTGGTGCCTCTGTCCTCGATCGAAGAAGCGTGGGCTGCGCCCGGAAAGCCTCGTCTCGTGGTCAGAATCTGAAGTGAGCTTATGTTTTACGTCTTGCTCCGACCAGTGGCAAAGAAGCAAAAGCATCTCGTCGCCGATATGAATCATTTTTGCGTACATACTCAACCGCATCGTCCGGCAACAGCGACGCCCAATCGGCAAGGAAGGTCAACAGGGCGGCCAGGGGCTCCTTCGTCCGGTCATCCAGTTCATATTCGACATGAAGAATTGACTTGGTCAAATCCCGTCGAACGATCAGTTGTGCATCTTCAAGCCAGCGAAGGCTCGAAGTGAGTGCCTTCTTCGAAGCGGTTGGGATCGACCGCTTCAGTTGCCCCAGTCGAACCGGGCCATGCCGCAGCTCACAGAGAATCTGAATCGTCCACTTGCCGCGCAGGGCCCCGAGCACCCTCGCAATCCGCTCTGAATCCTTGTTGGGTGCCTGCACGACTTACTCCTCTTGTTTGCAGGAACTGGTATATAGGCCGTTTCGTTCGCTTCGGCACCTGGACTGTAAGGTGTCCAATCATTCGTATTTACCGTCAACGGTTGTTTGATACGTAAAGTCTGCAAACCTGTCGAAGGCGCTTGATTGCGTATTCCCAATATGAGTATAGTCATAATTGAGCGTAATCGCCTATGATCGCTTGACAGGGGTGGGTACGCTTTGGGTTGTCAGCCCATACTTGTCTATCGGAGGAGGAAAACTATGGTTGCCATCACTGGAATCGAACTGCTTGACTGGGTTGATCAAACCTCGCGCGGCTGGAAGAAGTTGACTACGGCACATCCGGAGGTCCTTACGTTCCCATGCGATATTCGCGAGACGAAATCCGTCGCCGAACTACTGCAGCACATCGTCGCTGTGGAACTGAGATTCGCGGAACGGCTAAACGAATTGACCGAGACGTCTTATGAATCGATTCCATACGACTCGGTGGCAGCAATCTACGCAACGCATGACCGCGCTATGGAGTTGCTGCTGCCACTTCTAGAGCGAGACGGCGAGTTCTGGGAGACGGTACTCGAGATGAAAACCCGGAGCGCAGGAATCGTGCGTGCCACGAGACGAACGGTGTTAGTGCATCTTCTGACGCATTCGATTCGACACTACGCGCAGTTGGCAACTCTGGCGAGACAGCAAGGCGTACCTCAAGATTGGCCAATGGATTACATTGCGATGCATGCGATTCGCTAGGAGAAGGCAGATGTGGTGGTTTCACGTCGCGATCCCGTTTCTGTTCCGTGGCAGTCTGCGACAAACCTCACTCTAGTACGGAGAGAAAATGACTACTTCCGAGATTTGGGCCAGTCCACTGTTCGAATTACGCGCACAGCTCCAGAGTGAAACCGAGTCGATCGGCCGAACGCCTGAGGGGATACGAACGAACCTCTATGTCGCGGGCGGAGGATTTTCCGGTAACCGGCTAAACGGTTTGCTGCGACGGGCTGGAGGCGATTGGTTCGTCCTCCGCCAGGACGGAGTAGGATTGCTCGACGTGCGCTGCAC
Organism: Occallatibacter sp.; assembly: GCA_036490385.1. Lineage (GTDB taxonomy): Bacteria > Acidobacteriota > Terriglobia > Terriglobales > Acidobacteriaceae > Telmatobacter. The sequence goes on from DASXDX010000023.1 coordinate 230,143, forward strand.
CCTTGAAACGTCTGACGGCGCGTTGATCTTCGGAGAGCATCAAGGGCTCTTGGAATTTGGTGAGAATGGCTACGAAGCGGCACTGCGTGGTGAGCGGCCGGAGTCGGTCAGGGGTGGTGTGACGGCCCGGTACCACACCGGGGATGCCCGATATGCGTGGATTAACCGTTGTGTCTGCGCAGGCTCAATCGAGGTCGATCTTCGGCGGCTTGAAGTATCCTACCGTCTCTTCAAACTGTGACGTAGAAAAGGCAACTCTCGGAGAGATTGCCCCGTGGCCCTTACTTCCAACGTTGAGCATATCCCGGATGCACGCGGGGAATAACCTTCTGTTGCTCGTCCGCGCGTTTGAGCGTGGGGTTGAGCGCCACACTGATTTGGTATCCAGCGGGCCGCCACCATCATGCATAGCTCGACACTCCGTTCCTGGCTCGATCATCGGCTTCTTTCAGCTATGTAGTCTTGTCGATTCTTGCGAGGTGGCACCTCTCGCCGAACAGTATCGCAGACCGGTATTATTTCGACACGATGACGGTTTCTTCCACAATTGCGGAGTGGTCAAAGTTCTATCGATATGGCGATGGGGGCGAAATCTCTGCCCTGCATGCGCGATTCATCGCACATCGATACCCACGCCATAGCCACGATTACTTTGTGGTTGGCCTGGTAGAGAGTGGCGCACAATCCTATACCTACAAGGGAACTCGTCATATCACTCCAGCCGGGCAGGTCTTTGTGGTGAACCCAGATGAGGTTCATACAGGAGAGGCGGCGAACGAGAACGGATATGTCTACCGTACTCTTTGCCTAAGCGTGAACTTCGTTGCGCGCTTAACGCGCGATCTAGGCAGCACGACCAACTGCCTGTTCCTAAAGGGCGCCGTTCTTGCAGAGCCTGACTTAGCAACCGCTCTTCGGCGATTCCATCTGAGTCTTTCAAGCCGTCATCCTAGAGTCGAGAGCGATACGCTTCTCTGCGAAGCTGTCTCGCTCCTATTCGACCATCACGGGGATGCACCTCACTGGCCGCCACCAGTGCGATGCGAACGCGAAGTAGTACGAAAAGTACGTGAGTATATCGAAGAGAATTTCATCGAAGATCTATCACTCGCCCGTTTGGCAAAACTATGCTCCCTGAGTCCGTTCTCGCTAACAAGGGCTTTCAAGGTGGGCACGGGGCTGCCCCCACACGCTTATTTGGATGGAGTGCGGCTACGTCGAGCACGCCAATTGCTTGATCGAGGTGAACCGATTGTGTCAGTTGCCATGTCGGTTGGGTACGCAGACCAGAGCCATCTCACGAAACGATTTAAGCGACTGTATGGCATTACACCGGGCCAATACCGAAACCGAAATTGACAGGCCGGACTGTTTACGTGCGAAACGGCGTTGGCCCCGCTCGGATCAATGAAAGCGGTTGGTGGAAGTTGGAACAAGTCATTCATGTTTGGCATAATCCGACGCACCGAGGAAATGCAGCGAGACATACGGTTCGTCCCCCACAACCCAACTGTCGTGCCCAGAAGCAATGTAGAAGAGATCGCCTGCCCGCATTTCTTTGACGGTTCCGTCATTCATCGCCGCTGTTGCGCATCCCGCGACGACCATTCCCACGTGTTCTACGTCGCAGCTTTGCTTCCCGAGTGACCTTCCGACATGTTCGGACCAGCGCCAGCCTGGTTCATAAGTAGCCCTTCCGATCGTCATGCCGCCAAGATGCACCAGTTCGAATTTTCCTTTCTCAAACAAGCGAACCTCGTCGGGTGTTTCAAAGCGCTTCAAGTCTACTTCGAACATAGTGATTGGGTCCTTTCGTGGTTTCGTCGATTACAACCTATTCAGGTCAAGGGTTTCTAGCGAGATGATCTCGGCCGATCCGCGGATGGTAACTCGTGTGATCTCCCTATTGGAGCATTTCGTGATGGCGGCGATTCTGCTCGGAGCTCCCATTTCATAGCCCTGGGCAACCTGGAACTCATGGGTACCTGCCGCATAATGCAAGTCATATCGAGTGAGGTAAGCGGCAAGCGCGGCAGCAGCCACACCTGTAGCCGCGTCCTCGGGGAAACCGGCGCGTAAGGGAAATTGACGAGCGCTGGGGCGGCTTCGGTCATTTCCTACGGAAATGCGAACGAGTATAAACCAGTCACCGCTTCCTGATCGCACAGGCTCCACAAAGCTTCGAAGTCGGGATTCAATTTTCTGAGCGCGTCAACACCCCTGAGCGGCACGATCAGCTTTGGCCGTGACGTGGAAACGGATTGTATCGGTCCAATGTGTAGGGCTACGTCATTCGAGGCGATGCCCAGCGCTTTGGCAGCTTGGCCGTCAGTCGCTTTTTGTGTGAACGAAGGCGGAATCTGCTCAAGAGTTATGGACAATCCGTCAGGTCCCCCATAAGAGACGACGGTGAAGATGCCCGATATGGTCTGAATTCCGATTCGACTTTTCTGAACAAATGCAGTCTGCAGCGCGACGGTAATCGCAGCAATCGTAGCGTGTCCGGAGATTCCCATCTCATGTTCTGGAACAAAGTAGCGTAGTTGAAGGTTCGCGTTGGAAACGGTTGGGGGCAGCAGGAAGACAGTATCCTCGCCGTAGTGCCGAGCCACGGCCTGCATTTCTGCGTCCGTCAATCCGGCGCGCAGAACAACTGGACATGGATTACCGCCATTCGGGCCAGCGGCGAATACCACCGTTCGCACCACGTCAACGGGCCTACTCGGACTGCTGATACGAGAGTCAGTTCGTCCTTTATCGGCACGAGTCATCGGCATGGAGGCTAGGAGCGCAATGAAGATTCTGCGATCGATGAGCATGAGAATCGAGTTTCCCGGAACGTCTTGCCCTATTGTGCCCATGTGCGCGAATGCAGTCTTGTACATTCTTGCCACTCCGGCCATATCGTGCTTTCGCTTTTTGGTTCAACGCGGGATACCTCGCGCTGATGGGCTCTAGCATCGTGTTGTATGACTGGCGAGGCAATCATTACCTTTTCCTTCCGCTTGCCTGGTCACTTGAACGCTTCTGCAACAGCCTGTGGCATGTGTGGTGGACGATTCGATATCGGGAATATTCTCCTGGCCTCCTCACTTGTGTCCTGATCTGGATGCAAGCCTATTTTCTGCTTGCTTATCGACCGGTGACTGAACGGATCGCAAACAGCACGATCACACTATCGCTCTTGCTAGGGAGCTGTGCCGCAGCATTCGTCAGCTTCTACATCCCATTGGTCAAAGGATCAACCCGTAGCAAGCGCACCGTAGCCGCAGGAGGTCATCGATGAAGAAAGGTCAGTCGGTCGGCAATCGACATACGGGGGAGACTCTCACCATGCTGGTGAGCGAAGAAGATAACGACGGTACATTGCAGCTGTACCGTGTACACCTCCCTCCGCACCGTCCGAGTCCTCCATTGCACTACCACCTTGAGTTATCCGAAACATTCACTGCTTTGGAGGGAACGCTGGATATGTATTTGGGACGGGAACGAAAACATATTCGGCTGACTTCTGGTGAAAGCGTGACGGCGCAGATAGGTCAGCTTCACACCTTTGCGAACAATTCAGACCAGCCGTGCACGATGACGGTTGAAACCCGGCCGGCAGGAGACGTCGTAAAAGCCTTTCAGGTCGCATATGGTGTCGCCAACGACGGCGGAGCATCGCCGGATGGCTTGCACAGAAATCCCCTGATCCGGCTACGGTTTGTTGAGATCGCCGAGGGATTTCTTCCATTCCCCCCACTCCCACTCCAAAGATTCGTCCTGCGCGTGGCTCATGTGATTTCCTTGGTCACTGGCGTGGAGCGACAAATACAGCGGTACATCTCAGATTGAATCCCTGGTCAATCTCCAGCTTTACTGCGACGCGTCCTCCCAGATCGTGGCGCCATGCCGTGCCATACCGACTGAAGAAGTCCATCCAGCGTTTGACCGGGCGATATTCCGGGCAAACAGTCTGCAAGACTAAACACCAGTGTTGCATGGTAGATTGCATAGAGATGTAACGCACCGACTGCGGCATCGAAATGCTCGTCAATCTCTCGCTTCGTTTGAGCTGCGACAATTTTCTCTTCCAGGGCATCCAACAGCTTCTTGGCTTGTTGATCTAAATCGCTTTTGACCTTGCCCTTGTGGAACAAGAATTCTCGCCAAAAAACGTTGGAGAGCTCCCGGTTCCTTTCGTAAGGAACCATCAAATCCATCATGAAACGCTTAACTGCTGGGATAAACCTCTTGTCTTTCTTCAAACGCTTCACGGCTTGTTGCAGTTCGAGATCTGTTGCGGTGTGAAATAACCTCAGCAGAAGTTCACTCTTGTCAGAGATGTAGAGGAACAGAGTGCCGACTGCAACATCAGCCTCGTCTGCGATCTGCTGCACGGTTGTGCCCTCGAATCCTTGACTCGAAAACAGCTTTTGACCAGCTGCCAGAATTCGGCGCATTTTGTCAGCTTTGCTTCGCTCGCGCCTTGAGGGTTTTGGCCCTGTCTTTTGGTTCGAATCCATCAGTGAGTACGCTCATTTGCGAGTATAGTCACCCGGAGCGGCCTCTGCCAGACTGATATGCGAGCTTGAGGTACATTACTCGCTGCGATAGCGCCTTCAATCCTCGCGGGTTCTCTCATCAGGATCAGTATCGGGATTCGACCTGCGTCGAAGAGAATGCTGGCAGCATATGGTCATGACGTCTGAGGCCCAGAGCGTATCGCTTCAGTTGGTACCAAATTTCCGGGTCGCTCAATACGGTGTCACCGCTCTGCTTTACGAAGAGACTTTGAGACCGCTCGTATCACCAGTTCACGAAATGCCCGCATCGCCGGATCATTGTCCGTGCGTTCGTGCCAAACGAGTTTAATCGGGGTCACAATCTTCGGCACGGGTCCTGCGATTACATGCAATCGAAATCGCTCTCCCAGAAACTCCATTAGGCTTTCTGGAATTGTCGCCACAAAATCTGTTTTTGCAATGATTGCAGCAGCGGCGATAAAGCTCGGTACGGTCACCGCAATCTTCCGCTCAATTCCGAGCCGCAGGTAAGTTTGTGCAAGCTCACGATATCCGCGACCAGGGGCTACCTGTACATCGACGTGCTGCATCTCAGCGAGCTGTGCTTTTGTAACTCGCCCGGCGGCCCGCCGATTGCCCAGGCGCGCGGCGAGCACACTACCCTCTTTGTACAGTGGCTTCATATGTACACCGGGCGTCTTCTCTTCTTGTGCAATAAGCGCAGCATCGATTTCCATACCGGAAAGGCCGCCTGATGAGATGTATGTATCGATTCCCACCGCGCGGAGTTGGGCGTGGGGCATTTCCTTCGCAATAAGCTGCACGAGTTCCGGAAAACGGGCCATCTGGGTTGCGTCAGCTAGGGCAAGCGTGAACTGCCTGGTAGTGGTCAACGGGTCGAAAGCATCCGTCTGCACCACGCTTTCGAGTTCGCTCAAAGCCCGCTTGAGGGCCGGCGCAAGGCTCGCGGCATGTGGAGTTGGAATGATCCCGCGACCACTCCGGATCACAAGAGGATCCCCAAGCAACAAGCGAAGGCGTGCAAGCGAATTGCTGACCGCCGACGAGGTCACATGAAGGCGTTGCGCCGCGCGCACCACGCTGCGCTCCGAAAGCACCGTGTCGAGGACCAAAAGAAGGTTTAGATCTATCTCAGATAAGCTCACTAATGGTGATTATATATGTCACGAATCATCACTGGTGGAATCTGAGCGTCGGTCTTATGCTTTTGGTATGAACTTGACCGCTGCCTACGTCTTCCTGTCAGTTTCTGGTTGCCTGCCGGGTGCCCGGACCGCGAAACAGCTCAAGCCCATGAGGACTCGCGACGTCTTCTACTAGGCCATAAAGCAGTAGCTTTGGCTCGAACAACCAACCCAAGGACCACTGATGAAGCCGGACAGTGCGATGAACGCTCATTCGGCGGCAGGAGTTTCGAAATGAAGACAACGATCATGGCTAGGCATGTCACGCTACTGCTAGCGTTTTGTGCAATCCAGTGTGTAATGACTACGTCCGCATGTGCGTTCCAAAACGCGGTAATACCATCGGAAGTTGTGCATGGTGTTGCCGCAAATGATGACACGGCCTCGTTCGCTGGGACCTGGAACTACGGTCTGCCGAACTACGAAAAAGACATCAATATTTCTCGCATTTCCTGCCCAAAAGGTAAGACACCGCCTGATAGAACTCTCTTTGTTCCACAAGTCGGCAGCATCACTATGACAAAAACTGGAGAACATGAGATGCTCGGCACGACTGATCAGGGCTGCGGTTGGACGTTCATCACCGACGGAAACAGCGCTCACCTTGATGGCCCACAAAAGAGTTGTTTCAACAAAATCATCCAGGTCTCCTACACCGTAACGAAATGGGACATAAGTCTTACGAAAGGAGCGTGGGATGAGTTCATGACAGTCGATAGTACGAGTTCGATGGGAACGTGTGAATCTGTTAAGGCGAAGGGGCCTCGCAGTAGGGTTATCGAGGATAGTAAACGCGATGACGCTAAGACATTTGTTGGTAATTGGAGGTACGAGCCAACTGACCCCGTAACTCAAAAGAATACTGCGTTGGCGGCCTGCCCTGATTCAAAAATGCCACAAATGCTTATCCTCAAAGGCTCGATGTCGATTGAACAAACGGGTCCTCATTCCATCAATGCGATCAATGAAAATGGATGCAGACTGAAATTCGCCGTTCAGGGCAACACCGCGGCCTTAAACCCTTCGGTTCAGACTTGTGAAAATGCCCCTAAGGGCTCTCCGAAGACCTATAACTTCTGGACGATGGCAACTGACGGTAAAGAGCTATTCGAATTTGGCAGTGCGTTGATTGGCGATGAACATGGCGATTGCGTCCTAAGAGCAACCCAAGGAGTGCGGTCCCTCCAATGAATCAATAGATGTACTCGATTCGGACTTAATTTCAATACGCGCCTGCAATAGAGCTTGTAACAGCACCAGGTTGAGCCGCTTGCCATTTGCATAGATGCAGAAACGACGTGTTCACGGAGGGCAATCGATGGCCGCAGCGGCGAAGACATCAATGCGTCTTTTCATTCTCGGGGCAACCGGCGGCATTGGCCTTGAACTTGTCGCGCAAGCGCTTGAGCGGGGGCACCAGGTGACGGTCTTCGTTCGAACACCGCAAAAGCTTGGCGGTCTGCGAGAAAGTGTAACCGTAATTCAGGGCGATGTCCTTAACCCGGAGCCGCTAGGGATTGCTCTTGCCGGACAAGATGCGGTGCTCTCGACAATCGGCCCGCCGGGACTGGGACGCTCGACCATAACGAGCGACGCCGCACGAACGACGGTGACGGCGATGAAAGCCACTCGCACGCGCCGGATTGTGATTGTCGGCGTCGGTATGCTTTTCGACGATAGCGGTTTACTAGGCCGACTCCTTCGCAGCACTTTCCTGCGCAACATCGCCGACGACTCCGCCGAGATGGAGCGCATTGTGAAAGCGACCAGTCTCGACTGGACGATCGTGCGGCCGCCGAGACTCACGAACGGACCGCGAACAGAGCAGTATGGCATCGCCGATGACCACTTGCCACGAGGTGCCGGCGGCGCGGCAACGATCAGGCGAGCCGATGTCGCCCATTTCCTTCTCGACGAAGTCGAGCGCCCCGGCCATCTCCAGCGTGTCGTGGGCATCGCGTACACGTAGCGTTGAAGCGGTAATCGATCGCCGCTCCACTTGCAGTTCGACTGCTATCGCGACACACAGCAATCGATTCGTGTGGCAGGACAGCAGGAAGGCATCATCCCCAACCACCCTAACCCCAGCCAATCTGACAAAAACGTATGGAGGAAGTCATGAAGCCGGTAACACAAATTAATGTCCTTTCGATCAAACCTGACAAAATCGACGAATTCTTCGAGGCGGACCGGAGCTACATTGCGTCGTCCACTCTGCCAAAAGGTGTTTTAGGCAGCCGGCTTTACAAGAGCCTGGATGGCAGATCAGCGGTGCGGGTTACCCAGTACGAATCGGCCGAAGCCCACAAGGCTTATCACCAAAACGAGGGTCTCCAGCAGCAAATCGGGCTGCTGCGCGCATTCGTTGAGTCGGCGAGTCCGGCCCTTTATGAAGAGGTTCACTCAATAGGCGATTTCAGATAGCGTTTGCCTCTTGCGGTCGGCCACAAGCGCTCGCCTGTCAACTGGCAAAGCCTGCCCGAGGGCAGGCGGGTAAAGCTTGGCCCCCGCCCTTTCTCAAAGACCGCCCTGCTAAGGAGAGCGATGAAACTCTATCCTGCCATTCTGTTTATCCATGCGATCGCCGTACTCGCCCTCACCGCGACATTGACAGTGGAATCCCTCCTCTTGGCGCAGCTCCGACGGACCGGACGGCCATCAGACGCCCGAATCTGGATTGGCGCAGTGCCAGCCATCGGCATCGCCGCCGTAAGCTCTCTGGTGGTGATCTTGATCACCGGGGGCTATCTCTCGAAAAGTCTGAACGCAACAGGGTTCGCATGGTCCCGCTTCGCGGTTCTGGATACCATTATCTTTGCGCTCTTCGGTGCCTTCAGTGGGTTGCGTCTTCGGGGTATCCGGCGAGACGCCAGGGAGAAGAGCGCTGGTGAGGCCGAATGGCGCACACTCACGCAAAGTGCATTCCTCAAATTTTCCCTGAGCACGAGAATCTGGGTTGTGATGGGAACTGTCCTGCTCACGGCCGCAAAACCCGATCTTCGAGAGTCTCTCCTTATCGTTGGCTCCTCCCTGATTCTCGGTCTATTGTGCTCGTTCATTTCCTTCGGGAGCGGTTCGGCGGTTTCGACGGTTCAGACCGAGTCCAGATGATTTCACGCTCTCTGAATCAGCTTTCCGATCGCGTCATCTAAGGAATATCTCGCAGAGGTTCCATGTGAATCTCCGTACCGACAGACTCAAAGAGGAAGTTTCATCGTGGCCGGGGATTTCTATGCGTCCCCATCGGTTTGCTGCGCGGGAATACAGATTAGGCAACGCGGAAGTCGGCCATGTTCACTTGTGGGAAGACGTCGACATTCCGTTTCCGCGTCCTGTTCATGACTTCCTCCTTGCGCATAATCTTGCCGAACAGCACCGCTGGGTCCCCGATTCCGGCTGGACAACATTCCGCATTCGCGACGATGGGAATGTCGAGCACGCAATCTGGCTGATGCGGCTGTCCTATCTGCGCTATTGCCTCAAGTCTGCGGCCGATCCCGCTTCATTGCTTGCGGTGGAAGGTGAGCGCCTCCATCTTCACGCGGAACTCCTGGGGACGCTGGCTCGCTTTCCAACAATCACGGATGCGGCAACGAATCGTGACCCGACGAGTCCATCATGATCTGTGAGAGTGATGCTGAAGTATCGACCTCAAAAACTCAACCGACTATCCCGTTTGCAGTCATGCCAGGGCCCGGGTTGACAAGCACAAGACTAGAGATTAGCGATTCCATTGACTGGCACGAGAGTGATCCGCGAGAACTCTCTATTGATCCTGGGAAATTGTCGGACGCCGTCGCTCTTGCACAAGCAAGGGGCGCGATTGCTCAGCTTTGTATTATCCGCCACGGCAAGCTCGTCTTGCAGCACAATTTCGGATGCGATGAGCGCTCTTTGTTTTGGATATTCTCGGCCAGCAAGCCATACATTGCGGCGCTCATTTATGTCTTAGCGGATCGGGGTCTGCTTTCGCTGGATGATCCAATTTCCCTTCATTGGCCTGAGTTCGCCGGCCGAGGCAAAGGCGCGATCACAGTCAGGCACGTTCTGCAACATAGGACTGGTCTCTCGCCTGTCGCATTTCCTTTCAGTGAACTCTTCAGCTTCGTAAATTGGAAGCGGTCGGTCCGCCGGATCGAGAACGCCGAGCGCCATTGGCCCGCCGGCGCGGTGCCGGCCTATCTGCCCCTCGACTACGGTTTCATATTGGGCGAATTGGTGCATCGGATTACAGGCAAGCGCGTGGATAAGGTTCTTGTGACTGAGATCCTCCAGCGCCTTGACGCACGCGATACGTATTTAGGCCTTCCCGCGAGTGAGTGGCGTCGGCATGTTCCGATCGTCGCCACTGGGCAACGCAATTTCATCCTGCAGGCGCTGATAAACAGGATATTCACGCGGCAAGCCGTCATTCCCGCCGCTGGAATCTCCACCACAGCGTCTGATCTCGCCCGCTTCTATTTCATGCTGTTGCGATCGGGTAGTTTCGATAACGCTCGAATATTGAGCGCAAGCGTAATCGAAGAAGCGCGCGTTCCTTCATCCGACGGAGAGATGGGCAGAACCGCTAATCTCTACATTCGTTGGTCCAACGGATTTCAACTCGGAGGCCCGCGAGTCGATCCTACAAGTATCAGTCCTTTTGGCCGACTAAGCAGTCCAAGAGCCTTTGGTCACAATGGCAGCAATTGTTGCATCGGATGGGCTGATCCGGATCGTGACCTTGTCTTCGCCTATTTGACCAATCGATTGAGCAACAGAAATGAAGCCGCGTCCCATCTCGCGGCCGTTGCTGATGCTGTACTCTCGGCATGCTCATAAGCAAGACTCCTAGCTTCCAGCGGGAACAGGATGATCCACGAAAAGGAAAAAGGTCGCTGGGATGAAACCGATTGTATTGGGAGTATCAGGAGGTCCTCGGTGTTAGTCCTTAGGTTCGCCGTTCGGTGATTTTCGACGGCTCAGACTTAGAACAGAGCTCTTTTATCAGATCAGAGGGAGGCGTAATGGCCTACGAAAAGGCACTTGCGGATTTCGAACGGTTCGAATTCACCGAAGCGCCTTACACGCGTGTTGTGTATCGCAAAGGCATTGGCCCAGCGGTAATCATCATGCATGAGATGCCGGGGCTGCATCCGCTGGTGCTGGACTTCGCTCGCACGGTCGCAGCCGCAGGAATGACCGTCTTCTGCCCAAGTCTCTTCGGCCACCCAGGTAAGCCCGTCGTGAAGAGCTATCTCCTCGCCGAGAGTCTAATCACCACATGTATAAGGCGAGAGTTTAATGTCTGGGCGTCCGACCGCTCAAGCCCGATTGTTGACTGGCTTCGAGCCCTCGCGCGTCATGCGCATCGGGAGTGTGGCGGCAAAGGTGTTGGCGCGGTCGGGATGTGCTTTACCGGCGGCTTCGCCTTGGCGATGATGACCGAACCCTCCGTCACCGCGCCCGTTTTGTCCCAACCATCGCTCCCGATCGGCGGTGCCAAGAAGCGTCGCGCGATTGGCGTATCGCAGGCCGAGATCTGCTGCGCCCGCCGCCGCTTCGCTGACGAGCGGCTGTCGATGATCGGATTGCGATTTACGGGCGATCCGCTCGTGCCCGACGAGCGCTTCGACCGTTACACCTGCGAGTTCGGCGACAAATTCGAGCGATGGGACATCGATCCCGCAGAAGCTCAGTCTCACCCTAGTACGAAGCATCCGCATTCTGTACTCACGCTCAACCTGAAGGAGGGAGGCCCGACTAAGGCGGCTCGGCAGCGCGTGGTTGAATTTTTCAAGACGGGGACGGAGGCAATATAGCTTGTCGTGCAACGGGCACGAATTATCGGGGAAGTCTTCAAGGCTGAACGCGGCCTAGCAAGTCAAATGACTTACGCTGATCTGCTTGGCCCGCGAGCGGAGTCCACCCAATTCGCCCAAAACGCAATCAATCCGGTCATCGCCAGAATCTGTACTGCAAAGCTGACTTCGGTACCACTCGGAGGAATGAATAGCGGAAGCAGAGCGAACGTGGCGAGGATCGAAATCAGAATCCAGCATCGGAGACGAAGAGGCCGCGTCGTGCGAGCAAACATTGCCGCGCCAACCAAGAATGTGCATAGCTCCACAAGAACCGCGAACACAGGATGATTCCAGAGACCAAGACCTATGCCGGGCGAACCATGGCGGCAATTCGCAGATCGGGTGCATGATAGGGATCGTTCGGGTGCATTGGGATATCGAGAACAAAATGCGAGAGGACGGCAATGCCGAGGACTATGGATTCCTTCCAGGGAAGCCGAGTTAACAGCACGGTCATTGCACTCCATCCAAGTGCTCCTAGCAAGCTGTGAGACAGATGCATGTCGTAGAGTTGGAAAACGTCATAGATGTTGTGAGATGAAGTATTTGGGATCACCCGCATATGTTCGAACCCGAGAAGGAGGAGCAGTGCAAACATGATGTCAAGAGCCTGCACCGCAAGAAACAGCAAGCTCAAGCGGAGCCGCGGGACCTTTGCTTTGATGGCGAATGCCACACCATAGTGACCAATAAACACAGAACACTCCCCGAAATCTCTCAGCTAGCTTCATCCCATGTGTACCGCCAAATGATGGTTTTGAGAAGAAGGTACATCGATGTTCCCTCTAGCGTTTTCGCAGCGAGAGGAATAGATAAATAACATATGCTCGCGACCACACTTACTCCGGAGATCGTTTCCACGCCGTTGGGGGTTTGTTCTCCACACGATGTCTTTCGATTGATCGGGGACCAATGGACGTTATTTGTTCTCTATCAGTTGTCGAGAGCCAGTGAGCAACGGCTGCGATCTGCAGAAATCAAACACGCCATTGAAGGTGTATCCCAGCGGATGCTTACCATGACTTTGCGCAAACTTGAGCGCGATGGGATGCTGATTCGCCATGTGTCTTCTGATGTGCCCCCACAAGTCGAGTACGAGATGTCATCGCTGGCGAAGACATTCATACCAGCGATGGAGGGTCTGATTGAATGGCTTCGTCTGAGTTGGCCGCTGATTTTGGAAGCGCGACGCAACGCACCCCGGAAAACGGGTGGGTTGTCAGATCGATCTGATTGACCCGGTGTTGCGACCGATGAGCCTAACGAAATCCCCATATTAATTCGAGGGTGTCACGTTATCTTGACAATCAAGATAATTGACTGTAAAGATGTATAAGACAGCCCGGAGAACTCTTAGATGCCCACCGTCGGGACTTTTGTATTGGCCGCAATCTTGGTTCTTTCCGCCATCTTGGGCGGTGGGATATACGAACACCTGGTAATCGACCCTTCTTGGCCCAAGAGGCCAGATCTGATCCAGCCCAATCGGGGCGGTGTGCGGAGAGGACGATTCTGGTTGCCGGCTCATATCCTCTTCGAACTTGTCCTGCTATGTTCGCTGGTTCTTGCATGGAAACTGCCAGCTGTGCGGCTCTGGCTCCTGATCTCACTGGCAGTGCACATCACCAATCGTCTCTGGGCTGCGTTCGACTTCATCCCCAAAGCCCTTGCCTTCGAAAAGGCGGATGCGGTCGATGAAGCACTCGCTCGAAAATGGACATTTCGTAGTCAGTTTCGGCTGCCGATGGAACTGCTCACGTTGACTTGCTTGATCATTGCCGCACGCATAGCACTCCAACGGTGACATGATATCCGGGAAAATCAAACCGTCGAAAGATCTGGTCGAGCGGCTCTACGCTGCAGTCCGAGGCATTGGAGACCAGGCAGAAAGCACGCGCGAGGTCATTGCGGGGGTATTGGGCCTGCACCGGACCGACCTGGCAGGAGTTGATTTCCTCTATGCGAAACAAGGCGCGTGCACTGCTGGAGAGCTATCCAAGGCTACGGGGCTCAGCTCTGGGGCAACGACAACGCTCATCGACCGACTGGAAAAGGCCGGTTTTGTTGCACGAGAAGATGACCCAAAGGATCGCAGACGTCAAATGGTTCGCCTCAGCGATCGGGCTTCCAAACGTTGCGAGGCTATCTATGAACCGATTCGCAAAGATCTGTTCAGACTTTGGTCAAGCTATACCGCGGACGAGTTGGAACTTGTCGAAGGGTTCATCACGAGAGGCATCAAGCTTCATGCTGAAAGCCTGGAACGACTTGGCTCAGTCTCCAAAACGTCACAGGCAGGTGTGAGGAAACCGGTTTCGAGATGAGGGACGCAATCGAGAGGAATACATTCAGTGACGATGAAAATGCTCAGCGGTTTCTACTGGATTTCCATCACGCTCTTTGCACTCATGATGGCTGCATCGGGCGTGATGTACTTGGTCGATGCTCGCTTTAAAGAGAGATTCACGCACCTCGGGTTTCCCTCCTATTTCCGAATCGAGCTTGGGATGTTGAAGCTTGCGGGTGCCGTCGTCCTTCTTCTTCCGTTTCCCGATTTCATGAAAGAGTGGGCCTTTGCCGGATTCTTCATCGTTCTGGTCTCTGCGTCCATTGCACATCACGTTAGCGGAGACGGCCCAAAAAAGGTTCTGACCCCGATATGCGTAGCTGTGATCCTCACATTCTCTTACGTAGCCTTCAGACATCTGGGGCACGCATGATGGAGGGTGTAGATAAGTGCCGTGAAAACCGCTTGTGTCGATTCCGGGGAAGGTGCAGGAGGAGTTCCGAGGCTGTTACGAAACTCATCGGCGGACATTCTGACATGCCGGATCGCTGCCGAGATGCCGGCTTGTGAGGACTAGGGCGTAGACTCATAGAACCTTAGCCACATTGGCACGGTGGCGAATTTTGCAAAAGCCAATAGGCTGAATCTTGATGAAGTCAATTTCTCACAAGTCTTTTCCAAATTCGCAGGCACTTGGCGAGTGGATGGCCGACAATCACGCCAGCGCAACGGAGCTTTGGGTCAGAATTTATAAATCTGCTTCAGGCAAGCCCTCAGTGACCTGGGCCGATTGTGTTGTCGAAGCAATCCGCTACGGGTGGATCGATGGGCAGAAGAAACCCCTGGATGACAGCTCATTCTTGCAGAGGTTATCGCCACGCAAGCCCGGATCCAACTGGTCTAACAAGAACCGCGAACACGCTAAGGAACTGATTCAAGAGGGGCGCATGGCCCCAGCAGGACTGACGCATGTTGAAGCGGCCAAAAAAGATGGGCGCTGGGAGAAGGCTTATGCCGGCTCCGCAGAGATGGAAATTCCCGACGATTTCCTAACGGCCTTGAACAAGCTCCCAAGGGCAAAGAAATTCTTTGCCACGCTGAATAGGCAAAATCTGTTCTCGATTTATTACCGGCTTCACACTGCCAAAAAGCCGGAAACGCGGGCAAAACGCATGGCCGAAATTCTGTCAATGCTGGAGAAAGAGACAACGCTGCGCTGAAGACGGTTACGCTGACATCTGTTTCTGATTCAGGCATTATCTCTCTCCTGCTTCCGGCCCTCCGACATCCCATCACTACCCGTTGCGACGACACCGTGTTCCGATGACTGCGTGCGCGTTTTGGTCTTCCAAGGCCGACCGATAAATGGCAGCATCGACTCTCCTCTCGAACCCCCAACCGGCACCGAGCTTGCATCAAGACGGCTCATCCAGAGTGCGAATAGAAACCCGGTGGAGAGCAACGAAACCAAGAGCAACAACAAAAACAAAAGCCCTATGAAGGGAAAAACAAAGAACAAACCCTTGACACCAGTGACCTGCTCATAGAAAACGCGCTTCTCGGCACCAAGACCGATACCCGTATTTCGATGTCGTCTAACGTGTGATTTAAACAGCTTGTGGTGAGACGATGTCCTCGAACACGAGGACATCATCGTTTATGGCTTATATCCAAGGTGAAGGTCGCAGCCAAGGCACGCTATTTCCTGTAGTTCTGGACGATCTTGTTCCTGCCGATCACATGTGTCGAGTGGTTGACGCGTTCGTCGGCCAACTCGATATGGAGAAGCTTGGCTTCGAGCGGGCGCAGCCGGCCGAGACAGGCAGACCGGGCTACGATCCGCGCTCTCTGCTGAAGCTGTATCTGTATGGCTATCTGAATCAGATCCGCTCTTCGAGGCGCTTAGAGACAGAGTGCCGTCGCAACGTGGAAGTCATGTGGCTGCTGGAGCGGCTGTATCCTGCCGTGCGTTCCCGCTACGCGGACCAGGAACCCACATGGCGACGGCACCTTCTTCCAGTGCGACGCCTTCCGCTATCAACCGGAATCGGACACGTACCTCTGTCCAGACGAGAAAACGTTGAAACGTAAGGCACGGCTCAAAAAAGACAAATCGATCATCTACCTGGCTAACGCGAAGGACTGCGGTGGCTGTTCTCTGAAGCAGCGCTGCACCGCATCCACCGCGCGCCGAGTCTCGCGGCATATGTTCGAAGAGGCTCTTACGAGGATGAATGAGCGGGCGACCGCAGATGCGATGCGACTACGACGATCCATCGTCGAGCATCCCTTCGCGACCATAAAATACCGCATCTTGGGTCACCCACATCTCCTGTTACGCGGGCGAGCAGGCGCTCACACTGAGTTGAGTCTTGCAGTGATGGCCTACAACCTCAAACGAATGGCAAATGTCCTCGGAACCGCCCACCTGACGCGGGCGCTCCAGAAAACTGATCGAAGGGAGCTCTGTCCGCTCGAATCAGCGCGAAGACCGAGTGTCGAGCCTTTGAAGTTGTCGAGTTCCGTAACAGACTCGGAACTTGACTCCTGCCGCGCGGCGGCGAGCGAAGGCCGAATGGCGGGCAGAGGGTGCAGGGAGAAACCAGCACGGGTTCTCCCTGCCGCTTTTTGCGGGCGAGAAATGAGGGACGGCTGACGTGCCGTCCCTCGGAGAATGACTTGCTAGGCGGCTTTCTTTGCGACCTTGGCTGTAGGTTGGGGTGCCTTCTTCGCCTTTTCCTTCGCGGCGAACTCCTGCTTCACCTTGGTCGCGATGGCCTCGGTGTCCACCTTATAGGCGGTTGCGGCTTCCTTGAGAACGGCACTCGGATTCCCGCGCGATACGGCCAGCAGGATGCTTGCCTCCACCAACAGCCGGGAAAGAGTGCCTTCGTCGGCGCGACGAACAAAGGCGGTCAGAGTTTTCTTGACGCCTCCATCGTCGCGCTTCTGCCGGATGCCGTGCTGCCGTGCCAACATCTCGATGCGGCTTTCGTCCAAGACAGACGCCAACCGTTCGATGACGAAAAGCAGGTCACGTTTGAGCAAGCGCACTGGGACAGCCAAGCCGATGGCGGTGAGGACGCGAAGTCCGGTTGTATTGGCAATGGCCTGTTCCTTGCGCTGCTTCTCCTGCTCAGCCTTCCACGTCTCATCGTTGCGACTGTTTTGCCGCTTCGGATGATGTACCGGGCACGATAGGTTGGCGCACACTTTATGGATGGTGCCAACGTCGCTCCCTTCGGTGATGATCGCCTCGGTGGTGAACTTGCACTCCTTGAACTCGGGGCGCTTGGCATCGTCCTTCGACTTCGGCCTGTCGTCCCGAATGGCAGTGTACTTGTTGCGCGGCAATACCGGGCTGCCTTCTTTCTGTCCACCGTAGGCCGTGCTGATCTGCACCAGTTCCGGCTTCGCTGCTACGGTCTGCGCGACGTGAGCCGAGACCTTCGCCTGATAGCAGTTGGGGTCAGTGCAGCGGTCACCCTGCCTGCCGAGGTCATCGCCAAACAGTAGCTTGTTATGCCCGGTCCGCTTGGGGCAATCGGCGCAACTGCCCGCTACCGGGACAAGCTGCGGATCGCGCTTATTGAACGGTGCGTCCTTGAGGATGAGAAAGATGTTCGAGTCAATCCAGAATTGCAGATTGCGGACGGGCAGCAGAATACGCGCGGGCTTCTCTCCGTTGGCGTATACCTCTTTGAAGCACGCTTTGAGTGCGGGTTCCTGCTGGTCTGCGGGCAGCTTCGCCAGCAGCAGCGCATGGCCCACGCCGATTTCGTCAGCATAGAACGCATCCACCGCAGCGGGCACAAGGTCGGTCAGCTTCAAACGCTGCGCGATGAATGCGGGCGTCTTGCCAACCTTCGCGGCGATCTGCTCGATGCTGTACTTGGGTTCTTCCAAGTCCAGCAAGGCGCGGAAGCCCTGCGCTTCATCCATCGGATGAATCTCCGATCTGATAAGGTTCTCCACTAACTGCGCCTCCAACGCCTCCGCGTCTGAGAGGTTGACGATGCGAACGGGAACTTCGCTCTGCTCGGCCAATTGCGCGGCGCGGTAACGCCGCGCTCCTGCGATGATCTCGAAGCCGTTCTCCGTAAGAGGCCGTACCAGTAGCGGGGAGAGAACGCCCTGGCTGCGAATCGACACGGCCAATTCCTTCAAGGCGGTTTCCTCGAAGGTGCGACGCGGGTTGGTTCTGGATTCGTTCAACAGGGACAGAGGGACGTTGCGGTATTCGGTAGTGTTGACGACTTGGGTTTCCATGAGGGTGTGCTCCTTTCGAGCGGTTGAAGGGTGAACGGTCACGGAGCGGCACACGTCGGGCATGTTCCGCTCCAACGGGAGCGGACTAGCCGAGGATGCACTTGTCCGTGAAAGCCTCCACGAAACGCTGCGCGTCGAGGTTCTTATCCCACAGCTCGGCGAAGCTCTCGTGCTGCTGGTGCAGCTGGGTGTGGTAGCAGTAGTTGCCGTCCTGAATGAAGCGGCTCCACTGCTCGACGCCCGCGTAATCGTTCCGCCAATAGAACGCGTTCAGGTGCGGCCCTCCGGCGAGGCCAAACTCGAAGCACATCTCCGGGTCACGCATGAGGTCGCCGTTCTGTTCGCCGTAGTGCGCGACGGAGACAGCCGGAAGACCGCAAGGCCCGGATTCATCCATCGCCTCGATGACAAGCTCCATGTATGGCGCGTTGGCTACTTTGAGGTACAGACCGGGGTGCCATCCACCGGCCCGCTTGATAAGCTCCAGAACGGTTTTCATGCGGCCACCTCCGCGAGTTCCTCGGGGGTGGTCTGCGCCACCTGTTCCTCGATGGGCGGCTCCAAGGCAGCAAGGATAACGCTGGCGGTCTGCTGGATAACTTCCAAGCTCTCGGCCAGCAGTGAGGCGTTGCCGTGATAAAGCTGGATGTAATCAGCAGAAGCCGAACCCGTCACTAATCCAACGGCCTTGCCGACAACAAACGCCACGGCCTCGGCTTCCGTCTCGCGCACGGTCTTGGTGGTTGCTGTGCGACGTTCGGCCTTATGGAGCAGCTCGTGCGCCGTCTCGTGAATCAGCGTTGAAAACTCCTCGGCTTTGGTTTGGCCGGGCAGGATGGCGATGCGTCCGCCGTAGCTCATGCCGAGCGCGGGCGCGATGTTGGGGTTATAGACAAGCTGAATGCCACGGCCACGCACGAACGCGGCCAGCCTGTCCAAGTTCTCGCCGGGGTCGCCAGAGACTTCGTGCATCGTGGGCAGGTCTACGCCTTCGGTCTGCGAGACATCGAAGACATAGGCATTACGGAAGCCGACCAATACCCGCTCGTTCTGTTTGGTAATGTCCTTCTCGGCTTCCTCGTCCTTCTTGCGGCGAACGCCGACGATGGGAGCAAGGATGCGGATGCCTTTTTGTCCGGCCTTCACACTGCGCCCAAGGTTCTTCCACGCCCAGAAGCCAGCAACACGCGTTGCGGTGGGCATCTGCCGGGCAATCTCCAGCACGTTCCCGAAAGAGTAGTTGTGAAAGCGGCTCATGGCCGTGAGGTAGTGGGTGAGGGCTTCGGAGTGTCCGGCCTCCAACTGCTCAATCAGCAGCTTGATGTTGGCGGCGATCAACTCCTGTTTGGTAGAAGGCTTCTTGCTGTCGATGGTGGTGACGGTGGTGGTGGCTACGCTGCTCATGGTGTGTCTCTCCTTTGCGGTTGCTTTTGCTTTTCATGCCATGCGTGGCATGTACCTACATGCCGAACGCCTCCTGGCGAAGGCGGGGCGGCAAAGCGCAAGGGGAGGGGTAATCACCCACCCGGAGCAAAGCGGAGGGCGAAGCGCAGCGAAGGTCTGCACAAGCGAAGCGCGGAAGATTGGGGAAACCCCTTGCGCTGCGCCAGGGCAGAGCCCTCAGCCAAGGTTTGGTTTCCTTATGCGTGCGCGTCCGCGCACATGATTTCCGGGACGGTGTTGCGGGCAGGACACAGGCCCGCAGAGGAGGGTGGCGCAAGACGCAGCGCGGCTGAAGCCGGGGAGGAGACACCTCCCCAGCATGGTTTCTAAATGATTGGGGCTGGATTACCGGGGAATAGCGGGAGTGGAGTAGTCCTTAAGGAGTCGAGGCTGTCCACCGTCATCGCGAGTCATTTTGGCTTCAAGCGAGGTAGAAGTTTTCAAACAAGAGGAAAACACCGTGCCATCGGTGAACTCGATACAGATTTCAGGACCGTCGCCGCTGTCCTCGTAGAGCGTGAAGGTTTTCACGACTTTGCCAATAAATTCGTCACAAACCACCATTCAGGATTCCTTTCTGCCTCCACTCT